>CAWGSB010000016.1:0-424537 GCA_963825105.1 uncultured Alphaproteobacteria bacterium
GTCCGGCTTGCCGCTAGGGCGCTTGCCGACAAATCCCATCCGATCGTGAAGAAGGTTACAAGCGTCGACATCATCGTGATGCTCGGATTCGTCCTGCTGCTGTACTGGCGCGACTTCCTGGGTGCGGTCGGAAGCTATGCGATCGGCGCCCAGATCCTGTATTATTGCCTGCTCGCCGCCGCCGCCTATGGCCTTGGGTTCGGCCTCTCGCACGAGAAACGGAGCGCTCTGGTACTGGGGCTCTGCACCCGTAACGTCGGCGCCGCCGTCGCGCCGCTGATGTCGAGTTCCGGCTCCGACCAGCGTGCGACGGTGATGTGCGTCTTGGCGGTCTTCATCACGCTCGCCGTCGGATCCGGAGCGGCGAAGCTGCTCTGACGGTTGAACCAGCCGGCAAGCCTGCTCACGGTGGCGGGTAGCGACCAATTGGCTCATCAATCTGCACAGACGGCGGGAGGCGACGTAAAAGCGCTTCTCAGGAGCCAGGTGTGTTGCTTCCATTCAGATCCAGCGCCACATGCACGACCCCCGCGCCGCCGCTCTTCTTCACAGCAAATCCGCATTTTCGGAAAAGCGTCAGCATCGGAACATTCTCCGGTACAACACCTCCGCAACCGATTGCCGGAGTTGCGATGTGCCTACTCGGTGTCGATTTCGGGGAACCGTGAAAGATCTACGGAAAAGATTACGTAGTAACCACTTGAATTACTGAGACTTTCTGGTCGGGGCAGCTGGATTCGAACCAACGACCTGCAGTACCCAAAACTGCCGCGCTACCAGGCTGCGCTATACCCCGATTATTTGGGAAACGACGTCGATACACGCTTAAAGCGCCGCCAGCAAGGCGGCCGCGGCCGCTTCAGTGGCCGTTGAACAGCGGATGCCCGACCCGGTCTCCGGGCTCGATGCCGTATTTTTTCGCGGTGCCGGCGATCACCTCCAGCACCCCCTTCGCCAGCCCCCCCGACGAGATGATCCTGGTGGATAGCGGCTCGGTGTTTTCGGCAATTCGCAGGATCCGGCCGTCGGCCCGGATGAAGATCATGTCGAGCGAGATGTAGGTGTTCTTCATCCACATCGACACCTGCTGTTCCGGCGAGAAATCGAACAGCATCCCCTTCCCGTCCGGCAGTTCCTTCCGGTACATCAGGCCGGTGGTCTTTTCCTCTTCGGTCGTCGCCATCTCGACCGAGAAAACCTGCACGCCCGATCTTGGTGACGATCTCGAGCGGCTGGAAGCTCGCCGCCCGCGCCCCAAAGCCCGCTGAAGCCAGCAAAGCGCGACGACCGCCGCAAGCACGACCAGCCAGCGCCACGCGCGCAGCGGCGTGGACCGGTCGGCACTCGATCGAAATTCATGGACAAACGCTTACCCCGGCCGTGAAGGATTTTGCCGGGGCAACCCTAGCCCGAGGATCATGGCAAATACCAGACCATGACCACGCGCGATGCCATTTTCCGGCGCCGGGCTGACAGTTTCTGTCCGGTGGAGCGGACGGCTCGCGCGATCAGTGCGACGACAGTCCGGGCGAGCCGGTTTCCGGCTGGATTTCGGCCGCCATCATGCCCTTGGAGCCGGGCCCGAACCGCACCAGCACATACTGGCCGGGGCGCAGCTCGGTCATCCCGAAGCGGCGCAGGGTTTCCATGTGCACGAAGATATCCGGCGTCCCCTCGCCGCAGGTCAGGAAGCCGAATCCGCGCAGCCGGTTGAACCATTTGACCTGCGCCCGCTCCAGCCCGCTGGTCGGGGTGACGCTGACATGGGTCCGCGGCGGCAGCATTTGCGCCGGATGGATCGCGGTCGAATTCGTCCATCGAGAGGATCCGGAACGCCTGGTAGCCCTTCGCGCGCTGCACGCATTCGCAGACCAGCCGCGCGCCTTCATAGGCGGTCTGATAGCCGTCGCGCCTGAGCACGGTGACGTGCAGAAGCACATCCGGCCAGCCATTGTCGGGAACGATGAAGCCGTAGCCCTTTGATGCATCGAACCATTTGATGACGCCGGAGATTTCGACGAGGTTGGCGGCGGCATCGCCGAGGCCGGAAAGCGCATCGATCGCCGGATCGCGCTCGGCGCCGCCTGCAAATTCACCCGGCCCAAGCCTGTTCGGTCCCGTCCCGCCTGGCGGGCCCCCGAGCTTCTTGGACTCAAATCCGTCCGACCCCATGACCCCGGACCCCACACATCATCTACGGCCCGTCATCTGAAGCGACGGCGCCGGAACACGCGCCCATCCATGATAATTCATGATGACGCCACGCGAATCTCTCGAATCAAAAGATAACACTCCCGCTTGCGGCGCATAGATAAAAAACAAATTTGCCGGGAACTATGAACAGTCTTGCACAGGCGCGAATCAATTCGGCATCAATTGCCTACGAACGGCCCAAGCGTCTCCCCGATGTCGTGCCGGATGACCAGATCGGCAATGTCGTCCTGTTCGGTGGGCTCGTTGTTGATGATCACGAGCCTCGCGCCGCAGTTCTTCGCCATCAGCGGAAAGCCGGCCGCCGGCCAGACCACCAGCGACGATCCGATCGCAATGAACAGGTCGCAATGCTGGGCGAGTTCGGTGGCGCGGCGCATCGCGTCTTCCGGCATCGCCTGTCCGAACGAGATGGTGGCGGTCTTGACCGGCTCGTCGCAGACCGTGCAGTCGGGCGCGCCGCCGATCGTCTCGAAGCTCTGCTTGACCCATGCGAGATCGTAGGCTCGGCCGCAGCCGATGCAGCGGGCGTAAGTGGTGTTGCCGTGCAGCTCGACGACGTGTTCGGCCGCGAAACCCGGATATCTGATGCAGATTGTCGATGTTCTGGGTGACGATGGCCGGAATCTTGCCGGCCCTGTACAGCGAGGCGAGCGCGCGATGGCCGCGTCCCGGCTTCGCCGCGGCAAAGGTCGGCTCCATCGCAAAGCGCCGCCGCCAGGCTTCCGCCCGCGCCTCCGGGCTGGCGACGAATTCATCGAACGGGATCGGGCGGTTGCGGGTCCACAATCCGCCGGGCGAGCGGAAATCGGGAATGCCGCATTCGGTCGAAATGCCGGCGCCGGTAAAGGGCACGAATGGTGGACGCCTCGGCGATCATGTCGCCGAGCTGTTCCACGCCGCTGCGAAGATCCGATGCGATCATGGGACGATCCGAAGGGTTGGCCGTGCGCAATTATAGCACGGCCGCCCGGATTGCACCTTCAACTGCCCGGGATCGCCGGCTGACGCGTCCGGCGATCTCAGCGCCGCCTTCTCACGCCGCTTTGGCGACCGGCTCCCTGACCTCGTCGCCCTTCTTCTCGTCGCTCTTCTTGGCCTTCGCGACCGGCGCCGGCCTGGGATTTCTTCGCCAGCTTGTCGTATTGCGACAGCTTTTCCAGCTCGGCTTCGAGTTCGGCCCGCCGCGCGGCGACCTTTTCCAGCCAATTTGTCAGTCGCGTTGTCGCGCAAGCGCCGCGAGTTCTTCGATGCTCAGTGAATCCAGATCGATCTTTGCCATGCCGGCCTCCCGTTTTCTTTTGGCTACCGGGAAGGCGCGCAGGCCACAAGCACGGCGCCGCTCTTATCCACCGCGAACGTCGAGCGCTCGCAAAGATTTCAGCGCATACTCGTGCAATCACAATCCTGCAACGCCGCTTCCCAATTCGCGCCCCAATCGCGGCCGCCAATGGACGCGGGACAGAATCAAAAGGGATGGGCATGACCGAACAGCAGGACAGCGCCGCCCGGAGCGGGAAGAAATCGCCGCGCGCATCGCAAGCTTCAAGGCGACGCAGGAAAAATTCGAACGCGAGCGCGAGGAATATTTCGTCACGACGCTGGAAAATGCGCGTTATTCGGAAAATGCGCGTCACGCTTCGCGCGTCCGCCGTTCTGGTCGTAACCGTCATTCCGGGGCGCGCGCCAGCGCGAACCCGGAATCTCGAGATTCCGGGTTCGATGCTTCGCATCGCCCCGGAATGACGGAGGGGCGGGCTCCCGGATTTCGCTGCGCTCATCCGGGCTACGACTTCACATTTCAAACAGCCCAACACCGTCATTGCGAGCGAAGCGAAGCAATCCATTTCGCCGCGAAGAAAGAATGGATTGCTTCGTCGCTTACGCCTTCGCTCGTTGAGCTACGGCGCACAAGTCGCTCCTCGCAATGACGGCAAATCAGGACACGGCCTCGCGATCTCGCCGCGGATTTCGCGCGAGTTTTGCTCTGAAACTCCCGCCCTCTCCAATCAGAGGGCGCAGGGAATGCCGGGCGCCCGATGCGCCCGATAGCCGCGTGTGCAATGGTAGTGGTAGAACGCACACGCGTTAGTCAGGTCACACCGGAATCGCCCGGCATTCCCCACGCAATGGTTTTAACGGTTTCCTTCGCGCTCTCCCCGGTGACCGGCTTTCTTGCCACCGTCGCCCCTGAGAAGCTTGCTTCTCAAGAACTTGACGCCAGCGTCGGGGCGTCAGGACCACACGACTTCTCCGTCCGCAAGAAAGCGCTCTCGTCTTTAGCACTCCTTGCGTCCACCGCATCCCGTTCCAACGTCCGTGACGATCGCGAAACGCCCCTCAGAGCAGGGACGGGACGGCGATGGATATAGATTTGATTTGGGGTAAGCGCGAAACGGAATATTTTTTCGGAGAGGACTGGACACGCCACAATCACAAAGCGACCTGATTTGCCCGTCGGGCAGATCAGAACCGCGGCAAGAAGGAGTGGATTGCGTCGTCGCTGCACTCCAAACTTTCGTCATCCCGGTTGGCATCGACGACTTCCATGTGTTCGCAGATTTCCATCATCCCTCTCCTCAATTCGCGGCACGACGCTAACGCCAGACGATAAGCGAGGTTCCCGATTTAGGGCCGAACGCGTTCACCACAGCCGCCTTTTTGAACACGCTCATTCGGCCCATCAATTCGACCAAATATTCGATCACCCCGTGAGGCTTCCAGGGCTGGGGCGCCTGCTCGGTGACTCGCAGCCCCTGCCCTCGTTCCCATTTTCCTGCTATTGATCTCCCGGAAACCAAATCCAATCTCTTCAATGCCCCAAGGGAGCCAGGAAACATGCGTTATCTCCACACCATGCTGCGCGTGCGCAATCTCGATGCCGCGCTGAAATTCTATCGGGACGCTTTGGGATTGAAGGAAGTCCGCCGCGTCGACAACGACAAGGGCAAGTTCACGCTGGTGTTTCTGTGCGCGCCCGAGGACGAGGGCCTGTTCAAGGCGGCGCCGAAGAACCGCGGCGCGCCGCTGGTCGAGCTCACCTATAACTGGGACGAGGAGAAATATGGCGAGGACCGCTATTTCGGCCACCTCGCCTACGAGGTCGACGACATCTACGCCACCTGCGCGAAGCTGATGAAGATGGGCGTCACCATCAACCGCCCGCCGCGCGACGGCAACATGGCCTTCGTCCGTTCGCCCGATCTGCATTCGATCGAGCTCTTGCAGAAGGGCGATCCGAAGCCGCCGGCGGAGCCGTGGGTTTCCATGCCGAACACCGGCCACTGGTAAGGCCGGCGGCTTCATCCTTCGAGACGGCGCTTCGCGCCTCCTCAGGATGAGGTCGCAGACCCTCATGGTGAGGAGCGCGGCAACGCCGCGCGTCTCGAACCACGAGGCCATGGGATACGCAGTCATGATTCGATCCAGGCGGGAGGCGCTCCAAGGCGGGCGACGTCTCCCGGGACTGCTTCGGGAGAGGCCTGCAAAAATCTTGTTCACGCTTGGTGAACCTTTTGCCCCCAGACTCTACAGAGAATTCGAGGGTGTCCCATGAACCAAGCCCAGCACTATCAATTCCAGGCCGAGCAGGCCAAGCGTCTGGCCCGCCAGGTCACGGATGAAGCGGTGCGCGAGAGGCTGCTGGAGATGGCCGGGGAGTACACCCGCTACGCGGAGCTCATGGCGGCCCGCGAAAAGCCACGCGAGCAGGAACTCGCCGTTTCCGTGGCCTGATCTTCGAACCCCGACGGCCGACACGGCGTTTTTCTGCATCCCTTGCCGGAACATCAACCTCCCTGCCGCGTTCTTGAATCCATCTGAGGAATTCATGGAGGCGAGAACATGGGACGCGGACTTCTGCTCTGGCTCCTGGGCGTGCCGATACCTGTCATCATCCTGTTGTGGCTGTTGTTCGGTCACTGACGTCGGGCGAACGGCACGTTCACGCGAAATCAGGCTCCGCCGCAGGCGGGGCCTTTTTTGCGGAGCGTCATCGCCAAAAATCCACAGGCGGCACGCGCTTTTTCGCTCATTTTCCGATATGACCCGCTGAGACGCGGATCAACGGGAGCGAAACGACGTGGCGGACAGCAATCCGGGACAATTGACGGTTTGGGGCCGGGCCAATTCGGTCAATGTGCAGAAAGTATTGTGGTGCCTGCGCGAGCTCGATCTCGCCTATGCGCGCATCGACGCCGGCATGGCGTTCGGCCGCAACCACGATCCCGATTATCTCGCGATGAATCCCAACGCGCGGGTGCCGACGCTGGTGGACGGCGATTTTGTGCTCTGGGAATCCAATTCGATCATGCGCTATCTGGCGATGGCCTACGGCAAGGTGTCGACGATCTATCCCGCCGCGCCGAAGGTACGCGCCGGCGTCGACCGCTGGCTGGACTGGACGCTGTCGACCTTGCAGCCGGTCGACCGCCCGGTGTTCTGGGCGCTGGTGCGGACCCCGGCCGCGCAGCGCGACATGGTTGCGATCCAGAAGGACGCTGACGCCGAAGCCGTGCAATGGCGCATCGTCGACCATCAACTGGCGAGCCGGCGCTTCATCGAAGGCGACGATTTCACCATTGCCGATATCGCGCTCGGCGCCTATGCGCGGCGCTGGTTCGGGGTCGAGGGCATAAGCAAGCCAACATTTCCCCATCTCGAACGCTGGTTCGCGCAGTTCGCAGGCAGGCCCGGATTTCAACAGTTCATCGCGCCGCCGATGTCGTGAGAGACTTCCTGTCGTCATTCCGGGGCGCGCGCTAGCGCGAACCCGGAATCTCGTCGCAATCACCTCGAGATTCCGGGTTCGCTCGTTTCACTCGCGCCCCGGAATGACGTCATCCCATAGACCGCTCCAACCACACAATGCAGATGATCGCGGCCAGCGTGACCGCCGCCACCACGAGACGCGTGGTCCAGGTCATGCCGCGGCTCACCCACCACAACAGCGCGCAACCCATCACGACGGGAACGATGATATCGAGCTGCACGCGCGCGCCCCCTTCGCCCGAAAATGGTCTAGCGCCAGCCGCCCTTCGGCCGGAGCAGCTTGCCTGAGGATGCCTGCTTGTCCGGCTCATGCGTGCCGGGCGGCTCGGCCGGCGCGGAGGCGGCCGACGGCAGCGCCATGACAATGCCAGGGAGGATGTTTCGCATCCCGCCTTTTAGAGCGTTTTCGAGCGAAGTGGAAACCGGTTCGCGTAAAGAAAACGCGTCAAAAAAAGAGTAGAGCCTCGGTTCTGATTCAATCAGAACCGATCAGGCTCTACGCGCGCGAAGTGGCTTTGCTACCGGACGAACCTGACGCCGAACGACTTGCCGCGGCGCCAGACCACTTCGCATTTGCGCCCGGTCCTGGCGTCGCGCGAAAACGCCAGCCGCAATTTGGCCGGCAGCATGTTGGGATCGTCGATCGTGATGCTGGCGCCTGACGCGGACATGTCCCGCACCACGCATGGGCGCGCCGCGAAGCCGCCTTCGAGGGTGATCCATCCGGGCTGCTGCAGCGACTTGCGCGCTTCCCGCTTCTTGTTGGCTGCGGCCATTCGTGGTGCTCCTGATCCGAAGAGGTCGGTATCTCAACAGGCTTTAAAAACCGTTGCGAACCCACGAGAATCAGGGGCGTTTGGGCTGCCCGGAACGCCGTCAGCCGGCCGCAAAAACCGCTTTCCCGATGGCTTGCCCGGCCGCGCAAACGCCACTATACGTTCGCCCGCCGCCCTCGGATCCACATCGCTAGGGTCCGGTTCGGCACGGCGCCAGCTCCGCCTCAAGGCGTTGATTTGCCGGGTGTATTTGTGATCAAGGCGAAACGGCGATGCCCCGACCGGTCGGTCGTGGCGAGGCGGACGTTTTCGCTCCCTTCGTCTATCGGTTAGGACGCCACCCTTTCACGGTGGAGAGAGCGGTTCGATTCCGCTAGGGAGCGCCAAAGCCCTCAAACCAGCATTGATTTCCTGGGCGCAGTTCATGCCTGACAATCGCTCGCACGTCGACGGCGCCCGGGTCCTTGCGGATCTCAACGCGCTCCGCGCCATCGGCGCCTACAAGACCGGCGTTCACAAGCCGACGTTCTCGGAGCCGCATCTGCGCTCGCTGGCAGTGGCTTGCGCAGCGGCTTCCCGAGGCAGGGCTCGCGGCCGAGATCGACGGCATCGGCAATGTACTCGGCACCAGTCCGAAATCCGGACCGAAACTGCTGGCCGGGTCGCATCTCGAAAGCCAGAATTTCGCGGGCTGGCTCGATGGGCCGCTTGGCGTCGTCTATGCCCTCGAAGCCGCCCGCGTGATCAATCCCGATCCCGGCGTAAACGGCGCCGTTGAAGTCGCGGCATGGTGCGACGAGGAAGGACATTTCGGCCATTTTCTCGGCAGCCGGTCTTACGTCGGCGCCGTAACCGAGGATGACATCGACGCCGCGCGCGACCGCAACAGCGGCCGAACCATGCGGGAGGCGCTGCGCGAGGCGGGTCTTGCCGGCCGGCCGCGCGCGAAGGCTGAACCCGGGCGGCATATCGGATATCTCGAGGCGCATATCGAGCAAGGCGAGACGCTCGAAAGCGGTGGTCTTGCGATCGGCGTCGTCACCTCCATCGTCGGTATCTGGCAATACCGCATCACATTCAGCGGCGAGCAAAATCACGCCGGCACCACCCGGATGGCCGTTCGCAGGGATGCCGGCGTGGCGCTGGCCCGGTTTTGCGTCGCCATTGACGATCGATTTCCAAAGCTCAGCGGACCACGCACGGTATGGACCACCGGCCGCATCGCGCTCGATCCCGGCGCACCGAGCATCATCCCGGGACGCGCAGAAATGCTGTTCCAGATTCGCGACGATGACCCCGGCGTGATCGGCCGCCTGGAGGATCTGCTGCGGAGCATGGCCGCGGAGGTCACCGCACAAGGCCGCTGCAGTGTCGCGGTGGAGCGTCTTCGCACCGGCGCCCCCGCCATGATGGATGCCTCTTTCCAGCAGGCCATCGAAGCTGCGAGCACAGCCTTTGCCGAAGGCAGGTCCATCCGCATGCCCAGCGGCGCCGGTCATGACGCCCAGGTTCTCGCCACCATCATGCCCGCAGGCATGCTGTTTGTGCCCTCGATCGGCGGCATCAGTCATCATTGGAGCGAGAACACAGCCGACTCCGACATCGTCACCGGCGCTCAGGTCTTTGTCGACGCCTGCCGGCGCCTGCTGACGAGGTGAATCGAAGCAGCGGTCTGCCGGGACGCGAAACCGCCCTTGGGTTTCAGCGTGCAATTCCAGATTACGAGAACCGGCAAACCCGTTGATTTCGCTGGCTGGTCGCCATCCGCGGAGGGAGCGCCGCCCCTTCGTTTGGCTTCGCTATCATTTTGCCAGATTTTGCACACCTTCTGCGTGGCTGGGATATCATTCCCGGATGCGCGGCGCGCGCGTCCGTCCCGGGGCGAGCACTTCGCTGAACAACAATCATGTGGGTCGGCGAGCGCGTGCTAGGCAACATCGTGCAGTGGAACAGAACGACCAAATCGCTATGTGCGCTGGCCGCGATCGCAGCCTATTTCGCGCTGGCTGAATGGTCGAAAGCGACTTATGTCGACTTCACCCCCAAGGGCAAGCGAGTCATCCGTGCTCCACCCGCCGTACGAGAAATTCGGCAACGCTACGCTGGCCGTGATCGCCCACGAACAGACAACGCGGGGATCGCTGGACGATCTCGCGGACTTCGCTGACAACAACGAGCGCTCTCCGGTCGTGATCTATGAAAACGGCCGGCCGCTGGGACCGGGTCACAGCCGTCATACCGACATCGCTTATGTCGGCGAGGGCCGTTACTCGCACTGGCGGGGACAGGGCTATGTGTTCTCCGCCAGCGACAACACCGATCCCAACACCAACGGCCGCTATTATTGGGCCGTTGTTCCCTGATTGATGCGGCCCCGCGCCATCCGGCATGCGCCCCCGGTCAGTGGTGGCGTCGGCCCCAACGCGATGGCCGCCCAGACGCGTTCGTGAAGATAATACCAGGCGATTTTGGTGACGATCTCGAGCCCGGCAATCGAGCCCGCGATCTCCACCCTGCCGGTCAGGAGCCAGCTGATCGCAAACGTGTCGAGCGTTCCCAGGGTGCGCCAGCTGAGGGCCTTGAGAACCGACCGTGTGTGCGTTTCCGCTCCGCGACGAAATAAAACCACCCGGCACGCCTCCCGCCTCTCGACGACCGAACCTATCACGCCGCCGTCTCGTGCCTGCCCTGCAGCATGTCGCATGCCGGATCAACCGATGGACACGGCGCGCGATGGCGTGCATTTCGCCGCAAGAAACCTGGCAACCTCATTGATTTGACTGAATAATCGCCGAGCACCGTTGTCGCGGCCGCCTTCCCTGGGCCGAAAGGGAGATGAAATGAGAGTTGAAATGAGACTCCTTGCCGTGCTCGCCGCGACTTGCGCGCTCTGCCAGAAGCGCAAACGCCGGATTGCAAATCGATATCGGACCCGGGCGCAAGGCTCGCCTGCCATGACAAGGCTGCTCCGCCCGTTGCGTCGTCCGCAACCGCCAAGCCGTCCACGCGAGCTGTTCCAGCTGCGAAAGTCGACAGCGCCAAATATGTGGATTCGATCGGCGCCGAAGACGCGGCTCATCAATGCGCGGATCAATAACATCTGCAGGGGTTGCTGAGTTGCCGAGCGGCCGATGCGGCCGGTCCCGGGCGCGCGGATCGCCCGCGACTTGCGGCCGCACCCGGCGCGTTCGAACGGTGCAAAACCGGGAAAAATGGCATATCTGCCATGGCGATGAATCTCCTTGAATCCCTTCCGACCGTCATCGGAACGGCAGCGGTGGCGCCCGCGCTGCTGATCCTGTGGCTTGTGATCGCCGCCGACGAGCGGCCCGGGTCCGCCGGCCAAGGTCTGGACCGCGTTTTTCCTCGGCGCCGCCAGCATTTCGCTGCTGGGCCTCGCGCGCGCGCCGTTTGCCGCGATGCTCGCCGCCCCCGAGAACCCCTGGGTTGCGCAGGCCCTGCATTCGGTATTCGGGGTCGCCCTCCCCGAGGAAACCGTCAAGATTCTCGTCATCGTCGCGGTCTCGGCGCGGCGCCGGCCGTTCGCGGATCCGATGGACACGGTGGTCTACGGCGCCGCGGCGGGGCTCGGCTTTGCGGCCTACGAAAACCTCGCTTATCTCGTGCAGCATGCGGAGATGTGGCGATCGCTGGCCGCGTTGCGCAGCGTCCTGACCGTGCCGTTCCACGGCGCGCTCGGCGTCATCGCCGGCGCCTATCTGGCGATCGCGCGATCCGGCACGGCACTTGGCGCGCACCGGCATCACCGCGACTGGGCGCGGATCTCGAGCCGGATTCTGATCCTGTTGGGGCCGCTGGCGCTACATGCGGGTTTCGATTTCCCGCTGCTGACGCTGCAGAAAAACCCCGACATCGATCCGAGTCCACCCGGCTGATGCTGGGAACGCTGAGCGTGCTGATCGGGTTCAGCTCGATCGCGTTCGCCGTGCGCCTGGTGCGGCGGGTCGGCCGTCATCACGCGCCCCGCACCGACATCGCCCGCGACCGGCTGAGCCAGTTGCGGCGGATGTGGGCGCTGCTGGTGGCTGGGCGGCGGCGCCGGATTTATCGGTCTCACCTTTGTGCTGACGTCGATCCACCACTGGCTGGTCAATCCCGAACGCAACGTGGCGCTGGTGCTGGTCCCGATCGGCCTGACCTCCATCCTGATCGGCAGCGCGCTATTGCTGGCGACCACGGCGGTCTACATTCACGGGCGCAACCGGATGCGCGCCGCGGCTGGCGGCTTTTCCTCCGCGCCCGGCCAAGGCTGAAGCGCCCGCCACGCCCTGCGAACAAATTTGCCCCTGCGGCGTTGTCGCACGCTATATTGTGGCGTCACATCAGGGCGTCATTCTGCGTTACCAGCAGCGGGAGATCTGCAATGACCCTTCCCCAGGACATCGCCAGGCTGCAATCCGAAATGCGCGCCGCGGTGCACGAGCACTGGAAGGCCTTCTTGATCGAAGGCATCCTGCTCGTCGTGCTGGGGCTCGCCGCCATGATCGTGCCGCCGCTGGCGAGCCTCGCGGTCACCATCTTTCTGGGCTGGATGTTCCTGATCTCCGGCGTCGCCGGTCTCGCGCTGACGTTCTGGGCGCGGCAGATGCCGGGCTTCTGGTGGTCGCTGATCTCGGCCGTGCTGGCGGTTGGCGTCGGCATCATCCTGCTGGCGCGGCCGCTGCAGGGCACGCTGACGCTGACCATCGTGGTCGGCGCCTATTTCCTCGCCGAAGGCGTCGCCACCATCATGTATGCGCTGGAGCATCGCCGCGAATTGTCCGAGCGCTGGAGCTGGATGCTGTTTTCCGGCGTGCTGGACATCCTGATATCGGCCATGATCATCACCGGGCTTCCGGGCTCGGCGGAATGGGCGATCGGGCTTTTGGTCGGCATCAACCTGTTGTTCGGCGGCGCTTCGCTGATCGGCGTGGCGCTCGCCGCGCGCAAGGAACCGGACCAGGCCGGGTCGGATTTCGGGGTGACAAGACACGATCGGTGCGCTATAGACCGGCCATGATCACCATCGCCACCAGCTATTTTTGGTATTTTAGCTTCGACAGCTCGCTGGCGGCGGGAGGATCGCGCTCAATCTGAAGAATTGCAGCAGAAGTCCGAACAGCCGCCAGACCTGGCGGCTTTTTGTTTGGCCGGCAGGTCCCTGAAAACAGGAGCCACAGCCGTGTTGAGCACGACAGACGATCTTCGAATCAAGCGAAATAAAAGAGCTGAGCACGCCGCAAGAGGTGATGCGCGAAATACCGCGCACCTTGACCGCGACGCGCGTCGTGATGGCGGCGCGTAACGCCATCCACGCCATCCTCAACGGAACGGACGATCGCCTTCTCGTCGTCGTCGGTCCCTGTTCGGTCCACGATCCCGTCGCAGCCGTGGACTACGCCACGCGGCTTGCGGCCTTGCGCGAACGGCTTGCCGACCGGATCGAGATCGTGATGCGCGTCTATTTCGAGAAGCCGCGCACGACGGTGGGATGGAAGGGGCTGATCAACGATCCGGACCTCGATGGCAGCTTCGACATCAACAAGGGCCTGCGTCTCGCCCGCAACGTGCTTTCCGCCGTGAACAATCTCGGCCTGCCGGCGGGGACCGAGTTCCTCGACCTCACGACGCCGCAATACATCGCCGATCTGGTGGCGTGGGCGGCCATCGGCGCGCGCACGACGGAAAGCCAGATCCATCGCGAACTCGCTTCCGGACTTTCCTGCCCGGTCGGCTTCAAGAACGGCACCGACGGCAATGTGCGCATCGCCGCCGACGCGGTGAAGTCGGCATCGCATCCCCACCATTTCATGGCGGTCACCAAGGGCGGACGTTCGGCGATCGCGGCGACGTCAGGCAATGAGGACTGCCACATCATTCTGCGTGGCGGCAGCAGGCCAAACTACGACCAGGCGAGCGTCGCTTCCGCCGCGGCCGAACTCGCCCGTTCAGGCGTGACGCAGCGGATGATGGTCGATACCAGTCACGCCAACAGCGGCAAGAAGCCGGAGAACCAGCCGCTGGTCGTTGCCGATATCGCTCGCCAGATCTCCGACGGCGAGCAGCGCATCGTCGGCGTCATGATCGAGAGCAATCTGGTCGCGGGCCGCCAGGATGTGGTGCCGGGCACGGCGCTGACCTATGGGCAGAGCATTACGGATGGCTGCATTGACTGGAAGACGACGGTGCCAGCGCTGAACCTGCTGGCCGATGCCGTTGCGGCGAGACGGGACGTGCAGCGCCGCAAATTCCGGGAGCGTTCGGCCTAGACGCGATGCCTGAAGATCCGTGATCGTCCATGCGGGGCTTGCGTCAGTTAAGTCGGCGCGCCGTTCGCTGCGCCGGCTGCGCCAGCGCTCTCTAGCAGCCGCGGCAGATGCTCTTGATCTTGCGGTCGAGGGCGGCGTCTTCCTTGTTCAGCGGATCGTTCGGATCGCTCAGATTTTTCTCCGAGCGGCACGTCGCCGGCCCGCGGCTGACGGTGGCCGATCGGGGCTTCGCGGCCGGACTGGGCCTGGCTGGCCGCGCCCGCCGATCCGGCGCTGCTTCCGGCTTGCGCCATTGCCGCCGGGCCGCCGATCAGGACTAGCCGCGGCCGCGATCATCGCGCGATCGACCTGTCGGACATTTTCATCTGCTTCTCCCGTTCAGAGAATGCGCTGGAGCCGGTTCTGGTTAACGAGCCGAGGCTCGACCTCATGACGCGTTTCTTCACGCGAACCGGTACCCACTTCGCTCGAAAACGCTTTATCGCGCCCGGTCGGGAACCTCGATCGTTGCGCAATTGCGGCGCCCCTGGGCGGCGCAGTCCTGAACCTTTCGAACGTCGGCCATGGTGCCGAGCAACCAAATTCCCGCCGCCACCAGCACGACAAAGAAACCGAGCATCACCGCATTCTCGACGTTGCGATTGCCCTGATCCTCCGGCGGCTCCGGCCGGCCCTCCTCCGTCTGTCATCTGTCGATCACGGCTTCGGCAGGATAGAGATGAACGTCGCCGCAATAGTCGACGACACGATAGCGCGTTTCCGCATGCCAGTTCACGCTCCTCCGACAAAGAATTTGCCTGCGACAGATAGTTCGGACCGACCGGCGACTTGCCGTGGCCGCCGGGAATATCGAGCACATATTCCGGCTGGCACAGTCCGGACACCCGTCCCCGCAGGCTGCGCATCAGCTCCTGCCCGTGCGCCAGCGTGGTGCGCAGATGCGCGGTGCCGGGCGCGAGATCGCCGTGATGCAGGTAATAGGGCTTGATCCGGCATTCGACGAAGGCCCGCATCAGCGCTTCCAGCGCCGCGGCGTCGTCGTTGACGCCGCGCAGCAGCACCGACTGGCTCACCATCGGGAATGCCGGCGTCGATGATGCCGGCGCAGGCGGCGCGGGCCTTGCCGGTCAATTCCCGCGCATGATTGGCGTGCAGCGCAACCCAGGTCGTCGCGCCCTCGACCTTCAGCGCGGCGATCATCTCGCCGCTGATGCGCGAGGGCTCGGCGACCGGCACGCGGGTGTGAATGCGGATGATCCTGACGTGATCGATGCCGGCGAGATCCGCCATGATCTCGGCAAGCCGCCGCGGCGACAGCATCAAGGGATCGCCGCCGGTCAGGATCACTTCCCAGATTTCCGGATGCGCGCGGATATAGTCGAGCGCCTCGTCATAGGCGGCCTCGCGACAGCGCGGTCGCCTTGCCCGGCCCGACCATTTCGCGGCGAAAACAGAACCGGCAATACACCGCGCAGACATGAACCAGCTTGAACAGCACCCGGTCGGGATAGCGATGCACGATGCCGGCGACCGGCGAATGGGCGTGATCGCCGATCGGATCGGCGTTCTCGCCCGGCTCGCGCCGCCAGTTCCTCGGCGCTCGGAATGAACTGCCGCGCGATCGGATCGTCGGGATCGTCGGGGTCGATCAGCGCGGCGATGTCCGGCGTCACCGCCACCGCATAGCGCGCCGCGACCTTTTCCAGATCGGCAAGATCGGCCGCCGGCGCCAGGCCATGGGCGACCAGCTCGGCGGGCTCCCGCAACGTGGTCGTTGACTTGAGATCGATCCTGCTCATGCCTCACCCGACGGCGGCGTCCACACCACCTGATCGATCCGCAGCGCGCCGCTCGCCAGCATCACCAGCCGGTCGAAGCCGAGCGCGACGCCGCTTGCTTCCGGCATCTCGCCGACCGCGTCGAGAAACTCCTCGTCGAGCGGATAGCGCTCGCCGTAGCGCCGCTGCTTTTCGTCCATCGCCTCCGTGAAGCGACGGCGCTGCTCGCGCGCGTCGGTCAATTCGCCAAACCCGTTGGCGAGCTCGACGCCGCAGGCATAAATCTCGAAACGTTCGGCAACGCGCGGATCGGAGGGTTTGGCGCGCGCCAGCGCCGCTTCGGGAACCGGATATTCGAACAGGATGGTCAAACGCCCCTGCCCCAGATTCGGTTCGACGTGCTCGACCAGGATCTTGCTGAAGATGTCCGACCAGGTGTCGTCATCCGTGATCCGCACCCGCGCCTCTGCCGCTGCCGCCAGCCTGTCGCGATCGCCTTCGCCGTCGGCGACGGTGGCAAGCAGATCGATCCCGGCAAAGCGCTCGAAGGCGGCCGCCACCGTCAGCAGTTCCGGCTCGGCAAAGGGATCGGCGATCCTGGCCGCGAAACGAAAATCGCCCGATGCCGGTCGCCTGCGCGGCGTGGGCGATGACGACGATGCTGTCGGCCATGACGGCGTCATAGCTCGCATTCGCGCGGTACCATTCCAGCATGGTGAATTCGGGCAGGTGCAGATCGCCGCGCTCGCGGTCGCGAAACACCCGCGCAAATTCGAAAATCTTCGCTTCGCCGGCGGCCAGCAGTTTCTTGCAGGCGAATTCCGGCGAGGTCCGCAAGTAGCGCGTCGCGCGCGCGCCGTCGGCGCGGACGAGTTCGGTGCGTGGCGCATGCAGGTGGGTCTCGTTGCCCGGCGAAACCTGCAGGATTCCGGTTTCGACCTCGACAAAACCCTGCTCGTCGAACCACGCCCTGACCGCCCGGGTAATGGCGCCCCGCGCCGTCAGGAACGGCCTGATATCGGCGTGCCGCGCCGGCGTCCACCATGGTGACGGGCTGTCGGCAGCCTTGCCAATGGGGTTTTCGATTCATTGGGACCATTTGTGCTGTTGCGTCATCTGCCTTGTCATTCCGAGCCCGATCTCACGCAGGAGAGTTTGGCGAAAATGCCTGAACCACCGGCGCCTCCCGGTGACTAACCGTGAACGTGGAATACAGCGATGTTCGACCACAGACTACGAGGAATATGGATTCTGCTGTTGCTTGGCCTCGCCACGGCGGCGCCGGCCCGTGCCGATGGCCCGGGGGCCGGTTTCAAGCTGCGCGAGGACAAGGCGGACATTTTCGTTTCTCCCGACAAAACGGTGCGGGTGGAGCAGTATGCCAAGGACATGAAAGACGAGGGTTTCGTCTACCAGTTCTGGACCTTCGACAGGAAACATCGGCATGGCTTTGTTCTGAATCCCGGTGAAGGCACCGATCTGGGCGGGCTATCCGGCCGGATTCCGATTCAGCCCGGACAGCCAATGGCTGGTGCGCATGCAAAAGCTGGGCGCGGGTTATCACACGCTCTTCTTGTATCGAAGGAACGGCTATCGATTTTCTCCCGCGACCGCAAAGCCGCTGGGCGACCTGGCCTGGGATTATTTCTTCGATTCGCCGGTAGCAAAGGAAATGCACCGGGACGGAAAGGACCGGGATTCGCTCGATCACTCGCAGGTCAACCTGCTCAAGGGATTGGACGACAATTACGCCTGGCTGGGAAAGCATTGGCCCGACAGCCGCTACATCGTGATCAGCCTGTCATTCGACGCGCAGGGCGAGGACAAGCCGCTGCCCTGGATCGAGGGCTGGCGCTGCGTCTACGACCTGAAAACGGGGACATTTTCGGTGCCGCCCGATTTCGCCGAGCACAACGCGAAGGCCGTGAAGACGCCCAGCCCGAAATCGGAATGACGCTGCAGGCCTCAAATTGCAGGACTTCTTCAGCGTCCATTGCGGCCAAAAGCGGCCTGATATGGGCCGCTTCCCGGCCCACTGCCGCGGCGTTTTGGGCCATTAACGAGCAGCCCCGAAAGCCCGTAAAACGCTGGCATCGACCGGCAAAATCAGTATGTTGCAGCCCGAAACCGCTTCGCTGGCCTGAAGGACGTCCATGTCCTGATCGGTCCCGGGCCAGAACATCAGGAAAAACAGCTTTGAAAGTCATCGCCAGTTCTATTCGCAAGGGCAACGTCATCGAGCAAGACGGCAAGCTTTACGTGGTTCTGACCGCCGAGAACATCCATCCCGGCAAGGGAACACCGGTCAGCCAGATCGAAATGCGCCGAATCAGCGACGGGGTAAAGATTTCCGAGCGCTACAAGACCACCGACCAGGTCGAGAAAGCGACCATCGAGGACCACAACTTCAACTATCTCTACGAAGACGCCGACGGCTTCCACTTCATGAACACCGACACCTACGATCAGGTGCAGGTGCCGAAGGACGTCATCGGCTCGGCCGCGCCCTATTTGCAGGAAAACATGACGGTCAAGCTGTCGCTGCACGGCGTCATTCCGGTGGCGATCCAGATGCCGCAGCGCGCGACGCTGGAAGTCGTGGAAACCGAACCGGTCACCAAGGGCCAGACCGCGTCGTCCTCCTACAAGCCCGCCATCCTCTCCAACGGCGTGCGCACGGCCGTGCCGCCGCATATCGGCGTCGGGACGCGGATCGTGGTCATGACCGAGGACGGGTCTTACGTCGAGCGCGCCAAGGACTAAACTCAAGCGGGAACGCTTGGCGCCGGGGGGCGACGCATTGGCTACGAAAGCTGTCCGGTTCGTCACGCTGCTGCTGGCATCTTCGCTTTGCTCGTCGCCGGCACCGCGGCCCTTGCCGCCGACGAATTCAGGACGCCGGCGATTTCGGCCGTCCGCGTCGAATGGCGCGCCGCGCTCGATCAGCTCCGGTCCGAGATCAATACCCAGCCGGCGGTCGCGCCCGCCTTCACGTTTTCCGGCCAACGCCGGTTCCGCAGCTTCGATCCGCGTTCGAGGCCGGCGCTGGTGCAGCTGAACGCGGTGACCTCGCAGATCTTCACCGGTATCGGGCGCAGTCCGGTGCCGGTGCTGCTGCCGTTCGACACCGCGGCATTTCTGGACGCCCGGCTGAACGGCGCGCCGGCCAGCCTCTCGCTGTCGCGTTATCAGGCCGACTTCCGTCCCGTCGACCTGTTCGACGCCGGCCCCGCCGGCTATGACGCGGTGTTTTCGCTTCGAACCCGGCGCCGGCGACGGCATGCCGCAGCGGACCTTCGCCAAACCCGTCGAAGTCCAGATCACCGGCTCGATCCTGATCTACGACATCAACGATCCCCTCGGCGGCAAGGGCGAACCGGTCAAGGCGCTGTCGGCGCAATTTCCCGACCTGCGCCGCTTCATCAGGGAAGGCTATGTGCGCTATGCCTTCACGCGCTTCGGCGTTCCCTATGTGGTGTCGATCCAGTGCCTCGACTCGACCCCGCGCGCGCGGCGGCTGGCCTGCCGCGAGGCCTATCCCGTCGCCGAGCGTTTTCTCAAGGCGCTCCGCGTCGCCGGCGGCCTGCCCTCGCGGCCGCGGATGGATACTCCCGTCAAGCATTGCCGAGCGGCCGGCGGAGCGCGTCGCCTGATTTCACCTATCGGCCGAGCGGCGACATCATCGCCAATTCGGGCCATCGCAAACAGGGCGGCCGAGCCGATTATACGGCTTATTCGCAAATTCGATTTCCGCTGGAGAAAGCCCCCGCTTTCGTCTACTCGCAACAATTCAGGAGCCGCAGATCGAGCGACAAAGCGATTGACGAGTTGGCAGGCGGAAATGCCCGCTATCCCTGGCGGGATAATTTTTGCGAAGCCCGCAGTTTTAATGTCGGACAGTGCGCCAGCGGTTTTGGCCATCAGGGAGAGGACATCCGCCCCGCGCCATGTCCGCCATATCGTGAAGGCGCCGAGCGCTGCGACCCCAAGCAGCAGGGAGTGGTCGCTGTCCGCGACGGCGTCGTGATCCGCGCGCCGAAGCAGCAGGCGGTGACGCTGCAGGTCAACAGCCGCACCGAACACATCCGCTTTCGCTACATGCACATGAATCCCGCCGCCCTCGATGCCGACGGCGTTCTGAACGGACGCAGCATGGATGAGGGCGAGAAGATTGGCGTGGTCTCGAATTACCTCGATCATCCCAACGGCACCAGCCGCCATCTGCATTTCGACGTCCAGGTGTTCACGCGCGACGGCTGGATCTGGGTCAGCCCCTACGTCACGCTGATCTCGGCCTATGAACGCCTGATCCGCGGACGCGGCCGCGAGATCGGGCCGGAAACCGCCGCCTCGCCCGCGGTGGCGCATGCGCTGCCGGCGGACACCGTCCGCTCCCGAGCGAGGCGAGATCGAAGGCCGGCGAGAACTGACTTCCGATCTACTAGGACGCCGCGGCCTGCGGTGTCTTCTGCCGCGCCGGCGGGGTCCAGCGATAGCCGACCCCCAGCCTGTTCCAGACGTTGATCGAGGCGATCGCGGAAGTCAGATACGCCAGTTCCTTCTCGGAAAATTCCGCGCTCACTTGCGCGTAGACTTCATCGCTGACGCCCCCGGCGAGCTGCGTCAGCGCCTCGGTCCACGCCAGCGCCGCGCGCTCGCGCGCGGAAAACAGCGGCGCCTCGCGCCAGACCACGACGAGGTTGAGCTTGTCGACGGGCATGCCGAGGCTTTCGCCCTGCAGGATGTGATACTGCACGCAGAAGGCGCAGCCGTTGATCTGCGAGGCGCGCAGCTTGATCAGCTCCAGCAGCTGCTTGTCGATGCCGGCCTTGCCGGCGGCTTTTCCCAGCGCCTGGACGATTTCGAAAACGTCCGGCGCCAGCGCCTGAAGATCTTTGTATTCCTTGCGGGCATGTGACATGTTCGTCGCCTCATGTTATAAGTGTTCTTATATATTATCAGAGCACTGATAACATGCGCAAGATTGGAACTTCGACGAAGGCAACATCGGCTCCGGCGCGGAAACCGCCAAACCGAAAAGCCAGAAAATTTCGAAAATCGACACCCGCGAAAAAATCCGCGCCGTTCCGGAAAAAATCCGCTGAAAATCCCGCTCTCGCAGGCCACCGCCCGCCGCCGCCCGGTGAGGGCAAGCGCGGCGAAAAAGGCTACCTCGCCTATCTGCTGCGCCAGGCCCAGGCCGCGGCCGGCTGACGCTGGAACGCGCGCTCGCCGACCTCGGCGTCACGCCGCCGCAATTCGTCGTGCTCACGATGCTGAACGCCTATCCCGGCCTGTCCGGCGCCGATCTCGCCCGGGTCGCGCTTTTGACCCCGCAGACCGTCGGCGTCATCATCCGCAATCTGGAACGTGACGGCGCCATCGGGAAGACGCCGCATCCGGTGCATGGCCGGCTGTTGCAGTGGACGCTGACCCGCCGCGGCCTGAGATTGCTCGACAAATGCCGGCGACGCGCCAGGGCGCTGGAGCGGCGGTTGACGGCTGGCTTGAGTCGCCAAGGCCCAGGTCACGGTGCGGCGCTGGCTGTCCAGAATTGCCGCAGAGCTGCAGCAGGATGGCTAGTTCCCGAGGAGCGTCAACGGCCTTTGCCGCGCCTTGTTTGCGCCGCTAGACTGTCCCGATGAAACAGCCTGATTCCCTGCACACCCCGACACGCCGCGCTTTGCTGCGATCCGGCCTTGCGGCCGGCGCCCTGCTCGCCCGTCCCCTCGCCGCCTTTGCCGCGGCGCCGCCCGGCTTCGACCAGTGGCGCGACGGCTTTCGCGCGCGCGCGCTGGCGAAGGGCATTGCGGACACGACCTGGGCCCGCGTCATGGGCCATATCGAGCCCGACATGTCCGTGTTCAGGCAGATGCGGAACCAGCCGGAATTCCACGAGCAGATCTGGCAATACATCAACCGCCGCGTCTCGGACTGGCGCATCATCGCCGGCAAGGAAGCGCTGAAAAAGAACGAGGCGCTGTTTGCGCGGATCGAACAGGATTTTGGGGTGGAGCGCGGCACGCTGCTGGCGCTGTGGGGCGTCGAATCCGCCTTCGGCGATCCGCTGGTGCAGCAGAACCATATGCGCCCGGTGTTTCCCTCGCTGGCGGCGCTCGCCTGGAACGAGCCGCGCCGCCGCGCCTATTGGGAGACCGAACTGATCAATGCGCTCCGGATCGTCGACCGCGGCTGGTCTACGCCTGAGGAAATGCGGGGATCGTGGGCCGGCGCGATGGGGCATACCCAGTGGATGCCGGAAGTCTGGCTCAATGTCGGCATCGACTACGATCATGATGGCCGGGTATCGCCGTTCGGCAAGCCCGACGATGCCTTGGGTTCCACCGCGCGCTATCTGGTCAACCGCGGCAAATATCACCGCGGCGAACATTGGGGCTATGAAGTCCGCGCGCACAGCGGTTCGTCCAGCGCCAGCCGCAGCTACGCCGCCTGGGTAGCCGCCGGCGTGACGCGCGCCGACGGCCAGCCGTTCCCGCAACCGAACGCCACCGCGCAGCTGTGGGTGCCGGTGGCGGGCGGACCCAGCTTCCTGCTGGGACCGAATTTCTATTCGGTGAAGAGCTACAATCCGTCGATGAACTACGCGCTGGCGATCTGTCATCTCGGCGACCGCATCCTGGGCGCGCCGCCCTTCCTTCAGCCGTTCCCCGGCTCCGAGCGCGCGCTGACGCTCGCCGAGGTGCAGGAGATGCAGGTCCGCCTGACAAAAGCCGGGTTTGATACCGGCGGCACCGATGGCCGCGTCGGCAACGACACCATGAAGGCGATCAAGGATTATCAGAGCAAAATGGGCCTGTTGCCGGCGGACGGTTACGGCGGGCTGAAGGTGCTGGCAAGGTTGAGGCAGGGCGGTTAGGCCGCGCGTGGTCGATTGAGCCCGTCATTCCGGGGCGCGCGATCAGCGCGAACCTCAGATGTGCAATTGCACATCGGGGAATCTCGTGCAAACCAACCGCTGGATTCCGGGTTCGCTCGTTTCACTCGCGCCCCGGAATGACGAATTGGGAGCTTACGCCCGCCGCACCGCGCCGCCCGCGTTCATGCCGCCATCGATGACCAGTTCGGTTCCGGTCACGTAGCGCGATGCATCGGAGGCCAGATACAAGACGCCGCTGGCGATTTCCGAAGCGTGGCCGGCGCGGCCGAGCGGCGTGGCGAGTTTGGCGCGTTCTTCCGGATCGATCGGTGCGTTCTGTCCGCGCCCCGCCGCTTCGGTCGGAATCTTGCCCCAGATCGGCGTGTCGATGATGCCGGGATGAACCGAATTGACCCGGATGCCGTCGCCGAAGGAGGCGCACTCCATCGCGATCGCTTTCGCAAACAGCCGGACCCCGCCCTTGGTCGCGCAATAGCCGGAAAGGCCCGGCGCGCCGCGCAGGCCCGCGAGCGACGACATCATGATGATCGACCCGCCGCCGCCGCTCCTGCGCATCGCGGGCAGGCAATGCTTCACCGAAAGAAATACACCGTCGAGATTGATCGCGGTCTGCCGGCGCCAGTCTTCCAGCGACATCTCGGTGATCGACGGCACCGCAATCCCGATGCCGGCATTCGACACCAGGATGTCCAGCCGGCCGAAGCGTTTTTCCACCTCACTCACCACCTCCACCCAGCGCGCCTCGCTGGTCACGTCCTGCTGCAGGAAGATCGCCTCGCCGCCGGCTTTCTTGATGGCGGCGGCGATTTCCGGCCCCTTGAGCTCGTCGACATCGGTGACCGCGACCGACGCGCCCTCGCGCGCCAACAGCTCGGCGCACGCCGCGCCGATGCCGGATGCGCCGCCGGTCACCAGCGCGACCTTGCCTTGAACCTGCCCCGCCATTTCCACTCCCGTTGTTGTTGAAGATTTATCTGATCACCGCCGGCCCCTGATCGGGCACCGCGACGTCGAGCACGCGCAGCTGCACCCGCTCGGTGCCCTGGAAGCGGTCGACCGCGAGCGATCCCGCCACGTGCAGCGCCTGTCCGCGATGCGCGACCAGCGCGTTGCCGAGTTTTTGCCCGATCGAGCGGAACGCGATGCCGTTGACAATGGCGCCGTCGCCGGATTTGAACCGCAGCCGCAGATGCGCCTGGCCTACTTCGTCGGCATAGACCAGTTGATGCGAGGGCAGCGCGATCACCGGTTCCGGGTTGCCGCTGCCGAAGGGGCCGGCGCGATTGAGGGTCGCGGCCAGTTCCGGCGTCACCGCCCGCGCGCTCACCGCGCCGTCGATGAAGAGCTCGTTGAGGTGGCGCGACTGCGCCACGTCGGCCGCGAGCGCGTTCTCCATATAGGCGCGGAATTCCGCGAGCTTTTCTTTGCGCAGTGTGACGCCCGCGGCCATGGCGTGGCCGCCGCCCTTCAAGAGGATACCGTCGTGAACGGCCTGCCGCACCGCCTTGCCGAGATCGACGCCGCCAATCGAGCGGCCCGAGCCGGTGCCGATGCCGCCGGGCTCCAGCGCAATGGCAAAGGCGGGCCGGCCGAATTTTTCCTTCAGCCGCGAGGCGACCAGCCCGACCACGCCGGGGTGCCAGCCTTCCGACGCCGTGACGATCACCGACCCCTTGTCCTCCAGCCCGAGCGAAGCCAGCGCCTCGGCTTCGGCCTGCGCCTCCGCCATCTGCTCGATGACGCGGCGCTCGGCATTGAGCCGGTCGAGCTCGATGGCGATTCTAGCGGCTTCCGAGACGTCGCCTTCCAGCAACAGCCGCACGCCGAGATCGGCGCGGCCGATCCGGCCGCCGGCATTGATGCGCGGCCCCAGCATGAAGCCGAGATGCCAGGCTTCGGGCGGGCCGTTCAGCCGCGACACGTCCATCAGCGCGGTATGGCCGACATGGTCGCGGCGGCGCATCGCGATCAGGCCCTTTGCCACGAAGGCCCTATTGAGACCGACCAGCGGCGCGACGTCGGCGACGGTGCCGAGCGCGACGTGGTGCAGCATGCCCAACAGATCCGGCTCCGGCCGTTCGGCGGTCCAGAAGTCCCGCGCGCGCAGCTCGCGGTTGACCGCCACCAGCGTCACCAGCACGAGACCGACCGCGGCGAGATGGCCGAGGCCGGAGAGGTCATCTAGCCGGTTCGGATTCACCAGCGCGTCGACCTCGGGCAGTTCATCGCCGCATTGATGATGATCGATGACGACGACCGACATGCCCTGCCGTCTTGCTTCCGCCAGCGGCTCCAGGCTGGTGGTGCCGCAATCCACCGTCACCAAGAGCGTCGCGCCCTTTTCCGCCAGCATGCGGATGGCCTCGACGTTGGGGCCGTAGCCCTCAAAAATGCGGTCGGGAATGTGGATCAGGGGATCGAGCCCGCAATGGCGCAGGTGCCAGGCGAGCAGCGCCGCCGAGGTCGCGCCGTCGACGTCGTAATCGCCGAAGATCGCGACCTTCTCGCCGCGCACGGCCGCGTCCGCGATGCGTTTTGCCGCGGCTTCCATCTGCGTCACGGTAAAGGGATCGGGCAGCAATTTGCGGATGGTCGGATCGAGAAAATCCTCGACCGCGTCGATCTCGACGTCGCGCCCCGCCAGCACCCGCGCCAGCATTTCCGGCAACTGGTAGCGCTGCGCGATCGCCAGCGCCCGCGCCGCGCCGCGCGCATCCAGCCGGTCGCGCCACAGTTTTCCGGTCAGGGACTGCGACACGCCGAGAAACGCCGGCGGCGCTTCGACGGGCAATGCGGATGCGGGAAGGGTCATGATGCCTTCAGGAGATAAGCGAGATGGCCGCGGGTTCAATGATTCGCGCGCGCCGGTCCCGACTTATACCCGTCATCCCCGTGTGGCGGCTGAGACACGACTCCGCGATCCCGCGGCGCAATGCGTCCGGATTGTGCAAAAACTACCGCCCAAAGAGGGCGTGGGGAATGCCGGGTGCCCGTTGCACCCGCAGCCTCGTGTGCAGTGTGTTGGTAGCACACGAGTATCATCACCACGGTCGCACCGGGATCACGGCATTCCCGCCGCAATGGTTTTAACGGTTTATCTCGCTCTCCCCCGGCGATCGGGCTTTCTAGTCACCGTCATCTCGCGGAAGCTTGCCTGCGCCCGGTTGGGCCGACATGCCTCCGCGAGACTTGACGCCGGCGTCGAGGCGTCAGGACCACACGGCTTCACCGTCCGCGAGCAACATCGTTCGTCATCGTGCCGTGGATCGCTCACGGGCGAAAACCCGCCCTGCGATCCCGTCGCACGTCCAACGCTACTGCGTCCACCGCATCCCGTTCCCTACGTCCGTGACGATCGCGATACGCCCCTCAGGGGGGACGGGACGGCACAGCTTATAAGAGTGATTTGGGTGAGCGGAGAACCGGAATATTTTTGCAAAGGGGACTGGACGCGCAAATCAAAAGCGCTCCGCTGATTTGCCCCGACGGGCTGATTTCGATTGCCGTTACGTGCACCGACGTCCGCTTCTGGTGCCAAAGGCGACATCGCCCCATCATCTGACAACATCGACACACTAATTTCGGCTATTCACTCGCGATCGACATCAAAGATGCCAGCGGCACGTCGAGCGCGTACACGAAGCCGCTGGGCTCATACGTCAACCGCACATCGCCTTTGAGTTGCTTGCCGAGCGTCTCGATCAGCCGCGTGCCGAAACTGCGCTTATCCGGAGCCCGAACCGCGGGGCCGTTCCTCTCAATCCATTTCAAATGCAGACGCTGGGTCTTGGGATCGAGCGTCCAGGTGATGTCGACGCGGCCGCATAGACACCGACAACGCGCCGAATTTCGTGGTGTTGGTGCAGAGTTCGTTGAGGATCATCGCAATCGCGATCACGGCTCCCGACGTCATCCGGACATCAGGTCCCGTTATCGTGAATTTCGGCACATCGGGATTGTCGAAAGCTTCGGTGGCGCCGCGAACAATCTTCTCGAGATCCGCGCTGGTCCATCGAGCCTGCAAAAGAAGGTCGTGCGCCCGTCCCAGCGCCAGCAGCCGCCCTTCGATAGCGTGCTGCGCGTGTTCGGCGCCCGGCACGTTGCGCAAACTCTGGGAGGCAATGGCGCTGACCGTCGCCAGGGTATTCTTGATGCGGTGGTGCAGCTCTTCGAGGATCAGCTTCTGAAGTTTGTCAGCCGCCTCGCGCTCCCTGGCGTCAATGCCAGCTTGAGCGAGCAAGCCCCGGGCATCGATTTCGGCCTGCGCCAGCAACAGCCGAAGGCTGACGTTCTCTGCCTCCAGAAATTCCTGGGGAGGCGCTGCGCCCTTCGATTGGTGCTTGTCTAGATGCTCTTCGATTTCAAACATCGTTGACTGTATCACCATAAGTCGGGTTCCGCTCACATCAATTGAGGCGTGGTCGCTGCACAATAGGGTGATTATCGCCTCTTCCGCCGGATCACGCGGACCTCAGGGGCGACCGATCATGTTCTGCATCTGGGCAATCATGACCTTGGCCTCGAGCGGTTTCCCGAAAAACCGGCTGTCGGCGGGAATATCGATGTTTGCCGGCTTCAACTGCCCGGAAACCAGGATTATCTTGATGGGCGGCCAGCGCTCGTGCACCGCGTGCGCGAGCTTCAGACCGTCCATACTGCCCGGCATCTGGATATCGGTGAAAAGCAGCGCGATATCGGAACGCGATTCGAGGATTGCCACAGCCTCATCAGCGTCCACGGCCTCCACCGGTGTAAAGCCAGCATCCTCCACCATATCGACCGCGCGCATGCGCAGCAGCATCTCGTCTTCGACGACGAGAACGACTGTGGGAACACCGGAGTGGTCCAGGACCATCATGACGGGCATTTCGAAGGTGAGCGAGAGAAAATCAGTCCGCGCCATAGCTCGGAGAATGGCTGCGGACACTGAGACAAGCATCTCATAGCCCATTTGATCCCGATTGCCTTAACAATAACGGAACATTAGGGCGGGCCTCTGCGAAAGCAGCGAAATCGATGCAAGCCCCTGATTTCGCGAGCGAAGAGGCCGCCAATTAAGGCGGCCTCAAGAGCATTGGTCCGCGCTATCGATTATCGCCAACCGAGATGGCGGCCTCTGCCCCAGCCGTAGTGATGACCGCGACCGCCACGACCTATGTGGCCGTGCCCATGTCCATGGCCGCCATGAACAAGAATAACCGAATTATCGGTATCGCCAACCAGTGTGTCTGCTGTTGCCCGGGGCATCGCCGAAGCGGATAGCGTCGGCATTGCCGCGAATGCACAGGCGGCGACGCCGATCAGCAATAAACGTTTCATTTCATAGTCTCCATGGAGCCACGTCATCGCGGCAAGGAGACAATGTTCCGAGAGCCCATGAGTTCCGCCTTCAAAATTGGCCACCGCCGATTTCAACTTAGGCCCCCGGAGTGCCGAAACAGGCTAAAGCACAGAATTGGCCCTGCGATCCGCTGGCCATTTGGTCAGCCGACACCATTTCAAGTCGACATGTAAATGGTGATGGCGCGAGCTTGGGAGCGGCCCAGGTCTTCAGGGAGTTCTTGTTAGGCCAGCATTGTCGGCTTACGGGGAAGTGCCGTTCGCGGATGACGTTCATGAAGGAACACTGCCAGGTTGTTGCGAACAACATCGTCAGTAGGCACGGCCGTTTCGAATAGTCGCTCCTGAACGGCTCGTGGCAGATCTGGCCAGAGAGTGAGAGCAGCCTGACCTAGCAGCCTGCTGAATTGCTCATTCGATTCGTTCATTTTATTCTCCGCTCCCATCCGCCCTCATAGAGGACAGCTCGAAACTGATTAGCTCAACATGGTTCGCACCTTCGAAGCAGCGTCGTATACTTCAATCTGAAGCATCGGATAGGTCGCCTTTAATTTCCGGCCCGATTCTTCGGCGGCTTCCACCGTGCCGAACTCCGACTTAAAATGGCCGTCAACAATCACCACAAATCCTTCGGTCGGCGGCCTATCGGCCCGTGGCGCCTTCTGCTCGGGCTCGTCAATTGAGCGAACTGCCTTTTTCATCGGAACTCTCATCGTGTCGCAGAAGCGCCACAGGCAGGCTCTCCGGCCAGCGCTGAAAGCGCTATTACCGCGGATTGAAATCTCATTCGGTTGCTACATCGAAAAACGTGAACGACAGAATCCGGAGACCGGCACTGGGCATTTTAGTTTGGGTCTCCGGGTTCTTGCGACGACCGTACAGGACTAGGCGGCCTTGCTCGGTGCAGCGGGCTTGGTCGATACAGGGCTCGGGCTCGGCGGAGCGCCCGTCTTGATATCGATTGTCTTGGTGGTCTTCACGGCCTTAGCGGGCTTCTTGATCGTGAGATGCAGCACACCCTTGTCGAAATGAGCTTCGACGGCTCCCTCTTCCGGCTCGAAGGGTAAGAACATCGATCGATAGAATGAGCCGTAACTCCGCTCCTCGACATGCCAGTCCTTTTCTTCCTTCGTGCTCTCCGCCTTTTTCTCACCGGAAATGACCAGCTGGTTGTCGTCAAGGCTGACGTTGATATCTTTCTCGTCCACACCGGGAAGTTCGGCTGTCACTTCGAAGGCATCATTTGTTTCCGCCACATTGATGGCGGGCACGCCTGCTCCAATGCCGGAAGCAGATGGTTTCTGATCGAAAGCACGAAATGCATTTGCCATTTCGCGCTGCATGACCCGGAACGGGTCCAGCTCTCGGCTCATGGTCCACAATCTCGGAAGGGTCATCAGTTCTCTCCATGCGTTAGAGAAAATATCAAAAAAACTCTTGGGCTCCCCGATCCCGGCGGCCTTGATCTGGCGCAAAACGGCCGAATTATTCCGAGGCGGGAAAAGCCGGCTTTGATGCCACGCAGCGATTGCACCTCCACCATGGCTCGTAAAAGCGAAATTAGCGCCTATCTAATCTACGCTAGAAGTACGTGAGAGCGCGTCAGCGAGGTTGACCTAATGAGTGGCAAATTGAGATTCCTTCGCCGCATTGAACGGCAGTGGGCTGAACGCATCAAATCGCTAGGACAAATCCACGGTCAGATCGTTGTGGCGACCGAGCGAACATTGCAAAGCGTATTCAACAATAAGGATCCGCTGATTCCAATTCCGGTAAGAACGGTCGTGGACCGGCGACGACTTGATCGGCGTCGATCACGTGATTGATTTCCCAAATCATAGTCGTTCATATGACCAGACGCGGCGTGCCGTACGATTTTGGGGGCATGACAGCGCCATAGAAGCATCGTTCTTTATAAACGAAGACGCATTGAGGCGAATTCAACCAGATGCCCGCCCCGACGCCTCGGGTTTCTTGAACGCGTTCGATTCCAACCGTGATCTGATATGTGCCGCCGCAGCCAAAATCTATGTTCGCGGAAGCAGAGGCTCTTATGATCTGGTTGCCGCTAATTTTTGAAACAATTGCCTGTGGTTGGTCACAGAAATCCCTCGCAGCCTCGACCCTTCCACGCCCGACCGAACAAAGTCGGTCGGGCCAATCTTTAGCGCACTATACTAGTCGTGGCGGGGGCCCGGAGAGGTTCTGCGGGTTCTCTTTCGAACTCAGTAGCGGTCGGTGCCGATACCAACGCTCACACCAGGAGCGCGGAAATCAATACCTCCGCCCCGCTCTTCGTCGTAACCCCGGCGCTCGATATAACGCTCACGAGGAGCGTATCCGTACGAATCACCAGGCTCACGGATGATGACACGGCGTTCACCGTGTTCGCGCCAGCAACGGCCGTTTTCATTGCAGACCATGCGAACGTTTTGAATGTTGCTTGCCGGTGCGACTGATACATCGGCGGAAAGCGGTGCAGCGGAAGCAGGTGTCATGAAAAGCGCACTTGCCCCGACTGCTAGAGAGATCGCGAGACTGTTCATAGCATTTCTCCAAAAGTGATTGTGTCAGGAAGCCAATAGGCTCGCGAGCCAATGGTTCCATACGAACGCATTAAGAGAATTAACCTACTCAGAAGAACAACCGCAGTATTCGGTTGGGTACAAAAACAAATCCACTATCGGCGGAACCTTTATCGGCTGGTTCTGTCTACCCTCTGTTCAATACTGGACGCACGACAACTGGTAGACACCATGAAGAACATTCTTTTAGCGACCGTCGCTATTCTCTCATTCACAGCACCTGCTTTCGCGGCTGAACCGGCCAAGACCGTCGGTCAAGCGCCGCCATCAGGTGCGACCTCGTTCTACCTGGCTCAAGATACCGGGACGATGAAATGTCAAATCGTCGAGACCCAGCCTGTTGCCGGCAGCAGCATGAAGGTAGTCGGTGCTGCTCACTCGACAAAAGCATCAGCTGAGACGGCTTTGAAGGCTGACAAAACTTGCGCCAAGTAATCAACTGACGGCGCGAATACAGGGGCGGGTCTATCGGTTCGACTTGGAATTCCGAAACGACTGGCCCGTCCCGCGCCGGCTACACTGGTTGTTCCATGGATGGAACGGCTTGGCAGCCGACGCTTTTGATCAATATTGGCCGTCGCCGTGGGCCGCGCGGCTACAGCCAATTAATCCCCGCCAATGGCAGTACCCGTTGAAGGATCGCCGCCAGGCAGATTAGCGCCACCAATAATTTGAGAAGGCCTGCCAAGCGGGATTCGTTGATAAACCTATCAATGGCCCAAAAACAAATAGCGCCGACGACACAAATAATCAAAATCCCGATCAAGAGCGAAAGCATGGAACCCCCTGTGCTGGTGCGGTGACGACACTCGCCACCTCGATTGAAAAGAAAGTTCAGCTTTAACGCAATACGCGCGTTCCGCGCGATAAGACAAAGGCGCTAACTGTCGGCGGCCTTACTTCGCCTCTTTCGCCGACATATCCTTTGCTTCTTCCTCGGCCAGCAACCTCAAGAGCACTTGCCGTTGGGCTTCGTTTTTGACCGCAGCAAGCTGCCGTTTGAAGATGATCAGGCTTTCGCGGTGTATAAATTCTTCCATAGCGTCGTCCTTTCAAGGGGCGCCCGTTCAGGTTGGTGACTTCAGGTCATAGCCAGCGAGCCAGCGAACCGCGTCCGATTTCATCGGATCGGCTTCGGCGGTCGCGATGTAGACGTGATGGCAGCCGCTACACTCAAACGTCCTGATGTCAAAGCCGGATGAGCCGGGCGCTATCCTCGCCAAGTTCATGCGGGTTTGGCACATTGGACAGTGCGGTCGCTCGATCGACGTAAGTGACGGACCGGACTTATGGGAAGCCGAGGGCGGGGCAGCGATAGAATCTACTAGATTCCTATTAGGTCCGGGAGCGACCGGAAAATGGAACTTAAGGCACCGACCCCAAACGCGGACAGCGTCACTCACCGATCTTGAATAGAGCGGGAACTAGAGCACTTCCCGAACCCGCAGGCAGGTAGCAATACAGGTCGCCCAGCCAGCGCTGCGGAGGCGGCCTATTGCGGCGTCCAGATGCGCCCCAGCAATTCTTCGGCCCGGCGGAGGTGATCCCTGCGGCTATGCGAGGCACGCCATGATGGAATTACAGACGAGACTAGAAACAATTGCGCATAGCGACCATATAAGTTGCTTCGGCCGTATCGGCGCAAGGTAGCTAATCCAGGAGCCGTCCTATGAGCAACTCAACCTCTGGCGATGTGCGCTCAGAGACCGCGTTGAAGGTCTTGGAAACTTCAGTGCTGAAATCGTCTTCAGATCCGCTAATTGGAACCTTGGAGATAATAACTGAAGCTGGATCGCTCAGGTTCGCAATCAGCCGCGATGCGGCCAGAGACCTTCGGATCGACCTTGACCAGTTCCTAGCCGCGAAATGATTTTCATTGGCTGAAATTGAAAAGGGTAAAAATGCCACGACCACGCGGCGCGGCCACCGATGACGCGCATGTAGGGAACTTCAGCGGCCCTCGGCTTGCTCAGCTCACTCCCATCATCCAAAGTTGTTTCATCGGAAGAATTTCATACCTCGCACCAACATCATCCAGAATTATCGGGTCGGAGTTTGTCAGGCACTCAACCTCTGTTTGGTCCCTTGCAGAAAAGATCGACAGCCCCCACCCACCTTTGGGATCATCTACAGGGCCGTGACACACGATCGAACCGACTTCCGCCAGGCTCTGAAGGTAGTCGTCGTGAGCCCTCATGATGTTTTTCTCGCTGTCGGTCATCGTTTGTACAAAGTCCGAGCGCGGCAGGACCATTTTGCACAAGAAGTAGGTCATTTGTTGCCTCTCTAGAGTTGAGTTTCAACAGTGGCTTGCGCGCGATAGAACTTTGCTACCAATGAAGGGTTCGCTATCATCGGGCACGAGAGATGAGGTAAGACTAAACTTCGGAGGGGGTCCGGGACTGGCTGCCCAAGCCCTCGTTCCAAGGGAGGTGCAGCAGCGTCTTCGTACTGTTCGTGTCGTCTTTTCCGATGACTTGCACTCGGCGGGACTATAGCGCCGCTCGTTGCTTCTCGCCTTTAGGACCCCTTGGCATCATCTTCCTTCTTTTTCTCCGCAGCCAAATACTCCGCTTCTGTCGGCAGTTTATCAAAATCGGGCTTGTATTTATTTTCCTCGTACTTTGATCGCGGGATTGGAATGTTGCCGGTTCCGTAATCGACCTGCACCCAGCCTTCCTCGCTACGAAACATCCCAACGGGCATAGGCTTTTCTCCCTGCTTTCTGGTAAGCAATATTCGGCGCGTGTCACCATCCGTCGTGCAAGAGCGCGCAGCTCAGGATGACGGTAGCGTCAGCCTAACACCCCATCCGCTCGGCGATCCCGTTAAAATCCTTCGCCACGATGTCCCAGTCGCCGGTCGCCTCGAAATCGTATTTCTGCAAGGGGCCGTATTCGGTCGGGCGCGCGACGAAGGCGGTCTTCAGTCCCAGTTTCTGCGCGGCCTTGAGGTCGTGGTTGTGCGCGGCGACCATCATCACCTGCTCCGGCGGCAGGCACAACAGGCGCGCGGCGCCGAGATAGGTTTCGGGGTCGGGCTTGTAGTGCTCGAACAGTTCCGCCGACAGGATCAGGTCCCAGGGCAAGCTCGCGTGCTTCGCCATCTCGGTCAGCAGCGCGACATTGCCGTTCGAGAGCGGGCCGATGATGTATTTTGTCTTCAGCCGCGTCAGCCCGGAGACGCTGTCCGGCCACGGATTGAGCCGGTGCCAGCCCATGGTGAGGTAATGCAGGTCGGCCTCGGTCAACCCCTTAATCGACAACTGCGCGACCAGCTTTTCCAGCGAGCGGCGGTGCAGCACGTCGAGGATCACATAGCCGCGTTCGGGGTGCTTGCGCACCTCATCCATCGACGCGGCATAGACCGCGCGCCAGCCGTCGACCAGCGCGGTCCAGTCGGCCTTGATGCCGCGCGTCTCCGCCCATTTGGTGAAATCCGCGATCAGGCTCGTGCGCCAGTCGACCACGGTGCCGAACACATCGAACACCAGCGCCTTGACCGCGGAAATATCGGACATGTCGGCTCCCCTCTTTCTTGGCGTCATTCCGGGATGGTCCGAAGGACCAGACCCGGAATCTCGTGCCGATACTGGATTCCGGGTTCGCTCGCTTCGCTCGCGCCCCGGAATGACGAGTTGATATCTCAAAGCTTCTTGCGATACTGCACGAAGCCCGGCCGTTCGGCGACCTTGTCGTAGAGCGCTTGCGCGGTGTGGTTGGTTTCGTGCGTCGTCCAGTAGAGGCGGCTGGCGCCGGCCTCGCGCGCGGCGGCCTCGACCGCCGCAATCAGCGCCCGCCCCGCGCCGCTGCCGCGGACCGATGGTTCGACGAAGAGGTCTTCGAGGTAACAGTAGCATACCGGCGCCCAGGTCGAGCGGTGCAGCAGGTAATGGGCCAGCCCGATCAATCGTCCGTCGCGCTCGGCGACGAATGCGCCGAGACGTTCAAGCGGATCGAAGAACCGGCGCCATGTCGCGTTGGTGACGTCGTCGGCCAGCGTGGCCTTGTAGAAAGTCAGATAGCCCTGCCACAATGGCTCCCACGCGCCGCGGTCGCCTGGTTGCACAGGCCTGACCACGGTTTCGCCAGCCATGTCGGCGGCCCTCAATCGAGGTAGAATTTTTCGAGCTGGCGGTGTTCGGCCTTGATGTAACGCACCGTGCCGGTCACCGAGCGCATCACCACGGTATCGGTCTCGATGACATTGTCCTTGCGGAACTTGACGCCCGTCAGCAGCGAACCGGTCGTGACCCCGGTCGCGGCGAACAGGCAGTCGCCCTTCACCATGTCCTCGATGCCGTAGATCATGCGCGGATCGGTGACGCCCATCTTGCGGGCGCGCTCGCGGTTCTCCTCGGTATCGAGGATCAGCCGGCACTGCATCTGGCCGCCGATGCAGCGCAGCGCCGCCGCCGCCAGCACGCCCTCGGGCGCGCCGCCGGTGCCGATATACATGTCGATCCCGGTATTTTCCGGATCGGCGCAATGGATCACGCCCGCGACGTCGCCGTCGGTGATGAGGCGGACCGCGGCACCCGTGGAGCGCACGCCGTGAATGATGTCGGCGTGGCGCGGACGATCGAGCACCAGCACCGTGATCGCGGAAGGCTCGACGCCCTTGGCCTTGGCCAGGCGCCGAACATTGTCGGCGGGGGATGCATCGAGCTCGATGACGCCCTTTTTGTAACCCGGGCCGATCGCGATCTTCTGCATGTAAACGTCGGGCGCATGCAACAGCGTGCCGGCGTCCGCCATCGCCATGGTCGCGATCGCGCCCGGCATGTTCTTGGCGCACAGCGTGGTGCCCTCGAGCGGATCGACGGCGATATCGACCTGCGGGCCGGCATTCATGCCGACCTTCTCGCCGATATACAGCATCGGCGCTTCGTCGCGCTCGCCCTCGCCGATCACCACGGTGCCTTCGATCGGCAGCTTGTTGAGCTCGCGGCGCATGGCGTCGACCGCCGCCTGGTCGGCCGCCTTTTCGTTGCCGTGGCCGCGCAGCCGCGCGGCCGACACCGCGGCGCGTTCCGTCACCCGCACGATCTCGATCGACAGAACGCGCTCCAGCAAGAGCTGCGGCGGAACGGAAATATGGGTCGACATCGGCTAACTCCTTAAAGTCACAGCGGGTCTTTCAGCCCGCACTCAATTGTTTCGCGCATGATCCGCTTCGGATCACACGCTAGTTCTTTTCGATCCGTATCACCTGCGGCCGGCCGGTGATCACCTTGTCGCGCTGCACCGCGTGCAGCGCGCGATATACCGCGTCCTCGCTGGTGGCATAGGTAATCAGGATCACCGGCACCGGCGAAGCTTTCCCCTTCGCGCTGCCCGCGTCAATGCGGTCGGGATGGCGCTGCACGATCGATTCGATCGAGATCTTCTGCTCCGCGAGCCTTGTGGCGATGGCGGCGGCGGTGCCGGGCAGATCGCGCGCCATCAGGCGGATATAATAGCCGCCTTCGTGGCGCTCCATCGGCGCCTTTTTGGTCGCGCGCAACCGCGCCACCGGACGCCCGAACGGTTTGGCGCGGATGCCGCGCGCGACGTCGGCGATATCGGCGACCACGGCCGACGCCGTCGCCGCTCCTCCGGCGCCCGGGCCGACCAGCGTGATCGGCGGGATGCCGTCGCCGTCGATGGTCACCGCATTGGTGACGCCCATCACCTGCGCGATCGAGGACGATTTCGGCACCATGGTCGGATGCACGCGCTGTTCGATGCCCTTCGCGGTCCGCACCGCGACGCCGAGCAGTTTGACGCGAAAACCGAGTTCCTCCGCCGCGCGCAAATCTTCCGGCGCGATCGAGGAAATGCCTTCGACGTAAACGGCGCTTTGCGCGACCTTGGTGCCGAAGGCGAGGCTGGCGAGGATGGCGAGTTTCTGCGCGGTATCGTGGCCGTCGACGTCGAATGACGGGTTGGCCTCGGCGTAACCGAGGCGCTGGGCGTCCTTCAGGCATTCGGCGAACGACAAGCCCTCCTGCTCCATCCGGGTCAGGATGTAGTTGCAGGTGCCGTTGAGGATGCCGTAGATGCGATTGACGACGGTGCCCGCCAGCCCCTCGCGCAGGGTTTTGACCACCGGGATCGCCCCGCCGATCGCCGCCTCGAAATTCAGCGCGCCGCCATGCTTCTCGGCGAGCTTCGCCAGCCGCAATCCATGCCTGGCGATCAGCGCCTTGTTGGCGGTGACCACCGACTTGCCGGATTTCAGCGCCGCCTCGATCGCCGACAGCGCGGGCTCGCCCGATCCCCCCATCAATTCGACGAAGCAATCGATGCCGGGATCGCCGGCCAGCGCCAGCGGGCTTTTCGCCCAGGCGATGCCGCGCAGGTCGAGATCGCGCTTTTTCACCTTCGAGCGCGCGGTGACGGCGACGACGCGCACGGTACGTCCGCAGCGCGCCGACAGGCTGCGCCGCTGCTGCTCGATCAGACGGACCACTTCGGCGCCAACAGTGCCGAGCCCCGCTATACCCACTTTCAGGGGTGCGACCATGACGCAAAAACCTTGCCGGAAGGATTATCGCCGGTTGGCGAGAGGAACCACGTTGTGCAACGTTTCAATGCCGCTTTCAAGGAAGCGGCGCACCCCGCGGGCGGCCTGGCGGATACGTTGCTCGTTTTCCACCATGGCGATGCGCACATAGCCCTCGCCATGCTCGCCGAAGGCGACCCCCGGCGACACCACCACGCCGGATTTTTCCACCATCAGGGTCGCGAACTGCATGCTGCCGACGCCGCGGAACGCCGGAGGCAGCGGCGCCCAGGCGAACATCGAGGCTTGCGGCGGCGGAATCTCCCACCCCGCCCGGCCGAATGACTCCACCAGCGCGTCCCGGCGCTTGCGGTAGGTGTCGCGCATCTCGCGGATGCAATCGTCAGGGCCGTTGAGCGCCGCGGTCGCCGCGACCTGGATCGGCGTGAAGGCGCCGTAATCGAGGTAGGATTTCACCCGCGCCAGCGCCGCGATGATGCGGTCGTTGCCGACGGCGAATCCCATGCGCCAGCCGGCCATCGAAAACGTTTTCGACATCGAGGTGAATTCCACGGTCACGTCGATCGCGCCGGGAACCTGCAGCACCGAGGGCGGCGGGTTGTTGTCGTCGAAATAGACCTCCGCGTAGGCCAGATCCGACAGGATGAAGATCTCGTGCTTCTTCGCGAACGCCACCAGATCCTTGTAGAAATCGAGGCTCGCGACATAGGCGGTCGGATTGGAGGGATAGCAGACGACGATCGCGAGCGGCTTCGGGATCGAATGGATGATCGCGCGCTCGACCGCCTCGAAGAATTGCGGCGTCGGCTCCGACGGCACCGAGCGGATCACGCCGCCGGCCATCAGGAACCCGAAGGCGTGAATCGGATAGCTCGGATTCGGACACAGAATGACGTCGCCGGGCGCGGTGATCGCCTGCGCCACATTGGCAAAACCCTCCTTCGAGCCCAGCGTGGCGACGATCTGGGTCTCCGGATTGAGCTTCACGCCGAAACGGCGGCCGTAATAGGCCGCCTGCGCCTTGCGCAGGCCGGTAATGCCGCGCGAGGCCGAGTAGCGGTCGGTCCGCGGCTTGCCCAGCGTTTCCTTGAGTTTTTCGATGACATGGGGCGGCGTCGACAGATCCGGATTGCCCATGCCGAGATCGATGATGTCGGCTCCGGCATTCCGTGCGGCCGCCTTGGCCCGGTTGACCTGCTCGAACACGTAAGGCGGCAGACGGCGGATGCGGTAAAATTCTTCCATAGGACCTTGCTCCGGCAACCGGCAGGGCAGAATCGCCGGCACGTGCATTTTCGAAACCGGAATTCGGTTTCGTCCAGAAATCACGCTAAATCAAGGATTTAGAGCGAATTCAGGCGCAAAATGAGTGTCTTCGCCCTGATTTGCGGTTGAATTGGGTTCTTTTACCACGGACGCCCGGCCGCGCCAGCCGTTACGTCGAATTCACTTCGCGGCCGGAGTCCTTGGCGGCGCTGCCGACGCCTGGCGGTCCCGCGCGGCAGCGAGTTCGCGCCTCGATCTTGGCCCGCTCCGCCGGCGCCATCGCCGCCTCCTCGCGATCCGGCGGTATGTCGTGAACCGGAAGGTAGGCGCCGGCTTCCTTCGGACGCGCCGGCGCATCGGCGGGCGTGCCGACCAGCGGCAGATCCGCGATCTGGCTCGAGCAGCCGCCAAGCGCAAGCGCTGCCGCCAGCAGCGCGCCCAAAGCCCAAGCCCGATTGTTTCGATCCACCGACATCGCCTCCGGAAGTCCCCGCTTCGTCCGCTCGGCTTTGCCGTCGCCTGACGCTTGTTTCAGCAGCACAAGCAGCTCGCGCTCAAACCATTGTCGCCCGAAACGATTAAAGCCCAAACAACAAAGAGGACCGCTGCGGCTTCAATATGACGGAACCAAGATACTTTGTCGCAGTGCAGCACGCGCCGCGGTCGAGATTAACCTCGAACCTGCCGTGGCCGATCAGCGCGGTGACGAACCCAAAATGAACCTATAGTGTTGCCGATCATGAGCGACGTCACGATTGAAACCCAGGCCGCAAAGAAATTCGACCCCGAAGCCTTCGCGATGAACCTCGCGCGGGCGATGGAGAGCGAGCGGCCAGGCGCTCGCGGCCTATCTCAAGCCGCGCGAGAGCGGCGAAGTCACGGACAAGCCGCCCAGCGAACTCACCGAGGTGATCAAGACCTTCACCGCGGTCGCGGAATATTGGCTGTCGGACAATGAGCGGTCGGCGGAACTGCAGAAGAAGATCGCCAAGGCCTATCTCGATCTGTGGGGCTCGTCGGTGCGCCGTCTTGCCGGCGAACAGGCGCCGCCGGCGATCGAGCCGTCGCCGCGCGACAAGCGCTTCAGCGATCCCGAGTGGAAATCGAACCAGTTTTTCGATTTCGTGATGCAGCTCTATCTGCTCACGACGCAGTGGGCGCACGATCTGGTGCGCAACGCCGAAGGCCTCGATCCGCACACCCGCAAGAAGGCGGAATTCTACGTCCAGCAGATCACCAACGCGCTGGCGCCGTCGAATTTCGTTCTCACCAATCCGGAAGTATTGCGCGAGACGCTGGCCTCCAGCGGCGACAACCTGGTTCGCGGCATGAAGATGCTGGCGGAAGATATCGAGGCCGGACGCGGCACGCTGCGCATCCGCCAGTCCGATCCTTCCAATCTCGTGGTCGGCGTCAACATGGCGACGACGCCGGGCAAGGTGATCTTCCAGAACGAGCTGATGCAGCTGATCCAGTACCCGCCGTCGACGGAAACCGTGCTGCGCACGCCGCTTCTGATCGTGCCGCCGTGGATCAACAAGTTCTACATCCTCGACCTCAAGCCGGAAAAATCCTTCATCAAGTGGTGCGTCGACCAGGGCATCACCGTGTTCGTGATTTCGTGGGTCAACCCGGACAAGCGCCTGGGCGCGAAGACCTGCGAAGACTACATGAAGGAAGGCCCGCTGGCGGCGATGGACGTCATCGAGCGGGTCACCGGCGAAATGAAGGTCCACACCATGGGCTACTGCGTCGGCGGCACGCTGCTCGCCACGACGCTGGCCTGGCTTGCCGAAAAGCGGCGGGTGCGCGTGACATCGGCGACGTTCCTGGCGGCGCAGGTCGATTTCACCCATGCCGGCGATCTCCTGGTGTTCGTCGACGAAGACCAGATCTCGGCGCTGGAACGCGACATGCAGGCAGCGGGCGTGCTCGAAGGCAGCAAGATGGCGATGGCCTTCAACATGCTGCGCTCGAACGACCTGATCTGGTCCTATGTCGTCAGCAACTACCTGAAGGGACAGCCGCCCTCTTCGTTCGACCTCCTGCACTGGAATTCGGACGCGACGCGGATGCCGGCGGCGAACCATTCCTATTACCTGCGCAACTGCTATCTGGAGAACCGGCTGTCCGCCGGCAGCATGGTGCTGGACAACACGCTGCTCGACCTGTCGAAGGTGAAGGTGCCGGTCTACAATCTGGCGACGCGCGAGGATCACATCGCGCCGGCGGATTCGGTGCTTTACGGCTCGCAGTTTTTCGGCGGGCCGGTGAAATACGTGCTGTCCGGGTCCGGGCATATCGCCGGCGTGGTCAACCCGCCGGCGTCGGGCAAGTACCAGTACTGGACCAACGACAATATCAGGGACGTGACGCTTGCCGGACTGGATCAAGGGCGCGCAGGAGCACAAGGGCTCGTGGTGGCCCGACTGGCGCGAATGGCTCGAAAACATCGACGCCGAGAAAGTGCCCGCGCGCGCGGTCGGCACCGAAGCGTTGCCGCCGATCGAGGACGCGCCCGGCAGCTACGTCCGGGTCCGCGCGTAGCGCAACGCGGCGCGCTTGCGCTATAACCGGCCGTCCCGCCGGGACGGGATTTTGAACTCGAATTGAGGGGAAACCGATGACGCGCGAATTGTTCTGGCTGACGCTGACGGTCATTCTGACGGGACTGCTGTGGATCCCCTACATCCTCAATCGCTGCCAGGTTCGCGGCCTCGTCCGGCGCGATGGCCAATCCGTCGCGCAACGACAAGCCGCACGCGGAATGGGCCAACCGCCTGATGTTCGCGCACGACAACGCGGTCGAGAACCTCGTCATCTTCGCGCCATTGGTGCTGATCCTGGCGCAGATCGATTATTCGACGAAATGGACGGCGCTCGCCTGCGCGGTGTATTTCTGGGCCCGCGTCGCGCATGTCGATCGTCTACACCATGGGCCTGCCGGTGTTCCGCACGCTGGCCTTCACCGTCGGCTTCCTGGCCCAGGCCGTGCTGGCGCTGGCGATCTTCAAGGTGCTTTGAGCACGCTGGGGTCCCGTTTCGATTGAATCGAAACAGGACTCCAGATTGTTTGTTTGACGCGTTTTCTTGACGCGAACCGGTCTCCACTTCGCTTGAAAACGCTGTAGGGGTCAGAGGCTCTTCCGGGCCACGACGAACAGCATCGCGGCCTGTTCGTTGTCGAAGCCTCTGACCTCGCCGGTCTCGATCGATATTGAACTCCAGCTGCCCGCGCCGGCGTAGCTGGCGCGCAGCCAATCCGGCGACGGATAGTTGTAGTAGCGATCGAGACGTATCCCGTCCGTCGGCGTCTCCCGCCTTGTAGCTGGCGTAGAAATGGCCCGCAGGTCTGAGCGCGCGCCAAATCAGCGTCAGGACCTGCGGCAGCTCGGGCCTCGGAACATGCAGCAGACAGGCGTTGGCCCAAATGCCGTCATAGGCTTCGACCTTGTCGAGGTCATGGAACAGCAGCGTCTCGACCGGGCGACCGAGACGGCGCGATGCCTCGTCGGCCATTTCCGGCGATCCGTCGGTAGGACGAACATCGAATCCTCTGGCCAGCATTTCCGCCGAATCGGCTCCGGCGCCGCAGCCGAGCTCGAGGATCGTTCCCCCCGGAGGCAGCAGCGCGAGAAAGCGGGTCAGCCGCGTAGGCTTGCGTTCGCTCGCGCTCGGCATAGGCCTGCACGTTGCGCCGGTAGAATTGCAGGGTTTGCTCGTCCACCCGATTTCCTTCCGTCACGGAAACAGCGCGATCTGCTCGAGCCCCGTGGTTTCGGGAAATCCGAGCATCAGGTTCATGTTCTGGATCGCCTGCCCCGCCGAGCCCTTCACCAGATTGTCGAGCACCGAAATGACGATGGCGCGGTTCTTGATGCGGTCGGCGAACACGCCGATCTGCACATAGTTCGAGCCGCGCACGTTCTGGGTCTGCGGCAGCACGCCCTTTTTCGCGACATGCACGAACGGTTCGTCGCGGTAGGCTTCTGCCAGCGCGGCGCGCAGATCGTCCGCGCTCGCGCCGTTGAGCCTGACATAGGACGTGCAGAGCTCGCCCCTCGCTCATCGGAATGAGATGCGGCGTGAAATTGACCGTCACGGCCGAGCCCGCCGCGACGCCGATCTCCTGCTCGATCTCCGGCGCGTGCCGGTGGGTGCCCACCGAATAGGGCGACAGCCCCTCGCCCGCCTCGCTGAACAGCGTGTTCTGCTTCAGGCCGCGGCCCGCGCCGGTGACGCCCGATTTCGCGTCGATGACGATGTCGTCCACGTCGATCAGTTTCGCCTTCGCGATCGGAACCAGCGCCAGCAGCGCCGCGGTCGGATAGCAGCCGGGACAGGCCACCAGCCGCGCCGCGGCGATCTTCTTGCGATAGAATTCGGTGAGGCCGTAGACGGCTTCACCCTGAAGCTCGGGCGCGCGGTGGGCGTGGCCGTACCATTGCGCGTACACGCCCATGTCGCGGAGCCGGAAATCCGCCGACATGTCGAGAATCTTGATTGCGGGATTGGCGGCCATGACGGCCGCGATGATCTCCTGCGTCGTGCCGTGCGGCAGCCCGCAGAACACCGCGTCGAGTTTGCTCCAGTCGACCTTCTCCCATTCCGTCAGCCGCGGCAGGTCCAGCATGAAGAAATGCGGGAAACACCTCCTCCATCGCCTTGCCGGCATGGGTATTGGCGGTGAGCGCCGTGATCTCGGCATGCGGATGCCGCGCCAGCAGGCGCACCGCGTCGGCGCCGGTGTAGCCGGAGGCGCCGAGAATGCCGATCTTCTTCTTCGCGCTCATCACATCGTTCCTTCCGGCATCGGTTTGGCATCCGATTGCATGATCTCGGCCGGGAACAATTGCGGCCGCAGCGCGCGCATTTCGCTCGCGAGGGCTTGCGCGCCGGCCTCCTGCTGCCGCGCCAGTTCCGTCGCGACAGCCAAATGATCGACGTCGGATTTGTGCTGATTGAGCTTGAAGCTGCCCTCGACCTCGTCCACCGCCATCACCAGACCCACAATCGCTTTCTTCAGCATCTCAAGCCGTCCGGCCGTCACCTTCGCCACCGCCCAGGGCGGTTTCGGCGCCAGCCAGCTTTCGAACCTGGCGCTGAGCGCGTCCAGATGGGATGCGAGTTCGGAATCGCTCAACGTCCGCACGGGGCCGGTGAGATGCACGGCCTGGTAAAGCCAGGTCGGCACCTGATCGGGCGAGACGTACCAGTCCGGCGAAACATAGGCGTCCGCACCTGACACGGCCATCAGCCAGCGCGATTTGCCGTCCGCAAGTCTCGCCAGGGGATTGTTGCGCGCGACGTGAAACGCCGCCTGCGGCGTGCCGTCGTCGGCTGAGGTGAGGTAAAACGGCAGCGACGACGCAATCGGCTTGCTGCCGTCCCAGGCGCAGACCGTGCCGAATCCGCGCGCTTGCGCAAACGCAAGGCAAGCGGCGCGGTCGGGCTTGAACATCGGAGGCGTATACATTTCGAACTCCTGCTTGACGTAGGAGCCACCGGATCAGACCGCGTTTTTTGCAAGGGAGGGGCCGCGGGAAGAGGATCCGGCGGCAGAGGCAGATATCTTAAACGCAGACGTCCGCCCATACCGCGAGAATGCGGCGGCGGCGGGCGATGAAAATGGTCGCGGCGTCGGTCATGGCCGCGGCTATAGGGCCGCGCCCGGTTTTCGTCAAGACGGCCGAAGCCGAGCCGGACCGGGCCCGAGCGCCATCTTGCAGGCATAACTGTAGCCCGCAAGACACAGGGCAACAGAATCGGGAATTTCGCCGACATTCGCCTTGCCCGCCGGGTCGGCGCCGATGAAGCTGGCGCTTGGAGAATCCGCGATAAACTAGAGATTTAGCGGATCAGGGACATGGTTCATTGATGTTGTACTTTACTTCTCGGACCCGTTGCCGGGTCGTCTTTTTCATCTCCTGGCGAAGATCGGCGCGCCTTGGCGCAGCGCTTGCTGCCGGCCCTGCTGCTGCCGTTCGCGGCGGCGACGGCGTTCCCGCTCACGCCCAGCGCCGGATGCGTCCCCTCCCCCTACAGCTCGGGGAATCTGACCTGCACGAACACGGGCACCGTTACCACGACCGGCGCCGACGGCATCGATGCGCCCGCGACGGGCGGCAACGCCACCACCACCAATTCGGGAACCGTCAATACCAGCGGCGGCCTCTTCGGGATTCTGACCACCACGGACATTGGCAACGCCACCACCACCAATTCCGGCGCCGTCAATGTCAGCGGAGGTTTCGCTACCGGCATCCTGACCCAGGTAACCGACACCGGCAACGCAACCACGGCCAATCAAGGCTCCGTCATCAATACCGGCGGCGGCTACGGCATCCAGACGTTGACAGGGATCGGCAACGCGACGACCACCAATTACGGCACCGTCAGCGTCAGCGGAACCGGCAACTTCACGATCGCCGGCAATGCCGCGCTCGGCAATCCGGTCGCCAGTTTGATTTTCGGTTCCAACTTCGGCATCGCGACAGCGACGATTACGGGCAACGCTACAACCAATAATTACGGCACGGTCACCGTCAGCGGACCCAGCAACAACTTTGGCATCTTCACCTCGACGAGCTTCGGAGTTGGTACCCAATTTGCCGAAAGCAGCACGGCCCCGGCCGGTTCCTCCACCGCCATCACGAACAACTACGGAAACGTCAACGTCACCGGCAACTTCAGCACCGGCATCTACACGGCGACAGTCGCCGGGGGCGCGACCACCACGAACAATTATGGAAACGTCAGCGTCAGCGGTGCCGGCGGCATCGGCATCCAGACGGTCACCGCGACCTTCGCTACGGAGCCCGCGGCCTTTTCCGGCATAGCCCTCAGCGTCGGGAACGCCACCACGAACAATTACGGCAATGTCAGCGTCGACGGCACCGTCAACACCGGTTCCCTTGCAAACTTCCGAAGGCGCGGCCGTATTCGGCGTCGGCGCCGGCGCGACCGGCATCTGGACGGCGGCGAGCTTCGGCAACGCCACCACCGTCAATGGCGGAAACGTCAGCGTCACCGGCTTCAACGCCACCGGCATCTTGACGACCACGAACGTCGGCACCGCCATCACGGTCAATTCCGGCATCGTCAACGTTGTCGGCAGCAGCATTGGTTTGCCATTGGCCTGCAACGGAATCTGCGGCGGCCCTACCGGTATCGCGACCAGCGCGATCAGCGGCAACGTTACCGTGATCAATTCGGGTACGGTCAGCGTCAGCGGTCCCAACAACGTCGGCATTTTCCTGTCCGCGTCCGGGTCCAGCCTGCTGATCAATTCCGGCATCATCAGCGCGCCGGGCGGCATCGCCGTCGAGTTTGCCAATCCGCTTGATCCCGCCACCCTGACGCTGCTGCCGGGCTCGTTCATCGTCGGCGCCATCAACATGATCGGCGCGGGCGACACCGTTAACGTCAACGCCGGCAACCAGAACCTCACCTTCAACACGCTTGCGGGCGTCACCGTCGCCGGCAACGTGCCGTTCATCGTTTCCGGCAATCGCATCGTCTCGGTCGACCCGACCGGCTTTGCGGTCGCCGACCGCTCGCTGATGGATTTCACCCGCGCCGTATCGGCCACGCTCGGCGGGCGCGCCGGCGACGCTGCGGCGGGCGGCGGCGCCGGCTATGGCGGCGCGCTCGGCTTTGCGGCCTATGACGATTCGGCTTCGAGGTTCGACGACGCCTTCGCGCAGGTGATGGGCTACGCCAAAGCCCCCGATAGCACCGTGGTGTTCAAGAACCCGACCATGACCGCGCCCGACGGCACCACGGTCTGGGCCAAGGGTTTCTACGGCCGGCGCACCCAACAGGCCGACGGGCCGGTGTTGCGCAACGTCACCAACTTCTATGGCGGCGCCATCGGCGCCGACCGGCTCGCCTGGCCGGATTTGCGGCTCGGCGGCTTCGTCGGCGGCGGCACGATCCATACCTCGATCGATTTCAATGCCGGCGGCGGCGCGAGCGACATCGTGTTCGCCGGCCTCTACGGCCGCAAGGATTTCGGTCCCGCCTTCGTCGACTTTGCTTTGCTCGGCGGCCACACCGGCAACCGCACCACGCGCAACGTCAACAACAACCTGTTGGCCAACGGGCTCGAAATCGCCACCGCGAGCTTCGGCGGCTGGTTCTTCAGCCCCGAGATCGCGGCGGGCTATCGCTACGATTTCATGCCGGGCTGGACCCTGACCCCGGCGGCGCGGCTGCGCTATCTCGCCGCGAGCTATGACGGCTTCACCGAGACCGGATCGAGCGCGAACCTCACCGCCGGCGACCGCACGCTGCAGAACGCCGAGGAGCGCGCCGACCTGACGCTGACCCGCACGATGCTGTGGGACGCCGGCCGGTTGCAGTTCGGCCTCACCGCGGGCGTGCTCGGCCAGCAGCGCACCGGCGCCGGCAACGTCAACGCCATCCTGCTCGGCCAGGCGCTGGCGTTCGCCACCCCCGGCAAGTCCAGCATCGGCGGCGCCTATGCCGGCGCTTCGCTCGACTGGCGCATGCGGAACGGCGTATCGCTGTTTGCGGCGGCCGAATACACCGCAATGACGGACTCCAGCAACACCGTCACCGGAAAGGCCGGCCTGCGCTACGGCTTCTGAGCGGCGCGCCTTCGCAAAGCCCGGACGGCGTTTGGGGACTACCCCGGCGCGCGGATTCCGGTCAGCTTCAGACCGAACGCCACAGCCATTCCGCGATTTTCGCAAGCACGTCGCCGAACAGCAAAAGCACCGCCGACCACACCAGCGCCGAGACGAAATTGGCGATCTGAAAGCGCCAGTATGGCATCTCGAATATCCCGGCAGCGAGCGGCACCGAGGCCCGCAGCGGTCCGAAGAATCGCCCGATGAAGATGCTGGGCACGCCCCAGCTTTTTACAAAGGCCTCGCCGCGCAGCAGGATCTCGGGGTAGCGCGACAGCGGCCACATCTGCGCGACGTGTTCCTTGTATCGGAAGCCGAACCAGTAGGAGATCCAATCGCCGAGCGCGGCGCCAAACCCGCCGGCGAGCCAGACCGGCCAGAAGCTGATGCCGCTGACGCCGATCAGCGCGCCGATCGCCACCAGCGCCCCCCAGGCCGGAACCAGCAGCGAGATAAAGGCAAGCAATTCACCGAACGCCAGCATCAGAACGATCGGTGCGGCCCAGGCCTGATGGTCGCGCACGAAATCGGCCACCGCGCGGGTAAAGTCTTCCATTCAGTAATGCCCTTCCCCGGCGATTGCCCCGTTTCGGCCCTTGAACCTTTCTTAGGGTTCGATGCCTAAGAACAGGTAAGCCAGCCCCATCAGCGACATCAAGTCACAAAGGCGGGGACCTAGCGTGAGCTCCGGCTCGCCCGACCGGCTTGCAATTCCCAGAGGTAAACAAGGAAAGACTGATGATTGGACCGCTAATGATGTGCGTGGGTGTTTTGGTGCTGCTGGTCGGAATGCTGGCCGGCATCGCGATGGGCATCCAGCAGGACTTCACGCTCGCGCCCGCGCATGCGCATCTCAACCTGATCGGCGGCGTGCTGCTGTTCCTGTTCGGGCTGTATTATCGGCTGGTCCCCGCTGCCGGAACCACCATGCTGGCCAAAGTCCAGGGCTGGCTCCACATGATCGGCGCGATCCTCTTTCCGTGCGGCGTCGCGGTTGTGATCTTGAAGGGGCCCTCTTTTGAAGCCGCGCCGATTATGGGGTCGCTGATCGTGGTCGCGGCGATGGCGCTGTTCGCGGTGATCGTGTTCCGGTCCGCACGGGCCTAAGCTGAGGCCGCCTCTTCCCGTGGGAGGGGCGGCTCACCTCCACCCTGCCTGCCGTCACTTTTTAAGCTCATCCGTGGCATAGTCAGGGGGACCAATTCGCGCATCTGGCTGCGCGCAACACATGAAAAGACATGGCGAAGTCATTGAAGGCACTTGCTAAAACCAAGGCAGGCAGCGACCTGTTCGGGGCCGCGGAACCGAAGGGCGGAGCCCCGCTCAAGGTCGCGTCCCGCTCATCGAGCGCCGAAGCCGGCTACACCGCGCGCGACATCGAGGTGCTGGAAGGTCTCGAGCCGGTTCGCCGCCGGCCCGGCATGTATATCGGCGGCACCGACGAAAAGGCGCTGCATCACCTGTTCGCCGAAGTCATCGACAATTCCATGGACGAGGCCCTGGCGGGGCACGCTTCCTTCATCGAGGTGGAATTGAGCGCGGACGGATTTCTGACCGTCACCGACAATGGCCGCGGCATTCCGGTCGATCCGCATCCGAAATTCCCGAAAAAATCCGCGCTCGAAGTCATCATGTGCACGCTGCATTCCGGCGGCAAATTCAACTCCAAGGTCTACGAGACCTCGGGCGGCCTGCACGGCGTCGGCGTGTCGGTGGTGAACGCGCTGTCGTCGCGGCTCGAGGTCGAGGTCGCCCGCGGCCAGAAGCTTTACCGCATGGCGTTCGAGCGCGGCCTTCCCAAGGGCAAGCTGCAAGACCTCGGCAAGATCAGCAATCGCCGCGGCACCAAAATCCGTTTCAAGCCGGATCCCGAGATCTTCGGCGCCAGGGCCGTCTTCAAGCCGCAGCGGCTGTTCAAGATGGCGCGCTCCAAGGCCTATCTGTTCGGCGGCGTCGAGATCCGCTGGCGCTGCGACCCGGCGCTGCTGAAGGGCATCGAGGATGTGCCGGCCGAGGACAGTTTTCATTTCCCGGGCGGCCTGAAGGATTATCTGGCCGCCGCGATCCATGCCGACACCCTGGTGCATCCGGATATCTTCTCCGGAAAATCCGGGCGCGTCGGCGCCCATGGCGGCTGCGAATGGGCGGTCGCCTGGACCGCCGACGCCGACGGCTTTCTGTCCTCCTATTGCAACACCGTGCCGACGCCGGACGGCGGCACCCACGAATCCGGCATGCGCAGCGCGCTGCTGCGGGGCCTGAAGGATCACGCCGAACGCGTCGGCCAGGGCAAGCGCGCCGCCAACATCGTCTCCGAAGACGTCATGGTGGGCGCCGCCGTGATGCTCAGCGTGTTCGTGCGCGAACCGGAATTCCAGGGCCAGACCAAGGACCGCCTCGCCACCGCCGAAGCCCAGCGCATCGTCGAGCAGGCCATCAAGGACCCGTTCGACCACTGGCTGTCGGGCAATCCGGTGCAGGCCAACAAGCTGCTGGATTTCGTCATCGAGCGCGCCGACGAGCGGCTGCGCCGCCGCGCCGAAAAGGAAATTTCCCGCAAGACCGCGGTGAAGAAACTGCGCCTGCCCGGCAAGCTCTCCGACTGCACCGACACGGCTGCCGAAGGAAGCGAGCTGTTCATCGTCGAGGGCGACTCCGCCGGCGGCAGCGCCAAGCAGGCGCGCGACCGCAAGACCCAGGCCATTCTTCCCCTGCGCGGAAAGATCCTCAACGTGGCGTCCGCGACCAAGGACAAGCTGACGGCCAACGCGCAGCTCGCCGATCTGATCCAGGCGATCGGCTGCGGCACCGGGACCCAGTACCGCGAGGAGGACCTGCGCTACGCCCGCATCATCATCATGACCGATGCCGACGTCGACGGCGCCCATATCGCTTCGCTCCTGATCACGTTCTTCTACCGGCAGATGCCGCGGCTGATCGACGAGGGCCATCTCTATCTCGCGGTGCCGCCGCTCTACCGCCTCACCCACGGCAGCAAGACGGTCTATGCCCGCGACGACGCCCACAAGGACGCGCTTCTGAAGAGCGAATTCAACGCCAACGCCAAGGTCGATGTCGGCCGCTTCAAGGGCCTGGGCGAAATGATGCCGGCGCAGCTCAAGGAAACCACCATGGACCCGGCCAGGCGCACCCTGCTGCGCGTGGTGCTGCTGGCCGACGACCGCGAGGGCACCGCCAATTCGGTCGAGCGCCTGATGGGCACCAAGGCGGAAGCGCGCTTCGCCTTCATTTCCGACAAGGCGGAGTTCGCCAGCGAGGATCTGCTGGACGTCTAGATCGCCGGGCGCGCGCGATGGTTGATGGACGGTTGGCGATTCCGCCGTCCGCGAGGCGATTTTGCACCATTTTCAGCGGTTTTGGCCGTTTTTGCCCAAAGATTCACCGGACCTGTTTTCCGGCGAGTGTGCCTGCCCGGCAACAGCATTTCGGGCGGAACCCGCTATAGTTCGGGCACTGGGTTCTGGGAATCGGTGCTTTACAGCCCGTCGCGCGATCAGCTTCCGAACGCTTAGATTGGGGATTTGAAGATGAAAAAATTAGTGCTCGCTCTGACCGCGGTTGCCGCGTTCACTGCCCCGGCTTTTGCAGCCGATATGGCAGCCAAGGCCCCCCTGAGGCCTGCTCCCGTTGCGTATGCTCCGTCATGGACGGGATGCTACGTTGGCGGTGGCTTCGGCTACGGCCTTTGGGATCAAGAAAACACGAATTTTGATGATGGTCCGCCGCGAACCCAGGCTACCGCGACGAATAGCGCGGGCGGCCGTGGCTGGCTGGGAACCGTGCAAGCTGGCTGCGATTATCAGTTTGGTGCGGCAGGTCAGCAGTTTGTGATTGGCGCTTTCGGTGACTACGATTTCGAGAGCCTCAAGGGATCACACGAGACGCCGTTCCGAAATCTCCAGGGGCTGCTCGGCTCCGCCACTGCGGCCGAGAAAATGAGTTCCTCGTGGACGGTGGGTGGTCGTGTCGGCTGGCTGATCACTCCCAGCCTTCTGACTTTCTTCTCGGCCGGTTACACAGAGGCGACGTTCGACCGCCAGAACTTTTTCGGGAACACGCCCGGCGGCGCTGCCCTTAATTTTTACTTGGATAAGGCGACCTACAAGGGTTACTTCATCGGCGCGGGCGACGAATATGCTCTGAGCTTCATGCCAGGGCTGTTTTGGAAAACTGAATATCGCTTGGCTGAATTTAGAACCCAGACAATTCCGTATCTGAATGTAACGACTGCTTTGCCAACCGGCAATTCGGTGACCTTCAAAGTGGGTCCAAACGGTCCGCAGCGAGCTGGTTTACCACTTCAACTGGGGTGGCCCGCTCGTCGCGAAGTACTGATCTGACGTCGCTATAACAATCAAAAGCCCCGGCATTGTCCGGGGCTTTTTTGTGCCTCGGCTAGATGTGGGATTGGCTCGAGCATGATCCGGAAAAGTGGACACCGGTTTTCCGAAAAGATCATGCTCAACAAAAGATAGAGCGGGATGACGATTCGAAGAAAAGTCATCCCGCTTGGCGAGGCGTTGTCCCCGCTCTTGCCCCAGATGAGCGCCCGCGCCACTCTGGCCACCTCGCGCGATAGCCGCCAGCGCCAACGAGAAAGAACCGATGCGCCAATTGCTTCTGATCGCGGGCCTGCTGGCGCTCGCCATGGGCCTGCTCTGGATCGGCCAGGGCACCGGCGCGATCAACTGGCCGCAGTCGAGCTTCATGATCAAGCAGCTCCAATGGGCCGGCTATGGCGCGGCGCTGGCCGCACTCGGCCTGATCCTGATCTGGCAGAGCAAGCGCTAGACGACGAAGATTGCAGGGTGGGCAAGGCAAAGCGCGCCCACCACAATGGCTCGCAAGAGAGATGGCGGGCACGGCGCCAAGGGCGCCTTTGCCCACCCTATGCAGGCTGATTCAATCAGAACCGCGAAACCAAGGATTCATCAGGGAAATCAACCATGAAGAACGGACAGTTTGACCTCAGTGGCAAGGTGGCTGTCGTCACCGGCGGCAATGGCGGCATTGGCCTCGGCATGGCGCTGGGACTGGCGGAAGCCGGCGCCGATATCGCCGTCGTCGGGCGCAATGAAGCGAAGTCGACCGCGGCGGTCGCAGACCTCAAGGCGCGCGGCGTCAGGGCGATCTCGGTCACGGCCGACGTCACCGACAAGGCCGCCGTCGCCGCCATGGCCGAGCGGACAGTGCGCGAACTTGGCCGGATCGACATTCTCGTCAACAATGCCGGCATCAATATCCGCAAGCCGCCGCACGCGCTCGAGATCGAGGAATGGGACAGCGTGATCAGGACCAATCTCACCAGCGCGTTCCTGTGCTCGCAGGCGGTCTATCCGGCGATGAAGGCCGCGGGCGGTGGCAAGATCATCAACATCGGCTCGATGATGTCGATCTTCGGCGCCAGCTTCACGCCGGCCTACGCCGCGAGCAAGGGCGGCATCGTGCAGTTCACGCGCTCCTGCGCCTGCGCCTGGGCCGCCGACAACATCCAGGCCAATGCGGTGCTGCCGGGCTGGATCGACACCGATCTGACCAGGCGCGCCCGCGAGCAGATCGACGGGCTGCATGACCGGGTTCTGGCCCGCACGCCGGCGGCGCGCTGGGGTGCGTCGGGCGATTTCGCCGGCATCGCGGTGTTTCTCGCTTCAAGCGCGTCCGACTTCGTCACCGGCGCCGCCATTCCCGTCGACGGCGGATTTTCGATCATGGGCTGAGGTTCGCGGACGCCCGGCGCGAACCGAAGCCCGACAAAACAAAAAAGCCCCGGCCAATGCCGGGGCTTTTGAGTTGTGGGAGACTTCGGGAGAGATCAGTATTTCGCGACCACCGGGGCGCCGAAGTGATAGTTCACGCCCACCCGCGCGATGTTCGCCGTGAGGTGCGTGGAGTTGGTGTAGACAAAGCCGGCGAAGGCGGGCGTAAGAACGCCGACCCCGTTCAGATTGCCGAAGTCCAGGTACAGATATTCGCCCTTCACGGACCAGTTCCTGGTCATGGCATATTCGAATCCGGCGCCCACGGTCCAGCCGACCCGGGTCGACGACGCTGACGCGTTCCAGACGAAGGGAACTTGTAACGCGATGGTTTGATTCACGCTCGCATTCGTGACCGCCACGCCGCCGGTTGCATACAGCAACCAATGGTCGTTGGCCCAGCCGAGCCGGCCACGCCCTGTGAAAAGCCAGTCGGTCGATACCGAGGACGCGGGAGTGAAGAACGACGGTGCACCGCCCAGGCCGCCAGGCAGCGTGCTCGGGAACTGGAACGTACCGATGGTGCTGGCGCGCAGACGGAACGCCTCGATATCTGCTTCGACACCGAGCACCATGGCGCCCGTTTGCCAATTGTAGCCTGCCTGACCGCCGCCGGTGAAGCCGGAGGGCCTGAGGCTCGGAGAAGCCGCCGCCGAAACGGCTGCGTTGTCGATCGCGAAGAAGGGAGGCACAGGAGACGTCTGGGTCCCGGTGATGTCAGCCCTGCCCCAATCGTAGCCGATGTTGCCGCCGATATAGAAGCCGGTCCAGCTAAAGATCTCGGGGATCGGAGCCGGCGCTGCCTTGAGCGGCATATCCGCCGCCATGGCCCCACCACTCAGGCCCAACGAAATAACCGAGGCGAGAGCCCATCCAAGATGTCGGCGCATTTAGTCCTCCAGCGCGAAGATTAATGAATTCCAAGGTTACTTTTAAGCCGAATGGCAAAGCGGGGCGACGAGAATCCCGCTTTGTAAGCCACTGCCAGCACACTTTGTCGGGCAACGTTGCACATCTGCAACAAGCAGTGTCCAATACTGAACATAGTGGCACTTTTTGCACCTTGTCCGGCGCCGATCAGCGCTCGCAAAAAAGCCCCGGACCACGCCGGGGCTTTTGATTCTCGAATCCTGGAAAAAACCAGTCTTGGAAAAAACCGGTCCTGGGAGAAATCAGTACTTCGCGACCACCGGTCCGGAGCGAGTTCAGTTGGTTAACACACCTCGCTGGGACGTCACGGGTCCGCAACCGAAAAAGCCCCGGACGATGCCGGGGCTTCGAAGTCGCGGGAGAGCTCAGGAGCAGTCAGTATCTCGCGACCACCGGTCCCGCCGTATTGAACCGGTAATTGAGCTTGAACAGGATCTCATTGGTGCTGAGATCCTTGTGACCGGTTGCGTTCGTATTGAAGCACCCAACGGTTTGTCCGGGAATAGCGGTGGTAAATCCGCAGACGGCCGCAACCGTGCCGAGGTTGAAGTCTGCGCCACCGTATTGCGAGTAGCGATATTCAGCTCCGATATCCCAGTTCGGAGCGATGGCGTAGGCCGCGCCAACGCCGATCGTAAACCCGAAAAGCGTCTTGGAATCGGATCCCACCGAACCCGGGAACGGCACTTGAGCCCGCTACCGTCGGGATGAAGGTTCCGTCCATCCTGACGTCGGTCATGGCCAAGCCGCCCGTCGCGTAAATCAGCCACTTGTCGAATGAACGGCCGACGATACCTCTCACCGACGATTCCCAGCGGGCGCGATTGCCGAAGTAATCGCCGCGGACGAACACCGAATTTCCGGTGCCAGGCGTCAAGGCAGTCACTGTTCCGTGCAGGTCGGTCCAGTCGAAGTCACCCTCCACACCCCAAACCCAGTGCGAGGGGGTTTCCCATCGGCAGCCGACCTGGCCACCGATCGCACCCGAATTGGCGTTCAGCCCGTCGAGGTCGAGGTGGTCAGCGACGAAGGCCGTGTTTCGAAGACCGGGGATGACCGCAACGCCGGCCGGTGTATCGACGCTCTCGCGGAACCGACCCCATTTCCAGCCGACATTTCCGCCGACATAGCAACCGGTCCAGTTGAAGACCGCGACCGGGAGCGGCGGCGCCTTGACAGGCAAGTCCGCCGCCGAGGCTGCACCGAGCCCGCCGATGACCAGCGAAATCGCCGAGGCGAAAATTAATCCTATACGTCTTTCCATGTTGGTCCCCCCAACGCTGAAGTTCATGAATTCCGACGTGACGATTTTTTTAAAATTCCGGCGCGACAAGTATGGCTCAGGACCAGCGCCAGGCGATGAGAATCTGTTCTTTCCACGCCGGTTTCCTGGGCTTCGTTGCACAGCTGCAACAAGAAGAGGAAAATAATACCCGTTCAGTGCCGAAGCGAGGCATGGCCGCCGCAGTGGGTCAACTTCGCTGACATAAATCGAAGCGCAGGCGCGAACCCGGTTGGGGCACCGCCCTCCCCGACCGGCTCACACCGGACTGCTCTCAGCGCCGGAAACTCTTGATCTCCGAGACGCTGCCGTCGCGATAGGTCAATTCCACCGACACGAACTGGGTCGAAGGCGCGAGCTTCAGATAAGGCTGCGCGTCGTGCGGGATGACGCTGGGATCCCTCATGTCGCAGGGCGGCATTTTCAAAACCTTGTCCGGCACCGCGCTGTCGATGCCGACACGCACTTCGCGGATCGCGCAGCGATACGACATCAGGTGGGTGTAATAGACGAGCAGCCCGTTGAACTCGCGGAACGACAGCCAGCTGGTCGCGGTCATGTCGAGGATCTTTCGCTGATCGCGGATCAGCGCCGCCTCGGGATCGAATTTGATCGGAAACGGTCCCTGCAATTCGCCCGAGGTATCGACATAGCGAACCTGTATCGTCGCTGCCGGCGCGTCGGCGGGCAATTCGATCGAGGGGTTCGGCATCCGCTTGCGCGTACGCGGATCGAGCGCGTCGATGAAGCCGGTCTCGCGGAATTCGTCCGTCTCCCCGATCCGCCAGGAAATCCCGAGCGTGGGATCGGCGATCGAGAACACCACGGTCCAGCCGCCATTGTGGCGGGAGAACGCGGCGATCGGCGCATTGACGCTGTCGTTCGACGGCGCGAGCCGCTGCACCGGCGGCAAGGCCGCGACCTTCTGCAGCGGCTCGGCGGGTTTTGCGGGCTCGGCCTGGGCTTTCGCCGCGCCATTCAGGAACACGTCGTCGACCATCTGGTCGAAATAAACCGGGATCTGCTTGTGGCTCACGGTCTCCGCCATCTCGCTGACGATCCGGCGCGTGTGCTGTGCGACCTGAACAAGGTTCTCGCCCGGTTGCAGCAGTTCCTTTGAAAATGTTCGCGTGAACACCGAATTGGGATTGTCGTCGTTGTTCGAGAGACGATCGAGCGCGGTCTGGCGCGGCCCCGCCGAGAAAACCGAGAACACGCCTTCCGGCAATTGCGTCATCGGCGCGAGACCGCCGCCGCCGGCGACCGCGCGCGTTCCCGCCCGCTCGAACGGATTGTTGCGGCAGGCATCGAACACCAGGATGGCGGTGCGCGCTTTCTTGTTCTGCAGCCGCTCGATGACGCGGTCCGCCAGGATCGAGGCGTCCCGCACCAGTTCTTCCTGACCTTCGGTGGCCGCGGGCACGTCGGTCGGGAGCAGGAAATTCTGCCCCGCAATTTCAAAACCGTGGCCGGCATAGAAGAAGAACGCGGTATCGCCGGGCTCGACCGCCTTGTCGAAGGCCAATAGCGTTTCGCTGAACGCCCGCCGGGTCTGGTTCTCCGCCACCATCACGGAGAAGCCGAGCTGTTTCAGCGTATCGCCCATGGTGCGGGCGTCGTTGACCGCCTTCTGCAGTTTCGGAACGTTTTTGTAGTCGTTGTTGCCGATGACAAGCGCGACGCGCTTTGCGGCGTGCGCCGGCGCCGCGAGCGCCAGTAACGACGCCGCCAAACCCAACGCCAGCGCAGCCCTGAACGACAGCCAGTTTTTCATCCCTGTTCCCCGCCTTGCACGGCTAAAACCACGGTTTGCGCCAACCATTGGCTTGGTCGGCAGAGCCCCGCCGCCGGTTCAATCGCGCGCCTGCGTCCGCCTGCTCCACACCCTGATCACGGGCCCGGCAAAATTCAGCGCCAGCGCCCACAGCGCCACCTTCGAATTCACAAAGCTCAGCGCGATCGCCAATAGCGAGGAGACGATCAGCAAGAGCGCCGACATCTGCCGGTGCCGCAGATGGTCGCCCTGCTCCAGATGCGGCGTGATGAAAGTCAGGCGAAGGCCGACCATGGCGATCAGCAGCGTATCACCGGCACAGAGCCAGATCGCGGGCGCGAAATGCGCAAAGCGGCCGACCACGATGGTGGTGAAGGGCACGCAGGTGATCAGGAAATGATAGAGCAGCCACGAATTGGCGTATTCGCGATTGACGTATTCCGCGCGCGTGCGCACCTCGATGTTGGAAAGCCAGCGCAGGCCGAGCACGCCGAAACTCAGGACGTAAGGCAGGAATTTCGGCCAGAGAGCGATGAGGCCCTGCACCAGTTCGACGCCGTCCTTGGGGTGAAAATCCTCCCGGCAACCGCACGTCGAGGATCAACAGCGTCATGGCGACGGCGAAGATGCCATCGCTCAGCGTGTCGAGACGGGCTTTTGAAAACATGGCGTTTCCTGTCTGCTTTCCCGGCATTTGTGCAAAAACATTAAGCTTTTTCAACGCTTCCCGCGCCTGCTCCATTGACTTTGGCCAATTCGCCCCTATGTTCCGCTTCGACGCGGCCCGGTATCGAAGCGCGATATCTTGATAAGCCGCCTGTCTGCGTATCCGAAAATCCCGTGCAAATTTGCGTGCCGTTCCGGGGTTGAGCGCGACAGTTTTTTTCGAGATTCCAAGCGGCGGTTTCTACCAGAGGCTCAATGTCTTTTTCCCATCTCGGCTTGTCCGACAAGGTGCTCGCCGCCGTAGCGGCCACCGGTTACACCACCCCTACCCCCATTCAGGAACAGGCGATCCCCCACGTTCTGGCCCGCCGCGACGTTCTCGGCATCGCCCAGACCGGCACCGGCAAAACCGCGGCCTTCGTCCTGCCAATGCTCACGCTCTTGGAAAAGGGCCGCGCCCGGGCCCGCATGCCCCGCACCCTGATCCTGGAACCGACACGCGAACTCGCCGCCCAGGTCAAGGAACAGTTCGACAAATACGGCGCCGGCCAGAAACTCAACGTCGCGCTTCTGATCGGCGGCGTCTCGTTCGGCGACCAGGACACCAAATTGACGCGCGGCGTCGACGTGCTGATCGCGACCCCCGGCCGGCTGCTCGACCACACCGAGCGCGGCGGGCTGTTGCTCACCGGCGTCGAACTGCTGGTCATCGACGAAGCCGACCGCATGCTCGACATGGGCTTCATTCCCGACATCGAACGCATCTGCAAGATGATCCCGTTCACGCGGCAGACGCTGTTCTTCACCGCGACGATGCCGCCGGAAATCGCCCGCATCACCGACACCTTCCTGCACAATCCCGAAAAAATCGAAGTTTCGAGGCCCGCGACCACCGCCGTGGGCGTGGCCCAGTTCCAGGTCCCGGTCGGCCGCGAGCCGCACGAGAAGCGCGAGTTGCTGCGCCGCCTGTTGCGCGAGGCCAAGGATCTCAACAACGCGATCATCTTCTGCAACCGCAAGCGCGAGGTCGCGCAGTTGCACAAGTCGCTGCTGAAGCACGGCTTCAGCGTAGGCGCCCTGCACGGCGACATGGACCAGTCGGCGCGCACCGCGGCGCTGGATCAATTCCGCAAGGGCGAGATTCCGCTGCTGGTGGCCTCCGACGTCGCCGCCCGCGGCCTCGATATTCCCGCCGTCAGCCACATCTTCAATTTCGACGTGCCGCATCATGCCGACGACTACGTGCACCGCATCGGCCGCACCGGCCGCGCCGGGCGCACCGGCACCGCGATCTCCATCGTCTCGCCGCTCGATCACAAATCGATTACGGCGATCGAAAAGCTGATCGGGCAAACCATTCCGCGCATGGAAGGTCACGCCGAGAGCCAGGCTGTCGACCGCCCGGCAGAGGCGTCCGGCGGCGAAACCGAAGCGCCGCGGCATCAGCGTGGCCGCGAAGGCTCGCACGAAGGTTCACGCGGCGGCCGCAAGCCGCGCCGGGAGCGCGAGCCGCGGCGCTCCGGCGGCGGCCGCCATTCCGGTCCGAAGCCGCAGGCGCCCGCCGCGGCGTTCACCCCGCCGACGGCGCCCCCGCCCTCGCGCGCGCCGTCGATCGGCCGGGAACCCGCCCCGCAAACCTCGCGTGAACCATCGTCAGAACCCGCCGATCACTCCCATCTCCCGGCGTTCCTGTTGCGACCCGTTCGCGCCAGAGTTTAACTTCGGTTAAAGCCCGGTAGCTGCTCGTTTACCGACCGTTCATTCTCCTCCGTTAACTTGGGGCGATAATTAAAATTATTGCTGCAGAAAGCGGGCAGCGCTGTCCGCTATTTGGGGACGTGATCAAGGTGCTCGACGAACACGAACGCACGATGGCCTTCGCCGAAGTCGCGCTGGGCCAGATCAAGTCCCTCCGGCAGACCGCCGTCCCCCGCAACTATGAAATTTGGTACGTCTATGCGGCGGGATACAATTCGCCGCTCAACGATATCATCAACGAAACGCTGGCGCGCAACGGCAAGCTGACGGAAGCCGATCTCGAGCAGATCTACGAGACCTATCTTTCGCAAATCAAGACCTCTGACCGCATCGACAAGGTCGGCTCGCGCGTGATCGGCGAAATCGACGACGTGATGACGCTGATCAGCGACGCGCTCGGCATGTCGGCGAGTTACGACGACAGCCTGAACGGCGCGACCCAGAAGCTCGAGGTCGCCAAGAGGCCCGAGCAGATCAAGGCGATCATCGAAACGCTGGTGCAATCCACCCGCGAGATGCGCGAGACCAACAAGGCGCTGGAAGACCGGCTGTCGCTGTCGAAAAACGAGATCAGCAATCTGCAGCAGAGCCTGGAGGCGATCCGGGCCGAGAGCCTGACCGATCCGCTCACCGGGCTCGGCAACCGCAAATATTTCGACCGCTCGATCGAGACGGCCGTGCAGAACGCGCATGCGAATGGCGAGCCGCTTTCGCTGCTGATGTTCGACATCGACCACTTCAAGTCGTTCAACGATTCCTACGGCCATCTCACCGGCGATCAGGTGCTGCGGCTGGTCGGCATATCGCTGAAGCAGACCATCAAGGGCCAGGACCTCACCGCGCGCTACGGCGGCGAGGAATTCGCGGTGGTGCTGCCCAACACCGCGCTGCGCCAGGCGCTGACGGTCGCCGATCATATCCGCCGCGCCGTGATGGCGAAGGAATTGAAGAAAAAGTCCACCGGCGAAATTCTCGGCCGCATCACCATCTCGGTCGGCGTTTCCATACTGAAGCCGGGCGACGATACGGATGCGCTGATCGAGCGCGCCGATGCCTGCCTGTACGCTGCCAAGCGCAACGGCCGCAACCGCGTCATCTGCGAGGCTGACCCGGAATACACCGCCGAGACGAGCAGTCAGGTCGCCTGATTTCACTCCACAAGGGCGATAGCAGCCCTCATGACGAGGAACGCGTCTTCGCGCGTCTCCGGACGATGCTTCGCATCGCCGGGCGAACCACGAGGCTACGATCTCATTTGCAGCCATCCTTCGAGACGCGCGCAGAAGCGCGCTCCTCAGGATCAGGACTTCTTCCCTGGCGTTTTGCTTTGAGGTTTCTTCGGCGCCGGCTGCTTCCTGGCCGCCGTCTTGTTGCTCGCAGCCTTCCTCTTTGCAGCCTTCTTCGCGCCCTTGCGCGCCCTGGGACGCTTGCGCAGGGCCGCGCGCTGCGCCGCCGCCAGCGCCGCCCTCGCCCAGCCCGTCAGTTCTTCCGGATCGTCAAACAGCCGCGCCGGCAATTGCCAGTAGGAGCCGACCGTGACGGTCTTGGCCCTGGTTTGATACTGGAACGGTTTTGAACCCTCCGCCTCGAACTGCGGAATGGTTTGTTCATCGGCGCGGAAATACAGGCCGGCCCGCAGCGCCAGCGCGAAGTTGGTGCCGTCTGCGGAAATGCCGAAGCCGGAAAACATCGGGCGGATCGTCACGGGGCCGAAATCGGAAAACAGATCGATCAGGAAGTCGCGGTCCATGCGCGTTGGCTCAACACGATTATAGCCATACGGCTCATCGTTGCGATGCTACCACGTACGTCATTGCGAGCCACCGGGTCGCGCGAACGCGCGCCCGATGACAGGCTCCGCGAAGCAATCCACAGAGCAACAAGCTGGATTGCTTCGTCGCTTGCGCTCCTCGCAATGACGGCGATCCGCCTAATAACGTCTAGCCGTCCGCCTTCGCGGGCGTGAGCTGCACCGACTCGCCGCAGCCGCAGGCGCCGGTCTGGTTGGGATTGTTGAAGATGAACTGCGCCGACATCTTGTCGACCTTGTAGTCCATCTCGGTGCCCAGCAGGAACAGCACGGCCTTGGGATCGACCAGGATCTTGACGCCCTTGTCCTCCACGACCTCGTCGGTGGGACGGATGTCGTGGGCGTATTCGACGGTGTAGGACTGCCCGGCGCAGCCGCCGTTCTTGATCCCGACCCGCAGGCCCACGATCTCGGAATCGGCGCGTTTTGTCAGTTCGGCAATGCGCTGCGCGGCAGCCTCCGTCAGCTTCATCACCTGCGGGCGGGGCCGCGGCTTCGGCTTGGAGGCGGGTGTCGGTGAGGTGGGCGTCATGTTCGTCATGTGGTCAACCTCGGCGGCAAATCAATGCCAGTTATCTTCCGTGAATAAGTTAAGCCCCAGTCCGCTAACGCTTCACCACATATTGAGGACGAGGCGCGCCTCGTCGCTCATCCGGTCCGGCGACCATGCCGGGTCCCAGACCAGATTGACGTTGACCAGGCCGACGCCGGGAACGCTGGCGACCGCGTTCTCCACCATCTGCGGCAACTCGCCGGCCGCCGGACAGTTCGGCGTCGTCAGCGTCATCACGACATCGACGCTGCGGTCGTCCTTGATGTCGACCTTGTAGATCAGACCGAGCTCATAGATGTCGGCCGGGATTTCCGGATCGAACACGGTCTTCAGCGCCGCGACGATTTCGCCGCCGAGCCGCTCGGTCTCCTCCGGCGGCAGCGCCGAATGCGTTTCCATGTTGGGCGTTTTGACTTCGGCCGTGTCGCTCATGAAAACAATTCCCGCGCCTTGATCAGCGCCTGTGCCAGATGGTCGACTTCTTCACGGGTATTATACATTCCGAACGAGGCCCGGCACGTCGCCGTGACGTTGAACCGCTCCAAAAGCGGCATCGCGCAATGGGTGCCGGCGCGCACCGCGATCCCCTGCCGGTCGATCACGGTCGCGATATCGTGGGGATGGGCGCCCTTCATCTCGAACGAGATCACCGGTCCCTTGCCGCGCGCGGTGCCGATCAGGCGCAGCGAATTGATCTCGCGCAGGCGCGCCTGCGCGTAGGTCAAAAGATCGTGCTCGTGCGCGGCGATGCGCTCCTTGCCGATCGAATTGACGTAGTCGATCGCGGCGCCGAGGCCCACGGCCTCGACGATCGCCGGCGTCCCCGCCTCGAATTTGTGCGGCGGATCGCCATAGGTGACCCAGTCCCTGGCGACTTCGCGGATCATCTCGCCGCCGCCATTGTAGGGCCGCATCGCCACCAGATGTTCGTGCTTGGCGTAGAGCACGCCGATGCCGGTCGGGCCGTACAGCTTGTGGCCGGTGAAGACGTAGAAGTCGCAGTCGATGTCCCTGACGTCGATCGCCAGGTGCACGGCGGCCTGGCTGCCGTCGACCAGCACCGGGATGCCGCGGCCATGCGCGATCTTCACGACGTCCTTGACCGGCACGATGGTGCCGAGCGCGTTCGACATCTGCGTGATCGCGACCAGTTTTGTGCGCGATGTCAGTGCCTTCTCAAATTCCTCGATCAGGAAATTGCCTTCGTCGTCGACGTCGACCCATTTGATGACGGCGCCGTGACGCTCCCGGAGGAAATGCCAGGGCACGATGTTGGAGTGGTGCTCCATGATCGAGAGCACGATCTCGTCGCCGGCCTTGATGTTGGGCTCGCCCCAGGACGACGCCACGAGGTTGATCGCCTCGGTGGCGTTGCGGGTAAAGACGATCTCTTCGGTGCGCGCGGCGTTGATGAATTTTGTCACCTTGGCGCGGCCGCCCTCATAGGCTTCGGTGGCCGCGTTGGCGAGGTAATGCAGTCCGCGATGCACGTTGGCGTATTCGGTCCTGTAGGCCTGGTTCATGCGGTCGAGCACCGCATTGGGTTTTTGCGCGGACGCGGCGTTGTCGAGATAGACCAGCGGCTTGCCATAGACCTTCAGCGACAGCGCGGGAAAGTCCTCCCGCACCCGGGCCACGTCATATGCGCCATTTTTGACTGCCGGATGCATGGTCATCCCCGTGCCGCCAGCCAGCGCTGCGCCGCCGAGATCGCAAGCTCGCGCAAGGTATCGTTGGCGATGGATTCGATGGCTTCGCCGACGAACGCCTGGATCAGGAGCGCCTGCGCCTCCTTCTCGGAAAGGCCGCGCGCGCGCAGATAAAACAGCAGGCTTTCGTCGAGCGCGCCCGTGGTCGCGCCATGGCCGCAGGTGACGTCGTCGGCAAAAATTTCCAGTTCCGGCTTGTTGTCGGCCTCCGCCTCGTCGGACAACAGCAGCGCCCGCGTCATCATCTTGGCGTCGGTCTTCTGCGCGTCGGGGCGGACGATGATGCGGCCCTGGAACACCGAATGGCCGCGGTCGTCGACCACGGCGCGGAAGATCTCGCGGCTGGCGCAGTTCGGCACCGCGTGGTCCAGAAACAGCGTCGAGTCCGCATGCTGGCGGCCGTTGAGCAGGTTGACGCCGTTGGTCTCGACCCGCGAGCCCTCGCCGGCAAAGGCGATTCTCGCCTGATAGCGGCTGACATTCGCTCCAGAGGTCAGGCCGAAAGTGTTGAAATGGGCCCTGGCGCCCAGCGTCACCTGGCGTGAGGAAATGTTGAAGGCCTCGCGGCCGTCCTCGATCAGACGCACATGGTCGAGCCGCGCATTGTCGCCGATCGAAACGATCAGGGAGTCGTGGACCTGATAGGCCTTCGCGCCGTCGGCGGCGATATAGCTTTCCACCAGCGTGGCGCTGGCGGCCCTGCCGAGCTTCAGCAGAGCGCGCGTGAACATCGCCGCAGGCGCTCGCGCCGCTGGCGATATGGACGATATGCAGCGGCTGCGTCAGCACGGCGCCATCGGCGACCTCGATCACGACGCCGTCGGTCATCATCGCGCTGTTCAGCGCCACCATGGCGTCGGAATTTTCGCATCCGAACAATTGCGCTTGCAGCGCGGCATCGCCGGTCTCCAGCACCTCGCGCAGCGAGCGGATGCGAAGTCCTTTTTCGGGGTTGCCGGTGTCGGACAGTTTTGGCGCGAACACCCCGTCCACCAGCACCAGCCGGCGCACGCCCTCGATCGCATGCAGCTTCAGGGCCGCGCCGGCGCGCGTCAGCGCCGCCGCATCCGGCTCGGCCGAAAGCGGCAACACTTCGCGCATCAGGACGCGCAGATCGGTGTATTTCCAGTCCTCGATCCGCCGGTGCGGCAGGCCGGCGCGCTCGTAAGCCTCGAACGCCTGCCGCCTGAGGTCGGCGACCTTGCCCGCGCCCGGCAGCCGGTCGCGCGCGACGGCGAAGAGCATCGCTCGGCGCGCGTCCGGTCTCGGTTTTTGCCAGTGCAACGTTCATCGTGAAATCCGCATTCCGCTCAGGCCGCGTCTTCGAACTGCGTATAGCCGGAAGCTTCCAGCTCCAGCGCCAGTTCCTTGCCGCCGCTCTTCACCACGCGGCCCTTCGACATCACGTGCACGAAATCGGGCACGATGTAGTTCAACAGCCGCTGATAATGCGTGATCACCACCATCGCGCGATCGGGCGAACGCAGCGCGTTGACGCCGTCGGCGGCGACCCGCAGCGCGTCGATGTCGAGGCCGGAATCCATCTCGTCGAGGATGCACAGGCTCGGCTCGAACAGCGCCATCTGCAGGATCTCGTTGCGCTTCTTCTCGCCGCCGGAGAAGCCGACATTGACGCCGCGGCGGAGCATGTCCTGCGGAATGTTGAGCGACTTGGCGACTTCGCGAACCTTCTTGAGAAAATCCGGGGTGGAGTATTCGCTCTCGCCGCGCGCCTTGCGCTGGGCGTTCAGCGCGGTGCGCAGGAAGGTCATGGTGGCGACGCCGGGGATCTCCACCGGATACTGGAACGCCAGGAACACGCCCTTGGCGGCGCGCTGGTCCGGCGACATCTCCAGAAGATTCTCGCCGTTGAACAGGATCTCGCCGCCGGTGACCTCATAGCCCGGCTTGCCGGCGATGACGTGGGACAGCGTCGATTTGCCGGAGCCGTTCGGCCCCATGATGGCGTGGACCTCGCCCTTGTTCACGGTGAGCGAAAGCCCGTGGAGAATCTCGCGCTCCTCGACACGGACCTGCAGGTTTTTGACTTCGAGTAATGCCATTCTCATCCATCCTTCTCGTCATCCCGAGGTGCGAGCTCCGCGATGCTCTCGCATCGCATACTTCGGCGAGCCTCGAAGGATGACCTTTCGTTTGTGCAGCCATCCTTCGAGGCTTGCTTCGCAAGCACCCTTGGGATGACGACCTTTATCCGACGCTGCCTTCCAGCGAGATCGAGATCAGCTTCTGCGCTTCCACCGCGAACTCCATCGGCAGTTGCTGCAGCACGTCCTTCACAAAACCGTTGACGACGAGGCCGACGGCCTCTTCCTGGCTCAGCCCGCGCTGGACGCAGTAGAACAGCACGTCCTCGGAAATCTTCGACGTCGTCGCCTCATGCTCGAAGGTGGCCGAGGAATTCTTCGCCTCGATATAGGGCACGGTGTGCGCGCCGCATTTGTCGCCGATCAGGAGCGAATTGCAGGCGGTGAAGTTGCGCGCGCCGGTGGCTTTGCGATGCGCGGTGACGAGGCCGCGATAGGTGTTTTGCGAGACGCCGGCGGCGATGCCCTTGGAGATGATGCGGCTGGTGGTGTTCTTGCCGAGATGCAGCATCTTGGTGCCGGAATCGACCTGCTGGTGGCCGTTCGAGATCGCGATCGAGTAGAACTCGCCGCGTGAATTGTCGCCGCGCAGGATGCAGCTCGGATATTTCCAGGTGATCGCCGATCCCGTCTCGACCTGGGTCCAGGAAATCTTCGAATTGTTGCCGCGGCAGTCGCCGCGCTTTGTCACAAAATTGTAGATGCCGCCGACCCCTTCGGAATTGCCGGGGTACCAGTTCTGCACCGTCGAATACTTGATCTCGGCGTCGTCGAGCGCGACCAGTTCGACCACGGCGGCGTGCAACTGGTTCTCGTCGCGCTGCGGCGCGGTGCAGCCTTCGAGGTAGCTGACGTAAGCGCCCTTGTCGGCGATGATCAGGGTGCGCTCGAACTGCCCGGTGTTGCGCTCGTTGATGCGGAAGTAGGTCGACAGTTCCATCGGGCAGCGCACGCCCGGCGGCACATAGACGAACGAGCCGTCGGAGAACACCGCCGAGTTCAGGGTGGCGAAGTAGTTGTCGGAGGTCGGCACCACCGTGCCGAGATACTTCTTCACCAGTTCAGGATGCTCGCGGATCGCTTCCGAGATCGGCATGAAGATCACGCCGGCCTTCTTCAGCTCTTCCTTGAAGGTGGTCGCGACCGACACCGAATCGAACACGGCATCGACGGCGATCTTGCGCGCGCCCTCCGGCTTCGCCACGCCCTCCAGCACCTCCACCTCGCGCAGCGGAATGCCGAGCTTCTCGTAGGTTTTCAGGATTTCCGGATCGATCTCGTCCAGCGAGGAGACCTGCTTCTTCGGCTTCGGCGCCGAGTAGTAATAGAGATCCTGGTAATCGATCTCGGGATAGTTGACGCGCGCCCATTTCGGCTCGGTCATGGTCAGCCAGCGGCGATACGCCTCCAGCCGCCATTCCAGCATCCACGCCGGTTCGTTCTTTTTCGCCGAGATGAAGCGGACGGTATCTTCCGATAACCCCTTCGGGGCCTTGTCGGACTCGATTACGGTCTCAAATCCATATCGATATTGATCGACGTCGATCCGGCGCACCCGATCGACGGTCTCTTGTACGGCCGCCATTCCATCCTCCGCTCGCGGTTTCAAGGACCGCGGTGGATCAATTCCGAGAAGTCTATTACGATGTTTCCCGGAGGAAATCACCTGCTTAGAACCGTTCAAGCAGTGTTTCGTCGTCTCCTTTAATTAAGGTACCGGCGAGCTTTCGCCAAGCCTCAAGGCAGCGATCGACCTCCGCCGATGACGTAGACCAGCCCAGACTGAGCCGCACCGCTCCCTGCGCCAGTTCGCGGCCGAATCCCATGGCTTCCAGCACATGCGACGGCTGCACCTTTCCCGAGGAACAGGCGGAGCCCGAGGAAACCGCCACGCCTGCAAGGTCGAAGCCGATCACGGCGGTCTCGGCCCTGAGGCCGGGAACCGTAAACAGCGTGGTATTCGGCAGCCGCGGCGCCTCGGCAGAGAAGACGATGACATCAGGGGTCTGCCGCAGGCCGCTTTCCAGCCGGTTCCGCAAGGTTTCGAGGCGAATGGCGTCAGCCTGCAGGGCGCCCATGGCAGCCTTCACCGCGGCCCCGAACCCCGCAATTCCCGCCACATTCTCGGTGCCCGCCCGACGTCCGAGTTCCTGACCGCCGCCGCGCAGCAGCGGCTCGAGTCCGAGCACGCCTTCGGCCAGAACCAGGGCGCCGACGCCCTTGGGGCCGCCGATCTTGTGCGCCGAAACCGTCACCAGATCGGCATTCATCGCATTGATATCAAAAGGTATTTTTCCGAACGCCTGGATCGCATCGACATGCAGCAGGCCGCCTGCGGCATGGACGATCGCGGCCACCTCGGCGATCGGCTGCACCGCGCCGGTTTCGTTGTTGGCCAGCATCACCGACACCAGCGCCGGAGGCCCTCCTGCAAGCATCTCGCGCAGGCGGTCCAGATCGCACCAGGCCGGCGCCGGATACGCCGACGGTGCCGATCGCCCCGGCTGGAAACCGTCCGCCCGCGAGCACCGAGGCGTGCTCGATGGCCGAGACCACCAGCCTCTGGACCGGAAGCCCGGCCCCTCGCCGCAGCCCCGGCGTCAGCGCCAGCGCATTGGCTTCGGTTCCACCCGACGTAAAGACCACGTTGCGCGGCAGCGCGCCGACCGCGGCCGCGACCTGGCTCTGGCGTCCTCGACCAGCCGGCGGGCCTGGCGGCCTTCGGCATGGACGGAGGAGGGATTGCCGCGGAAGATCCCATGCCGCGGCCATCGCCTCCCTGGCTTCGGGACGAAGCGGGGTGGTCGCATTCCAGTCGAGATAGACCCGATCAGACATTAAGTATTATGATACCTGTTTTGAATGCAAACGCGGTCGGCGGCAGTTGCTGACCGTACTCCCACCTTATGGCAATTGGCGATCCCGTCGTCTCCTGACAACCGAAGCGCTAACACCTTGAACGCACAAAGGGATGTTCAAGAAGCTTGCTTTTTGCCCCTCGCCTCATGCTAGAACGCGGCCTCCAGTTCACCAGGCGCCGTTCGCGCATCGCCCCAACGACGTCTGATCAACCCCTTATCTTCGCGAGGTTTCGTCTCGAAAGCCAGATGAAGCCAGCACAAAGTCGGTTGATTTTGCCAAGGACCAGCAATGCCTGAAGTCATTTTCACCGGCCCCGCGGGCCGCCTCGAAGGCCGTTACCATCCGGCGAAGCAGAAGAATGCGCCGATCGCGATGGTGCTGCATCCGCATCCGCAGTTTCACGGCACGATGAATTATCAGATCATCTACCAGTGTTACTACGCGTTCGCGCATCGCGGATTTTCGGTGCTGCGCTTCAATTTCCGCGGCGTCGGCCGCAGCCAGGGATCGTTCGATCACGGCACCGGCGAACTCTCGGATGCCGCTTCCGCGCTCGACTGGGCGCAGACCATCAATCCGGAAGCGCGCGCCTGCTGGGTCGCGGGCTTCTCGTTCGGCGCCTGGATCGGCATGCAGCTCTTGATGCGCCGGCCGGAGGTCGAAGGTTTTATCTCGATCGCGCCGCCCGCCAATCTTTACGACTTCTCGTTCCTGGCGCCCTGCCCGTCCTCGGGGCTGATCGTGCATGGCGAGAAGGATGCCGTGGTGCCGCCGAAGGACGTCAACACGCTGGTCGAGAAGCTCAAGACCCAGAAGGGTATCGTGATCGACCAGCAGATCATCCCGGGCGCCAACCATTTCTTCGACGGCAAGCTGGAGCCGCTGATGGAGACGGTGACGGGCTATCTCGACATGCGGCTCGCCAACGTTCGCTAACGGCGTAACGTATTCGCTTGTAGCCCGGATGGAGCGCAGCGCAATCCGGGGCCACAACAGACGCCCGGATCACGCTTCGCTTCATCCGCTACGATCGCGAAATCACGCGGCGGCGCGGGCCTGCAGCCCGACAGCCAGGAATTCCGCCGGTCGAGGAAATCGCGCAGCAGCGCCGGATAATCGGCGCTGACGGCCGCGCGTACCGATGGCCGCGCCGCCAGCGCCTGGCGCCAGCGCGCAAGTTTTGGCTTGCCCGCCAGAATGCCGAAATCGGCGATGTCGTCGAACACATCGAAATAGCGAAACACCGGACCGAACACCGCATCGACCAGCGAGAAATGTTCGCCGTCGAACCATGGCGCAGCCGCAACGCGCGCCTCCAGCCGCGCGAAGCGCTGCTCGAGTTGCGAGGTCTTGGCCTTGAACGTCGCTTCGTCGGGCGCTGCGTAAAAACCGGCGATGTCGTTGAGCACGGCGGAACCGAATTCGATCCAGGCGCGATGCTCGGCGCGGGATCAACGGATCGGCCGGATGCAGCGGCTTCGGCTTGCGTCTCCTCCAGATATTCCAGAATGACCGCGGATTCGAAAATCGGGACGTCGCCGACCAATAGCACCGGTGTCTTGCCGAGCGGCGAAATGCGCCAGGAACCAGTCCGGCTTGTTGGCGAGATCGATATCGATCCGTTCGAACGGGACGCCCTTCTCGGCGAGCGCGATCACCGCGCGCTGCACATAGGGACAGAGCTTGTGGCTGATCAGTTTTAGCGGCGCGGCCATGGCGGATCTCGCAGGTTTCATGCAGGTGCATTTAACTACATGCATCTGCATGAAACCGTCAAGATCGATGCGCCGCATCACCGGCTCTTGATCACGGCCGCGCGATCACCCCGCCGGTCATCGGGATCGGCACGCCCGTGGTGGCGGGATAGCTCAGCGGCAGGCCCTTTAAGCCCCGCGCGGCGAGGAAGCCGAAGGCCTGCGCCTCGATGCGCGTCGGCCGACCAGCCCAGCGCTTCGGCCGGCTCGACGGTGGCGGGCTGCAACCGCTCGCGCAGCATCCGCAGCATCGTGAGATTGCGGGCGCCGCCGCCGGCGACGATCCAGCTCTTCGGCTCCTTCGGCAGCAGCGGCACGATCCGGGCGATCGCCTCGACCGTGAAGGCGGTCAGCGTCGCCGCGCCATCGGCCGGAGACTTCGGCGGCAGCGTCAGGGAAGCAAAATCGTTGCGGTCGAGCGATTTCGGCGGCGGCAGCGCGAAGAACGGATGCTGCATGGCGCGCATCACCCAGGCGACGTCGACGGCGCCTTGCGCGGCCGTGCGGCCCTCGCAATCGAAGGGCTGGCCAAAATTGCGGAACATGAAATCGTCGAGCAGCGCGTTGCCGGGGCCGGTATCGCAGGCGATCAGGATATCGGCGCCGTCGATATAGGTGATGTTGGAGACGCCGCCGATATTGACCACGACGATCGGCCCCTCGCGATTGAGCGACTGGGCCAGCGCGCGGTGGTAGACCGGCACGAAGGGCGCGCCCTGCCCGCCGGCGGCGACATCGGCGGCGCGGAAATCGTGCATGACGGGGATATGGATGGCCTTGGCGAGCGCCGCGGCGTCACCGATCTGCACGGTCATTTTCCGCTCGGGCCGGTGCAGCACGGTCTGGCCGTGAAAGCCGACGATATCGATGTTTTCGCGGGTAATGCGGTGCTGCGCGGTGAAGGAGGCCACGGCTTCCGCGTGCGCAATGGTGACGGCGCGCTCGGCCTCGCGCAGGATGCCCGGCCGCGCATCGCGCTGCGGCAGATCGACGGCCTCGGTCAGGGCCTGGCGCAACAGGCTGCGCTCTCTATCGGTATAGGGCCGGTAGCCGGAGGGCCCGAACGCCCGCACCCGCCGGCCGTCGGTTTCGATCAAGGCGACGTCGACCCCGTCGAGCGAGGTGCCGCTCATCAGACCGACCGCCGTCAACATCGTCGCCATAGTGCCTTCGCGGGGCTTCCTGCCCTCGCCGCCCAGCTTGTGTCAGACCACCACATCTTATAATGCCACAGCGCGCGGTCCGGCGGCAGTCCAAACGTCAAGGTTCCGTAAATTCGGTGAAAATACCGTGAAATTAGAATGATCAGAGTCGCACCCAAATGACTGCTTTTAAATCTGATTTTCTCAATGTGCTGCAAAGCCGCGGCTTTATTCATCAGATTTCGGACCCCGATTCGCTGGACGCCCTGGCGGCGCGGCGCGAGCTGACCGCCTATATCGGCTTCGATTGCACCGCGCCCTCGCTGCATGTCGGCTCCATGGTGCAGATCATGTGCCTGTACTGGATGCAGCAGACCGGCAACAAGCCGATCGCGCTGATGGGCGGCGGCACCACCCGGGTCGGCGACCCCTCCGGCAAGGACGAGACCCGCAAGATCCTGTCGATCGAGGACATCGAGCGCAACAAGGACGGCATCAAGCAGGTGTTCTCCCGGTTCCTCAAATTCGGCGACGGCAAGAGTGATGCGGTCATGCCGGACAATGCGGAATGGCTCACGAAGCTCAACTGGATCGAGATGCTGCGCGACATCGGCCGGCACTTCTCGGTCAACCGCATGCTGGCGATGGATTCGGTCAAGCTCCGGCTCGAGCGCGACCAGGAGATGAGTTTCATCGAATTCAACTACATGATCCTGCAGGCCTATGATTTCGTCGTGCTCAACCAGCGCTACGACTGCCGGCTGCAGATGGGCGGTTCCGACCAGTGGGGCAACATCGTCAACGGCATCGACCTCGGCCGCCGCATGGGTACGTCCGCAGCTGCATGCGCTGACCACGCCGCTGATCACGACGTCTTCGGGCGAGAAGATGGGCAAGACCGCCAGCGGCGCGGTCTGGCTCAACGCCGACATGAAGAGCCCCTACGAATACTGGCAGTTCTGGCGCAACACCGACGACGCCGACGTGGCGCGCTTCTTAAAACTGTTCACGATCCTGCCGCTGCCCGAGATCGCACGGCTTTCGGCGCTGCAGGGCGCCGAGATCAACGAAGCCAAGAAGGCGCTCGCGGACTCCGCGACCACGCTGCTGCACGGCGCCGACGCCGCGCGAATGGCGGCGGAAACCGCGCGCCAGACCTTCGAGGAAGGCGCGATCGCCGAAAATCTTCCGCGGTCGAAATTCCGCGTTAGCCGAACTCGAAGGCCGGCCTCGGCGTGCTGGCGGCGTTCGTCAGAGCCGGCCTGGTCGCCTCGAACGGCGAGGCGCGTCGCAGATCAAGGGCGGCGGCTTGCGCGTCAACGACGTCGCGGTCATCGACGACAAGATGATGCTGACGCCTTGGCGATCTGACGCCCGAAGGCGTCATAAAGCTCTCCCTCGGCAAGAAGCGCCACGTCCTGCTCAAGCCTGCATAGGCGTATTCGCTTTTGACTCTTGCTCCGGGGCGCGGAAACGCGCTCCCTGGTGGGCATGGATCAAAACACGCCACGGGAGGAAACCAAGACCAGGCCGCCGAAGCCGGCGCGCGTGGCGCTCAACGTGCTGGCGCTGTGCTTTACGCTCTCGGTGTTCGGCCGCGGCCTCGGCGAGAGTTTTACGGTCTTCCTGAAGCCGATCTCGGAGAGATTTCGGCTGGGACCGCGCCGAGGTCGTCTCGGTCTATTCGCTGACCGCGCTTGCAGGCGGCCTCGCGGCGCCGCTGATCGGCCGGCTGTTCGACCGCTCCGGACCGCGGACCGTCTATTCGCTCGGCCTGTTGTTGCTCGGCGGCGCATTCCTGGTCGCCGCCCATGCGCACTCCCTCTGGCAGTTCCAGTTGAGCCTCGGGCTTTGCGTCGGTCTCGGCATCGCCTTCATCGGCAATGTTCCGAATTCGATCCTGCTCGGCCGCTGGTTCGGCCCGCGATTGCCGACCGCGATGGCGGTGGTCTATTCCGCGACCGGCGCCGGCGTGTTGATCCTGTTGCCGGCCTCGCAACTGCTGATCGACCATATCGGATGGCGCGACGCCTATCAGATCTTCGGCGCCGCGGCGCTGTCGCTGCTGCTGCCGCTGTTGCTGTTGCCGTGGCGGCTGTTCTCCACGGGCTCGCCGCATCTCGCCAAAAGCGCCGCCGCCGACTTCGCCGACGAGGGCTGGACCTTGCTGAGCGCGATGCGCCACCACGCGTTCTGGGCCTTGTTCTCGACGTTCTTCTTCACCGCCATCGGCATGTACGCGATCTCGCCGCAGGTCGTGGCCTATCTGATCGACGCCGGCTACCCGCCGTTGCAGGCGGCGACCGCCTGGGGTTTTTCCGGCATCGTGCTGCTGTTCGGCATGCTCGGCGTCTCCTGGCTCGACGGCATCATCGGCCGCCGGCCGTCGGTGCTGTTCAGCTACGCGGTCTCGATCGTCGGCATCGTCATGCTGTGGCTGTTGCAGTGGTATCCGAACTTCTGGCTGCTGACGGGCTTTGTGGTGTGTTTCGGCAGCATGATCGGCTCGCGCGGCCCGCTGTTGAGCGCAACCGCCATGAAGATCTTTCGCGGCGAGCGGCTCGGCACGATCTACGGCGCGATTTCGATCGGCAGCGGACTGGGATCGGCGTTCGGCTCCTGGGGCGGCGGCCTGATCCACGACTGGACCCACAGCTATAATCCGCTGATCGCGTTTTCGCTGGTCAGCGTGGTCCTGGGGATGATCCCGTTCCTGGTGGTGCCGGCGCTGCGGCGCTGAGCGCGAAGCGCGCGGGCGGGTTGCGCCTCACCAGGGTATTCGATCCACGACGACGCCGAGCGCAATCAGGACCGCAAAAGGCAGATAAGAACCAAACCGCGAGTAACCGCCGGACGTCCTTGTCGCGCCAACGGGATTACCGTTGAAACCCCGGCGTCGCCGCTCGATCAAAACCACCAGTGCCACCGTGGCACATGCCATCGCCGTGAACATCCTTGACCTTCCCCTATTCGCTCAACCGTCTTGGTGCGGTCGATGCTGCCAGATATTCTCATACTACTGCGCGAATGCAAGACCGGAAACCGGGAGGGAAATTACCGGCGGATCATTCGACGGGCGACTCGGCGCAAGCATCGCGTCGCGGCGGATGACCCACGGGCGATTGCCGTGCACGAGACCTCCGCCAATCGCAAATCCAGCGATTGCACGAAAAAAAGATCGCAGATGGCCTCGTATTTTGGCGGCTGTGGGCGGTGCTGGCGGGATCTGAGTAGCGGGCCTCAGCCCGGGAATTTATGTTTTTCGGGTCCTCGCGTCAGACAAGTCGAGAGTTGAACCCCCATCCAACAGCGACATGCCGGCGCGATAGGGGGCCGCCAAACTGACCCCGTGTTTGGCGGCCCAATTTTTTCACAGCCTGGATCGAATCCGCCGCCGCGTGATCGGATGAGGACTTTCGAATCCGCCTCACAGCCTGACGCGCCGGACAACGCATGTCCACTGCCGAGGGCGGAGCGGACCGGGCGCATCGCTTTCGGCCGTCGAGCCACACCGTAGCAGTGGACCGAATCGCTTCGATGCTTAACCATGGGGGACGTTCTGCGGCCCGAGAATCATCCAGATGTCACTTGCTGAATATCCTTCCAGACCCTTCCCGGTTCTTGCGAAACTCGCCGTTATGCTGCGCAATATTCCGGCGGTGCAGTTCGTAGTCGCCAGATTTGCGGCGCTGCTGCACAGCGACCAAGGAAACGGCGAATCGCTTGTCAGCAAGTTTCTCGGCGAAGCTCCCGCCCTTGGCGAAAACGCCGATCAGCCTGTCGCTGGCCTGAAGGCGTCCGGCGTTTGCACCATTGCGGCGCCGGAATCGGACGAGCCGTCCGGGAGAGAACATCTCATCCGGCGGCGCTGGGCAGAAACCGGGATCAAGATGTGGAATCCCAATGTTCACGGCGCCGGACATGCGGCGCTGAATATTCAGGGGAGAGCCGGGTTGCTGCCGGTGAAGCCGGGCGGGACGCTCCCCGGATATGACAAGCTGGAATTCAAGCTGATCGCAGGCCGCATCGTTTGCGAAGGTGTTGTCGTCGATCCGCCGAGGCGCCGGAAATAGCAATTACACAACAAGCGGGTCCCCGACCGCGCGATCGGATGCAAATCGCCGGCTTTTCAAGCTAGTTGCTCTCGGTCCATTTGCGCCAATGCGTCGGCTGAATGTCGATGCGCCTGCTATTTGAAGCATCGATCCAATCGGCTCCCTCCCGGTGACACGGGTACGTCAGCGCGCGGACGATCCCGTCATAGTCCATGACGCAGACTTCGAGGTCTCCGTCGGGAGGTGCAATCGAAACGGGCAACCATTCCGTCGATAATGAGTCAATATGGGTCATGATGAGCACTCCCCAAGTGGCTATATCCTGCGAGGTTCCCGCCCCAGAACAAGTTAAATTTGGGACAACCTCGTTGCCCGACCTGCGCCCATCGGCCGCAACTCCGGCGCGGTCAGCTTTCAATTTGCGCAGGATCAAGGTCGGCGCAGCCCCCCGGGATAGGTTGACGACGGTAAACGCGAACGGAGGCCGTCATGATCGATGTGCATTCGGAGCGACCGACCTTCACCGTCATCGGCTGCGACGGGAAAGATACTTTCACCGCCCTCGTGACCACGCCCTGCGGTAAACAATTCGAAGTCCGTGACTGCCGCCGGCTGGGCAACTCTATTTTTGGCAAACTGCCCAACAGCGACGAAGAAACCGAGTTTCTTGCCGACGGCGTCGCCATCGCAAGGATGGCTGCGGGCAGCGCCCTGAGCCGCGCCAGTCCCTCTTGCCCCGCCAACTGACGCAGAATGGCGGCGCTGTGCAATCGGTCTGAACCCCCTGCGGTCAAGGGCAGGCCTGCGAAATCAGTCTTCGCCGGGATTTGCCGCGGCTGGCAGATCAGTTGTTCGGTGGAAACTCGATCGGGGTGTTCTGCTTGCCGGTGTTGAATTCAAAGATCTTCCTGAGCACACCGGGCGCCATCGCCGAGATCGGATTGACGCGCAGCACCGGCTGGCCGGGCGTGCCGACGACCTCGTAGGTCACGCCGATCAGTCCCTCATTGCTGCCGCCGCCGAGGAACAGGCCGACAATCGGAATTTGGCCGAACATGTTGTTCAGCCCGTACATCGGAACGAAGGTGCCGCTCATGCGCACCTGGTTGCCGGGGTAGTCGATGCTGCCTTCGATGGTCGCGCCGATCGATCGGACCCTTGACGACGCCCTCCCGGATCGTGAGCTGGCCGTTTTGCCGGGTGAATTCCGCGCGCAACCCGCGAGAAGGAAACGCCGTTCTGCACGCCGGCCGGCCCGCCCGCGGCCACCCGATCGAGCGCACCCTCCCCCTTGACGGAGAAATCGCGGACGCTGATCAGCCCCTCTTTGGCGCTGGGTTCGACCGTCGGCGGATCCATCGATCAGTTGAAGCTGGCCGCCCGCCATCTTGGAATAGGTATCGGTGAAACGGAAGAATGCGCCGGCGTCGTTGGTTTCGAGATAGATCACGTCGCGGCCCTGCGCGCGACCGCGCAGATCTCCTGTCAGCGGGGTATCGCGTCCAAGCTTGCCGCTCAGGGAAAAGTTCCGGATCACGCCATTGCGCCGCGACAGCTTGCAATCGACGCTGCGCAGCGCCTCGCCGAAATAACCGGCGACCGCGCCGAGCTTGAGGTCGACATCGAAATCGATGTTCCTGGTCTTGCTCTTGGGGTCGGCCTCCTTGCCCGAAATGGCGGACTTGAGAAAGCCGCGGCCGTCGAACACGTCGCCGCGCATGGTCACTTTGACGACGCCGTCGGGGCCGCGTTCGGCCTTCAGCGTGGTCTTGTCGCCTTCGGAGGGCGAATAGGTCGGGAAGTTCGCGTTCATCAGGTCGCCGTTCTGGTCGACCTCGAGCGATCCCTTGATCGATACGCCACCGCCATCGATGACGATGTCCTCGAAGCGGGTCGATTGCGGCTTCTGCACCACGTTGAATACGGCGCGGCTCGTCTTGCCCGGCAACTTGACCCAGCCCGGCAGGATATTGTCGAGCTTCAGGGAGGTCAGGTCGGCTTCGATGCCGAGGCGGCTGTCGCTCGGGCCTCCGATCTTGCCGGTCAGCTTGATCGGCAGCGCGCCGCTGACGGCGGGGCCGAGATCCAGTCCGAGCCGCGCGCGGCTGGTGTCGTCGAGCGTCGCCTGCAATTTGATATCAGCATCGCCCTCGGCCGGCTTGCGATAGTCCAGCGCGGCCGGCTGCCCGTTGATCTTGACCTCGCCCTTGACCTGATAGCCGGCGTTGTTGGCGACGACTTTCAGCGCGTTGGCCTCGAGCTTCTGATTCATCACCAGCTTGTCGGCGGCAAATCCGCCGAGGTCGGCGGTGACGGTATAGGTGGTGTCGGCCTTGGTCAGTTCGCGCTTGATCGGCAGGCCGAGCGTGACCACGGCGGAAACCGTCCCCTTGCTCGAATTGGGATCGATCAAGGTGCCGGAGAATTCGCTGAGCCGATCGGAGGCGAGAATTTCGGCCGCCGCCGGCACCGGACCGTCGATCCGGAATTTAACCTTGGCCGGCGCGGGCTTCGGCGCCATGTCCGGCACCTCGAACACGAAATCCGAAATGTTGAGTTTGCGGCCCGCCGGCGTATCGGATGCCGCCTGCCCGATCGTCACGGTCGCGGTGCGGCCGGTGACATGGGCCTTCAGATCCGCGTCGCGCACCGACGGCAGTTCGTCCACCGGGTGCAAGGTCACGCCTGACGCGACGATGTTGACGGCGAGACCGTCATCCGGGATCGGCGGGCCGCGCCGCGAAAGGTTGCGAACCGGCGAGTTGACGCCCACCTCGATGCGCTGAAGCGAGCCGCGTTCGATCCGCTCGATCACCCATTCGCGCACCTCCGGCACGATCAGGATCGGCCACATCCGCTTGAGCGCGGACGCCGACATCGGCGTTCCCGCAAAACCCAGCGTCAGGCGCGGCTCCGCCGGAATAGTCGACGCTGCCGGTTCCGGCGATGCCGATCTCGCCGTTGCTGATGTCGGCCTGGGTCAGCAGCACGCGCCGCTTGTCGGTGTCGAAGCGCAGGCCGATGGCGATGCGGTTGAAAATCAGCGGCGGTTGTTCGGGGTCGATTTCGGCGAGCACGATGGTGCCGCCGGAAAAGCCGAGCTGCCAGTCGGGAATGCTGTCATTGGGCGGCTCGAGATGGGCCAGCAGCGTGATCCGGTTGGCGCCGGAAACGATCTTGAACGGCGCCACCAGCACGCGCCGTCCGGAATCCCATTCGACGTTCATTTCCGCCGAATCGATCGCCATCGGATAATCGGGCGTGTCGCTGTCGATGATGGTGCCCGCGCCCGCGGTGAGTTTGCCGCGGAAATAGGTCGGCAGGCCGTCCCGGCCGAGTTCGCCCTTCAGTTCGCCGGTGAGCGGCAGGTCCGCGCTGTAGGTCAGGTCCTTCAGCCGCAGCGCCAGCAGGATATTGCTGGTCGAAACCTTGTCGGCGCGGATATCGACCGATCGCACGCCGTTCGCGGGAGGTCCGACCGCAACGCGAAGCGACCAGGCGCGGCTGCCCTCTTCGCCGAGGCTCAGCGCCACCCCGCCGCCGCTCGGCCGGCGAAGGCTCAGGGAGATGTTCTCGAAATTCCATTTGTTGCCGCGCTGCTGATCGTCGATGATCAGGCTTCCGTTCTTCAGACCGATTTCGTTGAGGTTTTGTCCGTCAAGTCCGGTCAGGCTCAGGCTGTCGAGCCAATCGAGGCCGGCCAGCAGTCCGCTTTGCGCCGTGTCGGCCGCCGGCGCGGCGGGAGCGGATTTGGCGGCGGGCGAAGATCGCGAAGGATTTCCGGGCAGCGACGTCCCGGGGATTTGACGCGGAAATGTGGGCGCGATGCCCGCGTCTTTTTTCGAAGCGACACCGGTGGCGAGCGGCTTTGCCGTTGTCACCGGCGGAAACGGTCACCTGGCCGTCCGGCGTGATGCGCACCGCGAGTTCGGCATCCACCAGATTGAGGCTTTCGGCGCGAAGCCGTCCCATCAACAGCGCGGTGCCCGACAGCTTCACCTCGGCTTTCGGCGCGCTCGCCACGATCGGCATGGTCGCGATCCCTGACGATGATGTCGCGGATGCGCACGGCGATGCGGATCCGCCGCGCGCGCTCGATTTGCGTGCCGCCGACCTCGACGGTGTTGCCGTGGCCGATATTTTCCTCGATCGCCGCCGCGAGCCACGGCGTGGCCATTTCGAGATTGATCGGACCGGCGCCGAGCCGCCACCACAGCCCGCCGAAGCAGCCGGCGAAGATCACCATCAAGGCCGCGATCACGACGGCAAGGCGCTTTACCCAGCGTTCGCCCGCGACCCATCGGCTGCAGCGCGGCGAGGTGATCGCCGAGCCGATGAAAACCGGAATTCGATCTGGACAGCAGCCGACGCGCGCGATGACCAGCCGCCTCGTCATGGTCCTGATCCCAATCGGCATCATCCCATTGCGAGGGTTGGACGTCAGCGCGCGGACTGGACCCCTGGGGCGACGTATTCCTTGCCATTGCCTCTCGGTGCTGGCGCTGATTGTAAGATTGATCGCCGCCAAGGCCTCGCCCGTCCACACGTAACGAGCGCTCCTGTGCCGGCATCGCTGCCAATCCTCGATTAATACTGTTACTCGTCATCCGGCCCAAGCAGCGCGGTCAACGAGCGGACGGGTGGTGCGTCGAATTCCTTGTAACCATACTCCGAGGCCATCAGACTTGCCCAGCAACCGGCTTGATTCCGGCCTGCCAGGACAAGACCCGCAATATCCAATGATTGATCCGCCGAAAGCGACGAAAGGAAGGCGTATGTCCAAGAAAACGCGCAAGAAATCCCCCAAACCGGCCTCCGGAAGGCGGCCCTCGGCGAAATCGGCGAAAACGCTACCAACCGAAGACCCGCCGGGCCAAGGCGGGCCCAATCGGGCAAGAACGCAACCAAGAAACCCCGCAACGCTGCCAAGAGAGCATCGCAGAAGGCCCCCTCAAAACCGTTAAAATCCGCGGGCTCGAAGAGCCCGGCGCGATCGAGGAAGGCAGCCGTCAGGCCCGAGGCCGGCAATCCAGCGGCGAGTCAACCACCGGCAGTCAAGGCCGGCGCGCCGGCTGCTCGGATCTCGGGTTTGGCCGAGGGGGCAAAGGCGCCGGCTTTCCGCCTGCCGCGCGACGGCGGCGGCACCGTCTCGCTGTCCGACTATCGCCGGCAAGAAACTCGTGCTGTTTTTCTACCCGCGCGCGGACACGCCGGGCTGCACCAAGGAGGCCATCGACTTCACGCGATTGTCGGGCGCCTTTGCCGAAAGCCAGACCGCCGTGCTCGGGGTTTCCGCCGACCCGCCCAAGGCGCAGGAAGCCTTTCGGGACAAGCACGAACTAGTTACACCTCTGGTTTCAGATGAAGCGCACGAGATGCTGGAGGCCTATGGCGTCTGGGGCGAAAAATCCATGTATGGCAAAACCTTCCAAGGCATTCTTCGAACCACGGTTCTGATCGGCGCGGATGGCCGGATCCTCAAAATCTGGCGCAATGTCAGGGTCGATGGCCATGCCGACGAGGTGCTCGCCGCGGTACGGGCGCTATAATTTGAGTGGTGCCATTCGCTAAAAATTAACCATGAGAAGGTCAAATCACCCCCGCAAATTCAGCCGTACGGAACTGATCTCCGACCGGCGCGGGAGTGCCGATGTCGTACCGTTCCGGTCATTATTCCGAGTACCCCCAGCACCATCCTCATGACCATGGCAGGGCGTCCGCTCGCCGCCCCGGGCCGGGCCATGCCCCGGCGCCCTCCGCACGCCGTTGGCAAGACGGCTATACGCTGGTCCACGCCGGCAAACAGGTCCGGTTCGGACCGGTGGCGTTCTGGATCGTGGTCGGCACGGTGACCGTGCTCGGCATGTGGTCGGCCGCGACCGCGACCTATTTCGCGTTCCGCGACGACGTTCTCACCCGCCTGATCGCTCGCCAGGCGGAGATGCAATATGCCTACGAAGACCGCATCGCCGAACTGCGCGCCAAAGTCGACCGCACCACCAGCCGACAATTGCTCGACCAGGAACAGTTCGACCAGAAACTCGAGCAGATCATGCGGCGCCAGACCACGCTGGAATCGCGCGCCACCGCGCTTGGCGCCATTCCGGACGTGTCGGTCACCGGATCGATCAGGCCGCCGTCACGGGGGTCTGCTGCCAACGAATCGGCTTCGGGCACACCGAAACCGTCGCCGATCAGCGATACCGTGATCTTCGTGGCGCCGCCGGATCGCGAAGCGCGGCTGGAATCGCGGGCCCCCATCGCGCCGGTCACGCAGCCGAACCAGTTCGCCAAGGTCCAGGGCGTCGACAACGTCCTGGTCCGCCTGCAGGCTTCCCTCGACAAGGTCGAAGGCCGCCAGATGGCGGCGCTCAACGCCGTCGAAGACAGCATGGAATCGCGCGTGCGCCGGATGCGCGGCGTCTTCAGCGATCTCGGCCTCGATATGGCGCAACTGGAAGCCGCAACGCCGCGCGCGCCGATGGGCGGTCCTTTCGTTCCGGTGAAACTTTCTGCCAACGCGGGCGCCTTCGAGCGCCAGCTCTATCGGATCAACGTCACCCGCGCCCAGGTCGAGCGCCTGAACCGGACGCTGGCGCTGGTGCCCTATCGCAAGCCGGTGGTCGGCGAAGTCGAATTCACCAGCGGATTCGGGGTGCGCAGCGATCCGTTCCTCGGCCGCCCGGCCATGCATACCGGCCTCGATTTCCGCGCGGCGACCGGCGATCCCGTGCGGGCGACCGCGAACGGAAAAGTGGTGTCGGCGGGATGGACCGGCGGCTACGGCCGCATGGTGGAGATCGACCACGGCAACGGCCTGTCGACCCGCTACGGCCACCTGTCGGAGATCGGCGTCAAGGTCGGCGAACAGATCAAGATCGGACAGGTGATCGGCGAAGTCGGCTCGACCGGCCGATCGACCGGACCGCATCTGCACTACGAAACCCGGATCGACGGCGACGCGGTCGATCCGCAGAAATTCCTGCGCGCCGGCGTGCGGCTGAGCGCGGGCTGAAACGGCCGCGACCGGCGCGGCTCGATAGCTGGCTTAGTGCCCGACCTCGCCGGTGATGACGTCGCCGAACAACTGCCAGCTCTCTCCGTTGAATTTCATCAGCTGCATCTGCTCGATCGGGAAAAAGTCGTTCGGGCCGGTGTTGATCCTGATGCCGGGCAGCAGGACGTCGCTGGTAAAGTCCTTGAGACTGGCGGCTTGCTTCATCACGTTCTCCCGCGTGAGATCGTCGCCGCACTGCTTGAGAACCTGAACCATGGTCTGCGCCACGGCATAGCCGTAGATATTGTTGGAGTTGGTCTTGTCGCCGTCAGGATAATATTTGTCCATGAAGGCCCGCCACGTCTTGACGCCCGGATCGTCCTTCCAGGCCGGATCGGTCGGATCCTTCAGATAGGCGGTGGAGATGATGTCCTTGGCATTTTCGAGACCGGCCGGCTTCAGCACGGAGGCCACCGACGTCGAGACGTTCGCCAGAAAGAATTTCGGCTTCCAGCCGAGTTCGCCGACCTTGCGGATGGCCTGCGCGGCGCCCTTCGGCGCCGCCCACGTCATGAAGATGTCGGCGCCTGAATCGTGCAGCGCGACGATCTGCGAGTCGATGGTGGGGTCGCTGACCTCATAGGATTTGTCGGCGATGATCATGCCGGCCTTGTCGCCGAGCCCGTCGCGCACTCCCTTGACCTGATCCCTGCCGGCGTCGTCGTTCTGCCAGAACACGGCGATCTTGCCGTTGGGAAAATGGTCCCGAATGTATTTCGCGTAGATGCGGCCCTCGCTCTGGTAGTTGGGCTGCCAGCCCATGGTCCACGGAAAGTCCTTCGGATCGCCCCATTTGGTCGCGCCGGTGGCGACGAAAAGCTGCGGCACCTTCTTGGCGTTCATGTATTTCTGGATCGCCGAATTGGAGGGCGTGCCGAGCGGCTGGAAGATCAGCAGCACCTCGTCGCTCTCCACCAGCTTGCGCGCCTGCTCGATGGCCTTCGGCGGGCTGTAGCCGTCGTCATAGGAAATGAATTTGATCTTGCGGCCGTTGATGCCGCCTTCCGCGTTGACCTTGTCGAAGTACGCCGCTTCCGTCTTGCCGATCACGCCGTAGGAGGAGGCCGGACCGCTATAGGGCATGATATTGCCGATCCTGATCTCGGTGTCGCTGGCGCCCGGATCGTATTTCTTTTGCGCACTCGCCGTATTCGCGGTCATTGCTAAAGCGGCGGCAAGCGCCGCCATGGCCATCAGGCCTCGCATAAGAGCCGGCATGGTTCCCTCCCCTTTGTGCAGATCTGTTTTCTTCAAGTCTGGCAAGTCAGGCGCGCCCATGCAAGCATCGGTTTATTCCGCGGGGCGAAACAGTATTGTTGCGCGGCGCCAATTATGATTGATGCAAGGCAGCACCCGTCACCCGAAAGTCCCGCGGTTTGGAATTGAACAGACGAATTGGCCCCCGAAATCCCGCCATCGCCAAAGCGGGCTATCGCCTCGCGCGCCGGCTCAGCGAACTGTCGATGGAGCGCATGGGTTTTCACCGGATCGGCAGCGAATTCGCGAACCGGACGATTGCCTCGATCCGGGAGCGGCTGCAGCGCGGCGAGACCGTCTACATCGCGGGCCTGGCGCCCTCGGGCATGCACAATTCCGGGGTTGCGCTGATTGAGGTCACCCAACAGGCCGGCCCCCGCATCATCGTCAACAACGAGGAAGAACGCTTTTCCGGCAACAAGCACACCACCGAATATCCGCGGGCCTCGATCGACGCCATGGTCGAGACGCTGCGCCGAATGGGGCGCAGTGCCGGCGATATCGCCGCCTTCGTCACCACCTGGGATTATCCGGTTCTGCTCGCGACCATGTTGCGAACGCTGCTGGAGGAGGCGCCCGGCAGTTTCAAGCTCCTGACCAAGCCGATCGAGCCGGCCGTCGACCGCCGCCGCCTGGACCAGATGCGGCGCACGCCAAGAATTCTCGCCAAACAGCTGGGCATGACTGAAAACGTGCCGCTGATCTGCATGCCGCACCACGACAACCATGCCTGGTTTTCGTTCGCGGCCTCGCCCTTCGCCGACGGCGACGAAGCCGTCGCCATCGCTGTCATCGACGGCACCGGCGATCAGGGTTCGATCTCGCTCTATGTCGCGAAGGATGGCGAGATGCGCCAGCTTTACTGCAATGACAGCGTGTTCGACTCGCTCGGCTGCTTCTACAGCGTGATCTCGTCGACGCAAGGCGGCTGGACCTGGCTGTCGAGCGAGGGCCGCTACATGGGCGCCGCCGCCTGGGGCGACATGAACCGCGCCAGCAATCGCTATTACATCAGGCTGAAGGAGGTGCTGCAGTTCGGCGCGGATGGCGAGATCAAGCTCAACCGCGCGATGGCCAACTGGTGCTGCGATCCCTATGACAATCCCTACCACGCGCCGCTGATCGAGATTCTCGGCGAGCCGTTGAAGCCCGAGCAGCTCTGGAATCCCGACGCGGTGCTGCGGGTCGAGGACATCCACCACCGGCCCGACACCAAAGATCGGCTCGACAAGGCGGCGGCGACGCAGCTGGTGTTCGAGGACGCGATGATCCATGTGGTCGATCATCTCCTGCGCGTGACCGGCGCGAGCCGGCTGGTGCTCACCGGCGGGGTGGCGCTTGAACGCGCTCGGCAACATGCGGCTGCTCGAACATTTCGACGAAGCGTGGTTCGCCAAGGCCCAGCAGCGCAAGGCGCGCCTGCATCTGTGGGTGCCGCCGACGCCCGGCGACCCCGGCGTCCCCATCGGCGCGGCATGGCTGCTCGCGCATATGGCAGGCGCCCCGCGCGGCGCGCCGCTGACGCACGCCTTTTATTGCGGCCTGCCGCCGACGCGTGAGGATATCGCCTCGGCGCTCGAAGCCGACGACATCGCCTCGCAGCGGATCGGAGATATCTCGACGGCTGACGGGCGGAACGCCATCGCCGATCTGATGGCGTTCATGGTGGCGCAGAACGGCGTCATCGCGCTGTATCAGGGCGCGGCCGAAACCGGCCCGCGCGCGCTCGGCCACCGCTCGATCCTCGCCAACCCCTGCGACCCCGGCACGCGCGAGCGGCTCAACGAGCGCGTGAAATACCGCGAGGCGATCCGGCCGCTTGGCGCCGATGGCGACGCTGGAGGCGGCGAAGCAATATTTTGAACTGCTCGAGGGCGCCTCCGACGCCGATTACAACGCCTATAACTACATGGTGCTGACGGCGCATTCGAAGCCGCACGCGCGCGAAAAGATTCCGGCGGTGATCCACGCCGACGGCACCGGGCGGATCCAGATCGTGCGGGAAGAGGACGATCCCCTCACCTACGCCTATCTGAAGGCGCTCGGCCGCCGCATCGGCGTCGAGATCTCCGTCAACACCTCCTTCAACGTCGCAGGCCCGATCGCGCAGACCCCGCGCCAGGCGATCGACACGCTGCAGCGTTCCAAGGGCCTCGACGTGGTGCTGATGGTGGCCGATGACGGCGCGGTCTACGCGGCATGGCACGGCGGGATGCGCGACAGCGGCCGGTTTACCGGCTGGCTGTCGGAATGGGAAAAAGCGGCAGCAGATGCCTGATTACGTCGTTGCGTTCTTCGCGCCGCGACACGATCTCGATCATCTTGCCTTCGTCGTCGTCCGGCGCATAGGCTTTCGCCCGCGCATAGGACTGCACCGCGGCGCGTCCCATCAGGGGAACGTCGGACAACAGGCTCTCGGCCAGCGCCACCGCGTAAGCGGCATCCTTGTGGCGCAGCGCCGCCGTGAAGGTGGCGCCGGCGAAATTCCGCGCCGCCATCCGCTTGGAATGACGGATCACCTGCGGACTGGCGGCAACGCCGGTCTCGACCGCCTCCAGCACCAGCTTCATGTCGAGGCCGGCCTGTTCGGCGATCGCAAGACCCTCGGCGATGCCGGCGATCTGGATCGCGCCCATCAAATTGTTGATCAGCTTGTAGACGGTGCCGGTGCCGACCGCGCCGAAATGCCGGATCGTGGTGGAGAGCGGCGCGAGAAACGGCCGCGCGCGTTCGAGGTCGGCGGGCTCGGCGCCGACCAGTAGCGTCAGTTTTCCGCTCGCCGCGGCATCCGGCAGGCCGGTGACCGGGCAATCGAGATAGATGAGGCCGCGTCCGCGCAGTTCGCGCGCAAGATCGAGCGCGTGATTGTACGACACGGTGGAGCATTCGATCGCCAGCGTACCGGCTTTGGCGGCCGACGCCGCGCCGTCCTTGCCGAGCCACACCGCGCGCGAGGCCTCGTCGTCGGCGACCATGGTCACGATGGCGTCGGCGCCATCGGCGGCGTCCGCAGGCGAAGAAGCCCATCGCGCGCCGCGCGCGATCAGGTCTTCCGCCTTGGCCTTGCTGCGATTGAAGACCGCGACCTCAAAACCGGCGTCGAGATAGCGGCCGGCCATGCCGTGGCCCATGCGCCCGAGGCCGATGAAAGCAACCTTTGCCATGCGTCAGTCCACATCCTCGACCGCGCCCGGCGCGGTGCCGAACGCGCGCTGGGCCAATGTCGCCGCCATGAATTCATCGAGGTCGCCGTCGAGCACGCCCGCGGTGTCCGAGGTCTGCACGCCGGTGCGCAGGTCCTTCACCATCTGATAGGGCTGCAGGACGTAGGAGCGGATCTGGTGGCCCCAGCCGATATCGGTCTTGGCGGCCTGATCGGCGGCGGCCTGCGCCTCGCGTTTTTTCAGTTCGATCTCGTAGAGCCGCGCGCGCAACATGTCCCAGGCCTGCGCCCGGTTCTTGTGCTGCGAACGGCCGGCCTGGCAGACCACCGCGACCCCGGTCGGAATGTGCGTGAGCCGGACCGCGGATTCGGTCTTGTTGACGTGCTGCCCGCCGGCGCCGCCGGAGCGCATGGTGTCGGTGCGCACGTCGGATTCCTTGATGTCGATCTTGATGCTGTCGTCGACCACCGGAAAGACGGCGACGCTGGAGAACGAGGTGTGCCGGCGCGCGTTGGAATCGAACGGCGATATCCGCACCAGCCGGTGCACGCCGCCTTCGGTCTTCAGCCAGCCATAGGCGTTGTGGCCGCTGATCTGGATGGTGGCGGATTTGATGCCGGCCTCTTCGCCCTGGGTCTCTTCCAGATATTCGACCTTGAAGCCGTGCTTCTCGGCCCAGCGCGTATACATGCGCAGCAGCATCTCGGCCCAGTCCTGGCTTTCGGTGCCGCCGGCGCCGGCGTGAACCTCGAGATAGGAATCGAAGCGGTCGGCTTCGCCCGACAGCAGGGCTTCCAGCTCGCGGCGCGCGACTTCCTTCTTCAGGTTCTTCAGCGCGGTCTCGGCCTCGGCGACGACGCCCTGGTCGTTCTCGGCCTCGCCGAGCTCGATCATCCCGACATTGTCCTCGAGTTCGCGCTCGACCTTGCCGATGCCACTGAGCGCGTCCTCCAGCGAGGTGCGCTCCTGCATCAGTTTCTGGGCCTTCTGGGGATCGTTCCAGAGATTGGGGTCTTCGGCGAGCTTGTTCAGCTCGGCAAGACGCGCGGTGGATTTTTCGACGTCAAAGATGCCTCCTCAGCAGCCCGACTGACTGCTTGATCTCTTCGACTAAACGTTCGACTTCGGCGCGCATGGGTTCTCTGATCTGCGGCACATGCCGCCATTCTCGATGGTGCTGGGGATGTAGCGGCGGACGCCGCAAAGCGCAATTCGGCTGCGCGGCTAATAAGCCCGCCGGTGCCGGGACGGAACAGGCTGCGATCCGCATCGGGCGGCGGCTGCAGCGTGCGCCCGTCGGCATCGGCGACGCCGATGACGCGAGTAGTTATCCGGCGGCGCGGTACCCGGCTTGAAGGCTTCCAGAATGGTCCCCCGTCCGCCCTCGCCCGGGCCGGCCCGCATGCCGGACTTGGCATCGACGCGGATCAGCTTGATGCCGGCCGGGACCTTGAACGGAATCGCCGGCTTGTCGGCGAGCGCGAGCTTCAGGAAGTCGCGGGCGATCGGCGCCGCCAGATGACCGCCGGTCATGCCCCTGCCGAGGTTGCGCGGCTTGTCGTAGCCGACATAGATGCCGACCACGACGTCGGGCGAAAAACCGATGAACCAGGCGTCCTTTTCGTCGTTGGTGGTGCCGGTCTTGCCGGCGATCGGCTTGCCGACTTCCTTCACCACCGTCGCGGTGCCGGCCTGCACCACGCCTTCCATCATCGAGGTGATCTGGTAGGCGGTCATGGAATCCAGCACCTGCTCGCGGCGGTCGACGAGCTGCGGCTCGGGCTGGTTCTTCCAGCCGCCCGGCGCGTCGCAGCCGCGGCATTCGCGCGCGTCGTGCTTGAAGATCGTATGGCCGTAACGGTCCTGAATGCGGTCGATCAAGGTGGCCTTCACGCGCCGGCCGCCATTGGCGAACATCGAATAGGCCGTCACCATCCGCATCACGGTGGTCTCGCCGGCGCCGAGCGCGTAGGACAGATAGTTCGGCAGTTCGTCATAGACGCCGAAGCGTTTGGCGTATTCGCCGATCAGCGGCATGCCGATGTCCTGCGCCAGCCGCACCGTCACGGTGTTCAGCGACAGCCTCAGCGCGTTACGCAGCGTCGTCGGACCCTGGTATTTGCCGGCCGCGTAGTTCTCCGGACGCCAGACGCCAGCGCCCTGCCCCTGATCGATCTCGATCGGCGCATCGACCACGACTGTCGACGGCGTATATCCGTTGTCGAGCGCCGAGGAGTAGACGATCGGCTTGAACGACGAGCCCGGCTGCCGGTAGGCCTGGGTGGCGCGATTGAACTGGCTCTGGTCGAAGGAGAACCCGCCGACCATGGCGAGCACGCGGCCGGTCCAGGGGTCCATCACCACCATCGCGCCGGAAACTTCCGGCAGTTGCCGCAAACGGTACTGGCCTTCGACCGGCTTGCCGTCCTTGCCGATCAGCGGGTCGGCATAGATCACGTCACCGGGCGAAAGCACCTGCGACACCGAGCTCGGCGTCTTGAACCGCGTCGGTCCCGACGCCGCCTTCGCCCATTTGACGCCTTCCAGCGTGATGATGCCGGTTTGCCGGTCCTTGGCGACGGCGCCGCCCAGTTCCCGGCCCGGCTGGAAACCGATCCGGGCGGACTGGTCGCTGGTCTCCAGCACCACGGCCATCCGCCAGGGCGAGATGTCCGACAGCGATTTGACGTCGGCAAGTTTCACGCCCCAGTCGCCCGAGATATCGAGCTTGCTGATGGCGCCCCGCCAGCCCTGCGCCTCGTCGTAGGTGACGAGGCCGGCAGCCATGGTCTTGCGCGCCATCACCTGGATCTTCGGGTCGAGCGTGGTGCGTACCGACAGGCCGCCTTCATAGAGCTTCTTCTCGCCGTAGCGCTCGAAGATGTCGCGGCGGACCTCCTCGGCAAAATACTCGCCGGCGAAAATATGCGCGGCGTTGGACCGGCTGGTCACGATCAGCGGATCCTTGCGCGCCTTGTCGGCATCGGCCTGCTTGATCCAGCCGTTTTCCAGCAGCCGGTCGATCACGTAGTTGCGGCGCTCGATCGCGCGGTCATGGTTGCGCACCGGATGCAGCGCCCCGGGCGCCTTCGGCATCGCCGCCAGGTAGGCCGCTTCCGCGACCGTGAGCTCGTTCACCGATTTGTCGAAATAGACCAGCGATGCGGCGGCGACGCCGTAAGCGCCGAGGCCGAGATAGATTTCGTTGAGATAGAGCTCGAGAATCTTGTCCTTGGAGTAGGCGCGCTCGATCCGCATCGCCAGCAAGGCTTCCTTGATCTTGCGGGTGAACGACACTTCGTTGGTCAGAAGGAAGTTCTTCGCGACCTGCTGGGTGATGGTGGAGGCGCCCTGCGGGCGACGGTTGGAGCCGTAATTCTGCGCGTAGACCAGCGCGGCGCGCGCCATGCCGGTAAAGTCGATGCCGCCATGCTCGTAGAAGTTCTTGTCCTCGGCGGCGAGGAACGCGTTGATGACCAGTTTTGGAACCGCCTGGATCGGCAGATACAGGCGGCGTTCCTTGGAATATTCGCCGAGCAGCGCGCCGTCCGAAGCATGGACGCGCGTCATGACCGGCGGCTCATAATCCTGAAGCTGCGAATAGTCCGGCAAGTCCTTGGAAAAATGCCAGATCAGCCCGGCCGCGGCGGCGACGCCGACCAGGAACACGACGGTTCCGGCGGCGAACAAGAAACCCAAGAACCGCACCAGCAAGCGCATTATCGAATATCCGTTTCAGCCCGTGCGCCGTGACGACCGGCGTGTTCCTCAAGCGCGAACCCCGACGCGGAACGATCCGCCGTTCCGCCTGGAGCGCATAATACGTTGGCCGGGAGGGAGTTTTGATCGAATCCCGAGGCCTCGCGGCAGTTTTTTATAGGGCCCCCGCTGTGGCCAAACTAGGGCTTCCACCACGGCAGGGCCGCCTTTTCAGTTCGCCGGCCCCGCCGTCGCCAGCCGTTTGGCCAGGAAGGCGTCGATGGCCTGCGCCATCGATCCAACGGTCCGGGAACGCCAGTTTTCCGACACCAGGTGTTCGAGGTCGCCCTTGTTCGAGACATAGCCGAGTTCGACCAGCACCGACGGCACGTCGGGGGCCTTCAGCACCCTGAAGCCGGCCGATTTCAGCGGATGCTTGTGCATCCGCACCGTGTTCTTCATCTCGCCCATCAACAGGCGGGCGAACCGGTTTGAAAAGGTGCGGGTTTCGCGCTGCGCCAGATCGATCAGGATGTCGGCGACGTCGGTCGGCTCCTCGGTCAGGTTGACCCCGCCAATGGCGTCGGCCTTGTTTTCCGCTTCGGCCAGCCGTTCGGCCTCGGCGTCGGAGGCGCGGTCGGACAGCGTGTAGATCGTGGCGCCCTGGGCATCGCCTTCGTGGCGCGGCAGGGCGTCGGCATGGATCGACACGAACAGCGCCGCCGATTGATTGCGCGCGATCTTCACGCGGTCGGCGAGCGGAATGAAGGTATCGTCGGTGCGGGTCATGACGACGCGGTATTTGCCTGATTTCTCGATGCGGTCGCGCAACGCCAGGCCAAATCCCAGCACCAGGTTCTTTCTCGCTTTCGCTGCTCGGCCTGCGTGCCGTTGTCGATGCCGCCATGGCCGGGATCGATCACGACCACGGGCCGCAAATCCGCTGGCGCCGGTGGCTTGGGCGGCGCCGCCGCCTCAGCGGGCGCCGCGGCGAAAGCGGCGGCGTCGGCGATCGCGGGCTTCAGCTCGGGCCGGCTTTCCGGCGCGAGCGACTGAACGAAGGTGGTGCGGTCGACTTGCTCCAGCTCGAGCACCAGCCGCGGCGGCTGGCCGTTGGCCGCTTCCAGCACATAGGAATTTGCGATTTTGGCCGGGCCGGTCAGATCGAACACGATCCGCGAGCCGCCCGGCATGACCAGGCCATAGCGGAAGGCCTTGACCAGCCCGCGCCCCGCGGCGCCGACGCCGGCGGGAAGCCGAAAGCTGACCTGGGGAATGTCGACGACCACCCGATACGGATCGGCCAGCGCGAAGGCGCGAAACTGGATGGTTTTGTCGAGATCGAGAACGAAGCGGGTTTGCTTGGCGTCGCCGGCCAGGCGGGCGTCGGAGGCGATCGGAAAGTTCGAGGCCGCGGCCGGAGTCGGCGGCTGCCCCTCCGCGGCGCCGCCGAATGATGGCATCGGAACACAGCAATGCTGCAGCGCACAACAGCGCGCATCCCAGCAAAACACGATGATTTGCGCGGCTCGCCAACGAATCCGTGCCTCCGAGCAGCCCTCTTACCCCAATAGAACCACAGGGTTAACCGAGAGCTTAAGGCACTTTCGATGAATAAGGCAGGGTGTTGCCGCGCTGCGACGCTTCCCTTGCACGACAGGCCCAATCCACGTATGTACAGGGGGCTGACGGCTAAAACTCCCGGTTGTGTCGCGTTCAGCCTCCCGGTGCAGCGCCGGAACCTTCGAATCTCAGAGGATTCCAGCGTCTTTCCGATCCCTCCGCAGCCAGCGCAGCGCGCGGCTGACAAGGAGCGGCGGTTTCGAGCCCGAGCGGCGTCCGGTCCCAGGTTACCATCTTGTTCCAGGGACGGCTTTCAGACACGGCATAACCGATTATCCGGGCCCCCGCGGGGCCCGATATGCGAATAGCCGGCGAGCGCTTTGGCGCCGCGCCGGGCTTTCAGCGACAGATAAGGCGGCGCTTTGCCGCCAACGTGTTCAGACGGGCCGACGCTTGATGCGCCAGACTGTGTTGCCGACCAAGATCCCCGGAAGAATCGCGCCGACGCGGAGCGAAAGCTCCGCGCGTCGCCTTGCTCCGCACGGGATCCGCGTTCGGACCGGGCGCCCCGGGTTGCGTTTTGGCCTTCCCCTCACCCCCGAATCAGGTGGACCGTCGCGTCACCCGGCGGCGCGATCCGCGCTCACGGTGATACGCGCCCGCCGCCGTCAAGAGTTCCAAAATGCCCAACAAAATGTTGATCGATGCCACCCACCCGGAAGAGACCCGGGTCGTTGTGGTCCGCGGCAATCGCGTCGAAGAGTTTGATTTCGAGACCGCCCAGCGCAAGCAGCTGCGCGGCAACATCTACCTCGCCAAGGTCACGCGCGTAGAGCCGTCGCTGCAGGCGGCCTTCATCGAATATGGCGGCAACCGCCACGGTTTTCTGGCCTTCAGCGAAATCCATCCCGACTACTATCAAATTCCGGTCGCCGATCGTCAGGCGCTGATCGAGGCCGACGAACGCGCCCATCGCGAGGCCGAGGAAGAGAGCGAGAACCGCTCCAGCCCGGCCGCCGTCCGCGCCACCGCAACTCGCGCCGCCGCGGCAATGGCGAGCGGGTCCAGAGCGAGATCGTCGAGAGCGCGAGCCTCCGAGCCTGCTCGCCGGCCGCCCAGCCGCTATGAAGGCCAGGAACACGGCCAGGAACACGAGGGCCTGCACGCCGACAGGCGGTCAGCGCTCACGACGCCGAACATCCCTACGATCCGACGCGGAGCATCATGAGCTCGATGCCAGGCACCACGAGCATGACGACCACGCCCACGATGAGCACGAGCATGCGCAGGACCAGGGCACCGAGACTCACGCCAGCGAGACGCTGGCGGCGGTGACGCTACCCGATACGGCCGCCGTCGAGGCGGCCGCGGCAGAAGCTCGCGAAGAAGACGAACGAAGAACACGCGCATCATGAACATCATGAAGCGTACGCGCAGGAAAACGCGGCCCACGCCGACGACGCAACCACGCCGAACACGGCGGCGCGGAGCACGGCGAGCACGCCGCTGGCGAGGCATCGACGGCCGAACATGCGCCGCCCCGCAGTGGCGACGAGAACCACGAGGACGACGACGAGGGCGACGACGCCGAGGAAGAAGCTCGTCGAATCCGTCGGCGGCGACGACGTCCTGGAAGAAGTGCCGGAGCGCGCCTTCCGCCCGCGCCGCCAGTACAAGATCCAGGAAGTCATCAAGCGCCGCCAGGTGATGCTGGTGCAGGTGGTCAAGGAAGAGCGCGGCAACAAGGGCGCGGCGCTGACGACCTATCTGTCGCTGGCCGGCCGCTACGCGGTGTTGATGCCCAACACCGCGCGCGGCGGCGGCATCAGCCGCAAGATCACCTCCGCGCAGGACCGCTCGCGCTTAAAGGAAGTGGTGCAGGATCTCGACGTGCCCGAGGGCATGGGCATCATCCTGCGCACCGCGGGCGCTTCGCGCACCAAGCCGGAGATCAAGCGCGACTTCGAATATCTGATCCGCATGTGGGAAACCGTGCGCGACATGACGCTGAAGTCGCAGGCGCCGACCCTGGTCTACGAGGAAGGCTCGCTGATCAAGCGGTCGCTGCGCGATCTCTACAACAAGGAAATCGACGAAATCCTGGTCGCCGGCGAAGCCGGCTATCAGGAAGCCCGCGACTTCATGAAGATGCTGATGCCCTCGAACGTGCGCGCGGTGAAGCAGTATCGCGACGGCCAGCCGCTGTTCTCGCGGATGGGCGTCGAGAGCCAGCTCGACGCGATGTTCTCGCCGACCGTGCAGTTGCGGTCCGGCGGCTACATCGTGATCAACCAGACCGAGGCGCTGGTCTCGATCGACGTCAATTCCGGCCGCTCGACCCGCGAACATCACATCGAGGATACCGCGCTCAAGACCAATCTCGAGGCATCCGAGGAAGTCGCTCGCCAGCTGCGCTTGCGCGATCTCGCCGGCCTGATCGTCATCGACTTCATCGACATGGACGAGAAGCGCAACAACCGCTCGGTCGAACGCAAGCTCAGCGATTGCCTGCGACAGGACCGCGCGCGCATCCAGGTCGGGCGCATCTCGCATTTCGGCCTGCTCGAAATGTCGCGCCAGCGCATTCGCGCCAGCGTGCTGGAGAGTTCGACCGAGCCCTGCCCGCAATGCGGCGGCAGCGGCCATGTGCGCTCGGTGTCTTCGGTGGCGCTGCAGTTGCTGCGCGGCCTCGAGGAAATGCTGATGAAGGGCGCCACCCACAATCTCGTGGTGCGCACCCGCACCGACGTCGCGCTCTACGTCCTCAATCACAAGCGCGGCCATCTGCGCGATCTCGAAAACAGCTTCAAGGTGACGCTTGCCGTGATCGCCGACCCGACCGTGAGCGGCCAGCAGTCGTTCATCATCGACCGCGGCGAACAGGTGCATACGCTGGAGGCCGCCAAGGCGCTGCTGGCGGCGCAGGTCGCGGCCTTCCCCGCCGCAGACCGAGGAAGACTACGACGAGGAAGAGCCGTTCGACATCGAAGTCGAATCGGAAGTCGAAACCGACGAGACCGAAGGGCTGACCGAGGAAGCCGCTGGCGGCGAAGAGACCGGCGGCGAAGCCGAAGCCGAAGGCGGCACCGAGGCGCAAGCGGCGGCGGCGGCGGCGCGGCCGTCCCGGCGAGCCGCGCGAAGGCGGCCCCGCGCGCGAGGAAGGCGACGATGCCGCGCCGTTGCGCCGGATCCCCGGCGCAGGCGGCGCGACGTCAGGCGAGGAAGGCGAAGCCGACGAGGACGGAGTCCGAGGAGCAGGCCGGCGCGCTCGCGCGATCAGGCGGCCGGCGGCGAGCGGCGGCCCCGCCGTCGCGGACGCCGCGGCGGACGCCGCCGGCGCGGCGGGCTCGAGGACGGTCTGGCCGGATCGATCGCCGACGAACTCGGGCCGGCGCCGGCTCCGGAAGCCAGCAGCGCGGTTGCCGATTTCGACGGCAATCCAGCCGAGCCCGCTCCGCCGGTGGCCGAGCCCGAACTCGTTGCGCCACCGCGCCGGCAACCGCAGCCGGCCGATCGCGGCCAGCCGGAAGCCGGCCGCCGCAGCGGCCGACGCGAGACGGAGACCGCTCAGGAGGCCGAAAGGGCCGCGCGCGCGGCGTTCAACCGTGCGCGAGAAGGTGAGCTTCCTGTCGACGCCCAGCCTGCCGCAACCGCACCGGCTGCTCCCAGCCCGCCGCTGAACCGGCCCCTGCGCCGGCCCAGCCGGCTGCGCAGACAACCGACGAGACCCAGCCCCGCCGCGCCGGATGGTGGTCGCGGCGCTTCGGCAACGGCGAATAAGACGTCCGGTTTTGAAAACGAAAAAACCGCCCGGCAAAACCGGGCGGTTTTTTTGTCGAAGATCTAATTGGGGCGCGCCTGCAGATTTATGCACCAGTGTGATCTCGTTAACACGCGCTGCCCGCCGTCTGGGCTATCCATGCTTTTGGCCTCATCGGTGAGGCCGATATTTGGAGGTCGCAAATGGCTGCCCTCGCAGAATCCTTTCGCAAGCGTCTGGAATCGAGATCGACGTCGAAACGCTCAAGACCCTGTCATGTTTTGCGGCGTCGGCCTGGTCGTTTCCCTGCTTCTGGCAAGCCACGGTCTGGATCTGAGCGCCGGATTCTTCTGACCGGGCCGGAGGATCCGACCATGCGATCCCTTTGGCGCTCGATCTTCATCGCGGCATTGCTGTTCGCCGAACCGGGCTTCGCCCAGAAGCTTGTCGATCCGAATGCCGTCGCGCCCGAATTCCGTGAGGCTGCGGAAAAACGGCGCGCCGAACAAATCCGGATATTGGAATGCCACCACAGGGCCGACGAGGCGAAGGTGCTCCCCAGGGATCGCGCCGCCCATATCGACCATTGCCTCGAAGCCGCCGGCGGAAGCTAGAGCATGATCCGGAAAAGTGCGACACCGGTTTTCCGACAATAGATCATGCGGACACGATAAGATAGAGCGGGATGACGATTTGCAGAACGTCATCGGCTCGCAGGCTGCAGTCCGGGCCCAGATCGAATCATGGCCGCCAGGACGCGAAGGCTGGATCTGTGACCCGGTCGCTTCATCAGCCACAGGTTCGCGCGTTTGGTCCGGCAATGCCGCATCGACTCCGGGAGAGTTTTCGCATCCAGTGGAAGCCGGCGATCGGATTGGATCTGGATCTGGCAAACGGAGTCTCCGACTGCAGGCTTGATTTGCCGCACGGCCATCTTACCGGCGGCGATCGAGCCAGCGCGCGATGCGCGCCACGGCCTCGCGCATGTCCTCGGCCGAACGGGCATAGGAAAAACGGATGAACTGATGGCCGTGAACGGGATCGAAGTCGATGCCGGGGGTCGCCGCGACGTGCGCCTGTTCCAGCATTTGCTTGGCAAACTCAAAACTGTCCGAGGTGAACGCCGAGACGTCGGCGTAGAGGTAAAACGCGCCATCGGCCGGCAGGAATTTCTGGAGGCCGGCTTGCGGCAGGCCTTCGATCAGGATGCGGCGGTTCTCCTGGTAGCCGTGCTTGACCTCTTCCATCTCGGAGCGGCCTTCGAACGCAGCCTCGGCGGCAATCTGCGACAGGGTCGGCACTGAAATGGCGAGATTCTGCTGCAGACGCTCGATCGGCCGGACCAGTTGTTCCGGCACCACCATCCAGCCGACCCGCCAGCCGGTCATGCAGAAATATTTCGAGAATGAGTTGATGACGAGCGCATGCGGCGAAAGCTCCGCCGCCGTCACCGCCGGAAAAGCATAGTCGAGGCCATGATAGATTTCGTCGGAAATGAAGCGAATGCCCGCGCTTTCCGCAGCCAGCATCAGGCCGGTGAGCGCCTCCCTGGACATCATCGTGCCCGTGGGATTGGCCGGACTTCCGACCAGCACGCCCTTCAGCGGGGTTTTGCGATGGGCGGCGAGCAAGGCCTCACCGGTCAGCGCGTGACGGTTCTCGCTCGATGTCTCGATCAGCACCGGCTCGCAGCCGAGCGCCGTGAGAATGTGACGATACGGCGGATAGCCGGGCACCGTGACCGCAACCCGGTCGCCCGGCTCGAACATGGCCAGAAAGGCCAGGATGAACGCGCCCGACGAGCCGGTGGTGATCACGATTCGCTCGGCATCCACGACGCAGCCGTAGGTTTCATGGTAGTGCCTGGCGATGCGCTCGCGCAGCGAGGGAATGCCCAGCGCGGAGGTGTAGTCGATCCGCGCGCTGTCGAGCGCGGCGTGGGCGGCCGCGATCGCCGCCTTCGGCGCCGGAGCCCAGGGCTGTCCGACTTCCATGTGAATGACATGGCCGCCGGAGGCCTCGATGCGCGCCGCCGCCGCCATCACGTCCATCACCATGAACGGCGGAACATCGCTTCGCCCGGACGCCGTTACCAGGTTCCTCGCGCGCTCTCTCGGTGTCGCTTCAAGCATCGATATCTGCTAATCACCCCGTGCCCCAGACTAGCCGCATTCCGCGGTTTGTTAGGGCATATCCCGTATCCGGGCCGCCGCCAATCCTTTAAAGACCGTCATGTTGCTCCGCCTCGCGTACCGCAAAAAAGCCTCGAAACTGACCGCGCTCGCGACCGCGGCAGCGCTCGCCCTTGCGCCGACGTCTGCGGCGCTCGCGCAGCAGGCGAAGGGGCCGCCGACGATTCGCGACACCGAGGCCGAGCAGCTGCTGCGCGAATACACGCGGCCGATCCTGCGCGCCGCGGGACTGGAAAAGCAGAACATCCAGGTGGTGATCATCAATGACAGCGCTTTCAACGCCTTCGTCGCCGATGGCCGCCGCATCTTCGTAAACTACGGCGCGCTGATGCAGTCGGAGACCCCGAACCAGCTCATCGGGGTGCTCGCGCACGAGACCGGGCATCTGGCCGGCGGCCATCTCGCCAAGATGCGCGAGCAAGTGGCGCAGGCGCAGACCCAGATGATCATCGCCATGCTGCTCGGCGCAGGCGCAATCGTGGCGGGCGCACGAAGCGGCGGCAACAGCGGTCTGGCCAATGCCGGCGCGGCCGCGGTCACCGCGCCGCAGGAGGTGATCCGCCGCACCCTGATCGCCTATGTGCGCCAGCAGGAGGAAAACGCCGACCGCGCCGGGGTGAAGTTTCTGACCGCGACCGGCCAGTCGGCCAGGGGCATGTACGAGACCTTCAAGCGGTTCACCAATGAAAGCCTGTTCGCCGCGCGCGGCGCCGATCCCTACCTGCAGTCGCATCCGATGCCCGCCGACCGCGTCGCGGGGCTGGAGGAGCTGGCGCGTTCAAGTCCCTATTGGGACAAGAAAGACGATCCGGCCCTGCAATTGCGCCACGACATGGTGCGGGCCAAGATCTCCGCCTTCATGGAGCGTCAGGACACCGTCTATCGGCGCTATCCGATGTCGAATGAAAGCCTGCCCGCGCGCTACGCCCACGCGATCACGACCTATTTGCATGGCGATCTGCGCTCCGCGCTCGCCCAGATCGACGGGCTGATCCAGCTGCAGCCCGGCAACCCGTATTTCTACGAACTGCGCGGCCAGGCGCTGCTGGAAGGCGGCAAGCCCGCGGAGGCCATCGCGCCCTTGCGCAAGGCGGTAGCAGCTCTCGAATAACTCACCGCTCATCGAGATGTTACTTGGGCAGGCGCTCGTGGCGACCGATAATAAAGCCTATACCGAGGAAGCAATTGGGATTCTGCGTGCGGCGGTGGCACGCGAGACCGAGGCGCCGCTGGGCTATAGCCAGCTCGCCATGGCCTATGGCCGGAAGGGAGATTACGCGCAGGCCGACCTGGCGTCGGCGCAGGCCGCTTTCCTTCGCGGCGACAACAAGACCGCGCGCGAACTCGCCGCGCGCGCCAAGACCCGCTTCGCCGTCGGCACGCCCGGATGGGTCAAGGCCGACGACATTGTCGCCGCCAAGCCGATGCCGGGCCAAAAGAACAACTAGAAATAACTCGCGCCGGCATACAAAGTTTCGCCAAAACCGGCCTTCACCAAGAGGATTTGCCAATGCCTTCGTTCCGCCTGCTCGCTCCCGCATTGTTCGCGCTCGCCCTCTGCGGCATGCCGCCGGCCGCGTCGGCGCAGAGTTTTTCCGACAGCCAGCGCGGCGATATCGAGACCATCGTCCGGAACTACCTGATCTCGCATCCCGAGGTGCTGGAAGAGGCGATGGCCGAACTCAGCAGGCGCCAGACCGCCGCCGAGGCCGCCAAACACGAAGCCAGCGTCACCACCCACGCCGAGACGATTTTCAACTCGCCGCGCGGCGTGGTGCTCGGCAACAAGGACGGCGATGTCACCTTCGTCGAATTCTTCGACTACAATTGCGGCTACTGCAAACGCGCCATGGCCGACATGCTCGATCTCCTGAAAAGCGATCCCAAACTCAAAGTCGTGCTGAAGGAGTTCCCGGTGCTGAGCGAGGGTTCGGTCGACGCCGCGAAGGTGGCGGTCGCCGTGCGCATGCAGGATCCCAGCGGCAAGAAGTATCTCGATTTTCATCAGCGGCTGCTCGGCGGCCGTGGTCCGGCGGACAAGACGCATGCGATGGCGGCCGCCAAGGAGGCCGGCCTCGATACGGCCAGGATCGAGAAGGATCTGGCGAGCCCGGAAGTGCGCGCCACGATCGAGGAAAACTTCAAGCTCGCCGAAGCGATGGGCATGAACGGCACGCCGAGCTACGTGATCGGCAAGCAGGTGGTGATCGGCGCGGTCGGCCTCGAAGGACTGAAGGAGAAGATCGGCATCGCGCGCTGCGGCAAGGCGACCTGCTGAGCGGCACGTATCAGGCACTGCTGCTGCAGCGAAAAAATCGAAAGGCCGGCTGTCCAGCCGGCCTTTTTGTTTGCGCGAATTTTCGCGGCGAACCCGTTCATCGCGCGTTCAAGAAACAAAACCGGTGGAACCGCAGATCACGCGGAACATCGCGCATCTCCCTTCGTTGTCGGCGCGGGCAATGCAAACACGTGAGGAGAAATTCAATGACTAACCGCTTTATGATGTCGGTGGCCGCAGTGGCGCTGATCGCCGGGGCCGGTTTTGCGCAGGCGCAGGGAACCGGAATGAGCCGCGAGGGTTCGTCGGCCGGTTCGACCGTGCAGCAGAGCGCGCCGTCCGCCGGGAGCCCGGCGACCACGACGAACCGCGACGCCGCCGACCAGACAAAGCCGTCGGCGGGCATGAAGGCCACGCAGTCCGAGCAGAAGTCGCCCGCCGCGGCCAAGAACCAGCGCGCCGAGGACAGCATGCCGGGCCAGAAGTCAAAGGGCATGAGCTCGGAGAATGAGGCGCCAAGGGCAGCAGGGACAATGAAGGCCGAGGGCGCGAACGAGCATGAAGCCGGCAAGATGAAGGCCGAGGGTCGCGAGGATCGCAACGGCAGCTGAAGGCCGAAAGCCGCGAAGGCCGCAACGGCAGCATGAACGCGGAGTCGAAGGGCGCGGCGGAGACCAGGTCCCAGACCACCATCGGCCAGGCCGGCGCCGGCGCGAAGCTGTCGACGGAGCAGCGCACCAAGATCACCACGGTGATCCGCGAGCAGCACGTTGCGCCGGTCACCAACGTCAACTTCTCGATCTCGGTTGGCACCCGCGTGCCGCGCGGAGTGTCGTTCCATCCGCTCCCGGCGGAAATCGTGACGATCTATCCGGACTGGCGCGGCTATGAGTTCTTCCTGGTCCGCGACGAGATCGTGGTGGTGAATCCGCGCACGCTCGAGATCGTGGCGATACTGGAAGCCTAAATCCGAAAAGCGGCGACGGATTCGGGGCGGGCAGCGATGCCCGCCCCTTTGCCATGGCGTTTGCGGCCGACCGGGGAACCCGCCGGCGATCCCGGCGGCCGCGCACCCGCCCATCCCTGACTTTGGTTAACGAGCGGTTTCCGTAGGTTCCACGCACCTTTTTACGAATTGGATGAGGCCTTTGGGGCGTGTCCAGGAGGGCCTAAAGGCTTCCCCTTGGGGCTGTTGTTACCTATAACCCCGCCACCTACCGCTACATTTTTCGGGATTTGGATGGCCAAGACGTGCTGCCGAGACGATTTACGTGCTTAACGGCCCGAACCTCAATTTGTTGGGGACCCGCGAGCCCGAAACCTATGGCCATGCGACGCTTGCCGACGTCGAGAAGCTTTGCGCCGACACCTCGGCGCATTTCGGGCTGAAAGCCGATTGCCGCCAGTCCAATCGCGAAGGCGAACTGATCGATTTCATTCACGAGGCCCATGCGAAGAAGGCGGCCGGGATCATCATCAATGCCGGCGGCTATTCGCACACCTCGATCGCGCTGCATGACGCCCTGGTGGCGGTGAAGATCCCCACCGTCGAAGTGCACGTCAGCAATATCCACGCCCGCGAGAATTTCCGTCATCACTCCTTCACCGCGGCCGCCGCTTTCGCAACGCTTTGCGGTTTCGGCATCGACGGTTACCGGCTCGCGATCCACGGCCTTGCCGCCAAGATCGGCGCCAGGGCAAAAGCCTGACCATCCGCCCGTCACCCCCTTAGAAAGTTCCGGATCAAGATCATGGCGCGCCAGCCTGACGACAAGACAGCCGCAAAATCCAAAAGCGACGACAGCGCGCTTATCCGCGAACTCGCTTTGCTGCTGGACGAGACCAATCTCAGCGAGATCGAGATCGAGCGCGCAGGCTTGCGGGTACGGGTCGCGCGCAACATCAGCATCGCAGCCTCGGTGCCGCCGGGCTATCAACCCGCCGCCGCCGCGCCGGCACCCGCAGCCGCCGCGCCGGCCGCCGCCGCCGACCTCGCCAAGCACCCGGGCGTGGTGCCCTCGCCGATGGTCGGCACCGCCTATTGGGCGCCCGAGCCCGGCGCCAAGCCCTTCATCGAGGTCGGCGCCAAGGTATCGGCCGGCCAGACGCTTCTGATCATCGAAGCGATGAAGACGATGAACCAGATTCCGTCGCCGCGCGCGGGCACCGTGACGCAGATCCTCGTCGAGGACGGCCAGCCGGTCGAGTTCGGCGAGCCGCTGGTGATCATTGAGTAGAATTCGTCAACGTCAGGCGCTGCGATGTTCGACAAGATCCTGATAGCCAATCGCGGCGAGATCGCCCTGCGCATTCTGCGCGCGTGCAAGGAACTCGGCATCGCCACCGTCGCGGTGCATTCCACCGCCGACGCCGACGCCATGCATGTGCGGCTCGCCGACGAGAGCGTCTGCATCGGCCCGCCGCCGTCGAAGGACAGCTATCTCAACGTGCCGGCGCTGCTCGCGGCCTGCGAGATCACCGGCGCGGACGCGGTGCATCCCGGCTACGGCTTTCTGTCGGAAAACGCCCGCTTCGCCGAAATCCTCGCCGAGCACAATCTGCATTTCATCGGACCGAAGGCCGAACACATCCGCCTGATGGGCGACAAGATCGAGGCCAAGAAGACCGCGAAGAAGCTCGGCATTCCCGTGGTGCCCGGCTCCGACGGCGCGGTCGGGCCCGACGACGACGCGATGGCGATCGCGCAGGCAATCGGCTTTCCGGTGCTGGTCAAGGCGGCCGCCGGCGGCGGCGGACGCGGCATGAAGGTCGCGCAGACGGCCGACGACCTGATGCTGGCGCTGTCGACCGCCGCCAACGAGGCCAGATCGGCGTTCGGCGATGCCTCGGTCTATCTCGAGAAATATCTGCAGAAGCCGCGCCACATCGAAATCCAGGTGCTCGGCGACGGCCGCGGCGGCGCGATCCATCTCGGCGAGCGCGATTGCTCGCTGCAGCGGCGCCATCAGAAGGTCTGGGAGGAAGGCCCCTCGCCGGTTCTCACGGCGGCGGCGCGCGCCAAGATTGGCGCGACCTGCGCCAAGGCGATGCAGGAGATGAAATATCTCGGCGTCGGCACCATCGAATTCCTGTACGAAGACGGCGAATTCTATTTCATCGAAATGAACACCCGCATCCAGGTCGAACATCCCGTCACCGAGATGATCACCGATATCGACCTCGTGCTGGAGCAGATCCGCATCGCCGCCGGCGGCGACCTGCCCGCGACGCAGGATGAGATCGCCATCATCGGCCACTCCATCGAATGCCGTATCAACGCCGAGAATCCGCAGACCTTTCGCCCCTCTCCGGGGAAAATCACGCAATACCATCCGCCGGGTGGCCTTGGCGTGCGGATCGATTCCGCCGTCTATCAGGGCTACGTCATCCCGCCTTATTACGACTCGCTGGTCGGCAAGCTGATCGTCCATGGCAAGACCCGCGGCGAGTGCCTGATGCGGCTGCGCCGCGCGCTGGACGAAATGGTGGTGGAAGGCATCGAGACCACGCTGCCGCTGTTCCGGGCCCTGGTGCGGGAACCCGACATCATCGACGGCGACTACCATATCCACTGGCTCGAACAATATCTGGCCGGCTAGCCGGCCGGCTGAGCGCCGGCCTCCCCCTGAAAAACACTTCGCCCACCCCGGAACCAATTGGCCTGACGGGCGTTCTAGACGGCTGGGAAAGCCTTTCCCGTCCGGGGGACTGCTTGAACTCCGTGGGTTTTTGACGCGAGATTGTTGTGACGCCTGACGCCATGCGCCGGCGCGCCATCGGCCAGATCCTGCTGCTTGCGGCGGGATTTTTGGTGCTGGTCGCGATCAGCGCCACCTCGGTGATCCTCGTCAATCAGGCGCGCAAGGACTCGGGCCTGGTGGTGCACACGGCAGAGGTGGAAAACCAGATCAACACACTGCTGCTGGAAATTCGCCGGGCCGAAAGCGCCGCGCGGGGCTATCTGCTGACGCTCGGGCCGGAATTTCTCAGGGATCACGAGGCCGCCGTCGCCGCCACGATTCCCGCCGTCGAAAAACTGTCGCAGCTGACCGCCGACAATCCGGTTCAACGTCGAGAACGTCAAAAAATTGCGGGAAGCCGTCGAGGCGCGGCTCGACCAGTTCGCGCGCGAGATGGACTTCGTCAAGCGAAACCAGCCCGCCGGCGCCGTCGCGCTGGTGCGCGAGGCCGCCGCCGGCAACACCGCCGGCACGATCCGCGACGTGGCGCTTGCCATGCGCGGCGAAGAAGAGCGGCTGTTTGCGCTCCGAACGGTCAACGCCGACCGGACCCAGCAGCTGGCGTCGCTGGTGACCATCGCCGGCTCCGGCCTCGTGATCGCGCTGGCCGGCATCTCGATCTTCCTGGTGCGGCGCTCGGCGCGCGCGCGCGACGCCGCCGAAGCCTTGTTGCGCGACAACAACCTCAATCTGGAGGCCACGATCGACGAGCGCACCGCCGATCTTCGCGAGGCCAATAACGAAATCCAGCGCTTCGCCTATATCGTGAGCCACGACCTGCGCTCGCCGCTGGTCAACATCATGGGCTTCACCAGCGAACTCGAGGAATTGCGCGCCGACATTTTCAGGCGCATCGCGGCGCTTGGCCGCGCCGCGGGCTCCGCTCCGGTGCCGGTGATCGCGGCAGAGGCCGAGCCGGAGCTCGAGGGGCAAGACAAGCAGCTCTCGCAGGATTTCTCCGAAGCCTTGGAATTCATCAAATCGTCGATCGCCAAGATGGACCGACTGATATCAGCCATCCTCAACCTCACCCGCGAGGGGCGGCGCGAATTCGAGCCGGTGCGGATCGACACACGCGAACTGATCGAAGCCATTGTCACGACCGTCGCGCATCAGGCCGCGGAGGCGCAGGCCACCATTCGTATCGAGCCGCTGCCGGACATCGTCTCGGACCGCCTCGCGCTGGAGCAGATTTTCTCCAACCTGATCGACAACGCGCTCAAATATCTCAAGCCGGGCGTGCCCGGCGACATCACCGTCCGCGGCCGGACCAAGCTGGGCTTTGCGATCTTCGAGGTCGCCGACAACGGCCGCGGCATCGATCCCAAGGACCATCAGCGGATTTTCGATCTGTTTCGCCGCGCCGGCGCCCAGGACAGGCCGGGACAGGGAATCGGACTTGCCCATGTCCGCGCTTTGGTGCGGCGATTGGGTGGAACCATGTCGGTGCAATCGGAACTTAATAACGGCAGCACATTCACGATCACGCTGCCGATCGCCTGGACAGCCAGCAACCGGAACAGAGATACATGAGCAAGCCCGTCACCATCATCATGATCGAGGACGACGAGGGACACGCCCGTCTGATCGAGCGGAATATTCGCCGCTCCGGCGTCAACAACGACATCCTGCCGTTCACCAACGGTACAGATGCGGTGAACTATCTGTTCGGCAGCGATGGCTCCGGGATCGACCACAAGGGCCAGGCGCTGCTGATCCTGCTCGACCTCAATCTCCCCGACATGACCGGCATCGACATCTTGCGGCGGGTCAAGGCGAACAACTATCTGAAATGTGCGCCGGTCGTGGTGCTCACGACGACCGACAATTCCCAGGAAATCAAGCGCTGCTATGAACTCGGCTGCAACGTCTACATCACCAAACCGGTGAATTACGAAAGCTTCGCCAACGCCATTCGCCAGCTCGGACTGTTCTTCTCCGTCATTCAGGTTCCGCCCGCCGCCACATGACCCCTGCGACGCCCACATTGCTCTATATCGACGATGACGCGGGGCTTGCCCGGCTGGTCGACCGCGGCCTGACGCGGCTCGGCTTCAAGGTCGTTCATGCGGCTGACGGCACCGACGGGCTGGACGCGCATCCAGCAGGGCGGCATCGACGTGATCGCGCTCGATCAATACATGCCGGGCCTTGACGGCCTGGAAACGCTGGAGCGGATCATGGCGATCCCGAACGCGCCGCCGGTAGTGTTTGTCACTGCGGCTCAGGATTCCTCGATCGCCGTCACCGCGCTGAAGGCCGGCGCCGCCGACTATCTGGTCAAGGATGTGCACGGCGACTTCATCCCCCTGCTCCAGGTCGCGGTCGACGGCGCGCTGCGGCAGGCGCAAATTCGGAAAGCCCGCGACGACGCCGAGGCCGAGGTCCACGCCTCGCGCGACCGCTATGCCGCGCTTGCCGCCGAGCGCGAGGTGCTCTTACGCGAGGTCAACCACCGCGTCGGCAACTCTCTGCAGATCATCGCCTCGCTCTTGCACCTGCAGGCCAATTCGAGCACCCAGGACGACGTCAAGGCGGCGCTGACCAACGCGATGGGGCGCGTCGCCGCGGTGGCGCAGGTTCACCGCCGGCTCTACACCTCGCACGACCTCAAGAGCGTGCTCCTGAACCAGTATCTCGACGCCCTGCTCGAGGATCTCAGGCGGTCGGCCGAGGGCAACCGGATGTCGCGGCTGACCCTGAAGGCCGAGCCGGTCGAGATCGATCCCGACCGCGCGGTGGCGATCGGCATCATCGTCAACGAACTCGTGATGAACGCCGTCAAATACGCCTATCCCGACGGCGCCGGTCCGATTCACGTCGACCTCGTTGCGCAGGGCGACGATCTGGTGTTGTCCATCGCCGATGACGGCGTCGGCCTCAACGCCAGGGCCGACCCGCGCTCCACCGGCATGGGGCAGCGCATCGTCACCGCGATGGCCGCCAAGCTCGAGGCCAGCGTCGAGCGCGATCCCGCCCACGCCGGTACCCGGATCGTGCTGCGGTTTTCCCGCGTCAACAAGCCGGCGCGAAACCCGGCTGTGCGGCGGCGAGCTAGCCGCGGCTGCCTCAGCCCTGCTATCCTCAGCCGCCATGACGTCCCGCGACTCCGCCTCTTCCGAGATCACGCCCGAAGTGCTGCTGCGCGCCTACGCCTGCGGCATCTTCCCGATGGCCGAAAGCGCCGACGATCCGACCCTGTTCTGGGTCGAGCCGGAAATGCGCGGCGTGATCCCGCTCGACGGCTTTCGCGTTTCCTCGCGGCTTGCGCGCACCGTGCGCTCCGACGTCTTCACGGTCACCGTCAACCGCGCTTTCAAGGCGGTGATAGCCGGCTGCGCGGCGCCGCAAGCAGGCCGTGACGACACCTGGATCAACAAGCGCATCCGGGATCTCTATGTGGGCTTGCACGAACTCGGCCACGCCCACAGCGTCGAGGTCTGGCAACATGACGACCTCGTCGGCGGGCTCTACGGCGTCAGCCTGGGCCGCGCCTTCTTCGGCGAGAGCATGTTTCACCGCGCCCGCGACGCCTCGAAGGTGGCGCTGGTGCATCTGGTGGCGCGGCTGATTGCGGGCGGTTTTGAGCTGCTCGACACCCAATATGTCACCGAACATTTGCGCAGTTTTGGCGCAATCGAGATCCCGCGGCGGCGCTATACCGCGCTGCTCGACAAGGCGATCAAGGGCGAAGCGGATTTTTTCAAGTTGCCGGTCGACCGCCCGATCAGCGGCGCGCGGGCGCTTGCGATCATCGCGGAGCGCGGTTGACCGGCCTCAGCCCAACTACCTGAAAATCCCGAACAGGCCGCCGGGCTGCTGCGGGGCGGTGGCGGCGGCGGTTGCTGCTGCTGGGTCTGCTGCTGCGGCGGTGGCGGCGGACGGACAACCTGCTTCGGCGGCGCGCGCTTCTGCACCGGAGGCGGTGGCGGCGCCGGCTTCACGGGCTCGGGGGCGGCGTTCACGATCGTCGTTTCGGGACCTTTGCAGTCGGTCAGCCAGATATCGTAGATCGGGTGCTCGACGCCGTGCAGGCCGGGGCTCGCCGCAAACATCCAGCCGGAGAAAATCCGCTTCACCTCGCCCTGCAGCGTGATCTCGTCGACCTCGACAAAGGCGTCGGTGTTGGCGGCTTCCGTGGCGGGGCGCGTGTAGCAGGCGTCGGTCTTGACGCGCAGCGCGCCGAACTGGACGGTCTCGCCGATATCCTCGTCGAAATTGATGATGCGCCCGGTGATCTTGTCCAGCCCGGAAAAGCTCGCCTTCTTGTTGACGATCTTCTGCGCCGGCGGCTCGGTGACCACTTCGTCGCCGGGCTGCAAGGTGGCCGGCGATTGCGGCACGCCCTTGGGCTGGCGCTGGCCCGGCGGCAATCCCGGCAGCGGATTGGCACCGGGAGGTGCGACCGCGACGCCCTGGCCCGGCTGCGGCGGCGCCACCGCGATGCCCGGCTGGACGTTCTGCGGAATGACGGTCGTGCCCGGCGGCGGCGCCAGCGGCTGTGACTGCACCGACCCGGGCGGCGGCACCCCCTGCCCCGGCAACGGACGGTTGGGCGCCGGCAGCACGCGGCCCTGCGGCAATGCCGGCACCTCCTCCTCGTCGTCGGGCGCCTGGTTGCCGTTGCCGCGGGGAATGTTGCCGGGCGGGCGCGGCGTGGGATCGGAAAAGATATTGCCGATCTGCGCGCGCGCGGGCGGCGCAAGCGGGATCGCTGTGGCGGCGAGCAGGGCCGCAAGACCGGTCAGGGCAATGGTTCGAAACATCTCGCGGCTTTGAAAGGCGAATCGGGCTCGCGACATACTACTTGTCCGCCGCGCGCAGGGGACCCGGTTAACACGGCGAATACGGCGGGGAAAGGGCGGTTTCCGGCCCCTCGCACCCTCTGGTCAGCCCGCGCCCCAGATGGAATAGTCGCCTCCGATCAACGTTCGCGCGCCCCCGCCGAACCCCAAAAATCCGGGCAAAACCGGACGAGCCTGGAGGAAGCCCTTTCCGATGCCCGATCGAATTCGTCTGGATGGCAAGGTCGCCGTCGTCACCGGCGCGGCCGGCGTCATCGGAACTGCGACCCTTCGGCTCCTGGCCGAACGCGGCGCGCGCATCGTCGCCGTCGACCGCAGGGAAAACGACCTGAAAACCGCGATCAGGGATTTGCCGGCCTCGGCGCAGGCGCAGGCGGTCACCGCCGATGTCACCGGCGAGGACGAGGTCGCGGATTACGTGCGCGCGGCGATCGAAAAATTCGGCACCATCGACGTCTTCTACAACAATGCCGGCATCGAGGGCGACATCGCGCCGATCACCAAATACCCGCTGGAAGCGTTCCGTCGCGTTCTCGACGTCAACGTGGTCGGCGTGTTCCTGGGGCTGAAGCATGTGCTGCCGGTGATGCTCGGACAGAACAAGGGAAGCATCATCAACACCGCCTCGATCGCGGGACTGATCGGCTCCCCCGACATCGCGGCGTACAACGCCAGCAAGCATGCGGTGATCGGGCTCACCAAGAGCGCCGCGCTGGAATGCGCAGGCACAGGCGTGCGCGTGAACTGCGTCTGCCCCGGCCTGATCGACAGCCGGATGCTGAGTTCAATCATCAACGGCCGCAATCCCGGCAACGCGCCCGTCCCCAATGACAGGGTCGTCGAGCGGATTCCGGCCCGCCGGCTCGGACAGGCTTCCGAGGTCGCTTCCATCGTCGCGTTCCTCGCTTCCGATGACGCCAGCTATGTCTCCGGTTCCGCCTACACCGTCGACGGCGCGCGGACCGCAGGCTAATCATTCGTCATTCCGGGGCGACGCGAAGCGTCGAACCGCGAGAATCCAGAGATTATCAGCGCGAGATTCCGGGTTCGCGCTAACGCGCGCCCCGGAATGACAGGTTCAGAACGAGAAGGTTTCTCCCATCATGCCCGTGACCCTCGATCCCGATGCCGCCGCCGTATTCAAGGCCTTTCAGGAGGCCGGCCGCCCGCCTTACGAGACGCTGACGCCGAGGGAGGCACGCGAGTTCTATCTGGCCGGTCGCCCCGTCACCAATCCCGAACCGCCCGAACTGAAATCGGTGGAGCCGCTCGCGATCCCCGCTCCTCACGGGTCGATTGCCGCGCGCATCTACACGCCGAAGACGCTGAGGCAGGCCAGACGGACTCGCGCCCTGCCTGGTGTTCTTTCACGGCGGCGGCTGGGTGATCGGCGATCTCGATTCCCACGACGTGGTGTGCCGGAAACTGGCCGACGAAGGCCAGCTCATCGTCATTTCCGTCGATTACAGGCTCGCGCCCGAGCACAAATTTCCCGCCGCCGTCGATGACGCCATCGCGGCGACCAAATGGATCGCCGACCATGCGAAGCAGCTCGGCATCGACGCGTCCCGGCTGACGGTCGGCGGCGACAGCGCCGGCGGCAACCTCGCCGCCGTGGTGGCGATCTCGGCGCGCGACGGCAACGGCCCGGCGATCGCAGGCCAGGTGCTGATCTATCCGGCCACCGACTTCACGATGGCGCACCCCTCGCACAGCGAGCCGGAGACCAGCATCCTGCTGACGCATTCGGTGATCCGCTGGTTTCGCGATCACTATCTCAACGGCGCCGCCGACGTTCACGACTGGCGCGCTTCTCCCGCGCTTGCCAAGACGCTGATCGGCCTGCCGCCGGCCTATGTGCTGACCGCAGGCGCCGATCCCTTGCGCGACGAGGGCGACGAATACGCCCATCGCCTCAAGGAAGCCGGCGTTGCCGTGACGTACCGGCACCTTCCCGGGCCAGTTCCACGGCTTCTTCACCATGGGCAAGCTGCTGCAGCAGGCCAATGTCGCGGCCGGCGAAATCGGCGCCTGGCTGAAGGCGCTGAATTAGGGCGGCCGTCAAATTCGCCGTTCGCATCACCGCGGACATCGTTTGGAACCGTCAGCCTCGATTGGAGATGGCGCGCTGCTTTCGTGCGGGCCGATTCTGGCGATCGGCGCCCTCTACCCCGCCCGCGCCGCGCGGCGCAGCGATTGCGGCGGCTGGCCGAAGGCGCGGATGAAGGCGCGGCGCATCCGCTCCGGATCGCGAAAGCCGGTCTGTTGCGCCACGCGCTCGATCGCCTCGCTCGAGGATTGCACGCGCTGCCGCGCCACCTCGATCCGCAGCCGCTCGATCGCCTTCGACGGCGTGGTGCCGGTCTCGGCGATGAAGGCGCGGGCGAAATGCCGCGAGCTCATGCCGGCCTGCTCGGCGAGGTCCTCGACCGTCAGCGGCGCGTCGAGATGCTCGCGCGCCCAGGTCAGGAGCGGCCCGAAGCGGCCCGCGGGCGCCTTCAATTCCAGCAGCGATGAAAACTGCGACTGGCCGCCGCTGCGGCGGTGATAGAGCACGAGCTGGCGCGCGGTCTTCTGCGCGATCTCGTCGCCGTAATCCTCCGCCGCCATCGCCAGCGCGAGATCGATGCCGGCGGTGATCCCCGCCGAACTCCAGATGTTGCCGTCGCGGACGAAGATCCGGTCGGGCTCCCAGTTTCACCTCCGGATAGGCCGAAAGAAACTGCCGGGTGCGCTGCCAATGCGTGGTGGCGCGGCGGCCGTCGAGCAGGCCGGCTTCGGCGAGGATATAGGCGCCGGAGCAGACGCTGGCGACGCGGACGCCGCGTTTTGCGACGCCCCGCACGAACGCCAGCGTCTTCTCGCACTTCGCCGCGGCATCGACCCCCTCGCCGCCGGCCACGATCAGGGTCGAGATCGCGCCGGCAGGTCTTGAGGCCGCGCGCCAGCATCTCGACGCCCGAGGAACTGCGCACCGGACCCGGCGTCGCCGCCAGAACCTTGATCGACGGCGGCGGTGCCGGCGATAGCGCGCGGCGATCTCGAACACCGAAATCGGGCCGGCGGCGTCGAGCAGCTGGAAATCGGGAAATATCAGCACGCCGATCATGATTTCCGCCATGTCCGAAATTAAGGGAAATATGGCATTTCGGACAGAAGCCGACCATGCGCAGGATGACGGCGGTCAAGCAAAACTTCGCGAAAGAAACCTCGAAAGGCTCTCGCCATGTCCGCGCCGCTCCAGATCGGTCTTGTGATCTTTCCCAGGGTGACCCAGCTCGACCTCACCGGGCCGGTGCAGGTGTTTTCCAGCGTGCCGGGCGCCAAGGTGCATCTGATCTGGAAACGGATCGAGCCGGTGCCGAGCGACTCCGTGCTGACGCTGACGCCGACCGTGACCTTCGCGGACTGCCCGCAGCTCGATGTGATCTGCGTGCCCGGCGGGCTCGGCACCGACGACATGGTCAATGACGAGGAGGTGCTCGACTTCCTGCGCAGGCAGGCAGTGGGCGCCAAATACATCACCTCGGTGTGCACGGGATCGCTGGTGCTGGGCGCGGCCGGCCTGCTCAAAGGCTATCGCGCGGCAACGCACTGGACCGCGATGGATTTTCTCAGGCCGTTCGGCGCGATACCGACCAAGACGCGGGTCTGCGTCGACCGCAACCGCGTCACCGGCGGCGGCGTCACCGCGGGCATCGATTTCGCGCTGACGCTGGTGTCGATCCTGGTCGACCGCCAGACCGCCGAGGCGATCCAGCTCGGGCTCGAATACAATCCCGCGCCGCCGTTCAATGCGGGCTCGCCCGACACCGCGCCGCCGGAAATCCTTGCGCTGATCAAGGACAGGATCGCACCCGCACAGGCACGCCGGAGCGAGGCGATCCATCGCGCCGCCGCGCGGCTTGCGTGACGGCGCGGCATCGGGAGATTCGCACGAAGAAGAAAAAGGCCGCCTGGTTTCCCAGACGGCCTTTCCTGTCCTACGGCAGCCGCACATTGACGGGCGATCTCAGGACCTCATCGCCGGGGGCCTATCTCCCAGCCACATCCTGATCGGCAGCCGCTGCATATCGGGGCAGTCGCGAACTGTTGCCCGAACCGACGCGATGGTCTCCCATCTCCGTAAGATGAGCCCATTGAGCCATCGATCGCGTGCGGCCTCAAGAACGCGGCGGCAAATGTCCCCGCTGATCCCGTTGTTCACAGACACGACTTCGTCATTCCGGGGCGCGAGCGAAGCGAGCGAACCCGGAATCCCGAGAGTTGTCGCGCGAGATTCCGGGTCTCAGCGCCTGCGGCGCTGCCCCGGAATGACGACGATTGAAATGAAGCTTCAGCTTCCCGGCGTCCACGGCTGGTAGTCGCCGGTCGCCTTGGGGCGGCGGCCGCTGGCCAGCGTCGAGCCGGACGGACGGTAGGCCAAGGGCGTTCCCGTCATGTTGGGAACATGCGGCTTCTGCCATTCGCGCGGCGTGTAGCTCTCTTCGGTCGGCGCGACGTCGACGGTGTGATGCAGCCAGCCATGCCATGACGGCGGCACGCGCGAGGCCTCGGCATAGGCCGTTATAGATCACCCAGCGCCGCTCGAAGCCGAGCGTCGGATCGATCTTGCGCCCCTTGGTGCGGTAATAGCGGTTGCCCTGCTCGTCCGTGCCGACCAGCTCGCCGAACCGCCAGGTCCATAATTGCGTGCCGAAGGTCTGGCCGTTCCACCATGTGAAAAGCTTGAGCAGAAACTGTTTCATGGGCCTGGCCGGTTCGAGGACAGCTGAGGCTCTGATGCCATCGGCAGGCCGGATTGTCCAGCAAAGTCCGCCTCTCAGCCCATCGATCGCGGGATGGGAGCCGCCAGCTTTGGCGTGACCGTCGTCAGAATCGGCGCAATCCGTTCATTCCGCGTACAGTTCCGGTCTGACAGGCTGACGCCGCGCACGATGGGTGCGAGGCTCGGGAACGTCCGCCCTGTCAAAAGGGTTGGGCCGTGTCCCGCAGATGGAGCCGACAATGATCAGTCTCAGGGTTTTGAGTACCGCTGCCGTAATGGCCCTGGTTTTGCCGATGGCAGCGCCGACCGCAAGCTTCGCGCAAATGCCGGTTGGCAGAAGCGGCGGCGGCGGTCGGTGTTGGCGTAGGCGGTGGCGGCGGCGCTGCGGTTGGAGGTGGCGGCGGTGGCGGCGGCGCGGGATAGGCGGCGGTGGCGGCGGCGTCAGCATCGGCGGTGGCGGCGGCGCGCCGATCGGACGTTTTGGCGGCGGCGGCCCGCCCGTGGCGGGGATTGGCGGCGGCGGTCCCGTCCATATCGGCGGCGGCTGGCACGGCGGCTATGGCCATCGCCACCACGGCGGCTTCATCCCCGGCGCTATCATCGGCGGCGCGATCGCATCAGCGCGCTACGGCTATTATTATGGGCCGGGCTATTACGACGACCAGTATTACTACGACGACGGCCCCGTTGTGGTTGTCCCCGGGCCTGGCGACGAGGATGCGGTCGCCTACTGCATGCAGACCTTTCGTTCCTACGATCGGCGGTCGGGAACCTATCTCGGCTATGACGGCTTGCGGCACCCCTGCCCGTAACCGCGTTCGCGATCTTGCCGATTCGAGGACGGCGCATTCGCTGCGCCGTCCTTCTTCGTTACGACCGCAGCGCCAGCCCGACGCCGCCGAGCGTGAACACCAGCGCCGCGATCTCGCGCAAGCCGAGCGGCTCGTGCAGCATCGCGGCCGCCGCCAGCACGCCGATCACCGGCACCAGCAAGGTGCCGATCGATGCGGTCGCCGCCGGCAATCTTTCCAGCGCGGCGAACCAGCAGACGTAGCAGAGGCAGAACTGGATCAGCGTCATGATAGGCCATCGACGCCCAGCCGACGCTCGAGAGCGCCGCGAGCTGCGGCTGCTCGACCGCAAGCCCGACGATCGGCGATCGGCAGGCATCCGATACCGATCTGCCAGGCCGCCAGCGACAAGCGGCGGCATCGCCAGCGGAAAATGTTTTGTCAGCACGGTGCCGAGCGCGACGCAGACCGCGCCCGCCAGCACGCACAATAATCCCGGCAGCTTTGCCAGACTGGCGTCGAGACCGTTGCCGCCGATCAGCACGGCGATGCCGGCGAGCGCGATCGCCATCGAAACGGCGCGCAGCAGCGACAGCCGCTCGCCCAGGATCGGCCACGCCAGCAGCGCGACCCAGACCGGGATCGAAATGCCGAGCACCGCGGCCTCGCTGGCGCTGAGCCACAACAGCGCCAGCCCCATGAAGGCGACCCAGCCGCCGATCGTCAGCAGCGACACCAGCACCAGCCGCGACCACATCGGCCGCGGCACGGCGAGGCTTTGCCGGCGCGCCAGCGCGATCAGCGCCAGCGCCGCGGCGCCGGCGATGCCGCACAGTCCGCGCGACGACAGCGGCGGCCACTCCTGCAACAGATGCTTCATGATCGGAAAGTTGACGCCCCACCCCACCGACGGTGATCGCGAGATAGACGAAGGCCAGCGGGCGACATCCGGCGAAGCCGCCCGGGCGCTGCGCGGAGCGGTCATGATCGCGTCGCCAGCGCGACGCCGGCCAGCGTGAACAGCAAGGCCGCGACCTGGCCGGGGCCGAGCGGCTCGTGCAGCGCCAGCGCCGAGGCGACCACGCCGATCACCGGCACCGCCATGGTGCCGATCGCCGCCACCGAGGCCGGCAGCCGCTCGAGCGCCGCGAACCAGCTGACATAGGCGACGCAAAACTGGATCACGGTCGAATACACTAGCAGGAACCAGCCCTAGATTGGAAATCGCCGCGACGTCGGCCTTCTCGATCAACAGGCCGACGAGCGTGATCGGAAAACAGCCGATCCCGATCTGCCAGGCGGCGGCGGAGAGCGGCGGCAGGTTGAGCGGCAGTTTCTTCGCCAGCACCGTGCCGACGGCAAAGCCGACCGCGCCGCCGAGCGCCATGATGATTCCCGGCAGCTTGGCCATGCTCGCCGCAAACCCGTTGCCGCCCATGATGGCGGCAAGGCCCGCGAACGCCATCACCAGCGAGATGACGCGCAACAGATTCGGCCGCTCGCCGAGAATCGGCCAGGCCAGGATCGAGGCCCAGATCGGCATGGTGTAGGCGATCAGCGCGGCCTCGCTCGCCGGCAGCCAGAGCAGCGCCAGTCCCATCAGCACCATCCAGCAGGCGACGTTGAGGATCGGCGGCCAGCACCAGCCGCGGCCACATTTGCCGCGGCACGCGCAGGCTCTGGCCGGAGAGGATCGCCAGCCCCGCCAGAAGGCTCGCGCCGATGACGCCGGTGGTGCCGCGCAGGATCAGCGGCGGCAGTTCGCTCAAAAGGTACTTTGTCACCGGCCAGTTGAATCCCCAGCCGACCGAGGTGATGGCGAGGAACATGAGGCCCGCGGGCGTGATGTGCGCCCGCGCGCCCGGCTGGTTTGGCAGTGTCATGGGGGAATCAACCGAAGGAATCGGACGGCACCTTGCCGACAATCCGCCGCCGTGGCCATCGGCGGCGCGGGCATGCCAGCCCGGACATCCCGTAGCTCCACGTGAGTCTCGCTCGACGCAACCCCTTCGCCACAATAAATAGTTGCCCTGTGAACAGCGGGATGAAGCCGAAATCGGAGGCTGCGGAACAATTTTTTTCGCTTGGGAATCCCTGAGGACTCACTGATACTTGCCGGCAACAGAGGGCGCCAGGCGGCCCCTGTTTTCCCCGCCTTTCCACCATATTTAGTATTTGATTCAGGAACTCGTACTAGTCCTTGACGGGCGCAATGGAGTTGTCCTAGCTTTCCTCCTGTTCGGCGCGAGTGTGTTTGGGTCCCGCCGGTCGCTCCCAGATGGGTTCCGAAAACGACCACTCCGCCAGCCGGTCGAGGCAGCGGTAACGGGCTTGTCTGCCCTGAATTTCGGGGACTTTCGGGGCGCCAAAAACGGGCCAAAATGGCCCCGGTTTGAGTCGTGTTGGGGCGTTGAAAGCATGAACTGCAGGCCGGAGCGGAGCGGCACCGGCAGGACGTGCGACGACGAGAAACAGGGCCGGGTCCACCGGTATTAGCTTGCGGACGAACAGTTCGCTCAAGGAAAAACATCCGGCGCCGCGGCAAGCGGTCCGGTCACAAGAACGGGGCACGACCAAAATGCGAATCGAACGGCGCAACACCACCCAAGGCCAGTCACCCTACGCAGGGATTGATTTCAGATTGACGACATCCGAGATCCGCAACCCCGACGGCTCGGTGGTGTTTCGCCTCGAAAACGTCGAGGTGCCGGAATTCTGGTCGCAGGTCGCCTCCGACGTGCTCGCGCAGAAGTATTTCCGCAAAGCCGGCGTCGCCGCGCGCCTGAAGAAGGTCGAGGAAGAGACCGTGCCGTCCTGGCTGTGGCGCTCGGTGCCGGACACCGAGGCGCTGGCCGCCCTGCCCGAGTCCGAGCGCTATGTCAGCGAGCTCTCCGCCAAGCAGGTGTTCGACCGGCTGGCCGGCTGCTGGACCTATTGGGGCTGGAAGGGCGGCTACTTCTCTTCGGAAGAAGACGCGCACGCCTTCTACGACGAGCTGCGCTACATGCTCGCCAAGCAGATGGTGGCGCCGAATTCGCCGCAATGGTTCAACACCGGGCTGCACTGGGCCTACGGCGTCGACGGCCCCGGCCAGGGCCACTATTACGTCGACTGGAAGACCGGCAAGCTGACAAAATCGAAATCGGCCTACGAGCATCCGCAGCCGCACGCCTGCTTCATCCAGGGCATCGAGGACGACCTCGTCAACGAGGGCGGCATCATGGACCTCTGGGTGCGCGAGGCGCGCCTGTTCAAATACGGCTCCGGCACCGGCTCCAATTTCTCCCGGCTGCGCGGCGAAGGCGAAAAGCTGTCGGGCGGCGGCCGCTCGTCCGGCCTGATGAGCTTCCTCAAGATCGGCGACCGCGCCGCCGGCGCGATCAAGTCGGGCGGCACCACGCGCCGCGCCGCCAAGATGGTGGTGGTCGACGCCGATCACCCCGACATCGAGACCTATATCGACTGGAAGGTGAAGGAGGAGCAGAAGGTCGCAGCCCTCGTCACCGGCTCGAAGCTCAACCAGAAGCACCTCAAGGCGGTCTTGAAGGCCTGCGTCAACTGCGAAGGCTCGGGCGACGACTGTTTCGACCCCGAAAAGAACCCGGCGCTGCGCCGCGAGATCAAGCTCGCGCGCCGCGCCATGGTCACCGACGGCATGATCAAGCGCGTCATCCAGTTCGCCAAACAGGGCTACAAGGAGATCGATTTCCCGATCTACGACACCGACTGGGATTCGGAGGCCTACCTCACGGTATCCGGCCAGAACTCCAACAATTCGGTGTCGCTGAAGGACGACTTTTTGCGCGCGGTGGAGACCGACGGCGACTGGAACCTGATCGGCCGCACCAACAAGAAGGTCACCAAGACACTTAAGGCGCGCGACCTCTGGGAGAAGATCGGCCACGCCGCCTGGGCCTCGCGCCGATCCCGGCCTGCACTTCAACACCACCATGAACGACTGGCACACCTGCAAGGCGTCCGGCGACATCCGCGCGTCCAATCCGTGCTCGGAATACATGTTCCTGGACGACACCGCCTGCAACCTGGCCTCCGCCAACCTGCTCACCTTCTACAACACCTCGCAAGCGGGCAGAGGGGGCGCTTCGACGTCGATTCCTACGAGCATCTCTGCCGGCTCTGGACCATCGTGCTCGAAATCTCCGTGATGATGGCGCAGTTCCCCTCCAAGGCGATCGCGGAACTGTCCTACGAATTCCGCACGCTGGGCCTCGGCTTTGCCAACATCGGCGGTCTCTTGATGACCATGGGCCTGTCCTACGACTCCAAGGAAGGCCGCGCGCTGTGCGGCGCGCTGTCGGCGATCATGACCGGCATCAGCTACGCGACCTCGGCCGAGATGGCCAAGGAGCTCGGCCCCTTCCCCGGCTACAAGAAGAACGCCGCGCACATGCTGCGGGTGATCCGCAACCACCGCCGCGCCGCCTATGGCGAATCCCGCGGCTATGAGGCGCTGGCGGTCAATCCGGTGCCGCTCGATCACGCCTCGTGCAAGCAGGCCGACATCGTCGAGCACGCCAAGGCCGCCTGGGACAAGGCGCTTGAACTCGGCGAAGTCAACGGCTACCGCAACGCGCAGGTTACCGTGGTGGCGCCGACCGGCACCATTGGCCTGGTGATGGATTGCGACACCACCGGCATCGAGCCCGATTTCGCGCTGGTGAAGTTCAAGAAGCTCGCCGGCGGCGGCTACTTCAAGATCATCAACCGCGCCGTGCCCGAAGCGCTGCGCGCGCTCGGCTACCGCGAAAGCGAGATCGCCGAGATCGAGGCCTATGCCGTCGGCCACGGCTCGCTCTCCAACGCGCCGGCCATCAACGTTTCCACCTTGAAGGCCAAAGGCTTCACCGACGAAGCTCTCGCCAAGGTGGAAGCCGCGCTGCCGACCGCGTTCGACATCAAGTTCGCCTTCAACAAATGGACCTTTGGCGAGGATTTTCTGCGCGACACGCTGAAGATCGAGCCGGAAGCCATCGCGGCGCCGAATTTCGACCTGCTCTCGGCGGTCGGATTCACAAAACGCGAGATCGAGGCCGCCAACGTGCACATCTGCGGCGCGATGACGGTGGAAGGCGCGCCGCACCTGAAGGCCGAGCACTACAGCGTGTTCGACTGCGCCAACCCCTGCGGCAAGGTCGGCAAGCGCTATCTCTCCGTGGAAAGCCACATCCGCATGATGGCGGCGTCGCAGCCGTTCATCTCGGGCGCGATCTCAAAGACCATCAACATGCCGAACGACGCCACGGTGGAGGATTGCAAGGAAGCCTATCTGTTGTCCTGGAAGCTCGCGCTGAAGGCCAACGCGCTCTACCGCGACGGCTCGAAGCTGTCGCAGCCGCTGAACTCGCAGCTCATCAGCGACGAGGACGAGGAAGACGACGCGATCGAGGCCTTCATGGAGAAGCCGATGGCCGCGCGCACCGCGGCGCTGTCGGAAAAGGTGGTGGAGCGGCTGGTCGAGCGCATCGTGGTGATGCGCGAGCGCGAGCGCATGCCGGACCGCCGCAAGGGCTACACCCAGAAGGCCGTGGTCGGCGGGCACAAGGTTTACCTGCGCACCGGCGAATATGACGACGGCCGGCTCGGCGAGATCTTCATCGACATGCACAAGGAAGGCGCGGCGCTCCGCTCGATCATCAACAATTTCGCGATCGCGGTGTCGCTCGGCCTGCAATACGGCGTGCCGCTGGAGGAATATGTCGACGCCTTCACCTTCACCCGCTTCGAGCCGAATGGCCCGGTGCAGGGCAACGACAGCATCAAATACGCGACCTCGATCATCGACTATGTGTTCCGCGAACTCGCGGTCAGCTACATGAGCCGGTTCGACCTCGCCCATGTCGACCCCACCGAATCCAACTTCGACGCCATCGGCAAGGGCGTCGACGAAGGCCGCCCGCCGGAGCAGCCCAGCAACAAGTATCTGTCGAAGGGCCTGACCCGCTCGCGCACCGACAATCTCGTGGTGATGCGCGGCGGCAGCGAGCCCCCGGCCGAGGCGCCGCGGCGCCGGCAACGTCACCGCGATGGCCGCGCACGGCCCGACCGCGCGCGCCGCCGACGCGGTCGAAGGCGCGGTGGCGCTGAAGCAGGAAGCCCAGCACGAACTGTCGCCGACCGAGAAGCTGGAAGCCCTGCAGTGGAGCAAGGCGGGCGCCGCGCAGCCGCCGCGCCGTCGAAGGCCGAACGCCGGGCGGAAGCCAAAGCCAAAGGCTACGAAGGCGAGATGTGCGGCGAGTGCGGCAATTTTACCCTGGTGCGGAATGGCACCTGCATGAAGTGCGATACGTGCGGGCGCACGACGGGGTGTTCGTGAGCGATTCAAACGGAGGACAGTTGTGTGTGAAGGACAAGCGAATGTACATCGAACGCCGACCGGAGGGTGATTATGCCGTCCGGCGAGCTAATTCGGAGCGGGCCAGCGATGTGCTGCCCACTCAGCGCGACGCCATCGAGCGCGCCCGGGAGCTCAGCCCGGGCAGTCGCCCCACGTTGAGCGGGTTCGGAACACCTCCGGCGGCTCGCCGGACAAGTGGCGGAAGGTCTGACACAGAATTTGAACCAACGGGAGGGGGATCAATGCAGGGGGTGTTTTCGAAAAGGGGCTGAACATGTCCAACGACGACTACGTGGTGGACCCGCTTCGCGACGACGAGGTCCGCCAGAATGCCAAACGTCTCCGCGAGTTCCTCGGGGTGGCCGACGCCGACCATGTCGATGTGCTCATCCTGGAGAAGGCGACCGAGATATGGACGGTAAAGGGCGTGAAGCCATTCTGTCTCGAAATCGTTTCTGACGCCGCCCTCGCACGAGATTCTGGTCTGACCACGTATGATGGCGCCCGGGTGGTGGTGCAAATACCGCGACGAATTCGTCACGACGCCTTCATGGGGCATGGCTACTCCAGGTACACCTTCGGTCATGAATTGGGGCACGCGACGCAGCACCTCGATAAACTGATGATTGGCGCTTCTATGCCGCGCCGTCGCGTCGGAAACGTTACGCCCGACTGGATACCGAAGTTCAGGTCGGCCGAGCACCAAGCAATGGTCTTCGCCGCCGCGTTCCTTATCAACGACGATACCGCCCGCAGGCTTTCATCGGCAGACGATATTTCTGTTCAGTTCGGGGTCAGCCTAGAGGCCGCGAGGATTTACTTCGAGCAAATGCAGGAGGAGATCGACCCGCCCCGCCTCTTCGCTTCGGGTTCTAAAGATTGCTGAAGAGGTCAAGGCCGCGATCGCGCCGAAGGCACCATCTTCCAGCCAAATCAATTTCTTGAGCGACCCGTGCTTGGCCTGCGGCCAACAAAAGGTCTTCCCCGTGGGTCACAAGTTCATGTGCCAGGCCTGCGATACGGTCTATGACCGCTTTCAAGACGGGGATCAGGTACAATAGCTCATAGCGCGTAGGATGGGTGGAGCGCAGCGATACCCATCAATTGCTATTCATGGGTCGATGGGTTTCGCAAAGGGCTCAACCCATCCTACAATTACTCGTCGTATTTCGATTTAAGGGACCTCGCTGCGGTCATGGTTTTCGGGATCGCGTCCGTTACGGTATTCCAAAGTATCTCCAAATCGATTTGGAAGTAGCCGTGCGAAATGCGGTCCCGCATCTTTCTTGCCAGCTTCAGATTGAGATCGGGAACATTCCTGTCCAGTTCCGGATTGAGGTCATCGAGTTTGCCGGCGGCCTCGCCGATGGCTTCGACGCACTTGCAGGCCGCGTCCTGGATCAACATGCTCCCGAAGAACGCTTTGCGGTCGACGCCCGAGAGATGATCCTGGAGACGTTCGCCCCAGGAAATGATGTCGGACAGCCATTGGCGTTCTGAACGCTTCGTCATGGAATGGGAGCAAGATCGGCCTCAGCGCTCTCGGCGACATCAGGAGCGAGAAAGCCCTTGGTCAGGACCTCGACCTTGCACCCGAGGAGGGATTCCAGCTCGAGTTCTACCTGAGCGAGATCATAGAGCGTCGTTCCCGGCGGGGCCTCGATCAAAATGTCCAGGTCGCTCCCGTCGGCATCGTCGCCGCGAGCGGTCGAACCGAAGATCCTGGGATTACCCATGCGATGGCGCTCCAGTATCTCCCGAACCCGGTGGCGATGCTTGGCTATGGAAACCGAGGGTTTCATCGACGGATCGTCCCAAAATTTCAGCGTGGAGGCCGCTCGGTAATATAAATGACTGACCGGCAATAGAACAGGGCGATTGCAGAGCTCGCAGGGCGGATTGGAGCCGAAGGCGTAATCCGCCATCGCTACGGGTATAACGGCGGATCAATGATCCGCCCTACATGCTAACCCTTCTTCGGTGACCAGCCATAGGCCCTGGCGCAGGCGCCGCCCATCAGCATGGCCCGCTCGGTGTCGCTCAGGCGGCTCGGTCTTGCGGAAGGGCTCGACGGCCTGCTCGTAGTTGACGACGGCGAACGCGCGCGTCCAGTCGGTGCCCCACAGGCAGCGATCGAAACCCCAGGCATCGAACACGCGGGCCAGCGGATCCCAGATATCAGGGAAACGGATACGGCTCCCGGGACAGCGTGCAGGCGCCGCTGACCTTGATCACCGCGTTCGGTCGCCTGGCGAGTTCCAGCACCTTCGGCAGGTCGGCCCAGGGCTGCGGCGGCGCGGGCGGGGTGCGCGGCTGCAGGATGCCGAGATGGTCGATGATGAAGCGCGTGTCGGGATGGCGGTCGATCAGCGCGGCGCCCGCGTCCAGATTGTCCCAGCACAGCAGGTTGACCGGAAAGTCGTGGCGAACGGCGGCGCGTGCGATCCGGTCGAGGCCCGGGTCATCAGGCGCGCGCCCGGCCTCCTTCGTCAGCATGATGCGGATTCCGACCGCGCCCGGCGTGTTCTTCCAGTCGGCGACGACATCGGCCACGTCAGGATTATCAGGGTCGACCGGCTTGACGATGGCCAACCGGCCGGGATGGGCCCGCTGCACTTCCACGGCATAGCTGGCGTCATAGCGGTACATGGAAAAGGCCGAGATGAAGATCGCGCCGTCGACGCCGACCTTGTCCATCGCCGCCACCATCTCGTCTCCCGTGACGTGATCGGGCCAGTTCGGCACGCTGTGCCAGGGCCGCTTCGGCGTGTTCGCCTCATAGGCATGGACCTGGGAATCGATAATCGTCATCGGGGGACTCCTCTGTGCCGTAGTATCCGTCATTCCGGGGCGATGCGAAGCATCGAACTACGATGTGCAATTGCACGATCGGATGCGTCGAGATTCCGGGTCTGGTCCTTCGGACCATCCCGGAATGACGGATCCTGCGGCCTAGCGACGTAAAAAACTTCGTCCCGTCGAAAAACCGGTTCGGCCGGTTGAACACGGAGATGAACGTCGCGCCATTGGGAGCATGCGCGACGTGGATGTTGCCGCCCGGCCGCCACACGAAGTCGCCCGCGCCGCAAGCCCCTTCCGAGTCTTCCAGCGATCCCTCCAGCATGTAGGTCTGTTCCAGCGCCGTGTGCTCGTGCAACGGCACGACCGCGCCGGGCGCCATCCTGAACAGGATGGTCGAGCGCCCTTCGTCGTCCTGGTACAGGATCTTCATCTCTATTCCCTCGAAATTCCGTTCGCTGCCAGGGCATCGACGACGCGGCGACGAAGGTCGAGCGAAGTTCGGGCGGGTTGACGGGCACAGGCTTGTTCATGGCCTCTTCTCCGGAAATTGCTGTCAGCTCCGATCCGGCAGCGTAGCCCGGATGGAGCAAAACGCAATCCGGGGCCGTGAGCCCGCAAGCCGGATTAGCGAAGCGTCATCCGCCATCTGCGACCATGAAATAAAGAGGCGGTTACGCCTTCGGCCAAGCCGCCCTACGGACTATAATTCCCGCCGTCCCGTCCCCTGCAGGGGCGTGTGGCGATGGGAGGCTGATGGAAATGCCGTCGGATCCGAAAGCGAACATCCGCACAGGAATAGCCTTCCTGTTCTTGTTCGTTTTCATCATCGCTCTTTCGGCCGGGGCATATTTCATGGCCGGCCTGGGCAAACTGCAGGAGAGTAAGGCCGCCCGTGAAGGTCAGACGGCATTGCAGGGCCTCACCGGCCCCAGCCCAATAGATGAGGCGCTCCGGCAACATCCCTCAAACAGCTTCTTGCAGATGATCGCCATGGCCGCCAAGGCAGCGGATGAAACCAACGCCGCTGCTGAAAAACTGGCAAATGCAATTGAGCCACCGGAGATTCCGAGAGATATCAATCTGGGCACGGCGAGCCGGAGCGATCTTGAGGCGCTTCGCCGCAATTTGAAAACGGCGGAAGCCAATGCAACGGCATTTATGCCGCGCTACATCGCTCTCCTCAAAAATGAGCGCGACAATGTGGAAAAATACGCCCTCTCACATGTGGGAAAAGATATCGCCAGCCGGTTTCTGGATAACATCGACAAGCGGCACGCGGAAATCACCGCCTCAACTTCCGAAATGTCGTCGGCGCGCGCCGATTTTTATCGCGCATATGGAAACTATGTCGCGGTTCTGGCCGAGGAATTCGGCACCTACAGGGTCGTCGACGGTCAGTTCATATTCCCGTTTCAGCGCACAGTGGACCGTTACAATGTCGCAGCCCACGCCATGACGGTTGCCGCAAAGCGCGTCACCGAATCGGAAGAGGAAAGAAGAAAGCTGGTGAAGTCGCAGCAGGAGGCCTGGAAGCAGTTCGTCAGCGGTAAATGACTGAACCGACATTCTCGCCTGCACGGTGTAGCCTGCCGCGGGGATGGCTGGCTGCTGCTCAGCTCATAGGCCGGATCAGCATGGCGCCATCCGCTGATATGTTCACGCGGCACCTTCTGTCGTCACCCGCCACCGGGTCGGCGCCACGCGCCGCCCGATGACAGGCTACAGCCCCGGTGCGCCGCGGCGTTTCGGTTCTGCCCTTTTAAGGTTCGCGCGCAAATGTTATATTGCCCATATGACCACCGCCGAGGACATCGAGAAAGCCGTCGAACAGCTTGCCCCGCGCGAGCTTGCGCGGTTTCGCGCGTGGTTCGAGGTATTCGACGCCGAGCAATTCGACGCCGCGATCGAGCGTGATATCAGCGCCGGCAAGCTTGATGGGCATGCGGAAGAAGCCCTTGCCGCGCACCGGGCCGGGCGCTCGCGCGAGTTGTGAGGCATTTCGCGTCCCCGAAGTTCTGGACCGCTTACGAGGCGTTACCCCTGCCGGTTCGAAAGCTGGCAGACGCCAATTTTGAGCTTCTGAAACGCGATCCGCACCATCCATCGTTGCAATTCAAGAAAGTCGGACGCTACTGGTCCGCCCGGGTCGGTCTGCGCTATCGCGCGCTCGCCGCCGACGTGGACGGCGACTATCTCTGGTTCTGGATCGGCTCACATGCCGATTACGACAAGCTGATTGGCTAAGCTCGCAGGACGGATTAGCGAGAGCGCAATGCGCCAATCCATGTTGATCCGGCCAATCGACGCAATACGCCTCGCTATTGGAGCGGACCGAACTGATTTGCCTGTCGGGCAAATCAGCAACGTCTCGTGCTCCCGGATGTCCAGCCCTCCTCGCAAAAATATTTCTGTTTTTCCGAAACCCAAATCACCGCTATATCGATTCCCATCCCGTCCCACAAAAGGGGCGTTTCGCGATCGTCACGAACGTTGGGGCGGGATGCGGTGGACGCGGATGGCGCTAAAGACGAGAGCGCCTGAAGCGGACGGAGAAGTCGTGTGGTCCTGACGCCCCGACGCTGGCGTCAAGTTCGCGGAATTCAATTCCGCTGATGACGGTGGCAAGAAAGCCCGGTCACCGGGGAGAGCGCGAAGGAAACCGTTAAAACCATTGCGCGGGGAATGCCGGGTGATTCCGGTGTGACCTGACTAACGCGTGTGCGCTTCTCACACTATCATTGCACACGCGGCTATCGGGCGCATCGGGCGCCCGGCATTCCCTGCGCCCTCTGTCTGAGAGGGCGGGAATTCGAAGCAAGACTCGCGCGAAACACGCGGCGAGATCGCGAAGCCGTGTCACGATAAGCTCCCCTCCCTCCACGCGCTCTCGCGCGTGGCGGGGAGGGGTCGGGGGTGGGGCGTCTATCAGCTTGCTCCTCCGGCAGCGAGTTTGCTGAAGCTCCCCCACCCCCGCCCCCTCCCCGCCGCTGCGCGGGGGGAGGGAGAACTGTTGCCGTCGCGATGGCGGGCTGTTTGAAAATCGAATCCGGCTTGCAGGCGGCGTACTCGAACGATCCGTAATCCGCCGTTGACGGATGCAGTTCGGCGCATCACGCCACCAGCCGGGCGCCACCGCGGGTCAAGTCGAGCACGGAAGGCCGTGGCATCGACGTGGCGACCGGTCGATGTCCGGCTTGCCGCCAAAAGTAAGGACTCTCAACGGCAGTCGCGGTAAGTCCATTTTTGTGCCGCAGGCGGCTGGCACGCGGCTTGTTTGATCCAGCGCAAGGTGAGACCAGCGCGCCGTGGCAATTTGTTTATTGTGAAAGCATGAAGCCCGCAGTTCCACCGCTTTCCGGGAAAGGGCGTCCGATGGCCAATCCGTTTGTCCATGTCGAGCTGAACACGACCGATGTCGCCAAGGCAAAATCATTCTATGGCGCGCTGTTCGACTGGAAGCTTCAAGACATGCCGTCGCCTGACGGGACCACCTACACGATGATCGAGGTCGGCGAAGGAACGGGTGGCGGTTTGATGAAGCACCCGGTCCCGGGGGCGCCGTCGATGTGGTTGGCCTATGTGCTTGTGGATGACGTCAGGGCGGCAACCGCCAGGGCGAAGTCGCTGGGTGCGACCATTTTGGAAGACGTTAGCGAAGTACCCGGAATGGGCTGGCTCAGCATCATCTCCGATCCGACCGGCGCCATTCTCGGCCTGTGGCAAAGTCAGAGCCCGTAACCGGCGGGTCGCTCAATCGCTCCCGGTCCTGCCCGGCGGCTGGCCCCGCTTGAGACGGCGTCTTGCCGCCTTCATGCGCTGTATCTCTTCGTCGACAGCCCTGACCTTCTCGTCGAGCTGCATCATCTTGGTGGTTTTTGGCGCTTCGCTGCTGCGCACCTTGTCGAGCACCTTGCCGACGGAGAGTTTGTTTATTTCAGCCATCGTCGACTCCTCTGCGCGGGGGAAACAATGCTCACGGCGATCTCAAGTCATTTTAACACGGCTCAAATTGATATAGCTCAAAAGCGCTTCCTATTTTCAAGCCCGGCACGGGTTCCGATGTTTGCTCCTGGCGCCAAACGGACGTTGATCCGGCGCGACCCGGACCAGGCGCCGGCTACCCGCCGATCGACGTCATAGTCTCGCTCGCAAGAACGCACCGATGCGCGCGATCGCCGCGTGCCCTTCTGGCAGGATGCGCGCGAACATGGGCCAGACATGGAACAGGCGCGGCCACGCTTCGAGTTCGACGTCGCGGCCGGCTGCTCGCAGGCGCTCGGCCATTCGCACCGCATCGTCGCGCAAGGCTTCATCGCTGGCGACAAGAATGAGGGTCGGCGGCAGGCCCGACGGATCGCCATAGAGCGGCGAGGCGTAGGGCGAGCGCGGGTCCGCGCCAGCGAGATGAAGCTCGACCGCCCTCCGCATCAGCTCAACCGGCACCATCGGATCGGAAAAGCGGTACTCAATGAGCGATTGGCCGGTCAGCGCGAGATCGGTCCACGGCGAGACCACGACGGCAGCGGCCGGCAACGGCAAACCCTCATCGCGCAGACGCATCATGCTCGCGAGCGCAAGCCCGCCGCCAGACGAGTCCCCGACAAACGCCACGTGGCGCGGTTCGGCGCACTCCGAGATGAGCCATCGATAGGCAGCGATCACATCGTCGATCGCCGCCGGAAACGGGTGCTCGGGTGCAAGCCGGTAGTCGATGCACAACACCCGCGCGCCGGTCACGTCGGCGATGCGCCAGGTAAAATCGCGAAACAGCGCCGGAAAGCCGAACAGATAGGCGCCGCCGTGAAGGTGCAGGACGTATCGGTTTGCCAGCGAGCGGGGCGTCGCGATCCGCTCGGCTTTGACGCCGCCGGCGTCAACCGCGATCAGCTCGGTTCCGCGCGGCGGGCGCGGCACGAGCTGCGCGAAGCGGGCCACCCGCCGACGGACATCGTCGATTTGAATGTCCGATTGAAACCGTGGCCGCATGAACCAGGGCAGACAAAAACGGATAAGCTCGGCGCGCAAACTCATTGCTCAAGCCAACAGAGTGAGGGCGTAACCGGGGGCGCCTTGTGACAGCCGGAGGATACTTCCTTTGCGTTGACGCTGCCGTGCCCGGCGTAAATTTCTACCTGACTGTAGCACCGGCCTGGTGAATGTCCGCTGTTGTCGGCGGACATCGGGCAATCGATGCCTGATGATGGCTAAGGCGCGTGGCCTCGCCGTACCGCCGGTGCTGCTCGCCCGCGCCGACCAGGCGATCGGGTGAGAGAAACGGCTTCCGAAACGCGCCCCTCGCTTTGCAGCCAGGCATGGATGATTTGCCACTTGTCGCGTCCGCCCGACCGGAAATCCAGAAGAGGAGACCGCCTGTCCTCAAGCTCGCAGAAAAACTTCAGCGTATCGCGGGCGGTTGGCCCCGGTGGATCAACAGGCCGGGTTTGAATCCAGCGATCCCATTCCAGAAGAATCCGGGTTTTCAGTTCGTTTTGTCTCATTTGACTCGCGCATCCTCGGCCCCAAAAGGGTGAGGCCCTCCGGGGGGTCCATTGGCCGCGCTGGTCGTTTCGGATATGCCGGCTCTATTCGAGAGCCCGTTGGATGTGCCATCCAGAAGCCGTTCCGGCACCGCCGTGCCGGTCAACACCTTCAAGGTGCAATGTGCTGGAAAGGGGTTAACCCTTTCTGAATATGCAGCACCGGACGACGGCTGAAGTCAAGCTCCCGAACCGGCGCCGGGGCGCGGGTTCGGGACGTCCGGCGCGGACCTTGATGACCGGCTTTACGCCGCGCGCCTCTTCCGCCAGCCGGCAAAGCTGATGTAGCATTTTACCCGAGCTGCAACGGGGATCGTGCCGGAATCCCGGAAATTGCAACAGGCGGTACGGGCGCCATGGGGGCGCCGCGGCTTCATCGTTCACAGATTGAGCGTCCGAGCGCGCATGGCGCGAGGACGCAAGGGGGGAACCCAATGAAATTTTCTCGTCGTCAATTCCTGCACCTGGCCGCGGGCGCTGCCGCGCTGCCGGCTCTCTCCGGGATCGCGCGGGCGCAAGCCTATCCGACGCGGCCGATTACACTGGTCGCGCCATTCCCGGCAGGCGGGCCGGTCGACACGATTGCCCGAATTCTGGCCGAGCACATGCAACGCGCGTTGGGTCAAACCTGCCTGGTCGAGAACGTCGCGGGCGCGGCCGGCAGCATCGGCGTGGGCCGCGTCGCCCGCGCCGCACCTGACGGCTATACGCTGATCGTCGGCCAATGGAGCACGCATGTGGCCAATGCGGCCATCTACAAGCTGCAATACGATACGCTCGCCGACTTTCAGCCGATCGCCCTGTTGTCGAGCAATCCGGGGCTGATCGTCGGACGCAAGGATCTGCCGGCAAATAACCTGAAGGAACTCATTGCGTGGCTGAAGGCCAATCCGGAAAAGGCAACGCAGGGCACGCCCGGCGTCGGCGGGTTTGGCCACATCGGCGGGGTATTCTTTCAAAAGGTGACGGGCACAAAATACCAGTTTGTCCCCTATCGCGGCGCCGCGCCAATGATCACGGATTTGCTGGCTGGCCAGTTCGACATGGCGATTGATACGCCCACCACGTCGATACCGCAGATTCGCAGCGGCGCCATCAAGGGCTTTGCCGTCATGTCCAAGACGCGATTGGCGGCGATGCCCGATCTTCCGACAGCGGATGAGGCCGGCGCGCCCGGGCTATTTCTTTTGCAGTGGAATGCCGTTTGGGCGCCGAAGGGCACGCCCGGCGACATCGTGATGAAGCTCAACAAGGCCATCGTCAGCGCGATGGCCGATCCAGCCGTGCGCCGGAGACTTGCGGATCTCGGACAGGAAATCTATCCCCCCGAACAGCAAACGCCGGAAGCGCTGGCCGCATTTCAGAAAGCCGAGCTCGAAAAGTGGGGGCCGATCATCACGGCGGCAAATATCAAGGTCGAGTAACGCGCGCTCGGCATTTCACCATCGCCGCGGCGAAGAGGAACAACGATGCAATTGCGGGTCTTTGGGCGCACCGGAATGCAGCTCTCGGTGCTGGGCTTCGGCTGCGGCGCGGTGGGCGGATTCATGGTGCGCGGCGATCCCGCCGACCAGGAGCGCACCATCGCGCGGGCGATCGCCGCCGGCGTGAACTACTTCGACACCGCGGTGCAGTACGGCAATGGCGAATCGGAAAAGAACCTTGGCCGGGTTCTGCAAAAGCTGAAACCGGCCAACGTGGCCGTCGGCACCAAGGTCCGGTTGCCGCCCGGCGAGTTCGGCCGCATTGCCGACGCCGTGACGACGTCGCTCGAAGGCAGCCTGGCGCGGCTGCGTCTTGACCGGGTCGACATCTTTCACCTGCACAATCCGATCACGGAGACGGGCGGCGGACCGGCGCTGAGCGTCCGGCAGGTGCTCGACGACGTGGTGCCGGCGTTCGAGCGCCTGCGCCGGCAGGGCAAGATCCGTTTCCTCGGGATTACGGCAGTGGGCGACACGGCGGCGCTGCAGCAAGTGATCGATGCACGCGCCTTCGACAGCGCCCAGGTCGTCTACAACATGCTCAATCCGTCCGCCGCCGAGGAATTGCCGACGAACTATCCGGCGCAGGATTATGGACGATTGTTCGATCACACCAGGGCCGCCGGCGTTGGCGTCGTGGGCATCCGCGTGCTGGCCGGCGGCGCACTGTCGGGCTCGGCCGAGCGTCATCCGATCGCGGGCCCGGCGCCCGAGCCGATCGGTTCGGCCATGAGCTACGATGCCGATCTCGATCGCGCGCGCCGTCTCATGCCGCTGGTCAAGGAGGGATTCGCCGCCAGCCTGACCGAAGCCGCCACGCGGTTTGCGCTGTCTCATCCGGCGATGGGCACGATCCTGGTCGGCATGGCGACGCCGCAACAGTTCGAGGACGCACTCGCCGCGGTCCAAAAAGGCCCGCTCCCGCGAGCGGCGCTCGACCGGCTGTCGGAACTGCGGCAGGCATTCTCCGGCGAACCACGATGATCGTCCAGCTCGCCGATACAGGCCGCTTCCGTCAGCTACTGGACGACGTCGAGCTTGACCTTCGCAACACCGCCTCCAACCATGCCCAGCGCATCGGCCGCGGAATAGGAGACGTCGACAATTCGTCCGGGGACATACGGACCGCGGTCGTTGACCCGAACCGTCACCGACCGCCCGTTAGCGGCGTTTGTCACGCGCAACCTGGTGCCGAACGGCAAGGTCGGATGCGCGGCGGTCAATTCGTGCGCATCGAACTTTTCGCCGCTCGCGGTCCGTGTTCCCTCCTTGTAGAAGCTCGCAAGTCCCTGCGAGGCGCTCAGCGTCCCGGCGGCATTTTTGCGGGACGCGAACGGGGTATGCTTTTTCGTGGACGCGACACGCCGGTTCGTCACGAACGACGCCGTTCGAGCGTGTTGCGGCGACGCCTGTCGGCCGGCGGCGGGAAATTGGAAGTTTTTGGTTACAACAGAGGACTGGGCGCAGGCCGCAAGCAAGGCCCCTCCGAGAGCGACGGCCAACAGCCGAACGACGTTCCGGACGCGCGCGGCCGGGACCAGGGACGCGTCAGGACGAATACGCTTTGCCTTGATGTCGAGGTACGCAAATCCGGCACAGTTGATGGAAGACATGTCGCATCCCCAATCTGTACCCCCACCCGAACCCAAATTCGGCCTGCAACAAGGGCGGATCCGTGGCCGGAATGAGACCGGGCACGGCATCGTCCCCGCAATTTCGTTCGGGTGTGGTCATTGCGCCACGTGCGCGATACCGCCGGTGGGCGCAAAACGGGCATCGACGCCGGGCCGCTGCCGCTGATGCCTCTCAGAGACCGTCCAGCGCCGGCGGCTCGAACCAGTTCGTCAGCGACAGGCCGCCGTCGACCACGATCGCCGCACCGGTGACGTAGGCCGACACCCGGTTCGACAGCACCGCCAGCGCCATCGGCGCGAGGTCTTCAGCCTGGCCGAGGCGGCCGAGCGGGATGTGTTTTGCCAGCGCCGGATCGGCGACGAAACCGCCCGCGGCGATGGCGCCGGGCACCAGCGCATTGACCCGGATTCCGAAGCGGCCGAAGGTCTTTGCAAGTTCCTTCACCAGCATGGCAAGCGCCGCCTTGGCGGTCGAGTAGTGCGGCAGGTTGCGCGGCGTGCCGGCGTGCAGCGAGGTCAGGAACAGGAACGAGCCGGGCTCACGGGCTGCGATGAGTTTTCGCGCGAGTTCGCGCGAAAGGTGAAAGCCGGCGTCGACATTGACCGCGCGCATCTGCTCCCAGGTCTCGCTGCTGACGGCGAAAGCGTGATCGGCCTCGCGCCGCGGAGGCGACGCGCTGTGGACGAAGTGCGTCACCAGCCCGACGGCGGATTGCGCATCCGCCAGCAGCGCATCGCGAGCGGCGGGATCAGCGAGGTCGCCGATGAAAGGAACCGCCAGTTCCGGCCGGGGCGAAGCCGCCACGGCTGCGGTGACCGTATCCCGGTTCACGTCGGCGAACACGGTTCGCACGCCCTCGCCCACCAGGGCCTGCGCGATGGCGCGGCCGATGCCGTTGCCCGCCCCGGTGACCAGCGCCGCCTCGCGCGCGGGATCGAATGGAGTGTCAAGCAGGCTCATAGGGATCGAAACTCCCCGCGATAAGAATCCGGATGTTGGCTTGGCGTCGGGCGTCCGGCCCGGCTGCATTTGCAAAACATTAAGCAACTCCCTTTCCGCAAATCGGCGCGACCAAAAATTGTCACAATGCTCTTTACGAAATTATTCCGCTTCGAGAAAGGAGAGCCTCCCATGCGGATCACACACGCGATCTTCGTTGGTTCGATGGCCGCCCTGGCTATGCTGGCAGCGCCGTCGCTGGCGAAGAATTCCGATGCCGGCAAGACCAGCGAGCTATCGACCTCATCGCCCTGCAGCGCACGCCAGCGGATGCCCGATGGAACATGGGCGCAGCTTCCGTGCCGGGAACTGGGCTCCCCGGAACAGGCTCCGCGCAAATCCGCGGCGCGAGGCCCGGACGAAAAAACGCGCTGAGCCAGCGGCCTGATGGACAGATCAAGAAAGCGAGCGGTCCCGCGCGGCCATGCCTGTGGGACAGGCGATTCTTCGCAGAACCAAATTGGCGGCGCGCCGTTATCGTCCCGCACACACCGGGTGGCAACCGGCCACAACGGGGAAGATGGACGCAGCGCTATTTTGCCGGTTTCTGCCTGCGACATCAACGCATCGGTACGCGCTAACATCTAACCTGTTCCGGGGTGTGCGCCCCCGTGACGCAAGCCCCGGCACCGCTGCGCGACGGTGCTGCCAGCGCCCGTCAGCTGTTATGCGGTCCCCGCATGATCTTCATGGCGTCTTCGATGTGGCGCCACTCCCGGGCTTCCTCGATGTCTCCCTTGCTTTCGCAAGCGATCGCATTCTGGGCGGCCTGGGCAATCGCAGCAAAACCGTGCCTCTGGATCATCTGTCGCGCGATCGTGTGAATCTGCGTCTCGGATATCATGTTGCTCTCCCTGATGTTCCGCCACGCCTGCCCCTTTAGAGACCTTTAGCTACGCCTTGCCTCCAGAAACGGGAGGGCTTCCTGCGGTTTTTTTGCCGCGCGCACCGGGTTCCATCGCGGGCGCTTACCCTCCGTACCTCTCCTTAGGGAATCTATCCGAATTTTCCGCCGACCTTCCCGCTGCTATCCACACCGCCTGCACGTCGATTTGCGCAGGAGGCGGAACATGACACAGCTCTATTTCCATTGCACCGGCACGCAAGGAGCGCTGATCGATCAATGCGGCGCCGCCGTGGACGACCTGGCCGAGGCGCGTGAGTACGCCGCCCTCGTTGTGCGCTCGCTGGTCATGGCGCCCGGTCCGGAAGACTGGCGCGGCTGGGTCTTGCACGTCAGCGACGATTTCGGCGATGAGATCTTCGACGTGCCGTTCGCGTCCGTGCTCGGCAAGCCGCATTGAGAGGGCGCCATGCCGGTCGCGCCCCGCGCTCCCTATCGGCCCGAGCTGCATTACATGCGCGGGCCCGGCCGGAAATGGCACGCGAAACACGAGGGCCGCGCAAGCGGCGCGCTTCGAGCCGCGGCGCCTTGAGGCCCGCTGGCCGCCGCCGACAGCAGGCAGCGCGCAATGCGGCGAAGGCGTGATTTGCCGACGGGCCACCTCACCGATATTGGCGCCATCGGGAACTCCCGAACGCGCACTTCCCTGCGCATAAAGTCGACTACCGGGGCGTCGAGACTCGCGTCTAGATTTTCACGATCGAGGCTCGCCCGAGGGGAACAAGAAGCCACACCAGCCAGTGGAGCGGATGACGATGCTTGCTTTGGTGGAAGGACACCCGAACATCGACGTGATTGTTTTCTATGTGCTCGCGTCTGCAATCGTTGCAGCGACGCTCTACTACTTCCATACCAGACAGATGGAATAGCCCGCAGCGGCGTTCGTCCTGAGACCGTCATTGCGAGCGAAGCGAAGCAATCCATGGTCACGGCGCAAGACCGGATTGCTTCGTCGCTTCGCTCCTCGCAATGGCGTGAAGCAAGCGTAGCCCGCGTCACGGATCCTTGTTCGGCACCGGCTCTCCGGCAAAGGCCGCCGCGACCTCATTCAGCATCCGCTCTTCCTCCCCGGCGTAACGGGCGGAAAAGTGGAACGGCTCGACCCGGCGCACCCCGGCCTCGCGGGCGATTTGGCCTGCCGCCTCGGTGGTCAGATGGGCGCGATCCGCCGCCAAATCCGCATCCGCGCGCGCGAACGCGGCCTCGATGAACAGGATGTCGGCATTTCCCACGAGACCTGCGATCGCCTTGCGATTGTCGGCGGTGTCCGCGACGTCGGTGACGTAGCCGATCTTCTGGCCCGGCGTGACCGTCAGGACATCGCGAAGCTGTTTCAGCGGCATGTCTTGAGAGCCGACCCGGATCGCAAAATCATCCGGCCGGTTTTCGATCACGGCCCGCTTCAGCTCGCGCAGCCACGGCCCGACCGGCAGCCCCAGTTTTGCCAGCCGGGTCTTCCAGATATTGATGTGGGCGGGTTCCTCGATGGCGAAACCGAGACACGGGGTGCGATGCGCCAGCACCGCGGTGGAGACCCGGAACGCGGGATCGCTGACGACGACGCCTCCGTCGATACGCCCCGTTCCCATCGCTTCACGGGCAAAACCGGTCTTGAAACGAAACCGCGTGGTTCGCGTGGCCAGCGCCGCGTCGATCTCGGTGACCACGAAGACCAGGTCGTGCAGGCCGCGATCGACGAGATTCCAGAGATAGGCCTGCAGCTTGTGGTGGACGCGATCGGCAAAACCGGCGGGGCCGTAAAGCTGGATCTGCTTGTCGCGGCCGACCAGCACCCGCAACAGGCGATCGAAGCCGATGAAATGATCGACATGCGCGTGCGAGACGAATACCTGCTCGAGCCGCAAAATCTTTCGCGGCGGCAACAGCGCGATGTCGCCGAGATCGAACAGGATCGCCCGCTTCTCGAACAGCGTCTCGATATAGAGCGCGGGATCGCCGGTTCGCCCGTTGATCAGCGTGGGATGCAGGAGCGGACGCATATTTTACCTTAGCGCATCGCGACAGCGGTCGCGATTGCGCCAGATCATGGTTCGGCGGCAGTGCTGCGGGCCGGGCGCGGGCTTGATCCTTATCAACCCGGCCGGTCCGTGGCTGAGACATTCTCGCCCAATATCCGGAGGTGGCCGATGCAGCTCAGCTCAAGCGCCTTTTCCAACGGCGCCGCGATCCCGCGCCGTTTCACCTGCGATGGAGAAGACCTCTCCCCGCCCCTGGCCTGGCAGGCCGCGCCTGCCAAGACCCGCAGTTTCGTCCTGCTCTGCGACGACCCGGACGCACCGGCCGGCACATGGCATCACTGGGCGGCTTACGACATTCCCGCCGGCCAAACCGGGCTTGCCGAAGACGCCGGCGCTGGCGGCGGCGCGGCGAAGCAGGCCGTCAACGATTTTCGCCGGCCGGGCTATGGCGGCCCCTGCCCGCCCCACGGCCATGGCCGTCATCGTTATCATTTCCGTCTGCTGGCCCTTGCGGTCGATCACCTGCCGCTCGGCGCAAAACCCTCCTGCCGCGAGGTGGAGCGGGAAGCCCGCAAGCATGTCGTCGCCGAAGCGACGCTGGTCGGCATTTATCAGCGATAGCAGGTAACAGGCGGGCGATCTCATGCAGCACATCATGGTGGCGACCGATGGCTCCAGCGGAGCGAACCGCGCGGTTGACCTTGCAGCCGAACTCGCCAGAGCGGTCGCGGGCCGTCTGCTGATCACAACCGTCGCGGACAGCCAGCTGGTGGAGGAGGCGCGGCAGCTGGCGGCTGCCGAGGGAAGCATCGGCGACGTCCTGGAATCATTGACGGCGCAGACGCTGAAGGCCGCCGAAGCCCGCGCGCGCCAGCTTGGCGCGACCGGAATCGAACTTCGCACCGGCGGCGGCGACGTGGCCCAATCCTTGATCGACATCGCCGCGGGCAACGGAATCGAGATGATCGTGCTGGGCCGGCGCGGCCGCGGCCAATTGGCCGGCCTGTTGCTCGGCAGCGTCTCCCAGAAACTGGTCTGCCTCGCGCCCTGCGCCGTCACCGTCGTGCCCTGAAAATACGAGATAGCCATGCCAGCCCTGCAAGATCTCCGCGTCGCCGTATCCGAGACAGAAGCCTGGGTCGATGACGTCATGCGCCGCCTCGGCTGGCATGACCGCGAGCGGGTCTATCTGGTTCTGCTGACAACCCTGCATGCGTTGCGCGACAGCCTTCCGCGGGACGAGGCCGTATATATCGGCGCGCAACTGCCGCCCCTGTTGCGTGGGCTCTACTATGAAGGATGGCATCCAGGCGCTCACCTCGCGTCCAAGAGCCTCAGCGCCTTTCTTCAGCGCATTCATGAGGGTGTCCATCGCGACCCCGGCATCGATGTAGAACAAGCCGCCCGCGTGGTGTTCGCCGCACTTGCAGCGCATTTGCCGGCGGCGGAGCTGGAGGACGCCAAGGCCGCCACGCCGAAGCCGCTGCACAGTCTTTGGCCTAGCTGACTTGGCCATGAGCGTTGCGCCGCAATCCGATGTTGCCCGGCCACAGCGGCCGCTGCGGCTGTTCCTGTGCGGCGACGTCATGACGGGACGAGGCATCGATCAGGTGCTCGGGCGCCCCTGCGACCCGACGCTGCACGAAGGCTATGTCGGTTCGGCAGAGGACTATGTCAGTCTCGCTGAGCAGGCGAACGGCCCGATTCCGCGCCGCGCCGACCCTTCCTACATTTGGGGCGCCGCGCTGGATGAATTGAACCGGATGCGGCCGGATGCCCGTATCATCAACCTGGAAACGGCGATTACCCGGAGCGACGACTACGCCCCGAAAGGCATCAACTACCGCATGAGCCCGGAGAACGCCGACTGCCTCTCCGCTGCCGGCATCGATTGCTGCGTGCTCGCCAACAATCACGTGCTCGATTGGGGACGGAGCGGGCTATTGCAGACGCTGACGGCGCTGCAACGCCTGAAGATCAAGGCTGCCGGCGCCGGCCGGAATGCCCTTGAGGCCGCGGCGCCGGCGGCGCTGGAGATTGCCGGCAAGGCGCGGCTACTGGTGTTTTCGTTCGGCAGCGTGACCAGCGGCGTTCCCCGCAACTGGGCCGCGACGACGGACACTCCCGGCGTCAACCTGCTGACCCGGCTTTCCCAGGCGGACGCGCTGCGCGCCGCGGAATACATCGCCGGCGTCAAGCAGCCGGGCGATCTGGCCGTTGTCTCGCTGCATTGGGGATCGAACTGGGGCTACGAAATCCCCGACGAACAACAGCGCTTCGCGCATACTCTCATCGACCGGGCCGATGTGTCCGTCATTCACGGCCATTCGTCGCATCACCCGAGGGCCATCGAGGTCTACCGCAACCGGCTCATCCTCTATGGCTGCGGCGACTTCCTCAACGATTACGAAGGTATCCGTGGATACGAAGAATATCGCGGCGACCTCGCGCTGATGTATTTCGCCGACATCGAACCGGCGAGCGGAAACCTCGGGGCGCTCGAGATCGTCCCCCTTCAAATCCGGAAGTTTCGGCTCGACCGCCCTTCGAAGCAGGACATCGAATGGATGCAACAGACGCTGCAGCGGGAATGTCGGCGGTTCGGGACCGGCATCGAGCTCGGTCCGGGCGGCCGGCTCGTCCTTTCCGGTTCGATCTCCGATCCACCCCGCGATAGCGCCGCCCGCAATCGGCTTTGATCCACATCAACGCGCTCCGGCGGTTCCCGCCCTTGAATGTCATGCCGTTGTGTGGAGGCAAGATTGGCGAAACACGGCAGTGAACCGTCTACGGGCGCGGATCTGCTCACGCCATGAACCAGTCTGCTGACGAGACACGGCGGAGGGGCCCGTAGCTGCCCTGTCCGAGCACCCCGGAGGAGACTTCGGTTCGACGGATGGGAGGCGCGGGCCCTTTGTGTTTTGCGACCGGCGGCAACAGCGCGGAGGATATCCCGAATGGCAGCCTTTCCCGTAGATATCGACCCTCAACAGATCGTTCGCTGGATCATTGCCGAGCACCGGATCACCCCCTCGTCTCTGAAGCTCGCCGCACGCCGCACCACCGAGGTGCGCCAAATCCCCGCTCGCAGGGAATTTCACCTCGGCGATGAGGAGCGCGAAGACCTGAGCGAGATCGCCACGGTGGCGACCCTGGAGATCGCGCCCTCTCATCCATCCGACGGCTGGCAGATGACCATTACCGTTGAAGATGAGATCGGTCCGCGCGGACCCGGCAGGGGCACGATGGTGGAGGATGATGAGCAGATCGATCTTGATACCTTCAACAGCCAGTTCATTCGCCCCGAACGAGGAACCGCGACAGTCGTCGCGCAGGTTGACAATGCCGCAGCGGAAGCCCGTTTAACCAGCCTGCTCGCTTCCATCGAGAGCAATCGGCACGCCCCCGGTGTCGGCAAGCGATGAGCGAGCAAGATGAATGAGGTCTCTTCGCATCATTTCGATGTGCCGCTCGCCAAGATGCGTGGCTTGACGTGAGTCAATTCCGCGCTTCGTGTTTGGGTCTGTATATGAGTTAAACCCGTTGTAGGGGTTTCTTTGGATGGGCGCCTCGAAAACCCTCGTCGTTTTCTACTCGCGGTCGGGAACGACGCGCAGGGTCGCCCGGGCTCTGTCCGAAGCCCTCCAATGCGACCTTGAGGAAATCACCGAGCCCAAACCCCGGACTGGCTTTTTGGGTTACATACGATCGCTCCTGGAAGCGAGGGGGAAGCGCCCTTCCACAATTACGCCGAAAAAGCACGAGGTCTCGTCGTACGATCTGGTCGTCGTCGGCACTCCGGTCTGGGCCTGGTCGCTAAGCTCCCCGGTTCGCGCGTACCTGATGGCGACTGCGAGCCAGTTACCCGAGGTGGCATTCTTCTGCACCCTTGGAGCCAGGGGTAGTGAAAACGCCTTTGCGCAGATGACGGCGATTGTCGGCAAGAAGCCTCGTGCCGTTTGCGCAATTACAGAACGGGAAGTCTTGTCGGGAAGCCATTTCGGCCGGCTTGCGGCGTTCGAGACAGCGCTGAAGGAAAACCATTAGTTGAATGGAGACAAACGATGGAAAACGCAACGTTCCGAAAATGGCTGATCGAACAGGGGTGCCGCTTCGATACGCAGCACGAAGGACGCGGAGAAGGTCACGGAACTCTGACGATCCGCCGCGAGGGGCGGACTGCTGAAATGCCCCTGGTTGGTTCGCACCACGAACTCGACCCGCGTTCAGTTCGTCAGGTATGCGAAGCGCTCGGCCTTGAATGGTCCGATCTTCCGGGACCGAAGGGTCGCGTCTGAGGCGTGCCAGCGCCACCCGGTATTCCCTTTCGAACGGAGAGCGTTATGAGCACATCAGGCGTCGCCGCCCTGGACCAGGCCGTTCAGGACACCAATGTTTGGCTCAAGGCCGTCGCCGAACAGCTGCACTTTGAGGATCGCCACCACGCCTACATCGCGTTGCGGGCCGTGCTGCATGCGTTGCGCGACCGGCTGCCCCCGGAGGTCGCGGTACATCTCGGCGGCCCAGCTTCCGACGCTGATCCGCGGCGTCTACTACGAAGGCTGGCATATGGCCGGAAAGCCGGTGAAAGATCGTAACCGTCCAGGCATTCACCGACCACGTTTTGGAAGCATTGCCGCCGGGATTTCCGATGGATCCGCTGACGGTCGCCCGCGGCGTGTTCGAGATCCTCTGGGAGAGGCTCGATCCGGGCGAGTTTGCAAAACTCATGGACCACCTGCCGGCGTCTGTCAGAACCTTGCGGACCTAGACGCGCAACGAAGCCAACTCGCATTTCTGCGCAAACACCGGCTCATTGCGGAAGTTGATGGACGGTTGACGAGGGGCAACTGAGATGAAGCTGCGCGGATCGGATCAGGGCTTCGATGCAGCTGCGATCAAGCGCGAATTTCCAGGTCTCGCGGACGCTCGGCCTGCACTACCTCGACAACGCTGCGACCGCGCAGATGCCGGAGGTCGTGCTTGGCGCGCTGCGCCGGTTCGAGGTTGAGGCACGCGCCAACGTTCACGAGGGCGTACATCGGCTCGCACGCGCGGCCACGGCGGCGTATGATGAGGCGCGCAGTCGCGTCGCCCGCTTTCTCCACGCCTATTCCGCCGAGGAAATCCTCTTCACTTACGGCGCCACTTCCTCGATCAACCTCGTAGCCTTTTCCTTCGGTGCGCTGCTCAAGCCCGGCGATGAAATCCTGTTGTCGGTTCTCGAGCATCACAGCAACCTCGTGCCCTGGCAGCAGCTCGCCGAGCGGCGCGGCGTCGTGTTGCGTTTCCTGCCGATGACCGGCGACGGCCGCCTCGACCTCGATTGGCTGGACAGCGAGCTCACCGACCGTTGCCGGCTGGTCGCGCTCACCCATTGCTCGAACGTGACCGGCGCGATGACCGATGTCGCCCGGGTCGTGGCCGCCGCGCGCGGGGTCGGCGCCAAGGTTATGCTCGATGGCGCCCAGCGCACACCGCATGGGCCGGTCGATGTGCGCAGACTCGGTGTCGATTTCTATGCCTTTTCCGGACACAAGACCTATGGGCCGACCGGAATTGGCGTCCTTTGGGGCCGGCGCGATTTGCTTGCGGCCATGCCACCGTTCATGACCGGCGGCCAGATGATCGATCAGGTCACCCTGACGGACGCCAGTTTTCGGGCGCCGCCGCGGCGCTTCGAGGCCGGCACACCGCCGATTGCGGCCGCCGTCGGCCTTGGCGCCGCCCTTGACTTCATGCAGGCGCTCGACTGGCGGGCCATTCAGAGCCACGAGCTACGCCTGACACGCCGCCTGCTCGATGGCTTGGCGGCGATCAGGGGTGTGCGCGTGCTGGGGCCGGTCGACACCCATGATCGCCGCGGTGTCGTCTCGTTCGCAGTCGAAGGCTTCTCGGCAGAGGAGGTTTGCCGTCACCTCGACCGCCACGGGGTGGCCTTGCGCGGCGGCTATCACTGCGCGCAGCCGCTGTTGCGCGCTTTTGGTGTTGACGGCGCCGCCCGCGCCAGCCTCGCGCCCTATAGTCTCGATGACGATGTCGACGCGCTGTTCGCGGGGCTTGAAGATCTGATGCGCCAACGTGAGACGCGCTCACCGAACCGCAGTGGCGTTCGAAGAGGCAAGCGCAAATCGGGGTGAAACCGGCCGCCGAGCAAGAGGAAGAGCCGCCTACGCGTGCGGGCCGCCCAGGTGGGTGAAACGATATTGATCTTGGTCAACGACACCGGGAACAGTCGATATAGATAAGCTACTTTATGAATCATGAGGGATGCACCTTACGGGATGCAGCTTTGAATCGTGTCTGACAGGCAATCCCACACCCGCCACCGCCCTCGAAATGGCGAGTCGCCAGCGCGAAATTTCCGTTTCGGAGTTCTTTCTCAAGAATCGTCATCTGCTCGGTTTTGATACCCCCGCCAAGGCATTGGTCACCGCCGTCAAGGAGGCGGTCGACAATGCGCTCGATGCCTGCGAGGAAGCGGGGATACTCCCCGATATCAGCGTGCAGGTGAGCGACCGCTTCGGCAAGTCGCGGGTGATCGTGGAGGATAACGGCCCGGGAATCGTCGAGAGCCAGATCGCCCGCATTTTCGGCAAGCTGCTCTATGGCTCGAAATTCCACAAGCTCAGCCAGTCACGCGGCCAACAGGGCATGGGAATCTCGGCCGCGGGAATGTACGGGCAGCTCACCGTCGGCAAGCCGCTGCATATCATCAGCCGCGTCAAGGGCGACAAGCTTGCCTCGGAAATGTATGTGTCGATCGACACCGCCAAGAACCAGCCGGACATCCACCGAAAGAAGCAGCTGAAGTGGGACCGTCCGCACGGGACGCGAGTCGAGATGGAGATGGAGGGCCACTATCAGAAGGGGCCGCACTCGATCGAGGTCTATCTGAAGCAGACGGCCATCGCCAATCCGCATTTGGCCATCACCTACAAGGACCCGCAGGGCGAGGAGATCCGCTTCGCCCGCAGCACCAAGACGCTCCCGCCCCGGCCGATGGAAATCAAGCCCCATCCTTACGGCATCGAGCTCGGCCGGCTCATTCAGATGCTGAACAACACCGCAAGCCGCACCTTGCTGCGGTTTCTCGAAGACGAGTTTTCCTGCGTGGGGAGGAAGACGGCGCTCAAGATCATCGAGCTCGCCGGCAAACAGTCTGACAGGAAACTAAGCGATCGCTCTTATCCGAAGCACATCGCTCACGCGCAGGCGACCGCGCTGCACAAGGCAATCCAGAAAACGCGCATCCTGGCGCCGCGGACCGACTGCATCGTCCCGATCGGCGAGAAGCAGCTGCTGGACGGGCTGCACAAGGAGCTGGCGGCGGACTTCTTTACCGTCACCACCCGGCCAGCCGCGGCCTACCGCGGCAACCCGTTCCAGGTGGAAGTCGCTATCGCCTATGGCCGCCCCGGCGAGGCCGACGTCGAAGTCGACAAGAGCGGCCACATGCGCAAGAAGGAAGCGCAGGAAGCGCGCGCTTCCGAACACCTGATCGCGCAGAAGGACGAGCCGGTTCGTCTGCTGCGTTTTGCGAACCGGGTACCGCTGCTCTACCAGCAGGCCAGCTGTGCGATCACCAAGGCCGTCATCCAGACGAACTGGCGGGGCTATGGCCTGCACCAGCCGAAAGGCGCATTGCCGGTCGCGCCGATGGCGATCCTGGTCCATGTCGCCTCGGTTTGGGTGCCCTACACTTCCGAGTCCAAGGAGGCCATCGAGCCCTATCCGGAAATCCTCAAGGAGATCAAATTGGGGCTGCAAGAATGCGCGCGCAAGCTGGCGCATTACCTGCACCATGAGCAGCAGCTTCACCAGGAATACGACAGGCGTACCTATATCGAGAAATACCTGCCGCATATCGGCGTCGCCCTGCAGGACATCCTCGCTCTCAGCAACGAGTGAACGCGACTCCACCGTGAAGAAGCTCGACGACGTGCTCCACAAGAGCCGCACGACGCAAAGGCCCGAGCCATGAAGAAGAGCAGCTCCGACGCCGCGCGCAGCGATCTGGACAACAAGACCATCACGCTGATCGAATCGATTGCCAGACAGGTCCGCGCCAGCATCGAGGGCGGAAAGCTGCCGGACATCAAGCTTCCGGTCCGCAGCCTTGACAATGTGACGTATGACGAAGCGAAGGGCTATTTCGAGCTTGGCGATGCCCGCAAGGTGCGCACGCTGACGGTGACCACCGCGCGGTCGTTCGCGCAGACCCTGCGTCTGATGGCGACCTCGCGAACGATGGTCGAGCACGACGACTTCGCCACCAAGCGCGAGGTCTATTACATCAGCAAGAACTGGGGAGACTGCCGCTTCGACGAACAGGCCGAATCGGACGCCATCATGGACGACATCGAGGCCATGGCGTCGATGCACGGGCTGTCGCGGGAGCAGCTACGCTTCTACCCGGAATCCCACGGCGGCTCGGTCGCGGGCCGGCTCACCGTGGTCGACCGAAATCCCGCGACCGGAGAGGCGATCGAGATCGACTGCGCCAATCTGGGAAGCGGGGCCTACAGCATCCCGCGCTCGGTCGAACATCTGACTTTCCGCACCGACGCGCGGTTCGTGCTCGCCATCGAAACCGGCGGCATGTTTCAGCGCCTCAATAATCACCGGTTCTGGGAAACCGCGCGATGCATCATCGTCGAGATGGGCGGAGTCCCGACCCGCGCCACGCGGCGCTTCGTTCGCCTGCTTTCCGACAAGCAGAACCTGCCGGTCTACTGCTTCGTCGATTGCGACCCCTACGGCTTCACCAATATTTACCGCACGCTCAAGGTCGGCTCCGGCAACGCGGCTCACATCAACCGCTTCCTGTGCGTGCCGCAGGCGCGTTTCCTGGGCGTCACGCCGCAGGATATCATCGACTTCGGTCTTGAGGACGCGACCCACAAGCTGGAAGCGACCGACATCAAGCGCGCGCAGGACGCACTGCAGAACGATCCATTCATCATGGCCCATCCCGAGTGGATCGCCGCGATCAAGCAATTGCTTCAAAATGGGCGTTCGCGCCGAGCAGCAGGCGCTGGCCAAATGGGGCCTGAACTACGTGATCGACGATTATCTGCCCAAGAAGCTCGCCAACGTGAACAGCTTCCTGCCATAGCGCCCGCGAACCCGATATTGAACCCTTAAGCCCCCTTGCTCGTGTCAGGATCCGTCGACGACATCATTGCCGAGGCCGCCGACCTGCCCTTGCGGGACGCGGCGTATGCGATCTCAAAGCGGCGTACCGCCGCCGCTAGTGCCTTTTAAAATACTGCACTTCGCGCTCGTGCTTTTCTGCGGCCGCGCGCGTCTTGAAGGTGCCGAGATTGCGCCGCTTGCCGGTTTTCGGATTTACTTTCCGGGAATACAGGCGGTACTCGCCGGATCGCAATTTTCGGATCATGACACAACGCCTCCTTCAGCCTACCCGTCGCATCAACCGTGACTGCTGCTCTGTTGTTCCGCCTCAGGTCAGTTCGTCATTCCGGAACGCGCCTGTTGGCGCGGGTCCGGGACTCATACTCCCGATGGTGGTGATGGATTCCGGGCTCGCTCGTTTGACTCGCGCTCGGGAATGACGCCATTCAAGAACGTTCCTGCCTCTACTTTCCCGCCTTCAGCGACATCATGAACGCGACAAGTTCATCGATCTGGTAATCCGCCAGGCGCGGGTTCGGCATCGCCTCGTGAGGACCGAGGGTGCGATGGTTCGAGCCGAGAAATTCCCGCAGCGCCGGTTCCGTCAACAACGGCCGCTGCGCCAGCACGGCGAAGCTCGGACCGGGCGGCGCCAGCACCGGAAGTTCGTCGCGTTGCTGCGTCACCACGTGACAGGCCCCGCAGACGCGTTGAGCGAATCTGCGGCCTGCCGCGACCAGGTCGCTGGAGGGCGTCTCGGCCTGCGCGGCCGAGGCGAGACCGGCCAACAGCAGCAGCGTCACGAGCGCGGACTTGCGGAGTGTCATGATGAGCGCCTTGCCTGCTCCTTGTCTTGCGGCGCACCGAAGCGCCCCGCGCCGGTCTATGGTTTTTTCTGCGGCGCAAACGACTGATTGCTGAAGGGCGACGCCGTCGGCGTCTGAATGGTAATGAAGCCACGTTGCATCTGTTGATGGCAGGAATTGCAGCCGTCCGTCAGTTCGCCGACCGCTTTCGCAAACCGCTTGCTATCCCTCGCTTCGATCGCGTCGGCAATCGACTGAACCGGCTGTGTCATGGTCGTGACGTTGGTCACGGGAATGCCCTCATACAGCACCGCGGCCTGCAGCAGACCGGCCTTGAGCTGGCGAAGTTCGTACGCCGCGAGCTCCCAATTCAGGGCCTTGCCCGCGAACCACAGCTTGATGTGCTGCGACTGCACCGCGTTCATGATGTCGCCGAGCCGTGGGACGTATTGCTCGCCATTGGTCGTTGCATTCAGACTGGACTGGGCGACGGCCAGCGGTGCGAGTGAACAAGCCATCAGCAGGCCAACAACATATCCGCGCAATTTCATTCGAAGCTCCAGGCGTGTACCGTTTCTGCCGCCCGTGTAGCATACCCGGCCGCTACGCTGTTGATATCCCTCAAGGCGCGCGCGCCACTAGTTGAAAAGCGGCCGTGGCAATACGACCGTCATGCCCGGACTTGATCCGGGCGTTCATCAATCTTCAAAAAAGTCTTGCAAAGATGGTGGTTTGCCGGGTCATTTAGCGCGAAGACGCGCTTCGCGCTTTTGCCCGGCAATGACGGGAGAGGACTTCTCCCCGCTCTCAAAAACAAAGATTCGTGACAAAATTTCCGCGCTTGTCCTTGATCACGTAAGGGCATTCCATACGCTTCAGCGCCTTCTTGGCGTCTTCGTCGCCGAGTGCGGCGGCCCGCTCGTAATAGGCTTTCGCCGCGGCGGAATCCTTCGGCCCGCCGCGGCCTTCCTGCGCGAACGCGCCCATCCGCTCCAGCGCGCCGGATGATTTTGCGCCGCCGCCTTCTCGAACAGGCCGCGCGCCCCGGCATCGTCCTTGGGCCCGCCGGCGCCATCGGCCAGCATCAGCCCGAGCTGATACTGCGCCTCCGCATTGGTCTCGGCGGCCTTTGCCAGCAGTCCTCGCGCGCGCGCCGGATCCGACGACGCGCCGCCGCCGCCGCCGAGCGCCGCGAGATTGCTGACGCCGCGCGGATTGCCGGCTTCGGCTGCGCGCTCGAACAGCTTGCGCGCCTGGGCTTCGTCCCTGGCGACGCCCGCGCCGGTGCCGTAGAGCACGCCGAGCTCGACCATCGCCGAGGTCGAGCCCTTGTCGGCCGCCTTGCGCCAGGCGGCGATCGCTTCCGGCAATTGCCGGTTGGCGGCGTAAGCGCGGCCAAGCTGATAAAGCGCGCGCCGTGACGAGCCCGACGCGATCTTGCAGAATTTGATCGCGGTCGCGATGTCGGACGGCGCGATATCCGGCGTACCTTTGACGTCGACCGGCTTGTCCGGATCGGCAGGGTCCGCGGCGAGCCGGTCGCACAGCACGAGATCGGCCGATTGCGCCCGTGGCTGCGACGGGCTGGCCAACCACGCGGCCGTCGCGATCGCCATCGCCGGGAAGACGATGCGGCCTGTCGCTGCCAGTGAAAGCGCGCGGCACAGTTTCATCACGAAGCCCTGTTGACGGCGACAGGTTAGCTTCGAAGGACGGGCGGATTCAAGGCTCCAGCCCGCTACCGCGCAGCACCGGGACCACCTCGGGCGAGGCGAGATATTTCAAAAGCGCATCCGCTTGCGCCGCCCGCGCCGACGCCGCCAGGCGGCCTGCGGAAAACACCGCAGGCGTTTGCAAGTGACGCGGGATCGGTCCGACCACTTCGACGCCTGCGACCTGCTTCAGCTCGCTGATCTGCTGTACCGCGAGGTCCGCCTCTCCCGTGACCAGCAGTTCGGCGGTCAAGCCCGACGGGATGATGCGGGCGCGCGCGTTGATCTCGGAGGCGATACCAAGTCGTTCGATCAGTTGCGCGAAGAAAATGCCGCTGGCGCCGATGCGCGAATAGGCGATCGACCGCGCGCCGAGCAGCGCTGCGCGCAGCGCCGGTTCGGTTGCGATGTCGGGGTGAGCCGCGCCGGCTTTCACCGCGATGCCGACAAAGGAGCGCGCAAGATCGACGCAGCTTGCCGGGACCACGGTTTCCTTTGCGGCGAGATCGTCGAGCGCTTCCTTGGTCAGAATCGACGACATCGGCCGTCTCGCCGCTTCGCAGCCGCTCCAATAACCCAAGCGTCGGCGCGAAATCGGCGTCGATGCGCGCGCCGCCTGCGGCCTGATAGCGTCCGGCAAGGCTGCGAACCGCCCCCATCAGAGCGAGCGTCGACAGCACGCGAACGACATTTTCCATTTCAACTCCCTTACCGCGGCCGACTGCGCCTGCAAGCCGGGTCGCTCTTAGCAGCCCGCCGCGCCGCAGGTGAAGCCCGAACCGCGATGTGGGGGTTATTGAGCCTTAAACGCAATGATCCGCCAAAGCGACCGGCGCTTTGGCGGATCAAATTGCGGCCCGGACGCCCCAGGCCCGGGCCGTATGTCCGATGACTTAAGCCGCGGCCGCCTTGGCGGAGGTCGGCACCGACGAGATCGTCTTCAGGATCTGGGACGCGATCTGGTAGGGGTCGCCTTGCGAGTTCGGGCGGCGATCTTCCAGATAGCCCTTGTAGCCGTTGTTGACGAAGCTGTGGGGCACGCGGATCGAGGCGCCGCGGTCCGCGACACCGTAGCTGAAGGTATCGATCGACGCCGTCTCGTGCTTGCCGGTCAGCCGCATGTGGTTGTCCGGACCGTAGACCGCGATGTGTTCGGCGCGGTTCGCCTTGAACGCTTCCATCAGCTTCTCGAAATATTCCTTGCCGCCGACTTCGCGCATGTACTTGGTCGAGAAGTTGGCGTGCATGCCGGAGCCGTTCCAGTCGGTGTCGCCGAGCGGCTTGCAGTGGAATTCGATATCGACGCCGTACTTCTCGGTCAGGCGCAGCATCAAATAGCGGGCCATCCACATTTCGTCGGCGGCGCGCCTGGAGCCCTTGCCGAAAATCTGGAATTCCCACTGGCCCTTGGCGACTTCGGCGTTGATGCCTTCGTGGTTGATGCCGGCGGCGAGGCAGAGGTCGAGATGTTCTTCCACCATCTTGCGGGCGATATCGCCGACGTTCTTGTAGCCGACGCCGGTGTAATACGGTCCCTGCGGCGCCGGATAGCCGCTGGCCGGGAAGCCGAGCGGACGGCCGTCCTTGTAGAAGAAGTATTCCTGCTCAAAGCCGAACCATGCGCCTTCGTCGTCGAGAATGGTGGCGCGCTTGTTGGTGGGATGCGGGGTCTTGCCATCGGGCATCATGACTTCGCACATCACCAGCACGCCATTGGTGCGCGCCCCGTCCGGATAGACGGCGACCGGCTTCAGCACGCAGTCGGAGCTGTGGCCTTCGGCCTGCAGGGTCGAGCTTCCGTCGAATCCCCACAGCGGAAGCTGTTCGAGCGTCGGAAATACTTCGAATTCCTTGATCTGTGTTTTGCCGCGCAGATTCGGCGTCGGTGAGTATCCGTCGAGCCAGATATACTCGAGCTTGTACTTGGTCATTGAGCCTCTCAAGAGTTGATGATGCAGAAGGTGGGGAACCGAAGCCTATTGGTCACCACAAGCGTACCCGGCCACCATCGGCCACACCTTACCAAGCAATTAAAGTGCCAAAACGCTGCCCTGCGGCACCCCGGCGGGGAGGCGGATTGCGCACGCCCGCCGCCGTATGAACCAGATTCGGGGTGCGGCAAAGGCGCGCGGGGCGCGCTTCCGCCCGGGCGCCAGGAGGGCCTGACTCAGCCCCAAACCACGCCTGATTCCGCAGCACCCCGCGGCCGGCTTTGTCGTTCCGATTAAAGCCGCGGCATTGGCCGGCAACATTTCGTCCGGAAAGCGGAGCGCCCCTGCAACCTTGGCGGCGGCCCAAGCGTTAGCCAGCCCAGGGTTGCTTCCCACGATGCAAAACCAAAAATGCCCAGAATTTATACAGAAGATGATCGTCGTTTTCATCAGGTTGCACGAGCCGCGAGCACGGACGATATCGGATTCGGTAACCAGCCGAGAACGAGTCGGGCGCAGCATGGTTGATGTGCGTCAACCCATCGAGAGCGAACTGGCGCAGAACCAATGCGCATCGACATAAGGAGAGACGAATGAATACCAATCTGAATCACGGGTCCGCCAAGATCTACCAATTCCCGGCCGGGGGCCGCGCGGCTCTCGGCGGGCGTCGTTACGAGGAGACCAAACCCGCAACCGACCAGGGTTCGCCCCGCGTGAATGAAACGATCTGCAGCGGCAGCTGGTATCACGAAGCGGCGATCCAGGAATCCAAGCCGGCGTGGGAGCGTTGATGACAGCCGCAACCCCGATACCGATGCGTTGCCGGTCTTTGCGGCAATATCGAATGGGATGAAAGGGTCGGGACGAAAACGTTCCGGCCCTTTTTCTTCAGATCGGCTCGCAGGCCGTCACCGGCCGCCTGGCGTGCTTGACCGTGGCGCCGGTTTTGGTGATTTTCAGCGTAACCCCGCCGCCGGAATAGCGCGCGCCGGAAAGCGCAAAACGCCTGGCGAGCGTCACCGCCTTGCCGTCGATCTGCAGATGGGCGCGCTTGTCGTATTCGAAAAATCCGACGATGAATTGAGTGCCGTCGGCGCAGCCATAGGTCTGGAAGGTCTGCGCCAGCGCGCCGGGCGATGCGCCGACCGCCGCGATCATCAACGTCGCACCGAAAATCGAACGCTTGCGCTGATTCATGTCCGCCCCCTTGCCGCTAGTATAGACGAGACCGAAGCCCTGTCAGTCATTTCTCCGCCGCAACGGATGGCCTAAGCTCAAGCCATGTCAGATTCCCCTGCCCGCCACCTCAACCTCGCCGGCGCCAGCAATTTCCGCGACCTCGGCGGCTATCCCGGAAAAGACGGCCGCCTCGTCCGCTGGCGGCAGATCTTCCGCTCCAACCATCTCGGCCACCTCACCGAGGCCGATGTCGAGGTGCTGCGCCCCCTGGGTCTGAAAAGCGCGTTCGATTTTCGCGGCACCGAGGAACGCGTAACGGCGACGTGCGGGCTAACGGAGATCGCCGTTCATTCGCTGCCGATCGAGCCGACCGTCGTCGCGGCGCTGCGGGCGCGCCATGCCGGAGGCGTCGCGCTGTCATCGGCCGACGCACTGGAAGTGATGCGCGATTCCTACCGCAACTATGTGCGCTACAACACGCCAAGCTTCCGCGCGCTGTTCGCGCACCTCGTTGAGGACCGCGCGCCGCTGGTGATTCACTGCACCGCCGGCAAGGACCGCACCGGTTTCGCCTGTGCGCTGATCCTGCACGCGCTCGGCGTGCCGGACGAGGTGATCGCGGAGGATTACCTGCTCACCAACCGCTTCTACCGCCGCGACCCCTCCGCCTCCAGCGATCTCCCGGTCGATGTCAGGCAGGTGCTCGGCTCGGTGGAATCATCCTTCCTCGCCGCCGCGTTCGACGCCATCAGCGCCGATTACGGCGATCTCGAAGCCTATTTCAGCGACGGATTGGGCCTTGGCGCCGGCGAACGCGCCAAACTGCAGGCGCGCTACCTGGAATCCTGAAATTCCCCTCCGCGCAGGGCGGCGGAACAAGACCGGCCTACGCCGCCGCTTCCATTTCCGCATCGAGGTCGGCGATGACGTCCTCGAATGCCGAGATCGCCTGCTGAACCGCGGCGATCTGCATCAATTCCCAGCCGCTGACCGGACCGTTGCGGTTTTGCAGCGCGACAATCAAATCCCGCCGCTGTTCCTTGAGCTGGACCAGCGGCAAACCGTGATCAGGCAGATTTCTCATGTTTTCCATCCCCTGCATTGGACGAGCAGTGACGTCCAGCGTAGCGAAACGGTTCTGCGGTCCGCTTACAAAACTCCGGCAAATTTTAATTAATAGAGGGGGAATTGCGGATGCCCGGACCTAGACCGCCGCAGCGAGCGCGCCCACGATCGCGCCGTTAAGCGCCTGCGTCATGCAGTTGGTGGCCCAATCGCTCATGTGCAGGCGATCGCCGTCCGTCGGATCGATCAGTTCGTCGATCGGGATGCCGCCCTTGACACACCAGCGCTCCATCAGCGCGAAGCGGCGAAACAGATTGACCTGCGCGTTCCCGGCAGCGGCTTCGATCCGCGACAGGATATCCCTGGTCAGCTTGATCTTTTCGGGCTTCACCATGGCTGTCGTGTATTGCAGGTCCATCAACACCAGGTCCATCGGCAGACCCGCGAGCCAATCCAGTCCCGCCGCGATCGCCGCGGCTACCGCTTCGGATTGTAAGCTTCACTGTGAAACACCGCGTTGGTGCCGACTTGCCAGATCACCAGCGCCGGCGCTTCGCCGATCACGTCCGGCTCGAAGCGCGACAATTCCTCCGGCGCCTCCTGGCCACCGATCCCCCGGTTGAGAACGTCGATCATCCGGCCATAGAAGTGGCCCCGCAACGCCAGTTCGAGCCGGGATGGATAGGGAATGATGTTGCCCTCGCCCGCCGTCGATGACGAGCCGATCGCCACGATCCTGGTCTTGCGCTGGCGCCTGAGACTCTGCGCCAGATGCGGCAGCGGATATTTGAAACCGACGAGATCGGGATGAGTATCGCAAGGCCGTGGCGCATCAACCATCTGAATTTCCCAAATATACGTTTGCGGGGCGATCCCCTTTTGAAACCGCGATTGGGCGCAAAATTCCGCGGCATTGCAAATGAATTTCCCGTGGCGGTAGTGTGGGCACCCTCACCTCTCGGCCCGGAGATCCCATCATGGACGGAAAAGTCATTGTCGTGACCGGTGCCTCGGGCGCGCTCGGCCAGGTGGTCGCGGAAACGGCGCTGGCGCGGGGCGCACGCGTCGCCGGCGTGGATCACGCCACGTCCCAGATCCCGGCGACGGGAAAGCGGCTCGAACTTGGCGGCGTCGATCTTTCCGACGCGGCAGCGGCCAAAAAGGCCATTGACGCCGTCGCGGCGCATTTCGGCAGGCTCGATGCGCTCATCAATATCGCCGGCGGCTTTGCCTTCGAGACGGTCGCCGAAGGCGACCCAAAAACCTGGCAGCGCATGTATGCGCTCAACGTATCGACGGCGCTGAATGCCTCGCGCTCGGCGATCCCGCATCTGGCGGCTTCGCCCGCGGGGCGGATCGTCAATGTCGGCGCGATGGGCGCGCTGCAGGCGGGACCGGGCATGGGCGCCTACGCCGCGTCAAAGGCGGGCGTGCACCGGCTCACCGAAGCGCTCGCCGCCGAGTGGAAAGGCAAGATCACCGTCAACGCCGTGCTGCCGTCGATCATCGACACCCCGGCCAATCGCGCCAGCATGCCAAAAGCGGATTTCGCAAAATGGGTGACACCGCAGGAACTGGCCGAGGTGATCCTTTTTCTCGTGAGCGACGCCGCCAGCGCCGTTACCGGCGCGCTGCTGCCGGTGAGCGGGCGGGTTTAGGGCACGATCCCGAAAAATGGACACCGGTTTTCGGAAATAGATCGTGCCCAAATAAACAAATCTAGGCTTCCGCCAGCTTCTTCAGGACCGCGCTGAAGCGAATGCTGCGCTTGCCAGCCAAGGCGGTTGCTTCCGCGACCGCTCCGTCATCGGTGTAGGTGCCGGAAAAGCCGATGCCGACCTCGTAGCCACCAAACACCGGCCGCTCGCCCTGGCTCGGGGTGTGTTCGTGGTTGACGAGTTCGCCTTTCCACCTGCCGTTCGCGCTGGTGTAGGCGCCGATATAATCGAAAAAGGCATCGCCGCCGCGGATCCGGCCATCGTGCAGCACCATGACGCCGGTGTTGCCGCCGTCGATGCCGTCAAGCATCCGGATGTGAATGGAATAGAGACCGTTGCTGATGCCGTCCTTTCCGACCGGAAGTGCGGGCGGCGCGGCCGCTTCGCTGATCGGGGTCATCACCGAGTTGAAGGCAATCCCGGGCAATTGCGTGGAGCCTCCCTCGAAGAAATATTGCTCGCCCTGCCGCCGCCCCCTGAGCGAGAGCGTGATCCTGTCGGTCTTTAGCAGCGGCTGGAAATTCGGATCCTCGTTGTGGCGCAACGTCGAAATGTCGACCAATACCTCGCCATTATCTGAATCCCGGTAGGTGCCGATGAACGCGAACGCCGAATTGCCGCCCATCATCTTGCCGTCATAGACATAGAGGACGCCGCGGCGCGAGCCGTGCACCGTATGCATTTCGACTTTGTAGAGTCCCTCTCGCATTGCCGCTCCGGCCTTCCCGGCCTGCAACCTGCATTCTCAACCGGTATACATCGGAACGGCGCCCGCCGCTCCGTTCAGTCCGGCATCAGCAAACGCAGATTCGATTTGAATCGAATGCTCTGTTTGCCGGCGAGCGCGATGCCGTCACTTTCGGCCGTCTCATCAGTATAGGTCCCGGTAAATCCGATGGTCACCACCTTACGTTCCCATACCGGCCGCTCGCCGAAGGTCGGCGAGTGCTCCTGGTTGGTCACTTCGCCCTTCCATTTGCCGTTCGCCGCCGTGTAGGTCCTATAGGCATAAAAGAACGAGTCGCCCCCGCGCATGGTACCATCGCGCAGTACCATGACGCCCTGATTGCCGCCCTGGATGCCGTCAAGCATCTCCACGGTGATGTGGTAGAGCCCATTCCTGATCATGACACGCGTAGCGCCCGCCGGGTCCCGGCCGCAGGATAGCCGGACCGGCGCCGTTTGATCAAACCCCCGGTCTGCGCTTTCAGCGATCCGGGCTAAACTGGGCCAATTGAGTCGCACAGGCGACACCGGAGCCCGCACTGGAGCCCCTTTGGAAACCGCGCTTTATCTGCCCGTCAAACGCTTCCTCGAAAACCTCGGCTTCACGGTCAAGGGCGAAGTCGGCGGCTGCGACCTCGTGGCGCTCAGCGGCGGCGATCCCCCGATCGTCGTAGTCGGCGAGCTGAAGCTTTCCTTCAATCTCGAGCTGGTCCTGCAGGCGGTCGATCGTGCCGGCGCCTGCGACGAGGTCTGGCTCGCCGCCAAAATGTCCGCCCGCGGCAAGGGACGCGAAAGCGACGCGCGCTATCGCAATCTCTGCCGCCGGCTCGGCTTTGGCATGCTCGCGGTCACCAACAGCGGCGACGTCGAGGTGATCGTCAAGCCGCCCACCACCAGCCCGCGCCGCGACCCGAAGAAGCGGTCCCGCCTCGTCGCCGAACACCGACGGCGCAAGGGGGACCCGGCCATGGGCGGCAGCACCCGCGCGCCGATCATGACGGCCTATCGCCAGCAGGCGCTGGCCTGCGCGGCGGCGCTGTCTCAAGGACCGCGGCGCGTGCGCGATCTCAAGCCGGAGATTGCCGACGCACCGAAAATCCTGCTGCACAACGTCTATGGCTGGTTCGACCGCGCCGAGCGCGGCGTTTATGTGCTGACCGACGCCGGACATGCTGCGCTGAAACGCTGGCCGCAGCAGCCGATCGATTTTGCGAGCGCCGGCGATTCAATTCCTTAGGTGCGGCGATCGAAACCGAACGCGGGCTGAATGATTGTAGTGACGGGCGTTGTGACAACCCGGGAGGTGAAAGGCCCTCCAGCCCACAATGCATAGCTGGATTGCCACACCAATTTCATATTGCAATGCAACATAAGGGCTCCTAGGTATTTCGGATCAAATGCGAGGCTCCGATGAGCGCAGACTGGAATACCAAATATGGCACGCGGCGCGTCCGGCGCGATCCGCCGACGCTGGATGAGGCGATTTTCGCCGCGATCGGCATTACCGACGACCAGGAAGCCCAGGCCGAAATCGCCGCTTCGCTGATGGGGCTGCCGATCGACGCGGTGACTGCCGAAGTGAAGAAAGTCGCGCGCTCATCGGCGCGTTCCGCGACCCGCGTGATCGCGGGCGAACAGGGCGCGCAGCGCTCGGTGGTGGTCGAGCGCCGGGTTGTCAGGCGCTTCGGCAACGACAAGCGCACCGGGACCTAAAACCCAAGGACCCAGAACCCAAGCCTTCGGCGCGAACCGCTGCGCCAGCAATTCGCCGGGATCAGAGACCGGCGAATTGCAACTCGGGGGCGCCGTCGCTCAGGCCGCCCGACCCCAGCCATACATTCCCAGCAAGAGCTCCCAATAGGCGCGGTTGAACTGGATCATCGCGCGCGCCGCCTTGGCCGGCGTCGCGATCGCGAGCTTTGCGAGCTCGGCCTGCGGTTGCTGCTTTAGCTCGATGGTTCCGGTGGATTCGCCATGGCGGAACACCAGATGGGCGCCAAACTTGCTGGCGAGCGCCCGCATTGCGTGGTTCTCCGCGCCGGTGGTGATCCGTAACGCGCGATAGCCCTTCCAGCGCGCTTCCGAGATCAGTCGTTTGAACAGGATGATGCCGACGCCCTGCCGCCGCACCGATGCCTCCACGCTGAAAGCGATTTCCGGCAATGCGTCGAGGGATTGATCCGGCGGATGCAGTTCCGCCGCGCCACGCACCACGCCATCCTCGACATAGGCGATGATGATGGTGCCATCATCGGCGCACCGTGCGGCATAGCTTTCGATGAAGCTGTCATCCATGAAGCCATTGAAGCGGTCATGACGGCTCTCCGGATCGAGCCGCAACAGATGATCGCGCAACAGCGGCAATTCTTCCTGCTGACGCAAGGTCCGGACGTAGCCCCTGGCGAGCATCAGGCGGGTAATGTCTTCGTGTAGCACTGCATAACTCCTCTTGGATGGCCCTCAAGGAGGCGTCGAATCCCTAGTACCCCGATATTGTGCATCGCAACATGAAATTCAAGGCCGCTCTCCGCCTCAAATAACGGCAGCCCGGCCAAATGGTTAACAGGAGCGGATATCGGCATTCATATCAGCACCATCTGGGTCTGGGTGACCACCGCCACCAGCTTGCCGTCCTCGGTCTCCAGCCGCGTCTGCCAGACCTGGGTGCGCCGGCCGCGGTGTACGGGCGTCGCGGTCGCGACCAGAACGGTTCCCTCCCTGGCGCCGCCGACGAAATTGGTCTTGCTTTCGATCGTGGTGGTGCCCTTGGCGTCGTCAGGCAAATTGATCACGGTCGCCGCCGCGCCGACCGAATCCGCAAAGGCCATGATCGCGCCGCCGTGAATCGTATGGCCGAGCGTGCAGAGATCCGGCCGCACCAGCATCTTCGCCACCACGCGATCCCTGTCGGCTTCGGTGAAGGTGACGCCCTTGAGTTCCGCAAAGGGCATCTTCATCGAATTGACTTTTTCGAGCGGCGTCATGAGCGGCAATCCCCGTGTTTATCGGTCCGGTCATTCCGGGAAAGGGCCGGAATGACGGTTTTATCTTCGTCGAAGAAGTTCTTGAAACAATTACCTGCGAGGTCAAGCCGGCAATGACGTTCGCCGGTTCGTGACAAGCGAATTATTATTCGCCATATCGCTCCGTCATGCGCCACTTCCCTCCCCGCCGCATCGTCTGTCTCACCGAGGAAACCGTGGAGACGCTGTATCTGCTGGGCGAGCAGGACCGCATCGTCGGTGTCTCCGGCTACGCGGTGCGGCCGCCGCGGGTGCGGCGCGAGAAGCCGCGGGTATCGGCGTTCATCTCGGCCGATATTCCGAAAATCCTGAAGCTCGAGCCCGATCTCGTGCTGGCCTTCTCGGATTTGCAGGCCGACATCGTCGCCGACCTGATCCGCGCCGGCGTGGCCATCCATGTCTTCAATCAGCGCGACGTCGCCGGCATTCTGGCGATGATCCGCAACCTCGGCGCGCTGGTCGGCGCGGCCGAGCGCGCCGATCAACTCGCGGCCAGCTACGAGAAGCGCCTTGCGGACATCGCGGCGACGCCGCGGCCATCGCCAAAGCCAAAAGTCTATTTCGAGGAATGGGACGATCCCCTGATCAGCGGCATCGGCTGGGTCTGTGAACTGATCGAGGTCGCCGGTGGTGAGGACATCCTGCCAAGACTTCGGTTTCAACAGGCGGCAAAAGACCGGATCATTTTGCCCGATGTCGTGCGCAATGCCGCGCCCGACGTGATCCTGGCTTCCTGGTGCGGCAAGAAAGTCGTGCCGGACAAAATCCGGAAGCGGCCGGGCTGGAACGAGATCCCGGCCGTGCGCAACGACCGCATCGTCGAAATAAAATCGCCGCTGATCCTGCAGCCCGGCCCCGCCGCGCTCACCGACGGGCTGGACGCGATCGTTGCGGCGTTGTGGCCCGCACTACCAAGCTCCTGAACATCGACCGTCATTGCGAGGAGCGCAGCGACGAAGCAATCCAGCTTCAAAACAAACCCGCACGATGGATTGCTTCGCGGAGCCTGTCATCGGGCGCGCGTTCGCGCGACCCGTTGGCTCGCAATGACGCGGCGGAAATTCGATTTGAATGTCAAACAGCAGATACAAGTCCGCATTCTCGCGGCGGGATGCGCCCGAGGTTTGCGTGTCGTCGTCCCTCGAAAGAAGAGGGAGCAGGGAATGCCGGATGCGCGCTGCACCCGCGGTCTCGTGTGCAAAATGAGCAAAGAAAGCGCACACGAGCATACAGGTTCAGCGGAGGCAATCCGACATTCCCTGCGCAATGGCTTTACGGCTTACTTCGCGCTCTCCCCGGAGAATCGGGCTTTGTTGTCTCCGTCGCCGGCGGATAGCTGGCTCATCCGCGCCCGGTCGGGCCGACTTGCCTTCCGCAGACTTGACGCCAACCACTGAGGCGTCAGGACCACACGACTTCACCGTACGCTTCAGCATCGTCCGTCAGCGCGTCCTGTGCCGCTCACGGGCCGTGAAGCCCGCCCTGCGATCCCATCGCGCGCACGACGCCGCCGCGTCCACCGCATCCCATCCCAACGTTCGTGACGATGGCCAACGCCCCTTCCTCGGGGACAGGATGGCGGGAGTCCTAGAAGTGATTTGCCCGACGTCGAAAGGGAAAATTTGCCCGTCGGGTTATTTTGTCGCAGCCACGGTGGAGTAGGATCGATAGGGCACGAAGCGCCGTGCCCGCCTCGATCGGAGCAGATATCGTAATGAGGGTATCGCTCGCTCCACCCATCCTACGCGCCGGGCGCGAAAGCCTTTAGGATGGGTTGGGCCCTTCGAAGGGACCCATCATGGGCAACATGAGGCAGTGCGAGCTGGTGAGGGTTAACTCATAAACGCGACCCGTTGGCGGATCCGCGTCGGCAGTTTGATGCGCATAACGGACTCAAGGTCAGGACATCGCACCATGTCCGAAATGTGCCAATGGCGTCCGGAAGTGACCGCATCACTCGATGCACGTCGTTCGCAGTGGCAAGTAACACGGGTGGAATGCTGACGCCGAGCTTGATCATTCGTCATGAAGCTGTGAGTGTCCTAGGCTGTCTTCGAGGTTGATCACGAGTTCGAATTTGGTCGGCTGCTCGACCGGCAGGTCGGCGGGTAAGGCTCCGTTGAGGATTTTGTCGATGTAGAGTGCGGCCCGCCGGTATTGTTCCTCCAGATTAGGCCCGTAGCTCATCAACAGACCCGCCTGCACGAATTGCCTCAGCGTTTGATGATTCCGGGAAGGTCTCAACGCGGTGCTTGGAAAAACAGCGCCGCAAGTCGCGACGAATCCTTTCGGAAAATCGCAGGACAATAAGACCAGCGGACTGCCGACTACCTTCGAAACAGCGCTTCCACCGCGCCAGTTATTGAGCAATCGTTTCCGAATGCGCTGTCGAGGTCTTCGCGGACGTATGTATATCGGCGACCTGCGAACGTGTACACGTTGAGCATCCGTGAGACGCTGCTCGCATCGAGCTCAGCAAACTCGACACGGGTACGATACCCGACGCGATCATCGTTTCCCACCCGCGATAGGCTGAATTTGGGACCACTGGTCCGTCAGCAGTGAAACGAACTTGGCCCTCAGCTGTTCAGCTGGCTTGCGAATCAGAAGCCAGACCCGGTAATATTGCCGCCACATGGAGTTTAGACTTCGGGCACCGGTACTTCGTCGGACGATGCAGGTTCGCGACAAACGCCCACTGGATCTGCAGCGTAGCCATCATCGAAACGATGGGTATCGTTGAGGTCGCTTGTCGGGCTGCTTCCAACGAATGTGACGGTTTGAACCAGTAACAATTACGTCTACGTTGAGCCGCACCAGCTCAGCAGCAAGCTCCGGGAAGTCGGTCAATTCCTACCGTCTGCATACCGCTGCAGGAAAGTGAAGTTACGCTCCTGCTACATATCCACGTTCGCGCAGCCCTTCGCGTAGCGCGTGGAGATAGCGAAGCCGTAAGTTCGGCAGAGGGCCCCAGTAAGCCGAAAGCCGACCCGATAATACTTTGGGCTGCTGCGGGCGACGCGCTGGCCATCGGTAGACATCGCCGCACCGCCGATTAGCCCCGCAAGAAAGATAAACTCGCGCCGCTTCATTCGCCCCCCGGTAACGCCTATGGCGAGCATATGACCACACAAGACCGCTATCAAACCAGAGGCGAAAATGTCCGCTTTGGGTCAAATCCGGACCTGGAGCCCGTCTGGAATTAGGTCCGTTCACACTTCAACAGCGGACAAGCGGCGACTACATCGGCGCGTCCGGTTCATGCCAAGTGCCGAACGCCGGAAACTTGTCAGCAGAAATTCCGATACAGGTCATTTTCACCCGCATCAGCCTTCTCTAAATCGCTTCCACTCCGCACCATTCCGCGATGAACAAAGCGGTCGCTTTCGTCGATTTCCTTAGAGAGTCCAGATCGACATATTCATTAAAACCGTGCATCGCCGCGCCGCTGGCGCCGAAGCACAGGCTCGGGATGTTGTAGTTCAGGCCATAGAAGCGCGTGTCGGTAAGCGCGGTGAACACGAGGTCCTGCACGGCACCGCCATAGACCGCGCTGAACGCTTTTCCGAACGCGGCTTCCGCTTCCGCCGAATCCTTCAGTTCATAGCCTTCCGACAAAAAGCCGGACCATTGCACCTCGGGCGGGTTGTTGGAGAGGAAGCGGTGATCGCGCGCGGCCGCCGAGACGCAGGCGAGTATCTCGGCCTGGCAGTCGGCGACCGACCAGCCCGGCAGGATCGCGATCCGGCAGTCGACATCGCACCACGCCGGCACGCTGGAGGCCCAGTCGCCGCCCTTGATGATGCCGGGATTGAAGTTGATCGGATGCGTCACCGCCTTGAAATGGCGATCGCTCCCGGCGCGTTCGTTCCATTCCGCTTCGAGCTTTTCCAGCGACTGGATCAGATGATAGGCCGCCGTGATCGCGTTCGAGCCTGCGCCTGCCTCGAACACATGCACGGGATGGCCGCGCACTTTCAGCCGAAACCAGATCACGCCGACCTGCGAGCGCACCATCTTGCCGCCGGTCGGCTCGGGAATGAAGCAGGCGTCGGCGCGATAGCCGCGCTGCAGGGTCGAGAGCGCGCCGACGCCGGTGCTCTCCTCCTCGATCACACTTTGAAAGTGAATCCGCCCGGTCGGTTTCAGGCCGGCCGCCGCGATCGCGTCGAGCGCATAGAGCGCGCCGATGGTGCCGGATTTCATGTCGCAGGCGCCGCGGCCATACATCCTGCCGTCCTTGATCACGGGCGAAAACGGCGGCGTCTCCCACATCTCCAGCGGTCCGGTCGGCACCACGTCGCAATGGCCCTGCAGGATCAGCGATTTTCCCTTGTTGCTCGTGGGCCGGTAGGTACCGACCACGGTGCGCGCCCTGGAAAAATCGTGCTCGATCGGGCCGAAGCCGCGCAGATCCCTGAGGTCGTCGAGGTCGATATGCCAGTCGTCGACCTCGTAGCCGCGCTGCCGCAGCAGATCGCCGATCATGTCCTGGCACGGCCCTTCCGCGCCGCGGGTCGAGGGGATCGCGACAAAATCCCTTGTCGTCGCAAGCTGCGCGTCGAAATTGGCGTCGACCGCATCGAGGATTTTTTGTTTTGCTTCGATGGCGTTCATTTCCGTCACGTTTTCCTGTTGCCGCTTCTAGAATCGCGCCCGCGCCAATACACTCGCCCGGCGAGACTACGCGGCCCATGGAGACACGGATGCCCGACAACCGCAATATTCTGTATCTCATTATCGGCGCGTTGGTCGTCGCGGTAGGCGTGCTCGGCTATAATCTCTACCAGACCAGGAAGGAACCGGAAGGCCTGCAGATCAATGTCGGCCCGAACGGGTTGAAGATCCAGGGCAAATGAAACGATCCGCTGCGCTGAACATGACAGTCTCACCCGTCAGGCATTTTGCGTTGCTGCTGCTAGGCGGTCTCGCGCTGGCCGTATCAGCGACATCAACGACGGCGGAACAGGTGTCGCGCGAGCAGGACATCGTCAATCTGCGGCTGGGGCAGCGCATTCTGGTCGACGACGGATCGTGTCCCGCCGGCCAGATCAAGGAAGTCTCCGGCGCCAGAATGACCGCAAACGGAATCCTGCGCGCGATAAGATGCATTCCGCGTCTGGGACCGAAGCGATGACGGATGCGTTCCGGCCGCCGTCCCGCGCGAAACGACCTTAGTGCTTCGCGCCAAGCGTAGCTGCCGGCCGCTGCGAGATGATCTGGAATTTTGATTTCAAGCTGCGAGCCTAGTTCGCCGGCTCGAACATGCATTGCAGCGTCGGTTTTGCGATCTTGGTGAAGGTTGGACCGATCTCGGACTGTTTCGACGCCGGCACCCAATCGGTCTCGATGTTGGGCACGCCGGTCTCGCTGATGCCGCGCAGCAGCGCTTCGCGCAGATCGCTGTCTTCGACGGCGGCGGCGGCATGATCGTGCAGGCAACTGCAGACGGCTTCGGGATGCGCCCAGCGTCCCACCATATGGGGCGCGCACTGACGCACGAACTCCCCGCGCGGATCGGGGAGTTTTTGCAGCGACCGGAACTGAACTTGGTGGATTTGCGCCGGCTCGACTTGGGCTTGCTGAACCTGAGTTTGCTGGGTCTGGGCCTGCGCCGATCCAGCCAAAATCAAGGAGGCGACAAACGCTGCGGCGCTGATACGAACGATCATGATGGCCTTTACCGGCAACTTTTCTGGGAACTCAACCTGGCCGCAGCTCAGCGGACCGCAACCACCATGGAATGAGGCGCTGCGGGAACGATCGGGGGGCCGTTATAGGCGAAGGTGCCGGCGCCCGGCAGGTGGCTATCGACCGAACCCGCCATTGAAGAGCCAACCAGTACGAAGGCGCAGGCAAGGATGAAGCTGAGGGTTCGCATTTGACTGTCTCCGGGTTTGGGCCGCCGGCGCTGTCCGCCGTTCTTGTTGCCAGATTGATAACCATGCGGCGTTTCCGGAGTTCTGCGCCAAAAGCGAAAAATGGTTTCTTCGGCTGGGAGAATTGTTTCGTCGCCGCAGATCCGACGAAACAATGTCGAAAAATATCAATGATTACAATGCGATGCTCCGGTCGTTCATTGACCGAGCCGCGGTCGTTCACTGGCCTATCGCGGCCATGAGCTCCGGCGCCGGGGCGGCAATCGGAGATCCGCAATAGGTGAAGGTGCCGACGCCGGGCAGATCGCGGTCAGCCGAGCCTGCCAGGGAAGGCCCGGTCAACGACCAAGATCGAGGGCGATCATGTAGCTGAGGGCGCGCATCGGACGTCTCCAATACCATTGTGAAAATGAGACGCCGGCAAAGACCTGATGGTTCGAAGCCAAGGTGCTGCTTTTAAGGCTTTCCCTGGCGGAGAAGCCCCTTGGCGGCTCAAGGCGCATGAACCGACGCATCTCGCTCGGCCGACTCATTTCAGCCGGCGTTGCAACTTTTCCAGGCAATTGCGCGTTGTGATCCAGCTTCAGCAGGGGATTTCAGTCGTGGGCAATGGCAACATCGATGTTGGCAATAAAACCCCGACCCGCGAACCCGGCCAGCCGATCGTCGAAAGTTTGGCTGGAGAGGTTTCATCCGAGCTGCGGATCGACAAACCCAATCCCACCGGGAATGAACGGCCGAGGACCAGCGTCGCCATGGCGCAGCAATGCGGCGACAGCGGCCGCATCAATCAGTCGGCGCCGCAAAAATTCCTGCAGCTGGTCGGTTACCGCGACCCCAAGGCCCGGTCCGGGCCGTGGGTGCGCCCGCGCCCGCTCCCGTGAAGCGCCAGGTCGAAAAACCCGTCACTGAATGAAGTCGCCGCATTTCTGGACCGCGCTATCGGCGGCGCCCCAGGGCATGATCGGCACCGAGGAGGTCGAATTCTTCGGCGAGCCTTCGATCAGCCTGTCCGAATAGACCATATAAACCAGCACGTTCCGTTTGGCGTCGCAGCCGCGCACGATCTGCATCTTCTTGAAGAACAGCGAGCGGCGTTGTCGGAACATATCGTCGCCCTGCTCCAGCTTGGCCTTGAAACGGATCGGGCCGATCTGGCGGCACGCCAGCGAGATATCCGAGACTTCCTCGGCAACCCCGATCCAGCCCTTGAAGCCACCCCTCTCGGGCACGGTGAAATGACAGGCGACGCCCTCGACCTCGGGGTCGTCGATGCCATAGGTCGCAAGCTTGTCGTTCGGGGTGAGCCACTTGAACACGGTCGAGCGGCGGAAGATCAGGTCCGGCTCGTCGGCGGCGAAGGCCGGCGAACCCTGTCCCAGCGCCAAAGCCAGCACCAGCAAAGCCAGAGCTTTCCACCTCATGTCATACAGGCTTGGGGCTTTGCGTGTCATGTCCGTCTCCGTTGGGCGCTTCCAGCCATGTAGGCGTGGAAAGGTTCCGCAGGAAGACCGCCGGTAACGGGGGATCGGTTCGTTTAACTTAGTTGTGAGGCTTTTTGGCTACGCTTTTGGCGAAAACCGCAGGCTATTAGAGGGCTTGCGCTGGTGAACGCGTATCTCGTCGGCAACACTAAATAGCGATGGACTGAGGATTCGAGGATGGTACGCGTGGGCGGGCATAAGGCTGCTGTTTCCGGACGGATCTGGCACATTGCGGTTCTCGCGGCAGCCGGAGCGATCGGGACCGCCTCCCACGCAGAAGCCGCGCTGTATTACTGGTTCGATCCCGGATATTCGCGCCTGGGGCCGCCGACCGTGCCGCACCGTCGGCAAAAGCCTCGCCATCATCAGGCCAAGAAGATCGAGGAGCCGGAAAAGGAGACGGCCAAGCCGCACGGACCGCTGATCATCGCGATCTCGATCGAGAAGCAAAACGTCAAGATCTACGACGCCAACGGATTCTTCGCGGAAGCCCCGGTTTCGACCGGCATGAAGGGCCATCCGACGCCGATGGGCGTCTTCAGCGTCATTCAAAAACACAAGCTGCACCACTCCAACATCTATAGCGGCGCGCCGATGCCCTATATGCAGCGGATCACCTGGTCCGGCGTCGCCATGCATGCCGGCGTGCTTCCGGGCTATCCGGCGTCGCATGGCTGCATCCGCATGCCGATGGCGTTCGCCATGAAGATGTGGAACTGGACCAGGATGGGCGCGCGGGTCGTCGTCACCCCCGGCGAGATGACGCCTGCCAGCTTTTCGCATCCGCTGCTGGTGACGCAGAAGGTCGTGCCGCAGCCGGCAGCCGAGCCGCAGGCCGACGCGCCGCCTGCCCCGAAAGTCCGACAAGGCGACCGAGGCCGACACGCCGATCAAGCCCGCGATTTCGGAGGCGAGCCTGGAACTGCGGTCGACCGTGGGACACGCCGGCGGCGCAAAGCCGGTCATCACCGAAGCGTCGGCCTCCACGCCCTTGCGCGAACAGACCCACACCGCGGACGCCAGCGGCGATATGCCGGCGGCGAAGCCCGCGGTCACGATGACCGACGCGACGTCATCCGGCAGCAAGGCGCCGCAGCGCGAGGAGCCCCGGGCCAACGACGCGCGGCCGATCGCCGAGGATGCCGCTTCGGCAGCCGATGCGTCGAAGCCCGATGCAAAACCCGAAGCGGCGAAACCCGAAGCCGCAAAATCGGAAGCCGCAAAATCGGAAGCCGAACCGGCCGCCGCAAAGCCCGGCGAGACGGCCGCGTCCGATGACAAACCGGCCGGGGCCAAACCGACCGAGGCCGCAACTGCCGAAATCAAGCCTGCCGAGACCAGCACGACCGACGCAGCGGGAAGGAAACCGGATGAGACCGCCGCCGCCGCGCAACCGGCGCGCTGATGCCGTAAAAACCGAAATATCGGCAACCGGAAGCAGGAAGGCTGAAGAGAAGCCTGACGGGCAAAAGGTCGAAGCGAAGGCGGATGACGTCAAGCCGGAGACGCCGAAACCTGACGCGCCCAAATCAGCCGAACAGCCGAACGGCAAGCCTGACATGGCCGTCAAGGCGGTAACGGATGTCAGCCCAGGCGCTGCCGATGCGAAAAAGGATCAGGCCCGCTTGCCCGACACGGCGAAGCCGACCGCCGGGAAAACCGCCCCGGCAACGGCAGCGGCGCCAAAGCGCACCGGCCAGATCGCGGTGTTCATCAGCCGCAAGGATTCGAAGCTCTATGTGCGGCAGAATTTCGCGCCGCTGTTCGACGCGCCCGTGACGATCGCGCCGAGCGACCGGCCGCTGGGAACGCATGTGTTTACGGCAGAGATCGACAAGGATGACGCCAATGTCGTGCACTGGTCGGTGGTCTCGCTGCCGGCGCCGTCCCGCTACGCCGAGCGGCGCGACGAGGACGAGCGCGCCTCGCGCCGGCGGAAGATCGCGAGCGTGCCGGTCGAGACAAAGCCCTTGCCGGTGCCGGACAGTCCCGCGGAGGCACTGGATCGCCTCACCATCCCCGCGGATGCGATGGCGCGAATTACGGAAGCGCTTTCGACAGGCGCCTCGATCATCGTTTCCGATCAGGGCATCGGCGCCGGCGAAACCGGCGAAGGGACGGATTTCATCGTTTCGCTGCGTTAGGCGGTTTCGGCGGCAGGCTTCACCGGTCGCCTTGCGCCGGGGGCTGCGCTAAAAGACCGCCGGCATGAACCAGTTTCTCACTCCGGCGGCCGCGACCGAGCCGCCCATCATTGTGGCGAAGGATGCCTTCGACCGGCTGACTTTCCTCGGCTGGCGATGGGGATTGGCGGCGATCATAGCCGGTCTTGCCGCGTCGTTTTTCCTGTTCGGCTACGCGCTGATCTACTGGCGCAACGCCGACATGGATTTCATGGTGATCTACAACGCGCTTGTGCTCAACGACGGCAAGCCGCAGCTGTTCTTCGATCACACCGCCTACATCACCATCCTGTCGGTAAAATTCTGGTTTCAACTGCTGCACGCGCTCGGCCTGCTTGACGCCTGGTCGCTGTCGGCGGTTCCCTCGGCCGCCAATGTGCCGGCGTTCGACGCCGCGATGACCCACGCGGTTCGCGCCGGGCGCCTTCTGGCCTTTCTGATCGCGGCCGCCTGCGTGCTGGTTTTCGCGGGCCTCGCGCGTCTGATCGTGCGCGACTGGCGCGTGGCGATGCTGGCAACGCTTGCCTTCGCGTTCTCCGGGGGCATCGCCGTGCACTCGCGGATATTGCGCAGCGAACTGGTGGCAGCGTGCCCGGTTATCTTCGCGCTGATGATCCTGCTCGTGGCCGGGCGCCGCGCCAGCATCGCGCGGCCGCTTCTGCTGGCGGCCGCGGCCGGATTGTGCGTGCTCGGCCTCGAAAACAAGGTGCAGGCCATTCTGCTGATCGGCGCGCTGCCGGTGCTGGTGCTGCCGTTCGGGAGCGCTGCAAGCGCAAGCACCGCATTCTGGCGCAATCCGCGATGGAGCTTTCTGGCTGCGGGCGTCGCTGCCGTGGCGGCTGTCGCCGCGGCATGGGCGGCGTGGCCGCTCATCGCCACCGGCTTCGACCGCGCCTTGCTCGACGCCGCGCAGTTCCGTCCGCTGTTGCTGGGCCGCTTCGGCGTCTATCAGACGGCGCTGGTGCTGCTGATCGGCGGCTGCATGATCGCTTTTGCCGCGATCTGGCGCGTCAGCGCGGCCGAGACGCTCGCATCGATGTTTGCGATGGCCGCCGGCGCCTCGATCGCGCTGCTGGCGCTCGATCTCGAATACAACGCCAGCAATGTCATCGCACTGTTCAATCCGCTGGAAAAAATGCTGACCTTTGCGGATGCGACCACGACCGATGCCGCGCACGGAGCGGGCCTTTGGGGAATAGCGTCGCTCCTGCTCGAGGGACTGGCATCGGTTCTCGCCCGCTACAGCTTCGTGCTGCACACCTCGCCGCGCCCGACGGTGTTTTTGACCTGGCTGATCGTCCCCGGGATGGTTTATGCGTGGCGGCGCGGCGAAAGGCAGGCCGCGATCCAGTCGCTCGTGCTTCTGATGGCGGCGATCGGGATCGACGCGCTCGGCGTGCGGCGCGGGCTGAAATCCGAATATTTCATCTTCACGGATCCGCTGATCATCCTGTCGGGCGCAATCCTGCTGGATTGCCTGAGCGAGCTGCGCTTTCGCAAATGGACCTATCCGCTCGCCATGGTCCTGTTCGGACTGCATATCGCGGTCGGCCAGGCCGAGCCGATCAAATACGCCTTCATGCGCCGGGGGCCGGAACCTATTTGCGCGTGGAACGGGTATTACATGCCGCTGCTGCCGCTACCCTGGTGCAGCTCTCCGCCGGTACGGCCATAACGGCCTGTTGAAGAGCAGACGCTCGCCTGTTGGGCTATCGTGGCCGCACCTTGAGTCATACGCGAGGATGGCCATGATCGACCGCAGGACAATGCTCACGGCAGCGCTGGCCGCGATCGCGGGCCAGGCCTCGACGCGGACGGCTCGCGCGCAGCCGAGCGATGAGCCGGATCACGGCCTATGCCTTTTCGTTTCCGGCGCTGGACGGCGGCGATATCCGGCTTGCCGAATACGCTGGCCGTCCGCTGCTGATCGTCAACACGGCGTCGTTGTGCGGCTACACGCCGCAATATGCCGGATTGCAGGAATTGTGGACCGAGTTTCACGACCGGGGCCTGATGATCATCGGCGTTCCCTCCAACGATTTCGGCGGACAGGAACCGGGCGGCTCCAGCGAGATCGCGGAGACCGCCCAACACCAATACGGGGTTACCTTCCCGATCGCGGCAAAAGCCGTGGTCAAGGGCCCGAATGCGCATCCGTTCTACAAATGGGCCGCGGACGCGCGTCCAAAGGAGGTCCCGCGCTGGAACTTCCACAAATATCTGATCGGCCGTGACGGCTATATCGCGCAAGCGTTTCCCTCGGACGTCGAACCGTCCGATACGCGTGTCAAAACCGCGATTGCGCGGGCGCTCGCGGAAACCTGACGCGCTGTCGTTCCCGTAATTTGCCGGCTTTTCCTGCCGCAATTAACCGGTTCGCCCAGCAAAGCGGCCTGCGGCGATAAAAGCCGTTGCCGTGGCGGCGCAGGTCCAACTAGGCTAGTATGATCAGGGGCGGGAAGGCGCTCGGACGATGGCAAAAAGCCGGTGCCGGGCACGGGATCAGCGTGAGGGATGAAGAAGATGCGCATTGCGGCAGGATTGATTTTTGCGGGCGCGGTTTCGCTGTGTGCAACAGGCCTGGCCTGGTCGCAGACCGCCGCCACCAAGAGCGCGGCGGCGGCTCCGCAGGCCGCCGCGGCGCCAGCACCCGCACCGGCTGCAGCGCCTGCGCCCGCCAAAGCGGCCTGCGCCAATCCGAATGCGTTGGGCATCGGCCGCGTCGTTGAAATCGACACCACCGGCGGACCGGGCTTTGGCTTCGAGCACTTCAAGCAGCTCGATTTCCTGCGCGACCATGAAGTGGTGCTGACGTTCGACGACGGTCCGTGGCCGCTCAACACGCCCTCGGTGCTGAAGACGCTGGCGGAAGAGTGCACCACCGGTATTTTCTTTCCGATCGGCAAGCACTCGACCTACTATCCGGAAATCCTGAAGCAGGTCGCCGCGGCCGGTCACACGATCGGATCGCACACCTGGTCGCACATCGCGCTCACCAACAAGAAACTGACCGAAGACCAGCGCAAGGAAGAGATCGAAAAGGGTTTCAGCGCGGTGAAGTGGGCTTTGGGCGCGTCGCCCTCGCCCTTCTTCCGCTTCCCGGCGCTGCAGCATCCCCCGGAAATGGTGACCTATCTCGGCACCCGGAACATCGCGATGTTCTCCTGCGATCTCGACTCCTTCGACTTCAAGGCGCGCAACGCCAAGCAGGTGATCGACGTCACGATGAAGAAGCTCGACAAGCTCGGCAAGGGCATCATCCTGATGCATGATTTCCACAAGCATACCGCCGAAGCGCTGCCCGAGCTGCTGCACAGGCTGAAGGCCGGCGGCTACAAGGTGGTCAAGATGATTGCCAAGACCCCGGTGCAGACCATTGCGCAGTATGACGACGAGATTCTGAAGGACGCCAAACTGCCGACCGTGAGTTCGCGGCCGGTTTCCAGCGTGGTGCAGACGATTTCGGAATAGATTCGCCGCGCCAGATGCCTCCTCTGCGCATCGACGGCTATGTCATCGTGTCGGCGGACGGCATGCTGGCGAACGCCGCCCACGTGATGCCGGACGAATTGAAGATTCGAGGGCGACAAGCAATTCTTCACCGCCGCCCTCGATCGCGCCGACCTGATCGTGCATGGCCGCAACTCCTACGAAGACCAGCCGAACTCGCCGCGGCGGAAGCGGATCATCCTGACCCGCCTGATCGGCGCGATCGCGCCGGATCCGTCCAACCCCAAAGCCACGCTGTGGAATCCCGCCGGAGCTTCGTTCGAAGCCGCCTGCGATTTCGCGGGCGTGCGTTCCGGCACCGTCGCGATCATCGGCGGACCTGACGTGTTCGGCATGTTCATGGACCGCTACGACACGTTCTGGCTGTCGCAGGCCCCGCGGGTGCGGCTGCCGGACGGTGAGCCATGCTTCCCCGGCGTGCCAGCGCGATCACCGCAGGAAATCCTGGCCGCGCACGGCTTGCGGGCCGGCCAGCCCGTGATCCTCGATAGCGCCGACGATGTCAGCGTTACGCCGTGGCGGCGGGCGGCCTAAACTTCGCGATGGCAGGATTACGCCACGCCGTGTGCCCACTTGGCGCGCATCACTGCAGCCCGAGGATCAAACGTCCGAATAGGTCGTATCCACCATTCGCGCACCCCGCCCGTATCCCGCGATCATGAACAGTGCGCCTATGATCGCAAGGTTCTTCAAGGCATGGACCAGATTGTTTCTGCCTTCCGGGCCGGTCTGGGTCCAGAAGTCATGATAGTAGAAGGTCGCGACGGCCACAAAAAATATCAGCAAAATCGCAAAAAATCGCGCGCCGAAATTCAGCGCGATCATGATTCCGCAAATCAGTTCGACGGCTCCTGCCGCGATCGCCAATAGCTGCGGCATCTGCATGTTGGTGAAGGTTTCGATCTGGGACTTGTAGTCATTAAGCGCCGCGGGAATGACGATCTTGTCCGCGATGTCCTTTGCTGTCGCGGTTATGTCGTAAAGTTTGAGGACCCCGGAAACGATGAACAGTGTGGCGAACAGGATGCGCCCGAAAGTAATAAACGCTGGCATGGTCGGCCTCACTGGATGCTGCAAAGGCTAAGGTCGCAATCGGCAGCGATTATGGGGGTTCCGCCCCGGCTTTTCAAACGGTCAAATCAACTGCCGAAGCGCCGCCGATCCGGGACCCGCAACCCGGAGAATCCAATCGATGCGGTTTTCTCACGCGACCGGTATGCCAAAACAAGCTCGGCTGCTGGCGGCCGGCGCGCTCCTGGGCTTCGACCACGGCCACGGCCGTCATGTTGAGAACGCCGCGAGCGGTCACCGACTTGGTGAGAATATGCGCCGGACGCGCCGGGCCAATCAGGATCGGTCCGACCGGAAGCGCGTCGGCCAGCGTCTTGATCATCTGATAGGCGACGTTGGCCGTATCGAGGTTCGGCATGATCAGGATATTGGCCTCCCCTTCCAGCTTCGAGTGCGGCAGGATCAGTTTTCGCGCGGCTGCGGAGAGCGCGGTATCGCCCTGCATTTCGCCGTCCGCTTCGAGCTCGGGATGATTCTGCTTCAGGAGCGCGGTGGCGCGCCGCATCTTGCGCGAGGAGTCCGTATCATAACTGCCAAAGTCGGAATGTGACACGAACGCGATCCTGGGCTTGAGCTTGAAGCGCTGCACATGGAGTGCCGCCAGCGCCGCCATTTCCGCGAGCTCCTCGGCGCTCGGGTTCGGCCGAACCTGGGTATCGGCGATGAAATAAGCGCCCTTGCTGGTGATCATCAGGGCAAGGGCTGCGAAGTCGCTGACGCCCGGAAGGAAGCCGATGATCTCGCGCACGTGGCGCAGATGGCTCATATAGCGGCCGTCGACGCCGCAGATCATGGCGTCGGCTTCGCCGCGGATCACCGCGAGCGCCGCGATCACGGTGGCGTTGGTGCGTACCATCGTGCGTGCGGCATCGGGCGTGACGCCGTGCCGGCCGGCGACGTCGATGTAGGACTGCACATAGGACCGGTAGCGCGGATCGTCCTCGGGATTGACGAGATCGAAATCCTGGCCGGCCTTGATGGCGAGGCCGAATCTCTTGATCCGCGCCTCGACCACGGAGGGACGTCCGACCAGTATCGGCCGCGCCAGATTTTCCTCGAGCACCACCTGGGTCGCATGCAGGACGCGCTCGTCCTCGCCCTCCGCGTAGATCACGCGGACCGGCTGGGTCTTCGCCTTGGCGAACATCGGCTTCATGACAAGGCCGGAGCGGAACGCGAAGCGCTCCAGCTGGGCGGAATAGTCCTCGAAGTTCCTGATCGGCCGGGAGGCGACGCCCGACTCCATGGCCGCCTTGGCAACCGCCGGCGCGATGCGCAGGATCAGCCGCGGATCGAACGGGCTCGGAATCAGCGAGCCCGGGCCGAAGCCTTGCGCTTCGCCGCTGTCAAAACCGGACGCGACCGCCGGCGGATCGCGCGCCAGCTGCGCGATCGCATCGACCGCGGCCTTCTTCATTTCCTCGTTGATCGCGGTGGCGCCGACATCGAGCGCGCCGCGAAAGATGAACGGAAAGCACAGGACGTTGTTGACCTGGTTGGGAAAGTCGCATCGCCCGGTGCAGATCATCGCGTCGGGGCGGGCTTTTCGCGCTTCATCCGGCATGATTTCCGGGTCGGGTTGGCCAGCGCCATCACCAGCGGCTTGTCCGCCATCTGCCTTGACCATGTCCGGCGTCAGCACATTGGGCGCCGACAGGCCGAGGAAAATATCGGCGCCGCCGATCACTTCCGCCAGCACGCGCTTGTCGGTCTTCTGGGCATAGACCGACTTCCAGCGGTCCATCAGCGTGTTGCGGCCCTCATGCACCACGCCGTCGATATCGCAGACCCAGATATTCTTGCGCTGCGCGCCCATCGAGACCAGAAGATTGAGACAGGCGATCGCCGCGGCGCCGGCGCCGGAGGCGACGATCTTGACGTCTTCAAGCTTCTTGCCGTTCAAGCAGCAGCGCATTGGTGATCGCGGCGCCGACGATGATGGCGGTGCCATGCTGATCGTCGTGAAAGACCGGGATCTTCATGCGCGCCTTGAGCTGCGCCTCGATCTCGAAACACTCCGGACCCTTGATGTCCTCGAGATTGATGCCGCCGAAGGTCGGCTCCAGCGCGGCCACGGTCTCGACCACGCGCTCGATGGTGTCGGCGGCGATTTCGATGTCGAACACGTCGATGCCGGCGAACTTCTTGAACAGGACCGCCTTGCCCTCCATCACCGGCTTCGACGCCAAGGGCCCGATATTGCCAAGGCCGAGCACCGCGGTGCCGTTGGAGACGACCGCAACGAGATTGGCGCGGATCGTCAGCGAGGCCGCTTCCGCCGGGTTTTCGGCAATCGCGGTGCAGGCCGCCGCCACGCCCGGCGAATAGGCGAGCGCGAGATCGCGCTGGTTGGCGAGCGGCTTGGTCGCCTGAATCTCGAGCTTGCCCGGTCGCGGCAGCCGATGATAGGCGAGCGCCGCGGATTGCAGATCTTCAGAATGGGACGCCATCAATTCCCCCCACGGGCTCCCTCGCCCCGATTTCAAGCTTCGGTGGCCGGTTCATGAGAGATCAGGTTTGCGGCAGATTGAGCCGGATGTGAAGCTCGCGCAACTGCTTCGGCGTGACCTCCGAAGGCGCTCCCATCAGCAGGTCTTCGGCGCGCTGGTTCATCGGGAACAGCGAGATTTCGCGCAGGTTCGTCGTGCCGCAAAGAAGCATGACGATGCGATCGACGCCCGCCGCCATGCCGCCATGCGGCGGGGCGCCGTACTGGAACGCGCGGTACATGCCGCCGAAGCGCTCGACCACGTCCTTCTCGCCGTAACCGGCGATCTCGAACGCCTTCACCATCGCCTCGGGCCGATGATTGCGGATGCCGCCGGAGGCGATTTCGTAGCCGTTGCAGGTGATGTCGTATTGAAACGCCTTGATGGTCAGCGGGTCCTGGGTTTGCAACGCCTCAAGCCCGCCCTGCGGCATCGAAAACGGATTGTGCGAGAAGTCGATCTTCTTGTCGTCCTCGTTGTATTCATACATCGGGAAGTCGACGACCCAGGCGAGCTCGAACCGGTCCTTGTCGATCAGGTTCAGCTCCTCGCCGAGTTTCGTGCGCGCCAGACCGGAGAACTTCCAGAATTTGTCGGGATCGCCGGCGACGAAGAACGCGGCATCGCCATCCTTCAAGCCGAGCTGCGCGCGGATCGCCGCCGTCCGCTCCGGACCGATATTGTTGGCAAGCGGACCCGCGCCCTCGCCGCCCTCGCGCCACATGATGTAGCCGAGCCCGGGCTGGCCCTCGCCCTGCGCCCAGGAATTCATCCGGTCGCAGAACGCGCGGGAACCGCCGCCGGGGCCGGGAATCGCCCAGACCTGGTTCTTCGTATCTTCCAGCATCCGCGCGAACACCTTGAAGCCGGAACCGCGGAAATGCTCGGAGACGTCCTGCATGACAAGCGGGTTGCGCAGATCGGGCTTGTCGCTGCCGTATTTGCGCAACGCCTCCGCAAAGGGAATCCGCGGCCAGCCTTTGGTCACCGGCTTGCCCTTGGCAAAATCCTCGAACACGCCTGTGATGACCGGCTCCATCGCAGCAAACACGTCGTCCTGGGTGACAAAACTCATCTCGACGTCGAGCTGATAAAACTCGCCGGGCAGCCGGTCGGCGCGCGGATCTTCGTCGCGGAAACAGGGCGCGATCTGGAAGTAGCGGTCGAAGCCACTCATCATCAGGAGCTGCTTGTACTGCTGTGGCGCCTGCGGCAGCGCGTAGAAGCGGCCGGGATGGATTCTCGACGGCACCAGGAAGTCGCGCGCACCTTCCGGCGACGACGCCGTCAGGATCGGGGTCTGGAATTCGAAGAACCCCTGTTCCTTCATGCGCCTGCGCATGGAATCGACGATCGCGCCGCGAGTCATGATGTTCTGGTGCAGCTTCTCGCGACGAAGGTCGAGGAAACGGTACTTAAGCCTTATATCTTCAGGATATTCCTGCTCGCCGAATACCGGCAGCGGCAGCTCTCCGGCCGGCCCCAGCACCTCGATTTCGCTGACATAGAGTTCGACCGCGCCGGTCGGCAATTCCGGATTATCGGTTCCGGCGGGACGGCGGCGCACCTTGCCGTCGATCCGCACCACCCACTCGGAGCGCAGTCTTTCGGCGTCCTTGAAGGCCGGCGAATCCGGGTCGGCAACGCATTGCGTCAGCCCGTAATGGTCCCGCAGGTCGATGAACAGCACGCCGCCATGGTCGCGAATCCGGTGGCACCAGCCCGACAAACGAACCGTCTGGTCGATATCGCTCTCGCGGAGCGCGCCGCAGGTGTGGGACCGGTAACGATGCATGGAAATCCTGAAAAAGGCAGTCAGAGGGCAGAATCGGGCCGCATTGCTGGCCCCGGAGAGGGTCAGGGTTTACCCGAGGCTGTCAGGCGCGGCAACCGAATGCGCCCCAAAAACCGGCCCGCGGAAAATGACGACAGACCCGGAAAAGCGGGGGAAAAAACGACGGCCGTTTCGGACCGCTACTCCGGCAAACCGATTGTCTAATCCCCGCACATGCCTATCTTGAGCCGATGACGGTGCATTTCCCCTTCGAAAATACCTATGCGGCGCTGCCGGCGAACTTTTTCGCCCGCGTCGCGCCGACGCCGGTCACCTCCCCCCGGCTGATCAAGCTGAACCGGCAGCTCGCGGCGCAGCTCGGCCTCGACCCGGACCGGCTCGACAGCCCGGATGGAGCCGAGATCCTCGCCGGAAAACGGCTTCCCGACGGCGCCGAACCGATCGCGATGGCCTATGCCGGCCATCAGTTCGGTCATTTCGTTCCGCAGCTCGGCGACGGCCGCGCCATCCTGCTCGGCGAGGTGATCGACACCGGCGGCATCCGCCGCGACATTCAACTTAAAGGTTCGGGGCCGACGCCATTCTCGCGCCGCGGCGACGGCCGCGCGGCGCTCGGACCGGTGTTACGCGAATACATCGTCAGCGAGGCGATGGCCGCGCTCGGCATTCCGACCACGCGATCGCTCGCCGCCGTCATGACCGGCGAGAGCGTACTGCGCGAGACGGCCTTGCCGGGAGCGATCCTCACCCGCGTCGCCTCCAGCCATATCCGCGTCGGCACCTTCCAGTATTTCGCGGCGCGCAGCGATACCGACGGGGTGCGGCGGCTGGCCGACCACGTCATCGCCAGGCATTACCCGCAGGTGGCCGATGCCGACCGCCCCTATCATGCGCTGCTGGAGGGCGTGATCGCGCGCCAGGCCGAGCTGGTCGCGCGCTGGCTATTGGTCGGCTTCATCCACGGCGTCATGAACACCGACAACACCTCGATCTCGGGCGAGACCATCGATTACGGCCCCTGCGCTTTCATGGACCATTACGACCCCGCGACCGTATTCAGCTCGATCGACGAAATGGGCCGCTACGCCTACGCCAACCAGCCGCGGATCGCGCTCTGGAACCTGACCCGGTTCGCGGAGTGCCTGTTGCCGCTGTTTTCCGAGGAGCAGGAAAAGGCCATATCGGAGGCGCAAGTTGCGCTCGGCAACTTCGCGGAAGTTTTCAATACCGCCTATTCGGCGGGGCTGCGCGGCAAGCTCGGCCTGTTCACGGCGCGCGACGGCGATCAGGCGCTGGCGCAAGACCTGCTGGACGCGATGGCCAGGAACCAGGCCGATTTCACACTCACATTCCGGCGGTTGAGCGATGCCGCGCTCGATCCCGATCACGATGGCCACGTCCGGCAGTTGTTCGCCGATCCCACGGCCTTCGACGACTGGGCGGCGCGTTGGCGGCAAAGGACCGGCGAAGAGCCGCAGGATCCCGCCACACGGCGGACGGCGATGCGATCGGTCAATCCGGCCTTCATCCCGAGGAATCACAGGGTGGAGGCGGTGATCGAGGCCGCGGTGAACCGCGACGATTTTGTGCCCTTCGAGGAGCTTCTGACGGTTCTGTCAAAACCGTACGAGGACCAGCCGGACTTCGCAGGCTATGCGGAGCCGCCCGAGCCGCACCAGCGCGTGCTTCAGACGTTCTGCGGGACGTGAACCGTTAACCCGCCGTTCAACATCCAATGAAGCGGCGCCCGTCTGCCGCCAGGAATTAAGAAACGGTCAACGGCTTCCCTACAACTCTACCGGTTTGTAGGGGGAAATGCCGTGGACGCGTTGGTATTTGAATTCATGGGACTGGCGATGCTCGCGCTCTGCATCATCGTGCTTGCGGTGCCGTCGCAGCGGCGGCCCTCCCGGCACGTCAGCGACTACTGACCGATCCCGTTGAAATAACATATCGGCTGCATCCGGGCCGCCATCGGGCGCATCCCCGTGGCCTGAGTCCTGAGCGAAAGCCGCCGGCAGCGCGGAAATGCAAGGCTCGAATTCGTTCCAAGACCCTTGACATATCAGCGCTTTCGGCAGAACGCCGTCACGGAAGCGTTATGGACTGTTCATGGATCTGATTACCACCACTGCGGAACTCGCCGCTGCTTGCGCCCGCCTCGCCCGGCACCCGGTCATCACCGTCGATACCGAATTCCTGCGCGAGACGACCTACTATCCCCTGCTCTGCGTCGTGCAGATGGCCAGCGTCGAGGAAGCCGTCGTGATCGACACCTTGGCCGAGGGCATCGACCTGAAGCCGTTCCTCGAACTGATGGCCAACGAGAAGGTGCTGAAGGTTTTTCACGCCGCCCGTCAGGATATCGAAATCGTCTGGCACCGGGCCGGCATCGTTCCGCACCCGATCTTCGACACCCAGGTCGCGGCCATGGTGCTCGGCTATGGCGACAGCATCGCCTATGACCAGCTGGTCGAGCGCATTACCGGCCATCGGCCGGACAAGACCCACCGTTTCACCGACTGGTCGCGCCGGCCGCTGACCGAAGAACAGATGCATTACGCGGTCTCCGACGTCACCCATTTGCGCGAAGTATTCGCGGCGCTGGACGCCGATCTCAAGAAGCGCGGCCGCAGCGACTGGGTGAGCGAGGAAATGAGCGTGCTGACTTCACCGAAGACCTACGACTTTCACCCCGAACGCGCGTGGGAGCGGCTGAAGACGCGGGTGCGCAAGCCGAAGGAGCTTGCGGTCTTGATGGAGGTCGCCGCATGGCGCGAGCAGGAGGCGCAGAGCCGCGACGTTCCGCGCAGCCGGGTTCTGAAGGACGACGCGGTGGGCGACATCGCGACCCAAGCGCCCACCAGCCTCGAACGGCTGGCGAATCTGCGCTCGCTGCCCAAGGGTTTTGACCGCTCGAAATGGGGCGCCGATATCGTGGCCGCCGTGCAGCGCGGCCTCGCGCGCGATCCCGCGACTTTGCCGAAAATCGAAAAGCCGCGCGGCAGTTCGAATGGCGCGGCGATCGTCGAGCTTCTGAAAGTCCTGCTGCGGATGACCTCGGAGCGCCATGCCGTCGCCAGCAAGGTCATCGCGACGGTCGGCGATCTCGAAGAGATCGCCGCTGACGACAACGCCGACGTCCCCGCACTGCACGGCTGGCGCCGCGAACTGTTCGGCGAAGCCGCGCTGTCGCTGAAGCACGGCCGCCTGGCGCTTGCGATCGAAAAGGGTCGCGTGGTCAGGGTCGATCGAAGCTAGCGCAAGCGCTATCCCGCCGCATCGTCCTCTTCCTCGTCCGCGGCGGCTTTCAAGGCTTCGGATACTTCCACCAGGACCATCGACAGAATATAGGCGCTGGTAGGCAGATTCAGCTGGCGGGCTCTTGTGATCGCCGTCGAAATGTCGAGTGCCAGCTCGCTAAGATCGTCCTCCCGGGTCGCCATTTGTCTCTCGCTTCTGGAGCCTTTGCCTTGAGCGGCTCCGATCATCCCGAAAGATTACTGCGGCTGCCTTCGGGACTTGAAGGGGCTTGCCGATCGTTAAGGGGTTGCCGACGATGAACCGCTCGCTCAAGGGATCTCGGTATCGATCAGGATCTACCGCGATTTTGCCTCTTGCCTCGAATAAGGCGTCGGGACGGCTTCTGCCAGACGTCGGTCCGGCGTAGCCGCCGATAACGTTGATGACCGCGAGATCTTGTCACATGACGCGGCGTCACCGACGCCGGGCCGCTGCAGGCCACCGCATCGCTGACGAGCTGATAACGATGGCTGCGGTGATATTCGATCCCAGGTCGACCACTGGCTTCGACGGAACGAGTCTCATCGAGGGACCACGTCCCATGACGCAGGCGCAGGCGAACTTCGGTTTCGCATACGCGACACGTATTAGGCGAACGATGCGACTGGATTGATCCGGATGCGCCGCTAGTCCGCTCCGCTACCACTTCAACTCGACCCCGAGCGTGCCCTGGTGCGACTGCATCGCGGCGCGGAACTTGCCGTCGTAGTTGACATAGAGCCGCGCAGTATTGCTCAGGCTGAGGGAAGCGGACGCGCCGGCATCCGCGCCGTACCGGCTTTCGCCGATGCCCTGCACGGTGATGCTCTGAGGGCCGAGGCTGACGGTGATCGAGCTGAAATTCTGCGCGAAATTGTCGACGAACTTGCCGTAGGCGGACAGATCGAAAACCCTTTGATCAAAAATCCAGTAGTGCCCGACCTCCGCGCCGAGCAGAATACGCGCACGTTCCGCCGACGCCCCGCTCGCCATCAAGGGATCGAGACCGCCGACCTCCTGAAACGATCCGGTGCTGGCGCGCACATATTCGAGCCCGGCTTTCGGCACGATGCGGCTCTGCTCGATGTTCCAGTAATAGCTGAGCTCGGTCAGCGCGCCGTCGATCTGGGCATTGTAGCCGGCGCTGGCGATGCCGAACCCGGTGTCCCGGCTTGAATTGATTTTCCCGAATCCATGGACCAGCGCGACCGCCCATGTCCACGGCCCCTTGTCGACCGAGGCGTTGAAGCCGAACTGGGTGAGATCGAGGGTTGCCGACTGCAGCGCCAGGGGAACGTCGATCGCGGTGCGGCTTTGGTCGACCGAAACGCCGAGATTGACGCCGGGCGCGACGCTCGCGCCGAGCCCTGCGACGCCGCCCCAGGTCTGACGCCGGTCGCCGACGAAATCGAGCTGCGGGCCGGTCCTGGTCGAGATTCCGTAGACCTCGCCCCAGGTCCGGTACCGCGGCGCCTCCGTTGCCTCGGAAGCGCCGCCGCCGCCCGGATTGTTCCGGAAAGCGCGCCCGAACCCGGATGACGCCTGGTTTCCGAGCCGCTCCAGGAAATTGCTGCCGAGATTGGTCACGGCGGCTCCGGCCGAGAGATCGGAATCGATACCGGTTCGGAGCGTGGGCGTGGGTGTCGGCGTGGGAGTTGGAGTTGGCGTCGGTGTCGGTGACGGTGTCGGAGCGATCGAGATCGTCGCCGCCAGGGCCGGCGGCGACGCAGACGCGACGGCGAGCATGAGGCCGAAAACGACGGCGACGGCCCCTGAAAGCCCGAGGCCGGCGCCGGTCTCCTTTGCTCGCGAAGGCCGCGATGAGCAGCACATGAATGCCAATCCCAAAAGAGCGCCAACTCAAAAAAAATGAAAAAAACCCATCGGCCGGCGCCGATTTGCCCCCAGTTCGTCGGGAGCGTCAATCGGTCTTGGTCGCTCTGCGAAGGGCGATTGGCGGACATTGTTGTTCCGCTGCCACAGGCGATCAGGGGCGATCTCATCGCCGGCTCGATTTTGCAAGCCGCGCCAAAGCTTGCTAACGCGCAAATTTCGTGTTGCAATATCAGGTACAATCGGATCTAGGCCGATCGACTGTGCGTTTCGCGACTAAGAAATTGAGCAGACATCCGGAAGCCCGCTTGTGGCGTGGCACGCAAAATGCGTGGCCGCGTCTTTTTTACGTCTAGACCAGGAGACAGGCGATGCAAAAAGGCACCGTCAAGTGGTTCAACCCGACAAAGGGTTATGGGTTCATCAAGCCGATGGTCGGCGATAAGGACGTGTTCGTCCATATCTCGGCGGTCGAGCGCGCTGGGCTCTCTACCCTCAACGAAAATCAGGTTATCGAATATGACCTTGTGGAAAATCGCGGCAAAACCTCCGCGGAAAATCTGAAGGTCTCTTAAGCTTCGTCACGATCCGCGCAAGCAATCCTGATGCACCCCCGGCCTTTGCCGGGGGATTTTATTTTATTCACGGCGTAGCCGGTTCCGCGAGCATCCGGCGTTCGCGCGCCTTGATGATGCCGACCACGGTATCGTTGACCGGCGTCGCTACGCCAAGCGGCCTGCCCAGGCGCGGGATCGCGCCGTTGATGGCATCCACCTCGCATCGGCGGCCGGCGTTATAGTCCAGCAGCATCGAGGGCCGCGCGCCCGGAATTTTGCCGCCGAGTTTGCGGATATGCTCGATGGGATCGCCGACATTCAGCCTGACATTGGAGGCCTTCGCCACGGCGATCGCTTCCTCCGCGCAGGCCCGCGCCACGCTCCAGGCGTCGGCATCTCCGAGGATTTCGCCGACCGTCAGCCCGGTGGTGCAGGACGTCCCGGAGAAGGCGACGTTCATGATCAGTTTTTCCCAGACCATCTGCTTGATGTCGTCGAACAAGGCGACCTTGAAGCCGGCCTGCTCCCAGATCTTGGCGGAGGCCTGCAGGAGCTGCTTCGGCAGTCCGGCAAAGGCGCCGAACCGGATCATCTCCATGCCGTTGTGATGGGCATGGCCGGGCGCCCGTATCGAGGCCCCGAAACCGCCGACGACGCCGACGGCGAGACGATCGGCACCGAGTATGGGTGCTGCGATCTCCGGCGATCCCAGCCCGTTCTGGATGGTCTGGACGATCGTCTCCGGACCCAGCAATGGAAGGCAGGATTTTGCCGCCGCCTCGACGTCGAAGGCCTTGGTGGCAATGATGACGAGATCGCAAGCGCCGATGCCGTCGGTCGTTGTGGAGGCGTGGATCGGCACGGTGCGGTCGCCGCTCGCGCCTTCGCAGCGCAGGCCCCTTGGTGGCCATGGCCTCGGCGTGGTCCGGCCACAGCGTGACCGCATGAACCTCGTGGCCGGCATCCACCATCAGCGCGGCATAGACCGACCCCATCGCGCCGCAGCCGACCACCGCAATTTTGGCCATGTTACTCTCCGTGCAAGCCGAGACGCCTGATTGACGGCCGGCGATATCAAAGTGCCGCCGGAACCGGCGCTACCGGCTGTCTTGCAGATGTCGCCCTCCAGCCGGATCTGGCCGCCGGCGACCAGCCGCAGCGCCGCGGGATAGATGCGGTGCTCGATCGCGAGGATTCGCTCCGCCAGCGTCTCCGGCGTGTCGTCATCGCGAACCGCGACCGCGCCCTGCATCAGGATCGGACCGGCGTCGGTTTCCGGAATGACAAAATGCACGGTGGCTCCCGAAATCTTCACCCCGGCGCGCAGCGCCTGGGCCTGCGGATCGAGGCCCGGAAACGACGGCAGCAGCGAGGGATGAATGTTGAGCATCCGGCCGTACCAGCGCTGCACGAATTCGGCCGTCAACAGCCGCATGAAGCCGCCCAGGCAAATCAGATCGATCCGGTGCTGGTCCAGCGCCGACTGCAGCACCGCCTCGAACGCCGCGCGATCCCTGCCGAACGGCTTGCTTTCGATGGTGAGCGTCGGGACGCCGCTTGCCCCGGCTTTTTCCAGCCCGCCGGCATCGGCCCGGTTGGAAATCACGACGACGATCTCGGCCGGGAAATCCGCAGCACTTGCTGCCTCGATCAACGCGGCCATGTTCGATCCGCGCCCGGAAATCAGGATTGCGACACGGCGCTTCATGGCCTCACCATGAGAGATCGAGATGACCGTTATAGACCACGCGGTGTTCGCCCTCGGCCGGGATCACCTCGCCCAACAGCGCAACGCTCTCGCCGCTCTCGCTGAGAATGGCGGTGACCTTTTCGATCGCGTCCGGTTTCACGATGGCGATCATGCCGATGCCGCAGTTGAAGGTGCGCAGCAGTTCGAGTTCGGCGATGCCGCCCTGCTCCGCCAGCCACTTGAAGACCGGCAGCACCGGCAGGCGCGCCAAGGTCGATCCCGACGCCGAGATGCTTCGGCAGCACGCGCGGAATATTGTCGGTGAAGCCGCCGCCGGTGATGTGGGCAAGGCCCTTGACCGCGCCGGTCTCGCGGATCGCGCGCAGGCAAGATTTGACATAGAGCCGCGTCGGCGTCAGCAGCGCGCCGCCCAGCGTCATGACCGGCGAAAACGGCGCCTGCGCTTCGAAAGCAAGACCCGAGCTTTCGACGATCTTGCGCACCAGCGAAAACCCGTTGGAGTGAACGCCGGACGAGGCCAGACCGATCACCGCGTCGCCGACGGCGATATCGGGGCGCGGCAACAGCGTGCCGCGTTCGGCGGCGCCGACCGCAAAGCCCGCGAGGTCGTAATCGCCGTCCTTGTAGAGGCCGGGCATTTCGGCGGTCTCGCCGCCGATCAGCGCGCAGCCGGATTCCCGGCAGCCTTCGGCAATGCCGGCCACGATGGCGGCGGTGGCCTCCGGATCGAGCTTGCCGCAGGCGAAATAGTCCAGAAAGAACAGCGGTTCGGCGCCCTGCACGACGAGGTCGTTGACCGACATCGCCACCAGGTCGATGCCGATGCCGCCATGCAGGCCGGTCTCGATCGCGATCTTGACCTTGGTGCCGACGCCGTCGGTGGCTGCGACCAGGACCGGGTCCTTGAAGCCGGCCGCCTTCAGATCGAACAAGCCGCCGAACCCGCCGATTTCGGCGTCGGCCCCGGCGCGGGCGGTGGCGCGAACCATCGGCTTGATGAGATCGACCAGACGATTGCCGGCATCGATATCGACGCCCGAATCCGCGTAAGTGAGCCCGTTTTTGCGGTCGACCATGGCCTGTTCCAGATGATGGCGGCTGGTTACGTCGGATTCCGCTGATGTGCAATGGCTCGCAAGCGGCACGCGCATATACTATGTAGACAGGAACCGGTTCACCCAGCCAAGGGCCGGATCTTTCGTAAAAATCAGGCCGGTAGCCGGGAAGCGCCGTGTGAGTATTCCGAACATCATTACCCTGGGCCGCATCCTGCTGGTGCCGTTCATCGTCTGGGCGATTGCCTCCAGCCAGATGGAAATCGCCTTTGCGATCTTCATCGTCGCCGGCGTCAGCGACGCGGTCGACGGCTTCCTCGCCAAGCGCTTCAACATGGCGAGCGAACTGGGCGCCCTGCTCGATCCGCTGGCCGACAAGGCGCTTTTGGTCTCGATCTATGTGGCGCTCGGAATCTGGGGCGCGGTGCCGCGCTGGATCGTCATCCTGGTGGTCTCGCGCGACATCATGATCGTCGACCGCCGTGATTGTGTCATGGTTGTTCGGCAAGCCGATCCCGATGAAGCCGTTGATGGTATCGAAGCTCAATACGGTGGCGCAGGTGGCGTTCGCGGCATTGGTGCTTGCGGCGCTCGGTTTCGGTTTCAAGTCAACGCCGTACGATCTGATCCTGATGGGCTTTGTAACGGTCTTTACTTTGGTTTCCGTATCGCTCTATCTCGTGGAGTGGGTGCGGCACATGAGCACGATCGAAGCCAAATAGGGCGCTTTCGAGCGAAGCGGGCACCGGTTCGCGTGAAGAAAACGCGTCAAAACCAGAGACCAATCATGCGCCGGCCGGTCCCGGCATGGAGTAGTTCTTCGTGCCAGGCCGCGTTCAACCTCGTCAGCTTGCATTTGCGCTGCCGCATGCGGAGAGCCTGACCCGCGACAATTTTCTCGAGGGACCGGCCAACGCCGCAGGGCTGGCGCTGGTCGACAGCTGGCCCGAATGGCCGAACCGGATCATGCTGCTGGTCGGGACCGGAGGGTTCCGGCAAGAGCCATCTCGCCGCCATCTGGGCCGAGCAAGCCGGCGCACGCTCGACATCGGCGCATGCGCTGACCGCGGCCGCCGTGCCGGGCGCGCTGGCGACCGGGGCGCTGGTGGTCGAGGATTTGAAATCGTCGGATTTCGATGAACGCGCGCTGTTTCACCTGATGAATCTGGCGCGCGAGGACGAGGCTTTCGTTCTGATCACCGCGCGCGTGCCGCCATCGGCGTTTCAGGTCGAGCTGCGCGATCTGCGCTCGCGTCTGCGCGCGGTGCCGACGGTGTCGCTGTTGCCGCCTGACGATCAGCTGTTTCGCGCGCTGATCGTCAAATTTTGCGCGGACCGTCAACTGGCCGTCGACGAGAGCGTGGTGAGCTATCTCGCAACCCGGATCGAGCGGTCCTACGCGGCCGCGCGGCAGGCCGTCGAGCTTCTGGACAGCGAAGCCTTGCGGCTGGGCCGGCCGGTGACCCGGGCGCTGGCGGCTGAATTGCTGCGCAATGCCTGATTGCCGCGGCGCCCCATCCGCATCTTGACGGCGCAGGCGGCGGGGAACATCAATGTCATTGAAACGTCATCGCGATAACACATGCTTTGCGCTGCCTTTGCCGGAAATGACGCTGGCCGCCTGCCTTGGGATGGATTGAAACTTCATGGAATCCGCACAAGCCATTGTAATTAAAGAAAAAGAGGCGGAAGCCGAGGCCGGTCCGACGATCGCCCGAAGCCCCGAACGCTTCATCAATCGCGAGCTTTCCTGGCTGCATTTCAATCGCCGGGTGCTGGAGGAATTGGTCAATCCCGGCCATCCCGCGCTCGAGCGGGTGCGATTTCTGTCGATTTCCGCCAATAACCTTGATGAATTCTTCATGGTCCGGGTCGCCGGCATCAAGGCCCAGGTGCGGGAGGGCATCACCGAGCGCAGCCCTGACGGGCTGACGCCGGCCGAGCAGCTCGTCCTCATCAACGAGACGGTTTCAAAACTCGCCAGCGACCAGCAGGCGATCTGGCGCGATCTGCGCGGCATCCTGGCCGAGGTCGGCATCGTGCTGGTCGACGGCCGCGATGTCACCAAGACCGAGCGGACCTGGATCGAGGATCATTTCCTCCACAATATTTTCCCGTTGCTGACGCCGCTCGCGATCGATCCGGCGCACCCCTTCCCGTTCATCCCGAGCCTCGGATTTACCGTCGCGCTGCACTTGGCGCGGATCTCCGACGGCAAGCCGATGAACGCGCTCATTCGCATGCCCGGCAAGATCGACCGCTTCATCCGCCTGCCCGCCGGCAAGGATGGCGCGGTGCGGTTGATTACGCTGGAGCAGGCCACCGGCCTGTTCATCGGCCGGCTGTTCCCCGGCTATACCGTCAAGGGCCAGGGCGCGTTCCGCGTCATCCGGGATTCCGAACTCGAAATCGAGGAAGAGGCCGAAGATCTGGTCCGGCTGTTCGAGACCGCGCTGAAGCGGCGGCGGCGGGGATCGGTGATCCGGCTCGAGATCGAAGCCAAGATGCCGGAAGAACTGCGCGCCTTCGTGCAGCGGGCGCTTTCCACCGCCGACGACGAGGTTCTGCTGGTCGACGGCGTGCTGGCGATGAACGAATTGTCGCAACTGACCCGGCTCGACCGGCCCGATCTCGAATTCGCGCCCTACGTCCCCCGTCATCCCGAGCGCGTGCGCGATCATGGCGGCGATATCTTCGCCGCGATCCGGCAGAAGGATCTGATCGTTCATCATCCCTACGAATCCTTCGACGTCGTGGTGCAGTTCCTGCAACAGGCCGCCCGCGACCCCGATGTCGTCGCCATCAAGCAGACGCTCTATCGCACCTCGAACAACTCGCCGATCGTGCGCGCGCTGGCGGAGGCCGCGGAAGCCGGAAAGTCGGTGACGGCGCTGATCGAACTCAAGGCGCGGTTCGACGAGGAAGCCAATATCCGCTGGGCGCGCGATCTCGAGCGCGCCGGCGTGCAGGTGGTGTACGGATTTCTCGAACTGAAGACCCACGCCAAGCTGTCGCTGATCGTGCGCCGCGAGGGCGGCAGCCTCACCACCTACGTCCACACCGGCACCGGCAACTATCATCCGGTGACCGCGCGCATCTACACCGACCTGTCCTATTTCACCTCCGATCCGATCATCGGCCGCGACGCCGCGCGGGTATTCAACTACATCACCGGCTATGCGGAGCCGAGCGACATCGAGAAGATGGCGGTATCGCCGCTCACACTGCGCAAGCGGATCATCGAACATATCCACGGCGAGACCAACCATGCCCGTCATGGCAGGCCGGCCGCGATCTGGATGAAGATGAACTCGCTGGTCGATCCCGACATCATCGACGCGCTCTACGAGGCGTCGCAGGCCGGCGTGTCGATCGAACTGGTGGTGCGCGGAATTTGCTGCCTGCGGCCGGGCATACCGGGGCTTTCGGAGAACATCCGCGTCAAATCGATCATCGGCCGTTTCCTCGAACATGGCCGAATCTACTGCTTCGGGATGGGTCAGGGCCTGCCGAGCGCAAAAGCTGCTGTGTATATCTCGTCCGCCGACATGATGCCGCGCAACCTCGACCGGCGCGTCGAAATCCTCTGCCCGCTGCAAAATCCCACGGTGCATCAGCAGGTTCTCGAACAGATCATGGTCGCGAATCTCAAGGATACCGAGCAGAGCTGGCAGTTGTTGCCGGACGGATCGTCAACGCGTATGAAGGCCGCGAAGGGCGAAGAGCCCTTCAACCTGCATAATTACTTCATGACGAATCCGAGTTTGTCAGGCCGTGGAAAGTCGCTTCAAGGAATCTTCGCCGCGCCGCCTCACGCGCCGTACCGAGCGTCAGCATTCATCCTGAGGGGTCTCGGCGGTGAAGCGGCCGCGCAAGCGCGCATCCAGCGTCGCGGTCATCGACATCGGCTCGAACTCGGTTCGTCTCGTCGTCTACGAATCGATGGCGCGCAGCCTGATCACGATTTTCAACGAGAAGGCGCTGTGCGGGCTCGGCCGCGAGGTCCAGACCACGGGCCTTCTGGCGCCGGACGCCGTCGCCAAGGCCCTGACGTCGTTACGGCGTTTTCGCGCGCTGTGCAGGGTGATGAAGGTCGGCCGCGTGTACGCGATCGCCACCGCCGCCTGCCGCGACGCCAGCAACGGTCCGGATTTCATCGCCAGGGCCGAGCGCATCTGCGGCGTCAGGATCGAAATCCTGTCGGGCCGGCGCGAGGCGAAATTGTCCGCGCTCGGCGTCGTCTCGGGCGTGCACAGACCGGACGGCATCGTCGGCGACCTCGGCGGCGGTTCGCTGGAACTGATCGACGTGCGCGGCAACCGCGTCCGCGGCGGCGTGACGCTGCCGCTCGGAAGTCTCGCGTTGCAGGATCTGTCGCATAAATCGCTGAAGCGCGCCGAGCGTATCGTCAAGGCCGAACTTTCCGGCGTCGCCCAGATCAAGGCCGGCCGCGGCCGCACCTTCTACGCGGTCGGCGGAACATGGCGCGCGCTGGCGCGCATTCACATCATCCAGAGCGAATACCCGCTGCGGGTGATGCACGGCTATTCGATACCGGCGCAGGACGCACTCGACTTCGCGCGGCGCCTGCGCCGCCTGGTGGCGGCGAACATGCTGGCCAATATCGAAGTCGTCGCCGATGCCCGACGTCCGTTGCTGGCCTATGCGGCGCTCGTGCTCGAATACATCATCCGCGTCGCCAAGCCGAAGACCATTGTGTTTTCGACCTTCGGCGTGCGCGAAGGCCTGCTCTACGACATGCTGCCGGAGACCGAGCGGTCCAGGGATGGATTTATCTGCGCCGCGCAGACGCTGAACGAACTTCTGTCGCGATCGGCGCGCCACGCCCAGGAACTGATCGAATGGACCGATCGTCTGGTGCGGGTCGTCAAGCTGCGGGAGACCGAGGAGGACCGCCGCCTGCGCCACGCCGCCTGCCTGCTGTCGGACATCGGCTGGCGGGTGCATCCCGACTACCGCGGCGAGCAGACGCTCAATCTCATCACCAACGGCAATTTCGGCGCGATCAGCCATCAAGGCCGGGCGTTCGTCGCGCTGTCGGTGTTCTACCGCTATGCGGGCCTGAGCGAACAGAATGAACCGCCGGCGATGATTCGGGAGCTGGTGCCGCCGCCGATGCTCGAGCGCGCCCGCGTGCTCGGCGCCGCGTTTCGCGTCGCCCACCTGATATCGGCGGCGCGGCCGGGCGTGTTGCCGGCAACCCACTTTCGAACCCAGGGCCGCAAGCTGATGCTGGTGTTCGAGCACAGGCTGGTCGATCTCGTCGCCGATCGCGTCGGCAGCCGGTTCAAGCAGCTGGCGCGGCTGGTCGGCCGCTCCGGCTCGATCCTAAGGCGCTAGGCTAGGCCGGCATCAGCCGGCGGGCGCTCCGACCTGCTGCAATTTACGCCTTCGCCAGATCGAACCTGCGATCAGCACGACGATAACCCCCAGCACCGCGCAAACGATTTCGGCCCCGTCTCCGCCGGCAAAGCGCGGTGCCAGTCCGAACAGGGCCAGAATTCCGTCGAATTTGACGCCGATCGGCCCGGCAAAAAGGGCCTGCAGATTCGGATGAATCGCCGGATCGGTTGCAATGACATCGCCTGCGATCCAGCCCAGCAAGGCGGCGCCGGCCCATACCAGAATCGGCAAGCTATTGAGCAGCGCCATGATCAGCGCGGCCCCGGCCACAATGAGAGGAATGCTGATCGCCAGCCCGAGGATCAGCAATGGGACACTGCCATTGGCGGCGGCTGCAACTGCGATCACGTTGTCGAGGCTCATCACGATGTCCGCGACCACGACAATCTGCACCGCCGCCCACAAATACGACGCCGATTCCACGCCTTCCTCATCCTCTGGTTCGGGCACCAGCAGTTTCGCGGCGATCGCGACCAGCGCCAGCCCGCCGATCAGCTTGAGGTACGGCAGCTCCATCAGGGTCGCGACGATGCCGGTGAAGACAATACGCAGAAAAACGGCGGCGCCGGCGCCGAGGATCATGCCCCAGAGCCGATGGCGCGGCTCCAGTCCGCGACACGCCAGCGCGATCACCAGCGCATTGTCGCCTGACAGCAATACGTTGATCCAGATGATCTTGCCGACTGCGACCCAGAATGCCGGCTGCTGCATGCCGTCCCGAAACTCGGCGGCTACCATTCCGATAGTCGCCGGATCGAAGATGTGCAGCAGCCAGTTCACAGCGCAGTCCTCTGGGAGAGGCGACCGTTCCGCGCGGCTATCGCTCGCCGCGGTTCGTACAGATCAGCCGACGATTTCGTTGCCCGAGAAGAACTGGGCGATCTCGATGGCCGCCGTCTCCGGGGCATCGGAACCATGCACCGAGTTTTCGCCGATCGACTTCGCGTGCAGCTTGCGGATCGTCCCCTCGGCCGCCTTGGAAGGATCGGTCGCGCCCATCACGTCGCGGTACTTGAGCACGGCGTTTTCGCCTTCGAGAACCTGAACGACGACCGGGGCGGAAATCATGAAATCCACCAGTTCGCCGAAGAACGGACGCGCCTTGTGCACGGCGTAGAAGGTTTCGGCCTGTTCGCGGGTCATGCGAATCCGCTTCTGGGCGACGATGCGAAGCCCGGCCTTCTCGATCAGCGCGTTGATCGCGCCGGTCAGATTGCGCGCGGTCGCGTCGGGCTTGATAATCGAAAAGGTGCGTTCAATCGCCATGATTTCGTCCTTGCAGGGCTGATGGGAGTTGCGGGGCTTATATCGGCGCCGTCGACGAACGGCAAGCGATCAGACCAGCTGCTCGCGCGCCCCGAACCGGCAATCGAGGCCGCGGAATTACAGCAATTTCACGAATATGAACCCTCTCTGAAACGGATGTCCCGGGTTCATTCAGCTTCCCGGCGCCAAGCTGCCATCGACCGAACGCCCCGCCGGTTCTAGGGGGGCGTCAACGGGAGCAACCTCACCGATGGCGCCATCGGCGCCGAACCCGAGGAGATCATCATGTTACGCAAACTCTCGCTTGTTGCAGTCGCCGCAGCGTCGCTCGCAGCGGCCGCGTTGGCGCCGACCTCCGCCTCCGCCTGGGGCGGTTGGCACGGTGGCTGGCACGGCGGCTGGCATCGGGGCTGGGGCGGTCCCCGCTTCTTCGTCGGCGGCCCGGTCTATTATGGTTACGGCGGCTGTTACGCGCGGCGACTTGGTTCCGACGCCCTGGGGCCCCCGCTGGCGCCTGGTCAATCGCTGCTATTGAGCGCAATCGCTCAATCCCTGACATCGAACGCCCCGGCCCTGTTGCGCCGGGGCCTTTCACTTGAGATCGAGCGGAACCGCCGGCTCCCGTTCATGCAATTTTTACTAGAAAGGCATGCAATCCGTTCCTGACGGGAAACAATCCTCGCGCCAATGACTTGATGCAGCATCAAATCATCCAGACGGATACGAGGCGGAACTCGTCATGAACGGCGCAATCACCGACAGCAGCGAAGCGATCGATCGCAAGACGATACGGTCGATCTGCGACGCCGTGGGTGAACGGCTGCAGCAGAGCCTGCGTCCCGACTCGTCGCGCCTCTCGCCCCGCCTCCAGCACCTGATGGATGAATTGCGCAGGCGGGACCGCGAGGACCGCCTGAGGTCGTCGAACTAGCCCCGCCCGTTTATTCGACATAGACGGGCTGCGGAGGCGATATTTCGCGCACAAACGGGGTTGCGTTTGGCGGCGGCTCCGGTGACAACCCCGCATGCTTTCAATCACCGATATCTCGGTCCGGATTGCCGGACGGCTTCTGATCGATCATGGCTCAGCCCAGATCGTGCCGGGCGCCCGCGTCGGCTTCGTCGGCCGCAACGGTGTCGGCAAATCGACGCTGTTTGCCGCGATCCGCGGCGAGTTGCCGATCGAAAGCGGCACCATCACCATTCCGCCGCGCTGGCGCGTGGGCAGCCTGGCCCAGGAAGCCCCGAACGGGCCGGAAAGCCTGATCGAGGTGGTGCTGAAGGCCGACCTCGAGCGCGACGCCCTGCTGCGCGAAGCCGATACCGCCCACGATCCGCACCGGATCGCCGAGATCCAGACCCGGCTCGTCGATATCGACGCGCATTCGGCGCCCGCCCGCGCCGCCGCGATCCTTGCCGGCCTCGGGTTCTCGACCGAGGATCAGGCGCGGCCCTGCCAGGAATTTTCCGGCGGCTGGCGGATGCGCGTCGCGCTGGCCGCGACCCTGTTCGCCGCGCCCGATCTGCTGCTGCTGGACGAGCCGACCAACTATCTCGATCTCGAGGGCACGCTGTGGCTGGAAGATCATCTGGCGAACTATCCGCGCACCGTGATCGTCATCAGCCACGATCGCGACCTGCTCGACACCTCGGTCGATCAGATCCTGCACCTCGATCGCGGCAAGCTGACGCTCTACAAGGGAACCTACTCCTCGTTCGAAGAGCAGCGCGCCACGCGCGAAATGCTGGACGCCAAGCACGCCAAACGCCAGGCCGACGAACGCAAGCGCCTGCAGGCCTTCGTCGACCGCTTCAAGGCCAAGGCATCGAAAGCCCGTCAGGCCCAGTCGCGCGTCAAGATGCTGGAAAGAATGAAGCCGGTCACCGCGCTGGTGACGCAGGACGTGCGCGAAATCTCGTTTCCGGTGCCGGAGAAGATGCTGTCGCCGCCGATCATCGCGGTCGACGACGTCACGGTCGGCTACGATCCGAAGAAGCCGGTGCTGACCCGCGTCACCTTGCGGATCGACACCGACGACCGCATCGCGCTGCTCGGCTCCAACGGCAACGGCAAGTCGACGCTGGTCAAGCTGCTGGCCAACAAGCTGGTGCCGTTCTCGGGGCACGTCACGCGCGCGGACAAACTCTCGGTCGGCTATTTCGCGCAGCACCAGGTCGATGAACTCGATCTCGACGCGTCGGCCTACGATCACGTCCGCAAGCTGATGCCGGACGCCCCGGAAACCAAGGTGCGCGGGCGCACCGGCGCGATCGGCTTTTCCGGCAAGGCCGGCGATACCCTGGTCAGGAGCCTGTCGGGCGGCGAGAAGGCACGGCTGCTGCTGGGGCTCGCGACCTTCTTCGGTCCCAACATGATCATTCTCGACGAGCCGACCAACCATCTGGATATCGACAGCCGCGCGGCGCTGGCGGAAGCGATCAACGAATTTCCCGGCGCGGTCATCATGGTCTCGCACGACCGCTATCTGATCGAAGCCTGCGCCGATCAATTATGGGTGGTCGCCGATCACGCCGTCACGACCTTTGACGGCGACCTCGACGATTACCGGCGCATGGTGCTGTCGGCACGCGGCATGCGCGCCAGTTCGCGCGACCGCGGCGGCAGTGAGCGCGCAGGCGGCCGCGACAAAGCTCAGCGCGCGCGAGGCGAAAAGCGCGTGCCGCTGAAGCAGAAGATTTCAGACGCCGAGGCCGAGATCGCGCGCATCAACGACATCATCGCCAAGATCGATGCCGCGCTGGCGCTGCCGGATCTGTTCAAGCGCGATCCGAAGCAGGCCGCGCAGCTCACCAAGGCGCGGGCCGGCGCCGAGAGCGCATTGCAGCGGGCCGAGGAAGAATGGCTGGCGGCGAGCGCGCAATATGACGAAGCCGCCGGCTGAGCCGGTTCAAGGCTGATTGAAGGTCAGCAGAGCCGCGATCACGTCGCCGCCGGTTTCTTCTTTTTCACCTTGGACTTTGCCGTCTTCGGCTGTTCCACCGGCCGGGCTCGCGCTCGATCGAGGTCAGGCGTCCTGCGGTGAAGGTATAGATTCCGGCGCGTTGTCCCTGCTGTAGTTGATAACCGCCACCCGGTCGCCGCGCGCATTGTTCGACAGATTGACGCTTTCAGGCGGGCCGATGCCGCGCACCACATCGCATTCGGTGTGACCAAGCGCCACCGTTCCCGTGGTCGAGGGGATTGGCGGGGCAGCGCCGTCGGTCGCGGCGTTGGCGTCGGCAGGGCCGCCGGGAGGCGCCATTCCCGGACAATACCCCTCGGCGCTGACCAGATCGTCAGCCGTGACCGGCTTGTTGGGCGAGAGAGGCGGCGCTTCGATGTTTCTGATGAACAGCCTGCCGGAGCGCGAGAACCATTCCGCATCTTTCGACATAAGATCGGACGCACCCGCGCAGCCCGCGATGACGGGCGCAAACGCAAGCAGCGCCAGCAGTCGTTTTCGATGAGGCGTTGTTGTCTCGCACGATGAACTAAATTCCCACCCCGTCGCCTTAAGCGCTTGTCCCAACATCACTTTGCGGCACGACCGTGGCTTTGTCGCAAGCCCGCGGACCGAAACCGCAGATTATCATTAATTGCCCGATATCGCTATTCCCGCCGCTGCCACCGGCCCCGCTCGTCGGCCTGCCAATAGGTGACCTCGAACCCGCGCGCCTTGCAATCGGTCCAGGCGCCGCGGGCGGCAGCGAGCGCCTCGCCGTCGTCGCCGTTGAAAACCAGAACCATCCGCTCATAGGCGTCGGCATCCGCCGGCAGAGCGGCGTTGTCGACCAGGAACCTGACATTGGCCCGGTTCGGATTGCCCTCCTCCACCGCCAGCACGATCGGCTGGTCCTGCGCGTCGCCCGCGCGCCAGGTGGCGTGCGGCAAGAATGAATCGTCGCGATAGGTCCACAAATGCGCATCCAGCGCGTCGGCGCGCTCCTGCGACGTCGACTGCACGACGACCCGCCAGCCGCGCTCCAGCGATTTTTCCAGCAAGGGCGGCAAAACGCTTTCGAGCGACATGTTTTGCAGGTGGTAGAATAGAACTTCCGTCATCCGGATTTCCGCTATTTCCTGGCTTCGTAATACTCCGCGACCAGCCGCTCGAGCAGGCGAACACCATAGCCCGAACCCCAGCTTTGATTGATGTCGGATTTCGGCGCGCCCATCGCCGTTCCCGCGATATCGAGATGCGCCCACGGCGTGTCGTCGACGAAGCGCTGCAGGAACTGCGCGGCGGTGATCGAACCGCCGTGGCGGCCGCCGGTGTTCTTCATATCTGCAAACTGCGAATCGATCAGCTTGTCGTATTCGGGACCGAGCGGCATGCGCCAGACCCGTTCCCCCGTCGCCAGCCCGACCTTGGTCAACCGCTCGGCCAGTTCGTCGTTGTTGGAGAACAGCCCGGCATATTCGGTGCCGAGCGCCACCATGATCGCGCCGGTGAGCGTTGCGAGATCGACCATGAATTTCGGCTTGAACTTCTTCGCCACATACCAGAGCACGTCGGCCAGCACCAGGCGGCCTTCGGCGTCGGTGTTGATGATCTCGATGGTCTGGCCGGACATCGAGGTGACGATATCGCCGGGGCGTTGCGCGTTGCCGTCGGGCATGTTCTCGACAAGGCCGATGGCGCCGACCGCATTGACCTTCGCCTTCCGCGCCGCCAGCGCGTGCATCAGGCCGACGACGCAGGCAGCACCCCCCATGTCGCCCTTCATGTCCTCCATGCTCCCGGCGGGCTTGATGGAAATGCCGCCGGTATCGAAACAAACGCCCTTGCCGACGAACGCAACCGGCTGATCGCCGCGCTTGCCGCCGTTCCAGCGCATGATCACGGTGCGGCCGGGCCGCGCCGAGCCCTGGGCGACACCGAGCAGCGCGCCCATTCCGAGTTTCGTCATCGCCTTGACGTCGAGAATCTCGACGTCGACGCCGAGCTTGCGCAGCTGGCCGGCGCGGCGCGCGAATTCCTCGGGGTAGAGCACGTTGGGCGGCTCGTTGACGAGTTCGCGCGCGATGATGACACCATCGACGATGTGAGCGTGAGGCGCGAACGCCTTTCGCGCGGCGGCCACATCGCCGACGGCGAGCGAAATATCGGCGCGCAAGGCGGCGTCCTCGCCATCCTCCTTCTTCTTGGTCTTGTAGCGGTCGAATTTATAGGCGCGCAGCCGTACGCCCGATGCGACCGCGGCCGCCGGAATCGGGCTTCATGGCCCCGTCGGGCAGTTCCGCCATGATCGTCACGGCATCGTTGCCGGCGCGTAACTTGCCGGCGGCGGCGCCGCCAAGCTTGATGAAAATCGTTGTCCTTGAGCGCCGAGAGCTTGCCGGCGCCGACCACGATCAGGCGCGAGGCCTTGAGACCCTCGGGCGCCAGAATATCGAGCGTGGACCCGCTCTTCCCCTTGAACTGGTTGGTCGCGGCCGCGCGGGTGACGAGATTGGCGGCCGCGCCCAGCGCCTTGCGGGTCGCTGCGCCGAACTTCAACGTATCGTCGCAGAAAATCACCAGAATGCCGCGCGGGGCGGTAGAAAACGGAACGAAGCCGACCTTGACGGCGTCGGACATAGGCAAATCCTCCAAAATCGGGGCTGTCGCTGGTCGGGAACCCGCCGGGCGGTGCTCGGAATGTTCTCTTCGGACTGCGATTCACAGTCCTCAAGAGCATGTCTGGGGCACTATGACCTGTCAGCGCCAGCGCTGCCAAGCGCCGGGCGTGGCTGGGAGGCCACATCGCCTGAATTATTAACCATATCTCGAGGGTGCCATGGCGCAGCCATTTTGTTGACGGATCAAAGGGATGGTAGTGAGAAAGTGAGCCGGCTGGAGCAATGGCGGCGCGACCACAGGGGATCCCGGTTTCGGGATTGGTCGTGAGCCGCAGTTCCAGTTCGCAGGGCGGGATCGTGCGGTGACGATGGGGTCGATCGACAGGTACATTTTTCGCACGACGCTGGCGTCGTTTGCGCTGGTTCTGGTCAGCCTGACGGGGGTGATCTGGATTACGCAGGCGTTGCGCGGCATCGACCTGATGACCAGCCAGGGCCAGACCATCGTCACCTTTCTCGGCGTCACCAGTCTGGTGATTCCGGCGCTGGTGCTGATCATCTCGCCGATCGCGCTGATGATCGCGATCTCGCACACCCTCAACAAGCTCGCGACCAACTCCGAGATCATCGTGATGAATGCGGCCGGCTTCTCGCCGTTCCGGCTGTTCCGTCCGTTCTTCTACGCCACCGTCGTGGTGGCGCTCCTGGTCGCCTTCATCGCCGCCTATCTCGCGCCCGACGGCATGCGCCGCCTGAAACGGTGGGACGCCGAAATCACTGCCGACGTCCTGACCAACATCCTGCAGCCCGGCCGCTTCGCCCAGCTCGATCAGAACCTGACCATCCGCATTCGGGAGCGGCAACCGGGCGGCGTGCTCGCCGGCATCTTTGTCGATGACCGCCGCGATCCAAAGGAACGCGTCACCATCATCGCCGACCACGGAACGGTCCTGAGGAACAACAGCGGATCGTTTCTGATCCTCGAGGACGGCAATCTGGAACGCTTCGAAGCCGGCAAGCGCGATCCCGCGCTGGTGGCGTTCGGCCGCTACGCGTTCGACATGTCGAAATTCTCCAATCAGGGCCGCGACATCACATTGGGCATTCGCGAACGCTACCTCTGGGAGTTGCTGTCGCCGGCCGCCGACGATCCGGTCTACATGCAGTTGCCCGGACAGTTCCGCGCCGAGCTGCATGACCGTTTCATGTCGCCGATCTATCCGTTCGCATTTGCAGCCCTCACCTTCGCGTTTCTCGGCGCGCCGCGCACCACGCGTCAGAGCCGCAATTTTTCGATCGGCGGTTCGATCTTCGCCGTGTTCGGGCTGCGCATGGCGGGATTCGCCTGCTCCGTCATGGCGGTGAAATCGCCGCTCGCCCCCGTCGTCCAATATCTGATGCTGGCGGCGGCGCATCGGCGTAGGCCTGTGGATCATCATCTGGGGCGTCGTGATCGAACCGCCGGCGGCGCTGATCGAAGCGATCAACAAATCGAACGCGCGTCTTTTGCGGCTCTTCGGGCGGCCCGTCACAGCATGAGCATGATGACCAACACGCTCGGGCGATATTTTGCCGGCCGCTTCGTGATCTCGGCGCTGGGCGTGTTCGCCAGCATTTTCCTGCTGCTGGTGCTGGTCGATTACATCGAAATGGTCAGGAAGACGTCGGGGCTGGCTTCGGCGTCGGCCATCACGGTCGCGGAGACCTCGCTGTTCCGCGTGCCGCAACTGCTCGAAAAGATGATGCCGTTTTGCATCCTGATCGGGGCGATGACCTGCTATCTGGCGCTTTCGCGGCGGCTGGAACTCGTGGTCGCGCGCGCCGCCGGCGTTTCGGCGTGGCAGTTCATCGCGCCGGCGCTGGCAAGCGCGATCGTGCTCGGAATTCTGGCGACCACCGCCTACAACCCGATGTCCGCCAATCTGCGCGAACTCTCCAAGCGGATGGAGGCGGAGCTGTTCGGCTCCGCGCCCGGCGGCGGCATCCAGGACGCCTCCGGCTTCTGGATCAATCAGGTGAACAGCGACGGCCAGGTCATCATCAACGCGGCGCGCAGCGAGCAGCAGGGCGTGCGGCTGACCGGGCTGACGTTGTTCCGGTTCGACAACGACTCTCCAGTTCAAGGAGCGAATCGAAGCCCGCGAGGCGACGCTGGAGGAAGGACGTTGGCTGTTCAAATCCGCCCGCCGATTCACCCTCGACGGCCCCCCGATCGACCAGGACAGCTTCACGCTGCCGACCAGCCTGACGCCCGCCCAGGTCCGCAACAGTTTCTCCACGCCGGAGACTGTGTCTTTTTGGCAACTCCCGAGCTATATCCGGTCCTCGGAAAGCTCGGGATTTGCGACCGCCGGCTACCGGCTGCAGTACCACAAGCTTATCGCACAGCCGTTTTTGCTGGCCGCGATGGTCATGCTGGCCGCGTCCGTCTCCTTGCGGTTCTTCCGTTTCGGCGGCGTGCAGAAGATGGTTTTGAGTGGCGTGGGAGCAGGCTTTCTGCTCTACGTTCTGTCGAAAGTAACTGAGGATTTGAGCAAGGCTGAGTTGATGCATCCGATCGCTTCGGCGTGGCTGCCCGTGTTCGTGGGCGGCCTCACCGGCTTTTTGGCCTTGCTGTACCAGGAGGACGGGTAGTGGCTGTTGTCGCCGCCCGCCAGAGAAGGTCGCCTGCGTTCAGGCGGCGCACCCCCGTGCGCCGTCATCGCGCCCGCTTGGCCGCCGTCAGCGGACCCGTTCTCGCCCTGGTCTTCGGGTTCGTCGTCGCCGGCGCGCTCGGCGATCGCGACAACGACCCCGGCCTCGGCGCAGGGCTTTACCTACAATCCGAGACCCCCCCGGCCGGTCCCGCCGCGCACCGCCAATGACGGGCAGATGCTCGTCCAGGCGGTCGAGGTCGACTACGACTACAACAATTCGCGCGTGTCGGCGGTCGGCAACGTGCAGATGTTCTACAACGGCACCAGCGTCGAGGCCGACAAGGTCATCTACGATCAGAAGACCAAGCGGCTGCATGCCGAAGGCAACATCCGCATGACCGATGCGGACGGCAAGGTCACCTACGCCAACATCATGGATCTGAGCGACGACTACCGCGACGGGTTCGTCGATTCGCTGCGCGTCGACACCGCCGACGCGACGCGAATGGCTGCGACGCGCGCGGACCGCTCGAGCGGCAACTACACCGTCTTCGAGAACGGCGTTTATACCGCCTGCGCACCCTGTAAGGACGATCCGAAGAAGCCGCCGCTGTGGCAGGTCAAGGGCGCGCGCATCATTCACGACCAGACCGACAAGATGCTGTACTTCGAGAACGCGCAGCTCGAGTTCTTCGGCGTTCCGATGGCGTATCTGCCGTATTTTTCGACGCCCGATCCGACCGTGAAGCGCAAGACCGGCTTCCTGATGCCGGGCCTCACCTCGGTTTCGACCTACGGGTACGGCGTCGAGACCCCGTTCTACTGGGCCATCGCTCCCGACTACGACGCGACCTTCAACCCGCGCTTCACGACCCGGCAGGGCGTGCTGTTCCAGGGCGAATTCCGTCAGCGCCTGCTGAACGGATCGTATCAAATCCGCGCCTATGGCATCGACCAGCTCGATCCGGGAGCCTTCGCCGGTCAGCCCGGCGACCGTCAGTTCCGCGGCGGCGTCGAAACCAAGGGCCAGTTCGCGCTGAACGACAAATGGGTATGGGGCTGGGACGGCGTCCTGCTCTCGGACTACTACTTCATGTCCGACTACCGGCTGGCCCAGTACAGGGATCCGCTGAACTCATTCCTGAGCCTGCCGACGGAAGCCATTTCGCAGCTTTATCTGACCGGCGTCGGCAATCGCAGCTACTTCGACGCGCGCACGATCTACTATCTGAGCTTTTCGGGCTTCCAGCAGCAGGTTCCCGTCATCCACCCGGTGGTCGATTATTCGAACGTGCTCAACAGCCCGATCTTCGGCGGCGAATTCAGCTACAAGACGAACTTCACCAGCCTGACGCGGAAGACGCCGCTTTCGACCCGATCACGACGTTGGCGAACACCAACAGCCTGTGCACGACGGCATCGGCCGATCCGCTGGCGCGGTTGCCGTCGCAATGCCTGCTTCGCGGCGTGCCCGGCACTTACACGCGGCTGACGGCCGAGGCGCAGTGGCGGCGATCGTTCACCGATTCCGCGGGCGAAATCTGGACGCCGTTCGCGAGCATCCGCGCCGATGCGATCGATGCCTCGATCTCGAACCAGCCGGGCGTTTCGAATTTCCTGCCCGTCGGCGACACGCAGGCGCTGCGGGTGATGCCGACGGTCGGCCTCGAATATCGCTATCCCTTCATCAACGTTCAGCCCTGGGGCACCACGACGATCGAGCCGATCGCGCAGGTCATCATTCGTCCCAACGAATCCTATGCGGGCAAGCTTCCCAACGAAGACGCGCAGAGCATGGTGTTCGACGCCAGCAATCTGTTCAGCGTCGACAAATTCTCGGGCTACGATCGCGTCGAAGGCGGCGGCCGCGCCAATGTCGGCGTGCAGGCGACGACGCAATTCGACCGCGGCGGCTCGGTCAATGTGCTGTTCGGACAGTCCTATCAGCTGTTCGGCCTGAATTCGTTCGCGGTCGCGGACGTGACCAATACCGGGATCGATTCCGGCCTGCAGAATGCGCGATCCGATTATGTCGCGCGCGTCAATTATTCGCCCAACCGAACCTATACCTTCAGCGTGCGCACGCGGCTGGATGAGGCGACGCTCAACGTCAATCGTTTCGAGGCTGAAGGCCGCGCGAGCTTCGACCGCTGGTCGGTCAGCCTGATGTACGGCAACTATGCGCCGCAGCCGGAACTCGGATACCTGACCCGCCGCGAAGGACTTTTGGGCAGCGCCTCGCTCAAGGTGGCCGCGAACTGGGTGGTGACGGGAGCCGCCCGATGGGATCTCGAAGCGAACAAGGTCAATCAGTACATCGTCGGCGCCGGCTATGTGGACGATTGCTTCGTGCTGGCGGCCAACTATGTCACGTCCTACAGCTACTCCGCCGGCACCACGCCGCCCGTGCTCAGTCACGCGTTCATGCTGCAGATCGGCTTGCGGACGCTTGCCAATTCGGCCGCGTCAGGCAGTGGAGCTGGGGGCATCCAGTAGAACCGGTGTCGGCGCGCTACCCGGAGGACGAATTCCCGGCGCGGCTCCAATTCGAATCGGTTGATAAGCGAATATGACCATGACGACCAAATTCTCCCACCGCCTTTCGCCTCTCATCCTCGGTTGTGCCGCGGCGCTGGCCTTGATGGTCTGCGCCTCGCCGTCGCATGCGCAAACCGTCGCCGTCATGGTCAACGGCGATCCCATCACCAATTACGATATCGAACAGCGCAGCAAGCTGAACTTCCTGACCACCCACAAGCCCGCCGACCGGCAGCAGGTGATCAACGAACTGATCGATGAAAAGGTGAAGATCAAGGAAGCCAAGAAATATGGCGTCGACCCCAGCTCTTCCGATATCGATCAGTCTTACGCGGCGATGAGTGCGACGGATGCGGATCACGCCGGACCAGCTGACAAAATCTCTCGAAAGCCAGGGCGTTCGGCCCGACACGCTGAAGGCACGCCTCAGGGCCGACATGGTCTGGACCAGCCTGGTGCGCGGACGATACAAGGAGAGTCTCCAGGTCGGCGAGAAGGATGTCGCCGCCGCCGTCCAGGTGAGTGGCGGCGACGAGAAGCAGGAAGGCGACGCCTTCGAATACAAGATGCAGCCGATCGTTCTGATCGTCCCGCGCGGATCCGCGCCCGCCGCCATCGAAGCAAGGCAGAAAGAGGCCGAAGCGTTGCGCGGCCGCGTGCAGACCTGCGCCGATGCGAACGCCTTCTTCAAGTCCATGCAGAATGCGGCGATACGCGAGATCGTGATCAAGACCTCGGCCGACATACCGCCGGTTCTTCGCGAAGTGCTCGACAAGACGCCGATCGGCCATTTGACCCCGCCCGAGGTGACGAAACAGGGCGTGGAGATGGTTGCGCTGTGCGCAAGGAAGCCGACCACCATCGACACCCCGAAGAAGAAGGAAATCCGGGACAAGATGTATGCCGAGAAGTACGAGGCGAAGTCGAAATGGTATCTGCAGGAAATCCGCAAAGCCGCGATGATCGAATATCGTTGACGCATGGCCAAGCCCCTCGCGCTGACCTCAGGCGAACCCGCGGGTATCGGGCCCGATATCACCATCAAGGCGTGGCTGCGCCGCAATGAGCTGAAGCTCCCGGCATTCTACCTGCTCGGCGATCGCGACTTCCTCAGCCGCCGCGCGAAAACTCTCGGGCTCAACGTCGCGATCGCCGACGTTCGCGCCGAGGACGCACCTGGCGCGTTCGCGGACGCATTGCCGGTCGTGGCCACCGGCCACGCCGCGACCGCGCAGCCCGGCCTGCCGGACGATACCAGCGCGGACGCGGCGATCGCCTCCATTCGTCAGGCGGTCGGCGACGTCGTCGCCGGGCGGGCCGGCGCGGTGGTCACCAATCCGATCGCCAAGAGCGTGCTCTATCGCGCCGGCTTCCGCCATCCCGGTCATACCGAGTTTCTCGCCGAGCTCGCGGCGACCGGAGGCCACGCACCCGCAGCCGGTCATGATGCTGTGGTCCCCTGCCCTCGCCGTCGTGCCCGTGACGATCCATCTTTCGCTGCGCGAGGCGATCGCGCAGCTATCGAGCGAGTTGATCGTCACGCACGGCCCGCATCGTGGTCGCGGACCTGAAAGCCCGCTTCGGCCTCGCCAATCCGCGGCTTGCGGTATCCGGCCTCAATCCCCACGCCGGCGAAGACGGCTCGCTCGGCACCGAGGACCGGACCATCGTGGCGCCGGCCGTCGAAATCCTGCGCGGCGAAGGCATCGAGGTCCGCGGGACCGCTGCCGGCCGACACCATGTTCCACGACGCCGCGCGCAAGACCTATGACTGCGCGATCTGCATGTATCACGATCAGGCGCTGATCCCGATCAAGACGCTGGCCTTCGACGACGCCGTCAACGTCACGCTGGGATTGCCGTTCATTCGCACCTCGCCCGACCATGGCACCGCCTTCGACATTGCCGGCACGGGCAAGGCCAATCCGTCCAGCCTGATCGCGGCATTGCGGCTGGCCGCCCGCATGGCGGCGGCGCAGCCGGCATGAGCGCGATCGACGACCTGCCGCCGCTTCGCGAGGTCATTCGCCAGCATGCCTTGTCGGCCCGCAAATCGCTCGGCCAGAATTTCCTGCTGGACCTCAACCTCACCGCGCGGATCGCGCGCGCCGCGGGCCCGCTGGAAGACGCCACCGTCATCGAGATCGGCCCCGGTCCCGGCGGGCTGACGCGCGCGTTGCTGGCGCTGGGCGCGCGGCGCGTCATCGCGGTGGAGCGCGATGAGCGCGCACTGCCGGCGCTCGAAGAGATTTCAAGGCGATATCCGGGACGGCTGGAGATCGTCTGCGCCGACGCGCAGCATTTCGATCCGCGGCCGCTGCTCGGCGGCGCACGCGCGAAAATCGTCGCCAACCTGCCCTACAACATCGCCACCGCGCTTTTGATCGACTGGCTGTCGATCGAGCCGTGGCCGCCCTGGTACGACATGATGGTGCTGATGTTTCAGCGCGAGGTGGCCGAGCGCATCGTCGCGCGCGAGAATGACGAGGCCTATGGCCGGCTGGCCGTGCTCGCCAACTGGCGCGCGGAGACGAAAATCCTGTTCGACATTTCACCGGCCGCCTTCGTGCCGCAGCCCAAGGTCACCTCGTCGGTGGTGCGGCTGGTGCCCCGCAACACGCCGGAGCCGTGCGACCGCCGGGCGCTGGAGCAGGTTGCGGCGGCGGCGTTCGGCCAGCGCCGGAAAATGCTGCGGCAAAGCCTCAAATCGCTTGCCGTCGATCCGGCCCGGCTGGCCGCCGCCGCGCATGTCGATCCGACGCGGCGCGCCGAGACCATTCCGGTCTCCGGCTTTGTTGCCATGGCCCGCGAATTGACCGATATACGGAACACGAAATTGAACGTGCCTTAGGGAGAGACGCGCCATGGCGCTGATGCGACGCCAATCACTGGTCAAATTCGATGCGCCATTGTGCGAAACCATCGTCGAGACGCCGAAGCCGGTGGGCAAGGAAGTCCTCGTCCGTATCGAGCGCTGCGGGCTGTGCCATTCCGACCTGCATATCCAGGACGGCTACGCCGACCTCGGCGGCGGCAAGAGGCTCGACACCACGCGCGGCATGACGCTGCCGTTCACGCTGGGACACGAGATCGCAGGCGTCGTCGAGGAAGTCGGCCCCGATGTTTCGAAGGACCTGATCGGCACGAAGAAAGGCGGTATTTCCGTGGATCGGCTGCGGCCAGTGCCGCGACTGTGTCAATGGCGACGAGAATCTCTGCCTCAAGCAGCGTTTTCTCGGCGTCTCCATCGACGGCGGGTTCGCCAGCCACGTGCTGGTGCCGGACGCAAAATACCTGCTGGACTACGATCCGCTGCCGGTCAATCAGGCGGCGACCCTGATGTGCTCCGGCGTCACCGCCTATGGCGCGCTGAAGCGGCTGGTCGACCGGCCGCGGCAGCGCAATCTGCTGCTGATCGGCCTTGGCGGCGTCGGCATGATGGGACTGTCGTTCGCGCAGGCCATGTTCAAGCAAAAGATCTCGGTCGCCGATCTGAGCCCCGCCGCGCGCGAAGCGGCGCTGAAGAACGGCGCCGCCGTCGCCTACGATCCCTCCGAGGCCGACGTGGCCAAGCGCATCGTCAGGGAAACCGAGGGCGGGTTCGACGAAATCGTCGATTTCGCCGGCAACGAGAAGTCGATGGCGTTCGCGGTCTCCGTGGTCGCGCGCGGCGGCAAGATCGTGGTCTCCGGATTGATGGGCGGCAATTTCAGCCTGCCGATGGTACAATGGATCTACAAGCGCATGACGATCGAGGGCTTCATGGTCGGAACACTGGCCGAGGGACATGAGCTGATGGCGCTGGCGCGTGCCGGCAAGATCAAGCCGACGCCCATGAAAGAAGAACCAATGGGCGACGTCCAGAAATGGATCGACGAATTGCGGGCCGGAAAAGTCGTTGGGCGCATCGTACTGAAGAACTGAGGCAGCGCATCTTATAAGCCTCGCCAAAAGAGGCGGAGTGCCATGTAGCCTCGCTTAAACAGGGAGGAGACTGATGGCTTGTTGGAGGAATTGTTCTCACTTTGCCGCTCTGGCGGCGTTGACACTGACGTTGGCCGCGACGCCGGCCCTGGCGCAAAAGCAATACAGTCCCGGCGCCACCGACACCGAAATCAAGATCGGGACCACCACGCCCTATAGCGGCCCGGCATCGGCCTACTCGGCCGGCGCCGTCTCCGCTACCGCCTATTTCACGATGATCAACGAACAGGGCGGGGTGAACGGTCGCAAGATCAACTTCATCAGTCTCGACGACGCCTACAGTCCGCCCAAAACGGTGGAGCAGATCAGACGCCTGATCGAAAGCGACGAGGTGCTGTTTCTGGTCAATCCCGTGGGCACGGCGCCCAATATGGCCGTGGTCAAATACATCAACCAGAAACAGGTGCCGCATCTGTTCATCGGCTCGGGCGCGACGGTCTTCAATGACCCCGAGCATTATCCGTGGACGATGAGCTGGACGCCGCATTATGCGTCGGAAGGCGAGATCTACGCCAAATACATTCTTTCGGTAAAGCCCGACGCCAAGATCGGGATCCTGGCGCAGAACGACGATCTCGGCCGCGATTATCTGCTGGGCTTCAAGCGCGGGCTCGGCGAAAAGGCGTCGACGATGATCGTGTCATCGCAGACCTACAACACCAGCGACCCGACCGTCGATTCCCAGGTGGTTTCGCTGAAGGCTGCGGGCGCCGACGTATTTTTCATCGTCACGATTCCCAAATTCTCCGCGCAAGCCATTCGCAAGGCCTACGACATCGACTGGCACCCGCAGGAATTCGTGGTCAGCATCGGCTCCTCGATTGCGGGCGCGATCAAGCCGGCAGGGTTTGACGCGGCGAAGGGCATCATCTCCGCGGCCTATCAGAAGGATCCGGCCGACCCGCAGTGGCGGGACGACCCGGAGATGAAAGCCTGGAACGTGTGGATGGACAAGTACAACCCGCGCATCAGCAAGAGCGATTACTACGCGCCCTATGGCTACAACATCGGTTACGCGGTGGTGCAGCTGCTCAAGCAGTGCGGCGACAATCTTACCCGCGAAAATATCATGAAGCAGGCCTCCCATCTGGACATGGAGCTGCCGCTGCTGTTGCCGGGGATCCGTCTCAAGACCAGCCCGACAGATCTGCGCCCGATCAAGCAGATGCGGCTGGTGCGCTTCGATGGCCAGCGCTACGTGCTGTTCAGCGACGTGCTTGCGAGCGAATAGGCTCGCTCCGGGAAATGGGGGCGGCGCTTTCGGCGCCGCCTCAAACGCCTGTTTTTCAGGCTGAAGTCGGGCCTCGCCGATACGAATGCGAGCCTAAATTAAGCCCAATGCCCTCCGGAATTGCGGCTCATTGCCACCCAAGTCTTTGCCGAGATTGGTGGCGTGAAGCGTCGCGTATCATCACCGGAGGTGCACATGCCAAACCGAACCGCGAAATTCGTCTCAGCCATCTTCGCCAGCTGTTCTCGCGGGCGCCCCCCTCGCAACCCTGTCGCACAACGCGACGGCGCGGCGGACGATTGCCTTTCCGCGCCGAAGGACGAAGCGCCCGAGGGCAGCCATTGGTACTATCGCATCGATCGCGCCACCAAACGTCACTGCTGGTATCTCCGCGAGGAAGGCGCAAAGCTCTCGCAGACCGCCCCGCTCAACTCGCGCCCGCTGCCGTCGCCAAAAGCCGAGGCACCGACGCAGCGTTCGATCGCGGACGCTCACGCCGAACTGCCCGCGCAGACAAGCATCGAACCGCCGAGCCGCAGCGATGCGCCGCTGCCTCCGTGGCCGGCAGATACGGCGGTCAGCCAAAATAACGGGGTTGCGCCGGGCGCAGAGGCACCGGGATCGGTCGTCGCCTCGCGCTGGCCCGACCCGTCGGGCGTGAGCCCGGCGGTCAGCCCACGACCGGCGACGGACAATTTGGCTGAGAATGTGCCATCAAATGAGGCGTCGGCTCCGCCGCCCACCGTTGCCGCGGTTCCGCCCGCCGCAGCGGATTCCTCTCAAGGTCGGCCCGCTTCGATCGCGATGCTGCTGGCGGTCATGACCGGCGCGCTGGCGCTCGCCGGCATCACGGCAAGCGTCGTTCTCAAATTCGGCGGCGCGCGGCGTACGGCGAGGTCGCGCGTCCGTCGCGACAAAATCTGGGAATCGGCGGATGACGGACGCACTGATCGGCTCGCCCGGGCGCGGATGTTGTCCCGCGCCGGGCCGGTTTCCCGCGCGACCTCGATCAAACCGGTGACGCGAACGACAGGGTTGCGGAATTCTACTCGCAGCTATCCCGGCGAGCCCCGACCTGACGGCCGCTATTTCTCCAGCTGCCGCTGCAGCTCCCGCACGAACGTCGTCAATCCCGTACGGCGTTCGCGCTTCAGCCGCTCGGCCTTCAGGATCGACTGCACTTCGGCAAAGGCTTCGTCGATATCGTGATTGATCACGATGTAGTCGTATTCGGCCCAATGGCTCATTTCGTGGCTGGCGCGGCTCATCCGCCGCGGATCACCTCGTCGGAATCCTGCGCGCGGGAGTGCAGGCGCTTTTCCAGGTCGGCGGCGGACGGCGGCAGGATGAAAACGCTGACGACATCGGCCCGCGCCTTTTCCCGCAGTTGCTGCGTGCCCTGCCAGTCGATGTCGAACAGCACGTCCTGTCCCGCCGACAAGGCGGCTTCGACCGGCGCGCGCGGCGTGCCATAGCGATTGTCGAACACGGTGGCCCATTCCAGCAATTCGTTGCGCTTCGCCATCCGTTCGAATTCTGTCTTGTCGATGAAGTGATAGTCGCGGCCGTCGACTTCGCCGGGCCGCATCGGCCGCGTGGTCGCGGACACCGACATCCTCAGGCCGGGCGTCCGCTCGATCAAGAGACGCGACAGCGTGGTCTTTCCCGCGCCCGACGGCGATGACAGCACGAACATCAGTCCGCGCCGCTCAACCCCGTTAGAGCCGTGGTCGCCCGCCGTCATGATCACTCCAAATTCTGAACCTGTTCGCGGAATTGCTCGACCACGTTCTTCATCGCAAGTCCGGTGTTGGTCAATTCGAGATCGTTCGACTTGGAGCAGCAGGTATTGACCTCGCGGTTGAATTCCTGCGCCAGGAAATCGAGCCGCCGTCCGATCGGGCCGCCCTTGCCGATCATCTCGCGCGCCTGCGAGATGTGCGAGGCGATGCGATCGAGTTCTTCGCGGATGTCGGCCTTGGCCGCGATCATGATCGCTTCCTGATTGAGCCGGTCGGGATCGAAGCGGTCGGAGGTTTCCAGCAATGCCGCGATCTGCTCGGCGAGCCGCGCCTTGATCGCCTCGGGCTTGCGGCCGGGCGCGGCCTCGGCCCGCTTCGCCAGCCGCTCGATCTCGTCCATCCGCTGGCTGAGGATTTGCCCGAGCGTGACGCCCTCGCGCTGGCGCATCTCGACGAGGTCGAGCAGCGCCTGGTCGAATGCCGCCGCCGCGGCGGCCTTCGCCGCCTTGTCCTCGGCCTCGTTGGTTTCCGGCTCGACAACCTCGATGACGCCCTTGATCGCCAGCAGCCCGTCGATGCTCGGCGCCACCGCGTCGATCTTGCCGGCGAGCACGCCGGCAACCTTCACGATTCGACGCCAGCACCTCTTCATTGATACGCACCGTCGAGACCGCGCCGGTGCGCTTGACGTTCAAATTGGCGTACACCGTGCCGCGCGACAGCACCTCGCCGGCACGCTTCTTGGCGAAGGCTTCGAGGTCGTCCCATCCGGGCGGCAGCCGCATCCGCAGGTCGAAGCCCTTGGCGTTGACCGACTTCAACTCCCATTCGAACGCGTAGGGTCCGCTGGCGCCGTGGCTTCGGGCAAAACCGGTCATGCTCGACAGCGCCATCGCGTGAATTTCTCCGGAAAGTTACGGGTGCGAGATTCGCAAGAACGGCGCGACCTTAGCGCTTATTCCGCAAAAGTGGATACCGGTTTTGCGAATAGAATGCGCGCAAATTACGGGTCGGAGCCCTTTCGGGCAGAGCGGAATTCGATTCCGGCCTGCGGCCGGCCGCGCTAACGCTGTAACACCGGCGGCGACGTCGTCGACTGCGCGGCGCCTTGCCGGGCCGGAGCCGCTCGAGCGGGCTTTTTCGCCGGGGCCGGCCTGGTCGTGGTGGCGGTCGGGGTGGTGTCGGCCGGCGCGCCCGCCGCGGCCGGCGGCGGATCGTCAGCCGGCTCCACGGTGTCGTTCTGAATCTGCTTCTCCATCGCGCGCAGCTTGGCGACGTTCTTCTGGTGCTGGTCGTAGGTGTCGCTGAAGGCGTGGCCACCGGTACCGTCCGCCACGAAGAACAGATCGCGGGTGCGCGCCGGATTGGCGGCGGCTTCCAGCGAGGCGCGCCCTGGATTGGCGATCGGCCCCGGCGGAAGGCCGTCAACCACATAGGTGTTGTAGGGCGACGGCTGCTGGATTTCGCTGCGCTTGATCGGCCGTCCCAGCGTTCCCTTGCCGCCGACCAGCCCATAGATGATGGTCGGATCCGACTGCAGCTTTATCTTCTGCCGCAGCCGGTTGACGAACACCGCGGCGACGCGGCTGCGTTCGTCCGGCTTGCCGGTTTCCTTCTCGACGATCGAGGCCAGCGTCACCAGCTGCTCCGGCGTCTTGAGCGGAACGTCCGGACTGCGGCGCTCCCAGATTTCCGCCAGCACGCGCTTCTGCGCCTGCTGCATGCGCGCAATCACCTGCTCGCGCGTGGTGCCGCGCGGGAATTTGTAGGTTTCCGGCAGCAACGTGCCTTCGCGCGGCATTTCGCGGACCGAGCCCGAAAAGATGTCATTGTCCGAAAGCCGGGCCACGATCTGCTCGGAGGTCAGGCCTTCGGGGATCGTGACGGCGTGCTGGACCACCTTGCCCTCGACCATGGTGCCGATGACATCGCGCAGGCTGGCGTTCTTCTGGAACGGGTATTCGCCGGGCTTGAGTTCCGAGCGCGCCTTCAACGCGAACACCGCGCCGATGAACGCCCAGCGATTGTTGTCGATGACGCCTTCGCGCTGCAGGATATCGGCAATGTCGCTCATTCCCGCGCGCGAGGGAATGTTGACGATCTTGTCCTCCTGCAGCGGGCCGGGAGCCTCGATCTTCTGCTTGCCGTAGATGTAGGCGCCGCCGACGCCGATCATCAGGACCAGAACGATGGTGATGATGGCATTGCCGACCACGACGAACGGATTGCGGGCGCGCTCGGATCGCTTCGGCGGCGGCGGAACCTGCTCGGGCTCCAGCGCGGCGCGCGGGCTCCGTGGCGAAATGGGCGGCCTCTCACTCATCGATGCAACCTAAAATCCTGTCGGTTCAATCGTGGCCTCGCGAAATTCCCGCAATGGCCTGTAGTCTACGCCCAAGTCTAGGATTTATCACCGAATACGGCGAAACGGTGGATTCTTATTGATACGCGTCAGTTGGCCACGCGCTGCACGATCACGGATGCGTTGGTGCCCCCGAAACCGAACGAATTCGATAGCGCGACATTGATCTCGCGCTTGCGCGGCGCCTGCGGCACGAGATCGATCGCCGTTTCCACCGACGGGTTCTCAAGATTGATCGTTGGCGGGGCGACGTTATCGCGAATCGCCAGGATGCTGAAAATCGTCTCGACCGCCCCGGCGGCGCCCAGCAGATGCCCGGTCGACGATTTGGTCGACGACATCGACACCCTGGAAGCGGCGTTGCCCAGCAGCCGCTCCACCGCGCCGAGCTCGATTTCGTCGCCGACCTGCGTCGAGGTTCCGTGCGCATTGATGTAGTCGATATCGGCAGAACTGATTCCCGCGCGCTTCATGGCGGCGCTCATGCTGCGGAATGCGCCATCGCCGTCCGGCGACGGCGAGGTGATGTGATAGGCGTCGCCGGACAATCCGTAACCGATCACCTCCGCATAGATTCTGCGCGCCGCGGCTTTTCGCGTGCTCGTATTCCTCAAGCACCACGATGCCGGCGCCTTCCCCCATCACGAAACCGTCGCGATCCCTGTCGTAGGGACGCGAGGCTTTTTCCGGAGTATCGTTGAAGCCGGTCGACAGCGCGCGCGATGCGCAAAATCCCGCCATCGACAGCCGGCAAATCGGCGATTCTGTTCCGCCCGCCACCATCACATCGGCGTCGCCGAGCGCGATCAGCCGGCTGGCATCGCCGATCGCGTGCGCGCCGGTCGAACACGCCGTCACCACGGCATGGTTGGGGCCCTTGAGGCCGTGCTCGATCGACACATAGCCCGAAGCAAGATTGATCAGGCGCCCGGGAATGAAGAATGGCGATACCTTGCGCGGCCCGCGCTCCTTCAGCAGCAGCGCGGTGTCGGCGATGCCGGACAGGCCGCCGATCCCGGAGCCGATCATGGTGCCGGTGGCGCAACGATCCTCTTCGGTGGCAGGATGCCAATTGGCATCGTCGAGCGCCTGGCGCGCCGCGCACATCGCGAAGATGATGAAATCGTCGACCTTGCGCTGGTCCTTCGGCTCCATCCACTGGTCGGGATTGAAGGTGCCGTCGCTGCCGTCGCCGCGCGGAATCACGCAGGCGATCCGGCTGGTCAGATCGGAAACGTCAAACGTATCGATCTTCCTGGCGCCGCTCTCGCTGTTGAGGATGCGCTTCCAGGTCGGTTCGACGCCACAGCCGAGTGGCGACACCATGCCGAGGCCCGTGACGACAACCCGCCTCATATCCAGCACTCCAGCCCGGGATTCGCGGCCCACAACAAGAAACCGGTGGACCGCTCGACCACGGCCCGTCCGGCTTCGTCAGCACCGCGCGGGGGCGTCAGCTCTTCGCGTTCTTTTCGAGAAATTTCGTGGCGTCGCCGACGGTCAAAATCGTCTCCGCGGCATCATCGGGAATTTCGCAACCGAATTCTTCTTCAAACGCCATCACGAGCTCGACGGTATCGAGGCTGTCGGCGCCGAGGTCGTCAATGAAGCTCGCGTTGTCGACCACTTTTTCGGGTTCAACACCAAGGTGTTCGACCACGATCTTCTTAACTCGCTCGCCAATCTCACTCATCGTTCAACCTCGTGCTTGTTCCCATTAGACCCGTCCCCAAGACGATACGAGCCATCCTGGTCGTTAAACTTTCCTTCGCAATCGCGCATAGTCTTGATTTGGCCCCGTCATAGCCGACAAAGGCCCGGCGAACGACGGCAGGCTCCGCACCGCCAATATACAGGGTTTCAAAATCCTGCAATGGCGTTCTTTGCCCATCCGTTGGGGGTTCGGTTATCATACTTCCCAAGCCTTGACTATAAGCCTCAATCGGCGTCGGAAACGGCCTTTCGCCCCGCCAAGGCGGCCGGTAACCGGCTCAAAACATGGCCATTCCACCGTTGACGTGAATCGTCTGCCCGGTGACATAGGCCGCTTCATTCGAAGCTGAGATAGACCGCCGCCGCGGCGATATCTTCGGGCGTTCCGAGCCGCGCTGCAGGAACCTTCGAAAGGATGGTTTCGCGCTGCTTGTCGTTCAGCGCATCCGTCATCGGCGTCTTGATAAATCCGGGCGCGATGCAGTTGGCGGTGACGTTGCGCTTGGCGTATTCCGCGCCCAGCGTCTTGATCATGCCGATCAGTCCCGGCCTTCGACGCGGTGTAATTGCCCTGGCCCGGATTGCCGGTGACGCCGACGATCGAGGTGATCGCGATGATGCGGCCGAAGCGCTTGCGCATCATCAGCTTGGTCGCGGCCCGGGCCAGGCGGAAGGTCGCGGTCAAATTGACCTTGATGACCTCGTCCCAGTCCTCGTCGCGCAATTGCACGAACAGATTGTCCCGGGTGATGCCGGCATTGGCGACGAGAATATCGACCTGGCCCATGGCCTGTTCGGCCGCCGGCACCAGCGCCTCGACCTCGGCGGCGTCGGAGAGATTGCAGGGCAGCACGTGAACCCTGCTCGCCCAGCTTGCCGGCGAGCGTGTCCAGCACCTCGCGCCGCGTCCCGGAAATGGCGACCGTCGCGCCCTGCGCGTGCAGGGCTTGCGCGATCGCGCCACCGATGCCGCCGGTCGCGCCGGTGACGAGCGCCGTCCTGCCAGTCAGATCGAACATCATCGTCTCCTCCTCGCTCAGGCCGTCTGCGCGGCAGCGAGCGCGTCTTTCGCCGCAGCAATATCGTTCGGGCCGCCGACCGAAACGCCGACGGCGCCGTCGGCGATGCGCTTGACCAGTCCCGCTCAACACCTTGCCGGCGCCGATTTCGAAAAACCGCGTGACGCCGTGGCTCGCCATGTAAGCCACCGATTCGCGCCAGCGCACGGTTCCCGTGACCTGTTCGATCAGGCGGCGGCGGATCTCGTCCGGATCGGTAATCGGCGCGGCCAGCACGTTCGACACCAGAGGCGAAACCGGTCGCTTGATGGTGACATCGGCCAGCGCTTTGGCCATCACGTCGGCCGCGGGCTGCATCAGCCGGCAATGGAACGGCGCCGACACCGGCAGCAGCATGGCGCGCTTGGCGCCCTTGGTCTTGGCGATCTCGAGCGCGCGCTCGACCGCGGCCTTGTCGCCGGAGACCACGACCTGCCCGCCGCCATTGTCGTTGGCGGCCTGGCAGACCTGACCCTGCGCGGCCTCGTTCGCGACCGCCACCGCGGCCTCGTAATCGAGGCCGAGCAGCGCGGCCATGGCGCCGACGCCGACCGGCACCGCCTTCTGCATGGCAAGGCCGCGGGTGCGCAGCAGGCGCGCGGTGTCGCTGATGCTGAGGCTGCCGGCGGCGGCCAGCGCGGAATATTCGCCGAGCGAATGTCCGGCAACGAACGCAGCATCCCGTCCGACCGAAAAGCCGGCCTCGGTCTCCAGCACGCGCAGGGTCGCAAGCGAGACCGCCATCAGCGCCGGCTGGGCGTTTTCGGTGAGCTGCAGGGTCTCGGCCGGGCCGTCCCAGATGATGGCCGTCAGCTTTTCCCCGAGCGCCGCATCGACCTCGTCGAAAACCGCGCGCGCGGCCGGAAAAGCCTCCGCCAAGGCCTTGCCCATGCCGACCGCCTGGGAGCCCTGCCCCGGAAAAGTGAATGCTGCCGTCATCAACACCCCTGGACCGCTGGAAATCCCTAAAGTCGGGCCGAAAGACACCGCGGGAGACCGTTATGTCAAGCCGGCGCGGGTTCCCGGCTGCCCGGCCCGGGTGCGTCAATTGCGTCGCTTTCCCTTGCCATCGCGCTCAAAATCCTTATAAACCGCGCCATCCGTGGATCCCGGCCGGGAGCTGAACGGACGGTCTCAGCAATTTCACCGTATCGGCGATGTTGATGTGGCAGGGCCAGTCGGTCCGTCGTCCCGTGCTTCCGCCTTCTGAGCTTATCTCGAGTCCTTTCCGAAGGTCTCGAAGGGCTTGCCGCCGGGAACCGCGCCAACACTAGGAAAGGACACCCATGCCTCTTTATGAGCATGTTTTTCTCGCGCGTCAGGATGCGAGCACCCAGCAGGTCGAAGAACTGACCACCCAGATGACCGGCATCGTCGAGCAACTCGGCGGCAAGGTCGTGAAGATGGAAAACTGGGGCGTACGTTCCCTCACCTACCGCATGAACAAGAATCGCAAGGCGCATTTCGTGCTGATGAACATCGACGCCCCGTCGGCGGCGGTCAGCCGAGATCGAGCGGCAGGAGCGGATCAGCGAAGACGTGATCCGCTATCTCACCGTTCGCGTCGATGAGCACGAGGAAGGCCCCTCGGCGATGATGCGCAAGGCCGATCGCGACCGCGATCGCGACGACCGTGGCGGCGGTTTCCGTGGCGACCGCGAGGGCGGCTTCCGGGGCGATCGCGACGGCGGTGGCTACCGCGGCGACCGTGGTCCGCGCCGTCCGCGCGACGACGACGCAGCGATTGAGGAGTAAGAATCATGGCTGAAGCTGGTGCACGCCGTCCGTTTTTCCGCCGCCGCAAGACCTGCCCGTTCACGGGTCCGAATGCGCCGAAGATCGACTACAAGGATTCCAAGCTGTTGATGCGTTACGTCTCCGAGCGCGGCAAGATCGTGCCGAGCCGCATCACCGCCGTCTCCGCCAAGAAGCAGCGTGAACTCGCGCGCGCCATCAAGCGCTCGCGTTTCCTCGGTCTGCTGCCTTACGTGATCCGGTAAAAACTCCGATCCGCGGCGTTCGCGCCGCGGATCGAAAATCTTCATAAGGCTTCCGGGTCGTCCGGTCGCCGATGGTTGGGGTTCTGAAAAAACCTCTAACCGCTCGAAAGGGGCGGGACAGCTGATGATCGCGATCGTTCTCATTGCACTGGCGGCCGGCTGCGCGTCGGCGCTGATGTTCGCCTCGATCGTCTCGGGCGCGCTGATCTCGCTATTGCTGTTCTATCTGGCGCCGCTGCCGCTGATGGTGGCGGCGATCGGATGGGGACCGCTCAGCGCCACCATCGGCGGCATCGCGGCGGCGACCGGTCTCGGCGCGATCTTCGGCCTTCCCTATTGCATCGCCTTTGCCGTCACGGTCGCGCTGCCCGCCTGGTGGCTTGGACATCTCGCGCTGCTCGGACGGCCCATCGACCAACGGCGTCTCGTCGGGCAATGGCGCCTCGCCGGTTGCGCCCGATCTGGAATGGTATCCGGTCGGCCGCATCCTGCTCTGGATATCCGGCTTTGCCGCGTTGACCACGATGGCGGCCCTGCTCACGCTCGGCACCGACGCCGAGGCCATCACCGGCGCGCTGCGGCGAGGTCTTGCTGCGGATCCTCGACCTGCGCGACGCGGCTTCGACCGGCGAGATCGAGCAATGGATCGATGCCCTGGTGAAGATCGCGCCGGCCGCGGCCGCCATTGTCGCGATGACGACGCTGACGCTCAACCTCTGGCTATCCGCCAAAATCACCGCGACCTCGGGACGGCTGCACCGCCCGTGGCCCGATCTGAAGAGCGCTGATCTGCCGCCGATGACGCTCGCCGCGTTGTGCGTCGCCATCGCCTTCTGCTTTACCGGCGGACTGCTTGCGATCCTGGCGCAGATCGTCACCGCGGCCCTGATGATGGCTTACGCGCTGATCGGCTTCGCGGTGCTGCACACGCTGACGCTGGCGCTGAAAAGCCGCGCGCTCTGGCTCGGCTGCACCTACGCGATCGTGGCGGTGTTCGGCTGGCCGGTGCTGGCGATGGTGGCTCTCGGGCTTGCCGAGGCCGTTTTCGGACTTCGCCGGCGCTATCTGCAAGGGAGGCCGCCGCCCCTCCCCGCGTCCTGAACCGCAAGCTTCAACGCAACCTCTCAATCCCAAGCACACCCAAAGGAGAACGAATATGGAAGTCATTTTGCTGGAGCGCGTCGCCAAGCTCGGCCAGATGGGCGAAGTCGTCCGCGTCAAGGACGGGTTTGCCCGCAATTTTCTGCTGAAGCGCGGCAAGGCGCTGCGCGCCACCGCGGACAATCGCGCCAAGTTCGACGGCATGAAGGCCGAACTCGAAGCCCGCAACCTCAAGGCCAAGGGCGAGGCAACCAAGGTCGCGGAGAAGATCGACGGCCGCAACGTCGTGGTGCTGCGTCAGGCGTCCGAAACCGGCCAGCTGTTCGGATCGGTGACGGTTCGCGACATCATCGCGTCGTTCGAGAGCGATGGCGTCACCATCAGCCGCAGCCAGGTCATGCTGGACGCGCCGATCAAGACCATCGGCAAGCACAACATCGCGATCGCCGTGCATCCGGAAGTCGAGGTCGGCGTCACCGTGACGGTCGCGCGCAGCGCCGATGAGGCCGAGCGCATCAATCGCGGCGAGGACATCTCGACCCGTCAGGAAGATCAGGACGCCGCCGCCGAAGCGCTCGCCGCGGCCGGCGAATTCTTCGATCCCGAAGCCCGCCACGACGAAGTGGAGCCGCCGGCAGCGGCCGCGTCCGAGAAGTAACGCGGTTTCCTGCATCCGAACAGCTCAAGCCCGGCCCTCAGGCCGGGCTTGGGATTCTTGCCGGCGCATTTCTCGAGCATCGCAATCGAGGCCAGTGCGGTCGCGGTGTGTTTTTCAGCGCCGTCGATCACGCAGAAGACGTCGGCGGCAACGACCGCGACCTGGCGTCCCGGCTTGATCACGCGCGCACGGCAGATCAGGCGCTCGCCTGGACGCCGGCGACAACAAGTTCAGCTTGTATTCCGCCGTCAGCACCGGCTGGCCGCGCGAGGTCGCCGCCGCGATGGTGGTCGCATTGTCCACCAGGAACGCGGTGACGCCGCCATGAAACAGCCCGTGCTGCTGCAACAACTCCGGCCGCCGGTCGACGGCAAGCGTGCACGACCCCCGCGCCAGTTCGGAGAGCTCGGCGCCGACAGGGTCATGAACCCCTGCTGGCCGAGGCTTTCGCGGATTCGTTTGGCGATCGGCGCAAAGTCCGGGTCGAGATCTCCGGTCATGGCGTGCTCCCGGCTTTCTCAAGGGGTCGCGGGACGACCAGCGCGCGGATCGCGCAGGCAATCAGGGTGTCGGCCTGAAGTCCGGGATCGCCGCGGTCGCGGCCTGACAGCCAGGCGCGGCAGAAAATCTGCGCGGGTCCGATGATCTGGCTGAAGAACAGCGTCGGCGTCATCGGCCATAATTCGCCGCGCGCGATCAGCGGCGCGCGCCAGCGCTCGATGCCCTCGGCGAGACGCGAATTCTGGCTGCGCTGCGCGTCGCGCACGGCGTCGGTCCATTCGCTGCGGGAAATCTCGAAGAGATAGCGGGCCTCGCGCCGGTTGTTCACCACCCAGTCCAAATGCGCGCGGATCAGGCGGCCGATGCCTTCCTCCGCGCCCGTGGAGGTGTCGATCGCCGCCAGTACGGCGGCGTGATAGCTGCCGCAGCACTTCCAGAAACAGCGTGCCGGCCAGTTCCTTCTTCGATCCGAAGAAATGGAAGAAGCTGCCGTTCGAGGCCCGCGCCCGGGTGCGAATGGCCGCCACCGTCGCACCTTCAAAGCCGTCACGATCGAACACCGCCAATCCCGCAGCCAGCAAATCCTCGCGCGCGCCAGCGACCAGGTTATTTCTCCAAATGTCTATTAGAGCGATACTCTAGAGTAATACTCTATTGAAGGTCAAGCGGACCCGCGGGCCGGAAATTCTCGCCTGGCGAAAAACCTATCGGGAGATCGGCGGTGCGGGCGGTCCCGCAGGGGCAACGGGCGGCAGGGGCGGCGCGGAGGCGGCCACCGCCGGGGACGCGGGCTCCGCCGGGGGCGGCGCAGAAGGCCCGCCAGCCGTCTCCGGCGTCCCGCTGGAGACGGCTGCGGAGACCGTCGGGGAAGCCGCCGGCGCGGGGGTGACGGGAGGAACCGGGTCGGCCCGCAGCACCGGGGTCTCGCCGCTGCCGGTCTCCTTCGGTGTCTCGATCTTGGCGGATTCGGATTGACCCTCGCCCGACGGCTTGGCGCCCTCGGGCTTGCCGCTCTCGATTTTGGCGGTTTCGCTCTTGGCGGTTTCGCTCTTGGGCGGCTCTTCCTTTGCCGCCTCACCCTTCGCCGACTCTTCCTTGGCCGACCTCGGTCTTGGCAGCTTCGGTTTTGGGCGGCTCTTCGCTACCCGGCTTGTCCCGCTTGCTCAGCTTCTGCTTGGCGGACAATTTGCGGCCATCGGGGCCGCGCTCGTTCGCCGCCTGAGCCGGGGCTTCCGCGGCGGGCGCCTCGCCCGGACGCGCCAGGCGCTTGGCGTTGCGGCCGTGAAGCCCTTCGGCCTCCGGCTTTGCAGCCTCCCGCGGCTCGGCCTCGGGCTTGGCAGCCTCCTGCGTTGTGGGATGCAGCCTGCGACCGAACCGGTCGAGCTGGTCGGGCGCACCGCCAGGCCTGGCTTCCGGTTTCTCGCCCGGCTTGGTCGCCGGCATGGCGGGTATCGGCCGCGCCATTCGATACCAGGAAGGCCGCGAGCAGCGAGGCCATCTCGGGACTGGTCGTGTAATGCTGCCGCAGGAAGCCCTGGAGGGAGCCGGCCGGCACGGTCTTCAACAGACCCCGCGGACTCTTGTGGCAGGCCGTGCAGGTGCCCGCGAAAATCTGGGCGGGGCTCTTGCCGGCCTCAAGATTTTGCGCCTGCGCCGGCGCCGGGTCCGCCGCGAAACAGCCGATCAGAAGCGTCACCGTCGCTAAACTGAGCGCTCGGCTCAACATTCCCTATTCTCCAGATGCGGAAATCGCTTCCAGCGTCCCCAAAACCGGGCGCCGGCGGCGGTCACCTTTTAGCCGATTATCCCGCGAATGGAAGCGCACTTATGACGCAACTGCGTGAACGCGACATCCCCGAATATCCGCTTTGTGTACAATGCACTAGCGCGCGGGTTCCATCACCCTTATGATGAATTCGAGGCACAGGGGAACCATTCTTTCCCCAGTGCGTCGAGTGTGACGGCCGGTACATCAGCTTCTACGGGATCGCTCAGTTCGGTGGTTTCGATGGACCGTTTGCTGCGTTATTTCCTGAGTCAGTTCATTCGCCGCGGCGCGATGACCTTTACCACCGCGAGCGGGGCAAAATTCAGCTGCGGTGACGGGACCGGCGAGCCGGTCTGCGTGCGATTCCTGACCACCGACGCCGAACGCAGGGTTCTTGCTCAACCCCGAACTTGCGCTCGGCGAAGTCTACATGGAAGGCACCTTCGTCGTCGAGAATGGCACGATCGCGGACGCGCTGGCGATCCTGATGGATCAGCCGGATATCTTGCCGCGCTGGGCCATGCTGCAATGGTGGCTGCGCTATCCGGTCAGGCATCTCAGGCAGTTCAATCCGCGCAGCCGTTCGAAAAACAATGTCGCGCGCCACTACGATCTCGACGGGCGGCTGTATTCCCTCTTCCTGGATGCCGACAAGCAGTACAGCTGCGCCTATTTCGAGACGCCGGACACCACCCTTGACGATGCCCAGCTCGCCAAGAAGCGCCATCTCGCCGCGAAGCTGTTGATCGGGCGCGGCGATCGCGTGCTCGACATCGGCTCCGGCTGGGGCGGGCTAAGCCTGTATCTGGCGGAAATGACCGGCGCCAACGTCACCGGCATCACGCTGTCGACCGAACAATTGCAGGTGTCGAACGCCCGCGCGGCCGAGAAAAATCTGGCGCGGTCGGCGAAATTCTTCCTCGAGGACTATCGCGACGTGACCGGACCGTTCGACCGCATCGTGTCGGTGGGCATGTTCGAACATGTCGGCGTCGACTTCTACGAGACCTATTTCAGGCGCTGCGCCGAACTTCTCACCGACGACGGCGTGATGATGCTGCACTCGATCGGCCGTTCGGAGGGACCCGACGCCACCAATCCCTGGATCACGAAATATATCTTCCCCGGCGGCTATATCCCGGCGCTTTCCGAAGTGATCCCCGCGATCGAGCGCGCCGGGCTCCTGGTGTGCGACGTCGAAATCCTGCGGCTGCATTACGCGGAAACGCTGAAGGCCTGGCGCGAGCGGTTCATGGCGCGGCGCGAGGAAGCGGTGCAGCTCTATGACGAGCGCTTCGCACGGATGTGGGAGTTTTACCTGGCCTGCTCGGAAATGTCGTTCCGCAAGCAGAACATGATGAATTTCCAGATCCAGCTCACCAAGCGCCAGGGCGTGGTGCCGATGACGCGCGATTACATCGGGCGCGAGGAAGCCAAGCTGCGCGGCATCGAGCGCGGCCAGCGGCCGCGGCTGCAGATCGCCGGGGAATAGACGAAGCGGCTCGGATCTAGTTCCGCAGGCTGAAATTCGAGGCGCCGTAGGGGTATGGCGACGCCGGGCGGGCCAGCTGCGCGCCAAGCTCCATCAGGATCGAGGGATCGCAAGGCAGGCCGCGCACTTCCGGGCGCGACACCTCCTCCATGGCCTCGACCAGCATCGACAGCCATAGTCTCTCGCCGCCGCCCGATCGCCAGTCCCTTGATCGCCAAGCCTGAAGTCGCTGGCCCATCGCCTGTCCTTGCCTAAACCGCGCCTGTTACCAATCCGGAAGTCGGCAACCCGTTCCCGAAAAACCATGCCGCAAAGAAAATCGGCCGAATGTGACCTGCTTCACACAACGGGCCCGGCCGGCTTGCCCTAAAGCTCCCGACATGGCCCAGAAAACCTACCCATCATCGTTCGATCCGAAGGCCGACCTCGGCACCGACTACGCCTTGATCGCAGCGGGCGTCGGAGCGGCCCTGATCGCGCTGATCTATCTCATTCTGATCTGATTCAGCACCGAGATCGGGGGCCTGGAACGCCACGCGGCCTTCAGGGATGGGTATCCCCGGCGCGGCGATAAGGTTCAGTCCGCGCTCGCAATTTCTCTCAGTTTCCCACGATCAGACAGCGCCGGCGGCCGATTCCCCAGACCCGTCAAGCGCCAATCCGCCACACCGACGGGATTCCCTACGCGCCATGTGTGAATCGTGCATAAGGCGCCTTGGCGCTTCCGCTTGCCGCCAGACAGGCGCTTTATCGCCGCCCCGTATCCGCCAAAGTTCCAAGAACACTCGAGCCCATGGCCCTCTTTGATTCGAACGTTCTCAAGCTCGCTCCCGAGGCCGGAACCCCGGCCTATCGGAGCGCACCGCATAATATCGAGGCGGAACAGGCCCTGCTCGGCGCGATCCTGGTCAACAACGACGCGTTCTACCGGGTGTCGGATTTCCTGGAGCCGAAACACTTCTTCGAGCCGATCCATCAGACCATCTACGAGACCGCCGGCAGCCTGATCCGGATGGGCAAGATCGCCACCCCGGTCACGCTGAAGACGTTCCTGCCGGCGGAAACCGATATCGGCGGCATGACGGTCGGCCAATACCTCGCCCGGCTCGCCGCGGAAGCCACCACCATCATCAACGCCCAGGATTACGGGCGCACCATCTACGAACTGGCGCTGCGCCGCGACCTGATCCGGATCGGCGAGGACATGGTCAATGTCGCTTTCGATGCGCCGGTGGATTTCGCGCCGCGGGCGCAGATCGAGGATGCCGAGCGCAGGCTCTACGAGCTGGCCGAGTCCGGCCGCTATGACGGCGGCTTCCAGCGCTTTGCGCAGGCACTCACGGTCGCCGTCGACATGGCGGCCAAGGCGTTCCAGCGCGACGGCAAGCTGTCGGGCATCGCGTCCGGCCTGCGCGATCTCGACATCAAGATGGGCGGCCTGCAGCCCTCCGACCTGATCATCGTCGCCGGGCGCCCCGGCATGGGCAAGACCGCGCTCGCCACCAACATCGCCTACAACGTCGCGAAGGCGCACAGGCCGAGGTCCAGGCCGACGGCACGATGAAGTCCGTCAATGGCGGCATCGTCGGCTTCTTCTCCTGCGAAATGTCGGCCGAGCAGCTCGCCACCCGTATCATCGCCGAGCGCACCGGGATTGCCTCGAGCACGATCCGCCGCGGCGGCATCACCGAGGGCGATTTCGAGAAGATCCGCGACTATTCGATCGAGCTGCAGTCGCTGCCGTTCTATGTCGACGAAACCGGCGGCCTGTCGATCTCGCAGCTCACCGCGCGGGCGCGCCGGCTGAAGCGGCAGAAAGGTCTCGACCTCATTGTGGTCGACTATATCCAGCTGCTGCAGGGTTCCGGAAAGCGCGGCAACGACAACCGCGTGCAGGAAGTCACGGAGATCACCACCAGCCTGAAAGCGCTCGCCAAGGAACTGAACGTTCCCATCATCGCGCTATCGCAGCTGTCGCGCCAGGTGGAAAGCCGCGACGACAAGCGCCCGCAATTGTCCGACCTGCGTGAATCCGGCTCGATCGAACAGGATGCGGACGTCGTGATCTTCGTGTATCGCGAGGAGTATTACCTCGCCAACAAGGAGCCGCGCGTCGGCACGCCAGAATACGAAAAATGGCAGCTCGACATGTCGCTGGTGCACGGCAAGGCCGAGGTCATCATCGCCAAGCAGCGTCACGGTCCCACCGGCACGGTCGAACTGCAGTTCGAGGGCCAGTTCACGCGGTTCAGCGACCTCACGCATGACAGCCATTTACCGGATCGGAGCTATTGACGCGGCTCTATGGTTGAACCACCGCGCCGCTGCGCGTAAAAGTGCGGCATGAACATCGTTTCCGACCCGAAATCGATCGGTGGCCTGCTTTCGCCTGAAGCCAACCAGGCGGCGGCGCTTGCACCCGCTACCGGCATCCTCACCGTCGATCTCGACGCCATCGTCGCGAATTGGCGCAAGCTCGAGAAGACGGCCGTGCCGGCCGAATGCGCCGGCGTGATCAAGGCGGACGCCTATGGCTGCGGCGCCGAGCCGGTCGCCCGCGCGCTCGCCGGCGCCGGCTGCAAGACGTTTTTCGTCGCGACGCTGGATGAAGCGCGCGCCGCGCGCGCCGCGGTGCCGCAGGCCGCGATCTATGTGCTCGATGGCTTCTTTCAGAATTGCGGAGACGCCTATGCCAAGATCGACGCCAAGCCGGTGATCGGCGATCTCAACGAACTCGCCGAATGGGACGTGTTCTGCCGGCGCTCGGGCTGGGAGGGCGGCGCCGCCATTCATATCGATACCGGCATGAACCGGCTTGGGCTCACGATCGCGGAGGCGCAGGGCATCATTCCCAGGATCAACGCCGGCGATCACGGCATCACGCTGGTGATGAGCCACCTCGCCTGCGCCGAGTTGCTCAATCATCCGCTCAACGCCAAGCAGCTCGCAACCTTCCGCGAGATCGCCAGTCTTTTCGCCGGCGTGCCGGCGTCGCTGTCGAATTCGTCAGGCATTTTCCTCGGCGCGCAATACCAGTTCGACCTGGTGCGGCCGGGAGCCGCGCTCTACGGCATCAATCCGACGCCGGAGGCCGACAATCCGATGCAGCCGGTCGTCGACCTGAAAGCCCGCATCGTGCAGATCCGCAACGTCGAGAAAGGCGAAACCGTCGGCTATGGCGGAACCTGGACCGCGCGTCGGCCGACCAAACTCGCGATCGTCTCCGCCGGCTATGCCGACGGATATTTCCGCGCCGGCGGCAGCAATGACGGCACGCGCGGCGCCGAGGTGGTGGTCGCCGGCAAGCGCTGCCCGATCGCCGGCCGCATCTCAATGGACCTGATCGCCGTCGACGTCACCGATCTCGAGAAGAACGCCGCGCGGCGCGGCCACATGGTGACGCTGATTGGCGAGGGCATCACGGTCGACGAGCTCGCGCATCATTTCGGCACGATCGGCTACGAAGTGCTCACCAGCCTCGGCCCGCGCTATGCGCGGGTCTACACGGGCGGCACAGGGGAGACCGCAACGGCTCCCTCCGTCGCCGCCGGCTAGCGACGCCCCGCCTCATCCGAGGTCACGCAGGAGACGCAACCAGGCGCAGGACACTCGAACAAAAGGCCCCCTTACGGGGGCCTTTTCTCTTAGACGGCGTCCTTTGCGGCTTTGACTGGCCTTGCCCGTACGATTTTCCGGGCCGGCTTCGCCTTGAACATCATCTCTTCACCCGTGAACGGGTTGGTGCCTTTCCTCGCCTTGGTCGCGGGCTTCTTCACGACGACGAACTTGGCAAAACCGGGCACAAGAAAAACCCCGTTCTTTTTTAGTTCCTTGTGACCGACATCGGTCAACGTATCCATGACGTTCTTTACGTCACGCTTGGAAAGCGCGGTGCTGGTCGCAAGTTTCTCTATCAACTGCGACTTGGACATCTGGGTAGCCATTGTGTCTCCTCTGAATTCGTACCGAGGTGATATTAAACGAACGGGCAGAGGCTGAGAGCCTTCTGCACAGATTTCTGGGGTCTAAACGCAGTTAGCGGCCCAGCAGTCCCTGGAGGACCTGGAATGCAAGCGGCCCCTGCAATGTGCTCTTTTGACACATTACGATGTCCGCCCTGAACCCGGGCAGGAGAGCCCCATGAAACCACGATCGCTCGTCCGATGGTTGTCCACGATCGGGGTGGCCGCTCTGTTGATGGTGGGGGCGGCATCTGCCGCCGATGTGCACGTGATGATCTCGGCCGGCTTTTACGGGGTCTATTCCGAGCTCGGCCCGGCTTTCGAGCGTGCGAGCGGTCACCATCTGGTCACGACGCGCGGTCCATCGATGGGCGACTCGCCGGAGGCAATTCCCACCCGGCTCGCACGAGGCGAGGCCGCGGATGTCGTGATCCTGGATGGAGGGGCCGCCGACGAACTGGGCAGGCGAGGCTTGGTGCGCGCCGACAGCAAGATCGAACTCGCTCGCTCGCTGATCGGCATGGTCGTGCGCGCCGGGGCGGCAAAGCCGGACATCGGCAGCGTCGAGGCACTCCGGAGCACGCTGCTGGCGGCCAAGTCCATCGCCTATTCGGACAGCGGTAGCGGCACCTATCTGTCGACCAAGTTGTTCCCCAAGCTCGGCATCGCGGACCAGGTCGCGGGCAAGAGCCGAAAGGTGCGAGGACCTCCGTCCGGCGAGCCGGTGGCCAAGGTTGTCGCGCGTGGCGAGGCGGAGATCGGCTTCCAGCAGGTCAGCGAACTGATCCATGTCCCTGGCATTACCTTCGTCGGCACGATTCCGGCCGAGGTCCAGCCGATCATTTTCTTCGCGGGTGCGCTCACCAGTACGGTCGGGCAGCCCGAGGCGGCGAGTGCGCTGCTCCGCTTCCTCGCATCACCAGAGGCGGCGCCGGTGATCTCGAAGGCCGGGCTGAAGCCACTGTCGGAACGATAGAGCGGCGATTTCGCTCGGCCTCTATTTCAGCAAATCGGTGACCTTCGAGCGGTTCGGCGCACTCAACGGCGCCATCGCGCCGAAGGGCCTGATCGCGGGGTCCTTGCTGATATCAGGCGCCTTCATCGGCAGGCGTTTTGTACTGCGGACGGAGCCGGAGGTTTTTCGGCTGGTGATGGATGGTATCATGCTCGCGGCGGGCGTTTCCATGCTATGGACTGCGGCGCAATCCCCTTAAACAGCGACTCACTCCCCGATGGCCAAATCCGCCCTTTCCTTCGTCTGCCAGAACTGCGGCGCGGCCTATAACCGCTGGCAGGGCAAGTGCGAATCCTGCGGCGAGTGGAACACGCTGGTCGAGGAAGATACCGGCGCCACCACCATGCCGGTCTCGATCCGGTCAAAACGCAAGGGCCGGCTGTTCAAGCTGGAGACGCTCACCGGCAAGAGCCAGGACGCCCCTCGCCTGCCCTCAGGGATGGCCGAGTTCGACCGCGTCACCGGCGGCGGTTTTGTCCGCGGCTCGGTGCTTTTGGTCGGCGGCGATCCCGGCATCGGCAAATCGACGCTGTTGACGCAGGCGACCAGCCTGCTGGCGCGGGCCGGGCATCGCGCGGTCTACATCTCGGGCGAAGAGGCCGTGGCGCAGGTGCGGCTGCGCGCCGAGCGGCTGGGCTTGGCCGACGCGCCGGTGCAGCTCGCCGCGGAAACTTCCGTCGAGGATATCGTCTCCACTTTGTCCGAAGGCCCGGTGCCGCGCCTGATCGTGATCGATTCGATCCAGACCATGTGGACCGACACGGTGGAATCCGCGCCGGGCACGGTGACCCAGGTGCGCGCCTCGGCGCAGGCGCTCATCCGGTTTGCCAAGAAATCCGGCGCAGCCATCATCCTGGTCGGCCATGTGACAAAGGACGGCCAGATCGCCGGTCCCCGCGTGGTCGAGCACATGGTCGACGCGGTGCTGTCGTTCGAGGGCGAAGGCTCGCAGCAGTTCCGCATCTTGCGCGCGGTGAAGAACCGTTTTGGACCGACCGACGAGATCGGGGTGTTCGAGATGACGGGCTTGGGCTTGCGCGAAGTCTCCAATCCGTCCGAGCTGTTTTTGTCCGAGCGCGATCTCGGCAGTCCGGGCACGGCGGTGTTCGCGGGCATCGAGGGCACCCGCCCGGTGCTGGTGGAATTGCAGGCGCTGGTGGCGCCGACCTCGCTCGGCACCCCGCGCCGCGCGGTGGTGGGCTGGGACCCGAGTCGGCTGTCGATGGTGCTGGCGGTGCTGGAGGCCCATTGCGGTGTCAAACTGTCCGGCCATGACGTCTATCTGAACGTCGCGGGCGGCTTGAGGATCCAGGAGCCGGCGGCCGACCTCGCGGCTGCCGCCGCGCTGGTGTCGTCGTTGGTTAACGCGCCGTTGCCGACGGACGCGGTCTATTTCGGCGAGATTTCTCTGTCGGGTGCGGTCCGGCCGGTGGCGCAGACCTCGGCGCGCCTGAAGGAAGCGGCAAAACTCGGCTTCGGCCGCGCCGTGCTGCCGGAATCGGCCCGCGGCGAGGTCGGCGGCGACGCTGGTCTCTCCCTCAATACTGTGGGCGGATTAACCAGTCTGGTCGCCGATATCGCCGCGCGCGGCAATCTCAGGGGAAACCGGGACGGCAACCGGGAGCCTGCGGCGGTGGAGAAAAATGCCACACCCGCGAGATTCCGGCGTCAGGAAGGCTAGGTGGGCGTGACGTTACCCGCCCCCGCCGCTATACCACCCGCGCGGCCGGGGGGTGACCCGATTTCCGGCCTTGCAGGAGGGGCCGTATGCCCCTCACCTAGGACGGCACCGACACGCCAATTCGCGGTTTGGAACTTACGGGCGGACCTGACTAGCCGATGTCGACACTTCCTACCGGGCTTGATTTTGCGCTGCTCGCGATAATGCTGGTGTCGGGGCTTCTCGCCATGGTCCGCGGCTTCATGCGCGAGATTCTGTCGATCGCGGCCTGGGGCGCGGCGGCACTCGTTACGCTCTACGCATATCCTCGCGCGCTGCCGGCGGCGCAGGAATGGTTAAAGAACGACACGGCTGCCAAAGTCGCCGTTATCGCGGGACTGTTCCTGGGAACGCTGATTGTGGTCTCCATCGTCACCGTGCGCATTTCCAACATGATCCTCGACTCGCGGATCGGCGCGCTCGATCGCACCCTGGGGTTCCTGTTCGGGCTGGCGCGAGGGCTGCTGATCGTCGTCGCCGCGTTCTGGTTTTTCAACATGCTGGTCCCGGACAAGCAGCGGCCCGATTGGGTGACGCAGGCGAAGTCGCGGGTAGTGCTGCAGGGGACCGCCGATGGACTGGTAGCGCTCTTGCCAGAGGACTTGGGCGCCACTATCTCGAAGAAGTTCGAGAAGAAAACGCCGGTCGATGACGAGCAAACTGGCCCGGAACCGGCAGCGCCGGGCGGCGGCGATGGCTACAGCAAACCTGCCCGCGACAGCCTGAAAAAGCAGATCGAGAAATCTGTCGGACGTTGATTTTGGATCGAAAGAGAGGCGCGATGGACTGCAAACAGAGCCCTTCCGATGACGCCGCCCAATACGATCCAGACCTCGGCCCCGTCGATCTGGATTTGCTGGACTCCGATCTGGAAGGCGACACGCTGCGCGAGGAATGCGGCGTGTTCGGCATCTTCGGTCATCCCGAAGCCGCCGCCATCACCGCGCTCGGACTGCACGCCCTGCAGCACCGCGGCCAGGAGGCCGCCGGCATCGTCTCCTTCGACGGCACCCGCTTTCACAGCGAGCGGCGGCTGGGTCTCGTCGGCGACACCTTCTCCCGCCGCGAGGTGATCGAACGCCTCCCCGGCAACCTCGCCGTCGGCCATGTCCGCTACTCCACGACCGGCGCAACCATCCTGCGCAACGTGCAGCCGCTGTTCGCCGAACTCAACGCCGGCGGTTTTGCCGTAGGCCATAACGGCAATCTCACCAACGGACTGACCTTGCGCCGCGAACTCGTGCGCAACGGCGCCATGATGCAATCCACCACCGACACCGAAGTCATCCTGCATCTGGTGGCGCAGTCGAAGCGCAACCGCTTCATCGACCGCTTCATCGAGGCGCTGAGCGCGATCGAGGGCGCCTATTCGCTGGTGTCGCTGACCAACAAGAAGCTGATCGGGGCGCGCGACCCGCTCGGCATCCGCCCGCTGGTGCTGGGCGAACTCGGCGGCTGCCCGATCCTGGCCTCGGAAACCTGCGCGCTCGACATCATCGGCGCCAAATATGTCCGCGACGTCGAGCCCGGCGAGATCATCGTGTTCGACGAGCACGGCGCGCAAAGTCACAAGCCGTTTCCCGCAAAACCGCCGCGGCCCTGCATCTTCGAATACATCTACTTCTCGCGGCCGGATTCCATCGTCGGCGGGCGGTCGGTGTATGACGTCCGCAAGGCCTTCGGCGCGCAGCTCGCGCGCGAGAAGTCATGTCCCCGTCGACGTCGTGGTGCCGGTGCCGGATTCCGGCGTGCCCGCCGCGGTCGGCTACAGCCAGCATTCCGGCGTGCCGTTCGAACTCGGCATCATCCGCAACCATTACGTCGGCCGCACCTTCATTCAGCCGACGCAAAGCGTGCGCGAACTCGGCGTGCGCATGAAGCATTCGGCCAACCGCGCCGCGATCGAAGGCAAGCGCATCATCCTGATCGACGATTCGCTGGTGCGCGGCACCACCTCGAAAAAGATCGTCCGCATGATGCGCGACGCCGGCGCCCGCGAGGTCCACTTCCGGCTTGCTTCGCCGCCGATCCTGTATCCCGATTACTACGGCATCGACCTGCCGGACCGCGGCGGCCTGCTGGCTGCGACCCATAGTCTCGAGGAAATGCGCGACATCATCGGCGCCGATTCACTGGCGTTCCTGTCGATCGACGGCATGTACCGCGCCATGGGCGAGCCCGGCCGCGATCCCGCCAATCCGAAATTCTCCGACCACTGCTTCACCGGCGCCTATCCCACCAACCTCACCGACCAGACCCAGGTCGAGCCGCAGCCCCGGCAACTGTCGCTGCTGGCGGAGGCGAGCTGACGCGAAGCGTCATTCCGGGGCGCGGCGTGAGCGCGAACCTCAGATGTGCAATTGCACATCGGGGAATCCCGAAGTTGTCTTGCGATGCCCAATTATCTCGAGATTCCGGGTCTGGTCCTTCGGACCATCCCGGAATGACGACGTATGGTTATTTCGTCATGGGCGGGCTTGTCCCGGCCATCCACGTCTATAAAACCCTGCCGCAAAGACGTGGATGCCCGGCACAAGACCGGGCATGACGAGAGAATAGACAAGCCATGCCCTCACCCCTCGCCTCCCGTATCGCTCTCGTCACCGGCGCCTCGCGCGGCATCGGCTATGCCACGGCGCGCGCATTGGCAAAGGCCGGCGCGCATGTGGTGGCGGTGGCGCGGACGCAAGCCGGCCTCGAAGAACTCGACGACGAAATCCGTCAAGCAGGGCGGAGCCGCGACTTTGGTGCCGCTCAACCTCACCGATTTCGACGGCATCGCCCGGCTCGGCGCGGCGCTGCACGAGCGCCACGGCAAGCTCGACATCCTCGTCGGCAATGCCGGGGTCGCCGGCCCCTCCTCGCCGCTCGGCCATATCGAGCTGAAGCCGTGGAACGACGTCATCGCCGTCAACGTCACCGCCAACTTTCAGCTGATCCGTTGTATGGAGCCGCTGTTGAAAAAATCCGACGCCGGCCGCGCGGTGTTCGTGACCTCGGCGGCCGCGAGCAAGGCGCCTGCCTATCTCGGCCCCTATGCCGCCTCGAAGGCCGCGCTCGAGACGCTGGCGCGGGCCTGGGCGCAGGAAACGGCAAGCACGCCGATCCGCGTCAACCTGTTCGACCCCGGCCCGGTCCGGACCCGGATGCGCGCGTCCGTGTTTCCGGGCGAGGACCCGACGACGCTGGACACGCCGGAACAGGCCGCCGAATTCATCGTGCCGATGTGCGCGCCCGACTGGACCGAGACCGGCAAGCTGTTCGAGTACAGGACGCGCAGGCTGCTGAGTTTTCGGGCCCCGGCGTAGTTAGGGACACTGCGTTTCCCGTCAAGCAAAGCCGTCATCGCCGCGGTTTCTCAGATTCCATCACAGCCGCCTCTGGAATACTGGTTCCCCGCTTTCGCGGCGATGACGACCTCGTTTGATGCGACCGCTTTGCCCGCACCGCGCAATTGACTCGCGTACCACGCCGCGATTGACTGCCGCCACAAGCGGGAAAACCCGCGTGCAAAAAATACGGGAGGATGCCATGACGCCGGCGCAACATCGCGGCCATTCGGCACGTGCCGTCGCAGGGCTTTCCAGAACCATTTCCATCCTCATTGCCTCCGCCCTGCTGCTCGCCGCGCCCGCACTGACCGGCGCCGCTCACGCCGGCGAGATTCCGACCTTCGCGGTCGATGCGTCCTGGCCGAAGCCGCTGCCCAACAACTGGATCCTCGGCCAGGTCGGCGGCATCACCGTCGACTGGCAGGGCCACATCTGGGTCATCCATCGCCCGCGCTCGCTGACCGACGACGAGAAGGGCGCGGCGCTGACGCCGCCGCGGTCGAAATGCTGCGTTTCGGCGCCGCCGGTGCTGGAGTTCGACACCGACGGCAATCTGCTGCGCTCGTGGGGCGGGCCCGGCGACGGCTATCAATGGGTTGGACGCGAGCACGGCATCGAAGTCGATGAAAAAGGTTTCGTCTGGATCGGCGGCAATGCCGACAACGACAACGCCATTCTGAAATTCACCCTCGACGGCAAATTCGTGATGCAGATCGGCAAGATCGCGCCGAGCAAGGGAAGCAACGATACCACGCAACTCGGCAAACCCGCCGAAACCGCGATCGACAAGGATGCCGGCGAAATCTACGTCGCCGACGGCTACGGCAACCACCGCGTCATCGTGTTCGACTCAACCACCGGGGCCTACAAGCGGCATTGGGGCGCCTACGGCAAGCCGCCGAGCGACGACAAGCAGCCGCCTTACGATCCGAAGGCGCCGGTATCGCAGCAATTCGCCAGTCCGGTGCATTGCGTAAAAATCGCCAATGACGGGCTGGTCTATGTCTGCGACCGCATCAATAACCGGATCCAGGTGTTCAAGAAGGACGGCACGTTTGTAAAAGAGTGGTTCTTCGAGAAGAACACGCTCGGCAACGGCGCGGTGTGGGATATCGCGATCTGGCCCGATCCGAAGCAGACCTGGCTCTTGAGCGCCGACGGCGAGAACAACGAAATCCGGGTACTGAAGCGCGAAGACGGCGCCGTGGTCGGCTCCTTCGGCCGCAGCGGCCGCAACGCCGGGCAATTCCACTGGATTCACGCCATGGCGGTCGACAACAAGGGAAACGTGTATACCGCCGAGGTTGACACCGGAAAGCGTATTCAGAAATTCAAACTAACCTCGGACGCGCTACGATAAGCGCATTGCCGCGCGGCACCAGACGTACTATCGGGGAAACAAGACCGTCCGGTCGATCAAGCCCCTGGCGAGGCTCCGAAAGAGAGCTTTCCAGGCGCTAACTTTTGGAGGAAAATCAATGAAAACAACACGCGCGTGGCGCTATGCTACGCTTATCGCCGTTGCCGGGCTGGGGCTTGCCTCGCCTGCGCTGGCCCAGGACAAGACGGTCAAGATCGGCGTCCTGAACGACATGTCGAGCCTGTATGCCGACATCGGCGGCCCCAATTCGGTGGTCGCCGTCAAGATGGCGGTCGAGGATTCCGGCCTCACCAAGAAGGGCTGGAAGATCGACGTCGTCAGCGGCGATCATCAGAACAAGCCGGATGTCGGCGTCAACATCGCGCGGCAATGGATCGACAGCGACAAGGTCGATGCGATCGCCGACACGCCGAATTCCGGCGTCGCGCTGGCCGTGAGCAACCTCGTCAAGGAAAAGAACGCGGTGCTGCTCAATTCCGGCGCCGCCTCCGCCGACCTCACCGGCAAGGCCTGCACGCCGAACACGATCTCCTTCACCTACGACACCTACATGCTCGCCACCGGCACCGGCAAGGCGCTGACCAAGGCCGGCGGCGACACCTGGTTCTTCCTGACCGCCGACTACGCATTCGGCCATGCGCTGCGAGCGCGACACCGCTGCGGTCGTCACCGCCAATGGCGGCAAGGTGCTCGGTGGCGTCAAGCATCCGCTCAACACCTCGGATTTCTCCTCGTTCCTGCTGCAGGCGCAGGCCTCGAAGGCCAAGGTGATCGGCCTGGCCAATGCCGGCGGCGACACCACCAATGCCATCAAGCAGGCGTCCGAGTTCGGCATCGTGGCGGGCGGCCAGAAGCTCGCCGCGCTGCTGCTGTTCATCAACGACGTGCATTCGCTGGGGCTGAAGACCGCGCACGGCCTGACGTTCACGGAATCCTTTTATTGGGACATGAACGACGCCACCCGCGCATGGTCGAAGCGGTTCGCCGCGCTGGCGAGCAAGAACGCGATGCCGTCGATGACCCAGGCCGGCAACTACGCCATGGTGCTGCACTATCTCAAGGCGATGGAAGCGCTCGGCGGCAATCCGCATGACGGCGCCAAGGTCGTCGCCAAGATGAAGGAACTGCCGACCGACGATCCGCTGTTCGGCAAGGGCCCGCTGCGCGCCGACGGCCGCCGGCTGATCCCGGCCTATCTGTTCGAGGTCAAGAAGCCGGAAGAGTCGAAATACCCGTGGGACTATTACAAGCAGATCGCCACGATCGCGCCGGAAGACGCGGCCAAGCCGCTCGCGACGAGCGACTGCCCGCTGCTCAAGAAGTAACAAGACCTGCTGCCGGCCGGATTTGCAAAAGTCCGGCCGGTCGCTTTTGGAGCCCTGGACACAGGCCGGCGCCGGCGAATCTGCCGTTGGCTGCCATTTCGTTGTTCGCCGCGGCGAACTCGTTGTCGAAGAAGGATCCAATGCAATATCGCTCGTCCTGGATGACGGAGGAACTGGACGTCTTTCGCGACCAGTTCCGCAAATTTCTCACCCGGGATCTTGCCCCGCAGGCCGAAAGGTGGCGGCAGCAGAAAATGGTGGATCGCTCGGCCTGGAAGGCACTGGGCGATATGGGCGCGCTGTTGCCCAGCATTCCCGAAAACTATGGCGGGCTCGGTGCGACATTCGCCTATGATGCCGCCGTGTTCGAAGACATGGAGAGCATTGTCCCGGACGCGCTGAGCGGCGTTTCGGTCAGCAGCGGCATCGTCGCGCATTACATCCTGAACTACGGCTCGGAGGAGCAGAGGCGTCGCTGGCTGCCCGGCATGGCGCGCGGCGAGCTGATCGGCGCCATCGCCATGACCGAGCCCGGAACCGGCTCTGACCTGCAAAGCGTGCGAACGACCGCGCGCCGTCAGGGCGACAGCTATGTCATCAACGGCCAGAAGACCTTCATCACCAACGGCCAGACCGCCGACCTGGTCATCGTTGTCGCCCGCACGGGCGGGCCCGGCGCCAAGGGCATCTCGTTGATCGTCGTCGAGACCGCGGGCAACGACGGTTTCAAGCGCGGGCGCAACCTCGACAAGATCGGCCTGCACGCCTCCGATACATCGGAGTTGTTCTTCGAGGATGCGGTCGCACCGCCCGAAAACCTGCTCGGCGGCGAGGAAGGCCTGGGCTTCAAGCAATTGATGCAGCAACTGCCGCAGGAGCGGCTCATCATTGCCATCGGCGCGGTCGCATCGATGGAGCGGGCGGTCCGGTTGACGGCTGACTATGCGAAAGAGCGCAAGGCGTTCGGCCAGCCGATCATCGATTTTCAGAACACGGCGTTCACCCTTGCCGAACGCAAGACCGAAGCCATGATCGCGCGGGTATTCGTCGACTGGTGCATCGAACGGCTGATCGCGGGCGACCTCGATGCCGTAACCGCGTCAATGGCGAAGTGGTGGTGCTCGCAAAAGCAGGTGGAGACCGCCGACGAGTGCCTGCAGCTTCACGGCGGCTACGGCTACATGCAGGAATACCCGATATCGCGGATGTTCGTCGACTCGCGGATCCAGAAGATCTACGGCGGCACCAATGAGGTCATGAAACTGCTCATCGCACGATCGTTGTGACGGGCATTCGGTGCTGCCCCGGCGGCACGAGCGAAGCTTCGGCCTGTGGGAACGGTGAGCTCCAATGAGCGGTCCTTCGATACGCATCGCCGTGCTGCATTTCTCCCACGAGACAGTCACGTTTCTCAAGAACGATACGACGCTCGAAGACTTCATCTATCCGGGGTCGCCCGCCAGGGGCGATGCCCTGCTGGGATTTGATCCCAAATCCTATATGGGCGGCTTCGTGAAGATGGCGCGCGAATTCGATCGCGTCGAACTGGTCGGCATCGAATCGCCGCTATGGCCCAAGACCTACATGGGATCCGGATGGATCACGCGGGACGCCTATGAGACCTTCGTCGGCAGGATGATCGCCGGGATCAAGGCCGAAAAACCGTTCGACGGCGTCTATCTCTGCCTGCACGGGGCCATGGCGGTGCGCGGCGTAGCGCGTCCCGAAGCCGAACTGGCGCGACGGGTACGCGAAGCGACCGGCCCCAAAACATTCATCGCGGCGACCTTCGATCTCCACGGCAACGAGGATGGCGAGTTTCTCAAATACGCCGACATGGCGTTTGCGGTGAAATATTTTCCGCACTACGACGGTTATCTCCAGGGAGAGCGCGCGGCGCGAACGTTGGTGCGGGCGATCAGGGGCGACTACAAGCCCGCGCACGCAACGCTGAAGGTCCCGATCATCTCCCCGACCGTCGTGCAATGGACCGGCGCGTCGCCATGGATGGATCTGGTACAGCGGGCGCTGATCTGGGAAGCGAGCGAGCCGGACGCGTACGTCAACGTGTTCTTCGGCTTCCCGTTCGCCGATGTGCCTGATGTCGGCATGACCGTCCAGGTGCTGACGAACGGAAATCCCGGCCTCGCCGCGAAGATATCCCGCGACATGGCCGAGACCGCCTGGCGCCGGCGCGAAGCGCTGCTGACCTCGACCAAGATTCACACCATTCCCGAAGGCGTCGCTTTGGCGAAGCAAGCCGTCAAGAATGGCAAGACACCGGTCGTGCTGGCCGACCACAGCGACCGCTCCGGCTATGCGACCTGGCTGCTCAGGGAAATCATCGCGCAGGATCTTTCAAATACCCTGATCGCGACCATCGCGGATGCAGCCGCCACTGCCAGGCTGAAGTCTGAAGGCGCAAAGGCTGGGGACGCGGTCGACATTGCAATCGGCGGGTTGGCCGACGAATCTGCCGGCGAACCGGTGCGGATTCAGGGCACCATCCTGAATGCCGTCGAAGGCTACGGCCAATTCTGGGTCTGCATCAGGTTCGGCCGCGACAATGTTCTGATCCTCAGCACCTATCTCGTGCAGGTCATGGAGCCCTTCTCGCTCAAAGCCCTCGGGCTCGATATCGGCGCGTTCCAGGTCATGGCGATCAAATCGCGCGTCCATTTCCGGCGCGGTTTTCACGACAACGGCTTTGCGAGGACCATCCTGCTGGTCGAGCCGGCGCAGCCGTTTCTCGGAACGGTTCGGCTGGACAATCTCCCCTATGAGAATGTCGACCTGAAACAATACTACCCCTACGGAAACCCGGCGTTTCCCGGCTGACCCTCCCCGATCAATGGCTACCGCGAACTTGCGCCAGCGTGCGCGCCGCGATCAGAAGCGCCAGCAGCAACAACACCGAGGCCAGCAGGAAGGGCGCGCCCGGCAATTGCAACGGCGCCTGTGCGCCGATGAAATAAGCGAATGTCAGCGTGAACAGGAACGGCCCGAGCAGCTGCGACACGCTTTGCACGCTGGAGGTCGCGCCCTGCAATTGGCCCTGCCGGTCGGGCGCGACCAGTTGCGTCATCAGCGCCTGGGTCGCGGCCCCCGCCACGCCCCACAATGCCATCACGGGAATGCCGAGCCAGAACAGCGGTCCGCTCGGCGCCCCGCCGAAAATCAGAAAGCCGGCTGCGCCGGAGCCAAGCCCGAGCAGCAGCGCGCGGCGCTCGCCGAAGCGCCTGACGATCGGGCCGATCGCGGCCCCCTGCACCGCCATCGCGCAGATGCCGACCATCGCCAGCGTCAGGCCGACCGTGGTCGCATCCCAGCCGTAGCGATAGGTCGCATAGAGCACGAAGGTGGAGGGCAGCACCACATGGGCCAGTTGCGCGATGAAGTTCACCACCGACAGCCCCGCGAGCACCCGGTCGGAGCGCAACAGATGCAGCGCGCCAATCGGATTGGCGCTTTTCCAGCGGAACGGCGAACGGCGGTGTTTCGGCAGCGATTCCGGGCAGGATCAGCAGGCCATAAAGCGCATTGGCAAAGCTCAGGCCCGCCGCGACCCAGAACGGCAACCGCGGATTCATGCCACCGAGCAGGCCGCCGATCGCCGGTCCCAGAATAAAGCCGGCGCCGAAAGCGACGCCGACCTTGCCGAACAACGCCGCGCGCCGCTCCGGCGACGCCATATCCGCGATGTAGGCGAAGGCGGTGGAGATGCTCGCCGAGGTGATACCCGAGATCACCCGGCCGACGAACAGCCAGACCAGCGACGGCGCCAGCGCCATCAGGACATAGTCCAGCGCGAGCCCGAAATTCGACAACAGCACCACCGGCCGCCGGCCGAAGCGGTCCGACAGGCCGCCGAGCAGCGGCGAGAAGATGAACTGCATCGCCGCCCAGGCGGTGCCGAACAGCCCGAAAATCCGCGCCGCGCTCGCGGTATCGTTATCGACAAAGCTTTCCACCAGCTTCGGCAGGATCGGCGCGATCAAGCCGAGCGCGAACATGTCCAGCAAAATGGTGACAAAGATGAAGGCCACCGCCGCGCCGCGCACCTGTGACGCTTCCTCGGCCGCTCCCTGCGGCGCTGCGACCGCGCTTTCGGAAGCGCCTTCGCTCACGACGGCCGCTTGCGCTTGTGGGCGAAGGGGTTGGCCTTCTCGCGCAGCGAGATGCGCACCGGCGTGCCCGGCAGCTCGAAAAATTCACGCAAGGAGTTGACGAGATAGCGGAGGTAGGATTGCGGCACGGCGTCGGCGCGCGAGCAAAACAAGATAAAACTCGGCGGCCGCGCCTTGGCCTGCGTGATGTAGTTCAGCTTCAGCCGTCGGCCCGATACCGCGGGCGGCGGGTTGGCGTCCACGGCCTGCTCGAACCAGCGGTTGAGCGACGCCGTCGGCACCCGCCGGTTCCACACCGCGTAGGCCTGTTCGATCGCGCTCATCAGCCGGTCGATGCCCTCGCCCATCAGGCCGGACACCGCGACGATGGGTGCGCCCTTCACCTGCGGCAGCAGGTGATCGACTTCGGTGCGCAACGCCGAGATCAGGTTCGCCTTCCGCCCCATCAGATCCCATTTGTTGACCGCGATCACCAGCGCCCGGCCCTCGCGCTCGATCAGGTCGGCGATGCGCAGGTCCTGTTCCTCGAACTTGTTCTGCGCGTCCATCATCAGCACCACGACCTCGGCGAAGCGTATGGCGCGCAGCGCGTCGGCCACCGAGAGCTTTTCCAGCTTTTCCTCGATCCGCGAGCGCCGCCTTAAGCCCGCGGTATCGAACACGCGAAAATCCCGGCCCTGCCAGTTGATCTCGACGGAAATGGAATCGCGGGTGGTGCCGGCTTCCGCACTGGTCAACAGCCGCTCCTCGCCGAGCAGATGATTGATCAGCGTCGATTTGCCGGCATTGGGCCGGCCGACGATGGCGACGCGAATCGGCCGTTTTGCAATCTCCTCATCCGTCTCGATGATGTCGTCATCGTCGAACGATTCCGGTTCGTCTTTGGGCTCCGGCATCAGCCCGCGCAACGCGTCGTAAAGATCGCTCATGCCCTCGCCATGCTCGGCGGAAATCTGGATCGGTTCGCCGAGCCCCAGCGCGTAGGCTTCCATTGCGCCGATTTCGCCGTGCTTGCCCTCGCTCTTGTTGGCGACCAGCACCACCGGCTTGTTGGCGCGGCGGGCGAAATCGGCGAAGGCGCGATCGTTCGGCGTCAGCCCCGCGCGCGCGTCGATCACGAACATCAGGGCGTCGGCAAGCCCGATCGCGGTCTCCGTCTGCTCCTGCATCCGCGCGGTCAGCGAGCCCTTGGCGCCCTCGTCGAGGCCCGCGGTGTCGATGACGGTGAATTCGAGATCGCCGAGACGCGCCTCACCCTCGCGGCGGTCGCGGGTGACGCCGGGCACGTCGTCGACCAGCGCGAGCTTCTGCCCGACCAGCCGGTTGAACAGCGTCGATTTTCCGACATTGGGCCGGCCGATAATGGCGATCGTGAAAGACATAAATAATCCAAGCGCTGTTTATGCAGCGCTTGTCAATAAACCAGCGCTTGATGAGTTGAGGTTGAACGCGGCAGCGATAGGCCACTTCGCCCTCTCTCTGCTTGCGGGAAGAGGTGAACCGAACTCGCGCGCGTCGATTCAGCTCAAATCCATCTCTACCGCGTCAGGGTACCGCTCGGCAGCGGCGCCGGGAACGGCGGCGGAGATTGTTGCGGCTGCGCGGTCTGCGCCGATTGAGCAGGCTGCGCCGGTTGCGCGGCGGTTTGATCGGGTGGCGGCGCGGTGGTGCGCTTGCGCACGATTTTCTTCGGCTTCGGAGCCGGCGGCGCCGCAGCGGTAGAGCCATCCTCGCTCCGGCGCGGCGGCGGGCTCGGTGCTGGCGGTGGCCGGCGGATGGCCCTTGGCCCTGGATTTCCCGGCGTGCTTCGGCTTCGGCGGCTCGGGCGGCGGAGCGGCGGCGGCGGCCGCGGCCTGGGCAGCCTGCTCCTGCTGCTGCTGCTCCACATTGCCCTTGTAAAGTTCCTTCGGAACGCCCTGCTCGAGGCCCGGCACGCCGTCGGGGAAGACCGGCTTGCGCTCGCCCGGCAGCTTTTTCTTGGTGTCGAGGAAATCGAGCAAATCGGAGGGATCCCAGCTGTAGATGCTGGAGCAGCCGGCCAGCGCGCCCGACAGCGCGATCAGGACGGTAGCTGCGATCAGACGTTGCGAGCGGCGCATGGTCGATTTCTCACTCAACTCATTATCCCGCGGTCAGCTTTTGGCGACCGGCGGAAGCAATGCCTGCAGGGCCTCGGCGCGCGACCGCAGGCTTGGCGGCGTCTCGCCGTCATTGGCAATCAGATCCAGCCACTTCCGCGCCGCCGCCGTGTCGCCGGCACGCCAGGCTGACAGCGCGAGCAGTTCGCGCGCGGTATGGCGAAAGGTCGCCCCCGGCTCGGTGGAGGCCTCAAGGCGTTGCAGCATGCTGGGATAGCTCGCGGTGTCCAGCAGCAATATGGCCGCGCGGACCCTGGCCAGTTCCTGCTGTTCCGCTCCGACGCTGCGATCGGCTGATATGTCGTCATACATTTTCGCCGCGCCTTGCGGATCGCGGCTCGCCACCTCGGCCGCCGCCCGCAGCCGCGCCAGCATGCGATAGCCCGATGGCGCCTTCGCGGCCAGATCGTTGAAGGCCGCTTCCGCCTCGGCATGCTTGTTCGCTTCCGAGAGCTCGACCGCCTTGGTGAAGGCGCTACCCGCCTCGGCCGCCTTCTTGGCCTCCAGATACTGGTAGCCGCGCCAGCCGCCGACCCCGGCGATGATCAGCAGCGCGCCGGCGACGATATAGATCGAATATTGGTCCCACAGCTTTTTGAGCTGGTCGCGACGTACTTCCTCGTCGACTTCATCAAATAATTCAGACACTTAAAGATATCCCATCCCCGATGAGCCGGGCCAGATCCGCCGACCTGCCATGCGCCCGGTCCCCACGGTGCGGCGGCGATACCCTAGCGATATGGCGGTGGCAAGGCAAAGTCAGCCGGATCAAAGCGTTAACGCGGTCGTGCGGGCCACCAAAGCCGATCCGGAGCCGCCCCTACCGCCCAAGACCCGGCGGGCACTTACGATTGGGCCGCGGCCCAGGCCTCGCGCAGCTGGCGCTTCATCACCTTGCCGTTGGCGTTGCGCGGCAGCGGCTCCGAAGTCAGCACCATCGTCTCCGGCACCTTGTAGTCCGAGAGCCGCTCGGCGCACCAGGCGCGTAAAGCGCGCTCGCTGACGTCGTTGCCGCGGACCACGATCACGGCATGGACGCGCTCGCCCAGCACCGGGCACGGTTTGGCGATGATCGCGCTCTCGACGACGTCGGGATGACCCGCCAGCACGGATTCGACTTCGGCGGAATAGATCTTCAAGCCGCCGCGGTTGATCATGTCCTTCTGACGGTCGAACACGCGCACGAAATTCTCTTCGTCGATCGAACCGAGATCGCCGGAATGCCAGAAGCCAGCGGTAAAACTCTCGGTCGTCGCCTTCGGGTTGTTCCAGTAGCCCTTGATGACCGAACCGGAGCGGATCCAGATCTCGCCGATCTCGCCGTGCGGCAGTTCGCGGCCTGCCGGCATCCATCACGACGATGTCAGCGCCGGGACACGGCAGGCCGACGCTGTCGATATGCGCGGCGGTCAGTTCCGGCGGCATGATGGTCGAGGGCGAGGTCGTTTCCGTCGAACCGTAGGCGTTGATCAGCTTGAGACCGGGGACCTTGACGGCCAGCTTTTCGATGGTCGCGATCGGCATCGGCGCGCCGCCGTAGCCGCCGATCCGCCACGCCGAAAGATCGTAATTGTCAAAATCCGCCTGCAGCAGGCAGAGATTATACATCGCCGGCACCATCACGGTCTGGGTGACGCGTTCGCGCGCGGCGACTTTCAGATAGTCCGCGGCCTTGAACTCGGCGACGATGATCAGCGTTCCCGCGCAGCGCGCCATGCTCATGATGTTGGCGACCACGCCGGTGACATGTGCGAGCGGCACCGCGGCGATCGAACGGTCGACGGAAGTCAGCTCCATGCAGGCCTCATAGACCATCGCGGAGTGGATGATATTGCAATGCGCGAGCATCGCGCCCTTGGGCCGCCCGGTGGTGCCGGACGTGTAGAGGATCATCGCGGTGTCTTCTTCGCCGACGTCGGCGGACGCTTGCAAAGGCCCGTTCGCGACCAAGCCAGAAAATTGCGACGCGCGCGCGTCGTCATCGACCGGTATCCGGTGCATCAGGTCGGGAACGTCGCTTGCCTCGGGCAGCCGGTCGGTGAGCGCAGCCTCATGGATCAGGAGTTTCGCGCCGCAATCGGCCAGCACATAGGCGATCTCAGGCTTTTGCTGCCGGGTGCTGAGCAGCACCGTGATGGCGCCGAGATGCGCCGCGCCGAACAGCGCCAGCACGAATTCGATGCGGTTGCCGAGCAGCAGCGCGATTCGGTCGCCACCTTGTACGCCGATCTTCCGCAGGCCCGCCGCGATCTGAGCCGATTGCTGCGCCACTTCGCGCCAGCTCATGCGCCTGTCGCCGCAGACCAGCGCCTCGCCGTCAGGGTTTCTTGACGCCGCCTCCGAGATCATCGCCCAGATGCTGTTCGGCCGCTCGCAAAACGCCGGCACCACGCGGTCGCCGAAGCGCGCCTCAAGCCGCATCGCCGGAATGGAATAATGCGACCAGTCCATCGCCGCGCCTCGTTTCAGCTCTTCGCCTTCATGCCGTAGACATGTTCCGGCCCGGGGAAAGCGCGGGAGCGCACGTCTTTGGCATAGCCCTCGATCGCGGCCTCGATCATCGGGCCGAGATCGCCGTAGCGGCGGACGAATTTGGGCGTGCGCGGCGACAGCCCGAGCATGTCTTCCAGCACCAGCACCTGGCCGTCGCAGGCGACGCTGGCGCCAATGCCGATGGTGGGAATGGCGATGGTCTCGGTGATCCTGCGCGCCAGCGGTTCCGCAACCGCCTCGATCACGACCGAAAAGGCGCCGGCCTGCGCGATCGCACGTGCGTCGTTCTCGATCGGCTCCCAGCTGCCCTCCTCGCGGCCCTGGGCGCGGAACGAACCGAGCGCATTGATCGATTGCGGCGTCAGCCCGATGTGGCCCATCACGGGAATGCCGCGCTCGCTCAGAAACGCCACGGTTTCCGCCATGCGCGCGCCGCCCTCGAGTTTTACCGCGCCGCAATGGGTTTCCTTCAGGATTCGCACCGCCGAATGAAACGCCTGCTCTTTCGAGGCTTCATAGGAGCCGAATGGCATGTCGACCACGACGAGGGCGTGTTGCGAGCCGCGCATCACGGCGTGGCCCTGCAGGATCATCATGTCGAGCGTCACCGGCACCGTGGTCTCGAAACCGTGCATCACATTGCCCAGGGAATCGCCGACCAGGATGACGTCGCAATAGCGATCGACCAATGCGGCGGTATGGGCGTGATAGGAGGTCAGCATCACAATCGGCTCGCCATTCTTGCGGGCGCGGATATCCGGCGCGGTCTTTCGCCTGATGGCGGATTGGACGGACATCTTATGCTCCGACGACGGGGACGCCGATCACGACGGGATGAAACGCGAAAGCGAGCGCCAGATAGGCCACGATCCCGACCGCCACCGCGATCAGGTCGTTGCTGACGCCGCCGACCGGGATCGGCGGGCCGCCGGCGTCGGCGCGGCGCTTCAGCGAAATCCGGTCGAACACCGCCCAGCCCAGGAACGAACCGAACAGGATGATCGAGCCGAGATCGCCGTTGGCGAGGAGATGCGCCGCCGCCCATAGTTTCACGCCCGATAGCATCGGATGTTTTATCGCGGTGTAGATGCGGCCGCGGATATAGGACGCCACCACCAGGATAACCGCCGGCAGCATCAAGCCCACGGTAATGTGCTTCAGCGCCCTGGGCGGATACCAGACGTCGATCCATCCCGTGGCGCGATAATGCGCAAAGCCCCAAACGATCAGCGCCAGCCCTGCGAGCGAGACCAGCGCATAGCCGATCTTGTAGCCGCCCTCGCCCCAGGAGGCGATCAGGCGGGCGCGCAATTCGCGCTGCGTGGTGAGCGTGTGGACGCCGAGCAGCAGCACGAGCCCCAGGATCATCACCGCCAGTCCCATGACGCTCTCCTCTGCAGCCGGGTTTTGCCAGCTTCGGGTATCACCTTAGAGGCACAGACCGCAATGCGCCAAATTGCACGCCGTCATTCCGGGACGGTCCGCAGGACCGGGCCCGGAATCCCGAAGTTGGAGCGCACGCAAGACAACCCCGGGATTCCCCGATGTGCAATTGCACATCTGAGGTTCGCGCGCTTCACGCGCGCCCCGGAATGACGGCGGTGGATCACCTCGTTTCCGACTGTTTGCCCAATTCGCGATTGTCGACGTAGCGGATCGCGATCGGCCGCCCGGCGAGCGCCCCGCCCAGCCCGCCGGTGAATTTCAGGGGCATGCAGGCGTCGAGCGAGGCGTTGATCGCCTTGAGATAGGTGGCGCGCACATCCGCAGGCGCCCCCGCGGTGACATAGGTCACCCGCGGGGCGCCGATGATCTCGCCGGACCGTTTGAAACTGAAGCGCACCGACATCTGCATGCCTTCCCGCGCGGAATCGGCCGGCGGCGGCGACCAGCAGGACCGCAATGCCGCAAAGAGGTCACCGATGGTGTCGAGATCGTGGTCGGGCTTTTGGTACTTTGCGGCGTCGTCGGGCGACGGCACGGTTTCGATCGTGAGCTGCAGATTTTCGCCATAGGGATAGTCCATCTCGGGAATGCAGGGGCCGCGGTTGAACACGCTGCAATAGGTCGGCGTGCAGGGCCGTCCGTTCAGCACGCTGCAGGGCGCGTGCGAAAACGGCGTGGCGTCGATCGGGTGCCGCCGCCGCGCGTCGGCGGAGCCGGCGGCAACCATGCCGGCCATGGCAACGCTAAGAGCGAAAACAATGCGCCGAAGCATGACGCGAGCCCTCGAAGGCAGCAGACGCGTAGTCGAGATGATACGGACGACGGACGGGATCAAGCCCGGATTCGTTCAATTCCCCGCGTTCATTCTGACCTGTGTCGTCGCTCGGCTTGACCGCTGACCAAGTGTTCGGCGGCGTCGGCGATGAAATCGAGAGGCCGCGACGTACTGGGTCCCCCGCTTAAGCCTGTCATCGGGCTCGCCGAAGGCGAGACCCGGTGGCGGGGGATGACGACCGGGGAATGAGGGGGCCGCATATCCACCTCGCGTCTCACGCCTTCTTCTTCACGTCCTTGACGCTGGAAAAGACGATGCCCTCGGCGCGTTCTTTGGTGTAGCCGAGGTAGAATTCATTCTTGGCGAGAAACACCGGATCGCCGTCGACGTCGTCGGCGACGCCGGAGCCGTTGGCGGCGATAAAGGCGTCCAGCTTTTTACGGTCGTCGGACGAAATCCAGCGCGCCAGCTGAAACTCCGAGACCTCGAATTCCACCGGCAGCGAGTATTCGGCATCGAACCGCGCCTTCAGCACGTCGAGCTGCAGCGGACCGACCACGCCGACCAGCGCGGGGGCGCCGTCGCGCGGGCGAAACACCTGCACCACGCCCTCCTCCGACATCTGTTGCAGGGCCTCTTTCAGCTTCTTGGCCTTCATCGCGTCGGTCAGCCGCACGCGGCGGACGATTTCCGGCGCAAAACTGGGAACGCCGACGAAGGTGAGGTCCTCGCCTTCGGTCAGGGTGTCGCCGATCCTTAAAGTGCCATGGTTGGGGATGCCGACGACGTCGCCGGCATAGGCCTCGTCCGCCAGCGCGCGATCCTGCGCGAAGAAGAACTGCGGGCTGGACAGCGACATGTTCTTGCCGGTGCGCACCAGCTTCGCCTTCATGCCGCGGGTCAGCTTGCCCGAGCACAGCCGCGCGAACGCGATGCGGTCGCGATGGTTCGGATCCATATTGGCCTGGATCTTGAACACGAAGGCGCTCATGCGCGGCTCCGACGCTTCCACCTTGCGCAGGTTGGATTCCTGCGCGCGCGGCGGCGGCGCGAAACGCCCGAGGCCTTCCAGGAGATCGCCGACGCCGAAATTACGCAGCGCGCTGCCGAAATAGACCGGCGTCAGGTGGCCCTCGCGAAACGCTTCGAGGTCGAACGGCTTGCAGGCCTCCGACACCAGCGCGAGCTCTTCCTTGACGGTGCCGACGTCGAGATTGACACTGCGCCCGGCAAGTTCGGAAATGTCGATCTGCAGCGCCGCGCCGGTCTTGGCGCCGCCGCCTTCCAGCAGGCGGACGCCGCCGGTTGAGAGATCGTAGGTGCCGAGAAAATCGCGGCCGCGGCCGACCGGCCAGGTCATCGGCGTGGTGTCGAGCGCCAGCGTCTTTTCGATTTCATCGAGCAGATCGAAGGTGTCGCGGCTTTCGCGGTCCATCTTGTTGATGAAGGTGATGATCGGAATGTCGCGGAGACGGCAGACCTCGAACAGCTTGCGCGTCCGCGCCTCGATGCCCTTGGCGGCATCGATCACCATGACCGCGGAGTCGACCGCGGTCAGCGTGCGATAGGTGTCTTCCGAGAAATCCTCGTGGCCTGGGGTGTCCAAGAGGTTGAACACCAGGCCCTCGAATTCGAAAGTCATCACCGAGGTGACGACGGAGATGCCGCGCTCGCGCTCGATCTTCATCCAGTCGGAGCGGGTATTGCGCCGCTCGCCCTTGGCCTTGACCTGGCCGGCCAGGTTGATGGCGCCGCCGAACAGCAGCAGCTTCTCCGTCAGCGTGGTCTTGCCGGCGTCGGGGTGGGAGATGATCGCAAAGGTCCGCCGCCGCGCGACCTCTTGGGCGAGCGGGGAGCGGGGCGGCGATTCGGCGGCAAAAGCGAGGTCGGACATCAGGGCTGAGCGTTTGGCAGGGAAAATGAGCCGGATCAAGCAGGATCGGCACAGTTCATATAGGGATTGCGCGGGTTAACTCTAGTCTCGCGGCGTTCGATTATCGCACCAGCAACACCGCCCAGTACGCCAGCGCCGCAACGCCGGCGGCGGCGGGAATCGTGATCACCCAGGCATAGACGATCGAACTCGCCACGTTCCAGCGCACCGCCGAGACCCGCCGCGCCGCGCCGACCCCGACGATGGCCCCGGTGATGGTGTGCGTGGTCGAGACGGGAACGCCGAGAAAGGTCGCCATGAACAGGGTCGCGGCGCCGCCGGTCTCCGCGCAAAATCCCTGCATCGGCGTCAGTTTTGTAATTCGCAGGCCCATGGTCCGGACGATGCGCCAGCCGCCCATCAGGGTGCCCAGCGCCATCGCCGCCTGGCAGGCCAGCACCACCCAGAACGGCACGAAGAATTCCTTGCCGAGCTGCCCCTGCGAATAAAGCAACACCGCGATGATGCCCATGGTCTTCTGCGCGTCGTTGCCGCCATGGCCGAGCGAATACAGCGACGCCGAGACGAATTGCAGGATGCGAAAAGCGCGGTCGACCGCGTAGGGCGTGGAACGTACAGAGGCCCAGGACACGATCGCGACCAGCACCATCGCCAGCAGGAAGCCGACCAGCGGCGACAGCACGATCGCGAGCAACGTCTTCGACAGCCCGCTCCACACCGCGGCCGAAATTCCGGCCTTGGCCATGCCGGCCCCGACCAGCCCCCCGATCAGAGCGTGCGAGCTGGAGGACGGTATTCCCAATCCCCATGTGATCAGGTTCCAGACGATGGCGCCGATCAATGCGGCGAAGATCACCTGGGTGTCGATCACGCTGGGTTCGACGATGCCGGTGCCGATGGTGTGGGCGACGTTGAGCCCGAACACCATGAAGGCGACGAAATTGAAGAACGCCGCCCACAACACCGCATATTGCGGCCGCAGCACCCGGGTCGATACGATGGTCGCGATCGAGTTGGCGGCGTCGTGCAATCCGTTGAGGAAGTCGAACAGCAGCGCGACTGCGATTAATCCGACCAGAATCGGAAGACCAAGCGTGGCGTCCACTGCGCGGCCCTGCCCTATACCTGTTCGATCACGATGCTGTTGATCTCATTGGCCACGTCGTCGAACCGGTCGGCGACTTTCTCAAGATGGTCGTAGATTTCCGCGCCGACGATGAAATCCATCGTGTTGGCGTTGCGGTGCTTGAGGAAAAGCTCCTTCAGGCCGATATCGTGGAGATCGTCGACGCGGCCCTCCAGCTTTCCGAGTTCTTCGGTGATCGCGGTCAGCATCGCGACATTGGCGCCGATCGATTGCAACAGCGGCAGCGCGCGGCCGACGAGATTGGCGCACTCGACCAGCAGCGTTCCCATTTCACGCATCGGCGGCTCGAAGGTGCGGACCTCGAACAGAATGACGGCCTTGGCGGTCTGCTGCATCTGGTCGATGGCGTCGTCCATCGAGGTGATCAGGTTCTTGATATCGCCGCGGTCGAACGGCGTGATAAACGTCCGGCGCACCGCGGTCAGCACCTCGCGGGTGATATTGTCGGCGTCATTTTCGAACTGGTTGACGCGCTGGCAGAATACCGCGGTTTCCTCGCCGCCGCGCAGCATGCCCTGCAGGGCGAGCGCGCCCTGCACCACGGTCTGGGAGTGCCGGGCGAACAGGTCGAAAAACCGCTCCTCCTTCGGGAGAAAGGCGCGAAACACACGCAGCATCTTGAGATGTCCCACGTTTACGGAAATGGCCGGCCGGGTCGGCCCGTCACGGGATTGTCATAGACCATTTTGCCGGGAAAGCGCGTAGCCGCCGGCCGACGGAACCGGGTCATCCACCGCTTTATGGGGCCGGAAATGGTCCGGAAACCGGCCTCGGTATCGAGATTGGGTGAAGGCTGGCGTTTTCAAACGGATTTTCGATGCCGCATCAGATGATCCGGACATGGAGTTCGCCATGGTCGACGCGACAATCGTCAAAGTTCACCGCCACGCGCAAGGAGCAAAAGGGGGACCCAAAATCAGGCCATCGGCAAGTCGAAGGGTGGCTGGACCACCAAAATCCTCGCGCTGACCGACGCGCTGGGGAATCTGGTGCGGTTTGTCCTTCTGCCCGGCCACCGCTTCGACACCATCGGCGTCGCGCCCCTGATCAAAGATATCGAATTCGGTGGCTTGATCGCCGACAAGGCTTTTGATTCCAACTGGATCGTCGAAGACTTGAACGAACGCAAGGCGAAGATCGTCATCTCGCAACATCAAAGGCGCACCAAGCCGCTCGATATCGACAAGGACATATACAAATGGCGTCACCTCATCGAGAATTTCTTCGGCAAGCTGAAGGAATTCAAACGCATCGCAATGCGATCCGACAAGACAGACAGCAGTTTCGAGGCGATGATTTACCTCGCTACCGCCGTCATCCACTCAAGATGAATTTCAACAGACCCTAGAGCGACCGCCGGAAATAATGGGCGATTTCCCCGATCACGCCGCGGCGGAAGGTCAAGACGCAGACCACGAAGACCAGGCCCTGGATCACCGTTACCCATTGCCCGAGACCGGACAGGTATTGTTGCATGGCGACAATGACGAAAGCGCCAAACACCGGGCCAAACACGGTGCCGAGGCCGCCGACCAGCGTCATCAGCACGATTTGCCCGGACATCGCCACTTCAACGTCGGTCAATGAAGCATTTTGCGCGACAAACACCTTCAGTGCGCCGGCAAATCCCGCCAGCGTTCCCGACAGGATGTAGGCGAGCAGCTTGTACTGGTCGGTCTTGTAGCCGAGCGATATCGCCCGCGGCTCATTCTCGCGAATTGCTTTCAGCACCTCGCCGAACGGCGAGTTGATGGTGCGAAAGATCAGCAGGAAACCGAACAGGAAACCCGCGAGCACGACGTAATAGAGGATCGTCGGGTTGGCGAGGTTGAAAATTCCGAACAGATGGCCCTGCGGAATGCCCTGAATGCCGTCCTCGCCATGGGTGAAGGGCACCTGCAGATAGATGAAATACAACAGCTGCGACAGCGCCAGCGTGATCATCGCGAAATAAATGCCCTGGCGGCGGATCGCGACGACGCCGGTGATGACGGCGAGCCCGGCGGAGGCGGCGGTGCCGGCGAGAATACCAAGCTCGGGTGGCAGCCCCCAGACTTTCAATGCGTGGCCCGAAACGTAGCCCGCGGTGCCCAGAAACATCGCGTGGCCGAACGACAACAGGCCGCCATAGCCGATCAGGAGGTTGAAGGCGCAGGCGAGCAGCGCAAAGCACAGCGCCTGCATGACGAAGAACGGGTAGATGCCGGTCAACGGCACGATCAGGAGCAGCGCGGCCATAATGCCGAACGCGGTCATCTCGTCATGGATGGCGCGTGGGGTCACCGGAATTGAATCGTCGGTCATCGCCGTCATGTCAGGCCGCCCGTCCCGTCAGTCCTGTAGGCTTCACCAGCAACACCAGCACCATCAGGACGAACACCACGGTGTTGGAGGCCTCCGGATAAAAGTATTTCGTCAAACCCTCGATCACGCCCAGCGCAAAGCCGGTGATGATCGACCCCATGATCGAACCCATGCCGCCGATCACCACCACCGCGAACACCACGATGATGACATTTTCGCCCATCAGCGGCCGCACCTGGTTGATCGGCGCCGACAACACCCCGGCGAGCGCGGCAAGGCCTACGCCGAGCCCGTAGGTCAGGGTGATCATGCGCGGCACGTTGATGCCGAAGGCGCGGACCAGGGTCGGGTTTTCAGTCGCGGCGCGCAGATAGGCGCCGAGCCGGGTGCGCTCGATCAGATACCAGGTTGCCAGGCATATGATCAGCGAAAACACCACCACCCAGCCGCGATAGATCGGCAGGTACATGAAGCCGAGATTCATGCCGCCCTTCAGCTCGTCGGGGATCGAATAGGGCAAACCGGACGAGCCGAAGTAGTTCTGGAACACGCCCTGGATGACCAGCGCCAGCCCGAAGGTCAGGAGCAGACCGTAGAGATGGTCGAGGCCGGCAAGCCATTGCAGCATGGTCCGCTCGAGGAACATGCCGAAAATGCCGACGACGATGGGCGCGATGATCAGCGCCGGCCAATAGCCGATGCCGGCCACGTTGAGCAGGAAGTAGGCGACGAACGCGCCCATCATGTAGACCGCGCCGTGGGCGAAATTGATGATGTTGAGCATGCCGAAGATCACGGCGAGCCCGAGACTGAGCAGCGCGTAAAACGAGCCGTTGATCAGTCCCACCAGAAGCTGTGCGTAGAGAGCTTGCATCGATCGAATCTTTCGTACGGAACTTTTCCGACTGCCTTCAGACGCCGAGATAGGTGTGCAGCTTGTCCATATTGGCCTGCAGATCCGCATTGGCAAAGCCGTCGATCACCTTGCCGTGTTCGACGATGTAGTAGCGGTCCGCCACGGTGGCGGCGAAGCGGAAGTTCTGCTCGACCAGCAGGATCGTAAAACCTTCCTTCTTGAGCCGCGCGATGGTGTGGCCGATCTGCTGAATGATGACGGGAGCCAGCCCCTCGGTCGGCTCGTCCAGCATCAGGAACCGCGCGCCGGTGCGCAGGATTCGGGCGATCGCCAGCATCTGCTGCTCGCCGCCCGACAATTTGGTGCCCTGGCTGTTCAGCCGCTCCTTGAGATTGGGAAACAGGTCGAAGATCTGGTCCAGCGACAGGCCGCCAGAGCGCACGATCGGCGGCAACAGCAGATTTTCCCGGACGTCGAGACTGGCGAAGATGCCGCGCTCCTCCGGGCAAAACGCGACGCCCATGCGCGCGATCCTGTCCGAGGACGCCCGGATGATCTCCTGGCCGTTGAAGCGGACCGAGCCGGTGCGCTTGCCGATGATCCCCATCACCGATTTCAGCGTAGAGGTCTTGCCGGCGCCGTTGCGTCCGAGCAAGGTGACCACCTCGCCGGCATTCACGTTGAAATTGACGCCGTGAAGGATGTGGGACTCGCCATACCAGGCCTGCAGATCGGCAACCGCCAGCACCGGCGTGGCGCCGGTCGCGTGGGTGCGGGCCTGGCCGCGGCGTCGGCCATTGTCAGATCAGCCATGACCCGCCCCCAGATAGGCTTCCTTGACGCGCTCGTCCTTCGACAGTTCGGCATAATTGCCTTCCGCCAGCACGGCACCGCGCGTCAGCACGGTGATGATGTCGGACAGGTTGGCCACGACGTTGAGATTGTGTTCGACCATCAGGATCGTGTACTTCGCGGAGATGCGCTTGATCAATGCGGCGATCTTGTCGATGTCTTCATGTCCCATGCCGGCCATCGGCTCGTCGAGCAGCATCATTTCCGGATCGAGCGCCAGCGTGGTCGCGATTTCGAGCGCGCGCTTGCGCCCGTAGGGCATTTCGACCGCCGGCGTGGCTGCAAACTCGCTCAGGCCGACATCGTCGAGCAGTTCAAGGGCGCGGCCGTTGAAGCGGTCGAGCACCGATTTGGAGCGCCAGAAATCGAAGGAGTGTCCGTGCTGACGCTGCAGCGCGACCCTGACATTCTCCAGCGCGGTGAGGTGCGGAAACACCGCCGAAATCTGGAACGAGCGCACCAGACCGAGGCGCGCCACGTCGGCCGGCGCCATCGCCGTGATGTCCTGTCCCTTGTACAGGATCTCGCCGGCCGAAGGCTTCAGGAACTTGGTCAGCAGGTTGAAGCACGTGGTCTTGCCGGCCCCGTTCGGACCGATCAACGCATGAATGCTGCCACGGCGGACCCGAAGGTCGACATCGCGAACAGCGAAAAAGCCCGCGAATTCCTTGGTCAATCCGCGGGTTTCGAGAATGAACTCATCAGCCAATCAAACTTCCCCTGTCGCCGTCGCCGCAACCGTCTCGTCGCGCGTGGCTAATTTTTCCTCACCGGCTGGTGGTCCCGGGACCTCCTGGAAAACCCCGCCCCGGACCGGCCGCCTCCGGGCCGCGAATATGCCGTCAACCGGACGGTTTGCGCAAGGCGGAAAGCTGGGTATCCGGCGCCGCCGGCACGGCCGGAGATTCGCCCTAAGTCCAATTGCTTGGGGCGTACATTTGAGCGGTCGGCCGATGTGTCCGGCGGCCGCACCAGCCGGTGCGGAAAGCCGCTATTAACGGTGTTTCGATGCAATCTTACGGGTTCACAGAATATTTGCCCTCCGAGCCGATGGTTCGGTGTTTTGATGATTTGTTTTGAGAACGGATCGCAGCCTTGGATATCGCAGCCTTGGATTTCGCAGCCTTGGATTTCGAGAGCGCCAACCCGTCGGTCGTCAAATCGATCAAGCAGCGGGATCTGCTGAATACCTGGCTGCGGCTCTACGCCCGCGAGCAGACGCTGCCGCGCCTCGAGGAATACCAGCCCGCGCGGCTCGCCGACGAGCTTCCGGACCTCGTCTATTATACCGTCGATACCGCGCCGGCGCCGCCGCGCCTGACGATCCAGAGCGACGGCACGCGGATGGCATCCGCCTACGGCAACACCGGCAAGGGCCGCTATCTCGACGAATATCTGGGCGCCAGACTCGCGCCCGTCGTGATGCCGGTCTACTACAAATGCATCGCGCGCGGCCTGCCCGTCTACACCATCGCCAATATCGACGACATCTATGGACGGATCGTCGCCTATGAGCGGCTGCTGCTGCCGTTCTCCGAAGGCGGCGGCGTCACCCATTTGCTGGCCTCGCTGAAGACCATTTGCGAAGACGGCGGATTCGAAATCAGGAATCTGATGCGGGGCAACGACGCGTTGCCGACCCCAAAACTTCGCGTCGTGATCGAGCGCGATCTCTTCCATCGTACCCCCGGCCGTATTCCGGCCGGCGACGTGATCGAATTCAACTAGGCTTCGGACGCCCGCCATCGCGCGAACGATGTCAACGAGCTGAACCGGACTGGCCGCGGCGGGACCGGCCCGACGGCGCCACTTCCTTCGCATAAATTTCCGGCTTGAAGCCGACCAGCAGTTTGCCGCCGAGATCGAGCACCGGCCGCTTGATCATCGAGGGCTGCGCCAGCATCAAGGCGAGCGCCTTGCGCTCGTTGAGGCCCTCCTTGTCGGCGTCGGGCAATTTGCGGAAGGTGGTGCCGGCGCGGTTGAGCAGGGTTTCCCAGCCGAGCTCGTCGCTCCAGTCTTTCAGTTTGTCCTGCGCGATGCCTTCGCTCTTGTAGTCATGAAAACGGTAGGCGACGCCATGGCTGTCGAGCCAGGCGCGCGCCTTCTTCATGGTGTCGCAGTTCTTGATGCCGTAGATGGTGATCGAACCCATCAGTCAGTCCTCCCCAACACTGTCACGCACAAGCGGCGGCGGATTTCCATGCCCTGCCGCCGGTATAGCGCGATCGCGCCTTCGTTATCGGAAAAAACGTGCAGGAATGGAATTTCGCCGCGCGCCGCGATCTGGCGGCCAATGGCCCCGAGCAGCAGTTGCGCGTAGCCGCGGCCGCGGTGGTCCGGATGCACGCAGACCGCGGTGATCTCGGTATAGTCAGCGGGCTTCATCCGCTCGCCCGCCATCGCCACCAGTTGCCCATCGATCCTGATGCCCAGGAACGTTCCCAATTCATGGGTGCGCCGGACAAAGGGCCCGGGATTGGTGAGTCTTGTCAGTTCCATCATCGCCGGAACGTCGGCGGCGCCGAGCGTGAGGATGTCGGCCGTGCGACCCAAAATTTCGGCGGGCATCCCGATCATCTGCTCGCCGGTCTTGGCGAGCTGAATCTTGAACTCCGCCGGAGCGGTCACCGGGTCCGGCGTGAACAACACGACATAACTGGACGGCGACATCAGCACGCGCAGCGCTGCGAAACTTTCAGCGGACATGTCCGCCATGTCCGCGAACGGCGCGATGTCAGGCGGATAGCGCCGCGCCAGCGCGCCGCCTTCGGCCAGCGCCGCTTGCCGGGTGGTCAGCGCGTTCCAGATCGGGTGATCAAGCGGATGCATCGGCGAGCCAGGCGGTCGTTCCCGATCGACATTAGCCGGGCGTGCCGTCATCGAGATTCACAATCACGGCGGCGTTGGCGATGATGATGGCGTCGCCGCCCTGCTCGGCGGCAATCTCGAGCCCGCCTTTGACCGCCGTGACGGTCACCGTTCCGTAAGGAAGCTCTTTCGCAACCGCGGCGGTATCAACCGCGCCGGGGTCCGGCACGCCGATGGTGACATCGACGAACATGTCCTTTGGTGTCTTGCCCAGTATCCGAAAGAACCCGAGGCTGGAGTGGCGGATGGCGTCCGAGACCGCGCGCCTGGCCGCCTTGGTGGCGTCTTTGCCGTGAACATCGACGCCCATGCCCATTTCGGTGATACAGCGCACGCGTGTCATCGGGGTTCTGCTTTCGTTAGGGTGTGCGAGGAGTAGGCGGCAATTTCGCGAAGGGATCAAGGGCGATAATGCAAAAAGGCCGTCATTGCGACCAACGGGTCGCGCGAATGCGCGCCCGATGACAGGCTCCGCGAAGCAATCCATCGGGCCGCAAACAAAGGATGGATTGCTTCGTCGCTTCGCTCCTCGCAATGACGGCGGCCTGACCCCAAATGTGCGTCGGCATTCCCGCGGCGCAAGGCGCCCGGGTTTTGCATGAACCTTGTCCCTCCGAAAGATCAGAGGGCGCAGGGAAAGCCGGGTGCCGATTGCACCCATGGGTCCCGTGCAAAAAAGCACGGGGTAGGACCACAGGTTCAACCGGAATCACACCGGCTTTCCCTGCGCAGTGGTTTACGGCTTACTTCGTGCTCTCCCCGGTGACCGGGCTTTTTTGCCACCGTCGCTTCGCGGATTATCTCCGCAAAGCTTTGCGCCAGCGTCGGGGCGCCAGGACCACACGACTTCGCCGTCCGCTTGAGCCACGCTCGTCAGTCGCAGCTCCCGCGTCCACCGCATCCCGCGCTCCACGTCCGTGACGATCGCGATACGCCCCTCTGAGTGAGGCGGGACGGCAGAATCAATAAAGCTGTTTCTACCAAACGGCGAAGCGGAATATTTTTTAAATCGGGGCTGGACTCGGAGTTGCCCGACCGTCGATTTGATTTGCCCGACGGGCAGTTTGCGGGCAAAGGCCTTCATTTTTTTTCGTCTTCGGTTGGCGGATGCGGATCAGGCTGCCGCCTGTGAGCGGCGGAGCCATTCGTCCAAACCGATGCGGCCGAGGCGCGCCTCGCCCAACGGCACGAGCGAGCGCTCCTCGACCCGGCCGCCCCAGTATCGGGCCTCGGGGTCGCACGCCACCTCCCGCGGGTCGCCGACCGCCTTGAGATAGCGGGCGACGATTTCGTTGAACGGCGCTCGTTCCGGGCCGGCGATCTCGACGATGCCGTTTCGCGGCGCCGCGAGCGCCACATCGGCAACGATGGCAGCAACGTCGTCCGCCGCGATGGGCTGGAACAGGCCGGGCGAGAGCCTGATCGTGTTCCATCCGCACTCGCAGCGGCGATGGTACCGAGGAATTCCAGAAACTGGGTCGCGCGGATGATGGTGTAGGGATGCCGGAGGCCACGATCAGTTTCTCCTGGGCGACCTTGGCGCGGAAGTAGCCGTTGTCGGCGTCCGGTCGGTTCCGACGATGGATAGCGCGACATGGTGCCGGACGCCGGCGGCGGCCTCCGCCGCGAGAAGGTTGCGGCCGGAGGTCTCGAAGAATTCCAGCACGCCTTGTCTTCGATGAGGGCGAATCGGCGAGGTCGATCACCACCTGCGCGCCGGCCATGGCCTCCTTGAGCCCCTCGCCGGTGATGGCGTTGATCCGCTTTTGGGCGAGGCGGCGACGACCTCGTGGCCACCCTGGCGCAGAATGGCTGATGTCTTCGAGCCGATCAGGCCGGTGCCGCCAATCACGACGATCTTCATGGTTTACCTTCCCTTGTAGATGGCTGGAGATCCCTCGATGGGTTCGATGCCGGCGAGGAAGATATCCGGGCCTCAACGCGCGTGCATCATACAAACCCGTGAGGAAACCCCGAGCGTCCCTGCTGAACACGCCGCTCGCCGTGCCGCAACGCGGACGTCGCCATCTGTTCCGCCCGCCAAGGTGACCGGAGGCTCTGGAATACTGGATCGCCCGGTCAAGCCGGATGACGATCCGTTATCAAGTGACAGACATGAACTCGCATTCCCGCGGCGCGAGGCGCCCGGGCTATGCATGAACTTTGCCCCTCCTGGAAGACAGAGGGCGCAGGGAAAGCCGGGTGCCGATTGCACCCATGGGCCCCGTGCAACAAGAAGCACGGGGGTAGGACCACAGGTTCAACCGGAATCACTCCGGCTTTCCCCGCGCAATGGTTTACGGCTTACTTCGTGCTCTCCCCGGTGACCGGGCTCTTTTGCCACCGTCGCTTCGCGAGAGCATCTCTCGCGAAGCTTGGCGCCAGCGTCGGGGCGCCAGGACCACACGACTTCGCCGTCCGCTTGAGCCACGCTCGTCAGTCGCAGCTCTCGCGTCCACCGCATCCCACCGCAACGTTCGTGACGATCGCGATACGCCCCTCTCTTGGGTGAGACGCGCGGAGTCATGCCTTTGATTTGCCCGACGGGTTAAGCGGAATATTTTTGCGCGAGGGACTGGACAAAGGGTTTTGAAAATCGGGAAGTGATTTGCCCGTCGGGCAAACTCCGGTCATCAAGCACGCAAGAATACATAAAATGACCATCCGCCCGATTGTCCGGTATCCCGACCCTCGCCTTGCGATCCCGGCGCGGCCCGTGACCGCGTTTGACGGCGCGCTGCGCGAGCTGGCTTTCGACCTGCTCGACACGATGCACGCCGCGCCCGGTATTGAAGATCACCGCGCCGCATATCGGCGTCTCGCTCCGCGTCGTGGTGCTCGACCTCGACGCGAACGATAGCGCGCGGACCTATGTCAATTCGGAGATCATTTCGGCCTCGCCCGAGATGATCCTGCATCAGGAAGGCAGCGTCTCGATGCCCGGCGTCAACGACGACGTCAGGCGTCATGCCCGCGTCCGGATCAGCTATCAGGATGTCGAGGGCGATGCACAGACCGAAGAAGTCCGAGGGCCTGCGCGCGGTCTGCCACCAGCATGAGATCGATCAGCTCAATGGCCTGTTCTGGATTCAGCGGCTGTCCCGCCTCAAGCGCGAGCGGCTGATCAAGCGATTTGAGAAGGTGTCGCGGGGCTGAGAGGGATACGGAATCGACGGGACAACTCACCATGGAGATCGGAGCGATCGGTGGCGATGCGGGTCACGCCGACCGACCTGAACTTGGCGGAATACGCTTCGCTGCTCCGCCCTACGGCCCTATGATCCTGCTACAGACGCTAATTTTGACAGGCCCGTCGACGCCCCATGAAACAAGTCGAGGTCCTGCGCGAGCCAGAACAGTTAAGCTTTGAACATCAACTCGCTCATGCGCAAGTCGACCCGGATGATGAGTGTTGACGAAATATTCAGAACCTATCGAGTATTTCCTTCGTCGAGCCTCAAGAAGATCGAAGGATTGAAAGAAAAGTTGCAAACGTTTCGGCAAAGTCTCTCCAATTACTATTCAATACTCCAAACACGCCACCAGATGGGAAATTATCATTAATTGGTGTCGAAATAATGGTCAATAAGCGATGTCTTTCAACCAGCCAAAGTCACCTGAACGACCTTGAACGTGCAGGGACAATTACTGCCCCGAGGCGCGTTACGCAGTGTCAAACCATTCAAGTCAAAAACAAGAATGGCGAAGACGATACGGTGCTGGCCATGCGGTGCACTACCGGCATGACAAAGTCGTGGAGACGTCGCATGGCGATGCCTTCATTCGCCGTGGCGAGTGACGCAGAAAGCTAAGTGACGACGAAAAACGCGATCTGCGAAACTCAAAAGGGCAACTCGACTTAGAGCAGGAGCCGGTTTCACTTTCTTATCCGGATGATTTCAAATTGCCGCTGATTGCGCAATTCATTGCGGGAGTTCGATCTATTCGAAGCCTGTCCAATGATTTGACGATCGAGGAAATTCTCGAATTGCGGCATTTAGGCAAAATCAAAAACGGTTATTTTCAACCAAACCTTGCTTGCGCACTTCTCTTCGCAAAAGATCCGGAGTTCATCGTCCCGAGGATGCCGCATTAGATTTTTTCGTTATGATGGAACAACAGAAAAAACCGGCGAAGACTATAACGTCATCAAAAGCGAGTGGATTGAAGGAACCGTCCCCGAGCTCATCGCGAACGCTGAAACGGTAGTTGCTAGTCAACTCAGGGAATTCAGCCGTTTAGGGAAAGACAATAAGTTCTACTCAGTCTCTGAATATCCCGCGGCTGCTTGGTATGAGGCGATCGTCAACGCCTGCGTCCATCGTTCGTACGCGCTCAAGAACATGAATATCTTCATCAAGATGTTCGACGACAGACTCGTTATAGAAAGCCCCGGCGGCTTTCCCCCATTTGTAACACCCGAGAACATTTACGACATGCATCAACCACGAAATCCGCATTTGATGGATGCGATGTTTTATCTGAAGTTCGTGCAGTGTGCCCACGAGGGTACACGCCGTATTCGAGATTATATGAAACAGTCCGGATTGCCGGAACCGATCTTTGCACAAAAGGAGATTGGAGGCGCACTCGTCCAAGTCATTTTGAGAAATGATATTGATCATCGGAGAACTTATGTCGACACAGATGCTTTCAATATTCTTGGTGAAGCAATAGCCAAATCGCTCGACGAAAACGAACGACGCATAGTCAATTTCGTCGCGGAAAATCGTGCAATAAATGTTACACAAACCGTCAATCTCATCAATCGACGTTGGCAAGCCTGCAAAAAAATACTCACTGCCCTGGTCAGCAGAGGAATACTCGATCACATTCACAGCAAAACAGTGGAGCGAGACGCATTTCAGTACTACACGCTGAGAAAAAAATTCAGCGACAAGCTCAAGCAAGGCCCTCCCGAGTAAGGGACGAGGCGCGGGGAAGTTCGAACCCCCATCCTCCCCCTTGCGAAAGGGGCGCTCATCCAGTTGAGCTACCGCCGCACAGTGTGGAAAGACCGAAGCCTCACCACTGGTGCCCCTCGTTGCGAGCTGTCTATCATAAACGAACCGCCGAACCAAAAAATTATGTGCGCAGATATCTGAGCGGCGCTTCAGCAGCGGCCTCGATCAACCCCCCGGGCGCATGCTTCCCCTACTCCCACTCGATCGTCCCCGGCGGTTTCGACGTCACGTCGTAGACCACGCGGTTGACGCCCTTGACCTCGTTGATGATGCGGGTCGCGGTCTCGCCCAAAAATTTCATGTCGAAGGGATAGAAGTCGGCGGTCATGCCGTCGGTCGAGGTCACCGCGCGCAGGCCCACGACATATTCGTAGGTGCGCCCGTCGCCCATCACGCCGACGGTCTTGACCGGCAGCAGCACCGCAAAGGCCTGCCAGATCTGGTCGTAGAGGTTCGCTTTGCGGATCTGGTCGATATAGACGGCGTCGGCGTTGCGCAGGATGTCGAGTTTTTCGTGCGTGATCTCGCCGGGGCAGCGGATCGCGAGACCCGGTCCGGGGAACGGATGGCGGCCGACAAAGATTTCGGGCAGGCCGAGCTCGCGCCCCAGCGCGCGCACCTCGTCCTTGAACAGTTCGCGCAACGGCTCCACCAGCTTCATCTTCATGCGCTCGGGCAGGCCGCCGACATTGTGGTGCGATTTGATGGTCACCGAGGGGCCGCCGGTGAAGGAGACGCTCTCGATCACGTCGGGATACAGCGTTCCTTGCGCCAGATACTCCGCGCCGCCGATCTTTTTGGCTTCGGCGTCGAACACGTCGATGAACAGGCGGCCGATGGTCTTGCGCTTTTGTTCGGGGTCGGTGACGCCTGCGAGCTCGCCCAGAAATTGCTTCGACGCATCAACGTGAACCAAGGGGATGTTGTAGTGGTGCCGGAACAGGTCGACCACGGTCTCGGCCTCGTTCTGCCGCAGCAGGCCGTGATCGACGAACACGCAGGTGAGCTGGTCGCCGATCGCCTCGTGGATCAAGACCGCGGCGACGGCGGAATTGACGCCGCCGGACAGGCCGCAGATCACCTTGCCCTTGCCTACCTGGGCGCGGATCTTCTCGATCGCCTCCTCGCGGAAGGCGCGCATGGTCCAGTCGCCGGTGAGGCCGGCGACCTTGCGCACGAAATTGCGGATCAGCTTTGCGCCATCCGGGGTGTGGACCACCTCGGGGTGGAACATCAGCCCGTAATATCTGCGCTTCTCGTCCTGGATCACCGCGAATGGCGCATTCGCTGAGACGCCGGCGACGGCAAAGCCCGGCGGCATCCTGGTGATGCGGTCGCCATGGCTCATCCAGACCGGATGCTTCTCGCCGACGCCCCAGGTGGAATTGAACAACCGGCTTTTGGCCTTGACCTCGACGTCGGCGCGGCCGAATTCCCGGTGGTGCCCGCCTTCCACCTGGCCGCCGAGCTGGGCGGCCATGGTCATCTGGCCGTAGCAGATGCCGAGCACGGGCACGCCGGAATCGAAAATCGCCTGCGGGGCGCGCGGCGAGCCCTCCTCATGCACCGATTCCGGGCCGCCGGAGAGGATCACCGCCTTCGGCTTCATCTGAAGAAACGCCGCTTCCGCCTTCTGGAACGGCACGATTTCGGAATAGACGCCCTCCTCGCGCACCCGGCGCGCGATCAGTTGCGTGACCTGGCTGCCGAAATCGACGATCAGAATCTTGTCATGCGCCGAGGCCACCGGGGCGGCCTGGTCGCGGGCTGGCTGTGCTGCTGTCATGGGAAGCAATTACGCGACGGGGGCCGCGCTCGCAACCGCGCAAGCAACGGACCCACATTCTTCTGGGGGCATGGACAAATCCAGATAGGTCAGTATTATTGACGTAAATAGAGATCAGGAGGAAACCATGCAAGGTCGGCCTCACGAAGCCGTGCGTCTGGCCGCCCTGGGGCGGGAATGGATCGCGGCCTGGAACTCCCACGATCTGGAGCGGGTTCTGGCGCTCTACGCCGACGACAGCGAGATGACCTCCGACCGCATCCCGGCGCTCGGTTTTGAGGCCAGCGGAACCCTGCGCGGCAAGGACAGCTTGCGCGCCTATTGGGGCAAGGCGCTGGCGCTGTTGCCCGACCTGCATTTCGAGCTGATCGACACCTATGTCAGCCCCGACAGCGTCGTCGTGTTCTACCGGAACGAACGCGGCGCGAAGATCTGCGAATATCTGCGGCTGAATGCGGCGGGCAAGATCGTCCAGGGCTCCGCCAATCATCCGGCGCATTGAGCGGACGAACATACCACAGCAGTCATTCCGGGGCGCGCGTAGCGCGAACCCGGAATCCCGATGTTGTCTTGCAATGTTTCATTACCTCGAGATTCCGGGTCTGGTCCTTCGGACCATCCCGGAATGACGAAAGGTGGATTGCTTCGTCGCGGAGCCTGTCATCGGGCGCGCATTCGCGCGACCCGTTGGCTCCTCGCAATGACGTGGGTTAGGTTCCCGGACTCACGACGCCGCCAGCTTCTTCACCACCAACACAGGACTCCCGCATGAAGATTCCGCCATCGCCCTTCACCGTCACGGACTGGAGCCAGGTCGCCGCGACGACGCATCCCGGCGAAACAGGAGAAGCCCTCTGGCGCACCCTGGATATCGGCGACCTGCGGATCCGGATGGTCGAGTACTCCCCCGGCTATCTCGCCGATCACTGGTGCGACCGCGGCCACGTGCTCTACGTACTGCAGGGCGAGCTCGATACCGAATTGCGCGACGGCCGCACCTTCAGGCTGTTGCCGGGCATGAGCTATCAGGTGTCGGACCTCGGCGACGCCGCGCACCGCTCCTCGACCAGGAGCGGGGCGACGCTGTTCATCGTGGACTGACGGCGGGCGTTGCGGCACTCCACTTCGAAGCCAGGCGGCGGCGCAGGATCATCCAGGGCTCGGCCAATCACCTGGCGTATTAACGTCATTCCGGGATGGTCCGAAGGACCAGACCTCAGACGTGCAATCGCACATCGGGGAATCTCGATGTAATGAAGCACGGCAAGACAACATCGGGATTCCGGGTTCGCGCTGCGCGCGCCCGGAATGACGTTTAGGACGGCGCTTGCTTTCGCAGCACCGCCACGAAAAACCCGTCCGTTCCGGTGCGGCGCGGCGTCATCAGCAGGCCTTCCGGGGATTGCAGCGTGGCCGCGGCAAACTCCTCCGCCTTGTCCCACAGCACCGTCACGGTCTGCGCCGGCGGCACCACGACGAATTCGGGATGGCGCGCGACAAAGCCGCGGATCTGGTCGCCGTTTTCCGGCGGCAGTACCGAGCAGGTGATATAGGCGATGCGGCCGCCCGGTTTTGTCAGAGCCGCCGCGCGGTCGAGCACTTCAGCCTGGTCCTTCAGCCGCACCTCGAGCGCGCCCGGGCGCATCCGCCATTTGGCGTCGGGATTGCGCCGCCAGGTGCCGGTGCCCGTGCAGGGCGCGTCGATCAGCACCAGGTCGGCCGAGGCCCGGATATCGGCCAGCGGATCGGCCTCGCCCTTGGGGGTGCGGACATCGGCGTTGTGGACGCCGGCGCGCGACAGCCGCTCATGGATCGGCGCGAGCTGCCGCTTGTCGTGGTCGGTGGCGATCAGCCGGCCCTTTGCCTGCCATCATCGCCGCCAGCGCCAGCGTCTTGCCGCCGGCGCCGGCGCAGAGGTCGATCACCTGCTCGCCGGGTTTTGCCGCCGATAACAAGGCCGCCAGCTGCGAACCCTCATCCTGCACTTCAACGGCGCCCTTGATGAAATCTTCCTCGGCGTGAATGCCGGGATTGCGCGCGTCGGCGGAAAGCTCGATGCGCAGGCCCACCGGCGACCACGGCGTCGGCTTGACGCCGAGATGGGCCAGCGAGCGCAAAATCTTCTCGCGCTTGGCCTTCAGGGTGTTGACGCGGAGGTCGAGCGGCGCGCGGCTCGCCATCGCGGTCGCCTCCGCCACCCGCTCGTCGCCGAACACCTGCGCCAGATAGGGGTCGAGCCATTCCGGGTAATCGCCGGCGATCGGCGCGGGCGCATCGGCAAGGGAGCGTGAGGCGAGCGCGGCGCGCTCGGCGTCCGTCAGCGGCTCCGGCGCGAAACGGCCGCCGTCGCACAGCGCGGCGATCTGGTCGGCATCGAGCTTGCGCTCGAGCCGGAGCATGCCGAGCACGCGCGCCCGCGGCGTATCGGCGTCCATCAGCCAGGCGCTCGAGGCCTGCCGGCGCAGCACGTCCCAGATCAGGCCGGAGATCGCGGCGCGGTCGCCGGAACCTGCAAAACGATGCGCGGTGCCCCACTCCTTCAGCGCCTTCGCCGCGGGAACGCGCTGGGTGTCGATGGTGTCGATCAGTTCGATGGCGGCGGAGAGCCGCGCTGCGGGAGTCATCGAAAACTTTCGGTTCGAGAACTGTGCGCGCATGATTCAGATCAACAGCAAAATCTTCAGCGCGAAGTAGATCCACATCGCGAACAGCACCAGCACGCCGGCCAGCCACGCCAGCGACCGCTGCCCGAGGTCGTTGGAGGTCACGAAAATCCCGGCGTGGACGAAACGGGTGACCACGAACACCCACGACATCAGCACGATGAACAGGTCGGCGTGGCGCAGGGCAGCGCCAGCGCGATCAGGACATAGAACACAGCGGCACTTCGAACTGGTTGCGGAAGCAATTGCCGATCTGGGTGGCCCGGACCGGCCAGTTCGGCTGTCGCAGCGCGATGTCCCTGATCTGGTCTCCCGCCGACGAGCGCCTGCCGGCGTGCCCCGACCATCCCCAAGCAGCGCGAAGGCGAGCCCGACCAGGACGAACACCGGCAGCAAAACCATTTGAATTGACATCGGAATTCTCTCTCCGAGGAAGCGCGCGCCCCCGCTATAGCGGCCGCGCTTCCCCCTGACAATGAATCCGCGCCCGACCGCGTTGAACCACAATCGCCGTTGCCCCGACCAACCCTCAATAGCTCCAGTGATTTCGGTCTCGAACCGGCATTTGGCGCGACCCGCGAGTGACTTGCGATGAACATTACATCTCCCATCCTGAAGGGTGCGGCCCACGCGGCCGAACTGCCCGGCGACTCCGTGACCTCCTTCCTCAAGATGATCGCCGACAGCACCGGCCTTTTCGCCGACGACAGCTCGGACGGCGTGCTCGGCATGCTGATGTCGGGGCTGTCGGGCGTCGCAGCGGCGCTCGCGGTGGCCATCGTTCTGACCGTCTATTTCCGCAGCCGCTATCGCAGCCCGCGCGATATCGTCAGGCACGGCCTGGCCGCCGCCGCGGCGCTCGCGCTCCTTGCCTTCGTGGCCTACGACATGCGGCATGCGGCGCTCGCCTATCTCGGCATCAACCCGACAAAACCCGCGGTCGAATTCGAAATCCGCCTGCCGATGGCGGCCGTCTCCGCGATCGCCGACACCCAGGTCGAACTGCACACCGACCGCAACCAGACGCTCGCCCGGATGCAGAACGCGGTGGCCTCCGGCAGCGACGGCCTCAGCGTGCTCCGGGGTTCGGTGCCGCTGGATTATCGGACCCGCGACCGCGTCGTGATCCTGAACCTGCCGGGCCAGGGCAGTTGCGAGTTCAAGCTGCGGCTCGCCGGCAAACCCCTCTCGTTCCGACCAGTTCGGGCCGTGGCATCTGGCCGACCGCGTCGCCTCGCCGACCACGGGCGAGGAAACGCGCAGCCAGCAGCACGACGCGTTCGCGATCCGTTATCGCGTGCTCTAGCCGGCTGGAGCGGGATGACTTTTCTTCGAATCGTCATCCCGCTCTATCTTTTTGTTTGAGCATGATCTCCGAGCAAACGCTTCGCGTTTGTCCGAGGGAAAACCGGTGTCCACTTTTCCGGATCATGCTCTAGGTGCTCGTTCAACGGCTGATCGAGCGCCGCTCAGATCTGGGCGGCGTCCTTCAAATCCTTTTTGATGGCGGTCAGGAGCGATTGCAGCGTGTCGGCGCCCTCGAGGCGCGATGCCGACGGTTCCGCCGGACCGGGTTCAGGCCGCGGCTCGGCGTGGACGAAATCTCCGTGCAGGACGTCATCGTGACGGCCCATCAGCCAGAGCGCCGCCCAATAGGCGATCGCCAGCCCGATCACGCAGAGAATACCGATCTCAAACATCTCGCGCACCTGAAATTATTCTATTGATTCAATCGGATCAGGCCCCGGTCAAGCACCCATGGAGCAAGACCGGCCTTATTTGGGGGCGATTGTGATCTTTGGGTCACGTTCGCATGCGGACCGGGCCGCGATCTCGCGCGCGAACCGCACGCCGAGGCGGGGAATGCGCCGAACGAATTTCATCATCCGGACGTCCGGCCAAGCTAAGGTCGGGCCGAAAGGAATAGCGCATGCCCGAATTTCGCCTCACGCAGATTTCCGACACCCACCTTGCCCGCCGCCTGCCTGATCTGACCGGCAATTTTCATCGCCTGAGCGAATACATCGACGCGACGCGCCCCGACCTCGTCGTCAACTCCGGCGACCTCGCCTTCGACGCCCCGACCAGTCCCGACGATCTCGAATTCGCCAGAACGCTGCATCAGGCGCTTCCGGCGCCCTGCCGCTATTTGCCCGGCAATCACGACATCGGCGACAACCCGACCGCGGTCGGCCCGCCCCCCTCGCAGCCGGCCACCGAAGCGGACCGGCAGGCGTTCCTCTCGGTGTTCGGCGAGGACCGCTGGCGCTTCGAGGCGGCCGGCTGGTGTTTCATCGGGCTCAATTCGCTGGTCATGAACACCGGGCTTGCGAGCGAGGAAGAGCAGTTCGACTGGCTCGCCGCGCAGCTCGCGGCGGCCTGCGGCAAGCCGGTCGCGCTGTTCCTGCACAAGCCGCTGTTCCTGAATGCACCCGGCGACCCCGAACTCGCGGCCAGCGCCATACGCTACGTCCCGATGCCGGCGCGAAGCCGCCTGATGGAGATGTTTTCCCGCGTCGATCTGCGGCTGGTCGCCAGCGGCCATGTTCACCAGCGCCGGGATTTTACGCATTCCCACGTCAGGCACATCTGGGCCCCCTCGGCCGGTTTCGTCATTTCGGACAGGCGGCAGGAGGTGATCGGGATCAAGGAGGTCGGGCTGGTGGAATACCGCTTCCAGCCCGACGGCTTCGAGGTGCTGCACGTCAGGGCGCCGGGCCAGATCGATGTCGACCTGGACTCCCTGCTCGCCTCGAACGGCTAGGGCTTGCCCTGGGTTCGTGGTAGCGTGGCGGCTACGGGAATTGATCAGCCTGGGAAGAAAGGGACCAGTCATGTCGCGCCGTACCGTCGTTCTGCTTGCTGCATCCGTCATCGTCGGGGTCGCGTCCACCGCGGCGGTTTCGACCGACGCTTTCGCCAAAAAGGCCGTTCGGCACCCTGTCGCCGTCGTTGCCGCACCCCCGCCCGCGCCGGTCGTTTTCATCGACAACAATTACGGTCCGGTCGGCACCCGAATCCCGCGCTGCTTCGACTCCGTCATTCTCTATCCCGTCCCGCCCTGCTACTGAGGCGTTTCGCGCGTGTCGCTCTGGCCTCGTGGTTCAAGGCGATGCGAAGCATCGTCCGGGGACGCGCGAAGACGCGCTCCTGACCATGAGGGTCTGAGACCTCATCCCCGCGTAACGGCTTCGCCGTTATCGCGGAGGAGCGCGCGTTTGCGCGCGTCTCGAAGGATGAAGCCACCGGCACCTGAGGAATTAGCAGCTGGCCCGCGAGCCCGCGGCGTCTATTCCGCGGGCTGAAGCAGTGGCCTGGGATTCCAGGAAAACACCCAGGCGAGCGAATAAAATCCGAGCGCGAGCAGATAGAGGAATGCAAATCCGAAATACATCGAATTGTATTCCATCACGCCGCCGAACAGGGCGCCCATCAGATTGTAGGCGAACGCCGTGGAGATGTTGATCCTGGCCTCGCCGATCAGGCTGGAGAAGATGATCCCGGCGAAGAACAGCGGAATCGTCAGCACGAGGCAGCTCAGCGCCAGCTGCACCAGCGGCGCGATCCGAACTCCCACTGGCCGTGGCTGGTCGCAAGCACCGTATCCGACCAGAGGCTGACGAACAATCCGAGATAGGCCGGCCCCGCCAGCTTCCGTTCCGTCCGCGTCACGATCAGGTTGGCCAGGAACGCCATCACCAGCACCAGCATGATGGCGGCCGCGATGACGAACCAGGTCCCGCCGAGATGCAGGCCCGAGCTCGGTGATGGCCTTGGTCTCCACCAGCATGAAGCCGGAGCCGAGGAAGAAGAACGGCAGGTAGCTGCGGTCGATCGGATCGGTAAAGCCGATGGTCTTGCGCACGAAGAAATAGCTGAGCAGCAGCACCATCCCGAGCGCGATCATGTAGGTGACGGGAAAGCTGCGCTCGACCATGTAGAAGAACGGCCAGTCGTCGGTCGGAACGGCGGATTCCGGATAGGGCTGCGAGAAATAGTCGGAGACGTCGGTAAAGCCGATCGAGGCGAAGGCGTTCGCATCCGGCATCGTCACCGGCTGGCCTTTCTTGGCGATGAAGGCGGTGGTTCGCGAATAGTCATAGAGCACCCGCACCGCCAGCGGTTTGCCGACGCCCGGCAGGTCGCGCAGAATCTTCGACAGCTTGAACCCGAGCGCGTCGTTGACCAGGGTGAACGAGATCGAAAGCACGCCGCCCGGCTTCAGCAGCCGGTAGGCCTCGGCGATTCCCTCGCGCGTATACACGTAGGAATCGACGCGCAGATTGGAGGCATGGCTCAGCGCGGTGTGCGAATCCAGAACGCCGTAGACGATCAGGTCATATTGCTGGTTGGCGGTGCGGAAGAAGTTCCGCGCGTCGTTGATCGACAGGTTGACGCGGGGGTCGTCGTACGGCCGCTCGGGATGATACTTCTTGCCGAGGAAGGCGATGGCGGGATCGATTTCGATGGCGTCGACATGGGCGGCGCCCATCCGCAGCGCGGTCGCCACATCGTTGCCGCTGCCCGAGCCGACGATGGCAACGCGCTCCGGCGCCTTCTTGAAATTGTACGGAAACTCGTAATAGGCGCGGACATAGCGATCGGCGTCGGACTCCTGACCGCGCTTGTTGTCGGCGAAATTGTAGACCTTCTGGTAGTAGCTGCCGCCCGACAGGATCTGCATCAGTCCGTCGGCCTTGGCGGTCCGCTCCAGCAACTGGTACGGCGAATAGATGCGCTGCGTCTCCGGCTGCACCGGCCAGGCCAGGATGGTCAGCAGGACGCAGAAGCTGGCGATCCCGACGGGCAGGAATTCGTCGCGCGACAGCACGAACAGCAGCAGGATGCCGCCGGTCACGGCGAACCAGATCACCGGCGGCAGCCAGTACAGGCTCATCACGAACAGCGCGATGACCCCGAGAATGCTGCCCCCGAGATTGAGGCTATAGGCATTCAGCGAATTCGAGCTGTGCAGCAGCTTGCCGCAAAGCTGGCCGACCGGATAGCAGATGCAGGCGCAGATGATGAAGCTCGCCCCGAGCAGAAAGTAGACCGGCAGGTCGAACGTGCTGAGCCAGCCGATCGAGAAGATCAGATAGGCCGACGCCGGTGTCGTAGCGCAGCAGCGTGATGACGCCGACGAACAGCGCCAGCATCGGCAGCACCATCGCCGGCGCGCAGGGCTGCCGTTCCGCGACCGCGTAGCCCGCGCCGAGCCCCAGGAAGCAGGCCAGCATCGTGAAATTCTTGTAGAAGGAATAGACCGGAAACATCGATGCGAGCCAGCGGATCAGCACCAGCTCCAGCAGCAGGCTGAGCATCGTCACCAGCACGATCAATCTGATCTTGGTCCTGGTGTCCAAAGCCGCGTAGTCGGCTTCGAAGATGGCGCCCATGCGCCCGACCTGGCGCTCGACCGCTCCGTCGAGCCAGCCCCAGCGGATCAGGACCCAGCGCAACCAGCCCAAGCGCAATCCGGAGCGCGCCGGTAGCCAGTTCCGCGGCATCGAAGCTTTCGTGCTGGAACAGGCCGAAAACCGCGATCGTCGCGTAGACGGCCAGCAAGCCGCTCAGCGACAGGCAGAAGATACGAATCAGGCTGCGATTGGGATTATGGGCAGAATGCATATGGACTGGTCCGGGAGCGTTGGTGAGATGGAGCGCTCACGCATCAGCCGATCGTGAAGTCCACGAAATTGCTCGTGACGGTATCCACGGCGCGTCAGGCGTGCGCTGGAACGTTAGGGGACGGCTGCTTAAGAGACTATTACTGGCGGGCCCTGACAGTGCGGCCCTCCGCCATTCGATGTTTATGGCGAATTAACATGCGTAAGGCCCGGCAGCAGACCGCCGCCGGAACGCCACAGCATCTGTTGGCTTGCCTATTGCCCGGCCGTATTGAAGCGGGAAAGGTCGCAATCGGGCCCGGCATATCGCGTGCGGCGGAGTCCTTCGCGGTCTTCCACGATGGTCGGACGGCAACGCGCCTGCCAGGCGGCGCGGGCCTCCGCTTCGGCCCTCTCCTCCTCTGGCGTGAGCCGCGGAGCGGCGGGAATGATGTTGTCGCCATTGACGCTGAAGTTGGTGGATTGGCTCGGGCTGAGCGGAAGCCCGGCGGAGATGGCCGCCTCCTTGGCTTTGGCGGCGGCAGCCGCCGCCTTCGCCGCTGCCGCGGCGTCGGCCGCGTGTCCATGATCCATCGACCACGAACTCTTGGGTGGCGCGGAAGCCTGCTGCGCGGAAGCCGTCGATATGCCGGCTGCGACGAAGAGCACGATAGCTGCAATGGTGCGCATCTTTACAAACCTGCAAAAAAAGCGAATCCCGTTGCCCATTGCTAATCGGTAAATCTTCAGGGCGCGTAAAGCAGGCTGGTTAACGTGCTCGCAACCAGATGCGTCGAATTCTAACGATGGGCGCCGTCTCATTCGATCACCTCATCGGCCATTACAATCAATGTCGGCGGCACATTGATCCCAAGCGCCTGCCAACTGAGGCAGCCTCTCGCTCAACGCTCTGTCGCCGTCGCGACTCGCGCCGGCGGTCCGGCCGTCATACTGTTGGTCGCGACGCCTTTAAACTAACATCCCCCGAAACCACGTAATGATGCGCGATTAGGTCAAGATCGCGTTTGGGAGCGCAGCAATGACGAAAGCCGAGAACAGTCGCAGGACTCTTAGAAGCATGCTTGAGTCTGGAAAGACAATTGTGGTCCCCGGCGCCCATGACCCGATCAGCGCAATGCTGGTGGAACGTGCCGGTTTTCAGGCCGTCTACATCGGCAGTTACGCAACTGCGGCCGCGGGCTTCGGCATGCCGGATGTCGGATTGGTCACGATGGACGAAATGGCGGCATACGCGAAGACGATTGCCGATGCCGTTGATATCCCGGTTATTGCCGACGGCGAAAATGGCTGGAACAATGCCGCGAATATCTGGCGTACGATCCGTTCATTCGAGCAAGCCGGCGTTTGCGGGATTCATATAGAGGATCACGAGTTTGGAAAACATGCGGCGGTGCCGCAGGTTCTCGCATCATCGGAACAAATGGTGCAGAAGATTCGCGCCGCGCTCGACGCGCGGGAGGATAAGAACTTCCTGATTATCGCTCGTACGGATGCGGCCTGGGCGTTCAACGACGTCGACGAGGCGGTCAGCCGTATGAATGCCTTCACCGATGCCGGTGCCGACATGGTCATGGCGGCGGGATTGGATCCAGCAGTGTTGGCCGGGCTCCGCTCACGCATCAAGGGCAAGATCATGATCACCGATACACCGGGTCGATCGGTGGCGACAGAGGAAAAAGCCGGTGCCGATGTAGTTCTTTATTACGGGTTTTCGCTTTACGCGGCGTATCATGGCGTGAAAACCGCGCTCGATACATTCATGCGAACACGCAATGCCGACGACGTCGCGCAAGTGCGCGGATGCATTGCGGAATTCGAGAACTTCATCGGGTATCCGGCATTCAGCGAACGGGCCAAAAAGTATGGCCTCGCCTGATCCATCGCTTCGCAGGCGGCAGCGCGCCGCAGCAAATCTGGCCGCGAATGTCGCTTAGCGGTCAAAACCGGAAAAGCTCAGTGCGAGCAAATGTTTTCCGCTTTGCCCCCTGAAAGCGGACGTTGCCCCATGCGGTCGGCATGTCCGCTGTGTGCCATAAGCAGACGTTCCGCCATTCACTCAATCACTTCGTCGGCGCGGGCAAGCAAAGTTGCCGGCATTGATATGCCGAGCACTTTGGCTGCTTTGAGATTAACGCTCAAAGCAAACTTGGTGGGTTGCTCGATCGGCAGATCAGCCGGCTTGGCGCCCTTGAGTATCTTGTTCACATAGATTGCCGCGCGCTTATGCATGTCCTCATAGCTCGGACCGTAGGACATCAAGCCTCCAGCCTCGACCAGTTCATGGTACGCATTCACATTCGGCAGGCGTTGCTCTTCAGTGAAGTCCATCATGCGTTGGCGGTTATGCAGGAACACGCGGTCCGCCAGGATGAGCAGCGCGTCCGGCCGCTCTTTGCGGATGGCGGCGAATGCGCCGTCGAGGTCTTCGGATTTGCGTATGTCATGCTGTTGCAGCTTTATTCCCATTGCCTGACGGCGGCATGCGCCTGCCGCATCGACGCGACGTGAAACGGATTGAGCGAATTAAAGAACACGGCGACATGCGAAAGCGTGGGCACGACTTCGCGCAGAAGCTCAAGCCGCTTACCTTCGAGGTCGGGCGCGACCGAACTCAAACCCGTGAGGTTGCCATCGGGCCGCGCCAGACTCGGCACGAGACCGGTGCCGACCGGATCGCCGACCGCGACCATGACGAGTGGCACAGTCGTCGTCGCCTTCTTCACCGCGAGCGCCGCGGGCGTACCGGCAGTGACGATCACGTCCACCTTCGCGGCAATGAGTTCGGCGATGAGCGCCGGAAACCGCTCGTACTTTCCGTCCGCCCAGCGGTATTCGATGACGATGTTGCGGCCTTCCTCATAGCCGAGCTCACGCAGGCCCTCACGGAACGCGTCGACGAGGTTGGCTTCAAGCGCTGCGGTGGAATTGCCCATGAAGCCGACGCGAGGAATTTTCGACTCTGCGCGCACTGCCAGCGGCCAGGCCGCTGCCACGCCGCCAACCAGCCTAATAAATTCGCGCCGTCTCATGCAGCACCCCGAGGCTCGGAACCACCCATCGTACCGGCTCAAATCGGCTACTTGAAGGGATCGGGAAGGGTTGAGGATTAGACCTTGGGCGGTCTCCGGTTTTCTGGTTTGGGGCAAAAGCGGACGTCAAGCTACAAATGTTTGATGTCCGCTCTTCCCCTATAAGCGACATCGCCGAACAAATGTAGCACCTTGACCTGTTTAATCGAGCCCATGTCAAAAACAGCAATCCGAGCGTCATACTTGTTGGGAAGCGGTCATGCGCGAGCGTCTGTATCGCTCGAACGCGCCAACTAACAACAGTCAGCACGCAGCAGTGGTGCAAGACGCTTTTGACCACGCGGCAAACGCCGCATCCACCGTGTCAAAGCGCTTTCCAACAAAGTCGGCTTGCGTAGGCTCAGTCGCCCAAAGGAAATAGCTGTTCCCGAGGTGAGTTATGTAAGCGACGTCACCACCCGATGGCGATGACACCCACCAGATACCATTGTGCCGGCGAATATGAATCTCTTCCTTCAAGGTCTCCGATGCGAAGTCATTCGGCTACGTTCTAGCTGGAACGAAATTATGAAAGCGACGGCAAGAACGGAAACTTCGCGCATTGAACCCTCCCGATCATTTGACCCGCCATTCCCACGACGAACTCAGTAAAGGCGAGAAGAACTGCAGAGGCTTGCAGCATAAACCAATGCCCAACGCTGCCTGTGAGGCTTGTTAAACGCAATGATCCGGATCAAAGGGTCAGTGATCCTGATAGACTTGGATCCAGGAGACATCCCGACATTTGTCCGCTTCGGGTAGAGCCGATATTAAACTCGATAATTGCAACGTCCGCTTTACCCGGCCCTCCAATAGCGGACATCCGTGGGCACGGTCGAAACGTCCGCTAAGTGCCAGAATTTGCAGCTCACGCCCTGTCCGGCCCGACCCGCACCAGTTGCTTGCCGAAATTGGCGCCCTTCAAAAGCCCCATGAAGGCGGCGGGCGCGCTGTCGAGCCCTTCGGTGACGAATTCGCGGTGCTTGACCTTGCCCTCGCGCACCCACTCCGACATGTCGCGCAGGAAATCGGCGTGACGCGCGGCGAAATCGCTGACGATGAAGCCGCGGATGGTCAGGCGCTTGGTCAGCACCGCGCGCATCATGGACGACGCCCATTTCGGCGCGACCGCTTCGGTGTCGTTGTAGTGCGCGATCAGGCCGCACACGGGAATGCGCGCGAACGCGTTGAGCAGCGGAAACACCGCCTCGAACACCGCGCCGCCGACATTCTCGAAATAGACGTCGATGCCTTTCGGGCAGGCTTCCTTCAGCTTGGCCGCCAGATTGGGATCGCGGTGATCGAGGCAGTCGTCGAAGCCGAGTTCCTTTTTGACGTAATCGCATTTGTCCTTGCCGCCCGCGATGCCGACGGCGCGCGCGCCCTTGATCTTGGCGATCTGCCCGACCGCCGAGCCGACCGCGCCGGAGGCCGCCGCGACCACCACGGTCTCGCCGGCCTGCGGCTTGCCGATATCGAGCAGCCCGGTATAGGCGGTCATGCCGGGCATGCCGAGCACGCCGACCGCGGTCGAGACCGGTCCGAGTTTCGGATCGATCTTTGTCAGTCCCTTGCCGTCCGACAGCGCATGCGTCTGCCAGCCGGCGCGCGACAGCACGATGTCGCCCTTGGCAAAACCCGGATTGTTCGAGGCGATCACCTCGCACACCGTGCCGCCCTCCATCACCCCGCCGATCGGCACCGGCGCCGCATAGGACGGACCGTCGCTCATGCGCCCGCGCATATAGGGATCGAGCGACAGCCAGATCGTGCGCAGCAGCACCTGGCCCTCGCCCGGTGTCGGCATCGCGCAATCCTCGATGCGGAAGTCCGACGCCTTGGGCTCGCCGACGGGGCGAGAGACGAGAACGACGCGCTTTGCGTTGAGACATGGTTGTTTCCTCCGATTTTTGCTTTCGTCATTGCGAGCGACAGCGGAGCACTCCATCGTCGCGAAGGGCAGACATCGATGAACTGAACTCCTCGCCGCGCCTTCGGCGCGCCTCGCAATGCGAGGGTGACAACTCGCTGCGCTCGCAAGGATCGACGGGCTGTTAAGCCGTGATCTTCGCCAGCGCCGCGTCGAATGCCGCGGCCGCGCTCGGCAGATCCTTGAAGGCGCGGATCTGCCGCGTCTCCTGCGCATCCTTTTCCGAGATACCCGGCCGGACTTCGGCGAAAGGTCTTGCCGCCTTCGATCATGCCGGCCGGCGCGCTGACATGAAACTCATGGTCCTCGATCGGCGCGTCCTTCAGCAGCCAGACGCCGAGCGACACGATGTCGTTGCCGCGCCGGTAGGAGATATAGCGATCGACCGCGACCGTGCCGTCGCGCTGATGTCCGCCGAGCTTGGCATAACCCTTGGCGTCCAGAAGCTTGTGCGATCGAAATCCCTTCACGCCGGCCGATTTTGCTTTCGCGGTCTCTTCGGACAGATCGTATTTCTCGGCCATCTCCTTGCCGACGGCGGCAAGCTGGGCGGACATGTCGTGTTCGAATTCCTTCAGCTCGGTGCGCGGCTTCGGCGCCTTGCGCGGCTTTGCGGCATCGCGCTTTTCCATCTCGGCCTTGCATTGCGCGATGACGGCAGCGACGGATTTGCGCTCCGCATTGACAAGCAGATTCTTCAGATCCTGATCCGAAAGCGCGGCAATCCTGTCGTCCGACCAATCGACCATAATGACCAATTTCCTTCTTGAATGTTGTTGTGAGGATCTTGAAAATCGCGCGCATCGCGCGGGCTCGTGGGACCGCGCGGCGATCCGCCACAATACCGCGTTTCGCCGGCCTTGTGGGGGTCAATTTAGGTCCCTGCGAATTACACCCCGCCGGGATAATTCGGGCTTTCCCGCGTGATGGTGACGTCGTGGACGTGGCTTTCGCGCAGGCCCGCGCCGGTGATGCGCACGAATTGCGCCTTCTCGTGGAACTCGGCGAGGTTTCTCGCGCCGACATATCCCATCGCCGCGCGCAGGCCGCCGGCGAGCTGATGCATGACGTTGCCGACCGGGCCCTTGTAGGGCACCTGACCCTCGATGCCCTCCGGCACCAGCTTCAGCGTGTCCTTGATGTCCTGCTGGAAGTAACGGTCGGCGGAACCGCGCGCCATCGCGCCCACCGAGCCCATGCCGCGATAGGCCTTGTAGGAGCGGCCCTGCCACAGAAACACTTCGCCCGGCGTCTCGTCGGTGCCGGCCAGCAGCGAGCCGACCATGGCGATGTCGGCGCCGGCGGCGAGCGCCTTGGCCAGATCGCCGGAATATTTGATGCCGCCATCGGCGATCACGGGGATGTCGGCTTTCTTCGCGGCTTCGACCGCATCCATGATCGCGGTCAGTTGCGGCACGCCGACGCCGGCGACAATCCGGGTGGTGCAGATCGAGCCCGGACCGATGCCGACCTTGATCGCATCGGCGCCGGCGTCGATCAGCGCCTGCGCACCCTCCTGCGTGGCGATATTGCCGGCGATCACCTGCACGGCATTGGACAGCCGCTTGATGCGGTTGACGGCCTCCAGCACCCGCGAGGAATGGCCGTGCGCGGTGTCCACCACGATCAGATCGACGCCGGCATCGATCAGCCGCTCGGTGCGCTCGTAACCCGCCCTCGCCGACGGTGGTCGCGGCGGCGACGCGCAAGCCGCCCTTGCGCATCCTTGCAGGCCAGCGGATGCGCGACCGCCTTTTCCATGTCCTTCACGGTGATCAGGCCGACGCAGCGGTACTGATCGTCGACCACGAGCAGTTTCTCGATCCGGTGCTTGTGCAGCATCCGCTTGGCTTCGTCCTGGCTGACGCCTTCGCGCACCGTCACGAGGTTTTCGTGCGTCATCAGTTCGCGAGATTTTCTGGCGCGGGTCGGTCGCAAAACGCACGTCGCGGTTGGTGAGAATGCCGACCAGTCTTGCCCGGCACGCCCTTGGTCGCGCCGGTGACCACCGGAATGCCGGAAAAACCGTGATCGTTCATCAGCGCCAGCGCGTCCGACAGCATCGCGTCGGGACCGATGGTCAGGGGATTGACCACCATTCCGGATTCGTACTTCTTGACCTGCCGCACCTGGGCGGCCTGGCCGTCGACATCGAAATTGCGATGGATGACGCCGATGCCGCCGGCCTGCGCCATGGCGATCGCCATGCGCGCTTCGGTGACGGTATCCATCGCGGAGGCGATAATCGGAATGTTGAGCGGGATGGCGCGGGTGACGTGGGAGCGGATATCGGCCTCCGAGGGCAGGATATCCGAAAGGCCGGGTTTCAGAAGCACGTCGTCGAACGTATAGGCTTCGCGAATCCCCTGAAGTCCCTGTACCAGCGCCATTACCAACTCCATTCGGCGGCCCGTTCGCCGCGATACGACCTCGGGATGAACAGGACCCTCCGGCGACGCCTTGGCATCGCCGTCGAATCAAAGCCCATCGGTAGGGTTGGCGGTGGTCGATAGCATGGCAGCATGCCGAATCAAAGGGTTTGCCAGCCATGCACAGGCTTTTCGCGCCGAAGACTCGGCGTCAGCGCGGATAACCCGGCGGCGGAGCCGTGCTCGGCGGATCGCCTCCACCACCTCCCGATGCCTGCGCTCTTCCCGTTTCATATGAACCGCGATCAGCGCGTGCGCCGACGGCACCAGCAGCAGGACGTGAAAAATCAGCCCGAAAATCGCGCAAAAGACGATCAGGACCAGGTTGAAAATCGCCGAAAAAGGCTGCCCGTTCAGGAGCAGCCCGAGCGGCGGCACGCAGCGCGGCGAGGACGTAGATCATCGTCGGATCTCCGGCGGCGGATCGCGGGAATACGTCACGCAGGATTTAGGTGGTTTTGCGGGTTCCGCAATGGCCTGTGGGACAACGGGGTGATACAGCCCCTGCTCCCGCTCCTTCCATCCCTCTCCCCGAATCTCCATGAACAAAGAACGCCTGATCCCGCTCATCGTGGCCACCGCCCTGTTCATGGAGAACATGGATTCGACGGTTATTGCGACCTCGCTGCCGGCGATCGCCGCCGATATCGGCACCAGCCCGCTGACGCTGAAGCTCGCCATCACCTCGTATCTGCTGTCGCTCGCGGTGTTCATTCCGGCGAGCGGCTGGACCGCCGATCGCTTCGGCGCGCGCATGGTGTTCTCGATCGCCATCGCCGTCTTCATGGTGGGCTCGATCGGCTGCGCGCTGTCCTCCTCCGTCACCCATTTCGTGATCGCGCGCATCCTGCAAGGCATCGGCGGCGCGATGATGACGCCGGTCGGACGGCTGGTGCTGCTGCGCTCGATCGACAAGAGCGCGCTGGTCAATGCGATGGCCTGGGTCACGGTGCCGGCGCTGGTCGGGCCGGTGATCGGTCCGCCGCTCGGCGGATTCATCACCACCTATTTCTCCTGGCACTGGATCTTCCTGATCAACATTCCGATCGGCCTGCTCGGCATCTTCATGGCGCTGCGCTACATCGACCCGATCCGCAGCGAGGACCCCGAGCGCTTCGATCTCTACGGGCTGGTGCTGGCCGGGATCGGGCTCGGCGGCATCGCGTTCGGGCTTTCGATCGCAGGCCTCAATCTGCTGCCGTGGACCGTCGTCATCGCGCTGGTCGCGATCGGCACCATTTCCATGACGCTCTATGTGATCCACGCCAGGCGAACCGCTTCGCCGGTGCTGGATTTCGCGCTGCTGCGGTTGCCGACGATGCGCGCGAGCATCATCGGCGGCTTTCTGTTCCGTCTCGGCATCGGCGCATTGCCGTTTCTGCTGCCGCTGTTGATGCAGGTCGGATTCGGCCTGTCGCCGTTCCGGTCGGGGCTGGTGACCTTTGCGTCCGCGGTCGGCGCCATGGGCATGAAGACGCTTGCCGCGCGCATCATCCGCACCTTCGGCTTCCGCAATATCATGACCATCAACGCGGTCGTGAGCTCGGTCTTTCTCGCGGCCTGCGCGCTGTTCACGATCGCAACGCCGCTGCTTCTGATCATGATCCTTCTCGTGGTCGGCGGCTTCTTCCGTTCGCTGCAGTTCACCGCCATCAACACGCTGGCCTATGCGGAAGTCGAGCCGGCGCAGATGAGCCGCGCCACCACGCTGGTCAGCGTCAACCAGCAGCTGGCGATTTCCGCCGGCGTCGCCGTCGGTGCGTTCTCGGTGGAATCGACCATGTGGGTACATCATGTGAGCGAGCTGAGCGCGGCCGATTTCGCGCCGGGCTTCATCGTGGTCGCGATCATCTCGACGATTTCGGCGTATTTCTTCTACGAGATGCCCGCCGACGCCGGTCACCAGGTATCGGGACGCGGAATTGTCATTGTCGCCAGTCCGGAGCGCGACGCCGAACCGGAGGAGACCGCCGCCACCGAGACCGCCAACGCCAGGGATCAGCGGCTGGGGTAGATCGCAAGACAGATCTTTCCCCGTCATTGCGAGGAGCAAAGCGACGAAGCGATCCAGAACCGCAGGGACAGCTGGATTGCGCTTCGCTCGCAATGACGGCTTCCTAGGCTGGCGCCCTGGGCTGACCCCGAAATCCCATCGCCAGCACGTAGCGCTCGGAGGAATCCTGCCGGCTCGAGGCCGGTTTGACGTGTCTGACGCTGGCGAAATCGCGCTTGAGCTCGCGCCATCAGCGCGGCGTCCGCGCCGCTCTGAAACACCTTGGCGACGAAGGTGCCGCCGGGATTGAGCACCTCGGCGGCGAAGGCGGCGGCGGCTTCCACCAGGCCGACGATGCGCAGCTGATCGGTCTTGCGATGGCCGGTGGTGTTGGCGCGCCATGTCGGACAGCACCACGTCGGCGCGGCCGCCGATCATCTCCAGCAACTTTTCCGGCGCGTCGTCGGCTAGAAAATCGAGCTGCGCGAAGGTGACGCCCGGTATCTCCGGCATCTCCAGAAGATCGATCGCGATCACCTTGCCCTTGCCATTGGCCGCGCCGACGCGCTTGGCCGCGACCTGGCTCCAGCCGCCGGGCGCGGCGCCGAGATCGACCACCGTGAGGCCGGGCTTGAGAAAATGGTACTTGTCGTCGATCTCGATCAGCTTGAAGGCCGCGCGCGAGCGCCATCCCTCGCGCCTGGCCTGCGCCACATAGGGATCGTTGAGCTGCCGCTCCAGCCATAGCTTCGAGGAAAGCTTGCGCTTGCCGCCGGTCTTGACCGTGACGTGCAGCCGCCCGGTGGTGTCTTTCGCCATGTCGGTCTTGTTACCTTCGAGAACCGCCGCCGCCTCTAGCACATCGCAAGCCGATGCGCCTATCGGCATCCGCTGATCGCGCCGTCCTCGCGCATCATCTCGACCAGCATTCCCTCGCGCAGGCCCCGATCGGCGACGCGCAGCCGCGGCAGCGGGAACGCGTTGCGGATGGCGTCGAGAATGGCGCAGCCCGCCAGCACCAGATCGGCGCGCTCGACGCTGATGCAATTGTTGGAGGCGCGCTCCTGATAGCTCATGCGGCGCAGGCGCGCGATAACAGCGGTGATCTCGGCATCGCTCAGCCAGACCCCGTCGATCCGGCGGCGGTCGTAGCGCGCCAGATTGAGATGCACGCCGGCCAGCGTCGTCACCGTGCCGGAGGTGCCGAGCAGGTGCATATCCCTCAAGTCGCCGCCGTGCTCGGCCGCGAACGGGAGCGATGTGTTGCGCGACCTCCCGCACCATCGACGCATAGGATTGCGGCGTGACGTCCTTGCCGCCGAAATGTTCGGCCAGTTTGACGACGCCGAGCGGGATCGACATCCATGCCTTGATGCGCGGTGCGGCGTCTTGCTCGTCCGGATCGCGCTCGATCCGGACCAGTTCGGTCGAGCCGCCGCCGATGTCGAACAGAATGGCGCCCCGCCCCTTCGGGTCGAGCAGCGGCGAGCAGCCGATCACGGCGAGCGCCGCCTCCGTTTCGCGGTCGATCACCTCGAGCCGGATGCCGGTCTCGGCGGCGACCCGGTCGCGGAAGCCCTCGGCGTTCGACGCCGCGCGGCAGGCTTCGGTCGCGATCAGCCGCAGCCGTTTGGCCTTTCTGGACTGGATCTTGTCGCGGCAGATGCTGAGGGCGGCGATGGCGCGTTCGATCGCGGCGTCGCTGATACAGCCGGTCGCCGATATTCCCTCGCCCAGCCGGATGATCCGCGAGAAGGAATCGACCACGCGAAAGCCGTCGCCGGTCGGACAGGCGATCAGCAGCCGGCAATTATTGGTGCCGAGGTCGAGCGCAGCGTAGACGCCGGTTCCCCCGGGCGCGCATGAGCCGTTGTGGGCGCGCCGCCGCCGCGCGGCGGCCTTTGGCCGACGTCTCCGCGCGGCGCAGGGCCGTCGCGAAGCCGCGTGTCATCGATCATCCAAAATGTCTTTCCGCGGCCCCTACCGGCCGACGAGGAATTCCCGTTCACGGAAACTTTAGCAGTGCCCGGCCGTGGCGCAACAGCGTTCACATGGGACCATGTCCAATCAGGCGTTGTCGTCGGCACATCGGTGCTTTATCTGGGGTGAAGCCGGCGAAATCGCGCAAAATTGAGCATTTCAGGGACATTTCAATGCAAGATCACACGTCTTCGTCTTCTCTGGAAAACGCTATCGCACTGCAAAAATTCGGCGTCGGGCAGCCGGTCCGCCGCAAGGAAGACGACACGCTGGTGCGCGGCAAGGGCAAATATACCGACGATTTCAACCTGCCCGGCCAGGCCTATGCCTGGATCGTGCGCTCCAGCCACGCCCACGGCATCATCCGCGGCATCGACACCTCGGCCGCCAAAAAGATGCCGGGCGTGCTCGGGGTCTGGACCGGAACCGATCTCGCCGCGGCCGATTACGGCCCCTTCACCTGCGGCCTGCCGCTGAAGAACCGCGACGGCACGCCGCTCTTGCAGACCAACCGCACCGCGCTGATGACCGACAAGGTGCGCTATGTCGGCGACCCCGTCGCGTTCGTGGTGGCCGAGACGCTGGCGCAGGCGCGCGATGCCGGCGAAGCCGTGGTGGTCGATATCGATCCGCTGCCCGCCGTCACCGACCCCGAGGAAGCGGCAAAACCCGGCGCGCCGCAGCTCTACGATCACATCCCCAACAATGTGGCGCTGGATTATCACTATGGCGACGCCGCCAAGGTCGAAGCCGCCTTCGCCGGCGCCGCCCACGTGACAAAACTCGATATCGTCAACACCCGCGTCGCGGTGGTGGCGATGGAGCCGCGCGCGGCGCTCGCCTCCTACGACAAGGCCAGCGAGCGCTACACGATCCAGGTTCCGACCCAGGGCGTCGCCGGCAACCGGATGAATCTCGCCAAGAACATCCTGAAGGTTCCGAACGAGAAGGTGCATCTGCTGACCGCCAATGTCGGCGGCTCCTTCGGCATGAAGAACATCAACTATCCCGAATATGTCTGCATCCTGCATGCGGCGAAGGCGCTGGGCCGTCCGGTGAAATGGACCGACGAGCGCTCGACCAGCTTTCTCTCCGACAGCCACGGCCGCGCGCAGAAGATCCACTGCGAGCTGGCGCTCGATGCCGAGGGCAAATTCCTCGCGGTCAAGGTGTCCGGCTACGGCAATCTCGGCGCCTATATCACCGGCGTCGCGCCGCTCCCGCTCTCGCTCAACATCGGCAAGAACATCGCCAGCGTCTATCGCACGCCGCTGTTGACCGTCGACATCAAGACCGTGCTGACCAACACCACGCTGATGGGCGCCTATCGCGGCGCCGGACGCCCCGAGGCCAACTATTTCATGGAGCGGCTGATCGATCGCGCCGCCGACGAGATGGGCATCAACCGGCTGACCTTGCGCAAGCGCAATTTCATCAAGCCGGCGCAGATGCCGTTCGCGGCCTCCTCCGGCGTCACCTATGACAGCGGCGATTTCCAGGGCGTGTTCAACAAGGCGCTGGAGATTTCCGATCACGCCAACTTTGCCAAACGCAAGAAGGAGAGCCGCAAGAACGGCAAGCTGCGCGGCATCGCGGTCGGCTCCTATCTCGAAGTCACCGCGCCTCCCGGCGTCGAGCTCGGCAAGATCGTGTTCGAGGACGACGGCTCGGTGAAGCTGATCACCGGCACGCTCGATTACGGCCAGGGCCATGCGACGCCGTTCGCGCAGGTGCTCTGCGCGCAGCTCGGCGTGCCCTTCGAGAGCGTCAGGCTGGAACAGGGCGACAGCGACATCGTGCATACCGGCAACGGCACCGGCGGCTCGCGCTCGATCACCGCCAGCGGCATGGCGATCGTCGAAGCCTCGAAACTCGTCATCGAGAAGGGCAAGCGCGCCGCCGCGCATCTGATGGAAGCGGCCGAAGGCGACATCGAATTCGCCAATGGCCGTTTCACCATCGCCGGCACCGACCGCTCGATCGACATCATCGAGCTCGCGAAACGGGTGCGCGAAGGCAAGATGCCGGAGGGCGTGCCTCGATCGCTCGACGTCGACCATACCACCGAGCCCGTGCCGTCGACCTTCCCCAATGGCTGCCACGTCGCCGAGGTCGAGATCGATCCCGATACCGGCGTCGTGCAGATCGTGCGCTATACCGGCGTCAACGATTTCGGCACCATCGTCAATCCGATGCTGGTCGCCGGCCAGTTGCATGGCGGCGTCGCGCAGGGCATCGGACAGGCGCTGATGGAATGCGTCAGCTACGACGCCAGCGGCCAGCCGATCACCGGCTCGTTCATGGACTATGCGCTGCCGCGCGCCGAGGACATCCCGCTGATGGAAGTCGGCGATCATCCGGTGCCCGCCAAATCCAATCCGCTGGGCACCAAGGGCTGCGGCGAAGCCGGCTGCGCCGGCAGCCTCTCCACCATCGTCAATGCGGTGCTCGACGCGCTGTCCGAATACGGCATCACGCATATCGACATGCCGCTGACGCCGGAGCGGGTCTGGCGCGCGATCAGGGATGCGAAGAAGAAGGCGGCGTGAGGTCTTAACGTCGCTGACGCAATTTCTCAACGTCATCGGCCGCGGCTTGCGGGCGATCCACGTCTTCCGAGCTCACGGAAGATAGGACCGTGGATGCCGCGGCGTACTGGATAGCCCGGCGCATGACGCGTTAGGACGTTGCGGCGATTGCCCTCTACGCCGCCGCCTGCTCGCGCGGCTGGTAGATCGCGATGTGCTGGCAATGCGCGAGCGGCGTGCGGCCGTTGGCGACGACCAGCGCGTCGAGCTCGACGAAGCGGTGGCCCTTCTTTTCGTAATTGCCGGTGACCTTGGCGCGCGCGGTGATTTCGTCGCCGGCTCTCGCGGCCGACAGAAGCTGCATCCGGCTGCCGACGTGAATCCACGGGCCGAGGATGGCGTTGTCGACCAGCACCCTGTTCATGACCCGCTGCAGCAGGCCGGGATGGCCGAGCCCTTCGCGGGCGTAGATCGGATCGCGCTCGCGCACGTCGGTCAGATATTCCTCGGCCGCCTCGCCGGCCCAGGCGCGCGGCACGGTGCCGAGCCATTTGCCGAGTTCATAGGACGTCGCATTGACCGGCTTGCGCTCGGTCACCGCGGCGGTTTCCGTGAAATCCGAAAGCGAGACCGACGGCGCCGACGCGGGCAACGACGCGCTGCCGGTGGCGCAGAGCTGGCCGCGGCTTTCGACCTCGATCGAAAGCACGCCATCGCTCTCCTCGCCCCTGACGTCGGCGGTCTCGCCGTCATAGACCGGCTTGACGAAGCGCGCCTCGATCAGCCCGCGCTCGAGGAACGCGCGGCCCCATTTCGCCACCGGCAGGTGCATCATATAGGCCATCACATCGACGCCGGGGACCAGCCCGCCGGAAAAGCCGAAGCGTTTCGCCACGGTGTCGTCGTGCATCTTGTTTTCGGACAGTTTTGCGGTGTTGTAGGCCTGGACGCGGTAGGTTTCGAGCCGGCTTGTCATGTCCCGGGTTTCCCCTGATTTTTGTGATCCTTTGCTGCGATAATCGTACGCGAAGAAAATGCCGTGGCAAGCCGGTTCCGGCCGGTGTTTTGCTCGCAATTCCGCTTCGGATGGGGTACGACGCCCGTACGAGCGCGCGAGGCGTTCCCCGACAAAATCCCAACCGATGACATCTGACTTGAACACCACCCGCATCTATGTCGACGCCGACGCCTGCCCGGTCAAAGACGAAATCTACCGCGTCGCCGTGCGCCATGGCGTGCCCGTCAGCGTGGTCGCCGGCAACTTCATCCGGGTGCCGCAGGATCCGCTGATCGAGCGCATCGCGGCCGGCCCCGGGATGGACGCCGCCGACGACTGGATCGCGGAACGCGCGGGCAAAGGCGATATCGTCATCACCTCCGATATCCCGCTGGCGAGCCGCTGCGTGAAGGCAGGCGCCGAGGTGATCGCGCCGAACGGCAAGCCGTTTACCGAACAATCGATCGGGATGACGCTTGCGGTTCGCAACCTGATGACCGATCTGCGCTCCTCGGGCGAAGTGACCGGCGGCCCAAAATCCTTCGCGCCGCGCGACCGCTCGGCGTTCCTGTCGGCGCTCGACCAGACCATCCGCCGCATCCAGCGCCAGCGCGCAAACACCGCGCAGAACCAGAGTTGACCGAAGAACCATGGCGCCTCCGCTGATCCAGTTGAAAGACATCAAGCTGACCTTCGGCGGCACGCCGCTGTTGTCGGGCGTCGAACTGTCGGTGTCGGCGGGCGAGCGCGTCTGCCTGATCGGCCGCAACGGCTCCGGCAAATCGACGCTGTTGAAGATCGCGGCCGGACTCGTCGAGCCCGACAGCGGCAGCCGCTTCGTGCAGCCCGGCGCGACCATCCGCTATCTGCCGCAGGAGCCGGATTTTGCGGGCTTTGCCACGACGCTGGCCTATGTCGAGGCGGGCCTCGGCCCCGGCGACGACCGTTATCAGGCCCGCTATGTGCTGGAGCAGCTCGGGCTGCACGGCGATGAAGACCCCGCGCATCTCTCCGGCGGCGAAGCCCGCCGCGCGGCGCTGGCGCGGGTGCTGGCGCCCTCGCCCGATATCCTGCTGCTCGACGAGCCCACCAACCATCTCGATCTCACCACCATCGAATGGCTGGAAAGCGAACTCGACAGCCGCCGCAGCGCGCTGGTCATCATCAGCCACGACCGCCGCTTCCTGTCGAACCTGTCGCGCTCGACCGCCTGGCTCGATCGCGGCCAGATCCGGCAGATCGACCGCGGCTTTGGCGCGTTCGAGGCCTGGCGCGACGAGGTGCTGGCGGAGGAAGAGCGCGACCAGCACAAGCTCGACCGCAAGATCGTCAACGAGGAGCACTGGCTGCGCTACGGCGTCTCCGGCCGCCGCAAGCGCAACGTCAAGCGGCTCGGCAATCTCTACGCGCTGCGCGAGCAGCGGCGCGACTATCGCGGCGCCGCCGGCAACGCCAACCTCGCCGCCGCGGAGGCCGACAAATCCGGCAAGCTCGTCATCGAGGCCAAGAACATCAGCCGGACCTATGGCGACCGCAAGATCGTCGACGATTTCTCGATCCGGGTGCAGCGCGGCGACCGCATCGGCATCGTCGGGCCGAACGGCGCCGGCAAGACCACGCTGATCGACATGCTGACCGGCGCCAATCCGCCGGATAGCGGCACCATCCGGTTCGGCGCCAATATCGAAATGGCGACGCTGGACCAGCATCGCGAAAGCCTCGATCCCAAATCGACGCTGGCCGAAGCCCTGACCGGCGGCCGCGGCGACCATGTGATGGTCGGCGGCAAGCCGAAGCACGTGGTCAGCTACATGAAGGACTTTCTGTTCGCGCAGGAGCAGATGCGCACGCCGCTGGAAGTGCTCTCCGGCGGCGAGCGCGGCCGGCTGATGCTGGCGCGCGCGCTGGCAAAGCCCTCCAATCTGCTGGTGCTGGACGAGCCGACCAACGATCTCGATCTCGAAACCCTCGACGTGCTGGAGGAAATGCTCGGCGATTACGAGGGCACGGTGATCCTGATCAGCCACGACCGCGATTTCCTCGATCGCGTGGTGACCTCGGTGATCGCGCCGGAAGGCGACGGCCGCTGGATCGAATATGCCGGCGGCTATACCGACATGCTGGCGCAGCGCGGCGCCGATCTGAAGCGCGAGGCGGTGAAGGCTGCCGCGGTCGAAGACAAGAAGGAAACGAAGGCCAGCGCGCCCTCGGCCGCGCCGAAGCGCCGGCTCAATTTCAACGAAAAGCACGCGCTGGAAACATTGCCGAAGACCATCGCCAAACTGCAGGCCGAAATCGCCAAGCAGCAGCGGCATCTTGACGATCCCAATCTGTTCCAGAAGGATCGCAAGAAGTTCGACCAAGCCTCTGATGCGCTTACCAAAGCGCAAAAGGAACTGCAGGAGGCCGAGGACAAGTGGCTGGAACTTGAAGTGCTGCGCGAAGAGATCGAACAGGCCTGACGTAGGATTCGTCATTGCGAGCGAAGCGAAGCAATCCATGCCGCACGAAGCTGGATTGCTTCGTCGCTCGCTCCTCGCAATGACGAGATGCACAGGAGCCGCCCATGACCACGCCCCTCGCCGCCAAGATCGCCCGCGAATACGGCACGCCCGCCGCCGTCATCGACATGGACCGCGTCGAGCGCAACATCGCGCGGATCCAGGCCGCCTGCGACGCCGCCGGCGTCGCCAACCGCCCGCATATCAAGACCCACAAGAGCCCGATGCTGGCAAAGCTGCAGATCGCAGCCGGCGCGCAGGGCATCACCTGCCAGAAACTCGGCGAAGCCGAGGTGATGGCGGAGGCCGGCATCGACGACATCCTGATCAGCTACAATCTGATCGGCGAGGAGAAGATGGCCCGGCTCGGCGCGCTGCAGGCCAAAGCCAACATGACGGTTGCCGCCGACAATTCGACCGTGATCGCCGGCCTGCCGCAGGCGGCAGCGCTTCCGGCCGGCCGCTCTCGGTCGTGGTCGAGTGCGACACCGGGCGCAAGCGCGCCGGGGTCGAGACACCCGCGGAGGCCATCGCGCTGGCGCGCGAGATCGCCGCCTCAAAGGGACTGATGTTCGCCGGCTTCATGCTGTATCCGACCGAGACCGGCTGGGCCGAGGCGCAGAAATTCTACGATGAGGCGCTGGCCGGCGTGCGCGCGCACGGGCTCGATGCGACGATGGTCTCCACCGGCGGCACGCCGAACCTGAAGAACGTCGGCAAGCTCAAGGGCGCCACCGAGCATCGGCCCGGCACCTATATCTACAACGACCGCATGCAGGTCGCGGCCGGCGTCGCCACCTGGGACGATTGCGCGCTGAACATCTATTCGACCGTGGTGAGCCGCGCCGGCCCCGACCGCGGCATTCTCGATGCCGGCTCGAAGACGCTGACGTCGGACACCGGCGGCGGGCTCGACGGCCACGGGCTGATCCTCGAACATCCCGAGGCCAGGATCGCGCGCTTCGCCGAGGAGCACGGTTTTCTCGATCTCACCCGCAGCAACACCCGCCCCAATGTCGGCGACGTCGTGCGGATCGTGCCGAACCATGTCTGCGTCGTCGTCAACATGATGGACGAGGTGGTGATGGTGCGCGGCGAGGAGATCATCGGCACGCTGCCGGTCGCGGCGCGGGGGAAGCTGCGGTAGCGCGAGCTCGGATTGAACCCGCGCGTGACGGCGACACGTTCAGCGGCGGCGAACGGAAGCATCTCCGGGTTCGCTAACGGCGCAGTGGCGACGACTGGCGCGGGCTTCCAGATCAAGTTCCAGCCGGACTCAGGTAACGAAATCCACGCTGGAGGTCTTGGCCTCGGCCGCCTCGACTTCCCGGGCGGCTTCGATGCGTTGCTGGTCGGACTTGATCGTTGCCGTGTTTGCGTTTGCCGTGCTGCGTCTGCGACGAGCCTGATTTCTGCCTGGCTAACCACGATATGCGCGGGGTATGTAGGGCCTATGTTGCTCATATCTCCCTCCTGCGGTTCCTCCAAATTTGCAGGCATCCGTTCACGTTTTCTTAAGAGGTTCGGTTAACGCCGCTAACGAAACGGTGATCGCGCAGGGGCAAGTCCGCCTTGCAGGACGGGTTGAACGACGTGAACCCCACCAAAGCTGCCCGGTCCGTTGGTGGGTTTCGCAGCCGCTCAACCCAACCTGCATTTCAGCCACTTCAACGCCCCTCGCCCCGCCGCCGCGCCCGTCGCGAACGAGGCCTGCAGCAGATAGCCGCCGGTCGGCGCTTCCCAGTCGAGCATTTCGCCGGCGGCGAACACGCCGGGCAAGCGGCGGATCATGAAATCGGCATCGAGTTCGTCGAACGATATTCCGCCCGCGGTCGAGATCGCGCGCGCGATCGGGGCGACGCCGTTGAGCTTGATCGGCACGGCGTTGATCAATTCGGCGAGATTTTCGGGCGACAGCGACGACAGCGACACGCCGGAGGCGATCGCCGCCTCCTGCAGCAGGCCGATGCCGACCGGCGAAAGCTGCGCGGCCTTGCGCAGCCAGTTCGAAAACGATTGTTTTGCCTTGGGCGCCGACAGCCGCGCGACCAGCTCGTTGGTTTCGAGATCGGGCCGCAAGGCGATGTGCAGCGTCGCCTGCCCCGAAGCGATGATGGCCTCGCGCAATTCCGCCGACAGCGCATAGATCGCGCCGCCCTCGATGCCCGCTGCGCGTGATGATGGCTTCGCCGCGCACCGTGTGCGGGCCGAACGACAGCACAACGCCCTTGAGCGGCTGGCCCTCAAAGCGATCGCGAAAGATGTCCGACCAGGCGACGGTGAACCCGCAATTGGCGGGCTTGAGCGGCGATATCGTCACGCCCTTCGCCGCGAGGATTTCCACCCATGCCGCGTCGGACCCGAGCCGCGGCCAGCTTGCACCGCCGAGCGCCAGCACGGTGGCGCGGGCATCGACGACGCGCTGGTCCGCCGGGTGTCCGAAACAGCAAGCGGCCGTTCTCATCCCAGCCGGTCCAGCGGTGGCGCAACGCAAATTGCACGCCCATCGCGTCCAGCCGCCGCAGCCACGCGCGCAGCAGCGGCGAGGCCTTGAACGCTTGCGGGAAAACCCGGCCGCTGGAGCCGACGAAGGTCGGCTGCCCCAGCGCCTCGCTCCATGCGCGCAAAGCATCCGGCGGAAACGCCTCGATCGCGGCGTCAAGCCGCGGCATCGCTTCGCCGTAGCGCGTCAGAAATTCCGGCAGCGGCTCGCTGTGCGTCAGATTGAGCCCGCCGCGTCCCGCCATCAGGAACTTGCGGCCCGCCGACGGCATCGCGTCATAGACCGTGACGCCGGCGCCGCCCTGCGCCAGCACCTCGGCCGCCATCAGTCCGGCCGGACCGGCGCCGATGACGGCGACTTGGATTTTGGAGCACGAGACATATGGAGGGTTTACGTCATTCCGCGGACACGCGTCTTCGCGTGGACCCGGAATCGTCGGCGTTGAATCTGAGCGAGATTCCGGGTTCGCGCTGTCGCGCGCCCCGGAATGACAGCTTCACCTTACAGCTTGATCCCCGCCCTCGCCGCGGCCTGGCCGACATATTTCTGGGTCTGCTCGAACGCGCCCTGCAGCGCCTTGGCCTTCGACATGTCGCTGATCTCGGCGAAATGCGCGGCAACCGCGTCGGGGGTCCAGTCGGATTGGGCCAGGTTGATGCCTTCGGTTTCCATGATCTTGATCACCGCGAAGGAGCCCGCGCCGGCGCCCATGATGGTGCGGGTCGGCGCGTCCTCGCTGAGCAGATACAGCACCGCCGGCGTGATCGCCTCCGGCTTCATCAGCGCGAGCGCCTGCGGCGGCAGCAATTCCTCGGTCATCCGGGTCGCCGCGGTCGGCGAGATGGTGTTGACGCGGATATTGTTCTTGCGGCCTTCCTCGGCCAGCACGTTCATCAAACCGACCATGCCGGTTTTCGCCGCGCCATAATTGGCCTGGCCGAAATTGCCGAACAGGCCCGACGACGAGGTGGTGAGCACGATGCGGCCGTAATTGCGCTCGCGCATGCCGTCCCACACCGCCTTGCAGCAATAGAAGGTGCCGGTGAGATGCACGTCCAGCACCTTGGCAAAGTCGGCGATCTCCATCTTGCCGAAGGACTTGTCGCGCAGGATGCCGGCATTGGCGCAGAGCAGATCGACGCTGCCCCACTCCCTGGTGGCGCGAGCGACCATCGCCTTGACCTGCTCGAAGTTCGAGACGTCGGCGCCGTCGGCCATCGCCACGCCGCCGGCTTTGCGGATTTCCTCGACCACGGTTTCCGCAGGGGTCAGCGACCCGCCGGTGCCGTCGCGGGCGCCGCCGAAATCGTTGACCACGACCTTGGCGCCGCGGCTCGCCAGCCCCAGCGCATGCGCGCGTCCAAGACCATTGCCCGCGCCGGTAACGATGGCGACGCGTCCGTCAAACCTGATTGTCATGATTCGTTCCCGGATTTTCTTCGTCATGCCCGGCCTTGCCGGGCATCCACGTCTTTTGGTCCATCAAACAGCGTGGATGGCCGGGTCAAGCCCGGCCATGACGGATGGACGTTAAGCAAAATAGATCAGGCCGATCCAGTCGGCCACCAGCGCGGGCTTTTCCTCGCCCTCGATTTCGACGGTCACATTGGTGCGCGACAGCAGTTCGGTCGGCTTGCGCAACTTCGCTTCCACCAGCGTGAAGCGGCCGCGCACGCGCGAGCCCGCGCGCACCGGCGAGATGAAGCGCAGCTTGTCGAAGCCGTAATTGACCCCCATGGTGGTGCCCTCGATCACCGGCATCACCTCGTAGGACATGATGCTCATCAGCGACATCGTCAGGAAACCGTGCGCCACGGTGGTGCCGAACGCGGTTTCGCGTTTGGCGCGCTCGGGATCGATGTGGATGAACTGATGATCCTCGATCACATCGGCATAGACGTTGATCCGGCTCTGATCGACCAGATGCCATGACGACACGCCGACTTCGTGGCCGACCATGTTCTGGTAGGCCTCAAGCGAAATCGGCGGTTTCTTCCAGACTTCATTCATTCATCAATTCTCCGCGCGTCCCGGATTTGAAGTTCCTGAGACGAACTTGCGGCACGCTGCAGGAACTTCAAATCGGCGGCACTAGCTCCCCGCAGGCCGCATTTCTTGCAGCTCCGGGAAATCCTCTTCGCGAAATTCCATGCCCCGCAGCGGGTCGTCGCGGTCGTTGTCGTGCTCCAGCCGGCGCAGCTGCACGCGGCGGATTTTTCCCGAAATCGTCTTCGGCAATTCCGTCACGAGTTCGATCCGCCGGATGCGCTTGAACGGCGCCAGCCGCGTGTGCAGATGCCTGAAGATCGACAGCGCGGTCTCGCCCGAACGCTCCGCGCCCGACACCAGCAGCACATAGGCCTTCGGAATCGCAAGCCGGATCGGATCGGGACTGGGAACGACGGCGGCTTCCGCAACCGATTCATGCTCCAGCAGAATGCTCTCGAGCTCGAACGGGCTGATCCGGTAGTCGGACGATTTGAAGACGTCGTCGGAGCGGCCGACGAAGGTCAGATAGCCCTCGTCGTCGGCGAACACCACGTCGCCGCTGCGATAGAGATCGCCGTCGGCGCCGCTCAGTTTGCCGTCGTCGCCCTGATAGCCCTGCATCAGGCCGGCCGGCCGGTCGGCGCCGAGCAACAGGGTGACCTCGCCCTCTTTCGTGACCTGCCCGTCGACATCGGTGATCTGCACGCGATAGCCCGGCAGCGGACGGCCCATCGATCCGACCTTCACCTTCTGGCCCGGCGAATTGCCGGCCAGCGCCGTGGTTTCGGTCTGGCCGTAGCCGTCGCGGATCGTCAGCCCCCAGGCGGCGCGCACCTGATCGATCACTTCGGGATTGAGCGGCTCGCCGGCGCCGCAGACTTCGCGCAAGCGACACCTTGAAGTCTGCAAGCTTCTCCTGGATGAACAGCCGCCACACCGTCGGCGGCGCGCACAGCGTGGTGACGCCGCAGCGGCCGATGGTGGCGAGCAATCCCTTGGCGTCGAAGCGCGGCTGATTGACCACGAACACGGTGGCGCCGGCGTTCCAGGGCGCGAAGAAGCAGCTCCAGGCATGCTTGGCCCAGCCCGGCGAGGAAATGTTGAGATGGACATCGCCCGGCTGCAGCCCGAGCCAGTACATCGTCGACAGCGCGCCGACGGGATAGCTGCGCTGGCTGTGCCGCACCAGCTTTGGTTTTGCCGTGGTGCCCGAGGTGAAATACAGCAGCATCGGATCGTCCGCCTTGGTCGGCCCGTCCGGCTCGAAACTTTCCGGAAAGTCCGCGGCCTGCTCGTAGGCCAGCCAGCCCTCTTGCTTTGACGACGCGTCGACGACGATGCGGACGAGATTGATCGCCGCCGAGGCCTGCGAATTTCGCGACCTGGTCCTGCGACGCCACCACCACTTTGGCGCGGCCGCGATCGAGCCGGTCGCGCAACTCGTCCGGCGTCAGCAGCGTGGTGGCGGGGATCACCACCACGCCGAGCTTCATCGCCGCCAGCATGGTCTCCCACAGCGGAACGACGTTGCCGAGCAGCAGCAGCAGGTGATCGCCGCGCTTCAGCCCCTGCGCGCGCAGGAAGTTTGCCACCTGATTGGAGCGGCGCGACAGCGCCTCGAAGGACAGCTTTGTCTCGCGTTGCTGCCGGCATCGACGATCCACAGCGCCGGGCGATCCCTGCTTTCCGGAGCGCGCGCCAGCTCCGCGTCGAACCAGTCCAGCGCCCAGTTGAACGGCACCGGATCCGGCCAGCGGAAATCCGCGACGGCCTTGTCGTAATCGGTCCGATGCTTCAGCAGGAATGCGCGCGCTTCCTGGAATGTCGTCATCGGCTGCCCGCTCATTTTCCCGCCAGACTCGCGGACATGCCGGATGATCCCGGAGAAATCGACCCCGCCATGTCCCGCGGCGTCGAACGCCTTGTAGATTTCCTGCGCGTGCTTGCCGAGCGGCGTCGCCGCGCCCGCGGCCTTGGCCGCATCCTGCGCCAGCGTCAGGTCCTTCACCATCAGCGCCGAGGCAAAGCCGGGCTTGTAGTCGTTGTTCGCGGGCGAGGTCGGCACCGGGCCCGGCACCGGGCAATAGGACGTCAGCGACCAGCATTGTCCCGACGAGGTCGAGGCGACGTCGAACAGCGCCTGATGCGACAGCCCGAGCTTTTCGGCGAGCGCAAAGGCTTCGCTGACCGCGATCATGGAAATGCCGAGGATCATGTTGTTGCAGATCTTGGCCGCCTGGCCTGCGCCGGCGCCGCCGCAATGCACGATCTTCTTGCCCATCTTTTCCAGCACCGGCTTGGCCGCCGCGAATGCCTTGTCCTCGCCGCCGCACATGAAGGTCAGCGTCGCGCCCTTGGCGCCGCCGGTGCCGCCGGACACCGGCGCATCGACCGAGAGCGACGCCATGCTTTGCCGCCAGCGCATGGGCCTGCTTCGCGCTTTCGACATCGATGGTCGAGCAATCGATGATCAGCGCGCCCTTTGTCATGGACGGAATGACATCGGTCCAGACCGAAATGACATGCTTGCCCGCCGGCAGCATCGTGATGACGATGTCGGCGCCCTTCACCGCGGCCGCGGCGCTGTCGGCGATCGCAGCGCCGTCGGCCTTGGCCTGATTGCGCGAGGCCTCCACCAGATCGAACGCGATCACCTTGTGGCCGGCCTTGACCAGATTGGCCGCCATCGGCCCGCCCATGTTGCCGAGGCCGATGAATGCGATGTTTGCCATGTCCAGAATCCCTCCGCAGCAGTTTCTATTTTGTCTTGTCGAACACCAGTTCGTCGGCGCCGATTTCGGCGAAGTAAGGCGCGACCATTTCCGGCGTCACATCCTCGATTGCCGGCGGCGACCAGCGCGGGATTGCGATCCTTGTCGATCACGGCCGCGCGCACGCCTTCGCGAAAATCGTCGCTGGCGAACACTTCCAGCGCGGCGCGATATTCCCGCACCAGGCACTCCTCCAGCGAGGACGATGCCCGCGCCAGCCGCAGCAGTTTCAGGGCGACCACCATGCCGCGCGGCGATTTCTCGTTCAATGTCTTCAGCGTCGATTGCGCCAGCTCCGAACCGTCCCGCTGCAGCGCCGCGACGATATCCTGCATCCGGTCATGGGCAAACCAGCGGTCGATCTGCGGCTGGAGCGCCGCGACCGGGCCCGACGTCTCGCCGGTCGCGAATCCGTCGATCGCGGCCTTCACCTCGGCGGCGCTCGCGCCGGCGCGAAGCTCGACCAGCGCCTCGCGCAGCGCGGCAAGTTTGCCGGAGGGCACGACCGCGTCGGCAAAACGGGCATAGATCGCGTCGGGACCGTTCATGGTCTGGCCGGTCAATCCGAAATAGGTGCCGATCTCGCCCGGCGAGTGCGACAACAGCCAGGTGCCGCCGACATCGGGAAAGAAGCCGAGACCGACTTCCGGCATCGCCAGCTTCGTCCTTTCGGTAACGACGCGATGGCTGCCGTGCGCCGACAGACCGACGCCGCCGCCCATCACCAGCCCGTCCATGAAGGCGACATAGGGCTTCGGAAACCTCGCGATCCGCGCATTCATGATGTATTCCTGGCGCCAGAAGCGTCTTGCCGAGATCGCCGCCGGCTCGCGAGCTTTCGTACAGCCCGCGTATGTCCCCACCGGCGCACAATCCGCGTTCGCCGGCGCCTTCCAGCAACACCAGCGCCACCGCCGGATCGGCCTCGAACTGGTCCAGCGCCTTGTCGATGCCGATCGACATCTCAAAGCGTCATCGCGTTGATCGCCTTCGGCCGGTTGAGCCGGATGACTCCGACCGAGCCTTCGCGCCGGACGATCAGGTCGGGTTCGGGCCCGCAGCAGCGGCAGCTTGAGCCGTCATCGCGCACCCTCGATCAGTTTGCGCGACACGATCAGCCGCATGATTTCGTTGGTGCCTTCGAGAATCTGGTGCACGCGCAGATCGCGCACGATCTTTTCGATGCCGTATTCGCTGAGGTAGCCGTAGCCGCCGTGCAGTTGCAGCGCCTGGTTGGCGACCTCGAAGCCGACATCGGTGCCGAAGCGCTTTGCCATCGCGCACAGCATGGTCGCGTCGGCATCCTTGCGATCGAGCGCGGCGGCCGCGCGCCACACAAAGGTCCGCGCCGCCTCCAGTTCGGTCGCCATGTCGGCAAGCCGGAATTGCAGCGCCTGGAATTCGTCGAGGCGTTTTCCGAAGGCCTTGCGCTCCTTCATATAGGCCAGCGACTTGTCGAGCGCGGCTTGCGCGCCGCCGAGCGAACAGGCCGCGATATTGATGCGCCCGCCGTCGAGCCCGGCCATCGCGATCTTGAAGCCGATGCCTTCATCGCCCAGCCGGTTGGCGACCGGCACCCGCGCATTCTCGAAAATCACCGCGCGGGTCGGCTGCGCGTTCCAGCCCATCTTGCGCTCGTTGGCGCCAAACGAGAGCCCGGGCGTGTCGCCCTCGATCACGAGCGTCGAGATGCCGCCGGGCCCGTCATTGCCGGTCCGCACCATCACCACATAGAGATCGCCCTTGCCGGCGCCGGAGATGAACTGCTTCTGGCCGTTGAGCACGTAATGGTCGCCGTCGCGCACCGCGCGGGTGCGCAGCGCGGCGGCGTCCGATCCGGAGCCCGGCTCGGTCAGGCAGTAGCTCGCCAACAGCTCCATGGTGCAGAGTTTCGGCAGCCACTTCCTGCGCTGGCGTGTCGTTGCCGAAGGCGTCGATCATCCAGGACGCCATGTTGTGGATCGAGATGAAGGCCGACACCGTCGGGCAGCCCTGCGCCAGGGCCTCGAAGATCAGCGCCGCGTCGAACCGCGTCAGCGCCGAGCCGCCGACGTCGTCGCGGATATAGATGCCGCCGATGCCGAGCGCCGCCGCCTCGCGCATCACATCGACCGGAAAATGCTTCTCCTCATCCCAGCGGAGCGCATGCGGCGCGATTTTTTCCGCGGCGAAATCCCGCGCCATATCGCGAACCGCAATCTGGTCCTCGTTGAGAGCGAATTGCATCTGATGCCGGCGCGTCTACTTCATGGTCGGAATCGAGAACTCCGCGCCTTCCTTGACGCCCGACGGCCAGCGCGAGGTCACCGTCTTGGTCTTGGTGTAGAAGCGCACGGAATCCGGCCCATATTGATTGAGATCGCCGAAACCGGAACGTTTCCAGCCGCCGAAGGTATAATACGCGACCGGCACCGGGATCGGCACGTTGATCCCGACCATGCCGACATTGACCTTGGCCGCGAAGTCGCGCGCGGCGTCGCCATCGCGGGTGAAGATCGCAACGCCGTTGCCGTAGTCGTGGTCGGACGGCAGTCTCAGCGCCTCATCGTAATCATGGGCGCGCACCACCGACAGCACGGGACCGAAGATCTCTTCCTTGTAGATCCGCATGTCCTTTGTGACATTGTCGAACAGGCACCCGCCCATATAAAAACCGTTCTCATAGCCCTGCATCTTGAAGCCGCGGCCGTCGACCGCGAGCTTGGCGCCTTCCTTGATGCCGATCTCGACGTAGTTCTTGACCCGATCCAGCGCGGCGCGGGTCACCAGCGGACCGAAATCGGCGGTTGGGTCGATCGAGGGGCCGATCTTCAGATTCTCAACGCGCGGAATCAGCTTTTCCATCAGCCGGTCGGCCGTGGTCTTGCCAACGGGGACCGCGACCGACACGGCCATGCAGCGCTCGCCCGCCGCGCCGTATCCGGCGCCGACCAGCGCATCGACGGTCTGGTCCATGTCGGCGTCGGGCATGATGATGGCGTGATTTTTCGCGCCGCCAAAGCATTGTGCGCGCTTGCCGGTCGCCGCCGCCCGTTCATAGATATACTGCGCGATCGCGGAGGAGCCGACGAAGCCGACCGCCGCGATATCGTGATCGTCGAGAATGGCGTCGACCGCTTCCTTGTCGCCGTTGACGACGTTGAGGATGCCCGGCGGCAGCCCCGCCTCCAGCATCAGTTCCGCAAGCCTCATCGGCACGCCGGGGTCGCGTTCCGACGGCTTCAGGATAAAGGCATTGCCGCAGGCGATCGCGGGCGCGAATTTCCACATCGGAATCATCGCCGGAAAATTGAACGGCGTGATGCCGGCGACGACTCCCAAAGGTTGGCGCATCGAATAGATGTCGATGCCGGGACCTGCGCCCTCGGTATATTCACCCTTCATCATTTGCGGAATGCCGAGAGCGAACTCCACCACCTCGACACCGCGCAGAATATCGCCTTTCGCGTCGGGAAGGGTCTTGCCATGTTCGCGGGCGAGCAATTCGGCCAAGGCATCATTGTCGCGCGCCACCAGTTCCAGGAATTTCATGAGAACGCGAACCCGGCGCTGCGGGTTGGTCGCGCCCCACTCCGGTTGCGCCGCCCTGGCGTTCTCGACCGCGGCGCGAAGTTCGGCCTTGGAGGCCAGCGCCACCTGGGCCTGGACGTCGCCGGTCATCGGCTGGAAGACGTCCGCGAACCGCCCCGAGGTGCCCTTGACCTCACGGCCGCCGATAAAATGTCCGATTGTGCGCATGCGTTCCTCCAATACCTTCGCGGGTGCAGGTTTTGGCGGCATCTTGCAGTCTTTGCAACGTTTGGAAAGGGTTTCCACGCGCAGCGCATTTGCGAAAATGCGGGCATGGACCGCCTTTTCGCGCTGCCTACGACCAACGTCGAATGGGACGTCCGCGCGCTTTCCGTCAGTGCCGCGCCGGCGCGGCGGCCTTTTTGGCCGCGGATTTCCTCGCCGCGGGCTTCGACGGCGCCGCGCGCCCGAGCGCGGCCTCGCGCCCGGCGCTCAAAATTTCGTCGGAAAACTCCCCGGTGCCGGCGATGCGGGCCAGCATCAGCGTGCCCACCATGGTCGCGATCGCGGCCATCGCCTGCTTGCGCGCGGCCTTGCGCGGCAGTTCCGGAATCTGCGCGGCGAGCATATCGATCATCTGCTCCAGCTTGGCGGCGAAGGCTTTGCGGGTTTTCGGGCTCTCGCGGGCGATTTCCGCGCCGAGCGCCGTCAGCGAGCAGCCATGGCCGGGATCGTCGCGATGAACCGTCGTCAGATAGGAGTCCACGATGACAGCCAGCCGCTTTTCCGGCGGCGTCGCCTCGGCGAGCTTGCGCCAGCGCTCGGTCGAGCGGTCCATCGCATAGGCAAACGCCTCGATGACCAGCGCCTCCCGGGAATCGAAATGGGCGTAGAAGCCGCCATGGGTCAGGCCGGCGTCCTTCATCAGGTCGGCGACGCCGATGCCGTGCGCGCCCTTCTCGCGAAGCCGCACCGAGGCGCTCTTCACGATCCGCGCGTGGGTTTCGAGCTTGTGTTCCCTGGAGTAGCGCATCGGCAGTCCCATAAGATGTTTGGAGTCATATAATAAGCCGAGATTTAATACCTGAAATTGCGGAAAAAAGCTGTATCTATTTGGGGGTCGGTTACCCGACACCGGCGGAGCGGTTAACCGCCGGTTCGCGTGGCGAGCGGAAATACGGTCAAGTCCGCTTGACAAGCCGGTGATCTGACCGGGAATAGCCGTTCTCGAAATCAGTATTCATTCGCAACACCCGAGACCATCCATGCAAATGCTCAATCCCCATTGCGGCGTCGACCGCGACCCGCGCGGCGTCGCGCGGCTGACGATCTGCAATGCCGGCTCGCTCAATATCCTGGGATCGGCCGTCATCAACGGCGTCCGCGAAGGGCTGGAGCTGCTTGACGACGGAACGGCAGATTCGGGCCCTGATCGTCGCCGGCCAGAGCGAGAAGAGCATGATCGGCGGCGCCGACATCAGGGAAATGGCCGGGCTCGATCAGGCCTCCGCCGAGAAATTCATCACCGGCCTGCGCGATCTCTGCGAGGCGGTGCGCGGCTTTCCGGCACCCGTGATCGCGCGGCTGCCCGGCTGGTGCCTCGGCGGCGGCCTCGAATTCGCCGCCGCCTGCGACTTCCGGATCGCCGCGCACGACGCCAAATTCGGCATGCCCGAGGTCAGGGTCGGAATCCCCAGTGTGATTCACGCCGCGCTGCTGCCGCGGCTGATCGGCTGGGGCCGCGCCCGCTGGCTGGTGATGACGGCCGAGAATATCGACGCCCCCACGGCGCTCGCCTGGGGGCTGATCGACGTGGTCGCGCCGGAAGGCGGGCTCGATGCCGCGGTCGAGAAGACCGTCGCGGCGCTTCTGGAATGCGCCCCGGAAGCCCTGCGCGCGCAAAAAGCCCTGCTCCGGCAATGGGAAGAATTGCCGCTGAAGGAATCCGTCAATCTCTCTATCGGCGTGTTCGGGCAATCCTACCTCACCGGCGAACCGCAGCGGCTGATGCAGGATTTTGTCAATCGGAAGAGATAGACGGAGCGAGATGCCGCTTCAGCGGCCCTCGAATTTCGGTTCGCGCTTCTCCATGAAGGCCTTGATGCCTTCCTGCATGTCCTGCGTCTTGAACAGCGGCAGGAGCTGCAGGTAGACGTGATGCACATGGTCCGGAAACGTCTCGTTGAGACCCATCCGCATCATGCGCTTGGCGGCCTGAACGGCGAGCGGCGCATTGGCCGCGATCTCCCGCGCCACCGCGCGCGCCCGCCCCATCAGTTCCGCGTCCGGCACCACCTCGTTGGCGAGGCCCCAGTCGAGACATTCCCGCGCGGCAAGCGTGCGCCCGGTGAAGATCAATTCGGAGGCCTTGGCCCAGCCGATCATCCGCGGCAGGAACCAGGTGCCGCCGGACTCCGGCACCACCCCGCGCTTGACGAAGGCGGCCGCGAGTTTTGCCGACTCCGCCATGATGCGAATGTCGCAGCCGAGCGCGGTATCCATGCCGTAGCCGGCGGCGCCGCCATTGACCGCGCAGATCGTCGGCTTGTCCATCGCCTGCAGGACGGTCGGCGGCGTGTTGCGCAGATCGAGCGTCGTCGTCGAGGAGGCCGCGCTGAGCCCTTCCCCGCTCCGCTCCTTGCGCAAATCGAGGCCGGCGCAGAATGCGCGTCCGTTGCCGGTGAGGATGACGCAGCGCACCGCCGGATCCTCGTTGGCCGTGATCAGCAGCCGCGTGAGGTCGTTCAGCATCGGCCCGGAGATCGTGTTCATGCGCTCCGGCGCATTCAGCGTGATGACGGCGATATCATCGTCGACGTCGTAGAGGACTTCGCTGGATTCGGTCTGCTGGGCGCGTCGCGGCTTGATCCATTTCGGGGTCTCTTCCGGTCATCGCAGGATATCGGTGTTCTTTACCGGGCTCATGCTGCCTTGCCATCGAAGCGTCTTTCAAGCTGTAGTCGAGCCGGCGCCAGCCGCAAACCGGGCCGGATGCCCGCCGCCATCGGGCTGGGCAAAGACAAAACGGGAAACGCATGAGACCTGCCGGCAAAGGGCCGCTGGATTCGCTCTATTTCAACTACCCGATCTTTCCGGCGCGGCATGTCCCCGAGCTGGACGGCGTTGCGGCGCGACACCCGGTCGCGATCGTCGGCGCCGGCCCGATCGGCATGACCGCGGCGCTGGTGCTGGCACGGTACGGAATCCGAAGCGTGCTGCTCGATCGCAAGGAAACGTTCAACGACGGCAGCCGCGCCATCTGCATCGCGCGGCCGAGCATGCATATTCTGGAGCGGATCGGGGCGGTAAAGCCCTTCGTCAAAAAGGCGCTCGGCTGGCGTTTTGGCCGCAGCTATTACCGCGGCGAACAGATCTTCCGGCTCGAGATGCCGCATCCTCGGGGCGAAAAATACCTGCCGATGTACAATCTGCAGCAGCAATATATCGAGCAATTCCTGCACGACGCGGTCGCGGCCTGCGATCTCATCGATATGCGCTGGCAGAGCGAACTCGCCGCGCATCGAGTGCCGCGCGGACGGTGTTTCGCTCGATGTTTCCTCGCCGGCCGGCGACTATCGTCTCAACGCCGACTATGTGCTGGCCGCCGACGGCGCACGCTCGCCGGTTCGTTCGATGCTGGGCCTGCGCCTGAAAGGCGAGAACTATGAAGGCAAATACGTGATCGCGGATATCCGGATGGATCACGATTTTCCGACCGAGCGCCGCGCCTTCTTCGAGCCGAGCGGCAATCCCGGCGGCACGGTGCTGATCCACAAGCAGCCGGACAATATCTGGCGCGTCGACTACCAGCTCCGCGAAGGCGAGAGCGAGGAAGAGGCGCTGCGGGAGGAAAACATCCGCGCGCGCGTCAGCGCCATCCTCGCCGATATCGGCCACACCAAGCCGTGGGAACTGGAATGGTGGAGCATCTATTCCGCCAACACGCTGTGCCTCGACGACTATCGCCACGGCCGGGTGTTCTTCATCGGCGATGCCGCGCATATCGTGCCGATCTTCGGCGTGCGCGGGCTCAACAATGGCCTCGCGGACGCGGACAATATCGGCTGGAAGCTCGCGCTTGTCCTCAACGGCGAGGCGGACGAAAAACTGCTCGACAGCTATTCGCCGGAGCGGCGCGGCGCCACGCTCGACGTCTTCGCCAATGCGACGAAAAGCACCCGCTTCATGACCCCGCCGACGCGCGGCTTTCGGCTGGCGCGGGAAGCGGCGCTCTCGCTCAGCCTGAAGCACGAATTTCCGCGCGGCCTCGCCAACCCGCGCCAGATGCAGCCCTACACCTATTCCGAAAGCCCGCTGACGCCTTATGCCGGCCGCGATGCCGATTTTGCTTCCGGACCGGTCAGTGGCAGCGCCTCGCCGAACGCCGAGACTTGCCGACGGCAGTCATCTTCTGGATCGCGCCGGGGATGGCATGACGGCGATCCTGTTCTGCGATGGATCGCCGGACGCCGAACAGCGAGCGCTGCTCGATGCAACTCGGCCAACTCGACAGGCGCTTTGTTTCGCTGCTGATCGACTGCCGGGGCTCCGCCTCCGAAGCGGGAGCGGTTGCGGACGCGAATGGCGAAATGACAAGACTGTTCGGTGCCCAACCGGGGACGCTTCTATCTGCTGCGTCCCGACCTGCACATTGCCGGACGCTGGAGGACCATCGTTCCCGTCGAAATCCTTCGAACCGCCGGCATTTGCCTGGGGAAACAGACGCCATGAGCACGATGCCCTTCGAGGACCTCGAATCCGCCTACGAAACGCTGGCGACCGCCATCGATACGGCCGGGGCCCAGCGTGAGGCGCTGTTTCTGACCCGGCTCGCCCTCGTGCTCGGCCATGAACTCGGCGACATCACCGCCTTCAGGAAGGCGATCAGGGCGGCGCTCGAGGGTCTTGAATAAGCGCTGGTCCGGTAATCCGGGCGGCCGGAGGCCGCCCGTGCACCCCCTCCCCTTGCGGACGAGGCCAGCCCACTTCACGACAATTTATCCCCGACCGCGCGTTGCAATTTTTGCGGCGCATCATATGATGACTATAATTCAAAAGATCGCCTCCGACGAAATTGAGGAGCTCCCGCCATGGCCGCCGCTTCCGATCCCGTCGTCATCGTTTCCGCCGCCCGCACGCCGCTCGGCCGCTTCATGGGCGATCTTTCGCCGTTCAGCGCGCATCAGCTCGGTTCCCACGTGATCGGCGCCGCCGTGGAGCGCGCCAAACTGTCGCCCGACCGGATCGACGAAGTGTTCATGGGCTGCGTGCTGCCGGCCGGACAGGGCCAGGCGCCGGCGCGGCAGGCCGCGCGCGGCGCCAGACTGCCGGATGCGACCGGCGCCACCACCATCAACAAGGTCTGCGGCTCCGGCATGAAGGCCACCATGCTGGCGCATGACATCATCAAGTCAGGCTCCGCCGAGATCGTGGTGTCCGGCGGCATGGAGAGCATGACCAACGCGCCCTATCTGCTGGCGAAGGCGCGCGGCGGCTATCGCGCCGGTCATGACCGCATCATCGATCACATGTTCATGGACGGCCTGGAAGACGCCTACGAGACCGGCCGCTCGATGGGCGATTTCGGCGAGGCCACCGCGGAAGCCTATCAGTTCACCCGCGCGGCGCAGGACGCCTATGCCATGGAGACGCTGACGCGCGCGCGCAAGGCGGTGGAAGGCGGCGCGTTCAAGGCCGAGATCGTGCCGATCACGGTGACGGAAAAGGCCGGTCCGCGCGAGATCGCCAATGACGAGCATCCGCTGAAGGTCGATCCCGCCAAAATTCCCGGACTGAAGCCGGCGTTCCGCGCCAACGGCACCATCACGCCGGCGGCCTCCTCGGCGAATGCCGACGGCGCCGCGGCGCTGATCCTGGCAAAGCGATCGCTCGCCGATCGCGACGGCCTGCCGGTTCTGGCCGAGATCAAGGGCCACGCCACCCACAGCCAGGAGCCGCAGTGGTTCACCACCGCGCCGATCCCGGCGATCCGCAAAGCTGCTCGACAAGGTCGGCTGGAGCGTCGGCGATGTCGATCTGTTCGAGATCAACGAAGCCTTCGCGGTGGTGGCGATGGCGGCGCAGCGCGACCTCGGGATTGCCCGCGAGAAGCTCAACATCAACGGCGGCGCCTGCGCGCTCGGTCATCCCATCGGCGCCACCGGCGCACGCCTGATCGTGACGCTGCTGCATGCGCTGGAGGCGCAGAACCTGAAACGCGGCGTCGCCGCGCTCTGCATCGGCGGCGGCGAAGCCACCGCCATCGCGGTGGAGCGCATCGTTCACTGACGGACGCTGCGCCGTCCATCGGCGGCGCTTGCGGCGAAACAATTGCTCGCCCGGGATAGCCCTGTCGCAAATTGGATAAGGGACAGGGCATCGCCCAAGCTAATCTTCAATGGTGAAGCCACCAGCCATCGCCATCGAACGAATTGCTCACCAGCGCCAACACGCAGCAAACTGGAAATTCCATGATCTCGAACTGGCTGTCAGCCGCCCTCGCCCGCCGCAACATCCATTACGGCTGGGTGATGGTCGGCGTAACCTTCCTCACCTCCCTGATCAGCGCCGGCACGGTCGGCGCGCCCGGCGTCTTCATCGTGCCGCTGCAGCACGAATTCGGCTGGACCACCGCGGAGATTTCCTCGGCGCTGTCGATCCGCTTCATCCTGTTCGGGCTGATGGCGCCGTTCGCCGCCGCGCTGCTGAACCGCTACGGCCTGCGCAATGTGACGCTGTCGGCGTTGCTGATCGTGGCCTCGGCGCTGGTTGCCTCGCTCGCCATGACAAAAGTCTGGCAATTGATGCTGCTGTGGGGCGTGGTGATCGGCATCGGCACCGGCATGACCGCGCTGGTGCTGGGGGCCACCATTGCCGCGCGCTGGTTTTCGGCGCGGCGCGGGCTGGTAGTCGGGATTCTCACCGCCAGCGTAGCCACCGGGCAACTGGTGTTCCTGCCGCTGCTCGCCGGCCTCACCGAGCGGATGGGCTGGCGGATCGCGCTGGCGCTGGTGTGCGTGATGCTCGGCGTCGCGGCAACGGCGGTGCTGGCTCTTGATGCGCGATCGGCCGGGCGATGTCGGCTTGCGGCCGTTCGGCGATCGAGGGCAACGAGCCGCAGCCAGCGCCGCCCGCCAACAACGCGCCGATCATGGCGGCGGCGCTCGGCGCGCTGCACGATGCCGCAAGGCAAAGGGTGTTCTGGATCCTGTTCGCCACCTTCTTCATCTGCGGCGCCTGCTACCAACGGGCTGGTCCAGGTGCATCTGATTCCGATGTGCCTCGATTTCGGCATTCCGCAGGTGCAGGCCGCGAGCCTGCTCGCCGCGATGGGCGTGTTCGATTTCTTCGGCACCATCGTCTCGGGCTGGCTGTCGGACCGTTACGACAATCGCTGGCTGTTGTTCTGGTATTACGGCCTGCGCGGGCTGTCGCTGTTGTTCCTGCCGTTCAGCGACTTCTCGTTCTACGGCCTGTCGCTGTTTGCGATGTTCTACGGGCTGGACTGGATCGCGACCGTGCCGCCGACGGTGCGGCTCACCGCGCAGCGGTTCGGGCCGGAACGCGCCAATCTGGTGTTCGGCTGGATTTTTGCCGGCCATCAACTGGGCGCCGGCGACCGCCGCGTTCGGCGCCGGCCTGTCGCGGACCGTGCTTGCGACCTACCTGCCGGCCTTCTTCGCCGCCGGCGCGCTCTGCATCGTCGCGGCGTTGATTGTGCTGGCGATCTCGCGGCCGCCGAAGCCGGTGGCGGTGTGAGCAAGGCGAAGGGCGAATAGCGAATAGAAAGATCTACGCGCTACTCGCCAATCGCTATTCGCTTACAGCTACGGCCTGATCGTCATGTTGGCCGGCGGGCCCGGCGTGCGCAGCGGCTCCGCCAGCCGCGCGAATTCGCACAACAGCGAGCGGGTCTTGCGCGGATCGATGATCTCCTCGACCCAGAATTTTTCGGCCGAGCGGAACGGCGAGCGCAGCTTGTTGAGGCGATCCTCGATCTCCTTCAGCTTGGCTTGCGGATCGTCCGCGGCGTCGATGTCGGCGCGATAGGCCGCCTCGATGCCGCCTTCCAGCGGCAGCGAGCCCCAATAGGCCGACGGCCAGGCATAGCGCAGCGAGAACCGGTCCGACGGCTGATGCACGACGCCGGCGACGCCGAAGGCGTTGCGCACGATGATGGTGCACCAGGGCACCGTGGTCTGGTTGACGGCGGCCATGGCGCGCACGCCGTGGCGGATGGTCGCCGCCTTCTCGGCCTCGAGGCCGATCATGAAGCCCGGACAATCCATCAGATAGACCACCGGGAGATGGAAGGTCTCGGCGAGATCGACGAACCGCACCACCTTCTGGCAGGCTTCCGCCGTCCACGACCCGCCGTAGTGAAAGGGATCGCTGGCGAGCAGCAGCACGGCGCGGCCTTCCAGCCGCGCAAACCCGGTGATGACCGGGCGGCCGAAATTCGCTGCCATCTCGAAGAACGAGCCCTTGTCGACGACGGCGTTGATGATGGGCCGCATCTTGTAGACCTGGCGGCGGTTGCGCGGCACCGCCTTCATCAGCGATTCCTCCGCGCGCTCCGGATCGTCGTCGCAAGGCAGCGTCGGCGGCAGTTCATAGACCGACGACGGCAGATAGGAGAGGAAGCGCTTGGCCCGCGCAAAAGCCTCCTCCTCGGTATCGACGGCATCGTCGACGCCGCCGGCGCGGGTCTGGATATCGGCGCCGCCGAGCTCCTGCTTGCTGAGATCCTGGCCGAGCCGTTTTACGACCGGCGGCCCCGCGACGAACATCGCCGAGTTCTTGGTCATGACCGAATAATGGCTGGCGGCAAGCCGCGCCGCGCCGAGCCCCGCGACCGAACCGAGCCCCAGGCCCACCACCGGCACGCGGGCCATGTTCGCGGTCGTGTACCAGTACCAGCGGGTGCCGCCGACGCCGCCCGGCAGATTGGCCGCGCCCTTGGTTTCGATGGTTTTCACCGAGCCGCCGCCGCCGGAGCCTTCGATCATCCGGATGATCGGCAGGCGGAAGTCGTGCGCCATCTCCTCGGCCATCAGCGGCTTGGCGGAGATCGAGGCATCCGCGGAGCCGCCGCGCACCGTGAAATCGTCGCCGACCACGACCACGGTGCGGCCGTCGATCTTGCCGCGGCCGAACACGCAGTTCGCCGGCGTCAGGTTCTTCAGTTCGCCGTGCTCGTCATATTCGGCGGTGCCGGAAATCGCGCCGATCTCGTGGAAGCTTTTCTGATCGACCAGCCTGTCGATGCGCTCGCGAACGGTGAGCCGGCCCTGGTCGCGTTGCCGCTTGACCTTGTCAGCGCCTCCCATCTCGCGCGCGAACGCTTCGCGCCGCGCGAGATCGTCGAGCTCCGGCTTCCAGGTCATTCGTATCCTCCGTCTTGATGATCTTATTATTGTTATGGGCCGGCACCGGAAGCGGCTTGCCTTGCGAGCGATCGTTGAACAGTTCGCCGTCGGCGCCTTCAAGCAGGCCGCCGATCGCGGCGCTCAGTTCGAGCATCCGCGGCGCGACCTCCTTGTGCAGCCGCTTCTCGTCATACATCGCCGACAGCAGACCCGATCGTGACCACGACGAAGGTCTGGTATTGCGGCGACCACAGCGGCACGGCGAGACCGTTGATATGCGGGCTCCACAGGCCGCAGGCGACGACATAGCCGTGTTCGCGCAGGAAGCGGCGGTTGTTGTCGAGGCGGGGCCGCAGCAGTCTTGGCGCCGTCGGGAATTTCGCGCTCCATTTCCGCCAGCAAGGCGTCGCCGACATTCTCTTCGAGCGCGGCCGTATAGGCGTGGCCCGCCGCCGTGCTCGCCATGGCGATGCGGCTGCCGTGCTGTCGAGCTGCAGGCCGAGCGCGTTGGCGGCGCGGCCGACCTCGAGATAGACGAGATGGAAGCGGTCCGGAATGACGAAGCCGACGGTTCCCGGCAATTGTTCGGCGACCTCCTGCAGCCGCAGCCGGATCAGGTTGCGCAGCTGCAAGCCCCGCATCATCGAGGTGCTCATCGCCACCGCGCTCGGACCGATGCGGTATTTCTGGTCGCGCGGCAGATAGACGAGCTGGCCCATCCGGGTCAGCGTGTGGGTCAGGCGCGACACCGTCGATCGCGGCAGCCCGCAGCGATTGGAGATCTCCAGGTTGCCGAGCCGCACCTCATGGCTCTCGAAGCAGCGCAACACGTCGAACGCGCGCGACACCACCTGGATAACGTCACCCTCGCCTGCAAGATCGCTGGCGAGCATTCCCTGCCTGCTAAGCCGCTCCGAGCGTCGTCCCATGCGTTTCCTGTTCATTCCGTCATGCGGAATAAAATTCCACTTGCAGAACAAGCTACCTCAGGCAATCTGCGGCCACAACAAAAAGCCGAGGGCGTCCGCCCTTCATGATGCGAGCATTTCGATTGCGATGCGCGCAACGGCTGTCCCCGGAGATTGGTATGCCAGAGATCAAGATTGTGACCGAGGTGGCCGGGCGCGTTTGCGCGCTTCCCGTCGAAGTCGGGGTGCGCATCGGCGACGGCGACGACATTGTTTTCGTCGAAGCCATGAAAATGGAAATCCCGGTCGCCGCGCCCGCCGCGGGCACGCTCAAATTGATTCTCGTCAGCATCGACGACGTCGTCGCCGAAGGCCAGGTTCTGGCGATCCTCGAAATCTGACGCGCTGACCCGGCCGGTCCAGGCGCATACTGATATAGTTCTGCGACAATCTGTCCGGTACGACGCGTCATCACCACATCCGCGACAAATCGCCGGACGTTGCCATCGCCATCGGGCGATGACATGATCCCAGCCAACAAAAAATAATTTTCGCCGAGCGAAAATATTTGGAGGGGAGAAACATGGTCCGTCGGCTGATGGCGCTCGCGCCTGTCGTTTTCACAAGCATCTCGCTGCTGACGTTGCCCGCGGCTCGCGCCGAAGACGTCAAGCTGCCGCCGACCATGACGTTCACGGCCTATGACACCGGCACCGCCGGATTCAACATGGCCGTCGCCGTCGGCAAGATGATGAAGGACAAATACGGCACCGATTTGCGGGTGCTGCCCGCGGGCAACGACGTCGCGCGCCTTGCGCCGCTGCGCGCCGGCCGGGCGCAGTCGTCGGCGATGGGCTCCGGCACCTATTTCGCGCAGGAAGGCGTGTTCGAATTCGGCGCCAGGGAATGGGGACCGCAAGCCTTGCAACTGGTGCTCTCCTCGGTCGACTGCAACGCCGGTTCGCTCGGCGTGGCCCGCGATACCGGCGTTACCGAGATCAAGCAGCTCAAGGGCAAGCGCGTCGGATTTGTCGTCGGCTCGCCGGCGCTGAACCAGAACTCGCTGGCGATCCTGGCGTTCGGCGATCTCAAGCAAAGCGACGTCAAGATCGTCGAGTTCTCGAGCTACGGCGCGATGTGGAAGGGCCTGATCAACAACGACACCGATGCCGCCTTCGCAACCACGATCACGGGTCCTGCGAAGGAAGCCGAGACATCGCCGCGCGGCCTGGTCTGGCCACCGCTTCCCCACAACGACAACGCCGGCTGGGAGCGGGTTCAGAAGGTCGGATCATTCTTCTTCCGGCATGTCGCGACCTGCGGCGCCGGCATTTCCAAGGAAAATCCGATCGAGCTCGGAACTTATCCGTACCCGATTTTCGTCGTTTACGGCTCCCAGCCCGCCGATCAGGTCTACGCCATCACCAAGGCGATGATTGTCGGCTACGACCTCTACAAGGATGCCGCGGCCGGCGCGGGCGGGCTTGCGGCCGACCGGCAAACCAAGAAATGGGTGGTGCCCGTTCATCCCGGGGCGGTGAAGGCGCTGAAGGAAGCCGGCCAGTGGAGCGACGACCAGGAGGCGCACAACAACGCGCTGTTCAAGCGGCAGGCGGTCCTGACAGCGGCGTGGGCCGATTACGGCAAGTCCAATCCGCCTTCGGACGACAAGGAGTTCCTTGCCGGCTGGATGAAGGCGCGCGCCGCCGCCCTGAAGAAGGCCGACATGCCGAACGGATTTGAGGAATAGCCGTCGCTTCTATGCCGGCGTGCGCCTACGGCTGGATCACCTTGACAGGATAACTCATGTCCTCTGCTTCACCGTCCGCCGATGCGGAATTGCCGGCCGCAAAGCGCGTCGAATTCGACGACCCGCATGCCGGCATCGGCAACCTGCAGGAGGCCGAAGTCACGCGGGTGCGGACGTTGCGCGGCGCATGGCGCTGGGCGCTGATATCAGCCACCGCGGTAACGATCCTGCTCTGCATCAACCAGCAATTCTCGCTGCGGTTCTTCATCGGATACACCCAGCTCAACACGGAATATTTCTATCTGCTGATCGCGCTGATGCTGCCCTTCACCTTCCTGATCTTTCCGAGTTCGGAACGATCGCCGCTCGACCGCATTCCCTGGTACGACATCCTGTTTTTCGTCCTGACCTTCGGCTCCGCCATCGTTCTGATGCGCCACGTCCGCAAGGCCGCGGAGGCCGGCTGGGAATTCGGCGGCGGGCCGACCACGGTGATCGTCGCGGGGCTGGTCATGTGGGCGGTGCTGATGGAAGCGCTGCGCCGCACCGGCGGCTGGAGCCTGCTGCTGAGCGTGTTTCCCTTCACCGTCTATCCGCTGTTCGCAGACGCGAAATGGCTTGGGCCGTTTCGCGGTACCCAATCGACGCTCGAACAGGCGACATCGTATCACGTGCTGTCGGGCGAGAGCCTGCTCGGCATTCCGATCCAGGCATTCGCCGACACCGTGATCGGCTTCCTGGTGTTCGGCACCGCGCTGATGATGACCGGCGCCGGCAAGTTCTTCATCAATCTCGCATTCGCCATGTGCGGGACGTTTCGCGGCGGCGCCGCCAAGGTCTGCATCTTCGCAAGCGGCCTGCTCGGCATGATGTCCGGCTCGATCATTTCCAATGTGCTGACCGCCGGCACCATGACGATTCCCGTCATGAAGAAGAGCGGCTTCCGCGCCTCCTATGCGGGCGCGATCGAAGCCTGCGCGTCGACCGGCGCGGTGCTGGCGCCGCCGGTAATGGGCGCGACCGCATTCGTCATCGCGCAGTTTCTCAACGTGAGCTACGCCGACGTCGCGGTGGCCGCGATCATTCCGGCCATCCTGTATTATGTCGGCCTGTTCATGCAGGTGGATTCCTACGCCGCCCGCCATGGCCTTGCGGGCATCCCGCGGTCCGAATTGCCGAGGGTCATGGATACCCTCAAGGACGGCTGGTACTACGTCTTCGTCATCGCGCTTTTGATCATCATGCTGTTGTATTTCAAGCGCGAGAGCCACGCGCCTTTCTACGCAACCGCGCTGCTTCTGGTTCTGAACCAGCTGTTCTCCAGGGAAACCCGCTGGAGGCCGGCAACGATCGCGCGATTCCTCGAACTCAATGGCCGTACCTTCGTCGAACTGATCGGCATTCTCGCCGGCTGCGGCCTCCTGATCGGCGCATTCTCCATGACCGGCGTGGTCTCGAGCCTCGCCAACGATCTCCTGCGCATTGCCGGTGACAACGCGTTCCTGCTGCTCGGGATGTGCGCCTTCACCAGCCTCGTCCTCGGTCTCGGGCTGACGACGACGGCCTGTTACATCTTCCTCGCCATTCTGGTGGCGCCGGCGCTGGAAAAGCTCGGCCTCAACCGCATGGCCGTGCACATGTTCATCTTTTACTGGGGCATGCTGTCGTCGATCACGCCGCCGGTCGCCATCGCCTCCTTTGCGGCGGCGGGTATCGCGGGTTCGCCGGCGATGAAAACGGGTTGGGAATCGATGTGGGTCGGCAGCATCATCTATTTCATCCCGTTCTTCTTCGTGCTGAACCCGGCGCTGGTGCTGCAGGGCAACAGTCCCTATCTTGCGGCGCTCGGCCTGATGGCGCTCGCCGCTTTCGGGACGCTCTTCATCTGCGGCGGCATCCAGGGCTATCAGGCCTTCGTGGGCGATCTCCGCAACACCGGGCCGCTGGAATGGCCGCTGCGGGTGTTGCTGGTGATCGGCGGCTTCGTGGTCGCGACGCCCGGCGGCGGCATCATGCCGATCTCGCAATTGCAGATCACCGGTCTCGGGCTGGCCATCCTGATCCCGACGGTTCTGGTCGCGCTACTGCTGATGCGCCGGCAAGCGCTGGTGCCGAGCCAGTTGCGCCTGCCGTGATGGCGCGCGAAGCAGTAGGGCCGCTCACACCACTTCCGTCACCGGCTGCATGTCGATCTCGAAGGTTTCCAGGAACTTCGACGTCATGATGTAGAATCCGACCGAAAGCTGCAGCTCGACCAGCGCCGCCGGCGTCAGTTTTGAGGCAATGGCGTTGAAGGTCGCGTCGGTCGGCCGGCGCAGCCTGACGATCTCGTCGGTGAAGGCGAGCGCGGCGCGCTGCAGCTCATCGAAGCAGGTCGCGGACTTCCAGTTCTCCAGCGCCGCGTTCTGCTCGTCGGTCACCCCGACATTCTTGCCGATGCGCTTGTGCGCAACCACCTCGTAGGGCGCCTCGCACAGGATGCCGGTGCGCGTGATCGCCAGTTCGCGCACCACCGGATCGAGTTCGCCCTTGTGGCGGATCGCGCCGCCCAACCTGCAATATTGTTCGAAATAGCTCGGCGAGTGCGCCATCATGCGGAAGATGTTGGCGTTGCGATTCTTGTCCAGGATTTCACGCGTGCGTTCGCTCGATTTCGAAGTATCGCAATAGTCGATACGGGCCATGGCTCTCCCCGGGGGTTTTGCGGTTGTGGCACGCTGCTTTCTGCAGCTTTCGTTCGAAACAGTATCCGGCCACCGAGGCCCGGGCAACCGCCCGCGCCCGGCCGGCGCGCCCGAGCCCGACCGCTTCTGATTGAATCAGAACCGAGGCTCTACTTTCCTGGCTGGACGCGATTCTTCACGCGAACGGTATGCACGCCGCTATCCACGTGCGGGGCAGGCTGTCGCTTGAAAACGCTCTGCAACGCGCTTTGAAAATTCCATCCCGCGCGCACAAACCGGCTGCACCCGAGCCAAAATGCCGCCGCATTACTGTTCGACCTTGGCACGGTCGATATTCGCTGAGTGGGGACTCGTAAAGCGAATACTCGTCGCGGGGTGTTCCGAGTAAAAATCTGACCGTCGACAGGCGCGCTCGCGCAGCGATGAGTCATGCCCAGGTCCAGGGTGCCCAGGCGCGCGCTCGCGCGCGCATTTTAACGGCGCATGATCTTATCGCCAAACCGCTCACACTTTGGCGGATCATGCGCTAGGGAGATCGGCATGAAGCAAGCCACCAAAAGGGCGGCCTCGGAAGCGCTCGCGCAAATGCTGGCGGTGACGGCAATGCTCGTCATCGCCAGCTTTGTCTTCTATTGGCGATAACGGCGGCGCTTCGCCCTCCCCTGGAGAAGGCGGACGAGCGACGCTCGTGCTCAGGATCGCCGAGCATCACGCAGCGCGATCCGAGATCGGGGTGGGGCGAAGGGCAGGTTTGAGTATCACCCCACCCCGACGCGCTGCTGCACCACGCTTCGCGCCATCACCCCTTCCGCCGATGGCGGGATCGCTGTCGCCTTGGCCATCGTGACTTGAACCATCATTGATCTGGACCGTCAATGAAACGCCATGGGCGATGGTCTTGCCCACGGCAGAACTCGTCACGGACTTTTTGCCGATTGCTAATCCCGATCTGCAGCGCCTGCGGTGGCGACGCCACGCCAACGCGCCCACAAGGATTCGAAAAGCGCCAGCAGCCCGCGCGGAGTCACCAGAATGACCGCAATCACCACCACGCCGTAGATGAAGTAATGAAGTCCGGGCAGCGTGCCGCCGAGCTTGCCGCGCAGGATTTCGCCAAGCGGCACCAGCAGTATGGCCCCGAGTGCCGGCCCGAAGGCGCGGCCGAGGCCCCCGACCGTGGCAAACAGCACAATTTCGATGGTGATGACCGGCGAGATCAGGAGATAGGGATCGGCGAAGGTCAAATAACGGACATAGGCGGTGCCGACAATCGATGCGAGCACCGCCGAGATCACCATCGCCACGATCTTGTTGCGAAGAACGTTTACGCCGATCGCCTGCGCGGCTTTCTCATTGTCGCGGATCGTGCGCAGATAATATCCGAGCGGCGCGTTCAGGATGGCGATGTTGGCGATGACGCAGATCGCCGCCAGCACCAGCATCGCCCAAAATGCGCCGCGTCCGCCGCCAAACTGAAACGCCAGCAGGTTGCCGGTGTCGCGCGGCAGCATCAGGCCGGACGCACCGCCGAGAAAGTCCCAGCCCTCGACGATGATGCCGCCCATCTCCGCGAACGCCAGCGTGATCAGGACAAACGACAAATGTCCAAGCTGGAAGCGAAAATCGACCCAGGCAATGATGGCGCCGAGCACGCCCGCGATCGCCGCCGAGATCAGCATGCCGAACCACATGTTGATGCCGAGCTTGAGCAGCAGCGCGGTGGAGAACATCGCTCCGACGCCGATGAAAAGGCTGTGCGCCATCGAAATCTGCCCGGCGATGCCGCCGACGATGTTCCATGACGAGGCCAGCGCGACATATACCAGCGCGAGGATCGCGATGTTGAGGTAGTAGCTCGACAAAACGAACGGCAGCAAAGCCGCGATTGCGAGGCCGCCCCACAACGCCGGCGACAGCAAGGCCTGATAGAACTCGCGCCTCATCGCCTCGCACTCCAGGTCAGGCCTTGCGGCCGGAAAAGCATGATCAGAACGAAGATCATGTATGGCAACAACGCGCCGAGCGTCTCCGACAGATAGATGGTGCCGAACGCCTCGGCGATACCGATGACGAGGCCGCCCAGCATGATGCCGACGAAATTCGTCATGCCGCCGAGCACCACCACCAGCAGCGTAATGACCGTGTAGCGCAATCCCTGCGTCGGCTGGATCGGCGTACCCGGCAATAACAGCGCGGCGGCGATCGCGAGGATTCCGATGCCGATCGCGAATGTCAGCACCTGGACGCGGCTGACGTCTATGCCCATCAGGGCGGCCGCCTGGGCGTTCTGGTGCACGGCGCGGATGGAGCGGCCGAAGTCGGTCGACCGCAGCATCACGAACAGGCCGATCGCAAGCGCGAACGACACGACGAAGGCGATCACGTGCGGGACGCGCAGCACGACGTCACCCAGAATGATCAGCTTCGACTCGACGATCGACGGCGTGCGCGCAGGCTGGCCGCCGAACACCATCAGGATGCCGTTCTGCAGCACGAGGCTCAAACCGAGCGTCAGCTGCACCACCATCAGAAACTGGTGACCGACCATCCGCCTTATCAGAAAGCGATAAACCAGCGCGCCGATGGCCGTCATGACCGGCACGGTAATGACAGCCGATACGTAGGGATCGAGCGAGAGCGCGGAATAGAGCGCCAGGCACATGAACATGCCGAGCGAGATGAAATCGCCATGCGAGAAATTGACCACGCCGCTGACGCCGTAGACCAGGCCCATGCCGAGCGCCAGCAGCCCGTAGGTACTGCCGATCAGGACGCCCTGCGCCATCGCTTGCCAAAGTTCAGTCACGCCTCGCTCCGATCAAAGCCCCAGATATGCGCTGCGGGTTCGCGGGTCGTCGCGCACGAGCTCGGCGGGACCCTCGACGGCGATCTGTCCGCGCTCGAGCACGTAACAGCGCTGCGCATGGCGCAACGTCAGCATCAGGTTCTGCTCCACCAGCAGGATCGTCAGCCCGCTCGCATGCAGCCGGTCGATGATTTCGAATATGTATTGCACGAAGAGCGGCGACAGGCCGAGCGACGGCTCGTCGAGCATCAGGAGCCTCGCCTCCGCCATCAGCCCGCGGCCGATGGCGAGCATTTGCTGCTCGCCGCCCGACAAGGTTCCCGCCTGCTGCGACAGCCGCTCCTTCAGGCGCGGAAACAATTCGAGCACTTCCTCCATCCTGCGCGGCCGGTCCGGGCGCGCCCTGGCGTTGATGCCGCCAAGCTGCAGGTTTTCCCGAATGCTCATTTCGGGGAAGATCATGCGCCCCTCCGGCACCTGGACGATGCCGAGTTCGACCCGCTGCTTCGGCGAAAGACGGGTGACGTCCTGACCCTCGAACAGAATGCGGCCCGACGTCGGAGCGACCATTCCGGACAGGACGTTGATCAGCGTGGTCTTGCCGGCGTTATTGGCGCCCAGCAGCCCGATCAGCTCGCCGGCGCCGAGTTTGATCGAGACCTCGCGCAGCACGGTGACGCCGCCGTAACCGGCCACCAGATGGTCGATCTCAAGCATCCAGATGCTCCCCGAAGTAAGCATCAATCACCCGCTGATCCCTGACGATCTCGTCGGGCGTTCCCTCCGCGATCTTCTCGCCGAAATTGACGACGACGATGCGGGTCGCGAGCCGCATGATCACGGGCATGACATGCTCGACCATGACGATGGTGACGCCCTGGCCGTTGAGTTCGCGGATCACGGCCATCGGCGCCTCCGTCTCCGCCATGGTCAAGCCAGCCATCACTTCATCGAGCAGGATGCAGCGCGGATCGGTCGCCACGCACTTCGCCAGCTCGAGCAGCTTCTTGTCCTGAAGCGACAGGGTCAGCGGCGTCATGCGTTCCTTGCCGCGCAGACCGACGCGCGCCAGGACGTCGCCGGCGTATTCGATCGCCTCGCGGATCGGCCGGCGCGTGAGGGCGGCCGTGGTCACCACATCGAGCGTCGTCATGTCGGCGAAGGTTTGAACGATCTGGAAGCTGCGCATCAGGCCGCGGCGCACCAGCCGGTCCGGCGAGACGCCCCCGATGCTGGCGCCATCGAAATGCACATCGCCTTCGCTCGGCGGCATGAACCCGGAAATAACGCTGAACAACGTGGTTTTGCCCGCGCCGTTCGGGCCGATGATGCCCAGGATCTCGCCTTTGGCGACGGAAAAGCTGACGCCGTTCAGCGCGACCAGGCCGCCGAAGCGCTTGGTGACCCTGGCGACTTCCAGAAATGCCACTGCCGCTTCTCAGACCCGAGGCCGCGGAGGCGTTTGAGCGAACTCTTTCGGGAAAATGACCTGCTGTTCCTGCTCTGCCGTCCATTGGATGAACATCGCCGATCCATCCTTGAGCAGCCGGTCATCGGCAAATTGCAGGCCCTTCGGCTTGGACACGTAAAGATTGGGATCGCCGAAGGGAATGTTGACCTTCCTGAAGGCCTCGAGCAGCGCATCGCTCTCCAGTGAGGTTGCATTTTCGAGGGTCTGCTGCAGAACGCGCGCGGCCTGCGCGTATTGAATGGCGCCCTGGCCGATCCTGTCGAGCTTCGCCACGTCGCGCAATTCCGCGATGATCTTCTGCATCGAATCGATCTTCGCGCCGGGGCTGAAGCCGGTCATGCCATAGAGGTTCTTCGTCAGCACGGCCTTGCCGATTTCGGGGCCGAGGTCCTTCCACAGCGACAGGTCGGAATAGCCGCCGGTGCCGCCGCAGAAAATACTGCCGTGGTAGTTGAGGTTGAAACGCGCCTGATGCAGCAGAATGCCGTCGCGGGGCGTTACGAGGCCGACGACGACGTCGGGCTTGAGCGAGCGGATGCGAACCATGGCGGAGGTCTGATCCTGTGCGCGGATGTCCAGCGCCGCTTCGCCAATCACCTCTACGCCGCTCGCCTTGAGTTTCGCCGTCAGGAACTTGTTGACCTCCTGGCCGGCCTCGTAATTCGAGTAGCCCATTACCGCGGTCTTGATGCTGAATTTGTTGTCGTCGCGCAGCCAGATGACGAAATCATGCATCGTCTGCGCGTAACCGCGATCGTATGGGTATCCCAGCGTGAACATGTAGTTCGACCGCGAGCCGCCGGCCCACACCGACAGCGTCGGCACTTTCAATTCATCCAGCACCGGCGTCAGCGCCAGCATTTGCGCGCTGAGAATGGTGCCGGTGAGCAATTGAACCTTCTCTTCCGTAATCAGCCGGCGGGCCTCGGTGGCGGTCCGCGCGGGCTGGCTCGTATCGTCGGCCTGCACCAGCTCGATCTTGGCGCCGCCCTTACTCTTGATTCCGCCTTCGGCGTTGATTTTCTTGATGATGTACTCGAACGCCGGCTGGCCTTCCTGCGCATAGGCTGCGAGGCCGCCACTCATCGAGTTGACGACGCCAATCCGGATTGTCGAGCCTGCCGCGTTCGCCCGGCGGATGAATGGAGCTGCGATCGGCGCGAGCAGCGTTGCGGATGCGCCAAGTCCAAACGTGCGGCGGGTGACGGTCATTTTTGTTCTCCCTGATTTTGAACCGATAAAAGCAGTGTCCCGCCCAATATGCAAATCAGGCCCGGTGCGCTCGCCTGGAGACGGCTCACGATTTCGTCCTGGCGAAGTAGGGAACGAGGCGGCCGGCGAATGGCGCGAACCGCGCGGTGACGTGGTCGCCGATGGCAAGATCGTTGTCGCCGTGCGCCATCATGCGGAAGCCTTCCGATGTGTCGACCAGAATGATGTTGTAGGGGATGTGCGCGCGGGTTTCCGGCGTGGCGGCGCGGCACACCAGCGAGGTGGCGTAAACCGTGCCCTCGCCGCTGGCGCGTCTCTCCTCGGGGTCCGGCGCGCCGCAGGCGCAGCAGAAGGCGCGGCGGAAATATTGCCTTGCCCCGCAGGCCGCGCAGGATTGATAGACGATCGCTTCCGCGCCCGTGGTCCAGTCCGCCAGCCGCTCCCTGCCGCCGCTCATCGCACCCGCTCCAGAAACATGCTGACATGCGACGACAAGACGCCGCCGTCGCCGTGCAGTAGCGCCATCGAGGCGTCGCGCACCTGGCGATTGCCCGCCCGTCCCGTCATCTGCAGATGGGTTTCGACCAGATGCGCCATCGCGCCGCCGACGCCGCAATGGCCGTAACTCAGCAAGCCGCCATGGGTATTGAGCGGCATCGCGCCGTCGCGGCTGAAATGCCCTGCGCGCACCCGCGCCGCCGCCTCGCCGCGCCCGGCAAGGCCAAGGTCTTCCAAGAGCATCGCCAGCGTAATGGTAAAACTGTCGTAGACCGCGGCGTAGCGCACGTCTGATATCGCAACGCCGGCGGCCTGTTTCGCGCGCGCAATCGCGATCTCCGCGCCGAGTTCGCTCAAGGCCGGCGCCGCCGTGACATGCTGATGGGTATGCGCCTGCGCGCAACCGCGCACGCGCACGCCGGTCTCGCCGGTCCGTTCGCGGCTGACCACAAACGCCGCGCCGCCGTCCGACACCGGACAGCAATCCAGCAGTTTTAGGGGCAGCGCCACCGGTTTCGAGGCCATCACGTCGGCCACCGTGATCGGGTCGTGAAACTGCGCGCCGGGATGCGTCAGCGCGTGCTTGCGCATCAGCACCGCGAATTCGGCGAGGTCTTCTTGCGTCACGCCGTATTCGTGCATGTAGCGCGAGGCCACGAGGCCATAATAGGCAGGGATCGTCGGGCCCAGCGGCACCTCGTAGTCGGGATGCCCGACCTGCGCCAGCGCCAGGATCGAGGCGTCGCGGCTCTGCCCGGTCAGCCGGTTCTCGCCCGACACGACCAGCACGTGCCTGGCTACGTTGGACTCGACCAGATGATGCGCCAGCATGGTCATCGCCAGCCCCGTGGCGCCGCCGACCTGCACGGCATGCGCGTAGGCCGGCCGAATGCCAAAATGCTCGGCGAACACGGTCGCCAGCATGATGTGCGGGGAGACGGTGGAATAGCCGCAGAGCATGCCGTCGATCTCGCTGCGCTTCAGCCCGGCATCCGATATCGCCAGCTGCGCCGCCTTGCTCATGAGGTCGAGCGAGGACGAGCCCTCATGCCTGCCATAAGCCGTCAGTCCGACGCCGGTGATGAAGCTCATGATGGCAGGACTCCCCGAGACGTCGTCATTCCGGGGCGCGAGCAAAGCGAGCGAGCCCGGAATCCATAACCACGATCGGGAGTATGGATTCCGGGCTCGCGCCAAAAGGCGCGCCCCGGAATGACGAGTTAGAGTTTTGGTCTTTCATCTCGCCAAAACCTCAATACGACTTCGGCAGGCCCAGCACCTTCTCGGCGATGAAACTGAGAATGAGCTGCGGGCTGATCGGGGCGATGCGCGGGATCAGGGATTCCCGCAGGTAGCGCTCGACATGAAATTCCTTGGCGTAGCCGAAGCCGCCATGGGTCATGACCGCCTGCTCGCAGGCGTGGAAGCCGGCTTCGGCGGCGAGATATTTTGCCGCGTTCGCGGCGGGGCCGCAGGCCATGCCCTGATCGTATTGCCAGCCGGCCGACAGCGTCATCAGCCAGGCCGCCTCCAGCTCCATCCAGTTCTTCGCCAGCGGATGCTGGATACCCTGGTTCATTCCGATCGGCCGATTGAACACGATGCGGCTTTTCGCATAGGCCGAGGCCCGCGACAGCGCGATCTTGCCGAGCCCGACCGCTTCAGCCGCGATCAGGATCCGCTCGGGATTCATGCCGTGCAGGATGTACTCAAAACCGCGCCCCTCCTCGCCGAGGCGATCCTCCACCGGGATTTCGAAATTCTCGAAGAACAGTTCGTTGGAGTTGACGGGCTTGCGCCCCATCTTCTCGATCTCGTGCACCGCGACGCGCTTGCGGTCGAAGTCGGTGTAGAACAGGCTCAGGCCCTGCGTCGGGGTCTTCACCTCTTCCAGCGGCGTGGTGCGCGCCAGCAGCAGGATCTTGTTGGCGACCTGCGCGGTGGAAATCCACACCTTCTGGCCGTTGACGAGATATTTGTCGCCCTGACGCACCGCGCGGGTTTTCAACTGCGTGGTGTTGAGGCCGGTATTCGGCTCGGTGACGGCGAAGCAGGATTTGTCCGCGCCGGAAATGATCGGCGGCAGCATGCGCCGGCACTGCTCCCTGGTGCCGAACACGACCACGGGGTTGAGCCCGAACACGTTCATGTGCACGGCGGAAGCGCCGGACATGCCGGCGCCGGATTCCGCAATCGTCCGCATCATGATCGCGGCATCGGTGATGCCGAGCCCCGAGCCGCCATATTCCTCGGGAATGCAGATGCCGAGCCAGCCGGCGTCCGCGAGCGCGCGGTGGAAATCGGCGGGATAGCCGCCCTCCTTGTCCTTCTTCAGCCAGTAGGCGTCGTCGAAGCGCGCGCAGATCTTTGCCGACGGCGTCGCGGATCGATTCCTGGTTGGCTGAGAGGGCAAAGTCCATGCGCGTCAATCCTTATGGGTGGCGGGCGCGGCCCGGGTGACGCCATCGCGCACCAGCGCCGCGATCTCGTCGGCGGAGAATCCCGCCTCGTGCAAAATCTCCGCGCCATGCTCGTTGAGGCGCGGCGCCAGCCGCGTCGGCTCCACTGATGTTTCCGACCAGGTGGCGGACACCTTCATGTTGCGGATCCTGCCTTCACTGGGATGATCGACCACCGGAAAGAAATCGGTCGCGACCAGATGCGGGTCCTGCAAAATGCTTTCGAGGTCGTGCATGGGCATCACGGGCACGTCGGCCTTATTGAGCAGTTCGGTCCATTCGGCGGTGGTGCGCGTCTCGAAGATGCGGGCAAGTTCCGCGTAGACCATGTCGATATTGACGGCGCGGCCGGCAAAGGTCGCGAATCTGGGATCGCGGCGCAAATCGTCGCGGCCGGTGGCCTCGAAAAAATTCTGCCACTGCTTGTCGTTGTAGACGATCACGCAGATATAGCCGTCCGAGGTTTTGTAGGGCCGCCGGTCGCGCGACAGATGCCGCGCGTAACCGCCGCGGTCGAGCGGCGGCTCATAGGTGAGACCGCCCATGTGATCGCCCATGACAAAGCCGGCCATGGTCTCGAACATCGGAATATCCACCCGCTGGCCGCGCCCGGTGCGGTCGCGATGCACGAGGCTCGCGCAGATCGCGCCGACCGCGGTGAGGCCAACGATGCGGTCGACCAGCGCGTTCGGGACATAGCGCGGCACGCCGTCGCTGGTCTGCGCCATCAGCGCCGGCAACGCGGTCGCGCCCTGGATCAGATCGTCATAGGCGGGTTTTGCCGCATAGGGCCCGTCCTGGCCGAAGCCGAACACGCCGGCATAGATCAGCCGCGGATTGAGCTTCGCGACCACGTCGTAGCCGAGTTGCAGCCGCGCCATCGCCTGCGGCCGCACATTGTAGACGAGCACATCGCTTGATGCGATCAGCCGCAGCACCGCGTCGCGCCCGGCGGGCTTCTTCAGGTCGAGGGCGATTGAGCGCTTGCTGCGGTTGGTGTTGAGGAACACCGGACCCATGCCGGGATGGCGGGTCGGGCCGATCAGCCGGGTGACGTCGCCTTCGAGCGACTCGATCTTGATGACGTCGGCGCCGTAGTCGCCGAGCATCTGGGTGGCATAGGGCCCCATCAGCACGGTCGTCATGTCGATGACCTTGATGCCCTGCAACGGTCCCATGGCCCTGTTTCGCTCCCACGATATGCGTGGCGCTTTCGTCCGCGCCGTCTTCTCAAGCCTAGTAACGGCAGGGCGCGGGCAAGATCAAGGGCGTCAGGGGTATGGGCGTATGCGCTGGTGCGGCAAGCGGCCCCGTGATGCGGGGCCTTAGCCGCAACTTCAGCCGTCATCGTCCGCGAAGGCGGACGATCCAGTATTCCAGACTGCGTCTGATCGGGCGACGTCTCTGGGATACTGGATGCCCCGCTGGAGCCTGTCATCGGGCGGCGCATGACGGACGGATGAAGCGCGGCTGCAAATATCCGACGGTTACTTCCGCATCATCTTGCGCAGCTCCGTCTTCAGCACCTTGCCGTAATTGTTCTTCGGCAGCGCGTCGAGATAGACGTAGCGCTTCGGCCGCTTGAAGCGCGCGATCGAGGCGAGGCAATGCGCATCCAGTCTGGCGTCGTCGGGTTTGGCGCCGTCTTCCAGCACCACGCAGGCGACGACGATTTCGCCCCAGTCCGGATCGGGAACACCGATCGCCGAGACCTCGCGCACGTCGGGATGCGTCAGCAAGGCTTCCTCGACCTCGCGCGGATAGATGTTGGTGCCGCCCGAGATGATCACGTCCTTGGACCGATCCGACAGCGTCAGGAAGCCGTCCTGGTCGAGACGGCCGACGTCGCCGGTGCGCAGCCAGCCATCCTTCAGGGTTTCCGCGTTGGCTTTCGGATTGTTCCAGTAGCCGAGCATCACGGCGGTGCCCTTGGCCTCGACCTCGCCGGTCTCGCCCGCCGGCAGCGGTTGTCCGTCGGCCCCGGTGATGCGCACCGACATCACGCTTTGCGCGGTGCCGACCGAGGCCAGCCGCTCGAGATAGCGCGGATGATCGGTACGTCTGTGCCATTCCCGGCTGAGGCAGGTAATCGTCATCGGCGATTCACCCTGGCCGTAGATCTGCACGAAGCGCTGGCCCAGGGTTGCGATCGCATCCCTGATATCGGCGAGATACATCGGCCCGCCGCCATAGATGATGGTGCGAAGACCCTCGCCGTTCTCGCCGCGTTTCTTCGCGGCGTCGACCAGGCGCCGCACCATGGTGGGCGCCGCGAACATCACGACATTGTCGAGCTGCCGGCCGAGATTGAGCACTTCATCCGGATCGAAGCCGTCGGACTCGGGGATGACGTGCCGCCCGCCGATGCGGACGTGAGGCAGGCCATACAGCCCCGCGCCATGCGAAATCGGCGCGGCGTAGAGCGTCGCATCGTTCGGCGTCGCCTGATCGACATCGGCGAGATAGCACAGCGACATCGCCACCAGATTGCCGTGGCTCAGCATCACGCCCTTGGGGCGGCCGGTCGTGCCCGAGGTATAGAACAGCCAGGCGAGATCGTTGACCTCGCGCGGCAGCGGCGCAGGCGCGCCCTCGCCGTCCCGCATCCGGCGATAGGCATCGCTGTCCACCGACAGCATTTTCATCGCCGCCGGCAGATCGCCCTTCGCCTCCGTCAACGCCTCGACGGTGTCGTCGGACACAAAGGTCAGCCTGGCGCCGGCGTCGCCCAGGATCCAGGCGGCCTCGCGGCCATGCAGCTTTGCATTGATGGGAATGGCAACGGCGCCGATCCACCAGATGCCGTAGAGGCATTCGAGATATTGCGTGCAATTGGTCGCGAACAGGCCGACGCGATCGCCGGGCGCGACGCCATGGTCGCGCGACAGGCTGGCGCCGATTGCCGCGGCCCGCCGCGCGAAGGTGGCGTAGTCGGCGTCGAGGTCGAAACCGGTCAGCAGCGCCGGCGCGTCGGGACGCATGCGCGCGGTCGCCGCCAGCCATTCGGCAACGTTCATCGCTCCGGCCCCTCGCGGGTCGTGCGCCGCTTACTTGGCGGGCTCCAGCAGCGAGACGTAGTTCGCCACCGCCGCGCCGCCCATGTTGAAGATGCCCGCGAGTTTTGCATTCTTGATCTGCATGCCCTCGGGCGCCTGGCCGACGAGTTGCATCGCGGTCATCACATGCATGGAGACGCCGGTGGCGCCGATCGGATGGCCCTTTGCCTTCAATCCGCCGGAGGGATTGACCGGCAGCTTGCCGTCCTTCTGGGTCCAGCCTTCCTTGATGGCGCGGGCGCCCTGCCCTCGCGGCGTCAGGCCCATCGCCTCATATTCGATCAGTTCGGCGACGGTAAAGCAGTCATGGGTTTCGACAAAGGAAAGATCGGAAAGCTGCACGCCGGCCGATTGCAGCGCGCGCTGCCAGGCCACGGTGCAGCCTTCGAACTGCAGGATGTCGCGCTTCGACATCGGCAGGAAATCCTGGGCATGCGCGGTGGCGCGGATGTTGACGGCCTTGCCCATGGTCTTTGCCGTCTCCGCGTCCGTCAGCACCAGCGCGGCGGCGCCATCGGAGACCAGCGAGCAATCGGTGCGCTTCAAGGGGCCTGCCACGAACGGGTTCTTTTCGCTCTCGGCGCGACAGAATTCGTAGCCAAAATCCTTGCGCATCTGCGCATAGGGATTGGCGACGCCGTTCTTGTGGTTTTTCGCAGCGATCATCGCCAGCGCATCGGACTGGTCGCCATATTTCTGGAAGTAGGACTGCGCGATCTTGCCGAACACGCCGGCGAAGCCGCCGGGGGTGTCGCCGTCCTCCGGCAGATACGACGCGCGCAGCAGGTTCCGGCCGATCTCGGCCGGAGGCGTCCGCGTCATCTGCTCGACGCCGACCACCAGCACGATCTTCGCCGCACCGGCGGCAATCGCCCGGATGCCCTGATGCACCGCCGCCGATCCGGTGGCGCAGGCATTTTCGACCCTTGTCGCCGGCTTGAAGCGCAATGCCGGGTCGGCCTGCAGCACCAGGGAGGCGGTAAAATCCTGCGGCGAGAAGCCGGCGTTGAAATGGCCGAGCACGATCTCGTCGACATCGGAAGCGGAGATGCCGGCATCGGCGATCGCCTCGTTGGCGACCTTGACCACGAGGCTCTCGACGGTCTCGGTATCGAACTTGCCGAACGGCGTGTGCGCCCATCCGACGATGCTGGCTGTCATGGTGGATCTCCCTGTCTGGCTTGGGCCGGTTTGTATCCTATCGGCCGGAATATTTCACTCAAGCTTTCAGCGATTTCATCGTCCGATCGCATATGGCTGTTATGCCGGCCCAGTTGCCGGACCTGACATCCGCCGCCGGGCACAGCCAGGAACCGCCCACCGCGACCACGTTCGGCTCGCCCAGCCACGCCGCCGCATTGGCCTCGCCGATCCCGCCGGTCGGACAAAACCGCACATCCGGAAAAGGCCCCGCCAGGGCGCGAAGCGCCTTGATGCCGCCGGACGCTTCGGCCGGGAAGAATTTGACGAGGTTGAAGCCATGGGCCAGCGCCTGCATCAGTTCGGATGCCGTCGCGATCCCCGGCGCGAACGGCAAGGCGCTTGCGGCGGCGGCCTTCAAGCAGATCCGGGCGTCGCGCCGGGACTGATGCCGAACTGGACACCGAGCGCTTCCGCGCGCGCCAGATCGGCCGCGTTCAGGATCGTGCCGATCCCGACGATGGCGTCCGGCACATCGGCCATGATCGCCTTTGCGGCCGGAATCGCAACCGGGGTACGCAGCGTGACTTCCAGCACGCGCACGCCGCCGGCGACGAGCGCCTTTGCGAGCGGCACCGCGTCTTCGAGCCGTTCAATGGTCAGCACCGGGATGACACGGGCCGACCTGAACACCGTGGCGAGCTTTTCCTGTTTCGCCGTCATCGCGAGGCCTTACGAGAGGATGGCGGCTCACGCAAGGTATTTGCCGGCATGGCCGAGCGCGGGATGATCGCGCCGGGATAGCACACCACGACGCCGCCAAGACGATGCCCCGCTTGCGCGGCTTCGACTGGCTCCGCGCCCGCCAACCGTGCGGCGATGTAGGCGGCCGAGAAACTGTCGCCCGCCGCCGTGGTATCGACCACGGGCCGTGTCACGGGCGCCGCCCTCACCTCCCGCGAAACTCCTTCAAACCGCACGATGCTCCCGGGCCGAAGCAGTTTCAGGACCGCCTCGTTGCAGGGGATGCGCGCCATCAGCTGCTCGTCGCTTTCGTAGGGATAGAGCGGCAGCAAATCCTCCGTCGAGGCCAGCACCATATCGGATGCCGCAAACGCCTCGTGAAAGACGGCGCGCGCGACGTCGGGATCGGGCCAGCCGCGGACCCGGAAATTGGTGTCGAATGCAATCCGGGCGCCATGCTTTCGCGCGCGGTGGAGTGCGCCAATCAATTTCGCCCGCCCCTGCGCGCTGTAGATCGACAGCGTGATGGCCGAGAGATAGACGACGTCATAGGTCGTGAGCGAATCCAGCATGTCGTCGGTCTCGGGCAGATCCATCAGGCTGCGTGCGGCTGCGCTTTCCCGCCAATGAAAGAAGCGGCGGTCGCCAAAATCGTCCGTCTGGATCATGTAGATGCCGGGCAATTTGCCCTTCAGCCGCGCCACCCGGCTGGTTCCGACACCCTCCGCGGCCCAGCCCGCGAGCATCTCGTCGCTCATGGAATCGTCGCCGAGCGCGGTGATGTAGTCGACGTCGACGCCGAGACGGGCGAGATAGACGGCCGTGTTCAGCGTGTCGCCGCCATAGCCCCGCGAATACAGGCCGCCCTCGGCCTGCTTCAGTTCGATCATGCACTCGCCGATGCAGGCCACCTTGGTCATGACCGCATCCTCGAGTTTCAGGCCACGAACTTGCCGCCGAGTTCGTCCTCGATGTGAATCCGGATGATGTCGTCGAAGGTCTTTTCGGCGGTCGTGAAGCCGAGACTGAGCGCCCGCTTCGGATCGAAATTGCGCGGCCAGCCGCTGACGATGCCCACGATGAACGGATCCGGCTCGCGCTTGATCCGGGCCGCCACCTTGTCCCCCGCCACCCGCTTCAGCGCGGCGATCTGTTCGCCGACGGTCGCGGAAAGGCCGGGCATGGTGAGGTTGCGGCGCGGGCCGACAACCGCGGAATCCAGGGTCGCGGCATGGAGCAGGAAGCCGACCGCCGAGCGCGGCGTGGCATGCCAGTGGCGGACGTCCTCGGAGACCGGCAGCACCGCTTCCTTGCCGGCGAGCGGCTCGCGCAGGATGTTGGAAAAGAAGCCGGAAGCCGCCTTGTTGGGAAGACCGGGGCGGATGCAGATGGTCGGCAGGCGGATGCCGATGCCGTCCATGAAACCGCGGCGCGAATAATCGGCGAGCAGCAGTTCGCCGATCGCCTTCTGGGTGCCGTAGCTGAGCAGCGGCGTGTGGAAGAATTCGTCGCCGATCTTTTCCGGAAACGGCGCGCCGAACACCGCGATCGAGGACGTGAACACGATGCGCGGCTTGTAGCCGCCGCCGGCAAGCCGGATCGCGTCCAGCAGCATCCGGGTGCCGTCGAGGTTGATGCGATAGCCCTTGTCGAAATCGAGCTCGGCCTCGCCGGAGACGATCGCCGCCAGATGGAAGATCACATCGGGACGATCCGCGATGAGCTTTTCGGCGGCGCCCGCCACCGCAAAGTCGGAGGCCACGGTTTCGACCGGGAACGCGGCCTTGTCGGGTTTCGAAGGCGCGACGACATCGTGCAGGGTCATGCGGGTGATGTCGCGCTTGCCGAGGCGCCCGTCGCGCAGCAGCCGCTCGCACAATTTGCGGCCGACCATGCCGGCCGCGCCCAGAACCAGAATGTGCAAGAGCCAACTCCTCGTTTTTCTTGATCTATAGCGTTTTCAAGCGAAGTGGAAACCGGTTCGCGTCAGGAAAACGCGTCAAACAAGTTGTTAACCGCGGGCCCGCGCGCTCACTCTTTCACGGCTCCGGTCATCGCCGACACGTAGTGCTCGACAAAGAACGCATAGAGGATGACCAGCGGCAGCGAGCCCGCCAGCGCGCCGGCCATCAGCGATCCCCAGCGATAGATGTCGCCGTCGACGAACTCGTTGACGATCGCGACCGGCACCGTCTTGTTCTGGGTCGATTGCAGGAAGGTGAGCGCGTAGATGAACTCGTTCCAGCACAGCGTGAAGCAGAAGATGAAGGCCGAGATCAGCCCGGGGATCGGCGAGCGGCAGCACGATCTTGATCAGGATCTGCCAGCGGCTGGCGCCGTCGATCAGCGCGCATTCCTCGAGCTCGAACGGAATGGTCTTGAAATAGCCCATCAACAGCCAGGTCGAGAACGGAATCAGGATGGTCGGATAGGTCAGGATCAGCGCCATCGGCGAGTCGAACAGGCCGTACTGGAACACGACGGTGGCGAGCGGAATGAACAGGATCGACGGCGGCACCAGATAGGACAGGAAGATCAGGCCGCCGACCCATTGCGCGCCGCGATAGCGCAGGCGAACGATCGCGTAGGCCGCCAGCACGCTGGCGACGATCGACAGAATGGTGGCGCAGATCGCCACATACATCGTGTTCCACAGCCAGTGCGGATAATAGCTTTCGAACAGCAGCTTGTGGATGTGCTTGAAGGTCGGATTCCAGGTCCAGAACGGATTGAACTTGTCGAGATCGAGCAGCTGCTCGTCCGGTTTGATCGCCGTCAGCCCCATCCAGTAGAACGGAAACAGCAGGATGAACACGATGATCGCCAGCGGCAGATAGAGCGTGACCAGGCGGCGCGGCAGCGACTCCAGATAGCTCATGCCCTCGCTGTGTGTATCGACCGTCGGCGACGAGCCTGACAGCACGCCTTTGACATCGACCGGTAAGGTCGGAAGATCAGTAGTCATGGCGCAAACCTCTTGTGCTGCGCAGCGGCCGGGACACGGTGGAGAGCGACGAGATCAGTCATTGTTCTCCCCCTGCTGCCATTTGCGGCAGCGCGCGCGGGGCTTGCCCCGTTCGCGCCAATGAAACAACGCGGCGCCGGGGCTCAGTCATTGTTCTCCCCCTGCTGCCACTTGCGGCGCTGCAGCCCGAACCAGGAAACCATGATCGCGGCCAGCAGGAACGGGATCATCGCGCTCGAGATCGCCGCGCCCTCGCCGAGCTGTCCGGCGATGATGGCGCGCTGATACGACAAGGTCGCCATCAGATGCGTGGCGTTGACCGGGCCGCCGCGCGTCATCGCCCAGATCAGCTGGAAGTCGGTGAAGGTGAACAGCACCGAGAACGTCATCACCACCGCGATGATCGGGGTCAGCAGCGGATAGGTGATGTAGCGGAACATCTCCCATTTGCTGGCGCCGTCGAGCGTCGCGGCCTCGTAGAGCGAGGGCTGCACGGTCTGCAGGCCCGCGAGCAGCGTGATCGCGACGAAGGGAACGCCGCGCCAGATATTGGCGAAGATCACGCAGATCCGCGCCCAGGTGACGTCGCCGAGGAAATTGATGTTGTTCGTGATCAGTCCCATCTGCTTGAGCGACCACGAGATGATCGAGAACTGCGAATCGAAGATCCACCAGAACGCCAGCGCCGACAGCACGGTCGGCACGATGAAGGGGATCAGCACCATCGCGCGCAGCATCGCCTTGAACGGCATGTTCTCGTTCAGCAGCAGCGCCAGATAGAGGCCGACCGCGAATTTGATGGCGCTCGCGACCGATGTGTAGAGCAGCGTATTGAACACCGACATCCAGAAGATCGAATCGCCCCACAGCCACTCGTAGTTCTCGATCCCGATGAACTCGCCGGGCCGTCCGATCTTTGCGTCGGTGAACGAAATCCAGATCCCAAGGCCCAGCGGATAGGCCAGGAAAAAGATCAGGAACGCCATCGCCGGCAGCATGAACCAGAAGCCGAGCCAGTTCCGGTTGGTCCTGAGCTGGTCCCACGCCGTGGCCTCGCGTATCTGCGGCTTGGCGGTCCGGGGTTGCAGTGCGATGTCAGCCATTGACGAAATCCCTTGATACTGGCGATGCCGTCTTTACCGGTGCACGCAGTAGAACATCACGCATGTCGTCGATCGGGCGGGCCGCAAGACGGCCCGCCCGATCCTTGCTCAACGATAGATGCGCTTCAACTGCCGCTCGGCAATCGCGATCGCGCCCTTGGCGTCTTCGCGGCCGGTGCAGTAGTTGGCGAACATGTCGACCACCAGGAAGTCGGCGATCGCGGTCGCCGCCTTCTCGCCGGGCGTGCCGATGCCGGAAGCGGGAAGCGCGCGCTTGCTGGCCTGGGCGAACACCGCGTTCTTCGGGTCCGCGGTCCACACCGGCGAGGAGTCATAGGCGTTGAGCGTGTGGGTGAGATAGCCCCGCGCGCCCGTCAAGCCACTTGTCGAAGTTTTCCTTCTCCAGCATGAAGGCGATGAAGGCCTTCGCGGCGTTCGGATATTTGGTGAAGTTGAACGCCAGGATCGGAACCGCGAGCTGCAGTTCGGTCGGCTTGCCGACCGGGCCGACCGGCCACAGCGCGTGATAGGTGTCCTCCGCCAGATCCTTCTTGGTCGGATCGTCCTTCGCGGCAACATAGATCGAGATGCCGTTGGCGGTGCAATAGAGTTCGCCCGCCAGGAACGCCTTGTTGTTGGACCAGTCGTTCCAGGACGCGACACCGGGAATGAAGGTGTCGGACAGCGCCTTGCAGTATTCCAGCGCCTTCACGGTCTCCGGCGAGTTGATGATGACCTTGTCGTTCTTGTCGACGGTGTAGGCGCCGTGGCCCCACAGAATCCAGTGCAGCCAGCCGTTGGCGTCGCCCGACGCGTGACCAAGCGCGAAGCCGGCCGGCGTGTTGTTCTTCTTGAGCGCCTTGCACATCTCGAGGAAGCCCGGGAAGTCCGTCGGGAATTCCTTGAAGCCGGCCTTGTCGATCGCCGACTTGCGATAGGTCATGTAACCGCCGATGGTCGCGACGGGAATGCCGAGCCAGTCGTTGCCGTGCTTGCAGGTGGCGGCGGCCGCATCGGTCCATCCGCCGTACTTCTTGCCGAGATAATCGGCGACGTCGTTCATCTTCAGCACTTTGGTCGGGAACAGCTGCGGCAGCGTATGCAGGCCCCAGGCCAGATCGAGGCCCGAACCGGTATTCGCAGCGACCGAGGCCTTGGGCTGCACGTCCTCGAAGGATTCGCTGAACACGTTCATCTCGGTGCCGGTGGCGGCCTTGAAGGCCGCGACCATGGCGTTGAACGCGTCGTCTTCCGCCGGCACGAAGCGCTTCCACCGCATCACCGTCAGCTTGGCGCCCTTCTCGGCTTTCCAGGGCGCGGTTTGCGCCCAGGCCTTGGCAAAGTCGAACAGAGCCGGTCCGGTCAGCGCGCCGGCCGCCGCCAGCGCGGTGCCGCCCTGAAGAAGCGTGCGGCGAGTAAAGTCCTGCATAGTCTATCCTCCCTTTGGTCGTTTTTGATTTGGCTTAAGCGTTCAGTCGCTTGCCGGTCGTCTCGTCGAACAGATGCACGAGCGTCGGATCGGGTTTCAGCCGGACCTTGTCGCCCGGATTGAACTGGTGACGCTCGCGAAACACGGCGATGACTTGTTCGCCGCCCAGTTTGGCGATGACCTGCGTTTCCGAGCCGGTCGGCTCGACCACCACGATCTCGGCCTCGGCGCCGTCGTCCGCGATGGTGAAATGTTCGGGCCGGATGCCGTAGACCGCGGGCCGCCCCTGCGAATTGGCAGGCGCCGCCGCCAGCGGCAGCTTGACGCCGTTCGGGCCTTCAAATCCCGGGCCGCTGCCGTTCGCCGCGAGCTTGCCATTGAGGAAGTTCATCGCCGGCGAGCCGATAAAGCCCGCGACGAACTGATTGTCCGGCTTGTCATAAAGCTCCAGCGGCGTGCCCATCTGCTCGACGATGCCGTCATGCATCACCACGATCTTGTCGGCCATGGTCATGGCTTCGATCTGGTCGTGGGTGACGTAGACGGTGGTGGTCTTCAGCCGCTGATGCAGTTCCTTGATTTCGGTGCGCATCGCCACGCGCAGCTTGGCGTCGAGGTTGGACAGCGGCTCGTCGAACAGAAACACCTGCGGATCGCGCACGATGGCGCGTCCCATCGCGACACGCTGCCGCTGGCCGCCCGACAATTGGCGGGGATAGCGATCGAGCAGCGGCGTGAGCGCCAGGATCTCCGCTGCGCGCTTGACGCCCTTGCTGATCTCGTCGGCGCTGGCGCCGCGCAGCTTCAGCGAAAATCCCATATTGTCGGCGACCGTCATATGCGGATAGAGCGCATAGTTCTGGAACACCATCGCGATGTCGCGCTCTTTGGGCTGCACATTGTTGACGACGCGGTCGCCGATCGAAATCGTGCCGGAGGTGATGTTTTCGAGCCCGGCGAGCATCCGCAACAGGGTCGATTTGCCGCAGCCGGAGGGGCCGACCAGAACGACGAAGGCGCCATCCTCGATCGGGATCGACACGCCGTGCAGGACTTCAAAGCCGCCAAACGATTTCCGCACGTCGCGAATCTGCACCGACGACATCGCGTTCCCCTCCTGAATTTTCCGGCATGTACGGCGATCGCCGTCGATGCTCTGTTCTTCAACTTCGATGCGGAAGTTGAACCCAATGGGCATTGTCCGCAATTCAAATCTAGTAGCCCGTTGGTAGCGCTGTCAATATTGTTTAACCGCCTCAACTCTTGTGATAAGAGCGCGTCATGGAACGCAAGAGAACCAAGTCTGGCGAAGTCCGGCTCGCGGAGGTTGCCAAGCTTGCGGGGGTAAGCCCCATCACCGCATCCCGGTTCTTTAGAAATCCCGAAGCCCTTTCCGTCGCCAAACGGGAACGGGTGGAGAGCGCGGCGAAAGAACTGGGTTACGTGCCGAACCTGGCCGCGCGCGCGCTCGCGTCGCAACGCAGCGAAGTTATCGGCGTTCTGATTCCATCCCTGACCAACAATGTATTCTCTGACGTGCTGCGCGGTATCTACGATGCCTCGGAGGGGAGCCGCTACAGCATCCAGCTTGTCAATACGCGCTACAGCATCCTGCAAGAGGAAAAGCTCTTGCGCCTGTTTCAGGCGCAAAAGCCGGCCGGATTGATCGTGACCGGAATCGACCAGACCGCCGAATCCCGCGCGGTGATGGATTCCATGAATTGCCCGATCGCGCAGATCATGGAAATCGGCCCCAACCCGGTCGACATGATGGTTGGATTTTCGCACTACGACGCGGCTTTTGCGGCTGTTTCCCATCTCATTGCGCAAGGGTTCCAGCGGATAGGATTTCTCGGCGCGCGAATGGATCCGCGTGTGCAGCGCCGGCTCGAAGGTTACCGCGACGCCATGAAGGCTGCCTCGCTGTTCGATCCGCGCCTTGTCGTTACCACCCCCGTGCCAACCTCCGTCACGCTGGGCGGAACGCTTCTCGCCGATCTTCTGTCAAGGGCGCCCGACATCGACGCAGTATTCTGCATCAACGACGACCTTGCGCTGGGCGTTCTGTTCGAATGCCAGCGCCGTCAAATATCCGTTCCCGATCGGATGGCGATTGTCGGGTTCAACGACCTGGAGTTCGTGGCCTGCGCCGTCCCTCCCCTGACCAGCGTACGAACCAACCGCTACGAAATGGGCCGCAGCGCCGTCACCATGGTGACGGCAGCGATCGAAGGTAACCCTCCACCGGAGCCGGTGGTCGATCTCGGTTTCGAACTCATGATCCGTCAAAGCTCGCTGGCGCGGGGCGCCTGATGTGATCGGAGCTCCGCCTTGCCGTCCCAAAGAAAATGGTAGCGCTATCTTTTAGGCGCGGCTAGTGTTGAAATTACTGAGATAATGACCCGGCAGAACCACCGGGTTTGCAATGAAATGCATTTCTGAACGTAGTGAAGGCCGCCGCCGCGCGTTAAGCTGCGTTACAAGTGTGCAGTGCGGGAGGAACCAATGAACAAGCCGCTTACCGGCGTCACCAGGCGCAAACTGCGTTCCAGCGAATGGTTTAACAACCCGCATAATCCGGGGATGACCGCGCTCTATCTCGAGCGCTATCTCAATTACGGCCTGACCCGGCAGGAGCTGCAATCGGGCAAGCCGATCATCGGCATCGCGCAGACCGGCAACGACCTTTCGCCGTGCAACCGCCATCATCTGGAACTCGCGCATCGGGTCCGGGAAGGCATCCGCGCCGCCGGCGGCATCGCGATGGAATTTCCGACCCACCCGATCCAGGAGACCGGCAAGCGCCCGACCGCGGCGCTCGACCGCAACCTCGCCTATCTCGGCCTCGTGGAAATCCTGTTCGGCTATCCCCTGGACGGCGTGGTTCTGACCACGGGCTGCGACAAGACCACCCCCGCCTGCCTGATGGCGGCGGCGACCGTCAATCTGCCGGCGATCGTGCTGTCCGGCGGGCCGATGCTGAACGGCTGGTACAACGGCGAGCGCTCGGGCTCCGGCACCGTGGTCTGGAAAGCGCGCGAGCGGCTTGCCGCGGGCGAGATCGACTACGAGGAGTTCATGAATATCGTGGCCTCCTCGGCGCCGTCGGTCGGCCACTGCAACACCATGGGCACCGCCTCCACCATGAATTCGCTGGCGGAGGCGCTCGGCATGTCGCTGCCGGGCTGCGCCGCGATCCCCGCCCCCTACCGCGAGCGCGGCCAGATCGCCTACGAGACCGGCGTGCGCATCGTCGACATGGTCTGGGAGGATCTGAAACCCTCCGACATCCTGACGCGCAAGGCGTTCGAGAACTGCATCGTCGTCAATTCGGCGATCGGCGGTTCGACCAACGCGCCGATCCATATCAACGCGCTCGCCCGTCATATCGGCGTGGAGCTGACGATCGAGGACTGGCAGAAATTCGGCCACGACGTTCCGCTGCTGGTGAACATGCAGCCGGCCGGCTTCTACCTCGGCGAGGAATATCATCGCGCCGGCGGCGTGCCGGCGGTGGTCGGCGAATTGATGCGGCACAAGCGCATCCATGAAGACGCCATGACCGTCAACGGCCACACCATGGGCGACAACTGCCGCAATGCGCCAAAACCCGACGGCGACGTGATCTGGAGCTACGACAAGCCGCTGGTGAAGGACGCCGGCTTCCTGGTGTTGCGCGGCAACCTGTTCGATTCCGCGATCATGAAGACCAGCGTGATCTCCAAGGAATTCCGCGACCGCTATCTGATCAATCCGAAGGATCCGAACGCGTTCGAGGGACGCGCCATCGTGTTCGAGGGCCCGGAGGATTATCACACGCGGATCGACGATCCCTCGCTCAATATCGACGAGCACTGCATCCTGTTCATGCGCGGCACCGGTCCGATCGGCTATCCCGGCGGCGCCGAGGTCGTGAACATGCAGCCGCCGGCGGCGCTGATCAAACGCGGCATCCTGTCGCTGCCCTGCATCGGCGACGGCCGCCAGTCCGGCACCTCGGGCTCGCCGTCGATCCTCAACGCGACGCCGGAAGCCGCCGCCGACGGCGGGCTGGCGATTCTCAAGACCGGCGACAAGGTGCGCATCGACCTCAACAAGGGCAGCGCGAACATCCTGATCTCGGACGAAGAGCTGAAGCGGCGCCGCGCCGAACTAAAGGCAAAGGGCGGCTTCCCCTACCCGGCCAACCAGACGCCGTGGCAGGAGCTCTATCGCTCGACCGTCGGCCAGCAGGCCACCGGCGCCTGCATGGAGTTCGCGACCCGCTATCACGACATCGCCGGAAAAGTCGGCGTGGCGAGGGACAATCATTAGGGACGGCCGTCATTGCGAGCGCAGCGAAGCAATCCATTTGCGACCATGGATTGCTTCGTCGCTTCGCTCCTCGCAATGACGAAAAGCGCCGCTTCAACAATTCTGATCGAACGATAAGGAGAATGGAATGGGAGACCGCCTCAAGGGCAAACGCGCATTCGTGACCGCGGGCGCGGCGGGCATCGGGCGCGCTTGCGCCGTCGCTTTTGCGCGCGAGGGCGCCACGGTTTTTGCCACCGATATCGACGAAAAGGGTCTCGCGACGCTCGCCAAGGAAGGCGTCCCGGAAGTCGCGCGGCTCGACGTGCGCGACACCGCCGCCGTCGCCGCGATGGCCAAGCGCGTCGGCCCGGTCGATATCCTGCTCAACGCGGCCGGCTTCGTGCATCACGGCACCGTGCTCGAATGCTCGGACGAAGACTGGGATTTTTCCTTCGACCTCAACGTCAAGTCGATGCACCGGACGCTGCGGGCGTTTCTGCCTGATATGCTCAAATCCGGCGGCGGCTCGATCGTGAATATCTCGTCGGCCGCCGGCGTGTTCAAGGCCGCGCCCAACCGCTACGTCTACGGCGCCACCAAGGCCGCGGTCGCGGCGCTGACCCGCGCGGTCGCCGCCGATTTCATCACCAAGGGCATCCGTTGCAACTGCATTTGCCCCGGCACCATCGAGACGCCGTCGATGCTCGACCGCGCCGCCGCGGCCGGTCCCGGGGGGCGCGAAATGTTCGTGAGCCGGCAGCCGATGGGACGGCTCGGCACCGCGGAGGAAATCGCCTCCCTCGCGGTTTATCTCGCCAGCGACGAAAGCGCATTCACCACCGGCGTCGCCCACATCATCGATGGCGGCTGGACGCTGTGACGTCATTCCGGGGCGCGCGAAGCGCGAGCCCGGAATGACGAGTTCAATTTGAAACGGGCCTGGTCAGGAGTCACCCCATGAACAAGATCGATCTGAACGGCCGCTGCGCCGTCGTCACCGGCGGCGCGCAGGGTTTTGGGCGCGCGATCACCGAGCGCTTTGTCGCCTCCGGCGCCAGGGTCGCGATCTGGGATCATGACCTGCCGCTGGCCGAGAAGACGGCGAAGGAAATCGGCGCCGGCGTCACCGCGTTCAAGGTCGACGTGTCGGATCTTGCCGCGGTCGAGAAGACGCGCGATGCGACGCTCAAGGCGCTCGGCAAGATCGACATTCTCGTCAACAATGCCGGCATCGCCGGCGTCAACAAGACGGTGTGGGAAACCGACCTCGACGAATGGCGCAAGGTGCTGCGCATCAATCTCGACGGGCCCTTCATCTGCTGCAAGGCGATCGTGCCCTCGATGGTGAAGCAGAACTACGGCCGCATCGTCAACATCGCCTCGATCGCCGGCAAGGAAGGCAACCCGAACGCCGCGCATTATTCGGCCTCGAAGGCCGGCCTGATCGCGCTGACAAAATCGCTCGGCAAGGAACTGGCCGGTTACGACATCGCCGTCAACGCGGTGACGCCCGCCGCGGCCAAAACCGCGATCTTCGACCAGATGACGCAGCAGCACATCGACTTCATGCTGTCGAAGATTCCGAAAGACCGTTTCGTTCTGGTGGAAGAGCTCGCCGCGATGGTGGCGTGGCTGGCGTCGGAGGATTGTTCGTTCTCCACCGGCGCGGTGTTCGACATTTCCGGCGGACGGGCGACGTATTAGAGGCATCATGATCAGGGAAGGCGGATGCCTGTGCGGCGCGGTGCGGTTCAAGTGCCGAGGGCGAGCCGCTCAATGTCCGCATCTGCCATTGCCGCAACTGCCAGAAGGCGATGGGATCGCCGTTCTTTGCCCGCGCGCTTTTCCCCCAAAGCGCGCTTGCGGTTGAAGGTGAAACAGCCCGTTATGCCTCATCGGAAGCGCTCGACCGGGTGTTCTGCAAGACCTGCGGCACGCGGCTGTTTGCCTGGCGCAAAAACGGCACCGCGGCGGGCGTCGCGCTGGCCACCTTTGACGACCGCAACGCCTTCGCGCCGACCGAGCACATCTGGGTTGCCGAAAAAATGAATTGGGTGAAGCTCGATGATGGCTTGCCGCAGTATGAGGGGACGGTTCCCGCCTGATACGGATGCCCCTGTTCGCCGCGATCGTTCATGAATATATGCTAGCGTGACCCATCAGTCGAACCGGTCAGGACACCTGTGAATATCACCCTCTACGACCTGTCGGTCTGGGTATTGCCGCTCATCATCGCCATCACCTTCCACGAGGCCGCGCACGGCTTTGTCGCGCACGCCCTCGGCGACAACACCGCCTGGAAGCTCGGCCGCGTCAGCTTCAATCCGCTCAGACACATCGATCCGTTCGGCACCCTGATGCTGCCGGCGATGCTGCTGCTGTCGCATTCGCCGTTTCTGTTCGGCTACGCCAAGCCGGTGCCGGTGAATTTCCGCGCCCTTCGCCATCCCCGGATCGGCATGGTCTGGGTGGCGCTGGCCGGGCCCGCCACCAATATCGTCCTCGCTTTAATCGCGGCGGCGGCGTTTCATGTCCTCGGCTACATCCCGGCGAGCACCGCGCAATGGGTTGCCGACAACCTCAAAAACGCCCTTGTCATCAACGTCGTGCTGGCGGTCTTCAATATGCTGCCGATCCCGCCGCTGGACGGCGGGCGGGTCGCGGTCGGATTGCTGCCGCGGTGGCTTGCCATCCCGCTGGCCCGGCTGGAGCCGTTCGGGATGCTGATCCTGATCGGGATTCTGATCCTGCTTCCGCTGGCCGGTTCGCAGTTCGGTCTAAATCTTGATGTTATTTCGGCGATACTGCGGAAATCGACCGGCTATGTAATCCAGTTGCTGCTCGTGGTAACCGGCAACGCCTAGTCCGGTCTTTAGAGGAAACGCCGAAGAGGCTGAGGGCATGGTGATCAGGGCTGCGGACATGCTGATCGCGCGACGCGCCGACACCAGGGCCAGGGCCGATTTCGCGACCTGGAAAATGATGGCCAAGCTGAACGGCGCCTCCGCCCTGCCCCCGGAAGCCCAGGCCTTCCTTGAAAGCTACAAGAAGCTGCTCAAGCAGATGCCCGAACCCGAGGCGACCGAGGCCACCATCGACCTCATGTACAGGGGGTATTATTCCGAGATGGGCGGGGCCGGCGCGCCGCCCGAGCTTCCCGCCCATTCGAGCCATCAGGCGACCGGCAACGTTACCGCCTTCAAACGCCCGCCGGCCCAGCGCAGGCCCAGCCCGCAGAAGACCATGCGCGGTCCGGAAGCAAAACCCCGGCTGCCGGTGGCGCTGATATTTACCTGCCTCGTCGTGGTCTATGTCGGGATCAGGTATTTCTGGCGGTGACGGGACGCCCCGGCACGGCCAATTCCGGCAACGCCGCCCCAAAACTCAGCTTCGTCCCTTGACCTTGAAGATCACCGGCAAGGTGAAGTGCAGTCCCTGGTCTGCAACCAGCGGCGGAGGCTGCGGTACCGGATCGGATCGGCGCACCATGTCCAGTGCGGCCTCGTCGTAAGCGGCGTCCCCGGAGCCCTGCGCGATGCGGCTTGAGACGACGTGACCGAGACGATCAAACGTCACGTCGACCACCACCTTGGCGTTCTTGAACTTCTGCAGCGGCGGATTGCGCTTGTGCTTGTCCAGATGCGCGCTCAACTGCGCGACCCAGGACGCCTTCATGCGTCGCAGCGCCTTTCCGGTGCCTTGCTCCGGAGCCTGGGAGCGGCCCTCCGGCGCATCATTGACGCTCGGCGTCGCCATCGCTTCGACGGCGGCCGATTCCGCCGAGGCCGCGGTCTGCACGGCGGCGATTTTCGAATCGTCCTCTTTTGGCTTTTGCGAGTTGTTCGGCGTCACCACCCGATCGGGGTCTTCGGCTTCGGTCGGCGTGTCCTTCGGCAGGTCCGTCTCTTTCACCTCGGCCTTTTGTTCGGCAATCGCCGGCGAAGCGACGGAAGCTTCCGTATCCGGACCCGGCGGCAGATCGGTGGCTTCAAGATGCGGCGATGCCAGTTCCAGGCCGATCTCGATTGCCGGAGCGCCGAGGGCATCGTCCGGATCGACGGTGCGCAGATGCGCCAACGCCAGCGCCGCGCCGCCGACATGAAGCGCGAGCGCGGCGAGGCCTGCGAAAATCCACAGCCGCCGGGAAGATCTTTGTTCGGTGTCGAGCTCGGACATCGCGATTACGTCAGCCGCTCAAGGTTTTGGATTTTCCGGCACTGAAGAGGCCGCATTCGGGACGCCTTCCAGCGCCACCAGCTTGATCTTCGAATAACCGCCGGCGCGCAGGATTTCCAGCACGTCCATCATCTCGCCATAGGGCACCGCACGATCGGCGCGCAGGAAGATGAAGCGATCCTTGCCGCCATCGGCCATCGCGTCGAGCGAACGCACCAGATCGATCCGCTTGACCGGGTTTTCGCCGATCGCCAGCGCGAGATCGGGCTTGATGCTGAGATAGGTCGGCTTGTCCGGCTTCTTCTGCGGGGTCGCGGTCGACGACGGCAGATCGATCGGAAGATCGACGGTCGACAGCGGCGCCGCCACCATGAAGATAATCAGGAGGACGAGGATGACGTCGATGAACGGCGTGACGTTGATCTCATGCGTTTCCGCGAAATCGGCGTCGTCATCGAGGTCGGTATCTGCGATCGAAATGCCCATCGCCTACTCCGCCGCGCGCGTATTGCGACATGGGTGCGATCGAGGTCGCGCGACAACAGTCGCGCCGCCGCGCCCGACGCGCGGCCGACCAGTTCGAGGTAGCCCTTCGTCACGCGCGAAAAGTGGTTGTAGATGATGACGGCCGGGATCGCCGCGGCAAGACCGAACGCGGTGGCGAGCAGCGCTTCGGCGATGCCCGGTGCGACCACGGCAAGATTGGTGGTCTGCGATTTCGAGATGCCGATAAAACTGTTCATGATGCCCCACACCGTGCCGAACAGTCCGATGAATGGCGAGGTCGCGCCGACGGTCGCCAGCAGCCCCATGCCGAGCCGGATCCGGCGCGCCTCGGCGCGCACGATCTCGGCAAAGCTCGATGCCGCCCGCTCCTTGATGCCGGCGTCGCTGGAAATTCCCGCCGACAACCGCGCCTCGCGCATCGCCGCAGCCAGCAGCGACGACAGGATGCCGTCCTTGGCGCCGAGCGCGAATTGCGCTTCGGCCAGCGACCTTGCGTCGCCGATCTTGCCGAGCGCCGCGCGCAAGCCTGCGCTGAACGAGCGACAGCTCGATCATCTTGGCGATGAAGATGGTCCATGTCGCCAGCGAGGCCAAGGCAAGTCCGATCATCACGGCCTTGACCAGGATATCCGCCGACAGGAACATCGACCAGGGCGACAGTTCGCGCAGCTCGACGCCGCCGGTTTCAGCGGCCTGCCGCCGCCGTCGGCGGAGCGGTGCGGTCGCCTCGGAGGCCGCGGGCGCCGGAACGGATGGAACGGCCGCCGCCGGTGCGCGGCCGGCGCGGGCGCTGCCGGGGTTGCGCAGGGCTCGATGGCGTGGACTGCTGCGCGGAGACCGCGCCTGTTGCGCCGATGACGGCGCTGCCAGCGACAGCATCGCCAGCGCCGACATCACGCGCAAATGCCGCTCGGAAAGGTGAAGTGTTCATATTTCGGTCCAGTAGCGGATCAGATTGTGACGCAGGCATCCCGTCAAGTTGTGCGGGATGCCGGGAGAGAAACCACGACGCGGCCGAATGGGGCGCGAACGCGCCCATGCCCGCCATCGATGTCAGGAAATGGGCGGAGCGCGCGGCTGAAAAGCGACGCGCGCGGAGTTCGGATCGATGAACCCGGCTATCGGCGGCCAAATACAGGAATGCGGTGGCCTGAGGCGCCAGCAGACAAGGCGGCGTCGCGTCCACCATGGCGTTGGCCAGCGCGATGACGGCGCAGATCGCGCAGTCGTCGGTCGGCTGGCCTTAGGGCGCATGACCGGTGGAGGTCTTCGACCGGACCGGCACCAAACACTTCCGCCTGCGAGCCGGTCCGATGCGTCTGCATGCGTGGCCGCAAAACAATGGAGGCGCGAGGCCCGATCGCTTCGCGTCCACCGATGCGGACGCCGCCTGCGCCTGCTGCCGTGGAAATGTCCGAACGACAGCAGAAACTGGATCGCCAGCGCGAACAGCGCGAGCTTCGACCCTAGCCTGATGTTTGACCGGAACCATTTCATGTCGGCATGCGCCTCGACCGGAGTATCCGGAGAACCTTCCGAGCTGCTCATGCCGTTACAATATAACATCTTCTGGCATCGCGCCTAGTGAGGTTTCAGCTTCGGCCCAGTCGCGGATCAGACTGTGATAGATACCGGTCAATTTGACCGTTTCAGGGTCTGGGATTATCCGCCGAACGCATTGTATCTCGCTCCTCTCTCCCAGGGGATCTAGAACTTTGCCCTTGCCAGCACACGGAAGGTCCGCCCCTGGCCCGGGGAAATGTTGTTATTGCCGTCGGCGGTCGCCCAATAGCCCCTGTTGAAGATGTTCTCGACATTGAGCTGCGCGCTCCAGGTCTGGTTGATCTTCAGATAGAGCGCCGCATCGACGCGAACAAAGCCCGGCAGTCTGACGAAGTCGTCCGACGCCGCGTAGGAATCCGAGAAGTAGATGATGCCTACTCCGGCGCCCCACATCGGATCGATCTGGTATTTATTCCAGAGCGAGAGCTGGTTGAACGGCACGAGCTGGACGCGATTGCCCTTCAGGATCGTCGGCGGCGGCGGATTGGCCGCGGTAGAGGAATTGGTATCGCTGCCGATACGCGCATCCGTGTAGGCGTAGCCGAGCGTCGCCTGCCAATCCGCGGTGACGTAACCGGTCAGCGCCGTCTCGAAGCCCTTGATGACGTTCGAGCCGCTGATCGCAAACAGGCCGCCACCGATCGCCAGCGGAACATTGGTGCGGTTCAACTGATAGATCGCAGCGGTATATTGCAGCTTCGGAAAGATGTTCCATTTGACGCCGATTTCGGTGTTTTCGAATTTCTGCGGCGGGATCAGCGCCGACCCGGTGTTCAAGGCGCTGAACTGATCGCCCGCAGACGGCAGATAGGAAATACTGTAGGCGCCGTATACCGACACATTGTCGACCGGCTTCACGATCACGGCGGCGCGCGGCGACACCGTATCGTCCGTGCGCTGACGGAAGATGCCGGTGTTCTCGTCGGCAGCGCCCATGTCGAAGCGGTCGAAACGCGCGCCGGCGATCAATTGAAGCCAGCGCGTGACCTCGATCTGATCCTGCACATAGGCGGATTCGATATTGAGCCGGTACTTGCTGTTCGAGTCGGCCGCGCTGACGCCGGGCGAAAATGACCGCCGTGGGATGATGGATGAAGTTGATCGGCGCCGAAATAGGTTGGAGCGAATGCATTGCCCACGTCGACGTTCTTCCCGTGTTGGCAAAGATGCCGGTGTTGCGAAGATCAATTCCGGTCTGCCGGCCGAACTCCGTCCCGAATGCGATGGTGTGACGGATCGGACCGGTCATCGTCTTGTAGATGAAGTCCGTCTGGTTGAACGCGTTTTCGCGGTTGGTGATGTGATTGTAGGCGCTGTAGTTGAACGTGCCGTTGGCGGCGACCGAACTGCCCGGATAGACGTTCTGGTAGGCGCGGTTGAAGTCCGCGTACAACGACGAATTCTTGACGGTCAACCCGTTGCCGAAGTCGTGCTCGATCACGGCCATCCCGGTCTGCACGTCGGCATAGGTATTGTTGTAGATCGGGCTGCCGAAGAATGCGGTGAGATCGCCGTTCGGCGCAAACGGCGACGTCGGATTGAAACGCGTCCCCGTGCCGATCGACGGATTGCCGCGATCGGCAAGCTCCTTGTCGTGATAAAATTCGTAGCTGAGCTTGACCTTGGTATCGTCGTCCGGCTTCAACGTCACGGTCGGATTGAATCCGTAGCGTTCGAGATGCCCGTAATCGCGGAAGGTGTCGCTGCCTTCGTAGAAAGCATTCAGACGCACGGCGACGTTGTCGTTCACGGCCTGGCCGGCATCGAGCGTGACGCGGCGGTCGCCGTAAGAGCCGGTCTGGGCCGCTCGCTTCGTAGACACGCGTCCCGTCCGCTTCCTTGAGAGTGCGGTTGACGACACCACCGCCCGCGCCGCGTCCGAACACCAGCGCGCTCGGGCCTTTCAGCACTTCCAGGCTCTGCGTGTTGTAGATGTCGCGGTAATACTGGACGTCGTCGCGGAAACCGTTGACGAAGAAATTCGCGCTGGAATCCACGCCGCGAATGATGAGTTCGTCACGATTGCCCTCGCCCTGGTGAACGGCGACGCCCGGAACGTAACGCGACAGATCGGTGATGCTGTGCGTACCCTGGTCCTGAATGTATTCCTTGGTGAGGACGCTGACGGACTGCGGGAACGTTGATCAGCGGCGTGTTGGTCTTGGTCGCCGACGCCGTGCTGTCGGCGTAATAACCGACCGTGCCGGTGCGGGCGTCCTGCGATACCGCGAAAGGCTTTGGCGCCGCGGCCGGTTCGGGCTGCCGCGCCGCCTGCGATGGGCGCCGCTGGGCGCCGCGATCGGCGCGCGGCGCAGGGGCGCTATTGGCGCGGCGCTTTGCTTCGGGGGCAGTGATCTCGATCGGCGGAAGGTTTGCCGGCGATCGCTGTTGCGCTCCGTCGGTTTGCGCATGCGCTGCCGTCGCGCCGACAAGTAGACCGAGTGCAGCGCAACTCACCGACAGCAGAGCGGTCTTCGAAAAGCGGTGGATGCGACAGTTGGAAAACATATTCTCGTGTTATTGCACCCAAACCCATCCCACGCGCCCCCAAGACCCAAATTCCAATTCGCTCATGCGGTTCATTTGCAACGAGCGTGCAGCGTTGGTATCGAGCGCAAAATTTCGGGTCAACGCGATTACGGCGTTGAGATGTTTGAATACATCCAGATCAAAACGATTCTAATTTTGGATTTGAAATCGTTCTAAAAATACATTTGAAGCGTTCTAAATTGAATCCAGGGAAATGCCTGTGAATTCGGGCTTTCTTGAGCTTCGCATCAATCGAAGCTGACGACGTATGATTGTCAAGCGCGGTGCATCTACGTTTGCCGCGCGCTCGGCTGCACACAATTCTTCACCCGAAGCAGCATTGAATTTCACGCAGCCTTGTTGGCAAGAGATCGCGAGGCGCCGCAGGACAATTCGAATTGAAAAATACTCAATTCAAGAAGTGCGCATGCGGCATCGCAGATGCGCGGGCCGCGCGTCCGGCTTCCGGTCGACCCGATTATTTGGCAGCGATGTTGCCCGGCGGCCCGGTAAGGCCCTTGATCCGGTCCTTGATGTCCCTGAGCGTCTCCGGGCTGGTTTCAACGGCGCTGGCCGGGATATCCCGCAGCACATCCGACGCAATGGCGTCGCGCAAACTGTCGAGATCGTCGACAAGCCGACGGCCGCGCGCGGTGAGGAACAGCCGGTTCGCGCGCCGGTCCCGGGGATCGTGCTGTGGCTCGAGCAGACCGCGACGAGCTGGCGTTTGAGATCGAGAGACATGGGCGTTCAGTCTCCCAAAGCTTTCCGATTGTTTAGGATTCTCAAGTGATAGTGTGTGTACACATCAAGTGCGCGCATACTAATATCCCTTGTTTGCGGGAACCGTTTTGAAGACGCATTGCTTGTTATTTTTTGAAGCCCAAGAGCCGACATGAACAAGTCGCGGACGATCCGTTGGGTCCTGCTCATCTCAGCCGTCGTCCTGCTGGGCTATTTCGGCTGGCACCGGTTCCGTGGCCCTGACGCCGCGACGAAGGCCGAACAGAAGTCAGCCGCAGCCGCGCGGACTGCCGCCATTCCCGTCACCATCGCGCCCGTCGTCAAGACGGATTTTCCGGTCTATTTGAACGGGCTCGGGACCGTTCAGGGCTTCAATACCGTACTGGTGCGGACCCGCGTCGACGGCCAGATCGACAAGATCGCCTTCAAGGAAGGTCAGCTGGTCAACAAGGGTGATCTGCTGGTCGAGATCGATCCCCGGCCCTATCAGGCGACGCTCGATCAGGCCAAGGCCAAGAAGGCGCAGGATGAAGCCAATCTGGCCAACGCCAATCTCGACCTGCAGCGCTACACCAAGCTCGGCGAGTTCGCGACCCGCCAGCAGACCGACACCCAGCGTTCCACCGTGGCGCAGTTGACCGCGCAGATCGCAGCCGACGATGCGGCCATCTTCAACGCCCGGACCCAGCTCGACTACACCCAGGTCAAGTCGCCGATTTCGGGCGTCGCCGGCCTGCGTCAGGTCGACATCGGCAACATCGTCAATGCTTCGACGCAAACCGGCATCGTGACGATCGCGCAGATCGAGCCGATCGCCGTCATCTTCACCGCGCCGGAAGACCAGCTGCCCCACATCAGTGAAGCACAATCCAAGGAACCCCTGAAAGTGATCGCGCTGACGACGGACGGCAAGAAAACCCTCTCGGAGGGAACGTTGTCGGTCGTCAACAACCAGGTCGACACGTCAAGCGGCACCATTCGTCTCAAGGCGGTGTTCGACAACAAGGACCATGCGCTGTGGCCCGGCCAGTCGGTCTCGACCCGGCTGCTGGTGACCACGCTGAAAGATGCGACCGTGGTGCCCGACGACGCGGTCCAACACGGCGCCGAGGGCCTCTATGCGTACGCGGTCGACTCCGGCAACAAGGCCGTGCTGCGGCAGATCAAGGTGTCCAGGTCGATCGACGGACGTTCCGTGGTCGACGAGGGCCTTGCGCCGGGGGAACGTGTTATAGTGGCCGGCCAATACAGGGTGCAGCCGGGATCGACCGTCGCGACGACGGTGGCGGATTCCGAGGCGGCCCCGGCCAAGGCCGAATAGCCATGAACGAGAGCATCTCATCGCCGTTCATTCGCTACCCGATCGCAACCTCGTTGCTGATGGCGGGCATCCTGTTCGTCGGCCTCGTTGCCTATCCTCTGCTTCCCGTCGCGCCGCTCCCGCAGGTCGATTTCCCGACCATCCAGGTTTCCGCCAACCTGCCCGGCGCGAGCCCTGAAACCATGGCTTCCTCGGTGGCGCAGCCGCTGGAACGGCAACTGGCGCAGATCCCCGGCATCGCCCAGATGACCTCGACGAGTTCACTGGGCTCGGCAGCGATCACGATTCAGTTCGACCTCAATCGCAACATCGACGGCGCGGCCAACGACGTCCAGGGGGCGATCAACGCCGCGGGGGGCCAGTTACCCAAGAATCTTCCGAGCCCGCCCACCTACCGAAAGGTCAACCCGGCGGATTCGCCGATCCTGCTGCTGTCGGCGACGTCGGACACCCTGCCCCTGACCACGGTGAGCGACGATACCGACGCCCAGCTTGCCCAGCAGATCAGTCAGATCTCCGGCGTGGCGCAGGTGTTCGTCGGCGGCCAGCAGAAGCCGGCGATCCGCATCCAGATCGACCCGGCCAAACTGGTCGCAAAGGGACTTTCGCTGGAGGACATCCGCAGCCAGATCACGCTGACCACGGTCGACAGCCCGAAGGGCAACATCGACGGCAGCACGCGCAGCTACACCATCTATGCCAACGATCAGCTGACCGCCGCGAAGGACTGGAACGACGTGATCATCGCCTATCGCAACGGCGGTCCGCTGAGAATCCGCGACATCGGCCGGGCGATATCCGGGCCGGAAGACAACAAGCGGGCGGCCTGGGCGGACGGCAAGCGCGGCGTATTCCTCGTGATCTTCAAGCAGCCCGGCGCCAACGTCATCGAAACCGTCGACAGGATCAAGGCCGAATTGCCGAAGCTGATTGCGGCGATCCCGCCCGCCATCAAGATCAAGATCATCAGCGACCGCACCATCACCATCCGCGCCGCGGTCGAAGACGTCCAGTTCACGCTGCTGGTAACCATCGTTCTCGTCGTGATGGTGATCTTCATCTTCCTCAGAAGCTTTTGGGCGACCATCATACCGAGCGTCACCGTTCCGCTGGCGCTGCTGGGCGCCTGCGCGCTGATGTGGGCGTTCGGCTACTCGCTCGACAACCTTTCCCTGATGGCGCTGACGATTTCCGTCGGCTTTGTCGTCGATGACGCCATTGTCATGCTCGAAAACATCAGCCGCCATATCGAGGAGGGTGAAAGGCCGATGGCGGCGGCCCTGAAGGGCGCCGGTGAAATCGGCTTCACCATCATGTCGATCAGCATATCGCTGGTCGCGGTTCTCATCCCGCTGCTTCTCATGGGCGGCATCATCGGCCGGCTGTTCCGCGAATTCGCGGTGACGCTGGCGATGGCGATCTTCGTTTCCCTGATCGTGTCGCTGACATTGACGCCGATGATGGCGTCGCGCTTTCTGAGGGCCCATGAGGATGCCCGTCACGGCAAGCTGTATCAGCTGAGCGAACGCGGCTTCGACGCCATGCTCAACGCCTACCGTCGCGGCCTCGATCTCGTCCTGCGCTGGCGCCTTACCACGCTTTGCGTATTCTTCGCGACGCTGGGATTGTCGGTCTACCTGTTCGTGATCATTCCCAAGGGTTTCTTTCCCCAGCAGGACAACGGACTGATCCTGGGCGCGTCGGAAGCCGCTCAGGATATCTCATTCGATGACATGAAGAAGCATCAGGAGGAACTCGGCCAGATCGTCCTCAGCGATCCCGGTGTCGCCAGCATCGCGATGTTCATCGGCGGCGGCGGAAGCGCGCTCAATACAGGCCGCATGTACGTCACGCTGAAGCCGCGAAGCGAGCGGGACGCGTCGGCGCAGCAGATCATCGCGCGGCTGCGTCCCCGCCTCGACAAGGTCGAAGGCGCGAAGCAGTTCCTGCAGGCGTCACAGGACGTCCGGCTTGGCGGCCGGGCAACCCGGACGCAATTCGAATACACGCTTCAGGACGCCAATCTCGACGAACTGAATACCTGGGCGCCAAAAGTACTCAACAAGATGAAGACGCTGCCTGAGTTGCGGGATGTCGCCACCGACCAGCAGACCAGCGGCACGACCCTGACCCTGACGATCGATCGGGATGCGGCTTCCCGCTACGGTATTTCTCCCCAACTGATCGACGACACCCTTTACAACGCCTTCGGCCAGCGTCAGGTCGCCCAGTATTTCACCCAGCTCAACAGCTATCACGTGATCCTGGAGATTCTCCCCGAATTGCAGGGCAAGCTCGACACGCTCGACAAGCTCTACGTCAAGTCGCCGACCACCGGCGACCAGGTGCCGCTGTCCGCATTCGTCAAATGGACCACCGTGCCGGTCCGGCCGCTGTCGATCAGCCACCAGGGCCAGTTCCCGGCGATTACCATCAGCTTCAACCTCGCCCAGGGCGTGGCGCTTGGCCAGGCGACCCAGGCCGTGCAGAAGGCGGTGATCGATCTCGGCGCGCCCGCCACCCTCAGCTCAAGCTTCCAGGGCACCGCGCAGGCGTTTCAGCAGTCGCTCGGCACCGTCCCGCTGCTGATCGTGGCGGCGCTGGTCGTGGTCTATCTGATCCTCGGTATTCTCTATGAGAGCTACATCCACCCGCTCACCATCCTCTCGACGCTGCCGTCGGCCGGCGTCGGCGCGCTCGCCATCCTGATGGCGTTCGGATTCGACTTCAGCCTGATCGCCCTGATCGGCATCATTCTGTTGATCGGCATCGTCAAGAAGAACGGCATCATGATGGTCGACTTCGCCATCACCGCCGAACGCGACGAACATCTCACCCCGGAACAATCGATCCGGAAGGCGGCCCTGCTGCGGTTTCGCCCGATCATGATGACGACGATGGCGGCCTTGCTGGGCGGCGTGCCGCTGATGCTGGGGACCGGCACCGGATCGGAAATCCGCCAGCCGCTCGGCTACGCCATGGTCGGCGGACTGATCGTCAGCCAGGCGCTCACGCTGTTCACCACGCCGGTGGTGTATCTCTATCTCGACCGGCTCTCCAACTGGTTTGCGGACTGGGGACGATCGGGAGATGCCGATCAGGAGCCCCCCGCGAGCGCGCAAGGTTCGATCAAGCAAGCCGCCGAGTGACTTGACTCCGGCCGCAGACCGGCACATCCGAGGAAGGCAATCATCCCGGAGCCGGCTCAGTGAAGATATCCGTCAAGCTTGCCCTCCTTGTCGCCCTCGCCGCTTTGGGAACGTCGAGCCACGCCCAGCAGGCGCCGAAGTCCAAGGCCGCGCCGCGCGCGGCGCAAACCAACGCGGCGCCGCCACCCTCCCAGGCCGAAACCCCGCCGGCCAACGCGCCGCAGCCCGGCTGGGCCGCGCGCTGCACCAGCGCAAGCCGCGAAGCGGCGCTGGAATGCGCGATGGAGCAGACCGCCGTCCTCAGCAAGACCGGACAGCTGATCGTGCTGGTCAACATTCGCGTCCCCAGCGATACCCGTACGCCGGTCATTCTGGTGCAATTGCCGCTCGGACTTAATCTGCCGGCCGGCGCCAAGCTCCAGGTCGATGACGGCAGGGTCGTCGACCTGCAGATCCAGACCTGCGAAGCGAGGGGTTGTTATGCCAGCACCCCGATCGCGGTCGATCTGCTGGCTGCCCTGAAATCGGGCAAGCAGCTCAAGGTGTCGTTTCAAAACCTCGGCAAGGAAGTCATCACCATTCCCATGCCGCTCGCCGACTTTGCCGCCGCCTACGACAAGATCAAGTAGCCGGCCTCGGTTTTCATCGCCTTCTCATTGCCTTGCCATTTCGGCGGCGCCGACGCCGTCGCCGTCGAGCTTCTGGTCGTTGTGCATGACGACCGTCACCCGCAGCAACCGCCCGGTGAATTCGAACGGCGCCTCATAATGCGACACCGGACTGGAACGATCGCGGCCGATGTCGAGGCCGGACCATGAGATGAAATTGTGAAATCCGAGCTGGGTCTGCAGCGATCCCGCAGGCTCGCCGTCGATCAGCAAGGTATAGGCGCTCACCCCGGTGCGCGAGCCCTTGGCCGGCGGGGTGTCGCGCACCAGGCGTTCGACATGCACGCCGAGCCGGTGCGCGCCGGCGGGAACCTTGCGATCCGAGCGCACGATCTCATGCCCGCCGCCGATATTGAGATCGTGAACCAGATGCCCGTCCTTGAGGTAAAGGCTGTAGCCCGAGGTCGCGTCGCCATGCGCGATCAGGACTCCTTCCGCGCCGGCCTCGCCGATCTCGACATGCGCCTCGATGGTGTAGCTGCGACTGCGCACGTCGGGCGCCACGTCGGTCGGCACGTGGCCCATGCCGGCGTGGAAGACAAAATGGTTGCGCGAGCCCTGGAAGCGCGCGGCGTTCTCCGCGAAGCGCGGGGCGAAGCGGTCGTCGAGCGGCAGCACCTTGTGCTTCTCGGCCTCGCTCCACCACAGTTTTATCATCTCGGCGAGGCGCTCCGGCTCTTTGGCCGCGAGATCGTCGACCTCGGAAAAATCGCGGTCGAGATGAAACAGCTCCCATTTGTCGTTGTCGAACGGCGTGCCCGGCGGATGATAGGCGACCGCCTTCCAGCCCCGGTGCCAAATGCCGCGGTGCCCGAACATCTCGAAATATTGCGGCGAGGCTTTTGACGGCGCTGACGCGTCGGCCATGGAGCGCGCAAAGCTTTCGCCCTCGATCGGCATTTGCGCTGTTCCCGCGATCTCCGCGGGCGCGCTGACACCGACCAGTTCGAGCAAGGTCGGCACCAGATCGCTGGCGTGGACGAATTGATGGCGCAGCTCGCCGTTCGCCGGAACCCGTTCGGCCACGAGATGACGAAGGGATCGCGGATGCCGCCGCCATGGGTGTTCTGCTTGTAGCGGCGCAGTGGCGTGTTGGAGGCCATCGCCCAGCCGTGCGGGAAATTGGTGTGCGTGTCCGGGCCGCCGATGTCGTCGATCCGCCGCAGCTTTTCCGGAATGGGCTCCGGCCTGAAATTGTACGGTCCCATCGCATTGACAAAACCGAGCGGCCCGCCTTCCTGGCTCGCGCCATTGTCCGACAGCACGAGGATCAGGGTGTTGTCGCGAATGCCGGCGGTCTCCAGAAACGCGATCAGCCGCGCCAGATGCCGGTCGGCATGATCGAGCATGCCGGCGAACGCCGATTGCAGCCGCGTGAATACGCGCTTCTCGTCGACGCTGTGCTCGTCCCAGGCCTTCACGCCGTCATTGCGCGGCGGCATTTTGGTTCCTGATGGAACGATCCCCATCGCCTTCTGCCGCGCCATCCGCTGCTCGCGCTCGACGTCCCAGCCGTGCGCGAAGACCTCGTCATAGCCCTTGATGATATCGGCGGGCGCCTGATGCGGCGCGTGACAGGCGCCGAAGGCGAGCCAGGTCAGCCAGGGCAGATCGGGCCGGTCGGCGATGTGGTCGCCGATGAAGCGGATCGACTGGTCGACCAGGTCTGCGGTCAGATGATAGCCGTCGGCAAAAGTCCCGGGCGGATCGATGTGGGTATTGTCCGACACCAGCTCCGGCGCGTACTGGTCGGTCTCGGCGTCGAGGAAGCCGTAGAAACGGTCAAAACCGCGGCCGAGCGGCCAGCCGTCGAACGGTCCGGTCGCCCCGCTCTCGGTCAGCGGCGTGACATGCCACTTGCCGACCATGTAGTTGCGATAGGCGTGGGCTTTGAGCATTTCCGCGAGCGTTCCGGCCTCGCGCGCGATCTTGCCGCGATAGCCGGGATAGCCGCTGTCGAAATTGGCGAGGCAGCCGACGCCGACCGAGTGATGGTTGCGCCCTGTCAACAGCGCCGCGCGCGTGGTCGAGCACATCGCGGTGGTGTGGAAGCCGGAGTAGCGCAGGCCTTCGGCCGCGAGCCGGTCGATGGTCGGCGTCCTGATCGGCGAGCCGTAGCAGCCGAAGTCGGAAAAGCCGACGTCGTCGAACAGCACGACCAGGATGTTGGGAGCGCCTGCAGGCGGTTTTGGCGCCGGCGGCCACCACGGCTTCGAGCTGGCGATGGTCTTGCCGATGGTGCCGCCAAAGCCGTTATCGCTGCCTGCGCTCATGCGTTCCCTCCCCCGTGACGGCGCCGGCGGTTGATCCGCCGTTCGCCCCTGCTGCGGGCGGTACCCGCAAATAGCATTTGGCGCCTCAGGCGGTGCCGAGATAGGCGCGCTGCACCTGCGGATCGTCGGCCAATGCGGCCGCGGTGCCGGACAACACGCTTTTGCCGACCTGCAGCACGGTTGCGAAGTCGGATACTTCGAGCGCGAGCTCGATCGATTGCTCCGCGAGCAGGATCGTCAGCCCTTCCTTGTGCAGCCGGCCGAACGTCTCGTACATCGACTCGACCACGGCCGGCGCCAGGCCCAGCGACGGCTCGTCCAGCATCAGCAGCTTGGGATCGCTCATCAGGGCCCGGCCGACCGCCAGCATCTGCCGTTCGCCGCCGGACATGGTGCCGGCGCGCTGGCTGCGCCGCTCGGCAAGTTTCGGAAAGATCTCGTAGACGCGCTCGAGCAGTTCGGCGGCGCGCGCCTTGTCGCGCAGCGGGGTCGCTCCGAGCAGCAGATTGTTCTCGACGCTTTGCTGCACGAACAGCCGCCAGCCTTCCGGCGACAATGCGAGGCCCTTGCGCACGATCGAAAACGCGGCCTGACCGCCGATCTCCTCGCCCCGAAACGCGATCGATCCGGCATGCAGCGGAATCAGACCGGCGATGGCGTTGAGCATGGTGGTCTTGCCGCCGCCATTGGAGCCGAGCAGCGCGACCACGCTGCCTTCGGGCACTTCGAGCGACACGTCGGATACGCCGATCAGGTCGCCGTAGCGGACTTCGAGATGCTCGATCTTGAGCAGCGGCGCGGTCATGTCGCGGGTCCGCCCATCAGCTCGATCGGCGTATGGCCGGCGGCGGCCTTGGCCGCGCGCTTGCCCAGATAGGCTTCGATGACCGCCGGGTTGCCGGTGACCTCGCGCGGGCTGCCGCGCGCGATCTCGCGGCCCTGGTGAAACACCACCACGCGGCTCGCCAGCGACATGATGACTTCCATGATGTGCTCGACGATGACGAGCGTGATGCCGGAACGATGGATGTCGCGCACCAGGTCGATCGCGAGCTGCACCTCGCGCTGGGTGAGGCCCGCCATCGCCTCGTCGAGCAGCAGCACCTTGGGCTGGGTGGCGAGCGCGCGCGCGATTTCCAGCCGCTTGCGGCCGGGCGTTCCGAGCGATCGCGCGGGCGCATCCGCCAGCCTGCTCATGCCGACGCGCTCCAGCACGGCGCGCGCGCGTGCTTCGGCTTCAGTGCGATGGGAGGTGCGCAGAAACGCGCCGATCATCACGTTCTCCAGCACCGACATGCTCTCGAAGGTCTGCGGCACCTGGAACGAGCGCGCGAGGCCGAGCTGCGCGCGCGCCTCCGGCGGCAGATTGGTGATGTCCTGGCCTTCGAACAAAACCTGGCCGGATGTCGACAGCAGGTCGCCGGTCAGGCAATTGAAGAAGGTGGATTTGCCGGCGCCGTTCGGCCCGATCAGGCCGAGAATGTCGCCCTGCTCCAGCGTCACCGAGGCCGCGTCGACGGCCTTGAAGCTGCCAAAGGCTTTGGTCACGTCGCGCGCTTCAAGGAGCATGGCTTGCTCCCGCGGCGACGGCCGTCTCAGGGGTCTTGCGGCGCTTCGCCCACAGCCGGTTGATCAAGGTCAGGATGCCGCCCGGCTGAAACCGCGCGATCAGCACGATGATCGCGCCGTACACCACGAAGGTCAGCCCGGCGCCCTTGCCGCCGAGCAGATTGTTGGAGATTTCCTCCAGCGGCACCAGGATCGCCGCTCCCACCAGCGGCCCGAACAACAGGCCGGCGCCGCCCAGCGCCGCCATGATCAGCATCTTCACCGAAATCAGGATGCCGAGCCCGGATTCCGGATCGACGAAGCCGAACATCATCGCATAGAGCGCGCCGGCGACGCTGGTCAGGCCGGCGCTCAGCATGAAGGCGTAGAGCTTGGTGCGGCTCGCGGGCGCGCCGAGCGAGCGCGCCGCACGCTCGGAATCCCGGATGGCGCGGAGATAAAATCCCATCCGGCTGTTGGCCATCCACCAGGTGATGCCGAGCGTGATGCTGAGGATCGCCAGGAACAGATAGTAATACGGCAGCGCCGATATGAAGGAGAGATCGAACACGTTGCGCGGCACGGTGGGACCGCTCAGCCCGACCGCCGCGCCAAGATAGTCGGTGTTGGTGACGATCAGCCGGACGAGTTCGGCGACCGCGATGGTCGCCATGCTGAAATAATGGCCGGAGAGGCGCAGCGTCGGCACGCCGATCACCGCCGATATCGCGACGCTGACGACGATGCCGGCGGGAATTCCAACCAGCGGCGACAGGCCGAAATGCGCGTAGGCGGCCATCGCGGCATAGGCGCCGCAGCCGAAGAACACGACGTGGCCGACCGACACCTGGCCGGCATAGCCGCCGACGATGTTCCAGGCCGAGGCCGCAATCGCGTAGAGCAGCACCAGCGCGCCGAGCCGTTGCTGAAACGGCGTCGAGAACAGCAGGGGATAGGCGACGAAAAGCGCCAGCACCACCGAGGGCCACAGAAAGCGCCGCATCACGTCTTGCCCATCAGGCCCTGCGGCCGAAACCAGAGGAAGCCGAGGAACAGGGAATACACCACGATGTCCTTGTAGACGGCGCCGATCAGATAGGCCGACAGGGATTCGATCACCCCGATCAGCAGTCCCGCCATCAGCGCGCCGGGCACGCTGCCGAAACCGCCGAGCGACACCGTGACGAACGCAACGATCGCCAGGGTTTCGCCGACGGTCGGCACGATATAGAAGAAGGTCGCGATCAACGCGCCGGCAAGCCCGGTGGCGCCCGCCGCGATCGCCCAGGCGATCGCCTGCATGGTGTCGGGCCGGATCCCCATCAGCTGCGCCGCGGTGGAATCCTCCGCCACCGCCAGCATTTTCGATCCGAGCGAGGTGCGCGTCAGCAGGAGGTGCAGGCCGAGCGTCACCAGTAGCGCGACGCCGCCGGCCAGCAGCCGCGAGGCCTGGATGCGCAGGCCCAAAATCTCGAACGTGCCGCCGACGATGTTTTCCGGCAGCGACAGAAAATTGGCGCCGAACCACCAGAACACCGAATAGCGCAGCAGCAGCGCGAGCCCGAAGGTGCCGAGAATCTGGGCCAGCATCGGCCCCTTCATGATGTCGCGGATCAGCCCGAAATAGACGATGACGCCGAGCGTCGCGAGCACCAGCATGGCGAGCGGCGCGCCCAGCAGGGGACCCGCGCCGAGCAGCGTATAGACCACGAACGCGACGTACATGCCGAGCATGACGAAATCGCCATGCGCGAAGTTGACGATGTTCATCATGCCCCAGACCAGCGTCAGGCCTGAGGAAAACAGCGCATAGACGGCGCCGAGCAGAAGCCCGCCGACAATCACCTGAACGAGGATAGTGGACATGCCAACGGCGGATCTTGCGGGTTGAATCTTAAGGCAGCGGCGACACCGCGAAAACAATGAGGGCGGGACCCCTGCCCCGCCCCCGATCTGTTACCAGCCCTTGTAGGGCATGACCGGCGCTTTCTCGGCGTTGGCCTTCGGCCAGACCGCGACGTAGTTCTCGCCGTCCTGCAATTGAATGATGACGCCGGCCGCGAGAATGTTCTGGCCCTTGTCGTCGAACTTGACGCCCTTGTAGCCCATCATCAGCTGATCGGGCTTCAGGTCGGTGGCCTTCAGCGCCGCCTGGATCTTGGCGGGATCGGTCGAGCCGGCGCGGTCGATCGCCTCGCACAGCACGAAGAAGCCCTGCATCTGGCGCGCCGCGGTGTCGTCCATCTCGTCGCCGCTCTTCTTCTTGTACATGTCGGCAATGATGGCGGTCGGCGAACCCGCGGGCCCGACGCTCCACGACGAGCGATTGAACGCGCCCACCGAAATCTTGCCGACCGCCTTGATGAAGGACGGATCGGAATAGCCGGCGTCGTCGGCAAGCAGCATCGGCGGCTTGTAGTCGAGCGCCTGCATGGTCTTGGCGAACAGGATCGCGTCCGACGCGTAGGTGATCATGATCACGACGTCGGGCTTCTTTTCCTTGAGCTGCAGCACCTGGGCCTGCACGTCGGTGGTATTGGCGGTGTAGGCGATATCGATCGGGGCGCTCAGGCCCTGCTCCTTGGCCACGCTGGTGATCACGGTCGCGACCGAGGTGCCGTATTCGGTGTTGTCGTGGACCAGCGCGACGCTGTCGGTCTTGGCGCCGGTGGCCTTCATGTCCTTGAGGAAGTCGAAATAGATCTTGGCGAAGTCGGAGGCGATCGGCGTCGTCCGGAAGAACCACTTGAAGCCGCGCTCGGTCAGGTTGGCGGCGACCGACTCGCCGTTGACGAAGGGAATTCCGTATTTTTCGGCAATCGCGCTGGCCGTCAGCGTGATGCCGGACTGATAGGCGCCGGTGAGCGCGACCACCTTCTCTTCGGTGATCAGCCGCAGCGCCTGGTTCTGGCCGGTGGCGGGGCTGCCCTGGTTGTCGGCGAACACCACATCGACCTTGGCGCCGCCGAGCCCGGCGAGGCCGGCGTTCTTCGCCAGCGGGAAATTGCCGAGCTCGGGATGGGCGTTGTTGATGATATCCATCGCGACTTCGATCGCGGCCTTGGCGTGGACGCCGGCGCTGGCGGCGTTGCCGCTCAGCGGAAAGATCGCGCCGATCTTGACGGTCTTGTCCTGCGCGGACGCATTGCCCGCCAGCACGACGGAAATCGAGGCGGCGCAAAGCAGCCCGAGGATATGCTTGAATTTCATGTTGAACAGTCTCCGAAAGGTGCCACCCGATGCCAGGCTCTGAAGGCCAGGGGATGCGCGAGGCGTCGCCGCCCGCTGCTTCCCTTGTTTTTGGTCGCTCAGCATTGCATGCCCGGTTGGCAGCGGCAAGTTGCGGCCGCAGGCCCGCGAACGGGCCATTCCAGAGTATCAATCGGCCGACGGCCCGCCCCGGCAATTGCCTCACCGATAGGCAGATCGGCTTTGACCCCGACATAAACGGTGTTGCTGGCGTCGCGATCCTGCAGCGGGTTCGTCGAAGGTCACGACATGCGTAGCAGAAATTGCAAAGGCGCCGGCCAGCACGCTTTCAAATGCAGCATCCGGCGGGTCGTTCGACCACAGCGCGAAGACGCCGCCGGGATGCAAATGCCCGGCGAGCTTTTCAAGCCCCTCCGGCGTGTACAGCGCGGCGTGGCGCGGATGCAGCAGGTTTCGCGGAGAGTGATCGATGTCCACCAGCACCGCATCGAAGCGGCGGCCGGGGCTGCGGGGATCGAATCCGTCAGCGGAATGCGACATCGCGAAGAAGTCGCCATGGACGAGGCGGCAGCGCGGATCGCCGGTCAGTTGCTTGCCGAGCGGAAGCAGACCCTGCTCGTGCCATTCGATGACCTCGGCCAGCGCGTCGACCACGATCAACGATTTCACGGCCGGGTTTTCGAGCACGGCCTGCGCGGTGTAGCCGAGCCCGAGGCCGCCGACGACGACATCGAGATCGGCTCGCTCCAGCGCCGCCAGTCCGAGCCGGGCGAGCGCGATCTCGGCGACGGTGAACAGGCTCGACATCAAAAACTCGTCGCCGAGCTTGATCTCGTAGATGTCGAGCGCCTGACGTGAGCGACCTTCGCCGCCGCAGGCTGAGCACGCCCATCGGCGTCGGGCGGAAATCCAGCTCCTCGAAATACACGCTCATCGCCGCACCGCCCCTGACCGCCACGCAAACCGCGGGCCGCACATGACGGCGGCCTCGCCGCAGCCCATCGCAAGAAGCCCATCGCCGCGCGCTTGCCAAGGCCGGGATTGAACGAGTAGAAGGGCGCACGCCTGCGCGGGAGTCGCTTTATCCGTCGCAGGAACTGTAAGAATTCTTCTAAGTATTTGATATTATTGGGGAATGGTGTAACGGTAGCACAACAGACTCTGACTCTGTTTGTCTAGGTTCGAATCCTAGTTCCCCAGCCAAACGACTTAAATACAATAAAATCAATAAGTTAAATGGATGGGCTCGCAAGGGCTGCGCTCTTCTCGTAACAGATAGGCGTGTGTTACGAAGCTCGTAGGCCATCGCAGCCGAAACAGACCGAGGGCCGACGACGCTTCGACGCTAGCCGCTTGGATTAAGATCCCCGACTCCGCCGGCCCTAGTAAAATTGAGCCGTGATTCACAATCAAACCAGTACGACGCTTCGCATCGACCTGGCCCTTTTCGTTCGTGCTGACGAATAGGCTCACATCCCTATCTTGGCGAACGTCCGCTGTGCGCGCCAGAAACGGTCATTCGTGCATCGCGCTATTCGGGCATCAGTGGCTGATCATCCAGGGCCGCGCGGTCGGAAAGCCCTTGGCGCCGCTGCGCGTCTTGGTCACTAGCCGCGCCGGCTTCTTGCTGGAACAGCAGCCACAGCCGGGGTCATGCGAGGCCTTGTACTCGGCGAGCGTCTTCGGCGCATGGGCGCTGCGCTCGTTGGTGGCGAGCGCCTTGCGCTTGTCGGAGGGCATGCAGAAGAACGCCGGCGCGGTCAAGATCACGCGCGGCGATTCGGACTCGCATCGCGGGCAGTCCTGCGGCGCGTCGCATTCCGCCATCGGCCGCATGTCCGTGAACGGGCCGCAATCGTTGCAAAGATATTCATAGACGGGCATTTGATTTCCTTGCGCAACTTGAAGATCGCAACGGCGGATGCGGGGCGGCAGATACGCACCGTCCCGCACCCCGTCGCGCAGGGATTACTTGTCCGGCGAGAGCGGCATCTGGATGTCGCCCTTGATGTGTTTGATCGGGCCCGACCGACGACGGCATGATGTCGAAGTCGAAAATCTCCGTCGGCAACCACAGCGTGGCGCAGGCGTTCGGCACGTCGACCACGCCCGAGATGTGGCCCTGGCACGGCGCGGTGCCGAGGATCGAATAGGCCTGCGCGCCGGAGTAGCCGAACTTCTTCAGGTATTCGATCGCGTTCAGGCAGGCCTGCCGGTAGGCGATGTGGACATCGAGATAGTGCTGCTTGCCGGCTTCGTCGACCGAGATGCCCTCGAAGATCAGATAGTCCTTGTAGTTCGGCGTGATCGGAGACGGCTTGAAGACGGGATTCTTGATGCCGTATTTGGCGACGCCGTCCTTGATGACGTCGACCTTGAGATGCAGCCAGCCGGCCATTTCGATCGCGCCGCAGAAGGTGATCTCGCCGTCGCCCTGGCTGAAGTGCAGATCGCCCATCGAGAGCCCGCCGCCGGGCACATAGACCGGGAAGTAGATTTTCGAGCCGCGCGACAGGTCCTTGATGTCGCAATTGCCGCCATGCTCGCGCGGCGGCACGGTGCGGGCGCCTTCCGCGCCGATCTTGGCCTTGACGTCGCCCTTCGCCTGGCCGGCGTGCGCGGTCGGCGCGAATGGCGGATTGGCGAGGCCGGGAACGCGGGTCGGATTGGTCGCGATCAGTGCGGCCTCGCGCTCGTTCCAGGTCGCGAGCATTTTCGGATCGGGCAAACAGCCGATCAGGCCGGGGTGGATCAGCCCAGCAAAGTTCACGCCGGGAACGTGGCGCGAGGAGGTGTAGAGGCCCTTGATGTCCCAGATCGATTTCTGCGCCAGCGGGAAATGATCGGTCAGGAAGCCGCCGCCGTTCTTCTTGGAGAAGAAGCCGTTAAAGCCCCACAGGCTTTCCTTCAACGGGCCGACGTCGAGCAGATCGACCACCAGCAGATCGCCGGGCTCGGCGCCCTTGACCCCGATCGGGCCGGACAGGAAGTGCACGATCGACAGATCGATGTCGCGCACATCGTCGGCGGAATCGTTGTTCTTGATGAAGCCGCCGGTCCAGTCGACGGTCTCGATGATGAAGTCGTCGCCCGGCTTGACCCACGCCACGATCGGGATGTCGGGGTGCCAGCGGTTGTGAATCATGTCGTTGTCGTAGGCCGACTTCGAAAGATCGACCTTGATCAGTGTCTCTGGCATCAAAAGCTCCCCTTGTTACTAGCCATGGTAAAGTTCAGACGGACAAATATTTCGAGATCTGCGCAGCATCGACGCCGTCGCGCTTGTCGTCGCGGACGATCTCGCCGTTCTCGATCACGAGCACGCGGTCGGCGATATCGAGCGCAAAGCTCAGCACCTGCTCGGAGACCACGATCGACAGCCCGCGCTCGTCACGGATGCGTTTCAGCGTCCGCGCCATCTCCTGATGATGGATGGCTGGATGCCCTCGGTCGGCTCGTCCAGCAGCAGCACCTTCGGCTTAGTCGCGAGCGCGCGCGCGATCGCGAGTTGTTGTTGTTGCCCGCCCGACAGGTTGCCGCCGCGGCGGTTCTTCATCTCCAGCAGCACCGGAAACAGCTTGTAGATATCGCCGGGCACTTCCGACTCGCCGGAGACGACGAGGCCGGTTTCGATATTTTCCTTCACCGTCATGGTGGAGAAGATCATGCGGCCCTGCGGCACATAGGCGAGGCCCTTGGCGACACGCTTATAGCTCGTCAGCTTGCTGAGTTCGGCGCCTTCCATGGTCACCGAACCGCTCCTGGTCGGCAGGATGCCCATCAGCGATTTCATCAGCGTGGTCTTGCCCATGCCGTTGCGGCCCATGATCGCCACGATCTCGTTGGGCGCGACCGCCACGTTGAGGCCGTGCAGCACCTCGCTCTGGCCGTACGCGACGTGAAGATCGGAGATTGCCAACATCGATGTGTTCCTTAATGGCCGAGGTAAACTTCGATGACCTTGGGATCGTTCTTGACGTGCTCCATCGTGCCTTCCGACAGGATCTGGCCCTGGTGCAGCACCGTGACCTTGTGGGCGACGTCTTCGACGAATTTCATGTCGTGCTCGATCACCAGCACGGAACGGTCCTTGATGATGCGGTTGAGCAGTTCGGCGGTCTTGGCGCGCTCGCTGACGCTCATGCCGGCGACCGGCTCGTCCAGCATCAACAGATCCGGGTCCTGGATCAGGAGCATCCCGATCTCAAGCCATTGCTTCTGGCCATGGCTCAACTGGTCGGCGTAGGTGTTCAGACGATCCTTCAGAAAAATCATCTCGGCGACTTCCTCGACGCGCTGGCGGACCGCCGCATCCCGCTTGAAAGTGAGCGAGCCGAATACCGTGCGGCCGCGCGGATAGGAGATCTCCAGATTCTCGAACACGGTCAGATCCTCGAACACCGATGGCGTCTGGAATTTGCGGCCGACGCCGGCCTGCACGATCTGGTTTTCCTTGAGTTTGGTCAGTTCCTGCCCGCGGAACTGGATCGAGCCAGTCGTCGCCTTGGTCTTGCCGCAGATCAGATCGAGCACGGTGGTCTTGCCGGCGCCGTTGGGGCCGATGATGACGCGGATCTCGTTCTCCTCGACATAGAAGGACAGATCGTTCACGGCCTTGAAGCCATCGAACGACACCGTCAGCGCTTCGACCGCGAGCAGGAATTCCTTGGGCTGATGACCGATGAGCATGACGATCTCCTCACTCTGCCGGCGCGCCATCGGCGACGGAATCGTCGGTCCAGCCGTTGCCGGATTTCGGTCTGCGCGAACTGAGCAAACGGTCGATGCGGGGCTGAACGTGGTCGCGCCAGATGCCTGACAGGCCATCCGGGAAGGCGAGCACCACGGCGATGAACAGCGCACCGAGGCCGAACAGCCAGAGCTGCGGGAAGGATTCCGATAGGCTGGTCTTGGCAAAATTGACCAGCAGCGTGCCGTAAACCGCGCCGAAGATCGACATCCTGCCGCCGACCGCGGTGTAAATCACCATTTCGATCGACGGCACGATGCCGACGAAGGACGGCGACATGAAGCCGACTTCCAGCGTGAACAAGGCGCCACCGATCGCGGCGAAAATGGCGGCGGCGCAGTACGCAAAAATCTTGAAGTTGGCGACGCTGTAGCCGGAGAAGCGGACGCGGTCTTCCTGCTCGCGCATCGCGACCAGGATGCGGCCGAGTTTGGTCAGGCGGATGAACTGGGCGGCGAAGATGCAACCGAACAGCAGCACCACCTCGACAAAGTAGAGGATGAACTTGGCGTGGTCGGTGCGGATGTCCCAGCCGTGCAGCGTGCGCAGGTCGGTGATGCCGTTGATGCCGCCGGTGTAGCCCTGTTGTCCCACGATCAGGATGGTGAGGATGGCCGCGATCGCCTGGGTGATGATCGCGAAATAGACGCCGCCGACCCGGCGCTTGAACATCGCCGCGCCGATGATGAGCGCGAAGAACGCGGGCACCAGGATGATGGCGAGCAGCGTGACCGGAAAGCTGTGGAACGGCTTCCAGAAGAACGGAATTTGGGTGAGCTGATTCCAGTCCATGAAATCGGGGATGCCCGGCGTCGACTGGATCTTGGTGTTGGCGACGCTGGAGGCCTCGAGCTTGAGGTACATCGCCATGCAGTAACCGCCGAGGCCGAAGAACACGCCCTGCCCGAGGCTCAAAATGCCGCCATAGCCCCAGCACAAGACGAGCCCGATCGCGACGAAGGCGTAGGTCAAGTATTTGGCGACCAAATTGAGACGGAAGACGTCCAGCGTCAGCGGCAGGATGACGAAGAGCAGGAGCGCCAGCGTCACGAAGCCAATAAGCTCGGATCGATTGAAGAAGCGCGAGTTGATCATGACCGTGCCTGTCTTTTTCTTATTTGCGGACCTTGAGCGCGAAGAGACCTTGCGGACGCATCATGAGGATCGCGACGATCGCGAGCAGTGTGAGAACCTTGGCCATCGATCCCGACAGGAAGAACTCCAGGGTCGATTGCGCCTGGGAGATGGTGAAGGCAGAGGCGATGGTGCCGAGCAGTGAGGCAGCGCCGCCGAACACCACGACCAGGAAGGTGTCGACGATGTAGAGCTGGCCGGCGGTCGGCCCGGTGGAGCCGATCATGGTGAAGGCGCTTCCCGCGATGCCGGCGATGCCGCAGCCGAGGCCGAAGGTGTAACGGTCGACCTTCTCGGTGTTGATGCCGACGGCGCCGGCCATGACGCGGTTCTGCACCACCGCGCGCACCTGCTTGCCCCAGCGGGAGAAGAACAGCACGTAGGACACCGCGATCGTGATCAGCACGGTCAGCCCCATCACGAACATGCCGTTGATCGGAATCTGGATGGAATCGGTCGCCTGCGCCGAACCCATCATCCAGTCTGGCAGTTCGACGCCTACTTCGCGGGCGCCGAACACGGAGCGATAGGCCTGCTGCAGGATCAGGCTAAGCCCCCAGGTGGCGAGCAGCGTATCGAGCGGACGCTTGTAGAGATGGCGTATCAGCGCCCACTCGACCAGCATGCCGAGCGAGCCTGAGGCGATGAAGGCTAATATCATGGCGACGAAGAAGTAGCCGGGAAACAGCACGGGCAAAAAATGCTGGAAGGCGTTCGACGTCATCCAGGTGACGTAGGCGCCGAGGATCATGAACTCGCCATGCGCCATGTTAATGACGCCCATCTGGCCGAAGATGATGGCCAGCCCTAGCGCCATCAACACGTAAACGGAGAACAGGATCAGCCCGGCAAAACCCTGCATCGCAAGAATGGCGCCGAGATCGCCAATCGAATAGTCACCGAACATCGTACCTCTCCGTCATTCCAAAGGGCCGGCGGCCCGCGAAAGGCGCGCGACGCCGGATCGTGGGACGCGGACAATTTCGTCCACGCCGCGATGCGTTGAGAGAGTGTGGGGGGTTACGCGCCCAATCTCACTGGTAGCCCTTCGGGAACGGATCCGGTTCGACGAGATCGGCGGTCTCGTAGACCAGTTCGTACTGGCCATCGAGCTTGGCCTTGCCGACGCGGGTCTTCGACCAGAGGTGATGATTTTCGTGGATACGGACGTAGCCTTCCGGCGCGCCCTTGAACTCCACACCGGGGGAAGCGGCGGCGACCTTGTCGATGTCGAAGGAGCCGGCCTTCTCCACCGTCAGTTTCCACAGCCACGGGCCGAGATAGGCGGCCTGGGTCACGTCGCCGATCACGGTCTTCTCGCCCCACATCTTCTTGAACGCGGTCACGAAAGCCCTTGTTGTTGGCGTTGTCGAGCGACTGGAAGTACTTCATGCAGGCGAACGCGCCCGCGATGTTTTCACCGCCGATGCCGTCGATCTCGTCCTCGGTCACCGAGATGGTCAGCAGCGTCTGCTTCGACAGGTCGATGCCGGCGGCCTTCAGCTGCTTGTAGAAGGCGACGTTCGAGCCGCCGACGATGATGGCGTAGATCACGTCGGGCTTCGTCAGCTTGATCTTGTTGATCACCGAGTTGAACTGGGTGCTGCCGAGCGGGAAGTATTCTTCGCCGACGACCTTGGAGTCCTTCAGATGGCCCTCGATGTGCTTGCGCGCGATCTTGTTCGAGGTGCGCGGCCAGATGTAGTCGGAGCCGAGCAGATAGAAGGTCTTCGCGCCCTTGGTCTTTTGACCCAGTCGAGGCCGGCGATGATCTGCTGGGTCGCTTCCTGGCCGGTGTAGATGACGTTCTTGGATTGCTCGAGACCTTCGTAGAAGGTCGGGTAGTACAGCATGCCGTTGTACTGCTCGAACACCGGCAGCACCGCCTTGCGCGAGGCCGAGGTCCAGCAGCCCATCACGGCGGCGCACTTGTCGTTGACCAGCAGCTTCTTGGCCTTTTCGGCGAAGGTCGGCCAGTCGCTGGCGCCGTCTTCCTGGATGAACTTGATCTTGCGGCCGAGCACGCCGCCCGCGGCGTTGATCTGCTCGATCGCGAGCTTTTCGGCTTCCACCGAGCCGGTTTCCGATGATCGCCATGGTGCCCGTGACGGAGTGCAGGATGCCGACCGTCACCTCGGTGTCGGTGACCGCAAGCCCCGTGGTGTTGACCACGGAGGTCGCCGGCACGTCCGCGAAGGACGGGCGTGAAAGCATCGATATGGCCGGCAGGGCGGCCATTCCCATCAGCAGTTTGCGCCGAAGCGGAGACTGCAGGCCCTTATTCGTCTCGTCTGACATGAGTACCCCATTCTTGGTTCGAGGACGCGCTATTGGTCAGGCGAGGATTGCTCGAATTGTGCAGTGCACAGATACGCAAGATCGCGTATATTGCACCGCAAAATAGCGACGTAGGTTTTGGGCAGGCTTTCAGTCGGGGTCAGGAGTGTTGGAAGTGGCAGGGCGGCAGCGGATAGACCGCGTAAGGCGCCAATATAATCAATGGGTTGCCAACCAGACGCTGGAAGATTACGCGCTGCGCTTCACCGCCAAGAGCGCGCGGCGCTGGTCCGCCGCCCGCGTCGCCAATACCGCGCTGGGCGCGATCTCGTTCCTGGCGCTGGAGGCGATCGGCGGCACCATCACCCTGAACTACGGCGTCACCAATGCCACGGCGGCCATCCTGGTCGTCAGCGTCATCATCTTCTGCTGCGGCCTGCCGATCGCCTATCACGCCGCCAAATGCGGCATCGACATCGACCTGCTGACGCGCGGCGCCGGCTTCGGCTACATCGGCTCGACCATCACCTCGCTGATCTACGCCTCCTTCACCTTCATCTTCTTCGCGATCGAGGCCGTGATTCTCGCGACCGCGCTGGAGATGTGCTTCGGCATCCCGCGCCCGATCGGCTATCTCATCAGCGCCGTCGTCATCATCCCGCTGGTCACCCACGGCATCACGCTGATCAGCCGCTTCCAGTTATGGACGCAGCCGGTCTGGATCGTGCTCCACATCCTCCCGTTCGCGGCGATCGCCTGGGCCAATCCGCACTCCTTTGCGGAATGGACGAAATTCCCCGGCGAACACGGCAGCCCCTCGGGACATCTCGATCTCCTGCTGTTCGGCACCGCCGCTTCCGTGGTGTTCTCGCTGGTGGCGCAGATCGGCGAGCAGGTCGACTTCCTGCGCTTTCTGCCACGCGACCGCAGGACCTCGAAGACCTCGTGGTGGATCGCGCTGCTGAGCGCCGGGCCCGGCTGGATCATTCTCGGCTCGCTCAAACTGCTGGCCGGATCGTTCCTGGCCTATTTCGCCCTCAGCCATGGCGTGAGCTACGAGCACGCGGCCGAACCCGCGCACATGTATCTCGAGGCCTTCCGCTATGTGCTGTCGCAGCCCGACCTCGCGCTGGCGCTGACCGGCACCTTCGTCATCCTGTCGCAGCTCAAGATCAACGTCACCAACGCCTATGCCGGCTCGATTGCATGGTCGAATTTCTTCTCCCGCCTCACTCACAGCCATCCCGGCCGCGTGGTCTGGCTGGTTTTCAACGTGGTCGTAGCGTTGCTGCTGATGGAGATCGGCGTCTACAAGGCGCTGGAGCAGACGCTTGCGCTCTACTCCAACGTCGCGATCGCCTGGGTCGGCGCGCTGGTGTCCGATCTCGTAGTCAACAGGCCGCTCGGCCTGCGCCCGCCGCACATGGAGTTCAAGCGCGCGCATCTCTACGACATCAATCCGGTCGGCGTCGGCGCGATGACGATCGCGACCGTGGTTTCCATCACCGCGTTCTACGGCGTGTTCGGGCCGACGGCGAAGGCGCTGGCGCCGTTCGTCGCGCTGATCGCGGCCTTCGTCACCGCGCCGCTGATCGCGTTCGCGACCGACGGCAAATATTACATCGCGCGCAAACCGAAGCGGAGCTGGCAGAACATCGAATCGATCCAGTGCTGCATCTGCGAGCACAGCTTCGAGCCCGAGGACACCGCATCCTGCCCTGCCTATGCCGGCCCGATCTGCTCACTGTGCTGTTCGCTGGACGCCCGCTGCCACGATCTCTGCAAGCCGCATGCGCGCATCCAGGCCCAGGTCTCCGAAACCCTCGGCAAGCTGTTGCCGCAGCCGATCTATGCGCGGATCAATTCGCAGCTCGGCCACTATCTCGGCGTGTTCGCGGTTTCCGCCGGGCTCGTCGGACTGACGCTCGGCCTGATCTATTTGCAGACCTCGTCGGCGGTGCACGCCGACAATCTGCAGCTCTCCGAGGTGCTGTGGAAGGTCTTCTTCGCGCTGACCATCATCATCGGCGTGGTGGCGTGGCTGTTCGTGCTGGCGCAGCAGAGCCGGCGCGCGGCGGAGGCGGAGACGCGGCGGCAGACCACGCTCCTGATCCAGGAAATCGACGCGCACAAGCGCACCGACGCCGAATTGCAGCGCGCCAAGGAGGTTGCCGAATCCGCCAATCTCGCCAAGAGCCGCTATGTCGTCGGACTGAGTCACGAACTGCGCTCGCCGCTGAACGCGATCTCCGGCTATGCTCAATTGCTGGAGCAGGATATGAGCCTGCAAGCGAAGCCGCGCGACCAGGTGCGCGTGGTGCGCCGCAGCGCCGACCATCTGTCGGGGCTGATCGACGGCATTCTCGATATCTCCAAGATCGAAGCCGGCCGGCTTTACCTGTCGCGCGACGAAGTGCGCTTAAGCGAATTCCTCGACCAGCTGGTCGGCATGTTCCGCCTGCAGGCCGCCGCCAAGGGCATCGATTTCATCTTCAAGCGCCCGGCGGTGCTGCCCGTCGTGGTCTATGCCGACGAGAAGCGGCTGCGCCAGATCCTGATCAACCTCTTGTCGAACGCCATCAAGTTCACGCAGACCGGCAGCGTGCAGTTCGTGGTGCATTATCGCAGCCCGGTCGCCGAGTTCGAAGTGATCGACACCGGCCCGGGAATCCAGGCCTCCGACCTCGAACGCATCTTTGCCCCCTTCGAGCGCGGCGCGCTGGGCGTCTCGCAACCGCAAACCGGCACCGGCCTCGGCCTGACGATCAGCCGGCTGCTCGCCGGCGTGATGGGCGGCGACATCAAGGTCACGAGTTCGGTCGGGACCGGCAGCACCTTCCGCGTCAAAATCCTGCTGTCGGAAGTGACCAATCCGACGCGGGTCGCGCCGGTGGATGCGCCGGTTTCCGGCTATCACGGCCCGCGCAAGACCATCCTGATCACCGATGACGATCCCGTCCAGCGCGACCTGCTGCGCGAGGTGCTGGCGCCGCTCGGCTTCATCCTCCTGAGCGCGCCGGACGGCCCCGGCTGCCTCGCGCTCGCCCAGCATTGCCGGCCGGACCTGTTCCTGCTCGACATCTCGATGTCGGGCATGGACGGATGGACGGTGGCGGAGACGCTGCGCTCGACCGGCCATCGTCAGGCCCGTATCCTGATGGTTTCGGCGAGCGCGCTGGAAGCGCACGGCGCGCCGCTGGCGCAGCCGTTCCACGACGGCTATCTGATGAAGCCGATCGATATTCCAAGGCTCTTGGAATTGATCCGCCAGCTGCTGAAGATCGAATGGCAATACGAGACCGACCGGATCGTCGTTCCGCAGTGGACGCCCGACAGCGGCTCGCGGCCGCCGGTGAAACACGTCGAGGAGCTGATCGGCCTCGGGCAGTTGGGCTATATCAGGGCGATCCAGGTCAAGCTGGATGAAATAGGAACCGACTATCCCGAGCATGCCGATTTCGTCTCGCAAATGCGCTCGCTGATCGACCGTTTCGACCTGGATCAGTACATGGCAACCCTGAAAACCCTGCACTCTTATGATCACTGAGCCCAAAAAGCGCGACATCGCACTCGTCGTGGATGACTCCCCGGAAACGCTGCGGCTTCTGACCGACGCGCTCGACGGCGCGGGCATGACGGTGATGGTCGCGCTGGACGGCGCCGCCGCAATGCGGATCATCGATCAGATCACCCCCGACATCATCCTGCTCGACGCCGTCATGCCGGGCATGGACGGCTTCGAGACCTGCCGGCGTCTCAAGCGCGAGGCGGGATTGAGCAACGTGCCCGTGATCTTCATGACCGGGCTCGCGGAGACCGAGCATATCGTGCGGGGACTTGAGGCCGGCGGCGTCGATTACGTGACGAAACCCATCGTCATCGAGGAGATGCTGGCGCGGATCAGGGTCCATCTCGCCAATGCCAGGCTGACGCAGAGCGCCCGCGCCGCGCTCGACGTCTCCGGACGCTTTCTGCTGGCGGTCAACCGGCAGGGCGCGATCATGTGGGCGACGCCGCAGGCGCAGAAATTATTGTCGGAAAACCTCGCGGCAAGCGCCAATGGCGGGCTGCTACTGCCGCCGCCCATGCTGCAATGGCTGGAGCAGGCGCAAAAAAGCAAGAGCGGGTCAAAGGCCGCAGCGTCGTTTCCGGACAACCCGGAGCTTCGCCTGTATTACATGGGCAACGCCGGCCAGAACGAATTCCTGTTGCGGTTGGCAAAGGATGCGGGCGTCAATTTGCCGGCGCAGTTCTCCAGCGAGCTCGGCCTGACGACGCGCGAGGGCGAAGTGCTGTCGTGGCTGTCCAAGGGAAAGACCAACCGCGACATCGCCCAGATCCTGGGGCTCAGCCCGCGGACGGTCGACAAGCATCTGGAGCAGATCTACGCCAAGCTCGGTGTGGAGAACCGCACCGCGGCTGCGGCAATTGCGACCAACGCAAACCGGCGCAATTCATGAAATTGCATCTTTTAGAGAGGTTTTGCGCCTGATCGGATTGTTGCTGTCGGTGGCCCAAAGCTACTCGTCGAATCGCAACGAACGACGAAGCGCTGATTTCGCACCGCATCATTCCCAGCGGCACGGAACGCTCAATTTTTGAGCGTGCAACCACGGCACAGCTCAGGCTTAATCGCGCCAACATCGAATCGTGCGCACCAACAAGTGGGCAACAGATACGAAAAGAAATGCGGTGGAGGATCGGATGCGAAGGCTCGCGCAGGTCGCTCTGCTGGCGTGCGTCTCTGCGCTGACCAGCGCGGCGCTCGCCTTCGACAACGGACAATACGACAACGTCTCGCCTGACATCCGCGCCTGGTTCAAGGCCGTGACGGCGCCGAACGGCGTGCCCTGCTGCGACATCGCCGACGGTCATCGCACCGATTATGATTTTCGCGAGGGCGCCTATTGGGTTCCGATCGAGGGGCAGTGGACGGCGGTACCCGAGCGGGCCATCATCCGCGATCGTGGCAATCCGGTCGGTCAGGCTGTGGTGTGGTACGTGCATCACCGCGGCAGCATCATCATCAGCTGCTTTGTGCCGGCAGATGCGGTTTGAATTGGCGGGCGCACGGAGGAACCTGGGCGCTGGTTCGCCGTTTGTGAATTTCTTATGGGTGAAAAAAGGGAATACTCACTGCCACCCCTTGTTTTAGCGGACATCCGAGAGAAACGGCCGAACCACTTTCCGCTGAGGCTTATAGGTAACTCGAAACGATCGAGTTTCGAGAAACGCACCTATTGGATGGGGTTCTGAGGCCCGGAGAAAAACGGGCCTTCCGGAGAATAGTAGGGCGGTTCTACCGGTTGGCGGTCTGGAGCTCAAAATAGAAACGGCTGCGGCCGTTGGGCTGAATTGCTAACGAATTCGACCGGCTTTGGATAAGCTGGCGGAGCGAGAGGAACTGGGATCGAACCCTCTCCGCCGGGCGAAGCCGCCTTCGGGACTTCAGCGGCCTAGTTTTAGAAGCTGACCGCCTTTTGGCCCAGAGGTACTCTATTGCCGGGTCACGTGGTCGCGGCAACGTTCGGCAGAAATGTCTGCCGGCCGGTCACGACCGACCACAGCGAGGCGTCCGTGCGTCCAGCGGTCCCCATGCCTGCTGACCCGGGGTAGCTTAAGCGCAGACCTTGGCGGTCGGCGCCCCGCTCGCTGACGTCCGGGGTCTCGTGGTGGCTGTAACGTCTGCTTCGCGCCAGAAGCGGACGTTCCCTCAAAGTCCGAAGCTGACCTCGTTTTCTAGCGCGAGTATGTCGGATATGGGAGGCAGAGCGGAAGTGGAAGTTATCGCTCGCCGCTCGGTGGTCGTCGGAGAGACGGAGGAGCGCAGCAACCACTTGGCGCAGTTCCAAATGCGAAGCGACCAGTGTGCGGCTCCGGCAATGCACGCGTCGCTCATGTGCCGCAGGGACGCCGCAGAGAATGCGCTCTAAGGCCAGGCGGGCAGTGTCGTCGTCGTGCTGCCGTTGCGCCTCGTCCAGCCCGTCATGTCGATCACGAACATCCGTTCCGGCTCGACCAGCTTATGGGATGCTCCGCGCGGGCCAAGAACCCATTCGAGATAACCAGGGCGGGGAAAGGTCCCACGTCGCGCCAGCGGGTTCTTGACATCGACCATCGCGGTCGCCGGCGCCCACACAATATCCATGCCGCGATGACGATGCTTCCGATACACGTGCTTATGCCCGCATGCGATCACCTTGACGCCGGCGCTCGCGCAAACATCGAGAAACGTCGCTCTGGCCTTGATCGGAATGTAGGAGGTCGGGTTCGCCGTCGACAGATGATCGCGTTCGAAGGGAGGCATGTGGACGAAGACCATCGCGTGCAGTTCACCGCGCGTCGCCAGAGCATGTCGCAGAAATCCGTCCTGCTCGGCCTCTTCGGGCAGATTTGATCCCATCAGCGCGGTATCGAGACCGATCAGTCTCCAATGCGGAACATCGCAGTGCCACCACTGAGCTCCGACATGGCGTCGCCATGCGTCAATTCTCTCGCGATTGATGGGCTGGTTGAGACGGGAGTAATCCGGCGCCTCGCCGATATCGTGATTGCCCGGAATGGCGTGCCACGGCAGTCCAAGCGCCGCGATTTCCTCAACGGCATAAGCAAGATCACGCGATGCCGACGGACCGTTGAACGCAAGATCGCCGCCGTGAATCAAGATATGCGGCGGCGACGCCGACACTGCTTCGCGAAAACATGACCAGTTCACCTCGAAATAGCGGTGTGTGCGCGATAGATGCGTGTCGCTGACATGGATCAGCCGGAAACCAGACCGCTCATCAGTTGAACGAGAGATTGTCATTGCGAAGATCCATGAAATAAAATGTATAGGGACGCCACGCGATATTACGCTTCAGGGCATAGAATTCGGCGGGCTGATAGAGGACTGTGCCCGGAGCTTCGTCCTCCCACGCGTCCAGCAGCGCCTTGAACAACGTCTTGCGCTTCGCAGCGTCGGTTTCAGCCTCAAGCGCGCGACCGGCGGCGTTGAACGCCTCGACGCTGCGAAACGCCCCAGATTTCTGGAAGGCGGAGTCCGGCCCCCATGAAATCCAGAGCGCGCCAAGCGGATCGGGAAGCCTTGTGGAGTTGGAGTTGTTGCCGATCTGCTGGCCCTCAGCGCGCATCTGCGTGAAGTTCTCGACAACCTGAAGGCGCGCATTGATGCCGACGGCTTTCCACATTTCGATAAGCACCTGCGCTGCGCGCAGTGCGTTGGTGTAATAGTTTGGCATTGTCCGATAAACGATTTCCTCGCCGCGATATCCGGCTTCACGCAGCAGGCGCTTGGCGGCGTCGGGATCATAGCGAAGGCTGCGCTCTTCAAGGTACATCTGACCGTATTCGGGATAGTTGTGCCCGCCAGGCACGACCGCCGAGCCGTCCCAGAGCGTATCAACAAGCAGTTTTCGATCGATCGCGAGCCCGAGCGCTTGCCGCACGCGTTTGTCGCCGAGGCCCGGGCCTCGCTCATCGAATGTCAGAACATGCACATTGGCGAGCACGACGTTGCGCACGTCGATTCCCGGAACTTCTTTCTCAGAACGCTGACCTGATCCGGCGGGATGTTCGTGATCATATCCATATCACCCGCCTGCAGGGCAGCGACCCGTGATGCCAGTTCCGGCATCTGCCGGAATTCGACGCTCTCCGCGTTTGGGCGTCCCATCCAGTACTGGTCGAAGGCGTCAAGGACGATTTTCTGGTCCCGTTGATGCGACCGGTACTTGTAGGGCCCGGTGCCGATCGGCTCGCGGGAGAAGCCGTCGAAGCCGCGTTCCTCATAGGCACGCTTGCTGACAATCCAGCTGCACCAGGACGCCAGGCGCTGTTCGAGCAGCACATCGGGGATCTTTGTGCGGAACCGGACTGTCAGCGGCGCAGGTGAGTCTACGGATGCGAGCGTTGCGAAATACGATCGCGCTTCGGGCATCAGGGCCTTTTCTCCGAACATGCGCGGCGACGTGAAGGTATAGACAACGTCTTCAGCGGTCAGACGATCGCCATTGTGAAACAAGACGTCGTCGCGCAGTTTCAGGACAAGCTCATCCTGTGCGTTGCGCGTCCATGACGTGGCGAGGTGCGGCTTCAGCCCCGAACCGCCGCCGTCAGGCGATCCCAGGAAATCGCGCCGGATCAATGTGTCGAACATCGAATAGGTTACACGCGTCCCCACGTTGGAGAGTTCGCGGGCAGGCTCCAGGGTGGGAGGCACTTCCGCAACCGCTATGCGAAGCGCCGGTCGCGCCTTCCCTTGTTCCTTGGGCTGCGCGTAAGCCATTGGTGCAAGCGCGAGAGCCGCCCCACCAGCCAGAAGGTTACGACGCGATATCGTCATTGCTAGCTCCCTTGCCAGATTGCTTTCTGCTGATAAGCGGCGATCGATGCGGGTTTTCAGCCACGTGAAGGCAGGCGCAGGACCTGTTCGACGTCACGCCACGCATAGGTCATTTCAAGGTCGGGTCGAGCCGGTCGCGCAACCAGTCGCCGATCACGGAAATGGCCAGCGTCGTGAGAACGATCGTCGCAGCGGGACACAGCATGATCCAGGGAGCGCGCGTCAGATATTCTCTACCATACCCAACCATATTCCCGAGGCTCGTCATCGGAGGTTGTACGCCCAAGCCGAGAAACGACAGGCCGGACTCAAGCAGGATCACTTCAGGAAACACCAGGGTCATCGAGACGATCAACGTGGAGGCGATGTTCGGCAGGATGTGCCTGAAATAGATGCGCGCCGGCCGCGCGCCCAGCTGACGAATGGCTGCGGCATAGCCTTGTGCGTTCGCCGAAATGGCAAGTCCGCGCGAAATACGCGCGTAACGCTCCCAGCCAAAAAGGCCCATCAGCCCCACGAGCAGCGTAAGGGAGTTGCCGAAGAAGGCCAGCACAGACAAGGCCAAGAATCAGAAATGGCATGCTGGCCTGGAAATCCACCAACATGAGGACGATCTGTTCAACCCAGCGGCGGAAATGCGCCGCGAGAAACCCCAGCACGGTACCTGCCGTCGCAGAGATAAGGGTCGCGCCAAATGCAAGGAGCAGAGAAATCCGGATCGAGAACACAAGTCTCGACAGAACGTCACGGCCGAGCTCATCCGTCCCCAGCCAGTGGTCCATCGAACCGGGTGGCGCAAGCCGGTTTCTGAGGTCCAGTTTCGTGAAGCCATAGGGAGCGATCACTTCGGAAAAACACGCAAGCAGCAGCATCAATGCGATCCAGCACAACGCGACATTGACGCTTGCCGGCAGCGTCGGCCAAAGCGCCTTCCGCGGCCGCGTCTCCTCATTAGCGACGACGATCTGGGTCATTCGGAGCCCATGCGCGTTTTCAACCTCGGATCAAGAAAACCATAGAGAAAATCGACGATGAGATTGGATGTGACCATCGTCAGCGCAACAAGTAGCAGGATGCACTGAACAACGGCGAGATCGCGATTTGCGACGGCAACGACGAGGAGCCGTCCGACACCCGGCCAGGAAAATACGCTTTCGACGACGACGGCGCCCGCTATCAAGGAGCCAACCATGAATCCTATGATAGTCACCGTGGGAATTGCGGCGTTCGGCAGAGCGTGGTTCGTGACTACGGCGCGCCAAGGCACCCCTTTGGCGGACGCCGTGCGAATGTAGTGCTGGCCCAGAATCTCCAGCATCGCGCTTCGCGTGAATCGCGCGAGAACAGCTGCACCTCCCACGCCAAGCGTAAAGATTGGAAGGATGGCATGGCGCCAGGAATCCTGACCCCCGGAAGGCAGCCAGCCGAGCTGGACCCCGAAGACCAACACCAATAGCAGCGCCAGCACAAAACTCGGGACGGTAAAGCCGGCAACGGCGGCAATCATCACTGCCCTGTCGATCGCCGAGCCACGATGCAGCGCCGCGTAAATCCCGGCGGGAATTCCAATTCCGAGCTTGATCAGAAGCGCCGGAACAGTGAGCAGGAGTGTGGCCGGAATGCGCTCGGCGACAAGGGTCAAGGCGGGGCGGCCGTCTCGCATGGAACGGCCGAGTTCGCCCCGGGCGATCGCGCCAAAATAGTCGAAGTATTGCATCCAGATCGGGGCATCGAGGCCCCACGCCTTGCGGAATGCGGCGATCACCTCCGGCGGAGCTTCCGGTCCCATAATCATCAAGGCTGGATCACCCGACAAACGCAGAACCACGAAGGCGAACGTGACGACAAGTGCGATCGTCAGCAACGCGCGGCCAATTCTCAGCGCAAAATAGCGGAGCATCAGGCGGCGCTCCTTCCGGGCTGTTCACCTGAATAGAGGTGGCAGGCAACGCTGCGTGTCGCGCTCGGTCGCGACAGAGTAGGATGCGCGATGCGACACTCCGGCAGCGCGCTCGGACAGCGCGGATGAAATGCGCAACCCGACGGGCGATTGGCGGGATTTGGTGGATCGCCCTGAAGCACAATACGGCCGGCGCTGCGCCGGCCGGGCGCAGGCGACGCAGAAACAAGCGCGCGTGTGTAGGGATGAAGCGGCGTCGCAAAGAGATCGTCGGCCGATCCGGTTTCGACGATCTGGCCGAGATACATCACCGCAACGCGGCGACTGACCTGGCGAACAACCCGCAGATCGTGACTGATGAAGAGCATCGTCAATCCAAGCCGGCTTTGAAGGTCACAAAGCAGGTTGACGACCTGCGCCTGAATCGACACATCGAGAGCGCTGACAGGCTCATCGCAAACAAGGAATTCCGGTCGCGTGGCGAGCGCCCGCGCGAGCACCGCGCGCTGGCGCTGCCCACCGGAAAGCTCGCCGGGATAGCGACGGCCATGGTCGGCCGACAAATCCACCGACCGAAGAAGTTCGATCGCCATCTGCTCGCGCTCAGACCGTTCGCCGACGCCATGAATGTCCAGCGGCTCGCGAACCTGATCGAGAATGGTCAAGCGCCTGTCGAGTGCGCCGAGCGGATCCTGATAGATCATCTGGGCGCGTGCGCGGTGAGACCGCCAGCCTTCCGACCCGATTGCGCGCATTGGCGCGCCGCCGAACCGGACCTCTCCAGCATCCGTTTTCTCGAGGCCGAGCACGAGACGCCCTGTCGATGATTTTCCGGACCCGGATTCACCGACAAGGCCCAGGGTCTCCCCCTTCGCAATCTCAAATGACACATCGTCGACGGCGCAAACATTCGAGACGCGGCCGAAAATGCCACGTCGAACGATGTAGATTTTTCTCAAAGCCCGCGCCTGCACCAGCGACTCGGTCATTCCGCTGCCAGCCCGACCTGAAATGGGCGTTCTGCCGAAACGACATGACAGGCCACGTCACGGCCGAGTTCAGCCGGAACGAGCGGAGGAGGTGAAACCTTACACAAGGCAGTTTCGAACGTGCATCTGGGCGCGAATGCGCAACCGGCGGGCGTGCTGCGCGGGTCAGGAACCGTGCCGCTGATCGCTGTCAGACGCCGGCGCTCCCCATCGAGCGGTGGCAGCGCTCCAATCAGCCCGTTTGAATAGGGATGACAAGGATCGTCGAACAGCTCTCCCGCCGGGGCATTTTCCACCACCCGACCGGCATACATGACGGCCACGCGGTCGCAATTTTCTGAGACGACGCCGAGATCGTGGCTGATGAGCACCATCGCCATCCCGGTTTCAGCGCGCACCCTCGCAAGCAACTCCAAGATTTGCGCCTGAATTGTCACATCGAGCGCGGTCGTCGGCTCATCGGCGATCAGGAGATCGGGATTTCCCGAAAGAGCCATCGCGATCATGATGCGCTGGTTCTGTCCTCCTGAAAACTCATGCGGATAGGCCGACAGCCTCCGTTCGGCGTCGGGAATTCCGACGAGATCAAGCAGCCTCTTGCATTCGCTCTGCAACGAGCGGCCCGACAGACCGCGATGCAGAGCCAGCGTTTCGGACAACTGGCGGCGGATCGTGAGAACAGGATTTAGCGCGCTGGCCGGATCCTGAAAGATCATCGCAATGCGGCGGCCGCGCACGCTGTCTAGCGTATCCGCTGGCGCGCCCATGATGTTTTGCCCCTCAAGGACGACCTTCCCATCGACTTTCGCCGAACTGGGCAGCAGGCCGAGCGCGGCAAGCCATGTGACGGACTTGCCGGAACCCGACTTGCCGACCAGTCCCAGCGCTTGTCCCTTGCAAATCGAGAAGTCGACGCCGTGGAGAACGCGCGTCTCTCCAAACGAGACCGTCAGGTTCTCGATTGTAAGGAGCGGGAGCATCGTCAGGCTCCAAAACTGCCGGGACGAAAATCCATGGCAAAGGCCGGGGAGGCCTTCCACTTGATAGCCTTGGGCTTCGCCGTGAACGTCGCATTCTGATGCAGGACCGTATAGGCTGGGTCTTCACGCTCTGCGATTTCGAGCATCCTGCGGAATGCCTTGCGGCGAGCATCGCGGTCCGTCGATGTTTCGAGAAGCTCCGAAAGCTGGTTCAGCTCGGCGTTCGTCCACTCGCCGATCTGTTGTTGCTGTCCATTTGGACCATGCTGTGCAACCAGCGACGAGACGGGATCATTGTAAGCGGCTGAATTGGACCAATCGCGCACGCCGCGGGTGTCGTTGCGCTCCATGATCTGGGTCCAGTTTTCCTTGGTCTCGATCTGGACGTTCAGCCCCACGGCTTTCCACATCTCGACAAGAACCTGAGCCGTCGCAACCTGGTTGGTGTAGTAGTTGTTCAACAGGCGATACGGGATCTGATCACCCTTGTAGTTGGCCTGCCGAAGCAGATCCTGAGCGAGCTTGGGATTGAACTCGGGGACATTCCAGTCGCTCTGGAACATGTCCCCGTAGAACTCCCATTGCAGACCGCGCGGCACGCGGGTGCGGCCCGCCCACAAACTGTCGACGATGGCCTGGCGATCAATGGCGTGCGTGAACGCCCGCCGAACCAGAGGATTTGCAAGCTGCGCATGGTTCTTGTCGAATACGGTCAGGCGATGGTTGAGAATAGTTCCGCCCTGAACCTCGAATGCGGCGTTCTTCTCGATGGACGCAATCTGGTCCGGCGTAATGTCACAAGCGAACTGATACTCGCCGGAAAGAAGACCGTTGATGCGGCTGGCCACTTCCGGAACTTCGACAAAACGAATGCGCTTGAGCGGCGGCCGGCCACCCCAATACTCATCATGCGATTCAAGCGTCAGCGACACATCGGGGCGCATCTCGACAACTTTGTACGGACCCGTCGTGACCGGCTTGCGCGCCCAGTCGAGATAGCTTGCCGCCTCTTCCCAGGCACGCCGGTTCATGATGTCGGAGCCGTAACGCGACAGGCGCCCTTCAATCGTGACGTCCGGCGTCGCGTTGTAGAAACGTACCGTGTACTTCTCGACGGCATCCACACGCAACAGATCAGGCCAGATCCGCCGTGCAACTGCCGGAACCTCGGGTGGAAGTTCCTTGCCCGGACGCGGCGTCGGAATTTTCTCGTATGCTTTGATCGTCGACCTGCTCTTGGCTTCAGTGGCGCCGAACATGCGCTCGCGTCCGAAGCTGAACACAACGTCCTCGGCCGTCAGTTCGTCGCCATTGTGAAACTTGACGCCTTGGCGGATTTTCAGCTCGACCGTCTGGTCATCAATCCGCTTCCATTCAGTCGCCAATCCCGGGACAGCCTCCAGGTTTCCGCGCCAGTTTTTCGTGATCAACCCTTCCCAGAGCGACGAGAAAAAGATGCGTTCTCCGACATTCGACTGTTCACGAAGGACGTCCAGAACGTTTGAGTTCGTCACTTTCTGAACGGCAACCGTAATTGACGGACGGTTGTCGGCTTGGGCGATGGCGAAGCGGGGAGCAATCAATGCGCCTGCCGAGGCGGCGCCCATCCGGAGAACGTGGCGTCGGGAATGTCCAGTCATGTTTGTTTCCTTGCTGTTCTCAAATCCGATTGTGCCGACCGAAAGGATAACGTTGTTCGGTTAGCCCGGCTTTCACGCGTGCTCTTGCAGAGACTACTCAGCCACCCCAAGCTCTGTCAGATACTTTGCGCCGGCGAACACCGCGGCGTGGTCGCGCAACTCAATGATGAGCCGCGGATTCGAATTCAGCCGGCCCAGCGCACGAAAAAATGCGACCCATGGCATGGCACCCTCGCCCGGCGCCCAATGCCGGTCAGCATATCCATCGGTGTCTTGAAGATGGACGTGCGTCAGCATGTCGCCGGCGGCATAGACGTAGTAATCGACCGGCGGTGCACCGGTCGAACTGTGCGCGTAAAGGGCATGCCCGGTATCGAGTGAGACACGAACGCTTTTGCTGTCCAATGCCCTGGCGAGGCGCACTCGTTCGTGCGGGTCCTTATCCTCGATATTCTCGATGACGATCTCGCAGCCAATCTGCTCGGCTCGGCGGATGACATCCGACAAGGTCAACTGAACGCGCTCGACCACGGCCTCCCGGTTTCCGGGATAGAGATCGAGATTGTTGTGGTCCCACGTCGTGTAAGGCGAATGGATAACCATTTGGGTTGCGCCAACATATTCGGCGGCTTCCAGCGCCTGCAGCAGACGGGTCGCGACGGCTTTTCTGACAAGCGGATCGTGACTGTCGATCTTGAACCCCCAAAAAGGTCCATGAATTCCAAGCCGCCCTTTGAAACCATCGAGAAGCTGCTTGACCCGGTCGGCGACACCTCGCCAGTCGCCATCCAGTGCCTCCGAACGGAAGAAATCCTGCAACTCCAGATCGCGCTGCCGCGACAGCAACCACTCGCGATAGGCCGGCAGCGAGTTGATCGACAACGCCGCTCCAAGAACTGATTTCGCGTAGGCGGGCATCACAAACTCCAAGGGGGTGACATGTCCGTGACAAGTAGCGATGTGACGTGACGACGATGTGAACGTCGGCCGGTACCGGCAGCGTATCCTGTGGAGAATCGCGGATGTGCTCGTCCACAAGGTGCTGGTGGCAAAGGAAGGGACAATGGCGGCGCTGGTGGCTTCGTTCCCCCTCGTGGTGAGGAGCGATTCGCAGCATCGCGTCTCGAACCATGAGGCCAAGACCGTGCCTATCATCCCTTGAGACGCCTGCTTCGCAGGCTCAGGATGAGGAGGTAGTCATTAGCGGTCTCACTCTATTTCCTTAGCAGACGTCAGCGTTTCGCCGAATATCCGCTTTGCGCCCCAGAAGGGGACCTCCCCGAAAAGTCAGCTTTTGACCCCGACCCGGACATTGACCGTTCCTGAGGTGATCCAGGTGCACCGTTCGTTCTGCAAATGCGGACCCCCAGCCCAAGCGAGCATACCGCGTCAGCGAACGGATCTCCGCGCGGGCCCCGCATTCCAAGTGCGGCAAAACCGGTGTTGTATCGTTCCAGACGATTTGAGCGGCCCGGCTGCCTCTTGTTGCGCCCGGCACGCGATTGTCGAATACTGGCCGCGCTACGACCCCGGCAGCAAACGGAGCGCGGCGCCCCTATCGATGACGGCAGCGGCGCTGCGATGCACGGCGGACGACGAGATCATGATCCGATCGGATTGAATCGGATCATGATCTCATCTCTTTGTTTTGAGCATGATCTTTTCGGAAAACCGGTTTCCACTTTTCCGGATCATGCTCTAGGCTGACGCCCATGGAGGAAGACTGATGTCATTCTACCGAGGCATGACCTGCGAGAACGTGACCATCAAAGGCGACAAGGGAACGCCGATTACCGCCTATGTGGCCAAGCCGTCCGGGCCGGGCCCCTTTCCGGGCGTGGTGCTTGTCCACCATCTCCCGGGCTGGAGCGAGTTCTACATCGAGACGACGCGCCGGTTCGCGCATCACGGCTATCTCGCGATCTGCGCCAACCTCTATGAGCGTGCGGGCCAGGGCAACCCGGACGACGTCGCCGCCAAGGTGCGCGCCGACGGCGGCATTGCCGACGCCCAGATGGTCGGCGATACCGAGGCCGCCGTGAAGTGGATGCGCGCGCAGTCCAATCACAACGGCAAGGTCGGCATTTTCGGCTCCTGCTCCGGCGGCCGGCACGCCTTCATCTATGCCTGCCAGAGGAAGGACGTCGACGCCTGCGCCGAGCTCTGGGGCGGCCGCGTGGTGATGGGCAAGGAGGAGCTCAACGCCAAGACGCCGGTCGCGCCGATCGACATGACGAAGGACCTCTGCTGCCCGCTGATCGGCATCTTCGGCAACGACGACCGCGCGCCGAGCCCCGAGCAGGTGAACCAGCACGAGGCCGAGCTCAAGAAGCACGGCAAGGCGCACGAGTTCCACCGCTACGACGGCGCCGGCCACGGCATCTTCTATTGGCACCGGCCGCTCTACCGGCCCGAGCAGGCAATGGATGGCTGGAGCAAGGTGTTCGCCTTCTTCGGCAAGCATCTGGCGAAGTAGGAGGAGCGGACATGTGCACGTCCATCATCGAGATCGCACGCGCGGAGGGCATGGCAAAGCGCGGGGACGAATGGTTCCCGCTCTCGCAGGCGGTGGTCGCCTATGACCACGCGCGCCATGCGCCGCTGGGCGACGTCATCACGCTCGACTTCATCAACACCGGCCTCGACCCCGGGGCGCGGGCCGGGATCGAGCTGACGCTGGAGACCGCCAAGGAGCTGCGCGCCGCTCTCGACCGGGCGATTGCCGCCGCCGAGTTCGAGGAGGCGGAAGTGAGGGGCAAGGGCGCCGTGCCCAGCCTCGTTCGGGCGGCGTGACACGCGAGATGAGCCGGCCGCGGGCTTCGCCGCGGCCGAACACAGTGCTGCCCTGATGCACCGGGCGGTCGCACCGGCCGGCGATCTCGTGGGCTGCGCGAATGATTTCCGCCAAGCCGGTCGACCGATCGCCTTCCGCAAGCGCGTTCGATCAATCGCATTGTTCGAATTTGGACGACTTGCACTTTTGCGCCTTCTCGCGCTGCTCCAAGCGACCTGAACATTCGCACAGCCTCCCCCCAAATTTTCCTAAATGCGTGTATCCAGAAACCAGTCAGGCGCAATCGCCCACCGGCGGCGTAGCGGTCATCGCTGTTGCGTTCACGTGCGTCTATCGCCTTGTCGCCCGCTCAAGGAATTGCACCAGCGCGGCGCGGTCCTGTTCCGAACCGATGCGCTGCTCGGGCATCTTGGTGCCCGGGGTGTAGGCCGAAGGTCCGATCTCGAACAATCTGGAAACCGTCTCCGGCGTCCAGACGATATCGAGGCGCTTGAGCGCTTCGGAGAAATTATAGCCCGGCAGGGTTGCGATCCGCCGGCCGAAGAGGTTGGCGAGCGTAGGGCCCGCCCTGTTGGCTTGCTCGGCGCCAAGGGTATGGCAGGCGACACAGGCACGAAAGATTTCCGCGCCGCGGTCGCCGGCATAGGCGGCCAGCGGATCTCCCGCCGCCTCCAGCAGAAGCGGATCGACGGGCTCTCCCGTCACCGCATCCCAGCGGCGGATAATGTTGTCGGCGCCGCCGGTAAGCAGGGTGCGGCTGTCCGGCAGAAACGCGACCGACCATACCGGCAGCCCGGGGCCGACCAGCGTGCGCGCCAGAACGCGCGTCTTGCGATCGATCACGGCTACCGATCCGCCGACGCTCGCGGCGGCCACCAGCGCGCCGTCCGGCGAGATCGCAATCGAGATCACCGGTCTCGGCCCGGCTGCGACCTCACCTGCGGCCGCGCCGGCTCCGGTCAGGAAATAAAGCTTGCCGTCAGCGCCGCCGGTCGCGATTTCGCCATTGCTGCCGATGGCCACGGCGTTGAGCGGGCTCGGCATCCCGACGACGGTCGGCGCCGCGCCGGCGAGCGGCCAGATGCGCACGCTCTGATCGTAGCTGACGCTGACCAGCGTGCGGCCGTCCGGAGCGAATGCCACGCCATTGACGTTCTGGCTATGCCCTTCGAGCACCCGCGCCGCGCCGCCCGCGAGCGGCCACAGCCGCACGGTATGATCCCACGAGCGCCGAAGCCAGGGTTGCGCCGTCAGGCGACACCGCGAGCGCAGCAATCGGCGCCGTATGACCCTCCAGTATGGCATCGGGCTCGGCGTTGCCGGAGAGTCCAGATGGCAATGCGCCCGTCGGCGCCTGCGGTCGCCGCGCGCCCGTCCCTGAGCAGTACGACCGCGTTGACGGCATCGTCATGAAACCGGAGCACCTGCTCGGCCGCATTGCGGGACAGCGACCAGCGGATCGCGGTCGAATCGAAGCTGCCCGAGATCGCGGTCTCTCCGTCGGATGAAATCGCCAATGCCCGCACCGGCCCGCCATGGCCGCGCAACTGCGCCAGGGCGGCGGTCATCCCAACTGGCAGGAATACCGCCAAGGCGGCGCAGGCCAGAAATCCAGGGCGGCGTTTCTTGCGAGGGTCGAGCATGCGCAGCAACCGTCTCCTCCATCGCACCGCCCCTAGCGCACGCCCGGTCTGTCGCGGTCCAGACCCTTGGCCTGGAGATCGTCGAGGTAATCTTGAAAACGCCGCTCGGCGTTCACACCGAGATCGCGCAGAAACGCCCAGGAATAGATGCCGGTGGTGTGCATGTCATCGAACCCGATCCTGACGGCATAATTGCCGACCGGATCGACGGAGAGGATCGTCACGTTGCGCTTGCCGCCGACCGTCTTGCGTTCAGCTTCGGAATGCCCCTGCACCTCCGCCGATGGGCTCGTCACGCGGAGCAATTCCGCGGCAAGACTGAAAACCTTGCCGTCGTCAAATGTGACTTGCAGCGCGCGGCGGTCCTTCGCGAGCCGGATTTCTACCGGCCACGCCGGAGCGGTGTTCGGCGCGCTCAAGTGACGGTCCTGTGCCGGTGTCAGCCCGGCCCGACCAGATTATGGCCGGGATCGCCGACCCTGGCGCCGCTGGTGGTGAACGTGACGGAGCTCGGCTGCTGGATGCTGTCGAGCACTATCGACACACCGACCGCGGCGATCGCCGCGAACAACAAGGCCGCAAGAAAGACTTTCATGGCACTACCCCAAGGATTGATTTTGTCCGGACCGGATTATTCGGCCGGCACGGCTCGCGGGGCGCTTCCCGACGGGGCGTGGCCCTTGGCCTGCTCTTCCTCGACCCAGAGCGAGTGATGCTCCCTCGCCCAGTTGAGATCGACCTCGCCGGTGCCCATCGCATCGAACGCGCCCTCCATCCCGATCGAGCCGATGTAGATGTGCGCCAGCATGACGGCAATCAGGAGCATGGCGATCACGGCATGGATCACGGTCCAGAACTGCAGCGCCGTGACGTTGGCCGGAAGGTAGGGGAACAGCAGGAACCAGCCGGACAGCGACATCAGCGATCCGCCGATGATCACGATCCAGAAAATACCCTTCTGGCCGGCGTTGAAGCGCTTGGCCGGCGGATGTCGGCCCTTGAACAGGACGCCGCCGCCCTGCTTGAACCATTCCAGATCGAGCTTGCCGGGAATGTTATCCTTGACCCAGATCAGGAACATGATCACGAGGCCGAGCATGAACGGGAACGCCAGATAGTTATGGCAAAATTTCGCGTAAGCCGACAGCGTCGCGAAAGCCTGCGGACCGACCAGCGGCAGAATGAGGCTGCGGCCGAAGCTGATGTTCAGGCCCGACAGCGCAAGCACGATGAAGCAGCTCGCCGTCAGCCAGTGGGTGAAGCGCTCGAAGCTGGCGAAACGCAGGATCTTCGTTCCCGCAAAACCGTGATAGATGCGAATTCGGCCCGCGCACGAAGAAGAAAATCGCCAGCACGGCGAGCATCCCGAGAATGACGATGCCGCCAATGATCGGCAGCTTGCTGCGCTGAAAATCGCGCCAGTCGCGGCCGGCGGGCTGAATCAGGCTGGCGGCCATGGCGTCGGGAATCGATATCCGTCCGGTGATCTTGTCGCCTTCCTTCAGCGCATTCAGAAGCTGGTCCTCATGCACGGATTCGGCCGTGGGCTTGAAGGAAAGCTGCGCCGCCGCCGGGTGGGCGAGGACGAACAACAGCGCCAATCGCGGCGCATAAGGCCTTGATGATTGAGGTCCTGGGAATAGCTGAGCTGAGAGTTGAAAGTGAGCTTGGCATTTGCACAACGCCTTTTCGGTTCTTGGGTTACGCGAGCGCCGCCTCAAGAACGGCGACGAAAATTGGCATCAGCCGGTCGGCGAATTGCTGTAGGCGGTTTTCCAGCCCCACATGCCCGAACCGTAACCGCGCTTCATCACGCGCTCCTTGTAGATTTCGGCGATGATCGCGCCATCGCCCGCGAGCAGCGACTTGGTCGAGCACATCTCGGCGCAAATCGGCAGCTTGCCTTCGGCAAGACGGTTGGCGCCGTACTTGGCGTATTCGGCCGGCGTGGAGTCCGCCTCCGGCCCGCCGGCGCAATAGGTGCACTTGTCCATCTTGCCGCGCGAGCCGAAGTTTCCGACCTTCGGGTACTGCGGCGCGCCGAACGGACAGGCGTAGAAGCAGTAGCCGCAACCGATGCAGAGATCCTTGGAGTGAAGCACGACGCCGTCGGCGGTCGTATAGAAGCACGACACCGGGCAGACCGCGGCGCACGGCGCATCGGTGCAGTGCATGCAGGCCATCGACACCGAGCGTTCGCCGGGCTTGCCGTCATTGATGGTGACGACGCGGCGGCGATTGATGCCCCACGGCACTTCATGTTCGTTCTTGCAGGCTGTCACGCAGGCGTTGCACTCGATGCAACGGTCGGCATCACAAAGAAATTTGACGCGAGCCATGATTTATTCTCCCCTCACGCCGATTGGATCTGGCACAGGGTCACCTTGCCCTCGTGCATGCCGGTGACCGGGTCGTAGCCGTAGGTCGTGATCGTGTTCGCGCTTTCGCCAAGCACGATCGGATCGTTGCCCTTCGGATATTTGCCGCGCTGATCGACGCCCTGGAACCAGCCGGCGAAGTGGAACGGCATGAACGCCACGCCCTTGCCGACACGGTCGGTGACGAGCGCCTTGACCCGCGCCTTCGAACTGTTTTCCGGACCGAGCACCCAGACCCAGCCGCCGTCCTTGATGCCGCGTTCGGCGGCGTCCGACGTATTGACCTCGACGAACATGTCCTGCTGCAATTCGGCAAGCCAGCGGTTCGACCGGGTTTCCTCGCCGCCGCCTTCGTATTCCACAAGACGTCCCGAGGTGAGGATGATCGGGAATTGCTTGGCAAGCCCCTTGTCCACCGCCGCCTTCTGAATCGCGAAGCCGAGATTGGCCATGCGGAACTGACGGCCGTCCGGACGCGTCGGATATTTGGCGACGAGTTCGGGACGCGCGGTGTAGATCGGCTCACGATGAACCGGCACCGGATCGGGCAGATTCCACGCCACCGCGCGAGCCTTGCCGTTGCCATACGCCATCACGCCATGTTCCAGCGTGACGCGAATGATGCCGCCCGACAGATCGACCGCCCAGCCGACGCCGTCCGGATTGTTGCCGCCGATCTTGTTGATCGTCGCCAGTTCGGCTTCCGTGAGATCCTTGTCCCAGCCGAGCTTCTTGAGCACGCCGTAGGTGAATTCGGGATAACCGTCGGTCAGCTCCGAACCCTTGCTGTAGGAGCCTTCGGCAAGCAGATTGACGTTCTTCACCGAACCGTCCGGCTGCTTCTCTTCATACACGACGCCGAAACGCGCGCGGAACGTGCCGCCGCCATCCTTGGCGTGAAGGTTGGTGTTGTAGAGCGTGTGCGTTCCCGGATGCTTGATCTGCGGCGTGCCCCAGCACGGCCACGGCAGACCGTAATAGTCGCCGCCGACCTCCGGCTCGTCGGCCTTGGCGCGCAGGGTCACCAGGTCGAACTTGCCCTGGTTCTTCATGTGCGCTTTCAGCCGCTCCGGCGACTGGCCGGAATAGCCGGTCGAGAATCCGCCGCGGTTGATTTCCCGCAGCAGGTCTTCGGGCAACGGGACGGTTGTTCTCCACCTTGATGTTCTTGAACATCGTGATCGGCGAAACCGAGCTTCGCCGAAAGCCGGTAGATGATCTCGTAATCGTCCTTCGACTCGAAGATCGGCTTGACGATCTGCTCGCCCCACTGCAGCGAACGGTTGGAAGCGGTGCGCGAGCCCGAGGTCTCGAACTGGGTGCAGGCCGGCAGCAGATAGGTGCCATTCTTGCGCTCCGAGACCACCGCGAATGTCGTCGGATGCGGATCGGCGACCACGAGCAATTCGAGCTTCTCGAGGCCCTTCACCATTTCGGTCATGCGCGGCACGGTATTTCCGCCATGCCCCATGATGATCATGGCCTTCAGGCTGTCGCGCTGATCGACATCGTCGGGATTGGCGAGCGTGGCATCGAACCAGCGGGTCGACGGGATGCCCGGCAGTTCCATGTTCTGCTTGCGGGTGCGGGCCGGACGGCCCGCCTTCGCCGGCACTTCGTCGAAGCGCGAAACGAAATAGTCGTAATCGACCTCCCAGACGCGCGCCCAGTGCTTCCACGAGCCTTCGAACAGGCCGTAATAGAGCGGCAGCGTCGTGATATCGAGACCGATATCGGTCGCGCCCTGCACGTTGCAGTGGCCGCGGAAGATGTTGGCGCCGCCGCCGAAGGTGCCGACATTGCCGGTCGCCAGCAACAGATTGCAGTAAGCCCGGACGTTGGCGGTGCCGACGCGTGTGCTGGGTGCCGCCCATGCACCAGATGAAGGTCGAGGGACGTTGCTTGGCGAAGGTCTCGGCGACCTTCTTCAACTGCTCGCCCGGAATGCCCGTGACGCGTTCGACTTCCTCCGGCGTCCACTTGGCGACTTCGGCGCGGATCTGGTCCATGCCGTAGACGCGTTGCGCGATGAACTGCTTGTCTTCCCAGCCATTGTCGAAGATGTGGTGCAGCATGCCCCAGATCACCGCGATGTCGGTGCCGCCGCGGAACCGGACATATTCGGTGGCGTGGGCCGCGGTGCGGGTGAAGCGCGGATCGAGCACGAACACGTTGGCGCGGTTGATTTCCTTGCCGGTCAGGATGTGCTGCAGCGACACCGGATGCGCTTCGGCGGCATTCGATCCCATGAAGACGATGGTCTTCGAGTTTCTGATGTCGTTGTAGGAGTTGGTCATCGCGCCGTAGCCCCAGGTATTGGCGACGCCGGCGACGGTGGTCGAATGGCAGATGCGGGCCTGATGATCGATGGAATTGGTGCCCCAGAACGCCGCGAACTTGCGGAACAGATAGCCGCCCTCGTTGGAGAATTTCGCGGAGCCGAGAAGATAGACGGAGTCGGCGCCGGACTTGGCGCGGATCTCGAGCATCTTGTCGCCGATCTCGTTGATGGCCTGATCCCACGACAGGCGCTGCCACTCGCCGTTGACCAGCTTCATCGGATATTTCAGGCGGCGGTCGCCATGCACGAGTTCGCGCACCGACGCACCCTTGGCGCAATGCGAGCCGCGATTGATCGGGCTGTCCCAGGCCGGCTCCTGACCGACCCAGACGCCGTTCTGAACTTCGGCGATCACGGTGCAGCCGACCGAGCAATGCGTGCAGATGTTCTTCTTGATTTCGGTCGGGGCGCCCGATGATTTTCGGGCCGGCCTGCGCCTTGCGCACCGATCCGAGCGGCATCAAGCCCAGCGCGGCGCCCGCACCCGCGGCCAGACCCGACCGGCGCAGGAACGTGCGGCGGTCGAGAACTCCCGAAGCAAGGCCCGCGGCGATACCCTGCAAACGCGCCCGGCCCGCGGATCCGTCTCTTCGCTTCATCAACATGTGCGTGGTCCCATCAATAGCGGTTGACGCGATAGTAGTTCTTGACGTGATCGGTTTCCTTGTAGCGGGCCTTGACGCGCTCGGCCTGCGACTCGTCCGCCTCGGCCTCGCCGCTCGCAAGCGGCACGACCGCCGCCGCGGCCGACCGCCGATCCGCCCATCAGGAAGAAGCGGCGCCGGTCCACGCCTGCCGCCTTCTGCGGCTTGCCTTTGCGGGCGGGCGCCTTGCTGTCGGATGGCTTGCTCATTGCGATCTCCTTCACATCATCTTTCGGTTGCCTTCGCGCGTCACTCGGACAGCGTAAAGGCCTCGGATTCCAGTTCCATAAAGACACGGCCGACACGGCCGACGGCACGGTAGAAATTGGCCGACCGCGACATCTCGAGATCGGCGAACATCCGCGCAGCCCACGGCTTGAGATGCCGCTCGAAGAATCGCGCCTGTTCGGCAAAGTCGGCTTCGAAGTCGCCGCGCGCCAGCCCGGCCATGACCTCGAGCAGGATCGCGATGTGATCTTCCGGCTCGCGCGAGACGCCGGCGCGCTCGATCCCGAGCACATTCAGATCCTCGCGCACCCGCGCCAGCGGGCGCTCGTGAAGAAAGCCGGTCAGGTAATAGGAGGCATAGGGCAGCAGATCGCCGCGGCCGAGCCCGATGAACAGATCGAAGAATTCCTTGCTGACGGCGCGGTCATCCGCCGCTGCCGCGGCCGCTGCGAGTTCGATATGCGCCATGCCGAGATCGGACGCATCGCCCTTCAACGTGGCAACCCGCAACAGCGTATCGGCGTCGGGCGCCTTGCCGAGCAGCAAGGCCAGCAGGCCGTATTCCGCGGCGCGCAGCTGATCGATCTCGTCGACTTCGGATTTCGATGTCACCTGATCCTCGGATGGTCCGTAGAGATCGGGGCGAAGGATGTAACGGTGCACACGTGTCAGCGCCTCGACGGCGAGAACCCGCTCTGCGGGAATGCGCGACCACGCTGAAACCGAAGGCTGCGCAATGCCGATCGCTCGCGCCAGCGACGCGACACCACCTGCTGCCTTGATTGCCTGTTCCAGACCGGCGTCACGCATGGTGCGATCGCCTTCTCCTCCGCCCGCCATGCCTCTTAATCGGGCATCCAATTCAGAACTGGAATTATTCCAGTGATCAAATCTGTAACATAGGCTTAGCCTATGTTCTCGAAAAACTTTTGTCTAAACAAGCGGTTTTGCAGAGCCATGGCGTCGCACCACTTGTTGCGGTGCAGCAGAGTTGTTGTGCCCGGATTTCACCGCGCGCTCGGCTTCAGTGCCGGCGACCTCTTCGGTATTCGAAGGTTTTCTTGTCTCTGCGATGGTTTCATCGCTCAGTCGCAAAGCCTGGGGCGGCAAATCCGGCTCCGCTTCTTGCATTGCACTGTTTACCTGAGGTTGCGCGGGATCGCTCGCCGGCTCCTCTCCGATGTCGGCAGCCGCTGCCGGAGGTTCGCCCCCCGCTTCGCCGCTGCCCATGATCTGCGAAACCAGCCGCGCGACATCCACGCCAGCTCCGATCTCGCCGCTTCCCGGCACGCCGCCGGGCGTGTTCCAGTCATAGGCATAGTCGAGCGCGGGATTGACATAGTTGCGGATCGCAGGATCCAGCGCCCAGGATTTTCGCAAGGCCGCGTTGCGCAGATGTTCGGGAACGCCCTTGCGAAGAAACGCGGTGATATCGGTCGTTGCCGTCAGTTCCTCCAGCTTCGGCAGGCTGGAGAGATCGAACTCCTGTCCGGCATCGCTTTCGGCAACCGGCTCCGCCGGCAGCCCGGCGTCGGCAGCCGGCGCGTCCGGCTTCGGCTGTGTTCGCCTCATGCTTGCGCTGCGACCATCGCGCCAGAAAGCCCTTGTCTGTCGTCGCCTTGGTCCGGATCACTCATGTGCGGCCTGTTCCTTCGTCGGGAGAACCGCCCGGCATTCGCCGGCGGTCGCCGCCCGCGCGATCCCGCTTGCGCTTGTGGAATACCCGCTCGACATGGAATTGATCGACAAAGGCTGCGATCCAGGATGCGATGTCGGGCGGCATCGGAACGGTGCCGATCACATCGCAGCCGCTTTCGAACATCGCCTCCCCTTCGGTCGGATCGGCCGTCACCTTTGTCAGCTCGAGTTCGGGGCCGCCATCCCGACGCCGCAGCGCGACCCAGATGCGCGGCTCGCCGTCGGCGAGATTGTCGCGATAATTCGCGGTGTCCGAGCTGAACAGATCGATGCTCGCGGAGCCCGCGTAGTAAATCGTTGCATCGGCCTCCGTGGACAGCACGGTCCACGGCGCAGTCGCCGGTACATCGTCGAGAATCATCAGCGGCGACCACATATGATCGATCCATGGATTGTCGATCGAACGGCGGCGCAGGACCACACCGACTTCGCGGGACGCCTCGGTCATCGCCATGGTCGATCCTCCGTCTCTCGGCCGATCATGCAACATTCGCAGTCGATGCAAGCGGCAGCCCCGCGACCAGATTTTGCGGCTTCAGGCGCACCACTCTGTCCGCGCCCATCGCCAGAATGAGATAGACCGGCCTGGTGCCGACGCGTTCATCCACCAGCCGCGCGTCCTCGATGTTCAGGCGCATCAGGGCGACGATGCGCTCGGCGGCATTGCCATCCAGCGCGGCGCCATTCCACAAGGCGTTGCCGATCCGGGTGCCCTCGCTGTCGAGGCCTATGAACCAGCGCCAGTCGCGATCCTCGATCGAAGCGACCGTTTCCACCTTGACGGCAACGCCCAGCAGATGGGCGACCCATCGCTCGATGACCCGGCACAGCCCGGCGCGCGCCTTCGGATTGCCGCCGATGTTCATGACCATCGCATGCGCGTCCGAACGCGACCAGTAGGTCCAGGCGTTCTCGTCGTCCATCACGTCCATCTCTCCGAACGCACTCGGCTGAAGCATGGCCGTGAGCGGTGACGAATGCATGTCGTGTTGCGCGTGTTGCTGCGCCTCGATGACCTCCGCATCGGCCAGCAGCAGCGCACCGTCGTGAACGGTGGCCAGTTGGCTGCGATAGAACAGTTCGGCCGCGCGCAGCATGTAAGGATCGTCGCAACCCTCAAGCGCGTTGCGCAGGATCAGATGGCAGAGCTGGGACAGAAAGATCGGCGGCAGATCGCCGGCGCCCTTGCGGGCCAGGGTCACATAGACGGCTTCAAGCGATGGCGCCGCGATCAGCCGGTCGCGGAAGGCCATCATGAAGGTCCAGTTCTCGCGCGCATCGGCGTCGGCGAGCGCGGCGATATCGGCTTTTGAAACCGGGCGCAGCGGATCGGCCAGCAGGCTTGCATGCAGATTGCGCTCGGCCTCGCAGGCGTCGGCCGGCGGCATCAATTCGGGCCGCGCCAGATAGGCCATGATCAGTTCGGGCGTCGCAACCAGCCCGCCATGATCGGCACGGCGCGTGAGGTGATGGCCCGAGGCGACCCAGAATTCTCTCATGTGCGATCCGTCGTCATGCGGTCAGTCCTGATCAATCCCAAGAGATCGACCTCTTCGACAGGCTCGATGTCGCCTTCGACCTCATGAAAGGTAAAGGCGCGGGCGTGCGCGTGCAACCGATCGGCATCCGCTGCCGGCTTCGCGCGGCTTGAGGGTGCGAAAGCGCTCGCGGATTTCACCGTTCTCGACGCTCCGCTGCACGGCGAGCAGGGTCTGGGGCGCGTGATCGCACAATGAGGCCGCAAACGCGACCTCTTCCTCGGCGGCAAGACGCGCCGCCTCGGAATCGGGCGCGCCGAATTTCTCCAGCAATTGGCCCGCGAGGCGCTCGACCATGGCCTGCCTGTCCGCCTCCGTCGCCTCGGTGACGATGGCAAGCGTGGACCAGCCGAGACTGTCGATGCCAAGAAAACCCGAGCGCAGCGCCACGCGCTGCTTCTGGCCGAGCGTGGCCGGGTCCCGGTTCCAGAACACAAACGCGCCGGAAACCGCCCATTCGCCTGGTACCGCCGCCCGCTCGAACACAAAGGTATCCGACGGGTCGAGCCTGATCGTCCGCGGGAAATTTCAACATGTCCGCCTCATCCGAGTTTCGGACCGCGCGCTTGCGGATCATACCAAGCCGCCTTGCCGAGCGCATCCACAAGACTGGACCGGTCGGGCGGCCCGCTGCCGGCGGGCGGCTTGACCAGCAGGTCGCCGTTGAGGTCGATCGCGCGGCGCTCGCCTGCCTTGCGCCTGGGGAGCCGCTCCAGATAATCCCGTGCGATCGCCTCGAACCCGCGCTCGTTCCAGCGGTCGAACGCCGTCATGAGATGACGGGCGAAGCTTTCGATGATCGCATCGGTGTCGATCATCTCAAAACCTTCGCTCAGCAGGGAAACGCCGGATGCGGCCTGCACCTCCTCGACATGCGCCATGTCGGCCGCGCGCAGGATGACGCCGAACACCAGCCATGCCGGGACGTCGTCCTCGGCGCAATCCGCCGGCCAGCCGAGCCGCGCGCCGCCCAGCAACCCGCCATCGAACCTGATCGCGTCAGGCCAGTCGAAACTCACCTCCCGCTCGGGCGGACAATGGGCGGCAATCGCGTCCGCCACGGCGTTCATGCCGGCAAACAGCGCCCGGCGCGCCGATACCAGCGGCTCGTCGGGTTCCAGGACCACGGCGAATTCGACCAGATCGTAGCGCCGCACCCACACCAGCGTCCCGGCGCCCGCCTCCGCCGCGATATCGCAGCCGTGCGCGAACGCGTCGCCAACTTCCCGCAACGGGACCAACGTGTAACCGGGGGGCAGATCGAGTGACTGTTCCACGTCCGCGCCACGCGACGGCATCGAAGAATTCATCCTTAGTGCTTGGCAGTTCGCTGGTGTATGCTATCCCGGTCAAGGCCGTGAGGCGAGCGGGCCCCGACCTTGCAGATCTCGATCTTAGCAGGTACCGCGGAACCATAGAACGGAGTAACGGCGACGTCGGCACGCCGGTTCAGGACATTTCACAATGACTGCGGCATCGTCTCATCTCCTGATCTGCAGCTGCGAGAAGAGCATGCCGCTCGATGCGCAGGCGATCGGTCGCGGCTGCCCGGCAAGGATCACGCAGGCAAACCAGCTCTGCGGTCTGGAGCTTGAGCGGTTCAAGGAAGCCCTTGCCGACGGCGCGCCGGTCACGGTCGCCTGCACCCAGGAAGCGCCCCTGTTTCGGGAAGTCGCGGAGAATTTCCCGCAAGCGCAGCTCACCTTCGTCAACATTCGCGAAACCGGCGGCTGGTCTGCGGACGCTGCGGCTGCCGGCCCGAAAGCCGCGGCGTTGATTGCCGCGGCTGGCGAAGAGATGCCGCCGATCTCGCTGGTGACGCTCGAAAGCGGTGGCGTCGCGCTCATCTATGGCCGCGACGAGATCGCGATCGAGGCCGCCCAGCGTCTCGCCGACCGTCTCGACATCACCGTGCTTCTGACAAAGCCCGGCGACGTGACCCCGCGCCGGACGAACGAGTTTCCGGTGCTCAAGGGCACGATCCGCAACGCCCGCGGATATCTCGGCCGGTTTGAACTTGACATCGACGACTACGCGCTGCCGTCGCCCTCCTCGCGCGCCAAGCTCGTGTTCGGGCCCTCGCGCGATGGCGCTAGCTCGACCTGCGACCTGATCCTCGATCTCTCAGGCGGCGCTCCGCTGTTCCCCGCCCATGAATTGCGTCCGGGATATCTGCGCGCCGATCCGCGCGACCGGGCCGCCGTCGAACGGGCGATTGCCGATGCCGGCGGCCTGGTCGGTACCTTCGACAAGCCGCGCTTCATTCACTTCGAAGATTCGCTCTGCGCCCATTCGCGCTCCGCCATCACCGGATGCACGCGCTGTCTCGATCTATGTCCGACCGGCGCGATCGCGCCGAACGGGAATTCGGTGGCGATCGACGCCAATGTCTGCGCCGGCTGCGGTTCGTGTGCCTCCGTATGTCCGACCGGCGCGGCATCGTATTCGCTGCCGGGCGCGGATGCGCTGATGCGGCGATTGCGCACGCTGCTGCAGACCTATCGCAAGGCAGGCGGCAGCGACGCCATCGTGCTGTTTCACGACGGCGAACACGGCGAGGCCATCATCGACGCCCTGGCGCGGTTCGGCGCCGGTCTGCCGGCCAATGTGCTTCCCGTCCGCGTCAACGAAGCCACGCAGCTCGGCCCGGAGATCATCGCGGCGGTATTCGCCTATGGCGGCAGCGGCGTCGCCGTGGTGACGCGCGCCAGGCCCCGGCACGACATGTCAGCGCTTCGTCGCGCGGTCGAGATGTCGGACGCCGTTATTTCGGCGCTCGGCTTCGGCGCAGGCCTCGTGCGCATCCTCGAGACCGACGATCCGGACCAATTGCGCGGCCTGCTCGATGCGGCGCCTGTTGGCGTCGCGACGCCAAAGCCGGCCGGCTTTGTTCCGCGCGGCGCGAAACGCGGCGTGCTTGAGACGACATTCCGCGAACTCCATCTCGCCGCACCCGCGCCGGTCGATATGGTGCCGCTAAAGCCGGGAGCGCCGTTCGGCGGCGTGAAACTCAACGTCGAAGGCTGCACGCTCTGCCATGCCTGCGTCGCCGCCTGCCCGACCGCGGCGCTGTCGGCCAATCCCGACCGCGCGATGCTGCGCTTTACCGAAAGCCTCTGCGTGCAATGCGGGCTTTGCGAATCGACCTGCCCCGAAAGGGTCATCAGCCTGGAGCCGCGGCTGGATTTCAAGGCGTGGAACGCGCCGCTGCAGGTGCTGAAAGAAGAGGAGCCGTTCAACTGCATTGCCTGCGGCAAGCCGTTCGGCACCAAGAGCTCGATCGACCGCGTGCTCGCCAAGCTCGGCGAAAAGCACTGGATGTTCCAGGGCGCCAACGCCAGGCGTCTCGATGTCATCAAGATGTGCGCGGATTGCCGCGTCGAAGCCGTGGTGAACGAAGGTTTTGACCCGCACGCGGCGCCGCAGCGCCCGCCCGTGATGTCTACCGAAGATTACCTGCGCGCCCGCGACGCGAAGAAGGACGATCCGCTTGGATCGTGAGGAGCCCGTCGTGTCCGCCAGATACCCAGACCCGAAAGCGCGTGCGACCTCGAAAGCACCAGGCATTCCCGGCGTCAAGCACGTCATCGCGGTGGCCTCCGGCAAGGGAGGCGTCGGCAAGTCCACCACCTCATGCAATCTCGCGCTCGGCTTCGCCGCGACGGGATTGAAAGCCGGCATCCTCGACGCCGATATTTACGGTCCTTCGCAACCAAAGCTGTTCGGCCTGCGCGGCAAGCCGCGCCAGGTGGGCCCGCGCATGCTGGAGCCGATGGAGCGCTTCGGCGTCAAGGTGATGTCGATCGGTTTTCTGGTCGAGGAAGACCTCGCCATGATCTGGCGCGGGCCGATGGTGATCTCGGCCATCACGCAGATGCTGCGCGAAGTGGCGTGGGGCGATCTGGATATTCTCGTGGTCGACCTGCCGCCCGGCACCGGCGATGCGCAGCTCACCATGGCGCAGCAGGCGCCGCTTTCAGGCGCGGTCATCGTTTCGACGCCGCAGGACATCGCGCTGATCGACGCGCGGCGCGCCATCGCGATGTTTCAGAAAGTGAACATACCGCTGCTCGGACTGATCGAAAACATGTCGAGCTTCTGTTGCCCGACCTGCAATCATGTCACGCCAATCTTCGGCCACGGCGGCGCACGGCTGGAGGCCGAAAGGCGCGGAATTCCATATCTCGGCGAGATCCCGCTCGATATGAACATTCGCGAGACGTCGGACGACGGACGCCCGATTGTCGCCATCCAGCCCGAGAGCGTTCATGCGAAGCGTTACATCGATATTGCCCGCCACGTCTGGGCGGCGGTCGCCTCGGGCGCGGCAAGCAGGCCTGCGCCCCGCATCGTCATCGAGTGAGCCACACCGCTCACGATTGCAGCGTGTCGGGCAAGGACGACGATTGCTCATGGATCGGGAATACGATCACGCCGCGGCGCGCCAACCTTTGCGGCATCAGCCTTTGAACCCCCGGCCGCTGTAGCGTGCGGAGATTTTCCCGGTTTAAAAAACAACGACGACTCACGGCCCTGCAAAAGATGGCACCACGCCCACTTCGCCGGCGACAAGACCTAACGCCATCAATTCTTCCCGGTGCAGATCGATTTCCAGGATCGCAAGGATCAGGAAAAGCGTGATCGCCGCGAAAGTCAGAACCGGCGACGTCGGCGTTTCCGTCATCTTCCCTTGCGCGGAGCTTTGCTCGCCAGCTGCAAAGTGAAGGGAAACAAGCCAGGTATACAGTCTCCGAAAGCTGTGTCTTTGCATTTCGACTCCTCCCGAGGCTTCAGGAGCACGCGCCATCTTGCTCTTGCCAATCCGGCGCGCTTACGTCGGGAGCTTAAACCTTGAATTGGCCACCGCAAGGATCAACCGGAGCGTAGCGCTGTGGCACCTTGACGCCGTTGCGATGGCGTAGACCTTTGCCGGACGTTCCACCGGCTCGCGTCCTACTTCGCGTTCGCCGGCGCGTGCAGGTGCCACAGATCGGCGCGCCAGTGCAGCACGATGGCCAGCATCAGCGTTAGCCCTGCGGCCGCATAGAGCGTGGCGGTCGCGGCGAAGCCGATCTCGTCGATCAGGCTGCCGGCCGCCAAGCAGGCCGAGCGGCAGGCTGTAGATCGCGAGCATGCGCACGCCCATCACCCGGCCGCGGAAATGCTCGCTCGCGGTCCGCATCAGGATCACCGCGATCGAGATCATGGTCAGGCTTTGCGCAAATCCTGCCAGCAACAGGCAGGCGATCGCGGCCGGCATGGTTTGCATTTGCGCAAACACCAGAAGCGCGGCGTACCACATGACCGTCGATGCGATCATCAGCCGGGCCACGCGGATGCCGCCGATCAGGCTCAGCAGGATCGAGCCGACCAGCGAACCGATGGCGAAACTGGCCGACAGATAGCCGAGCCCGGTCTGGTCGGTGCCGTAGATCTCGCGCGCGATATAGGGCAGCAATCCGTTGGACAGGGGATATGCGGTCAGGTTGGCGAGAAACGCGATCCAGATCGCGGCGCGCATCCGCGGCGTGGTCCAGACATAGGCGACGCCCTCCTTCAGGTCGCGCAGCGGCGAGTGCCGCAGCGCGACGCCGTCCGTCGTCTCGACCGGATGCGGCTTCGACGGCGCCACCACGCAGAGCGTGAGCAGCGTGGCGACGACATAAAGGCAGACGATCGCCATATAGGCCGGCCCCATGCCGAGCGCGGCGAACAATCCGGCGCCGCTCAGCGCGCCCGCGATCCGCGCGGTGTCCATCGTGGTTCTGGAAATGCTGATCGCGCCGATCAACTGGTCGTGCGGCATGATGGTGGCGACCAGCGCGCCGCGCACGCCGAGGTCCGACGGCCGGACCAGGCCCATGATCGCCACGATGATGAAGACGTATAACGGCGTCAGATAGCCCGTCAGCGCCAGCGTCATCAGCGTACCCGCCAGCACCGCATAGGTCGCGCGCATCATGGCGAGCAGGTCGCGGTGGCCGATGCGGTCGCCGACCACGCCGAACATCGGGGCGATCAGCGTGCCGATATAGGTGAGCGAGGCGAACAAGGTCAGCAGCACGACCGACCGGGTCTCGACCAGCACATACCAGCCGAGAATGAGCGTCTCCATCTCGAACGCCCACGAGGTGAGCAGATCGGCAGGCCACTGGAAACGGTAGTTCCTGTAACGGAAGGGTGCGAGCGCGGAAGGCCGCGCGAGCCCGCTCAAAACTCGATGCCGCGATTCATCGCGTTCCACCCTGCCCTGTTTCTTGTTGTTTCGAGGAAACAGCTTTCGCCGCGATGGAGGCCGTTTCCTCGAGTTGGATACAGGGTAACGTCGATATTGCGTGTGTCAATTACGCCGGGCGTATGATTGATCCCCGCGCCCGCCGGGGACGCGAAGCAGTCATCCAGGTCCAGGCCCCAGTCGGGCCTTTTGGAGCCTTACGATTTTCACTCTGCGATATCTTTCTCCGCCGCCGGCGTAACTGCCGCGGTCGCTTCCAGCCACTCCGCGATCTGGCCGGCGTCGTCGGGGAGTTCGATGGCGAATTCGCCGGCAAAATTTCGCCAGGCGTCGAGGTTGCGCTCGGGAACGCCGATGATGACCGGAATGCCGCGGTCGATGGCGCTCGCGATCAGATCGCGCAATCCGCCGCCTTCGCACTCGACCTTGCCGAACTTGTTGAGGACAAGAAGCTGCGGCGCCTGCTCGAGGCTTCCCTCGACCCTCGCGGTCGCTTCCGCCAGCGCCGCTTCGTCCAGACGACATCCGCGCGCGCCGGCGCCGCGGTCCTCGAACAAGGCGGTGCGATGGCCCGTCGCGAGATCCTCGAGAATCACGTCGCATCGCCGGTCCTCGCCGACGAAGGCCTGATGCTGCAGGACGCCGGCGAGCGTCAGTCCCAGCGCGCGGCATCGTTTGACGAGCGTCTTGAAGAGCGCGTCGGGATAGACTTCGTTGGCGTAGACGATCGCGGCGACCGGCCGGGCGCGCCGGGCGAAAGCTCATGCGCCAGGGCGGAATGCGTGACAGACATCGGGGTTCACCTCAATTGGACGGGCACCTATCAGGTCGAGACAATAGGGAATCGCGGGGAAGACGGCGTTCAGGCAGACGTCGATCGCCGCCGGACGCCCCGGCAGATTGACGATCAGGCAATGTCCGCGGGTTCCTGCGGTCTGGCGCGAGAGAATGGCGGTCGGCACCTGCTCCAGGCTGACGCGGCGCATCAATTCGCCGAACCCCTCCAGCTCCCGCGTGATCACCTTCCGCGTGCCCTCCGGCGTCAGATCGCGCGGCGACGGCCCGGTGCCGCCGGTGGTCAGCACGAGGTCGCAGTCTTCCCGATCGGACATTTCGACCAGCGCGTTGGCGACGCTGTCGACCCCGTCGGGAACGATCTTCATCACGGCGATCCAGTTCGACTGCACCGTCTTGTTCAGGAAATTATTGATCGCCTTGCCGCTCTCGTCGCTGTATTCGCCGCGGCTGGCGCGGTCGGAGATCACGAGAATGCCGACCCTGGCAAGGCCACGCGATTGCACCGCACTGTCTCGTGGTTGAGCTCGCGCTCACGAGCAGCCTCCGTTCCCTCCGCAGGTGCACCCCTCATGCGCGGGCGCCGGCGGCGCCTCGTCCTGCTTCAGCGACCATTTGACCATGTAGGTCAGGCAGTCGATCCCGGGATCATGCGCCCGCTCGATCACATTCATCAGCCCGAGCCAGTCCTCGCTCACCGCCAGATTGGCAAAGCGTCGCACCGCACCGGCGGCGTATTCGCCGACCGTCTCTTCAAAGCGCCCGGCAGCTTCGCCGACCTGCGCGAACAGCACGATGTCGTTGCAGGCGAGCAGCGCCTCATTGGCGGGAGCTTCCTCGCTGAAGCCCCGGATGATCTCGCCGAGCTGCATGACGCCTCTCCTATTGAACCAGCGGCGACGCCGATGCCGCCAGCGCAATGCCGGTGATCTCGGCGCGGCCGGCCAGCACCGAGACATATTGCGCCAGCGCCCGATGCTGGACGCTGGTCGCGAGATAATCGGCGATACGGTCGCGCGCGAGTTCGAACGGCAGCATTTGACCGGGCGCGTGGCGGTCGAGCCGGACCACGTGGAAGCCGTAGCGGGTTTCCGCGATGGCAAATTCGCCGGGCCGCATGCGCTGCAGCGCGGTTTCGAATTCCGCAACCGTCTGGCCGCGCGTCAACTGGCCGAGGCTGCCGCCGTTCTCGGCCGAAGTCTTGCAGTCGGAATGGCTGCGCGCGAATTCGGCGAACAGCGCGGGATCGGCGCGGACGGCGGACAGGATGGTATCGGCGGTCGCCCGCGCGGTGGTCCGCGCTGCCGGATCGCTGCTGGGGCGCCGCGATCAGGATATGGGCGGCCTCATAGAGGTCGCCGGAGCGGAAGCGCTGCACGGTTCTGCTCGTAGAACCGCCGGCACGCGGCTTCATCCGGTTCCGGCGTGACGACTTCGCGTTCGATCAAGAGCGCGCATCGCCGCCTCTTCCGGGGTCTCGAAGCGTCCTTCCGGATCGCGCAGCGGCTCGGCTTCGATGCCGAGGCGCTTGGATTCCTGCAGCAGCAGTTCGCGCACCACCAGCGCCCGCGCCGCCGCCTGCCAGGCCAGGATCGGCTTTTCCGCCGGATGGTTCTGCACCTCGCGGGCGATGACCTCGCGCGCGATCACCGCGCCGTTGACGCTGATCGTCTTCGGCTTCGGCAGTGTGTTGGTGACCGAGCAATCCATGACCTACTCCGCGGGCTGAAGCGGACGGGCGGCGCGTCCGTCGCGGCTGCGCACCACCTGATAGCCGCGGCGGCCGAGATACCAGACCGGCGCGCTCCAGACGTGAACCAGCCGGGTAAACGGGAACACGAGGAAGATCGTCATGCCCAGCACCAGATGCGCCTTGAAGATCGGATGCACGTCCAGAACGTAGGCGGCGACGCCGGGCTGCAGCGTCAGGATGCCCTGCGCCCACGCCATGAACTTCACCATTTCATGGCCGTCGAGATGCTCGAACGAGACCGGGATGGTCGCCAGTCCCAGCAGCAATTGCGCGAACAGCAACAGCAGGATCGCGGTATCGCCGAACGAGGAATTGGCGCGGATGCGCGGATCGAACAGCCGCCGGTGCGTCAGCAGGGAAATTCCGACCAGGCACATCAGGCCGGCGACGCCGCCGGCGACGATCGCCAGCATCTGCTTGAAGCCGTGCGACACGCCCAGCATGTCGAACACCCAGATCGGCGTCAGGAGGCCGACGAAATGGCCGACGAAGATCACGAGAATGCCGACGTGAAACAGATTGGAGCCCCACATCAATTGCCGCCGCCGCAACAGCTGGCTCGATCCGGTCCGCCAGGTGTATTGCTCGCGGTCGAAGCGGAACAGGCTGCCGAACAGGAACACGGTCAGGCAGAGGTAGGGATACCAGCCGAACACGATCAAATTGAGCGTTTCCATCGCTTCGCTCCTCACTGCAGGGATGATGGCGCGGGATCGACCGCGCGCCGGGCATGGCGAAGCTTGGCGATCAGGCTTTCATGGCCGCAGGCGCCCTGCCCCTGCGCGCCGGGACCGAACCGCACTTCTTCCTCTTCCCAGGCCGCATCGAGCGCCACCAGATCCATCGGGTCGGTATCCGGCGCCTTCAGCAATTCGTCGACGATATCGCGCCGGGGCGCTTCCGCCGCGATCGCAACCAGCGCATCGAAGATCGCCTTGTAGCTCGACTCCCGCCGGCCAAGCCGCTCGGCCAGCGCCGCGAGAATATGCGCGGTCTGTCCGAGCAGTTCGCGCGCTTCCGCAAGCGGCTGGGTCGACAGGAATTCGAGCAACAGCGGCACGTAATCGGGCAGTTCGTTTGCCGCGATGAAAAGCCCGGCGTTTTCGTACATCGCCTTCAGATCGACCATGGCCTGGCCGCGGTCGCGGCTTTCGCCGTGGACGTGCTCGAACAGATGCAAGCGCCAGCGTCTTGCTGCGGTCGAACAGCAGGCCATAGCGCTCCTGGAGGTCATAGAGATCACCGATCGCGATTTCCTCGATCAGCACATCGACGGCCCCGCGGCTCGCCGCCGGCACCAGCTTTTCGGCATCGAGCACGGCCAGAAACTCCGGCGCGGCTTCGATCAGCGCCTCGGTCGGATAGCTCAGGAGCGCGGACAACACCTTGAACGTCTTCATCACGCGATCTCCATCGGGTTCTTGGCCTTGCGCGGCGAGCCGAACAGATTGGTCTCGCTCTCGCCGCCGGAGCAGCCATTGCCGAAGGTGAAGCCGCAGGAGCCGCGCATGTCGTAGGCGTCGGCCCCGACTTCGCGATGCGCGGTCGGAATGACGAACCGGTCTTCGTAATTGGCGATCGCCATGATCTGGTACATCTCGTCGATCTGCGCGGGCTCGAGGCCGACCCGCTTGGCGATGGCCGCATCGACGACGCCGTCGATGGTCTTCGCCCGCATATAGGCGCGCATCGCCAGCATGCGTTCCAGCGCCAGCGTCACCGGCTTCTCGTCGCCCGCCGTCAGCAGGTTGGCGAGATAGCGCATGGGAATGCGCAGCGACTTGACGTCGGGCATTTCGCCGTCGAGCCCGATCTTGCCGGCGGACGCCGCCGAGGTGATCGGCGACAGCGGCGGCACGTACCAGACCATCGGCAGAGTGCGGTATTCGGGATGCAGGGGGAAAGCGACCTTCCACTCCATCGCCATCTTCCAGATCGGCGAGGTCTTGGCGGCCTCGAGCCAGGCATGCGGGATGCCCTGCCGCTCGGCCTCCGCGATCACCTTGGGATCGTTGGGATTGAGGAAGATGTCGAGCTGGGCCTGGTAGAGGTCGCGCTCGTCCGGCTTGCTTGCGGCTTCCGCGATCCGGTCGGCGTCATAGAGCACGACGCCGAGATAGCGGATGCGGCCGACACAGGTCTCCGAGCACACGGTCGGCTGGCCGGCCTCGATGCGCGGATAGCAGAAGATGCACTTTTCCGATTTGCCCGACGACCAGTTGTAATAGATCTTCTTGTAGGGGCAGCCGGAGACGCACATCCGCCAGCCGCGGCACTTGTCCTGGTCGATCAGGACGATGCCGTCCTCCTCGCGCTTGTAGATCGCGCCCGACGGGCACGCCGCGACGCAGGCCGGATTGAGGCAATGCTCGCACAGCCGCGGCAGATACATCATGAAGGTGTTTTCGAACTGGCCGTAGATGTCCTTCTGCACGCCCTCGAAATTGTAGTCCTGCGAGCGCTTGGCGAACTCGCCGCCGAGGATTTCCTCCCAGTTCGGGCCCCATTCGATCTTCTCGATCCGCTCGCCCGAAATCAGCGAACGCGGACGCGCCGTCGGCATCGCCGGCATTTCCGGCGCCTGCTGCAGATGCTGGTAGTCGAAGGTGAACGGCTCGTAATAGTCGTCGATCTCAGGCAGATCCGGATTGGCGAAGATGTTCGCCAGCACCCGCCACTTGCCGCCGATGCGCGGCTGGATCGAACCGTTGCGCTTGCGTTTCCAGCCGCCCTTCCAGCGCGCCTGGTTTTCCCAGTCCTTCGGGTAGCCGATGCCGGGCTTGGTCTCGACGTTGTTGAACCATGCGTATTCCATGCCTTCGCGGCTGGTCCACACGTTCTTGCAGGTGACGCTGCAGGTGTGACACCCGATGCACTTGTCGAGGTTCAGCACCATGGCGATTTGAGCGCGGATTTTCATTCTGCGGCCTCCAGACGGGGCGTGCCGGGTTGATCTGCTGTGGGGGTATCGAGCCAATCGATTTTCGACATCTTGCGAATGATGACGAATTCGTCGCGGTTGGAACCAACCGTGCCGTAATAGTTGAAGCCGTAGGCTTGCTGCGCGTAGCCGCCGATCATGTGGGTCGGCTTGAGAACGACGCGGGTGACGGAATTGTGAATGCCGCCGCGCTGGCCGGTCTGCTCGGAGCCCGGCACGTTCACGATCTTCTCCTGCGCATGATACATCATGCACATGCCCTGCTTGACGCGCTGCGAGACCACCGCGCGCGCCACCAGCGCGCCGTTGGTGTTGAAGGCCTCGATCCAGTCGTTGTCGACGATCCCGGCGCCCTTGGCGTCGATCTCGCTGATCCAGACGATCGGCCCGCCGCGCGACAGCGTCAGCATCAGGAGATTGTCGGTGTAGGTGGAGTGGATGCCCCATTTCTGGTGCGGCGTGATGAAGTTCAGCACCACCGAGGCATTGCCGTTCGGCTTGCGGTCGATCACCGGCTTGATCGTCTTGGTGTCGATCGGCGGCCGATAGACGCAGAAGCCCTCGCCGAAGGCACGCATCCACAGATGATCCTGATAGAGCTGCTGACGGCCGGTCAGCGTGCGCCACGGGATCAGTTCGTGGACGTTGGTGTAGCCGGCGTTGTAGCAGACCTTTTCCGATTCCAGTCCCGACCAGATCGGCGAGGAGATGATCTTGCGCGGCTGCGCCACGATATCGCGGAACCGGATCTTCTCGTCTTCCTTGGGGATCGCCAGATGGGTGTGGTTTCGTCCGGTAAAGCCTTCGAGCGACGCCCAGGCCTTGACCGCGACTTCGCCGTTGGTCTCCGGCGCGAGGCTCAGGATGACCTCGCAGGCGTCGATGGCGCTGTCGATGCGGGCAAGCCCCTTGCTGGCGCCCTCCTCGATCACGATGCCATTGAGCTTCTTGAGCAGATCGACCTCATGGTCGGTGTTCCAGCTCATGCCCTTGCCGCCATTGCCGAGCTTGTTCATCAGCGGCCCAAGCGAGGTGAAGCGCTTGTAGAGGTTCGGATAGTCGCGCTCGACCACGGTGACCGCCGGCATGGTCTTGCCGGGGATCGGATCGATCTCGCCCTTCTTCCAGTCCTTGACGTCGAAGGGCTGGGCGATCTCGCCGGGGCTGTCGTGCATGATCGGCGTGAGAACGACATCCTTCTCCACGCCGAGCACTTCCGGCGAAACCTTCGAGAAGGCTTCCGCGATGCCCTTGTAGATGTCCCAGTCGCTGCGCGATTCCCAGACCGGATCGATCGCCGCCGACAGCGGGTGGATGAACGGATGCATGTCGGAGGTGTTGAGATCGTTCTTCTCGTACCAGGTCGCGGTCGGCAGCACGATGTCGGAATACATGCAGGTCGTGGACATCCGGAAGTCGAGCGTGACCAGGAGGTCGAGCTTTCCTTCCGGCGCCTGGTCGTGCCACTTCACCTCGGCCGGCTTCTTCTTGCCGTCCTCGCCGAGGTCCTTGCCCATCACGCCGTGCTTGGTGCCGAGCAGATGTTTCAGGAAATATTCGTGACCCTTGCCGGACGCGCCCAGCAGGTTGGAGCGCCAGACGAACAGGTTGCGCGGCCAGTTCCTGGGATTGTCCGGATCGTCGCACGACAGCTTCAGGTCGCCCGACTTCAGGGCTTTGGCGACATAGTCCTTCGGCTCCAGGCCCGAAGCCGCGGCGAGTTTGGAAACCTCGAGCGGATTGGTTTGCAGCTGCGGCGCGGAAGGCAGCCAGCCCATCCGCTCGGCGCGCGCGTTGTAGTCGATCAGCGCGCCATCCCACGGGCCGGCGGGCGCCGTCGGCGACAGGATCTCCTTGATGTCGAGCGTCTCGTAGCGCCACTGATCGGTGTGGGCATAGAAGGCCGAGGTCGAATTCATCTGCCGGGGCGGACGTCCCCAGTCGAGCCCGAAGGCCAGCGGCGTCCAGCCGGACTGCGGCCGCAGCTTTTCCTGGCCGACATAATGCGACCAGCCGCCGCCGGATTGTCCGACGCAACCGCACATCACCAGCATGTTGATGATGCCGCGGTAGTTCATGTCCATGTGGTACCAGTGGTTCAACCCGGCGCCGACGATGACCATGGAACGGCCGCCGGTCTTCTCGGCATTGCGCGCGAACTCGCGCGCCACCGTGATGATCTGGTTGCGCGGCACGCCGCTGATCTTTTCCGCCCAGGCCGGCGTATAGGGCTCGACATCGTCATAGCTCTTGCCGAGATGTTCGCCGCCGAAGCCGCGATCGACGCCGTAATTGGCGACGAACAGATCATAGACGGACGCCACCAGCGTCTCGCCGTCCTTCAGCGCGATGCGCTTGGCCGGCACCTTGCGCATGAGAACGTCCGGATGGTCGGTTCCCTGGAAATGATCGTGCTCGCGATTGCCGAAATACGGGAAAGCGACGTCGGCCAGTTCGTCCCTGACATCGGCGAGCGAAAGCCGAAGTTTTGTGTCGCGGCTCTTGGAATCCCGCTCCTCCAGATTCCATTTGCCCTTCTCGCCCCAGCGGAAGCCGACCGAGCCGTTCGGCACGACGATCTCGCCGGTCGCCTCGTCATAGGCCACCGTCTTCCACTCGGGATTGTTGGCCTCGTCGAGCGAAGTGGCGAAATCCGAGGCGCGCACGAACCGCTCAGGCACGAGCCGTCCCCCGGATTTCACCAGACGCACCAGAAATGGCATATCCGTATACTGGCGCGCATAATCGTTGAAATATTTGGTCTGACGATCGACGTGGAATTCCTTCAGGATGACGTGGCCCATCGCCATCGCCAGCGCGGCGTCGGTGCCCTGCTTCGGCGACACCCAGAGATCGGCGAATTTCGAGGCTTCCGAATAGTCCGGGCAGATCACGACGCTCTTGGCGCCCTTGTAGCGAACCTCGGTGTAGAAATGCGCATCGGGCGTTCGGGTCTGCGGGACGTTCGATCCCCACAGGATCAGGAAGCCGGAATTGTACCAGTCGGCGCTTTCCGGCACGTCGGTCTGCTCGCCCCAGGTCTGCGGCGAGGCCGGCGGCAGGTCGCAGTACCAGTCGTAGAACGACATGCAGACGCCGCCGAGCAGCGACAGATAGCGCGCGCCGGCCGCGTAGCTCACCATCGACATCGCCGGGATCGGCGAGAACCCGAACACGCGGTCCGGGCCATAGGTCTTGGCGGTGTAGGCGTTCGCCGAGGCGACGATCTCGTTGACCTCGGCCCAGCTGGCGCGAACGAAGCCGCCGAGGCCGCGCTTCTGCACGTAAGCCGCGCGCTTCTTCGGATCCTCGACGATCGACTTCCACGCCGCCACCGGCGTCATCAGCACCCGCGCCTCGCGCCACAGCTTCAGCAGGCGCGAGCGCACCAGCGGGTATTTCACGCGGTTGCCGGAATAGAGGTACCAGCTATAGCTGGCGCCGCGCGCGCAGCCGCGCGGTTCGTGATTGGGCAGGTCCGGGCGCGTGCGCGGATAGTCGGTCTGCTGGGTTTCCCAGGTGACGATGCCGCCCTTGACGTAGACCTTCCACGAGCAGGAGCCCGTGCAGTTCACGCCATGCGTCGACCGCACGATCTTGTCGTGCTGCCAGCGCTTGCGGTAGCCGTCCTCCCAGGAACGGTCCTCGGTCGTCATCACGCCATGGCCGTCGGCGAATTCCGCCTTGGCGCGGGTGAAGAACGACAGCCTGTCCAGGAAATGGCTCATCCTTGGTCTCCTTATTCGGCGGGCTGGGCTGCGGGCGAAATCCGGCCGCCGCGTTCGATGTCGTGAAGCAGGCCACCCTTGCGGGTGTAGACGGCCCAGGTGATCACGATGCAGATCACGTAGAAGATGAAGAAGCCCCACAGCGCGGCCTGCACGCCGCCGGTGAGATCGATCGACGTTCCGTAGGATTTCGGAATGAAGAACGCACCGAAGGCGGCGATCGCCGAGGTGAAGCCGGTGATCGCGGCCGATTCCTTTTCGGCCTGCCGCTGGCGGGTGGCGGCGTCGGCCGACGGCATCAGCCGGTCCATTTCCTTGCGCATGATGTTCGGGATCATCTGGAAGGTCGACGCGTTGCCGACGCCGGTCGCGAAGAACAGGACCAGGAACATCGCGAAGAAGCCCCAGAACGCGCCCGGCTGATCCTTGATGCCGAGGAAATAGAGAATCCCGAGCACGCCGACCATCATCAGGCCGAACACCCACAGGGTGACGCGACCGCCGCCCCATTTGTCGGCAACCCAGCCGGTCGCCGAACGCGACAGCGCGCCGACCAGCGGTCCGATGAAGACGAATTGCAGCGCATCCACGGTCGGAAACTGGGTCTTCGCCAGCAGCGGGAAGCCCGCGGAGTAGCCGATGAACGAGCCGAAGGTGCCGGTGTAGAGCCAGCACATGATCCAGTTGTGCTTGCGCTGGAAAATCACCGCCTGATCCGAGAACGATGCCTTGGCGGATGCGATGTCGTTCATGCCGAACCATGCCGCGAACGCGCTGGCTGCGATGAACGGCACCCAGATGAAGCCGGCGTTCTGCAGCCAGAGCGGCGCCTGCTGCGTTCCGCTCGCAACCATCGCCGGATCGCCGCCGAACCAGCCGAACACGCCGGCCGTGATCACGATCGGGACGACGAACTGCACGACGCTGACCCCGAGATTGCCGAGGCCGGCGTTGAGCGCGAGCGCGTTGCCCTTCTCCGCGCGCGGGAAGAAGAAGGAGATGTTGGCCATCGAGGAGGCAAAGTTGCCGCCGCCGAAGCCGCACAGCAGCGCCAGCGCCAGGAACACCGGATACGGCGTCGACGGCGTCTGCACGGCATAACCGATGCCGACGGCGGGGATCATCAGCGACCAGGTCGCCAGCGTGGTCCACAGCCGTCCGCCGAAGATCGGCACCATGAAGGAATAGAAGATGCGCAACACCGCGCCGGAGATGCCGGGCAACGCCGCCAGCCAGAACAGCTCGGCCGTGGTGAACTTGAAGCCGACCGACGGCAGTTTTGCGACCACCACCGACCAGACCTGCCAGATCGCGAACGACAGCAGCAGCGCCGGGATCGATATCCAGAGATTGCGCCGCGCGATAGCGCGTCCCGGTGTTTCCCAGAAGGTCTTGTCCTCGGGACGCCAGTCGGTCAGGACGGCGCCGGACAGAGCGCCGACATGCTCGGGCTTGTGAACCTCCTCCATTTCGGGGAGTTCAGGCAGTTTCTTCAGCGCTTCGCCGACGACCCCGCGCTCCATCTGCCGGATCGCGACGTGCATCCAGATCAGCGCGCCGACACCAGCAGGAACAGCAGCATGAAGCAGCTGGTCCAGAGGCCGGTCAGATCGACCAGCGCGCCGAACGCGATCGGGAGCACGAAACCGCCGAGGCCGCCGATCATGCCGACCAGTCCGCCGACGGCGCCGACGTTGTTCGGGTAGTAGACCGGGATGTGCTTGTAGACGGCGGCCTTGCCGAGCGCCATGAAGAAGCCGAGCACGAACACGGTCACCGTGAACGGCACCAGGCCCATTTCCAGATGGAAGCCGACGGTGCCGCTGACCGTCTTCACCAGATAGTCGGTCGGCGGATAGGACAGAACGAAGGTGCAGACGACCGCGACCAGGAACGTCCAGTACATCACGCGGCGGGCGCCGTAGCGGTCCGAGAGATGGCCGCCATAGGCCCGGAACACGCTGGCGGGGAACGAGAACATCGCCGCCATCATGCCGGCGGTCTCGATGTCGACGCCGTAGACCTTGATGAGATATTGCGGCAGCCACAGCGACAGCGCGACGAAGGCGCCGAACACGAAGAAATAGTACAGCGCGAAGCGCCAGACCTGGACGTTCTTCAGCGGTTCGAGTTCCAGCCACGCGCTTTTCGGCTTCTCGTTTTTCTCACGCCGCGCGCGGACGACCGGATCTTCGTCCGAGAAGAGCCAGAAGATTATTCCCATCAGGCCGATGACCAGCGCCCAGACCTGGGCGACCGTCTGCCAGCCATAGGCGACCAGCACGAACGGCGCGACGAATTTGGTCACGGCGGCGCCGACATTGCCGGCGCCGAAGATGCCGAGCGCGGTGCCCTGCTTGCCCGTCGGATAGAAGCGCGAGACGTAGGCGATGCCGACCGCGAACGAACCGCCCGCGATGCCGACGAAGAGCGCCGCAACCAGGAATTCCGGATAGGTGTGCGCCCAGGTCAGGAGGTAGGTGGCGACCGCCGCGGCGAGCATGACGACGGTGTAGACCCGTCGTCCGCCATACTGGTCGGTCCAGATGCCGAGCACCAGGCGGATCAGCGATCCGCTGAGGATCGGGGTGCCGATCAGGAGGCCGAACTGGGTATCGTTCAGCCCGAGTTCCTGCTTGATCCGGATGCCGATGATCGAGAAGATCGTCCAGACCGCAAAGCAGATCGTGAAGGAAATGGTCGAAAGCCAGAGTGCCCGGCCTTGATGTACGGTGCTTGAGTCTGCCGTGACCATGAGAATCCCCTAAAGAGAGCGCTTCGGGGGAGAGAAATGACCAAATTCGAAAGGATCGGATTTGTGCTGGATCAAACGGAACACCGCCAATGCCGTATTATATGAATTGTTGCGGTGCAATTTGACCGATTACGTATCGACTGATTGTTATTTATCACAATTGTATTTGATAAATATCAAATAAACCGCGCGCAACGATAGAAATCAGGAGCAAGCTTGTTGCGCCCTCACGAACTGGCCCAGTTGAAGGCTCTGCCGCTGTTTTCCGAAATGAAGGAGGAAAGCCTCGCGAGCTTGCTCGACGCGGCGCTGCTGCAGCAATTCCCGACCGGCGTCATCCTCATCCATGAGGGCGATCACGCCGACTTCCTGCATGTCCTGGTCGACGGCCTGGTCGAGATCTTTACCGAACAGAGCGGCGGAGAATGGGGAATTTCCCTGATCAATCCGGTTTCGACCTTCATCCTCGCCGCCGTGGTCAGCGACCAGCCCTATCTGAACTCCGCCCGCACATTGGCCGACTCGCGCATTCTGCTGATTCCGGCGCAACGCGTCCGCGCCGTATTCGATCAGGACGTCGCGTTCGCGCGCATCGTGGCGCGGGAGCTTGCGTTCGCCTATCGATCGTCGATCAAGAAGCTGAAGGGCTACATGGCCCGATCGAGCGTCGAGCGCCTTGCCAACTGGATCCTGACCGAGGCGCACAAGGACGCCGCCCAGGGAAACATCCAGGGAAATATCGTGGTCCCGTTCGACCGCGGCACGCTGGCCTCGCATATCGGCACCACGCGGGAGAATCTGTCCCGCAGCCTGGCGCTGTTGACCGAACACGGCGTGCGCATCCGCGGCCGCGAGATCGTCATCGACAGCAAGGAACAGCTCGAGGCCTTCGCGCGTCCGCAGCGATTTATCGACGATCCGACGTCGTGAAACGGAAGCGATCGCATTGGAAACCACCGCTGGCGTCATCCACCGAACCGGGGGCGGTTGCCTATTCGTCGTAGTCGTCGAGCATGTCGCCGCTCCGGGCGAGCATGAACGCGGTCGCGGCCACCATCACCGCGGCGCGCCAGTCTATTCCGCCGAGCAAAAGCGCCAAGAGGGCCGCGAACCACGCCCCTGATGCGGCGGTCCAGCGGCGCTCCCACCGTATTTGCAGAAAGTCTTTGGGCGCCTCGCCCGTATCAGTGAGAAAACTCCGTAGACGGGACAGCGCGCCGTGGCGTCTCAACAGCTCTGATCCCGGATTGCTTTCAATGGCCATTTTTCCTCGCAGATCTCCCTGCGCGGCCATTGGCCGCGCAAAGCGGCTTCAGCATCTATCGATGCATCAATTCGGATCGCATCACATTGATCAGCGGTTTGAATTCTGACAAACGAAAAATTCCGCGTGTTTGTACCAATAATTTTGCTAATGTTGCTCATGGACACCGAGGTCGTCAGGACATTCCTTGAAATCGTCAGCAGCGGTAATTTCATCCGCGCGGCCGAGCGGCTGAATGTCGGCCAGACCACGGTAAGCGCCAGGATCCACTTGCTCGAGCAGCAACTGGGCCGACCATTGTTCGTGCGCAACAAGGCCGGCGCGACGCTGACCCCGGAGGGTGAGCAATTCCTCCGCTATGCGCCAAGCTTTGTGCAATTGTGGGAGCGTGCGCGACAAAAAGTTGCCGTCCCGCGCGGTCACCGCGCGATGCTGGCATTCGGCGGCGAACTCAGCCTGTGGGATCCCTGGCTACTCAAGTGGATGCTGTGGATGCGACGGTCGGCCCCGGACCTCGCGCTGCGCGCGCAGGTCGGCGTGCCCGAGAGCCTCATGACGCAGGTGGCGGAAGGAGTGCTCGATATCGCCGTCATGTATGCGCCACAGCACCGCCCGGGGCTGAAAATCGAGTTGCTGTTCGAGGAAAAGCTCGTGCTGGTGACGACCGATCCGAATGCGCGCCATATGCGCCTGGACGCGGCGACCGCCGTCCGGGCCAATTACGTCTATGTTGATTGGGGTGCGGATTTCGCGCTCAATCACAGCATCAGCTTCCCCGAGGCGACGAATCCCGGCCTCTTCGTCGGGCTCGGCCCGCTCGCCCGCGACTACATCCTCAAGGCCGGCGGCACGGGCTACTTCCGCATGCGCGCGGTACAATCATATCTTGAGGACGGAAAGCTCCACCGGGTGCACGACGCGCCGGAGTTCTCCTATCCCGGCTATGCCGTCTACGGTACGAACGCGGACGAAACAGTATTGCGCCCGGCCCTTGAGGGGCTCCGCGCCGTGGTTGCCGCAGAACAGTCTGCGACCGGCTGAGGGCGCGGGAGTGCGCGGCTGCGATCGGTGGCCTCTCGTTACCGTCGAGCTTCCATCTCCGCGATGCCCAGCATCCCAAGCAGCCGCCCGCGCGGCCGGACGAGGTCTCCCAGGGTATAGCCCTCCAGGACATCAATGAAGGCGTCGCGCGCCTTCTCCAGTGCCCGCCTCAACACACAACATTGACGGATGGCGCAAGGAGCATCGACAGGCTTGAAGCACGACGCAATCGCCATATCCGGCTCGGTGTGGCGCACCACTTCGCCGAGCCCGATGGCTTCGACCGGCTTGGCAAGGCGCAGCCCGCCTCCCCTGCCGCGGACGGTTTCGATGTAACCGGCCACGCCCAGTTGATGCACCACCTTCATCAGATGATTCCTGGAAATGCTGTAGCTCTTCGCAATCTCGTCGATTGTCGCCAGCCCGCCTTCCCTGACCGCAAGATACATCAGCACTCGCAGGGCATAGTCCGTATAGACGGTCAGACGCATGGCTGCTCCTCCTGGATCATATGCAGAAAGATATATTTGAAATATTGCTTTTATACAAGAAGGCCTATATGTAGTGCGCGTCTTTCAAGGGAGAGCACGATGGGCAAAGCCATTTCAATCGGTCACGTCCTGGCATGGCCGTTCCTGCTGCCGGGAAATATCGCGTGCGACGCCCTCGGACTGGGACTCGCCGAGCACCAAAATCTGGTCCGTATGCTGGTCAACTCGCTGATCTGGACCGTGTTCGGCGTGATCGCGGTGGCGCTTGCGGTATGATCGTGGCTGCGACCAGGCTCGATCACGTTTCCGAGGACGGCATTCGCCAGCTCGTCGATGCGTTCTACGTCAGGGTTCGCGCCGACCCCGAGCTTGCGCCGATTTTCGCGCGCGCCATTCCCGGCGACTGGCAACCGCATTTGACCAAGATGTATGCGTTCTGGTCATCGGTGATGCTCACCACCGGGCGCTACAAGGGCAATCCGGTCATCAAGCATCTCGTTCTCCCGGACATGAAGCCGGAACTGTTCGAGCGCTGGCTGGCGCTATTCGACGCCACCTGCAGCGAACTGTTCGACGACACGACCAGCGAAGCCTTCCGTATCAAGGCCGAACGCATCGCCGAGAGCCTGAAGCTCGCCTTGTTTTACCGCCCGGACCGGCCGTGGCCGCCGGAGCCGACGCCATGACCTTCGTCGTCACCGACAATTGCATCAAATGCAAATATATGGATTGCGTCGAGGTCTGCCCGGTCGACTGCTTCTACGAGGGCGAAAACATGCTCGTGATCCATCCGGACGAGTGCATCGACTGTGGCGTCTGCGAACCGGAGTGCCCTGCCGACGCGATCTCCGCGGACACCGAGTCCGGCCTGGAAAGCTGGCTCAAGCTGAATGCGGAATATGCGTCGGTCTGGCCCAACGTCACGGTCAAACGCGAGCCACCCGCCGACGCAAAGGCGTTCGACGGCGTCGCCAACAAGCTGCGGCAGTACTTCTCGCCCAATCCCGGTCAAGGCGACTGATTGACGAAGGTCGCCGCAGAAACCGGCCGCTGTCGTTTCCGCCCGGTTACCGCGAGCTTGACCGCTCGAACTCGCGAAAGCTCCGCCACGACGCGAGTAGCGAGACCCGCCGATGTCGCGACCCAGGCCGCAAGCGCAACCCACACCATGGAATAGGATATCGCACGCAACGGCGGAAAGTCGGCCGCAAGCGAAAGACGCAGGCTGGCCAGGGCGTACATGCCGAGCGGGAACACCAGGCTCCAGAACATCGGGGTGTATGTCAGGGGCACATGACACACGCCGTGCTTCCAGATTCCGAAGAGCAACAACAGCGGAATCCACCAGGTCGCCCACGCCCACATGATCAGCGTTACGCCGTCGATGAATGGCCGCATGGACTGCAGGAACGGCATGCCGCTTTCGGTCAGGATCAGCGTCGAGCCGGCGTTGGTGCTGATCGCGGCGGCGCCCATGACCACCCACAATAGAGGCGTGATATCATCGGGCCCGACGTCGAAAAAGAAAATGCGATGTGCGAATAGCACAATGAAAATGCCATAAAGTCCGAGCCCCACGCCCCACAACATGTGAATGAGCACAAACACGGTGCGGCCGAGATCGCCCACTGCCGGGGCGATCAGCGTGCCCAGGATCACCAGCGATTCGGTGCCGACAATGGCGATCAGCCACCCGCCATGAACGACGTTGGCCCCATGGGCGGTGTTGAGAAAGGTCAGAACCGCGAAGCTGAAATAGATCAGAACGAACCAGACGAGCAGAGCGAACAGCCACAGGAACAATGCGGCCGTCGTGAAACCGCGCAGATGGAGCCCGATGCCGAAAACGTCCGTGCCCGCGACGATGGTGAAGAAGGAAAAGACAAGGCGGGGATTGAACAGGTCCGACCGCATGGCCTGCCTGAACCTGAAGAGCCGCAAAATCGTGATGAATACCAACCAGGGATACGCAACAAGGTTGACCGCAAACAGCGCACCGGACCATTCCCGGTGGCCTTCGAGGAACAAGGCATTCGAGATAATCCCGGTGGCCATCACCAGGGCGAAGCAGCCGGGATACAGCGTCGCGATCTGACCATCGGACCACGCGCGCAAATTTTGCACCTGCAAATGCAAAGCAAGATCCGATCCGGGTTTCGAAAATGCCATGACGTCGGATACCGGAAAAGAACGCAGTCGGCCATTGGCGCTGAATTGTACAGTACCCGACAAAACAATTCGACGGCATCCACAGGTCTGCGCGATGAACTGATCTCCGGAGATCGTCCGGAATACAATGGTGTGCTGACCTGCGGTCCGTCTGATCGCCGCCCCTTCGCCGTTTCGATCGCGCTCGAAGAGGGTGGCGAGTTCGCAAAACGCCGCCGGCTTCGCAGCAACCAAGGCAAGCCCCCTTGCGTATTCCATGACCGCGCCCACGAACCGCCTTCCTTTCCGGGCTTGGTAAACCAAGCGTTAAGCAGGACGCCGCTACGGCCGTTAACGCGACGATGCCGGAAAACCCCGTTTTTGCGGCAAAACCGGCCATGCCGGGCAGCGGGGATCATCCGCCACCTGGATACTGAACAAGATGCCGCAGATTTAACGCACCGGGAATTGCCCCGGCTTAACCGTTTCTCCAACCCCCGCCCGCATAGTGTTTTCCTGACCCAATTCATGACATGCCAGGTTCAACCACTGTGACATCCTTCGGACGTGTGATTTCGGTGCGCGGCTCCCTCGCCCGGGTCGGGCTCCTGGCGGTGAGCAAGATGGGCCTCTCCGAGGTGCGGGCCACCGTCGGCCGCTTCGTCAGCATCCGCTGCGCCAATTCCACCATCGTCGCCATGATCACGGAAGTATCGTGCGAGGATCTGCCGACTTCCGACAGTTACATCGCCAGCGCCTCGGTCGACCTGCTCGGCGAAATCCTGGGCGGGCCGGAGCGCCCCAAATTCCAGCGCGGCGTCACCAACTATCCGACCATCGGCGATGCCGTCGACCTGATCACCAATCAGGAGCTTCGCACGGTCTATGCGCCAAGCGGATCGGATCAGATCAATATCGGTACCCTGCAGCAGGATCCGTCGGTCATCGCCTATGTCGATATCGAGGAAATGCTCTCCAAGCACTTCGCGGTGCTCGGCTCCACCGGCGTCGGCAAATCGAGCGGCGTGTCGCTGCTCCTGAACGAGATTCTCAAGTCGCGGCCGAATTTGCGGATCTTCCTGCTCGACGTTCACAACGAGTACGGCCGCTGCTTCGGCGATCGCTCGCTGGTCCTCAACCCGCGCAATCTGAAGCTGCCGTTCTGGCTGTTCAATTTCGAGGAGATCGTCGACGTGCTGTTCGGCGGCCGGCCCGGCGTGCCGGAGGAACTCGACATTCTCGCCGAAGTGATTCCGATCGCGAAGGGAATCTATACGCAGTACCAGAACGCCGATCGGGTCGGGCTGAAGCGCATCGATTCCAAGGCGATCGGCTATACCGTCGATACGCCGGTTCCCTATCGCCTGGTCGACCTGATTTCGCTGATCGACGAGCGCATGGGCAAGCTCGAGAACCGCTCCTCGCGCATCATCTATCACAAGCTGATTTCGCGCATCGAGACCGTGCGCAACGATCCGCGTTACGCCTTCATGTTCGACAACGCCAATGTCGGCGGCGACACCATGGCGGAAGTCATCAGCCATCTGTTCCGGCTGCCGGCCAACGGCCGGCCGATGACCGTCATGCAGCTCGCCGGCTTCCCGGCCGAAGTCATCGATTCCGTGGTGTCGGTGCTGTGCCGCATGGCGTTCGATTTCGGGCTGTGGAGCGACGGCGTCTCGCCGCTGTTGTTCGTCTGCGAAGAGGCCCATCGCTACGCCTCCGCCGACCGCAGCATCGGTTTCGGGCCGACGCGCAAGGCGGTCTCGCGCATCGCCAAGGAAGGCCGCAAATACGGCGTCTATCTCGGGCTGGTCACGCAGCGCCCCGCCGAACTCGACGCCACCATCATTTCCCAGTGCAACACGCTGTTTACGATGCGCCTCGCCAACGATCGCGACCAGGCGCTGCTGCGCTCGGCGGTCTCGGACGCGGCTGCGAACCTGCTGTCGTTCGTGCCCTCGCTCGGCACCCGCGAAGTGCTCGCCTTCGGCGAAGGCGTGGCGCTTCCGACGCGCCTGCGCTTCAAGGAAGTGCCGCCTCATCAATTGCCGCGCAGCGAAGCCACGATTTCGACGGTGCCGTCGGCCACCGCCGGCCACGACATGCATTTCGTCGGCGCGGTGCTGGAGCGCTGGCGCGGAGCGACCTCGCAACGCGACGTTCCCAACGATCCCTCCATCAACGAACGCCCCGCCGCGCGCACGATGTCGGTGGAGGCGCCGATGCTGCAGCCGTCGATGGGGCTCGATCCCGACCGCTTTTCGCTGCTGAAAAAGCCGCTGCGCTGAGGGTTGTCTCCGCGGCATCCGTTCGCGCCGGAGTCGGTGAGCGCCATCCGCGACGCCATCGGTCGTTGCGAAGCGCGCCGGATCACAGGCTCGGCGAAGCAATCTCATGGCGTCGCGGCCTTCGTTGCGAGCCCTGTTCGACGCGAATTCGCGCACCGCTACGGCTCCTGTGAATGCGATCCAGCTTCTGGATTGCTTGGATCGCTGTCGCTCCGTCGCAATGACGTCGATATAGAGTCGACAGCGCACACACGTTCGCGATCTCGCCGCGCATTTCGCGCGAGTTTTGCCTGGAAAGTCCCGCCCTCTCCAAACAGAGGGCGCAGGGAATGCCGGGCGCCCGATGCGCCCGATAGCCGCGTGTGCAATGATAGTGGTAGAACGCACACGCGTTAGTCAGGTCACACCGGAATCACCCGGCATTCCCCGCGCAATGGTTTTAACGGTTTCCTTCGCGCTCTCCCCGGCGACCGGGCTTTCTTGCCACCGTCGCCCCTGAGAAGCTTGCTTCCCAGGAACTTGACGCCAGCGTCGGGGCGTCAGGACCACACGACTTCTCCGTCCGCTATCAAGCGCCCTCGTCTTTGGCGCCACTTGCGTCCACCGCATCCTGCCCCGCGTCCGTGACGATCTCGAGCCGCCCCTCTGTGGGACAGGACGGCATGCGATATAGGTGTGATTTGCGTTTCGGAAAAACAGAAATATTTTTTCAAAAGAGGCTGGACAGCGGGCGATCGGAGGGCGGACTGATTTGCCCGTCGGGCAATCGTGCGGCTGGTTGTGTGTCTGCAATGGTGACGTCATTGCGAGGAGCCCTTGCGACGAAGCAATCCAGCTTTCTTTTTCGTGGCGACGATGGGTTGCTTCGTCGCAAGCCCGTAGGGCGGATCAGTGATCCGCCGTTACTTCCACTTAGATGGCGGATTACGCCTTCGGCTCCAATCCGCCCTACGAGCTGAACCAGACCAACGTGGTGGCGGGCACGCGGGCGGCGTTGATTCCGGATATCCAGGGCTCGGTGATCGCCTCGCTCGATTCGGGCTCGGGCACCTTCGGCAAGATCGGCTATCTGCCCTACGGCAAGAGCGCCGGCGTCGCGGCCCCGTTCGGCTATACGGCGCAGCGCATCGATCCCGAGACCAACGGGCTCTATTACTACCGCGCGCGGCACTACTCGCCGGCGTGGGGACAGATTCTTGCAGACGGATCCGATCGGGTATGGCGAGGCGGGAGCAATCTGTATGCCTACGTCGGCAATGATCCGCTGAACCTAATCGACCCGTTCGGATTTACCGCTGATAGTCCGATAAGCAGTGCGGCGAATAGCATTTACAACAATGTCTTCGCGAAGCCTGTTAGTGACATCGGCGACCTGATCAATAATCCAAATCAAATTCCGGGGGCCATAGCGAGCGTGGCCCCTGGGATCGCTCCCTTCTAGCCTCTCAGCTCCCGCAAGCGGCGTCATCGACGATTGCTTTTGTTAAAGGGATTTCAGTTCTGTCGACACCCAGCACTGTCGCAGAACCTGTTACGAATAGTACGGCAAACATCGCATCCGAACTTGAGCAGCTAGGTGGAGGGATCCCTCAATCTGTCCCTACACCAAAAGGTGCCACTCAATTTATCTTTCCTAATGGCACAGTCGTGAGATTTGACATCCAGCCGGGTCAATTTCTCGAGGCACAAGGCCCGCATATCAATCTTCAGAACGTACCGGGAAGTACAAATCCAAACATTCACATCCCTCTTTTGCCTTAATCTGACATTCAAAGTGCTCCGATGAAGTATGACTTTAATCTACTGGAGATGTCGGCTCTTCGTCTGATAGCGGACGAACGATATCATGACGCGCTGAATATCTATCTTTTCATGGCCGATGGCGATCCGTCATTGGACGGCGGCTATCTCGCCAAAAAGATCGCTCAATGTTATCAGTCTCTAAACGATCCTCATGCGGCCAAATATTGGTATGGCCGTGCCATTGAAGAAAATCCCGTTGTAAATGCGGACTGCATTGAGGCTAGAGCGAATTTGGGTGATACCTCCATCGATAGACTGCTATCACCAAACGACCAGCCAGACTAAACAAGGTCAATTGCGACCGCCGTGAACTACGGCTGCGACCTCAACAACCGGCTCATCAGCGTCAGCGACGGCAGCGCGGCGAAAGACTGGGCCTGACTCCGATCGGTAACGCTACCAGCCGGCCGATATGTCCAACTTGCGCTCAATTTCTTCAGAACCAAGGCGTTTCGCCTCTTAGTCCCTTGAGATAGGATGAGGTTCCGATGATAACGTTTAATGAATCAGCCACGAGACGCAACCTAGAAGCTTTATCGGAGCCAAAACAATTGGCATTCATGCTTCTCCTGTGTGAAAGGATGATGCCTGGGTTTCGGAAATTTGGCACCGATACGAATTTTAGAGTTTCTCGCTATCAAGAATGTCTAGAAAATGGATCCCGCGGCGCAATGCACCCTTGATGAGCTTTCTTTCTGAAGGCAACGTGAATCATATTGTAGAGGCCGCTGGATTGGCTCGGGATACGATGGCTCTGTATGTGCAAGCAACCGAAACGATTCCTCCACACTCTTTAGGCTCGAAAGAAATTATGGAGCATCCGCTTGGAATTACGGTGACAGTGCACTCAATTGACGCGTCGCGCGTTCGCCGGCCATGGTTTGGCATGGCCCGTCGCCCGTGTCGTCATCCCCGGTCATCCGCACCACGTGACGCAGCGCGGCAATGGCCGCGCGCGTACCTTCTTCGACGACCGCGACTATGCGCCATCGTCCGCAAGGGCTTTCCAGCCGACCTGATCAAGGTCGCCCGCCGCAAGCTGCGTTTCCTGCACGCTGCCCATATACTGACGGATTTGCGGGTGTCGCCCGGCAATCGGCTTGAAGCTCTCAAAGGTAATAGAGCTGGCCAATACTCGAATTCGCGTCAACGACCAGTTCCGCATTTGCTTTGTTGGACGCCAGAAGGGCCAAAAGACGTTGAGTTAACTGACTATCACTGACAGCCAAGAGATGGGCCGGATATGGCCCTCAGGTTAAGGAGGGCCATGGTGGCCAGGAAACTTGCTCCGATGCACCCCGGCGAAGTTCTTCGGGAAGAGTTTTTGCTGCCGCTCGGTTGTCCCCGGCGCGTTGGCAAAAGCCTGTGGCGTTCCGCGGACGCGCCTTGAGCGATTGTCGAATGAGGAAACCGGAGTGACCGCTGATACTGCACTGCGCTTATCGAAGGCCTTCGGCACTTCACCCGAACTCTGGTTGAACCTTCAGAGCGATTACGACATCCAAACCGCGAAACGGCAGATCGGCAAGGAACTCGCGAAAATCGAGCCGATCGCCACGAAAGCCGGCCTAGCCCTCAGCCCGCAGGATGAGTGGAGCGCAGCACGCGCCTTGTTGTTTGACGAGCGCCCTGATCCAGTCAGCGTCATATCCCCGATCTGCCGGCAACACTGATTTGCGGCTGCGCTCCCGCCAGCAGCTCGGGGCAGAGCCGGTTGTCAGCCCATTCAAATTCCGTGAGTTCATACCGCAGGATTTCGAGGCTCCGGTTCGAGCAATTAAATCATGTCCAAACCGATGCCTTTCAACCGGCAAAACCGCACAACCGGCATTTCCGAGATTACCCCTAACCAGACATGACGCTTACATGCCAAAATCGACGCGAATGACCCGGAACGGACGTCGCTGCTCAAAGAACAGGTCACCCGGCCCTTCCGACACGGCTGTCGATCTCGCTGCGAAGCGCAACAAAATCGATCGGCTTGGTCAGCAGCGCCTCGGCGCCGCCTTCCAGGGCTTTTCGCCTGGTTTCGTCGTCGCCGTAGGCGGTGATCATGATGACCGGAACATCGGGACGTGCGGCTCTCGCCTTGGGTAACAGCTCAAGCCCGCTCATTCCGGGCATGTTGATGTCGGACAGGATCAGGATCAATGATGCTCCCCGGCTTCGCTGATCCGTTGAAGGGCGCGGTCGCCGATTGAGCAAAATCCATTGTGAAGCGGCCGGCGCGTATATCGCGCCTAAATTGCTGCCGAAACAGCATCTCGACATCGGGCTCGTCGTCGACGACGAGGATAAGGAAGCTCACGTGTCCAGCTCCGGCTTTGCGGGGAGCCGCGCGCACGCGGTAGAACGACCCTGAATTCGGTGAATTCGCCGGGCCGGGTATCGACTTCGATCGATCCCGCGTGCTGCTTGACGACGATGTCGTAGCTCAGCGATAGACCAAGACCGGTGCCTTCGCCGGGCGGTTTGGTCGTAAAGAACGGATTGAATATCTTGTCCTTCACCTCGGGCGGGATGCCGCTGCCGTTGTCGCGAATTCTGATCTCGACGCGATCGCCGAGGTTCTTGGTCGCGGCGGCAAGCGGCAGGCTCATAGCCATCGCCTCATTTCCGCCTTTCGCTTCATGGCCGCGTAAAATCCGTTCGAAATCAGGTTGAGCAGCACCCGCGTGATCTCCTGCGGAAACAGCTCGACCTCGCCGGCGGCGGGATCGAAGTCCTGGTCCAGCGCTGATCTTGAATTCCGGTTTCTCGGCGCGCGCGCCGTGATAGGCGAGATTGAGGCTTTCCGCGACGAGGGAGTTGAGATCGACCGGCCGGCGTTCGCCGGAGCCTTCGCGCGAATGCAGCAGCATGTTCTTGACGATGGAGTCGGCGCGCTTGCCGTGCTGCACCACTTTTTCGAGATTGCCTTTCAGCATCTGGGTCAGCTCGTCGGTCTCCTCGCGCGTCTTGTGTCGAGCGCCGCCGGCCTCAGCGCTTCGTCGAGCTCGTCAACCAGCTCTACCGACAGGGCCGAGAAATTATTGATGAAATTGAGCGGGTTCTTGATTTCATGCGCGATACCAGCGGTGAGCTGGCCGAGCGAGGCAAGCTTTTCGGTCTGTACCAGGCGGTCCTGCGCGGCGCGCAGATCTTCCAGCGACTGCGCCAGCTCGCGGGTGCGCGCCTCGACGCTTTCGAACAGGCGAACGTTTTCGATAGCAATGGCGGCCTGGTCGGCAAACGTCGTGACCAGTTCGATTTGCTTGTCGGTAAACGGCCGCACCTCGGAGCGCGTCAGGACGATGACGCCGATCGGCTTGCCTTCGCGCAGCATCGGCACGCCGAGGATGGTACGGAAATCGCCTAGTCTTTGGGCCTCGTTGAAGGTGTAGTCGGGATCGGCTTGGACGTCGGGGATGTGAACCACGACGCCCTCAAGCAGCGCGCGCGCCGTTGCCGAGCCGCGATCTGGCACGACCGGAACGTTTCTGACGTAGTCCATGAACTCGTCGGAAAATCCGTAACTTTCAGCGCGAAAGAATACCCCGTCCTTTTGCCGCGTGATGGTGGCCTTTTCGGCGTCGCACAGCCGGGCTGCCGATTCGACGAGCGTCTGCAGCACTGTCTGCAGATCGAAAGTCGAGCGGCTGATGACCTTGAGCACATCGGCGGTCGCGGTCTGCTGCTGCAGCGATTCGCGCAGATCTTCGGTGCGCGCCTGAACTTCGTCGAACAGTCGCACGTTCTCGATGGCGATCACGGCCTGGTCGGCGAAGGTCGAGACAAGTTCGATCTGCTTTTCCGTAAAGGGCTCCACAGTCTTGCGGCACAGGCTAAAATCACGCCAATTGGCTCGCCCTCCGGAGTAGTGGAACGGCCAAGAAAGGTCCGGTAGCCGGCCGTTTTTCTGCGGCTCACAGATAAGCGTATTCCGGATCGGCCAGCACGTCGGCGATCTGTACCGGCTCTTTTCTCCAGCAGGGCACGGCCCGACGACTGCCGCGCCCGGTCTGTAGCCGGACGGACTTGCGTACGCTGATCCAATCAGACGGAAAATTGTAATTCGTGACGTGGTAAAATGCCCGGCCTCACCCTGCCGGGTGATGGCCGCCATATCGGCGTTGCACAGCCGCGCCGCCGACTCCGTCAGCGTGTCGAGCACCGTCTGCAAGTCGAAGGTCGAGCGGCTGATGACTTTCAAGACGTCGGCGGTCGCGGTCTGCTGCTGCCGCACCTCGGCCAACTCTCGCCGCGCTTTGGTCAGTTCTCGCCTGAAATTCTTCTCTGCTTTGATGCCCGGAGACGAAAGCTTGCTCATCGGCCCCTTGCGCCCCGCTGGAGGCCGGCGCGCGGTTTGTCCACGCTTTGCCATCTGGGTGCCCCCA
>CAWGSB010000017.1:0-216479 GCA_963825105.1 uncultured Alphaproteobacteria bacterium
AACCCGCTTGCTTAAATCCTGCCATGGCTCGATCGCATCGGCGCGAAACATCGTCGACAGGGAAAACGGTTTCGATCCGGGCAACGCACCGGCCTCGCCGGGCCGCGTGATACCCGAATGGCGGTAGAATTCAGACGAGGCAAGGTGATCGAGCGGCGCGGCCTGTGACTGGCCGTCGACCTGCACTTCGCCATTGTAGGCCGAAAATCCGCTCGGCAATTGCGTGCCTTCCGGCAATAGCACCGCGACCGCGTCGCTGAGTTCGAAGATTGCGCGGTACAATTCCGCGGCGACCTTCGCGGCCTCGCAGAACTTTTCCACAGCCGCGTCGCGTGTCGGCCAGCGCAGTTTCGAAGGCGTCAAGGTCGGAAAGCTGTTGCCGATAGCGGGCCTCGGCTTGCTGCCGGGCCTCCCGCTCGCTGGCGACGATAAGGGCCGCGCGCAGATCGCGGATTTTTGCGTTGATCTTCTCGGCCTGGGCTTGAAGTCGTCGGAGCGCAGTGCGGTCGCCGCCGGTACTGATTGCCGACAATGCGGCTTCACCGCGGCCGCCTCGATCGCCGCCAATGTGGCTTCTGCCGTGGCGATTTGCTCGGCAATATCGGATGCCTGCGGAGCGCCGCTCTTGGCGGGGCGCCGACCGGGCCCTGGCGCTTGAAGGGTATTTCCATGTTACGTCCCGCGATCGACTGGACTCGCCGCACGCGCTGGTCGAGATCGTCCCTCAGCGTGGCCGCCGCCGCGGCGTCTGCGCTTGCCTGGGCTTCCACCTTGGTGACGCTTTGTTCGCGGGCTTCGACATCACGAAGTCGCTCGGCGCATTCTCGCTCAAGATCGGCGCGGCGTTGCTCAACAGTGGCGTCCCACGCGGCACGGTCGGCCACCAGCGTGCGCTTCAAATCCTCCCGTTGGACATCAAGTGCGGCCGCCTCGGTTCGGGCGGTGGCGAGCGATTGCTGGATTTCCGCCGAAACCGTCGCCATTCGGCGAGCCGGTTTTTCGTCGCGACCGGGTCGGTGACCATTTCCAGGAGCGCGAAAATCGTCTGCACGTCTCGCGGGGTCGACGGAGGTGGCAAGTCGCTGTTCATCGTGATCATGGTGTGTGTTCCTATGCTGCCGCTTGCTGCTGCACGATGGCGCGACGCGCGGCGTGCTCCACCAGAATTTTCCTAACGAGTTTCGACAGGCTCCAACCATGTTCGGCGGCCTCGCGCTCGAGCGCGGTGCGCAATTCGCCGGCAATTCTGAGGCATAATTGATCTTCGCGCCGTTTCAACATGACGTGCAAGATGCACTGCATCCGCATTGCGCACAAAGTCTTTAAGTGCGCGATTTTTCGATTTCCTCCGCGGCCGGTCGCAGTGCCACCTCCAGCTTGAGCGCACGGCAAAGTTGCTCGATCTTCACCGCGCCGGGCTTCTTCTTCGCGTTGAGGATCTTGTTGCAATAACCGTCCGGCAAGCCGGCGCGGCGATCAACTTCGAAATTTGAAAACCCAAGCTCCGCAATCCGCGCCCGGAAACCCGCCGCCCAATCCGTCAATTCCCGGATCAGCCGCTCACTCATTGCAGCCGCCCCAGCGTGCCGCCGGACAGCACAAAACCGTACTGCTTAAGCTTTTCTTCCAGCGAAGCATCGCTGCGAACAAGGTTCTCGAACGCGCGCCAGCGGGCATCGCTTTCAGGATCCCCCGCAAAACGTCCGCGAAAGTCCTCCAACTGTTCCCGCAGCCAATCAGCCTGGGCGTCGGCTTCCTGATGCAGCAGCGCCCGGTATTGTTCAATGAAATCGTCAAGCTCAGGTCCCATCACTGCACCGCCCTATTTGCCAGTTTGCGGAAAAGCCATCGGCCAATTCGCTGGTGAGTTTTTTCGGCCCGCCGTACTCGGCACACTCCCGGCCCGGAAAAACGCCGGTTTAGGGTGAGTCTGGCTGGCCCGGCGCGGGGCCGTCCAAACCGGGCCGAGTTTTCCAGAAAAGCCGCCGCCAATTTTCAGGCCGCGCCGCGCCAAATTTTGGAAGGTCGCAGTGGCAGAGGGGCAACAGAGTTTTGGGAGGGGCCGCGCTAGAGACGAAAGATATCGATTATCAGTCGAGCTGCGGTTTTCCCTCCCACTGGCGTACCCATGCCGGTTGTTTTGCCGGCGATTTCTGGCATTGCGGCAGAAATTCACGTTTCGCCGATCGCCTGGCCCTCGCGCTCGCTCGCACCCGCAGGTCTTTCTAACTTCTAGTGTTGGTACCGGTAGAATAGCCCGCGCGTGTAACCCTGCCGATTTGGCTACATCGAGGCTTGCCCGTGATTTTCGATCATGGGGCCGGACGGCAAAAACCCGCACCAAACGGGCCTTTGCATGGTGCGTGCTCTGGCGTGTGGGCAATGTGTGGGCGAAAGGCGTTGCCGCGGCGCCGATAATTCCCGGCCGGCGGATAATGACCGTAACCAAGTTATAATCGGTTATGGATCGCCACGAGAAAAAACTGCGCCCCCAAAGGCCACCGGAAGCCTGATAGACCGCAGCTTTCGCGCTCGTGTCCTATTCTGGCGTCGCGCCTGGCCGGCAATCCTGCGGTTAGTTGGCCCTGCAGGGAAACGAGGTCTTTCCATCCCCCCGCAAATTATCCATTTCCACCGTTGCGCAGCACATACCGAATTATTTTCGTCTGCTGCTGATCGGCTTTGCGGTGTTGGAATTTTGCAATCCGGTTTTGTGGAGTTTTGTTTTCCGAATATCTGCCGGGCTGGTGATATCTACATGCTGCTCGGCAATGGTTTCGTGATCGGATCCTCAAAGGGTTTCGACCTAAGCGGAGCATCAGCGTAGCGCGGGTCGGAAGCCGGGTGGAATGCGCGCGCGAGGGCGCTTCCAACGCTCTGGGGGGTATGGGGGGTTGGAACACAGCCCGTTGGTAGGGGCGTTGGTAGTCGTTGGTAGGGGCGTTGGTAGGGGCGTTGGAATAGGCGTTGGTAGGCCTGGAAGGGCGTTGGTAGGGGCGTTGGTAGCCCACAATGATACCGCTGGCCATTGGCAGGGGTGTTGGCAGGGTGGTCATGAGGCGGCCTGTTTTTGGGTTGCTTCGGCCTTCCATTGGGCGCGCTCGCGTTCCACGGCCTGGCGGATTTCGTCACCTTCGGGCCCGGCCAAAGACGCTCGCAAAGTCGGAGGGCGTCCAGTTCGTCGGCTATGTCGTGAACCGTCGCGCCGTGCTGGCGCAGGGTGTTGATGATCGCGGCGCGGGGATCCGGGCGGCGGATCGTGATGATGGTGTCAAAGAAAACCGCAAATTCGGGGTCGAGCACAGCCGGCGGCTCATAATCGTGGTCGACAACGCTGATGCTGACCCATCGCTGCCGACCATGACCTGATCGGCCGCCGATGTTAATCGAAAAGGCCCATTCCTTCGCGCCGACGGCCCGGGAAACCAAACCATCGGCGAAACCACGATCTCGCCATAGGTGCTGTTGCACAGACCGCGGACGTGGGCGGCAATAGCGGCGGGGTTCATTTCTGGCATTGGCTATTCCTCGCAAAGCGTAAGAGGGGCGCGAACGACATGGGAACGGCGCTTGGAAGGCGGCCCGGTTTCTTGCAGCGCGATCGCGCCGCGGGCGAAAAGCCTCTCCTGGGCGGCCGCAAACGCCTTGCTTGTGCAGCCAGCGGCGGCCGGCATGGCTTCGAACATGGAAGGTGCGTAAGTGCTGCAGGTCGTCGAGCTTACGCGGCGACGTTCGCGGTGAGGGTATCCAGCAGCGTCAGGTACAGATGATCTATTTCCGCTTCGGCGGTGGTGCGCTCGATAGTGCTGCCTTGGCCTTCGGGCACGAACACGCCGCGATCCCATCGCAGGGGGATTTTTTCGCCGTCGGGGCCGTAGTTGTTTTTGGCAATCTCGAGCTGGCGGAGCCGCTCGTCGCTCGTCCTTTGCCTTGGTGAAATTGAGCGCCAGCGCCCTGAGTTGTTCCAGCCCGTCGAGCCTGGATCGGCCGGTGCCGTCGTTCAGGCCTGACACGCTCGGGTGCTGGATCAGCATGACGGTGGATTCGCAGGGCACGGTGAGCCGGCCGAGCAGGTCTCGCGTACGAACCGCGTGACGTTGGGCGGTCGCTTTCGTTGCCGCTATAGACGTCGGCCGCGTTCTCCACGATGACGAGCGCGGGCCGGATTGCGGCCACGGTCCTTTCAAGGCGCAATAGCGACATGGTCGGCTGCACAATGCCGTTGCGCATCGGCGCGTCCCAATACCGCCTGGTCCTGGGTCGCAGATGAAATGCAGCCCGCCGTGCAAGGTCGGCGAAACGAAAGCCCGCGGTGTTCAGGATGCAGTCGGCGAACGGCGGTGCATCTCCTCAGTTTTTCCTCGGCCGAAAATACGAGCGCGGGTCCTTCGGCGTCGACCACCCACCAATCCAGTCCTGCAGGCCAGCCGGCGATCGCACCGGCGAGCTGCAAGGCGAGCTTGGTTTTGCCGGTGCCACCGTCGCCGCTCATGATCCCGGGTTCGCCAAGCGGAATTTGGTCTGCCACTATCCAGCGCCGCGGCTCGATCGGCACGCCTTCCCATTGCGAGGCGTCGAAGGTTTCGAAGGGCAGGATGTCGGGCTTCTCCTGGGGCTGCTGATTTTGTGTTGGCGTCGGGTCGGGTTTGGCGTCGGCGGCCGGCAATCCGAATTCTTCCGGGCTCATAACCGGCGGTATGTCATCGGCGGGCGGCTGCCCATCGTCGGGCAGTAGGACCGGCACAAATTCGCGTCGCAAGGCGGCGACGTCGCTCCGCGATATCGTCATGGTGTGGGACTTTCCAGCAGAGCGAGCAAAAACGGCGCGTCTTTCGGGCGATCGGCGAGCCATGCCCTCAACCGCGCGACGTCGCCGGCCGCGGCGACAAGGCGGAAGGCGTCGACGGTGGATTGCGGCCGGCCTGTAGGGCTCGGGTCCACACCGCGGCACAAGCGGCGGACAATCCGGCATGGCGGCCATAATCGCCGCAAGTTCTTCCTGGCGCCGCAGTTCGGCGCGGCGTTCCAGTTCGGGCAGCGTCATTTCGTCGGGCGATAAATCGGCACAGAAAAATTCCGGGCCCTCGCCGTCGTCAACCATGTCGTGACGGTCGATGGTGAGGCCGCATAGCAGGCAAGGCCGCGGGTCTATCTCGATCGGCTCGGGATTGCGGTCGATGATGAAAGGCGCGTACATCGGGGCCGGCCCTCCGGTCGCGGTGGCAAGTCCGAGGAGCGATCGCAAGTAATTGTCCCGTCGGCGCGCTACTTCCTTGCTTTGCTGATGAGCGAGGCGCTGGTGCAATTCCGCGCTGATGCGCTTGGGCTTCGGGATCTTGCGGGGCGGCTTTGGGTTCTTCATTGCTCGCCCTCTTCCGGCAAGAGGTTGAGCTCTGCGGGCCTTCTCAAGCGCTTGGCGCACGGCTTTGGAAAGCTCGGGCAGGCGCCGCACACTCATTGCGATGCCTTTGGTGGTCGGCCTCATGCAGCCGTCGGCTGCCGATGAAATGTTCGCGGACGTTGACGATGTTGTGCCTTCGTAGGCGCTGAGCGAAACCACGATGGCGGTGTCTCGTCGGCGATTTTTCGCAGCTTTTTGCCATCTCGATCGGCTCGGCCAGCGGCGGGGGTTTTGTGGCTCATGGTCGCCCTCGCCAATTTGAGCGCGGCCGCGATCGGACCGGAAACCGAATGCAAGATGGCGTCGACGTCGACGCCATGCTGGAGCACCATGGAAACCGGAACGGCCGCGGTCTGCGCATTGGTCTGCGCTGCGCTTCCCGGCCTTGCTGGTATCGAGAAAAATCTCGGCGAGGGCGCCGTCGTCAAAATGGCTCGCGGTCGCGCGGTAGGCTTGGCCTTCAAATTCGAAAGCAAACCCGATCGAATTGCGCCGATTTACGGGCCTCCTCCGCCCGGGCTTGACTACGGTTTCATTCAATTCCATGTGCATGTCGGTCGCCTTTCGAGGTCGCTTTCGAGGTCGGCGGATCGCTTGGTCGTGGTCTGAAAACGAAAATGGAGAGCGCGCTGTGGCGGCCCGCTCTCTTCGTTTTATGCGGCGTTGGCGTTGGTCGAGCCCTGGGCCGCGCGCTCCTGCGCCTTCAACCACGTTCGAAGCTCGGAATCGATAAAACACGTCACGGCCGATGCGCGTGACCGGCGGGCCCTTGCCGTCGAGTTCCCATCGGACAAGCGTTTTCACGCTCTTGCCGAGTTTCTCGGCCAGATCGTCGCGGGAAATGTAGTCTTTGAGAATGTCGGTTTGCATCTGCGGCGGCTCCGCTTGGGGTTGAATGTCCCCAAACGGATACGGCGCGCCGCGCTGTCTTGTCACGGATTACTGGGAGGTTTTCGGATTAGCCGTCGCGCGTTTTCCCTGCGCAGCCGTGCCCGGCGGAGGCCAGCCTGGAGCGACTTCTCGCTTTGAACGTCAGCTTTCGCCCTCTCGCTCGCATCGGCGCAGTTTCGGCGTGGCGTCCGCGGCCTTCGTTGTTCCGTTGCTCGGCGGGCCGTTCCTCGTATATCCGCGGCGTCACTTAGCGAAGCGGGCAAATCTTGGCATGGCCTTCTGATCTGCGTGGAGGCGGTCGAGCCAGTCCGCCAAATAGGTCTCTCCACAGCGTCGAAGATGCAATCGAGCGTCGGCGCACTCCGACGACGCGCATCGTCCATTCAGTAATAACCGGCGTATGTGCTCGCACTCGCGTGATCGTTGCGCGGCTTGCCAAGCGCACGAAATCGGCTCAGCGGATACCAATCTCTGAGCCGCGAGCTGTAACGTCGGCGCTCTCGCCTGAGCCAGGGCGCTCGCTCATGATTGCACCGCGCGCCGCGATGCAAGTTCCTCAACGTTTGCAGTGGGATTTAGAATTCTCGAAACGAGCGCGGCCAGCGCTTCGAATGCGGCGCGCTTCTCGTCGAGATAGTCATAACGATCGTAGACGTCTCGCGCACCCCGCCCTATGACGTGGCCCAAGCACGCGCTCGGCGATGTCGGTCGGCACCTTGGCGCGGCTCATGAGGCTGCGCGCGGTGCGGCGCAAATCGTGCAGCGTCCAATTCTCCATTGGCGGGCGCCCTTCCCGCTCGCGGATATCGGCGATCGCCTTGTCGAGTTCGCGCTTGGCCTTCGAAAATCCGCTGAATGCATTTTGCGCCGTCGGTGGTCGAGAAAACGAAATGCGCGTTTTTGCTCGGCTTCGCCGGCGCTGGGCGCGGATCAGTTCGCGCGCCGCGGTCGAAAGCGGAATGACGTGATCCAGCTTCGTCTTGTAGCGCGCGGCGGGGATCGTCCACAGGTCGCCGTCAAGTTCGGTGGTGCTCATGTCGGCGGCTTCGCTGCGGCGCGTCGCGGTCAGCAACAGCGTTTTGACATAGGCGGGATAGCAGGCGGGCTCGGTGATGGTGTCGAGCGCCGCCCAAACGTCCCTGATCTCGTCGTCGGCAAGAACGCGCTTCCGCTCCCGCTCGTACGGCTTGGGCGCGCCATGCCCGGACAATCGGCGAGGTGAAATCATCGTCGTGGGTTACCGCGTACCAGTTGAAGGCCTTGCGGACATAGGCCAGCGTCCGATCGGCCATGACGGGGCCGTTTTCGTCGGCGATCTCGTCGAGCATGTCGCAACATGCGACCGCCGCAATTCATAGATGCCGATTTTGCCGATTCGCGGCTTAACCAGCCGGTCAAGTGTGGCCTCGATCATGCCGGCGCTGCGAAGCTTCGCCGTCCTTCTGAGCATACCGCGCAATGAGACTGGTCGAGCAGTGCCGGCACACGGTGCCGTCGTCGGCTTGTCGCCATCCTGCAGCCGCCGGGTGCGCTCGGGCCGGGGATCCTCGCGGCGCCGTCTTTGCGACGTCCTTGGCGAGCTTGTCGGCGCGTCGCACGATCGCGTCGCGCACCGTGAGGGTGCCGCCGCCGGGCGTTGGCGTCCCACCGTCCGAGCGTTTCGAGGTAGCTTCTTGCCGTCGACGCGGTGGAACAGCACAAAGGATTTTGTGCCGCCGGCGGTGACGCGCACCGCCAAAGCCGCGCGGGCGCCTTCTTGCCCTGCAGGGTGGCGCCGCTGAAAAAGTGGACCTTGTTGCCGGCTTCGGGGATCGGGAGTTTTTCAACAATTTTTTCGCTGATCGCTGCATCGCCACTCCCCCGTGTGGGCATTGTGTGGGCACCTCGAATGTCCCGCTAGATGTCTGCCGGTGTCCGCGAAAGGTCAAGGGGTTTCCGCAAATATCCCTAAAAAATTCAGGGGATTTCGGTGCCGACACGGGAAAACATGTCTGCGATCAATGGGTTAGGAAAAATGGCTGAATTTGACTTTTAATCATGGGGTCGAGGGTTCGAGTCCCTCCGCGCTCACCATGAAATAACTTAATAAATCAAACTTACGGCCGCGCTAGCCGTGGTCTGATCGGGTAACGTTTTGCTGCTCGGAAAAGGCTTCCAACGATGGGCGACGGCTTCGCCGATAATGCCGGCGTTGAGGCGCGGAAGCTCGCGCTCGAAGTAATCGCGACCCTCGTCAATGTGAAGAAAATTGCCGCGGATCGACTACTGCGGCCTGCGGGCATAGCTCTGGTGATCTGGCCCTGCGAACGGCCGGTGCATACGCTACGGCGCATCCTATATTGTGCGAAGTGCCTCAAGCGGTCCGAAAAGAAGCGCCGGCCCGACTTGATCGGCTTACAGGTTCGCGTTGAACTTGAGCCAACATCGCCAGCCGCTGCCATTCGATGAAATACGCCGACTTGTTCGCTTGACCGGAGCGAGTCATCGTGGCCTGCAATCGAACGGGACGAGGGTCCGATGGCCGACAAAATCACAGCCTATAAATTTCTGTCGTCGAAACACGTCGACGATTTCGTATCAAACGGCGTCCTTAAACTGGGAGCAGCCGGCGAATTTCGAAAGATCGAAGGAACCACCGGTGGCCGCGGAGATGAAAACGAACTGCGGACAATCTGGCATGCGGACGGCAGGTATGAACTCAAGAACGACGATCCTTTTATCGTCGCATTGACAGGCGCCCCAGTTCCGGCAGCGTGTAACATGCCGAAGCTGGTCATACAGGGCGGCCCAGGTGTTTTCATCAACATGGACGCGGACGGGCTGCTCTATTGCGCGAGTTCGGAAATGACGCCAGAGCTGGCCGCACGGATGAAATCGGACTTTGACGCCGACGCCTGCGTCAGGATTTCCGACTTCGATGAATTCATAAGGCTGGTGGCCACACACCCAGACGTGAGGGCTGCCCAGCTGGCAAGTTTCTCCCGTCAAATACGTCAACTCCAAGCAAGTCAAGAGATTTACGGGCCTGGATCCGTCCGAAAAGGAGCAAGCGTTTGGCTGGCAGAAAGAAATCCGTGGTCTCTTCCAGCTGGTCCCCCCACCGAAAGAGGGCAAGCTGATCACTGCTCCGTCGATCGTGCATCTTTTGAAGCGGGAATTTTGAGGCCGACGGAGATCCAAGGCACGTTGGCCCCGCACAGTCCGATCATCGCCAGCGGGATCCTGCATCACCACCGACCAGGCTGCGCCATTTCTGCCAAGTCTATCACAGGCAAATGACTGCTCAAAGTCAGGAGGCGAAATACTCGCTGCGAGCAGATGTTTTCCGGTTTGCCTCCGGAAGCGGGCATCCGGCGCGCGGGCTGTGATTGTTGTGCCCACAGTCAGACATCGCGCCGGTGGACCACCCTTCAACAGACGGACGCCTTACGTGCGGCGGTCGTTATCGCAGCAATCTCCCTCGACGATGAGGACACCATGATGGCCAATGCCGGACAAGCGCTCCCGCGCGCCTACGACGTCATCGTCTATGGCGCGTCCGGCTTTACCGGCCGACTGGTTGCCGAATATCTGCTCGGCACTTATGGCGCGACGGGCGAAATCAGGTGGGCGATGGCCGGGCGAAGCACCGGGAAACTCGCTGAGGTCCGCGACCTCATCGGCGGATCGTCGATCCCGCTGATCGCCGCCGACGGCGTCCGATCCAGCTTCGCTGAAAACCATGGCGGAAAGCGCCAAGGTGATCATTTCGACGGTCGGGCCCTATCAGCTTTACGGCGAACGCGATGTCCGCGCAGAGACCGCGCCGGTATTCATGCATTGAATTGCAGCGGCTGCCGGTCGACACCAACCGCCGGAACCACCATCAAGGGTGAATGAATGTTGTCGGGCTCGCCGCGCGCATTAACCCACCAGCGGGCTCGCAAGAACAGGCTTTCCACGAGGTATGGGTAATTCGACGATACCGCGACGCCGGGCGGTGGTTTGATCACGCGCGCGGCAATCCCTGGAAACTGCAGCCGGTAGATTTTCCCGACCAGGACAGTCATCGGCTCGACCGACAGCAGATTTCGGAAACGGTGATGCCAGAGGCGCTCGCAATCGCCAATTCATACAGCCCGATTTCTCTCATCAAACCTCCCTCTGGCGTCTGGATTTTGAATGAAGGCTCCGCGCGAGTCGGTTCATTTTTGCACGCAGGAAGCTAGCAACTGGCGCTGAGTCGCGCATCAACCTATCAGCGTGATGCGACAGTGCGATTTGCCCGGCGGATTTTCCTGCTGCACGGGCGCCGGCCGGGATTTTCCGGACCGGAGGCAATCGCTGCACCTTGGCGAGGGAGTGCCGAGGCCAGGCGTCAGCGAAATTTGCCGGGACTTTGCGTAGAGATATTGAGGTTCCCCCGCATTGTTTTCGAAGTAGCCGAGCGTCGCGCCCTCCGGGGTAGGTGAAAAGGGCGGCGCCCGGCTACTCGGCCGCGCGGCGGTGCGGCACTTCAATCAAGCATCAATAGTTTAATTTTGTAGAAAAAACGGACAATTAGCGGCAAGTCTGAATGTATTGGTTCCATTAGGGAGCGTGCCGGACGGCCGGTGAGCCAAATCCGCCTGCGCGTCACCTCGGGTCAGAGTTCGCGTGCGCCGGCTCGCATTCTGCACCAGCCCTTGGGCGAACCCCGCCAGGCTTCCGCGGCGGAGTTTCAATTCAAATGTCCCAAGCCGATGCAGCCTGTTGCATAAAATCATCATCAAGCTTTCAAAATTCGACTTCTCCCGGATTTCTTTTGACTGTGTAACGAGGTCTGCCGTTAGGTCGTTAGCGCTGGGCCTAAGGATCATTGCCATGTTGGACACAGTTACCGCACTCTTCGGCGTCATCAGCGCCGGCATATTTTTGGCGCACGCCGTCGACGGTTATTGGTCGCGCTGACAGCGCCTCGCGCCGACGTCGCCGCGCCGTGAAGCAGCAATTGCCAGCGCGCGCCGCTATCCCTGCCTTCGCCATGTTTTGGCCGCTACGTGTCCGTCTCTGACGATGGACCGATCCCAATGACAGGTTCCGAACTAAAACAGCTTCGCCAGGACCTCGGCGAGGCGATCGGCCGCAGCCTGTCGGCTTCCGATATGGCGAAGCTGTGCGGCCTGGCGCCCGAAAGCGGCGCCGACACGATCCGCAGATGGGAAGTCAAAGGGCCAAGCGGGCCGGCGGGCGAACTGCTTCGCATCCTGGCGATGGCGAGCGACCGTCACCCGATCCTCGAAAACTTCAACGTCTTCGACCGGTTCAATGTCCCTGAAAAAGAAAGGCCCGCGCGCAGGGAAGAGTTCCGCCAACAGATGCGGGACGAAGTTCGCCGGCGTCTCGGCTGATGCCTGCGTCCGGAAGGTGTGCGCGGACATCGGAAGCGCCGTCAGGCGGCGGCGCGATTACTTCGCCGCGACGCTGCCCTCCGGCAAAATACCGTTTTCGGACAGCAGGCCAAGAACGCGTTCCGCGACAAACTTGTGGCCCTCGGGCGTCCAGTGCGAGCCAACCCCCTCGCCCGGATAGAATGGCGCGCCGTCGAAGCTGACAAACGGGATTCGGCTGGCCTGAAGATGCCGGATCAGTTCGGGATCGCGATATTGAAGCCCGACGAGAAATTTGGCGCCGTTCGCCTCGACGAAATCCCGGATCTTGCTGACGAGCCGCTCCGTCGGATCCGGTACATACAGCAGCGGATGCCAGATTTTGAGATAGGCCTCCGTCACCAGCCGGGCGAGCCACAAATTCCGCACCAGCCAGTCTTCCTGGAAGTACTGCTGACGCGACTTCGGAACGGGTTGCCCCTTCAGCGCCAATGAGCCGTCCGCGGAGGTCACAAAATAGGGCTTTTGATAGCCCTCGTAACGGATATTGGTGCTGTTATCCAACCGGTCGTTCTGGGTGCAGAAGATCAGCACGACGACCGCGGGCTGGACGGCCCCCCACAGTCGCTGCAGCAAGAGATATTCCTGGTCGGTGCCGAACCCCGAGACGCCGGCCGCCAGAATATTGTAGCCGGAGATGCGCGCTCTCAGCAGATCGGTGAAGCGCTCGTCCGCCTCGGCATCGAGGCCCCAGACGAAGGAATCTCCAAGAAACATGATGGTCGGCCGGGCGCCCCTGCTGAACTCGATGTCCCGCAGGCCAAGGCTGTTGTGCTGAACGTGAATGGTGCGGGCGTTGGTGACAGTCGAACTCGAACCCGGTACCGGCGCCCATCCGAGTTCCGGATCGTAGCGATAGCCGAGCGACCGCTCGCTGACGCCTTCGCGGAACTCCCGGAAGTCGGCAACGCGGAGAAAAAGTTCCAGCGCGGCCAGCGTCACGATGGCCATAGCTAAGGATATGCCGACCGCGCGAAGCATGTCCCGCAGCCGGCCGCCTCTCGTGAAATGCTTCATCGTTTTACCCGCGCCCCGCAACGGTGGGCTCAAGACAGCGAACGCGCCAACCAGACAAGGTTTCATCACGAGCGCCCGGCACGGCGCAAGCGGTTCCTCGGCGACAATTCGCAAGCGGAAAGGGCCTCGAACGGCGCCCCGCCCCTGTTGATAACCCCCCGCCCCCGATGCCGGCGGCGTGACAGACAGCCGCGACGTGTTATCGACGGACCTGATATTTCGGCTCAACACGGACAGAACCACCATGCGGATCACCCTCGTCGGCTCCCGCCATTTCGGCGTGACGACACTGAACATGCTGCGCCAGCACGGTGTCGACATCGTCAGGGTCGTCGTCGCCGACGCCGAGGACCGGCTTGCGGCGACGGCGCGGGCCGCCGGGATCGAGGTCGTCGTGCAGGCCAATCCCAAGCTCGTGGTCGGCCCGGAGATCGCCGACGGGACCGACCTGATCGTGACGGCGCACAGCCACGCCCGCATCAGCAAGGCGGCGCTGGCCGCCGCAAAGCTCGGGGGTATCGGCTATCACCCTTCGCTGCTGCCGCGGCACCGCGGCATCGCGGCGGTGGAATGGACCATCCGGGAAGGCGATCCGATCGCCGGCGGCACCGTGTACCATCTCGCCGACCGCATGGATGCCGGCGCGATCGCCGCCCAGGAGTGGTGTTTCGTCAAGAAGGGCGAAACCGCGCGGGAGTTGTGGGAGCGCGCGCTGGCGCCGCTCGGCCAGAAGCTTCTTGGCGAAGTCATCGACTACGCCAAGGCCCATAACAGCCTGCCGGCGAAGCCTCAGGACGAGCAATTCGCGACCAAGGCGCCGAGCCTGTCCGGAGTAATATTATACCGACCCTCGCGAATCGGGCGTTTTAGCCCCGTCCGGCCCTTCCATGCCGGATTTTCGTTCCCAATCCGGAACCGACTTCCCCTTCAAATGTTTGATCGGACAGGAACTTTTATGGTTACTGCGGCGCAGCAAATTTTGGACACATTGTGCCGGGATAAGCGGCGCCATCACACACATCGGGGATCTGATTCATGCGCCTCAATCGCATTGGTACCGTATTTTTTGCTTCCGCCCTCACCGCTGCCGCCGCGGCTCCCGCTCTTGCCCAGACTCCCTATGACGGGCTTTGGAACGTGACGGTTGTGACAAAAACGGGCAGCTGCGAGCCCCAGACCCGCTCGACGCTTACCGTCACCGACGGTAAGATTTCCGCGGCCGGCGCCGACGTGACCGGCAGCATCGGGCGGGAAGGTCTCGTCCGGGTTTCAATCGGTGGTGCATATGCAAATGGCCAGCTCAGCGGCAACGCCGGATCGGGAAAATGGAATGGGGCATCGGCAGGCGTTCCGTGCAGCGGCCGATGGGAAGCTTCGCGGCAGTAAAGCGAACCGACCGACTGACACCCTCGCGGTCATCAGACGGCTGATTTTCGCCGTCGCCACGCTGTTCGTGGCGTCGGTTTCCGGCTCCGCAAGCTACGCGCAATCGGGGCCGTTCGCCGGCATGGCCGGCAACTGGGCCGGCGGCGGCACCGTCACGCTCGACGACGGATCGACCGAGCGCATTCGATGCCGCTCATCCGATGCCGTTGATGCCGGCGGGACCAGCCTCAGTATGAGCCTGGTCTGCGCCAGCGACAGCTACAAATTCGATCTCAAAGGCAATGTCATCGCGGATCGCGGCGCGCTTACGGGGTCGTGGAGCGAAAGCAGCCGGGGTATCAACGGCATCCTGGAGGGACGCGGAGGCGGCGGCAATTTTCAGGTGCTCGCGACCGCGGCCGGATTCACGGCGCAGCTTTCATTGACGACGCGCGGCAATCGGCAATCCGTCGCGATCAGATCCCAACAGAGCGGGTTCAAGAGCGCCTCGATCTCGCTGTCGCGCCGCTAGGCTTCGCTTCGCCGCAACCGCCTAGCCGCCTTGCTTTGGCCTGGCCAGCCGGGAGGCGGTTTGCTTGATGGTTTTTGCAACCAGCAGCGCCTGCTCCTTGGTGAGCGCAAAATCCTGAACGCCCTTATGCGTGGTCAGCGAAAGCACCATGATGTCGGGCTGGTTCTCGGGCCAGCCGGTGGCGAAGCCGGTCACGAAATCCGCGGCGGTGGATCGTTTTGTCATCGGTAGATGTCCTTTACGAAAATGGGATTGCGGCTGTTGGCAACGATAGCTGCGGAGAATCTCCGCCGCGTGCGCCAAAAGTTGCGAGCCGGGCCTTAAACGCCGGGCACGAAGGCGGTGACCTCGATCTCGACCTTGGCGCGCTCATCGACCAGGCCTGCGATGTAGAGCAGCGTCGAGGGCGGAAAGTTTTTCCCCAGCGTCTCGCGCCAGGCCGCGCCGATGCCGGCGCCCGCGGCTTCGTACTCGCTGCGGCTGGTCAGATACCAGGTCAGGCGAACGATGTGCTCGGGTCCGGCCCCGGCTTCCGCCAGCAGCTTGATGATCCTCCGCAAGGCGACCGCGACCTGTCCGGCCATGTCGGATGGATATTCGCCCTTCTCGTCGCCGCCGGTCTGGCCGGCAAGCACGATCCAGCGGCCGGGACCATCGACTTCGACACCATGCGAGAAGCCGCGCGGCTTCGACCATTCGGCGGGCTGCAGGATACGCATGTGCGGTACTCCGGGTTTGTCGTTTGTCATTCCGGGATGCGCAACGCGCAGACCCGGAATCTCGAGATTCCGGGTTCGCTCGTTTCACTCGCGCCCCGGAATGACACGCAAGACCCCTTAGCACCGATCGCACGAACAACGCATCACTGCATCAGCATATTTGCGCGTTGCAAATTTTTCTGATGTCGCCGATACCGGCCTCCCCGCCCCAACCTCCCGCGCTCGCGGCATGTCTGGCAACCCCCGCTGATGGACCGAACGCCTTCCATACCGAGAGCCGCGCTGTGGATGGCGGGCTGGCTCGCCTTGATGCTGATCGTGGCGATCGCCGGCCGCGAAACGACGCGCGAGCTGAACGTGTTTCAGGTCATGGAGGTGCGCTCGGTCCTCGGCTTCTTCATGCTGTACCCGCTGGTCCGCATCAACGGCGGGTTCGCGGCGATGCGGACGTCGCGGCCGCTGCAGCATGTCGGGCGCAATCTCATTCACTATGCCGCGCAGCTTGGCTGGTTCTTCGCGCTGACGCTGATTCCGCTGGGCCAGGTGGTGTCGATCGAATTCACCATGCCGATCTGGACCGCCATCCTTGCCGCGAGCTTTCTCGGCGAGCGCATGAACTTCGGGAAGATCGCCGCCATCGCGCTCGGCGTGGTCGGCGTCATCGTCATTGTCCGGCCGGCGACCGGCGAAATCAATCCGGGCCAGATGATCGCGCTCGGCGCCGCCGTCGGATTCGGCATTTCCGTCGCCATGATGAAGTCGCTGACCCGCACCGAAAAGACGCTGGCGATCATCTTCTGGATGCTGGTGATCCAGTCCGCGGCCGGATTTTTCCCCTCGCTCTACGTCTGGAGATGGCCCTCGGCCTATGCCTGGGGCTGGATGGCCGTGATCGCGTTCTGCGGCACGTTCTCCCACTACTGCATGGCGCGCGCGATGCTGTACGCCGACGCCACCGTGGTGCTGCCGATGGATTTCTTAAGGGTTCCGCTGACGGCAGCCGCCGGCTGGCTGATCTATTCGGAACGGCTGGACATCTTCACGGTGCTCGGCGCGGCGATGATCCTCACCGGCAATCTCTTGAACCTGAGAGCCGTCCACCCGGTTCCGGCGCGCGTGCGAACCTGACCGGTCGCCCTTTTTGGCCGGCGCGTTGCAAATGGCGATCTAATCACGCACGCTGACGCGCCCACCGGCTGGGACGGGTTCTATTTCCCGGCCGCCTTTCGCAGGGCGTCGTTGATGCGGTCCTGCCAGCCGGGTCCCCCCTCCTGGAAGTGTTCGAGCACGTCCTGATCGATCCGCAGCGATACCAGTTCCTTCACGCCGGGAAGCGCGGCCTTCTTCGGCGGCGCCTCCGGCACCTTGGTCGTGGTCCGCTTGAACGCGGCTTCGGCTTCGGTGCGTGCGTCGTTGAGCGTTCGCGGCCGTCGTGGTGGTTGAGACATGTGCTTCCTCTCGTGCAGCGCCGAATGCGATTACATCAAATTCCCTCGAACAGCGCCGTCGACAGATAGCGTTCCGAGAACGACGGCACGATCGCAAGGATGGTCTTGCCGGCGGCTTCCGGGCGTTTGCCGATCTCAAGCGCCGCGGCGATCGCGGCGCCGGAGGAAATGCCGCCGGGAATGCCTTCGTTGCGCGCCAGCGCGCGCGAGGTTTCGATCGCGGTTGCGCTGTTGATCTTGACGATCTCGTCGATCACGGAGCGGTCGAGAATGTCGGGAATGAAGCCGGCGCCGATGCCCTGGATCTTGTGCGGCGAATGCTGCCCGCCGGACAGTACCGGACTTTCCTCGGGTTCCACCGCGACCACCCGCAAGCGACGGCTTGCGCGGTTTGAGCACCTGCCCGACGCCGGTGATGGTTCCGCCGGTGCCGACGCCGGCGACGAAATAGTCGATGTTGCCGCCGGTGTCGTTCCAGATTTCCTCCGCGGTGGTGCGGCGGTGAATTTCAGGATTGGCGAGGTTTTTGAATTGCTGCGGCATGACGGCGTTGGGCGTTGTCCGGACCAGCTCCTCGGCGGTCGCGATCGAGCCCTTCATGCCCTGGGCCGCCGGCGTCAGGACGATTTCGGCGCCGAGGAACGCCAGCATCTTGCGCCGCTCGATCGACATCGATTCCGGCATCACCAGCTTCAGCCGATAGCCGCGCGAGGCGGCGACGAAAGCCAGCGCAATGCCGGTATTGCCCGATGTCGGCTCGATCAGCACGGTATCGGCATTGATCAGGCCCGCCTTCTCCATCGCGATGACCATCGCCGCCCCGATGCGGTCCTTCACGCTGGCCGCGGGATTGAAATATTCCAGCTTGGCGAGAATGGTCGCGTGCGCGCCGTGCGCCTGCGGCAATTTGCGCAAGCCGGACGATCGGCGTGTCGCCGATCGCATCGACGATGCTGTCGAAGACCCGGCCGCGGCCGGGACGGTGCACTGCACTCGCAGTTGACGATGCGTCCATGACAAACTCCTGTGCTCGCGATGTGCGTGAAATACGGGCTGCTTCTCTCATTAGAGGCAGCTTGTGCCCGCGTGCAAGCCGGAATCCGGCTGGCCAAACATTCGCTGCACTGCAAAAATCTGCAGCGACCAAATAACGCAAAACCAACGCATTTGTGTTGCGGCATCGTCAAACAAATTGGTGTATGTTGAACGCAGGTTCCAGATCGCAAGGAGGTCACGATGTCAGCAGTTGCTGAAGTCCTGTCGACCGATACGCGTCATCCCGACCCGCGCGGATGTGATTTGCCGACCTGCCCTGTTTGCGCCGATTCAATGGTGGCTGCGGAAGCCTCCGCTTACGTTGCCGACAACGTCATCAGCTATCTCTGGACCTGCGACACCTGCGGTTACGGTTTTGTGACCAAGCACGCGCTCCGGCGGTTGGCTTGTAACTGACTTTTCAGGCGTTTAACGCGGCGCGATATCGCCCCTCGCCCAGTCGGCGCGCGTGCGTTCGCGAAAACTCGCAAAATTTCCCCGTGAGATCGCGTCCCTGATGTCGGCCATCAGGCGCTGGTAGTAGGCGATGTTGATTTCCGACAGCAGCATCGCCCCCAGCGTCTCGCCGGACTTCACGAGATGGTGCAGATAGGCGCGTGAGTAGCCGCGCGTGGATGGCCACGGGCTTTCCTCGTCGAGCGGCCGCGGATCGTCGGCGTGGCGGGCGTTGCGCAGATTGATCTGACCGAACCGGGTGAACGCCATCCCGTGACGGCCGTTGCGCGTCGGCATCACGCAATCGAACATGTCGATGCCGCGCGCGACCGCCTCCAATATGTCCTCGGGCGTGCCGACGCCCATCAGGTAGCGCGGCCGCCCCTCGGGCAGGATCGGCGCGACCTCCTCGATCATGGCGAGCATCACCGCTTGCGGCTCGCCGACCGCAAGCCCGCCGATCGCGTAACCGTGAAAGCCGATCTCGACGAGGCCCCGCGCGCTGGCCTGCCGAAGTTCCGGCACGTCGCCGCCCTGCGCAATGCCGAACAGCATGTAGCCGGCGGGCGCGGTCTCGAAGGCGCGCTTGCTGCGCTCCGCCCAGCGCAGCGAGAGCTGCATGGCGCGCTCGATATCGCCGCGCTCCGCCGGCAGCCGCACGCATTCGTCCATCTGCATGGCGATATCCGAGCCGAGCAGCCGCTGCACCTCGATCGAACGCTCCGGCGACAGCTCGACCATGGCGCCGTCGATGTGCGAGCGAAAGGTGACCGCGCTTTCGCTCACCTTGCGCAGTTCCGACAGCGACATCACCTGGAAGCCGCCGGAATCGGTCAGCATCGGCCCGTTCCAGCCGGTGAAGCGCTGCAGGCCGCCGAGCGCGGCAATGCGCTCGGCGCCCGGCCGCAGCATCAAATGATAGGTGTTGCCGAGCACGATATCGGCGCCGGCATCGCGTACCTCGCGCCAATGCATGCCCTTCATCGCGCCGGCGGTGCCCACCGGCATGAAGGCCGGCGTCCGCACCACGCCATGCGGCGTGGTCAGCCGGCCGGTGCGTGCCGGGCCGTCACGGCCGAGAAGTTCGAAATGATTGGCTGATGTCATCGGAGCGACTTATCGCGAAACAAGAGACAGGCGTCGCCGTAGGAATAGAACCGGTAGCCGCTTTCGATCGCATGGGCATAGGCCCGTTTCATGGTGTCGAGACCGCTGAACGCCGATACCAGCATGAACAGCGTCGAGCGCGGCAGGTGAAAATTGGTCAGGAGAATATCGACCGCGCGAAAACGATAGCCCGGCGTGATGAAGATCGCGGTCTCGCCCGAAAACGGCTCGATCGTGCCGTCTTCGGCGGTGGCGCTTTCCAGAAGCCGCAGCGAGGTGGTGCCGACCGCGACGATGCGGCCGCCCGCCGCCTTCGCCGCATTCAGCGCGCGCGCGGTCTCGGCGGAGATGCTAAGCCCCATTCCGAATGCATCTTGTGTGCTTCCGTGTCGTCCGCCTTGACCGGCAGGAAGGTCCCCGCCCCGACATGCAGGGTTACCCGGTGAATGCCGATGCCGCGTTCGCGCAGGCGCGCTTCCAGCGCGGGCGTAAAGTGCAATCCCGCGGTCGGGGCCGCGACCGCGCCCTCGCTTGACGCGAACATGGTCTGGTAGTCGGCCGCGTCGCGCTCGTCGGGCGCGCGCCTGGAGGCGATGTAGGGCGGCAGCGGCGGACTGCCGACATCGGCGATGGCCTGGTCCAGCGCGGGCCCGTGAAACGAAAACGACAGCGTGATCTCGCCGTCGTCGCCCTTGTGCTCGACTTCTGCATCGAGATGGCCGAGCAGGCAGACCTTGCCTTCATTGCCGAAGCGGACCACGTCGCCCTGCGACAGTTTCTTGGCCGGCTTGACCAGCGCCTGCCAGCGCGAGCCGTCGAGGCGCTTTATCAAGGTCGCCTCGATCTTCGGTTCGGTTTCGCGGCCGATGCGGCGGCCTTTCAGCTGGGCGGCGATCACCCTGGTGTCGTTCACCACCAGCGCGTCGCCGGGCTCGAGCCAATCCGGGAGATCGCCAACATGGCGGTCGCGCAGCACGCCGTCGGGCTGCACCACCAACATCCGCGCAGAGTCGCGCGGACTCGCCGGGCGCAGCGCGATGTTTTCCGCGGGAAGTTCGAAGTCGAAGAGATCGGTGCGCATGGCGCCGATGCGCTGCCAGAGCTGTCGCACAACGTCATTCCGGAGGCCGCGCGATCAGCGTGGCAACTCCGGAATGTCGAGATTCTCGGAGTGCAATAGCATCACCCGCGTTGCATCGCTTCGCGATGCCCCGGGAATGACAGACTCGACGTTCGACTCACGGCGGCGTCCAGCGCCATGCGCGCCTTGACGATCTTGTCGGGGTTCTGCACCGGCTCGCCGCGCTTGATCTTGTCGACGTTCTCCATGCCCGCCGTCACCTTGCCCCACACCGTGTACTGGTTGTTGAGGAAGGAAGCGTCGTCGAAGCAGATGAAGAACTGGCTGTCGCCGGAGTCGGGGCTGGCCGCGCGGGCCATCGAGACGGTGCCGCGCACATGCGGCTCCTTGTTGAACTCGGCCTTCAGCTTCTTGCCGGAACCGCCGGTGCCGGTGCCGTGCGGACAGCCGGTCTGCGCCATGAAACCATCGATCACGCGATGGAACACGATGCCGTCGTAAAATCCCTCGCGCACCAGTTCCTTGATCCTGGCGACGTGGTTGGGCGCCAGATCCGGCCGCATCTCGATCGTGACCGGTCCCTGCGTGGTTTCGAGGATCAAAGTATTTTCGGTGTCAGCCATGCTCTTTTCTCTGTCGCTTGGGGTGAAGGTTTCCGGTTGTGGAACTGGACCGCGAACGGCCGGCCGGCAACGGCGCCGGCCATGCTGTCCGTAAATGGCATCGGCGTGCAGCGTTGCAACGCCTCCATCACGGCGATGCGGTACTGCAGCCGGTCGTTGTCGGTCGCCTGCTCCAATTCATAGGTGATCCGGGGATGACCGAGGATCTCGCCGGCGCGGTTAAAGCTCACGATCACGGTGATGTCGATGGGGTTGGCGCGGGAAAGCGGCGGCGGCTTCCAGCAGGACTGGAACCTCGCGATCGCCTCGCGGATGGTGTTGACCTGCTCCGGCTGGGCCTGCGCGAGGTGCGATGACACGAGCAGCAGCGCCGCGGCAATCCAGACGAGCGGGTTGCGACGCCGCGCCATCGCCGCTCACTTGATGTCGGATGCGACTTGCACCTTCACCATCTTGTCGGGATCGGTCACCGCGCCGCCGGGAGAGCCCGCAGGCGCCTTCTTCAGTTTGTCGACCACATCCATGCCCTGCACGACCTCGCCGATCACGGTGTACTGGCCGTCGAGGCTGCCGCCGTCGGCGAACATGATGAAGAACTGCGAATTGGCGGAATCGACGCTGTCGCCGCGCCGCGCCATGCCGACGATGCCGCGCTTGAAGTGAACGTTGGAGAATTCCTGCTTCAGGTTCGGATATTTCGAGCCGCCGGTGCCGTCGAAATTCTTGCCGTCGCCGGTCTGCGCCATGAAGCCGTCCATCACGCGGTGGAACGGCACGTTGTTGTAGAAACCCTCGCGCGCCAGCTGCTTGAGGCGCTCGGCGTGCTGGGGCGCGATATCGGTCCGCAGCTTGATCACGATGCGGCCCTTGGTGGTGTCGATGACGATCGCATTCTGCTTGTCGAGACCGGCAGGAAGCGGCTGGGCGATCGCGGGCGCGGCGCAGATCAGCGCGACGATGAAGGCGAGAGCTCGGATCATGAAAACTCCGGAACGTGATGGTTAGAGCAATTGAAGCGAGGCGTATTCCGATCGCAAAACCGGTTGCCGGCTTGGCGGAATACGCGCTAGCCGGCGAATTTGGTCCTGAGGCTGGCCGCGACCTGTGGCGGCACGAACGCCGACACGTCGCCGCCCATGCCGGCGATTTGGCGCACCAGTGTGGCGGTGATCGGGCGGGCGGCCACGGAGGCCGGAAGGAACACGGTCTGCACCTCGGGCGCCATGGTTTCGTTCATGCCGGCGATCTGCATCTCGTAGTCGAGGTCGGTGCCGTCGCGCAGGCCGCGGATCATGATGGTCGCGCCGGCCTTTTGCGCCGCGGTAACGGTCAGGTTGTCGTAGGTGGTGCAGTCGAAGGCGCAGCCGGCCTTGGCGGCGATCGGCGCAAACACCTCGCGCACCATCTTGAAGCGCTCTTCCACCGAAAACAGCGGCTTTTTGCCCGGATGCACCCCGATGGCGACGATCAGCCGGTCGCAGAGCCCGACGGCGTGACTGAACACGTCCAGATGGCCATTGGTGACGGGGTCGAAGGAGCCGGGATACAGCGCGATGCGGGGCATAAACCCGTCTACCCCGCCCCGGGCGGGCCCGCAAGCGGGGTCGGTTCCCCGCAAAACCGCCGATTTATTTCAAGGCCCTGCCCTGAACCCATCCGGGGCTCGCGGCGTCTCCCAACAGACCCATCTGTTTCGTCCCGGAGGCTTCGACGAAACAAAACCCGGGCCGGACGAAACCATTTTCACCCCAGGGCGAAGACATCCGGAAACGGGCGCTTTGTATCAAAGGGTTAACGAAACGACGGGCCGCAAAGGCCCAATGACAGGGGACCGTCATGATCAAGGCATTTTCTGCGATCGCTATTGCTGCGTTTGTCGCTGCTGCCCTCACCATTCTTGCCCGGTTTTGCCCCGCAGGTCGAAGCCAGCGTTCCGCAGGCGCTCGCCAAGGGCGACCGGCTGGACATCCGTCCGATCGGCCGTGATTGCTCGCAGCAGGCCTGGCCGAATTTCGAGGCTTCCTGCCTGCGCGTCGCCGGCTCCAAGACCCTGATGATCCGGGAAGCCCGGCTGGTCACCGCCGACCGCACGCCATGAGGGCGCCGACCCTACCTGTTTAGACTGCTGTTTGCTGCCAGATTGCTCTGGTTTGAGGTCCTCGGGATGCCCCCCGAGGACTTCATCGATTCCGGCGGCCGCGCCGCGCAAGATGCGGGCCGTAGCCGACGAAAATCCGGATTTGCTGAAACGGAGACTGGGCGGGCGCCCTAGCCTCCATTTCCGTTTCCATTGCCGCTTTCGGCGTCCTCGCCGATGTGCTCGACCGACACCACATGCTCGTCTTCGGCGGTGTCGAACACGATGACGCCCTGGGTCGAACGGCCGGCGATCCGGATGCCCTCGACCCCGCAGCGGATCAACTGGCCCTTGTCGGTCACCAGCATGATCTGGTCGGAGTCCTCGACCGGGAATGAGGCCACCAGCTTGCCGTTGCGCTCGTTCACCGACATCGCGACGATGCCTTTGCCGCCGCGCCCGGTGGTCCGGTATTCATAGGATGACGTGCGCTTGCCGTATCCGTTGACCGAAACCGTGAGCACGACCTGCTCCTGCGCCGACATCTCGACATAGCGCTCGGAGCTGAGCTGGATGCCGCCGGAGGTTTCCTCGGCTTCGGGTTCGGCGACCTCCTCGGCCGCAGCCTCGCCGGCAACGGCGCGACGCATTTTCAGATAGGCTGACCTCTCATCCGACGTGGCCTCGACGTGGCGCAGGATCGAAAGCGAGATCACCTTGTCGCCTTCGGGCAGCGCGATGCCGCGCACGCCCATCGAGGTGCGGCCGGTGAACACCCGGACGTCGGTGACGGGGAAGCGGATGCACTGGCCGCCGGCCGCGGTCAGAAGCACGTCGTCGCGCTCGGTGCAGATCTGCACGTCGACGATCGCCTCGTCGTCATCGAGCTTCATGGCGATGATGCCGGAACGGCGGACGTCGACGAAGTCCGACAGCTTGTTGCGGCGGACGTTGCCGCCGGTGGTCGCGAACATCACGTCGAGATTGGCCCAGGAGGATTCATCCTCCGGCAGCGGCATGATGGTGGTGATGCGCTCGCCCTGCTCCAGCGGCAGGATGTTGATCATGGCCTTGCCGCGGGCGTTCGGCGCCGCCATCGGCAGGCGCCAGACCTTTTCCTTGTAGACCTGGCCGCGCGAGGAGAAGAACAGCACCGGCGTATGGGTCGAGGCCACGAACAGCCGGCTGACGAAATCCTCGTCGCGGGTCTGCATGCCGGCGCGGCCCTTGCCGCCGCGCCGCTGCGCGCGGTAGGTCGACAGCGGCACGCGCTTGACGTAGCCGGCATGCGAGACCGTGACCACCATGTCCTCGCGCTGGATCAGGTCCTCGTCCTCGACCTCGCCTTCCTGCTCGATGATGACGGTCTTGCGCGCGCGTTGCGAATTCCGACTTCACGTCGGCGAGTTCGTTCTTGATGATGGCCTGCACGCGGGCGCGGGAACGCAGGATGTCGAGGTAGTCGGCGATCTCCACCGCGAGCTTGTCGAGCTCTTCGGAAATCTCCTCGCGCCCGAGCGCGGTGAGCCGCTGCAGCCGCAGATCGAGGATGGCCTTGGCCTGCTCCATCGACAGCCGCGCGGTGCCGTCGGCGTTGAGCCGGTGGCGGGGATCGTCGATCAGCGTGATCATCGCGGCGACGTCCTTCGCCGCCCAGTCGCGCGACAGCAGGGTGTCGCGCGCGGTGTTCGGATCGGGCGAGGTGCGGATCACGCGGATGATCTCGTCGATATTGGCGACCGCGATGGCGAGGCCGACCAGGATGTGGGCGCGGTCGCGGGCCTTGTTGAGCAGGAATTTTGTGCGGCGCGTCACCACCTGTTCGCGGAAGGCGATGAACAGCGTCAGCAGATCCTTGAGATTCATCAGCTGCGGACGGCCGGCGTCGAGCGCCACCATGTTGGCGCCGAAATTGGTCTGCAGCGGCGTGAAGCGGTAGAGCTGGTTCAGCACCACATCCGCCATCGCATCGCGCTTGAGCTCGACCACGACGCGGAAACCGTCGCGGTCGGATTCGTCGCGCAGGTCGGAAATGCCCTCGATCTTCTTCTCGCGCACCAGTTCGGCGATGCGCTCGACCATGGTGGCCTTGTTCACCTGATAGGGAATTTCCGTGATGATGATCGCTTCGCGGTCCTTGCGGATGGTGTCGATCGTCACCTTGCCGCGCATCACGATCGAGCCGCGGCCGAGATGATAGGCCGAGCGGATGCCCTGGCGGCCGAGGATGATGCCGCCGGTCGGAAAGTCCGGACCCGGAATGATGTTGATGAGATCGTCGATGCCGAGCGCGGGATTGTCGATCAGCGCCACGCAGGCGTCGATCACCTCGCCGAGATTGTGCGGCGGGATATTGGTCGCCATGCCGACCGCGATGCCGCCGGCGCCGTTGACCAGAAGGTTCGGGAACTTTGCCGGCAGAACCGTCGGCTCGCGATCGCGATTGTCGTAATTGTCCTGGAAATCGACGGTGTCCTTGTCGATGTCGTCGAGCAGATACTGCGCGATCTTGGTCAGGCGGGATTCGGTGTAGCGCATCGCCGCCGGCATATCGCCGTCGACCGAGCCGAAATTGCCCTGGCCGTCGATCAGCGGCACGCGCATGGAAAAATCCTGCGCCAGGCGCACCAGCGCGTCGTAGACCGACTGGTCGCCGTGCGGATGGTATTTACCGATGACGTCGCCGACGGTGCGCGCCGACTTGTTGTAAGACTTGTTCCATTCGAAGCCGTTCTCGTACATCGCGTAGAGAATGCGGCGGTGCACCGGCTTGAGGCCGTCGCGCGCATCGGGCAACGCGCGCGCCACGATCACGCTCATGGCGTAATCGAGGTAGGAGCGTTTCATCTCGTCGAGGATGGATACGGGACGAATATCGGAGGGAGCCGGCGGCTCTCCGGGCTTCGTATCTTCAGGGTCAGACAAAGGGGGAATCCGGTCAGTTTTTGCTACGAATCATATAGCGTATCGATGCCGTCTAAACTACCCTTAACTGGCTCGCGCGAGCGGTTTTTCTCTTCGTTTTTCCAGAGACTTACGCGGGCCGCGGCACCGCCTGCCGCAGCCCCGAAACCCGGCCCGGTCGAGCCCCCGGGACGCGCTGCCCGAAAGCGCGCATTCTGGGGGCTAATGACCGAACAGGACGGTGTGCATGATCCGCCCGGGGAGCAGCGTGAACAGTCCGGCGACCACGAGGGCTCCGGAGAAAATCGAGATCATGGCGCGGCGGTGATCGGCGACGCGGTGCCGGTGCGCTTGCCATATGGCGAGCGGAAGCATCGTCAGCGTGAAGATCGACAACAGATGGATCGGGCTCCACGGGCCGACCAGCTTGATCTGGTGGATCCAGAACGAACTGACCGCCACGGACGTCATCAGGAAGACCCAGATCCATCCGATCGTGCGATGGGGCAAGGTGCCCTTCGGCGCGGCAAACTGGACGAGGCCGAGCACGAAGGCGGTCATCGCCGCGAAGGCATGAAGCGGGATCGCGGGAGCGGCATCGAGCAGCGGCGCAGGCTCATGAGCAATGTCCCCCGGCTTACGACATGGACTTCGGCGCTTGCAAAGCCTTGGACTAACCCCGTGATGTAAATATCATTAACATGGCCCGGCGCAAAAGCCAAACGAACGCGCCTATGGGCCAGTAATTCATAGGGAAATCAGATCATCCAATAAAAGTCATGGGAATTTACATCAGGCTTTGACGCAGCGCCGAACGACCGCCGTTGAACGAATTCGCACCCGCCGCCAGCGCCAGGGCGTTCTCGTTCGGGTGGTCGCCATGATCGCCATTCGTGCGCCGCGCGGCGCACGCCAGAGGCCCTCGCCTCGCCCTCAGAACGGAATGTCGTCGTCCATGTCGCTGTTGCGGGCGCCGGCGGCGACCGCGCGGCGCGGCGCGGCCACCGACGGACCGCCGGAGCCGAAATCGCCGCCTTGATCGTCCGCGCCGAAACTGCCGCCGCCGCCGCTGCGGCCGTCGAGCATGGTCAGGTTCGAGTTGAACCCCTGCAGCACCACCTCGGTGGAGTATTTCTCCGCGCCGCTCTGGTCGGTCCATTTGCGCGTCTGCAACTGGCCCTCGATGTAAACCTTGGCGCCCTTCTTCAGATATTGCTCGGCGATCTTGCAGAGACCCTCGTTGAAGATCACCACCCGGTGCCACTCGGTCTTTTCCTTGCGCTCGCCGGTCGCCTTGTCGCGCCAGCTTTCGGAGGTCGCCACGCTCAGATTGGCAATCGGCCGCCCATCCTGCGTCCGCCGGATCTCGGGATCCTTGCCGAGGTTGCCGACCAGAATCACCTTGTTTACGCTTCCCGCCATCGCCGCTCTCCACTCTCGAAAATACCGGACCTGCCGGACGCGTGCGCTTTCTCAAGCGCCCGGCACTGTCTTGAGATCCCCTTGGGACCACCCTGAACCTGACCCTATACGCTCGCCGCTCCCGCAAGCCGGACGATCCCCGGGTTATCCACATATAGCATTCTCCGGCGCAATGTTCCAGTTTTGTTCCGGTAGAAAACAGCCGACAAGACCACGGGGCGGTACCGAGGTGCAGGCGCAGGCTTTTGGCAGGTTCCGATAGCGTGCGGAGTTCCCCAAAGTTCCCGAAACTCCTAAGAAATCATTAACTTCCGGCAACCTCACTTCGTCCGCGAGTGTTGCATTTGGGAGACGGCATTGCCGCGTGAAATCGGGGTATATTGCCGCCAGAGTTCGGATCGCCTCGGCGGTCGCGCCTGAAATTCGAAACGCTTCAGGGATCAACGAAGCGAACAAGAACTGGAGAACACGATGAAGAAGATTTTGCTGGGTTCGGTTGCTCTGATCGCGTTGGGCATGGCCGCTCCTGCTTCCGCGGCCGATCTTGCCGCCCGCCCTTACGCCAAGGCGCCGGCGCCGATGATCGCTGCGATCTATGACTGGAGCGGCTTCTACATCGGTCTCAACGGTGGCGGCGGTTCGGCCCACAAGTGCTGGACCGAGACCAACGACGTGTTCCTTGGAATTGGAGTCAGGCCCGAAGGTTGCCATGACGCGACCGGCGGCACGGTCGGCGGTCAGATCGGTTATCGCTGGCAGGCCCACAACTGGGTGTTCGGTCTCGAAGGACAGGGCAACTGGGCCAACTTCTCCGGCTCGAACGCCAACCTGGCCTTCCCGCTGGTCCGGGATACTTCAAAGATCGACGCGTTCGGCATGTTCACCGGTCAGGTCGGCTACGCCTGGAATAACGCCCTGCTCTACGTCAAGGGCGGCGCCGCTGTCGTCGGCGACAAGTACACCACCAACTTCATTGCTACGGGCGTGCAAATCGACAGGGCCAGCGAAACCCGCTGGGGCGGCGTGATCGGCGCCGGCATCGAATTCGGCTTCGCTCCGAACTGGACGGTCGGCGTCGAATACGACCACATGTTCCTGGGCACCCGCGACGTCAACGCCTTTGGCGTCGGCAATGCCGGCATTCCGGTCGGCGCGTTCTCGGCGACCGACCGCATCTCTCAGAACGTCGATATGGGCCTCGTTCGCGTGAACTACCGCTGGGGTGGCCCGATCATCGCGAAGTACTGAGCTCAGCCCGAGCTGAACCTCTCGATTTGGAAAAGGCCGGCCTTGCGCCGGCCTTTTTGTTTGGTCCTCGCGTCGCTGCTGCCGCTGCTGCCATCTCAACTTTTGACGCGTTTTCTTGACGCGAACCGGTTCCCACTTCGCTTGAAAACGCTATGGTCCGCAACAATCCGTTGATGGCTCGTCGAGAACACTGGAAATCCCTGCGCGTTCTTCCTATGTTCCGAGCTCACCCATTGGCGTCCGATCCCCGGCCTTTCCGGACGATGCGCGCCTGAACGCGGCGCGGTCAACGCGCCTGGGAAATGCCGCTATGGATGAAGTGATCAGGGCGAAGCGCCAACAGACCGCCGGCTCCGCCACGCGCGCGATCACCATTCGCGGCGCGCGCGAGCACAATCTCAAGAACATCGATCTGGAAATCCCGCGCGACAGACTGGTGGTCTTCACCGGGCTGTCCGGCTCGGGCAAATCCTCGCTCGCCTTCGACACCATCTATGCCGAGGGGCAGCGCCGCTACGTCGAATCGCTGTCCGCCTATGCGCGCCAGTTCCTGGAGATGATGCAGAAGCCCGACGTCGACCAGATCGACGGCCTGTCGCCGGCGATCTCCATCGAGCAGAAGACGACCTCGAAGAACCCGCGCTCGACCGTCGGCACCGTGACCGAGATCTACGACTACATGCGGCTGCTGTGGGCCCGCGTCGGCGTGCCCTACTCGCCCGCCACCGGCCTGCCGATCGAGAGCCAGATCGTCTCGCAGATGGTCGACCGCGTGCTTGATCTGCCCGAAGGCACAAGGCTCTATCTGCTGGCCCCGGTCGTGCGCGGCCGCAAGGGCGAGTACAGGAAGGAACTCGCCGAATATCTCAAGAAGGGATTTCAGCGGGTCAAGATCGACGGCACGTTCCACGAACTGGCGGAAGCGCCGGTTCTCGACAAGAAATTCCCGCACGACATCGACGTGGTGGTGGACCGCATCGTGGTGCGGCCGGATCATCGGCCAGCGGCTGGCGGAAAGCTTTGAGACCGCGCTAAAGCTCGCCGAAGGGCTGGCGGTGATCGAATATGCGGATGCGCCGGCTCCCCAGCCATCATCCTTCGAGACGCGCCCTGCGGGCGCTCCTCAGGATGAGGACGGAGCAAGACGATCGAAGGCGGCAAAGCGAGGCGCTTCCCCTCATCCTGAGGAGGCGCAAAGCGCCGTCTCGAAGGATGAGGCCCCGGCAAAGAAAGTCGCAAAAATCCACGACAAGAGCGGGCCGGAACGGATCCTGTTCTCGGAAAAATTCGCCTGCCCGGTGTCCGGCTTCACCATTCCGGAAATCGAGCCGCGGCTGTTCTCCTTCAACAACCCCTATGGCGCCTGCCCGGCCTGCGGCGGCCTCGGCGTCGAGCAGCACATCGACGAGGACCTGGTCATTCCCGACAAGGAACTGAGCTTGCGCAAGGGCGCGATCGCGCCGTGGGCGAAATCGTCCTCGCCCTATTACATCCAGACGCTGACGGCGCTCGCCAAGTTCTACAAGTTCACGCTCGACATCAGGTGGAAGGACCTGCCGAAGAAGACGCAAGCCGCGATCCTGCACGGCTCCGGCGAGGACGAGATCAAGTTCTCCTATGAAGACGGCGTGCGCTCCTACGACACCAAGAAGCCGTTCGAGGGCGTCATCACCAATATCGACCGCCGCTACCGCGAGACCGAGAGCGAATGGGCGCGCGAGGAACTGGCGAAATATTTTTCCGACGTTCCCTGCGAAGCCTGCCACGGCCACCGGCTCAAGCCGGAGGCGCTGTGCGTCAAGATCGGCGGCAAGCACATCGGCGAAATCTCCGAACTGTCGGTGCGCCGCGCCGGCGAATGGTTCGAGACCGTGCCGAAGGCGCTCAACGCGCAGCAGAACGAGATCGCCGCGCGGGTGCTGAAGGAAATCCGCGAGCGGCTGTCGTTCCTGCTCGACGTCGGCCTGAACTACCTGACGCTGGCGCGCGCCTCCGGCACGCTTGTCCGGCGGCGAGAGCCAGCGCATTCGGCTGGCCTCGCAGATCGGCTCCGGCCTGACCGGCGTGCTCTATGTGCTGGACGAGCCCTCGATCGGCCTGCACCAGCGCGACAATGCGCGGCTATTGGAAACGCTGAAGCGGCTGCGCGACCTCGGCAATACCGTGATCGTGGTCGAGCATGACGAGGACGCCATTCGGCTCGCCGATCACGTGCTCGACATCGGCCCCGGCGCCGGCATGCATGGCGGCCATATCGTCGCGCAGGGCACGCCGGCCGACATCATGAACAATCCGAAGTCGCTGACCGGCAAATATCTCACCGGCGAATTGTCGGTCGCGATCCCCGAGCGCCGGCCGCCGAACCATCGCCGCACCATCAAGGTGGTCAATGCGCGCGGCAACAATCTGAAAAACGTCTCGGCGGAAATTCCGCTGGGCCTGTTCACCTGCGTCACCGGCGTGTCCGGCGGCGGCAAGTCGACGCTCCTGATCGACACGCTCTACAAGGCGATCGCGCGAAAACTCAACAACGCCAGCGAGGGCGCCGCCCCGCACGACCGCATCGAGGGGCTGGAGCATATCGACAAGATCATCGACATCGACCAGTCGCCGATCGGCCGCACCCCGCGCTCCAACCCCGCGACCTATACCGGCGCGTTCACGCCGATCCGCGAATGGTTCGCCGGCCTGCCCGAGGCCAAGGCGCGCGGCTACGAGCCCGGGCGGTTTTCCTTCAACGTCAAGGGCGGCCGCTGCGAGGCCTGCCAGGGCGACGGCGTGATCAAGATCGAGATGCACTTTCTGCCCGACGTCTACGTCACCTGCGACGTCTGCAAGGGCAAACGCTACAACCGCGAGACGCTGGAGGTGCTGTTCAAGGGCAAGTCGATCGCCGACGTGCTCGGACATGACGGTCGAGGAAGCCGCCGAATTCTTCAAGGCGGTGCCGCGCGTGCGCGAAACCTTTAAGACCCTGCACCGCGTCGGGCTGGACTACATCCATGTCGGCCAGCAGGCGACGACCTTGTCCGGCGGCGAGGCCCAGCGCGTCAAGCTGGCAAAAGAACTGTCAAAGCGCGCCACCGGGCGCACGCTCTACATCCTGGACGAGCCGACCACCGGGCTGCATTTCCACGACGTCAAGAAGCTATTGGAAGTGCTGCACGAGCTGGTGTCGCAGGGCAATACGGTGGTCGTGATCGAGCACAATCTCGAGGTGATCAAGACCGCCGACTGGGTGATCGACCTCGGCCCCGAAGGCGGCGACGGCGGCGGCGAAATCGTCGCCTGGGGTCCGCCGGAAGACATCGTGAAGGCGCCGCGCAGCTATACCGGCAAGTTTTTGGGCCCGGTGCTGAAGAAGGCGGGGAAGCCGAGCAAGAGCGGGGCGAGCGAGGCGGCGGAGTAGTGCAGGCTGGCGCAAGATGGAAGATCTAAACTTCTTAGGGTTTTAACCGGCGCCTCTAGGGAACTATTCGACTTCACACAAGATTACTCTTGATGCTCAAGGCCTACATTGACGACAGCCATATGCGGCAACCCCCCTTTTATGTGCTCGGGGGCTGGGTGGCTGCTGTAAAAACGTGGGCCGCATTTTCGGATGCGTGGCGTGACGTTTTGCGTATGTCTCCGCGCATCGATTATTTTAAATATGACGAGGCAATGGGGCTTAGTGGGGAATTTCTCGGAATCTCAGAAGCTGCCCGAGACGAAAAATTACGATTGCTCATTAATCTGATTGAAGAACACGGACTTGTTGGGGTGGCGTCAGCTATACCTCACAACATTTTCTATCCGATGTTCGGCACCTATCCTCACAAGTGGGTGCGGAACCCCTATTACCTTTCTTTTTATGGGATAGCGGCGCGCCTCGTAAGGCATCTCTCAGCGAGCGGAACAAAAGAAAAGGTAGAGTTCGTTTTTGATTTCCAACCAGGTTCCGATCAAATGCGAGAAGCTCAAGAAGGATGGACAAATTTCCGAGAAATGGCTCCGCCGGAAATGCTCGAATATATCCAAGTCCACCCGCCGTCGTTCTTAGACGATAAGGATGTCGTTGCCTTGCAAGCCGCCGATCTTCATGCGGGGTGGATTAGGGAAACGTTGATGCTCTTAGAGCAGGGGAAAAAGGTTCAGCCGCCTTGGTACCCATGCGGTGAAAAGATCACGAGCGTTTCCGTGTCATGGGTGCTTGAAAATCTGTCGACTATTTTCCACTCAATGTTTGGCATTAGACCGATGATGATCAGTTACACCTTCGACCATGGCATGCCCGCTAAGTGGCCTTCTTTTGCACAACTTTGGCAACTGCCCTCTCAAATTTCTCACCGCTCTCGTTAACACCAAGGATCTGAGCGGTCACTATGGACCACTCGGATTGCTTTGTCAGCCCGCAGGCGCAATGCCTAGCTCGCACTCCACAATCGGCGGGACCGGAAACGTCCCCCCTCGATGACCGTGTAGCGGCCGAATAGCCCATCGCCATATCGCTCGATCGCCGCCGCTAACCGCATCGCCTTTAGTGTAGGATTTTCAGGGCCGACGCGCATCAACACGACGCCGGGGACGGCGCGTTCCCGGCGAAAGACAAGATCGCCGAAATCCTTGTCCTCGGTGAGCAGCAGCCGTTTCTCGCGCAACGCGAGAGCGATAACATCCGCGTCACTAAAACCTGCGGCAGCTTCCGCGACATAGAGCACCTCATGGCCACCAGAGCGCAGGAATGCGACCAGGGGCGCCGCGACGCATTCGTCGGCGAGCCAGCGCACGCTTCAGCCGTAAACGATGTCTTCGTCGGCGAGATAATCGGCGGCAAACGCCTGCGCGGCATGGATATCGTCAAGCTCCAGCCGTGGATGATCCGCCAGGATCGCATCGGGCGACATGCCGGCGCCGAGCTTGCGTAGAACCAGTTCCACTGGAACGCGCGTACCGCGAATGACCGGCTTGCCGTCCATGATGTCCGGGTTCATTTCGATGCGTTCGTAAGTCATGACGGCCTCTTGGTCTCAAGATATCAGACAAAACCAAATTTGTCAGCGACCCATAGCGGGACTATTCCGCCATCACCGCCTCCACGAACCCCGCCGGATCGGCGCAGAACTCGCGCATGACCTTGTAGTGATCGGTCTGTTCGACCGTCACCGGCTCCAGGCCGTACTTCGACAGCCGCAGCAGGCGCGCGTTGGGATAGGCCATCAGCATGGGCGAGTGCGTGGCCATGACGACCTGGCAGATCGTCGACTGCTCCATCCGCCGCATCAGCTTTAAAAATTCCATCTGGCGCGCGGGCGACAGCGCCGATTCCGGCTCGTCGAAGATGAAGATGCCCTGCCGCTGGCAGCGCTCCTCGAAGAAGCGCAGAAAACCCTCGCCGTGGGAATGCGAGAGGAAATCCGCGGTCGGGCTGCCGACCGCGTCGAGATATCGCGCGACGGAGAAGAAGCTCTCGGCCCGGAAGAACCAGCCGTTGGTTATCTTCGGCAGCCAGCTCGCGCGCAACGCCTTCGAAAGGTGTCCGCCCATCACCTCGACCGCGTTGGAATGATCGACCGGCCGGTAGCCCTTGCCGCCGCCGGCCTCGTCATAGCCGGCGAGCACGGCGATCCCTTCCAGGAAAGTGGATTTGCCGGTGCCGTTCTCGCCGACGATGATGGTGATCGGCGCGATCGAAACTCAGTTCGAAGTCATCCCGCAGGAACGGCAGGCAGAACGGATAGGCCGCGCGGTCGGCGATCCGCGACGGGTCGAGCCAGACGCGCCTGAGATAGGGCGCCGGCATATTGACCGTTCGGTTGCGTCTTGAGGCCATGCTCCCGCTCCGCGCCGCGTTGTCGAAACCCGAGACCGTGCTTCCGGGCTCAAGAACATAACAGGAACATTATTCCCAGGGAAGTGGGGTCTTGGCCCTTGGCGGCCGGCTTATGCCGCATCCGCCGGCCTGACGCGCCCGCCGATCCCGGCGCCCTTCTCCCGCTCGACCACGCCGATGTCATATTGACCCTGCAGGTCCAGCCAGAATTGCGCGGCGCGCATCGGGAATCGAACCACGGCAAGCGATCGAGCGTCAACGCGGCATTGCATCGTCCGAACGCAGACTGAAACCGGAAATCGGAATCTCAGCGTATCGCTGCTCCGGCTCGCCCCCATGTTTGAACCCGAGTTTCGCCATTCGGAGTTCTTCTTCCATCGTGATCAGGACAGGCGGATATTCACCGATGATGAACGCCGCCCTCTCGAGGGTCAGGCTTTGCCTCTCGTCCAAGAGCATCTGATACATCACGCCCAGCGGGCGTGCATGTTCAAACGTGACGTTCCTTTTCCAGTCCTTGTCGCCCGACGCTCGTACCTGCTCGGCAGCGTCACTTGCGCGGTGGTAGGTTCGCCAGTTTTCCTTCGTGAAGCTCCCGCATTCCAGGTAAAGCGAGATTCCCGAGAGCATCTCCTTGATAACGAAGCTGGGTTTGATCCCCGCCTTTGCGCAATCGATCAGCGCGTTGATCAATATGCGAGCTTTCTTCGCAGCAAGCGTTTTATCGTGGATCGAGCATCGCATTTGTCCGAACAGTGGTGCCATGAATTCAATTTCCCTCGCAAGGGCAATCCTGATCCAGCTTCTGACGATGCTCGCGCTCGATGCCCGATTTAACGCAAAGCCGGGCGGGAGAGGTCAGAGCGGCCCGCACTGATTTTGCCCGACGGGCAAATCAGTCGACGGTTCATGCACCAGCCTGTCCAGCCCCTTCGCAAAAATATTTCTGTTTTTCCGAAACCCAAATCAGTTCTATATCCGCCCCCGTCCCGTCCCGGAGGAGGGGCGATACGCAACGTCACGAACGCGGGGCGGGATGCGGTGGACGCGGAAGCGCCGTAGACGACGGCGCTTGAAGCGGACGGCGAAGTCGTGTGGTCCTGACGCCCCGACGCTGGCGTCAAGTTCCTGAGAAGCAAGCTTCTCAGGGATGACGGTGGCAAGAAAGCCGGTCGCCGGGGAGAGCACGAAATAAGCCGTAAAACCATTGCGCGGGGAATGCCGGGTGATTCCGGTGTGACCTGACTAACGCGTGTGCGTTCTACCACTACCATTGCACACGCGGCTATCGGGCGCATCGGGCGCCCGGCATTCCCTGCGCCCTCTGTGTTGGAGGGCAAGGAAATTTCCGGCAAAACTCGGGCGCATCGCGCCGCGAGATCGCGAAGTCATGTCCGGCGGCCTGGAGCGGCCGATCCGTTTCGTGGCCCATCCTTCGAGACGCGCGCAAGAGCGCGCTCCTCAGGATGAGGCGGTGCTCTTTGGCGTGGAACCAGACCCTCATGGTGAGCGAGGCGCATCGCGCCGTCTCGAACCATGAGGCCGGAGGCCTCCGCCTTCGCGCCGGCTGTTTGAAATGTGAATCCGAAAGTGGAAGGCGGTTTCGCCCGACGGCGTCGTTGCCTACCCCAGCACTTCCAGCACCAGCTCCATCGTCATCAGCACGGGATTGTCGCCGCGCCTCAGCCGGCCCTCGGCGAGGCCGCCGGTGTAGTCGACGAGGGCGACGTCGAGCGTTGCTTCGAGCGCGCCACCGGCACCGGGCGCAACAAGGCCTGAACTCACCGCCATCTCGGTCGCAAAGGGTTCGACGATGCGGCCATCCGCGAAGCGCGCGCCGATGATGCTGCCGACGCCGCCGCGCAGCCGGGCGCGGCGATGCCGCGCTCGCGGCAGAACGCCTCCAGCGCGCCGGCGAAATCCTGGTTCGGCCGCAGCCGCAGCGCGAAGGCGCGGCTGGTCGTCTTGGCGCCAGTGGCCGCGCTGGCGACCGGCCCAAACAGTTTAAAATTGGTCTCGGGGTCCGGCTCCGCCGCGAAGATCGCGCCGTCGATGCCAAAAGCTTCCACCGCAAAAGGTTCGGCGACAAGCGTCTCCTCGGGCAGGATGTGGCCGCCGCCGGCGCGGCCGTCGGCCTCAAGCCACAGCGCGTGGCAATGGAAGAAGGCAGCGCCGTCGCGGCTGCCGAAGCGTCATCGCGCCCGTCGTCAGCCGCGTGACGCCTTTGGGGCGAAACGTCTCGCTGTAGAAGGCGGCGTTCTCGCCGGTCTTCGAGAGCGCCGGCATCACATAGGCGAAGGGGCCGAGCGCCCCGCCCCTGATGTTCAGCGTGCCGCCGACAAATCCTTCCGCGGCAAAACCGCGGCGCGCGGCCTCCAGCAGCGGCAGGCCCGCTTGCAGCGTGAAGGAGAAGGCGCGGCCGCGCGCTTCCACCCATTGGATGCGCTCGGGCGCGACCGGGCCGGGCTGGAGGATGCTCCGCATCAGCCAGCCTGGCTCTTATTTTTTGACGCGTTTTCTTCACGCGAACCGGTGCCCACTTCGCTTGAAAACGCTTTGGCGGTGAGATCGAGCAAGCCCCTCGCCTCCAGCTCGTCGCGGACCAGCCGTTTCGGCATCTTGCCGTAGCCGGATTTCGGCAAGGCGTCCCAAAAGAAAAAACGCTTCGGCATTTTGTAGCGCGGCACTTTTGGCGCCAGGAACGCGGCCATCTCGGCCTCGGTCACGGGACCAGCGCCCTCGCGCGCGACGCAGACGGCGACGCCGACCTCGCCCCACACCGGGTCCGGCACCCCGAGCACCGCCACCTCGCCGATCGCCGGATGGGTGAGGATTTTTTCCTCGACCTCGCGCGGATAGATGTTGGAGCCGCCGGAGATGTACATGTCGGAAGCCCGGCCGGTGATGTAGACAAAACCCTCTTCGTCCATGTGGCCGAGATCGCCGGTGCGAAACCAGCCGTCGCGGAAGGCTTTCGCGTTGGCCTCGGGATTGTCGTAGTAGCCGGCGAACACGGCGGGGCCGATGACGCAGATCTCGCCGGTCTCGAACGGCTTTAGCTCGCGCCCGTCGTCGCCCTGGATCGAGACCTGCATGCCCGTGCGCTCGAAACCGCAGGTGCCGATCTTCGCGCCCGGCCCGTCCTCGGGATCGTGCAGCTCAGGCGGCAGCACGGTGATGTTGCCGGTGACCTCGCCGAGGCCGAAATACTGCACCAGCACCTTGCCGAGTTTTTGCAGTGCGGCCTTCTGGTCCTCCCGGTACATCGGCGCGCCGGCATAGATCACGTAGCGCAGCGAGGAATGGTCGTAGCGTTCGACAGCGGGATGCTCGACCATCATTTTCAGAATGGTCGGCACCGTGAAGATATTCGTCACGCGGTGCCGCGCGATCAGCCGGAACGCCTCGTCGATATCGAAGCGCTCGGATGGCAGCAAAATGGTCGGCACGCCGCGCGCCGCCTGCACCAGCTGGTGCACGCCCGCGCCGTGCGACAAGGGTGCGACCACCAGCGAGGCATCATGCTCCGTGGTGCCGGGCATGAGGTCGGCGAGGTGATTTGTCACCACAAAGGCCATCTGGCCGTGGGTCAGCACCGCGGCCTTGGAGCGCCCGGTGGTGCCCGAGGTGAAGAAGAACCAGCAGGGATCGTCGTAGTCGACCGCGGTGTTTTCGACTTTTGCGCCCGCCTGCGCCGATATCGCTTCGCTTAACGATGTCTCGCCGAGCGCGCCCTCGCCGATCCGCCAGATGAAGGCGAGCGCCGGGCTCGCCGCGGTCACGGCTGCCGCATGGTCGGGAAAATCGCCGTGGCAGAGAAAGGCCTTGGCGCCGGAGGCGGTGGCGAGATAGGCCACCTCGTCCGGCATCAGCCGGAAATTGGTGGGCACCCAGACCGCGCCCAGCCGGAACGCCGAAAACATCGAGCAGAACATCTCGTCGCAATTCTTGGAATGGACGAGGATGCGGTCGCCCCTGGCGATGCCGCGCGCGGCAAGCGCCGCCGCCAACGCCGAGACGCGGGCGTCGATCTCGCGCCAGGTCCACGATTTCTCGCCCCAGACGAAGCCAATGCGGCCGCCGTGCCGGCGGGCATTCTGGGTCAGCAGATGCGCCAGATTCATCACCCGGCGCGACATCCGCGTCACGCCGCCGGACGGCGCGGCCGTGGCGGCTCGCCTCGCTCACCGCCGTCCCATCCACACGCCGGCGGCCAGCAGCACCACGCCAACGATACCCGAGGCGATGCCGTGCTTGGTATGCATCCGCGTCACGCCGGCCTCATGGCCGGGGAAGAAGCCGGGAAGCTGATCCGCCGGGAGAAGAAAATAGACGGCGGCAACAACCAGCAGGACGACGCCGAGCAGGGTCAGCACGAGCTTCATGGAGGGGTCCCTTTAAAGTAACCGCGGTCGCCGAACGCGGCTTCACTGGCGCGCCGTTCGTAAAAGTTGAACCAGATTTATGGGCGCTTGTTAATGGCCTTGGCGCCGAAAAAAATCGTTCGTCATTCCGGGGTCGACCGAAGCCGAAGCCCTCTTACCGCAGCCCGGTCCCGCCGCAGCGCTGGCATTTGACGACCTTGTCGCCCTTTTTCAGCAGGCCCTTGCCTTCGCAATTCTTGCATTTCTGCTTTTTCTTGATGTTGGGGCCCTTTTCATTGGACATGAGTATCTCCCGGCGATGGTTTCGCGCCAACCTCCATGCATCCAAGCACATATTTGCGTCTATAAGCACGGCCCTGACTGCTTTGAGGACCTCCATGATCACCCGCCGAGCGCTAATGTTGACCGGCACCGCCGGCCTGTTTGCCCTTGCCGCGTCGCGCGCCGTCCTCGCCGCGCCGCCGTCGGCGAACGATCCCGTTGCCATCGTCAATGCCATCTATGCCCGGGCCGCCAAGGGCAAAGGCGACGGCGGCGGCGCGTTCATCATCGAGAACAAGGCGGCCAAGGCAAAATATCTGTCGAAAGCGCTGGTCGCGTTGTGGGCGAAAGCCGACGCGCACACGCCGAAGGGCGACGTCGGACCGGTGGACTTCGATCCCGTCACCAATTCGCAGGAGCCGGATGTAAAGTCGTTCAGCGTGGCCGCGGAGAAGCTCGAGGCCGACAAGGCCGTCATCGCGGTCACCCTTGCCGGCCATGGCCCGCCGCGCAAGAAACCTGCCGACAACACCATCCGCTACAATTTCGTGCGCGATGGCGGGCGATGGAAGATCGACGACATCTCAGGCGCCAGCGACGGCGAGCCGTGGTCGATCCGCGCCATGCTCGCCGATTCCCTCAAGAGCTGACGATCCCGGCCGAAATCCCCGGTTTGTCGCCAAACCGGTACTGCGCTATTGCCCGTGTTTAAGCATCTCCTGGTCGCTTAGCTCCCAGTCCTGCCACAACTCCAGGGTCGCAAGCAGCACCACCAGGCCGCCGAGACTTGAAGTGCCAGAAGTTGAGCACGCCATCGCCGGAATAGCCGAGGATATAGGGCGAGGCGATCAACCACAGGCCGAGCGCGATTTCGGCCGCCTGCTCCCAACGTTGCAGCGCAACATATTCCAGTTGGGCAAGACCGAAAACCAGCAATCCAACCGTAAACGTATTCAGGATCAGGAAACTGCGATCCGTATCGACGGCCTCGTGGCCTGCCAGCTTTGGAAACCATGGCAACAGCATGATCAGCACGCCAAGCAGCATGCCGCACCAATCTTCCCACGTTCGATGAATTTTGAAATAACGAGAATCGGACATCGCAGACCTCCCTTGAAAAGAGGCATACGTCTGCGGCTGGCGAGCAAGACACTCCGACTGTCAAGCGACCTGTCCGGCCGCATCGGGGGCGTATGTCTGTTCAAGAGGTGGGGAAGGTGTCGGCTCTTGCAAGACCCACTCAAGCAATTTTGTCGTTTGCAGCGGCTCACAACGACGCCGCACCTCGGCTAGGGCGCAGCGCCGAGCTGCCGCAGGCTGTCGCGCGCGGTGCGCAGATCCGGGCGAAGCTCCAGGGCTTTTCGGAAATCCGCGATCGCACCGGCCTTGTCGCCGAGCCGCATCCTGGCCTGGCCGCGATTGTTCCAGGAAAACACGTCCGCTGGATCGTATTGCAGCGCCTTGTCGTAGTCGGCGAGGCCGCCCTTGTTGTCGCCCTGGTACAGGCGGATCGAGCCGCGGTTGCGCCAGCCGCGCGCGTCCGTCGGCGCCAGCCGGATCACTTCGGCATAGTCGGCCGCGGCGCGGTCGAGCTGTTCGGAATCGCGGTAGGCGTTGCCGCGGTTGATATAGGCCAGCACATCCGGCAGCAGTCTGATCTGCGTGCTGAAGTCCTGAATGGCATGCGCCATATCGCGCTTGCGGTAATAGACAAAACCGCGATTGCCGTAGGCGATGGCGAGCTTGGGGTCGGATTTAATGGCGTTGGTGAAATCGGCCATGGCGCGATCGAGGTCGCCCTTGCCGAACCAGGCGTCGCCGCGATTGCTGTAGGCCAGTGCAAACGACGGGTCGATCCGGATCGCCTGATCATAGTCGGCGATGGCGCGGTCGAGGTCGCGCTTGAAGGCGTAGACGCGGCCGCGGTTGTTGTAGGCGCAAGGATAGGACGGATTCAACCGCACCGCCTCGTCGAGATCGGCAAGCGCGGCGTCAAGGTCGCGTTTTTCGGTCAGGCCATGACCGCGATTGCAATAGGCGCCGGCCAGTTCTGGCCCCGTTTTCGTCTTGGCGTCGATCACGGCCGAGCAGGCCGATACCCGCTCATCCGGCGTGGCGGTCGGGCCGATGCAGGTCTGCCAGGCCTTGTCGTCCCGCGACTGATCGCCCTGCGCGGAAACCGCGGAGGGGAGCAACAACGTTATTGCGACGCCGAGCAACGAAACGGCCAAACACGCCAAAACGCGCATAGATCCAATTCCCACCGCCAATATTTTCCTTGGTCGCCGGTTTGCATCGGCGGGTTCACGGACGTAAATGTCGGGCTGGAATCCTTTTTGGAATGAAACCATGGCGACAGGCGTCCGCGACAACAAGGCCCTCTCCCGCTTCGAGCTCGATGCCGAGGGCGGGCTGGCTTTCGCGAATTACCGCCTGACACCATCGGCCGTCATCATCACCCACACCGAAACGCCGCGGAGCCTGCGCGGCCGCGGCATCGCCTCGGAGCTGGTCAAGGGCGCGCTGCAACTGATCCGCGCCGAGGGATTGAAGGTGGTCGCGGGCTGCGGCTTTGTGGCGGACTATTTGCACAAGCATCCGGAATTTGCCGATCTGGCGGGGTGAGCAGCACTCCAACCGTCGTTCAGCCTCTCACGCAACCTGTCGACCGTTGCCGTGAACGACGCCGTGTGGCACTCGATGGTTCTGGGCAGCAACATTTCAGGGACAATCCGGCGATGACCGATTTACCCCCCGCGGGGTTTCAGCCGTTCGGGGTGACCGAGGGCTTCATAGGGCATAATGGACCGTATTACTGGCGCCAGGATTCCGCCGGGCCAGATTTGAATTCGGCTTTCAGACCGACGCACGGCACGGCAACCCCAACGGTGTCCTGCATGGCGGCGCGGTGCTGGGGTTTCTCGATACCATCCTCGGTCATGCCGTCGTCAGGGAGGCGAAGCGGCCTTGCGCCACCGTTTCACTGGACAGCCGCTTTATTTCCACGGTGGCGCCGGGCGCATGGATCGGCGGCCGCGTCACCACCAGGAAGCTGACGCGCAGCTTTGCCTTCGTGGACGCCGAAGCCTTCGCAGGCGACAAGCTGCTGGTCACGGCGACCGCGATCTTTCGTATCTTCGATTCCTGAGCGCAGCTCAGGACGAGCCGCGCTGCGGGGCTCAGACGATCCGGATCGACATGTCCGGCAGGCCTTCCAGCCCCGCCGGCCAGGTCCGGCAAGCCAATCCCGATCCGCGCCCGCAAGGCTCCGTAAGACTACGTAAAATGCGGGAAAATCCCCTATTCCCTTGATGCAGCGCAACGTCCTGTTACCGCACCCATGCGACAGAGCCATCATCACATCAAGCTCACGTCCAGGGAGACAGGGCCATGCTGATCGCATTTCTTTTCGATACCGTGGGCCGGTATCTTCGTTATCGTTCCCAACTCGCCAGCATGGACGAGCTGGATGATCGTACCTTGCGCGATATCGGGCTTAACCGCTGCGAGTTGAGAGCCATAGCCTGGAACACGGCCGCGCAGCGAAAGCCGCACTGAATTCGCACCGCCCCCTTGCGAAAGAGGCCCGCGCGAACGCGGGCCCCAAATCTTCGTCTGCTGCCTCAAAGTTCAGTGCTTGATCTCCGGCGGCAGCTTGCCGCCATTTGCGGCCAATTTCGCCATCACCTGCTTGTGCAGCCAGATGTTCATGCTGGCGGAATCATTGCTGTCGCCGGTGTAGCCCAGTTCCTTCGCGAGCTCCTTGCGCGCGCTGAAGCTGGAATCGATATTGAGCGCCTTCATCAGGTCGACGATCGAGGTGCGCCATTCCAGCTTTTCGCCCTTGGCGGCGGCGGCCTTGTCAACGATGGCCGCGACGTCGACGGACTGCGCCGGCGCGGCCGGTGCGGACGACGGTGCCGATCCCGTGCTCGCCCCGCCGGCCGACGCGCCGGCGCTTGCGGGCGTCGCGCTTGCCTTGGAGCCAAAGATCGCGCTCATGATATTGCCGAAAATGCTCATCGTTTTCTCCTTGTGAACGTGAAGATCAACGTGAAGGGCTTGAGCGGCACTTTTTTCGCTACCGGCAGCACCGGACCGGATAGTGGGAATCTTAGTCCTCGCCTCGAAGCTTGCCAATGCAGCATTCACCGAAGCGTGAGCGACGGCGCGGATGAATGGGAGTACGCTGGCCCCTCAGTTCGCGACATGGCCGGCTCTGGTTTCCTGTTTTCGCGTCTGGCCTGATCGTGATCGTTTCCGAAAACGGCGGCTCGCGCCTTGATCGGCGTCAAATCCGGCCGCTGCGGCAAGGGAGACAACGACCATGGCCACACCCCATCCCGGCAATGTCACACCACTGGCCCAGCCTGCGCCGGACAGCGCGGCTGCGCCCATTATCCGAACCATCGGCCTGTCCGATCTGCACGAAGCGCTGCGGCTCGGCTGGGAAGATTTCAAGGCGGTGCCGAGCCACGCCATCATCCTCTGCGTGATCTATCCGGTGCTCGGGCTGGTGCTGGCGCGCACGGTGCTCGGCTATTCGGTGCTGCCGCTGTTGTTTCCGCTGGCCGCGGGCTTTGCCCTGCTCGGCCCTTTCGCGGCGCTCGGGCTCTATGAACTCAGCCGCCGCCGTGAAGCCGGCGAACCGGCTTCCGCCTGGGACGCGGTCGAAGTGCTGCGTTCGCCGTCGTTCGGCGCCATGCTCGGGCTCGGCACGCTATTGCTGGCGCTGTTCGTAACCTGGGTGGCGACCGCGCAGGCGATCTACGTGGCGGCGTTCGGCTACGAAGCCGCAGCCGAAATTCCGGATTTTGCAAGGCGCGTGCTGACGACCCCGCAGGGATGGTGGCTGATCGTGGTCGGTTGCGGCACAGGCTTCCTGTTTGCGCTGGTGGCGCTAGGCGTCAGCGTGGTTTCGTTCCCGCTGATGCTTGACCGTCATGCCGGCGTCGGCGACGCCATGGTGACGTCGCTGCGGGCGGTGGCGCGAAATCCCGTTCCGATGGCGGCGTGGGGATTGATCGTCGCGCTGCTGCTGGTTTTGGGATCGCTGCCGCTGTTCCTCGGGCTTGCTGTCGTCATCCCGCTGCTCGGCCACGCCACCTGGCATCTCTACCGCAAGGCGATCGCCCCGGATCCCAATCCGCGGCCGATCGCTCCGCGCCCGCGGCGCGAGCGGCGCCCGGCGGCGGATTTCCCGGCCAATTTGTTTCCGTGGCGGCGCAAGGACGGCGCATAAGCGCTCGATCAGCCCATCGCGAACAAGCCGCCGGTCGATTGTCGACCGGCGGTTTTTGTGCCCGTCATTGCTGTGCAAGCCACCGCAAATCTGGATTGCTTCGTCGCTTCCGCCTTCGCTCGTTGATCTACGGCGGACAAGTCGCTCCCTGCGATGACGGGAACCAGCCTTGTTTTGGCCGTGGTTGCCAAGGACATTTCGTGACGTCGGGGAAACGTTCCTATTCGAGAATCATTTCGGAGCTCGCAGTCCCGATGCCCCTTCGTTTCCTTTTCGCAGCCGCCACCGTAAGCGCAATCCTGGTTATGCCAGCAGCGCCGGCACTTGCGGTGCCTTGCGGCACGGGCAGCTTTCAAGCCTGGCTCGACGATTTCAAAAACTGAAGCCGCAGCCAAAGGGATTTCGCAGACTGCGATCGCCTCCGGCCTGAACGGCGTGACACTCGGATCAGGCGGTGCTCTCCCGCGATCGTTCGCAGCGGGTCTTTAGTCAGAGTTTCGAGGAGTTTTCGGGCCGCATGGTCCCGCCCCGCCTCGCCCGCGGCGCCAATATGATGAAGCAATATGGTTCGGTGCTCGGGCGCATCGAACAGAGCTACGGCGTCCCCGGCGAAGTGCTGGTGGCGATCTGGGGGCTGGAGACGGATTTCGGCGTCAACACCGGAAAATTTCCCACCATCCGTTCGCTGGCGACGCTGGCCTATGACTGCCGGCGCGCGGAGACTTTTCGCGCTGAACTGTTGGACGCGCTGCGCATTGTCGAGCGCGGCGATCTTTCGCCGTCGGAAATGCGCGGTGCCTGGGCCGGCGAGATCGGCCAGACCCAGTTCATGCCGTCGTCCTATCTGAAATACGCCGTCGACTTCGACAGCAATGGCCGCCGCGATCTCCTGCGCAGCGCGCCCGACGTGCTGGCGTCGACCGCCAATTTCCTTGCCAGTCACGGCTGGCAACGCGGCAAGGACTGGGAGCCCGGCGGCGCGAATTTCGCCGTCATCCAGCAATGGAACAAGAGCGAGGTCTATGCGAGGACGATTGCGTATTTCGCGAGCCAGCTCTCGCACGCCCCGTAAATTCTGCAGCCTGTCTCAAATCCGGGATTTTGAAGGACCGCCTGCGCGGGTTCGCACAATTATACTGCGTTGCACCATATTTTTATGAATTTATATTCATAATATAGGATTTGCATGCGAATAACGCATATTTGATCGGCAGGATTTGCCTGAAAGCAGGCGGTCGAAAGCCCGATCCTCCCCTTGATTCGGGTCCATACATAGCCATTTTGCTTTCCGCAATTCCTGTTTCACCCATGCGACAATAACGTGATTATACGGACAATTTCCGGCATTCCGGCTCTAATTGAGCGGTTTCTCGGAAGCTATGCTGAAGCATTAATCGATTCTTACTGGAGCCATGCATTTTATGTCTAGCTGCACCGCACCATTTGATCTTCTGGAACGAGAAATGCCGCTCTATATTCATTTCAACGATGAAAGCTTCCCCTAAGGGCTGAATCGTAACTGCAAGGAGACTACCATGTTGCTCTCGCTCATTCGCATGATCCAGGCGTTCCGGGACTATCAGCGCAATGTCAGCGAATTGTCCCAGCTCAGCGATCGCGAACTGGCCGATATCGGCCTTGATCGCTCGGACATTCCGCGCGTTGCCGCCGGCACCTATAACGGCTGATCCTATCGCGGCCGACTTCCGAACGGATAACGCCCGCCCTACCGCGGGCGTTGTCGTATCTGCTGCTACGCGCTACCTCTGTGCCCATGACAGGCACCCCATCCCCTTCTGAAGCCGTGCATATCGTCGGCGCCGGCCTCGCTGGCTCGGAATCCGCCTGGCAGGTCGCCCAGTCCGGCGTCCCCGTCGTGCTGCATGAGATGCGCCCTCACAGGATGACCGAGGCGCACCGCACCGACGGCCTCGCCGAGCTCGTCTGCTCCAATTCGTTTCGCTCCGATGACGCCGCCAACAACGCGGTTGGCCTGCTGCACGCCGAAATGCGGCGGCTGGGCTCGCTGGTCATGCGCGCGGCCGACGCCAACCAGGTTCCGGCCGGCGGCGCGCTGGCGGTGGACCGCGACGGCTTTTCGGCCGCCGTTACCCGGGCTCTCAACGACCATCCCCTGGTCGAAATCCGGCGCACCGAGGTCGACGGCCTGCCGCCCGCGGACTGGCGCAACGTCATTGTCGCGACCGGGCCCTTGACCTCGGCGCCGCTGGCGGACGCCATCCGCCAACTCTCGGGCGAGAACGCGCTGGCGTTCTTCGACGCGATCGCCCCGATCGTGCACCGGGATTCCATCGATATGTCGGTGGCGTGGTTTCAGTCGCGCTACGACAAGGTCGGCCCCGGCGGTACCGGCGCCGATTACATCAACTGCCCCCTTACCCAGGAGCAGTACGACGCCTTCGTCGACGCGCTGATGTCGGGCGATAAGACCGACTTCAAGGAGTGGGAAACCAACACCCCCTATTTCGACGGCTGCCTGCCGATCGAGGTGATGGCCGAGCGCGGCCGCGAGACGCTGCGTCACGGCCCGATGAAGCCGGTCGGCCTCACCAATCCGCACGATCCGGCCGTCAAGGCCTATGCCATCGTGCAGCTGCGCCAGGACAACAAGCTCGGCACGCTCTACAACATGGTCGGCTTCCAGACCAAGCTGAAGCACGGCGCGCAGCAACGCGTGTTCCGCACCATACCCGGGCTCGAGAAGGCCGAATTCGCCCGGCTCGGGGGCCTGCATCGCAACACTTTCCTGAATTCACCGAAACTGCTGGATGGGCAATTGCGCCTGCGCGCGCAGCCGCGGCTGCGCTTCGCCGGACAAATGACCGGCTGCGAAGGCTATGTGGAATCCGCCAGCATCGGCCTGATCGCCGGCCTCTACGCCGCGGCCGACGCGCGCTCGACGTCGCTTAAGCCGCCGCCGGCGACATCAGCGCTGGGATCGCTGCTCGGCCATATCACCGGCGGCCATATCGAGACCATCGATGCCGGGCCGCGCTCGTTTCAGCCGATGAACATCAATTTCGGGCTGTTTCCGCCGCTCGCCAGTCCGCCCAGCAGAAAGCCCGACGGCACGCGGTTGCGCGGCAACGAGAAGACCGTTGCGAAGAAACAGGCGATCAGCGCCCGCGCGCTGGCCGATCTCGATCGCTGGATTGCCGACAATTTGCACATCGCAGCGGCAGCATGAGCGCCTCATGAGTTTGCCAAAAGACGACGCCGCTGTGCTGTCGGCGCGATGGACCGAAGGCGTGCTGTTGAAGCGCGACGTGTTCTCCACCGTCGAACGCGGCCGCTTTCGCAGTGATAGCGGCGAAGTCGATGCGGTGCTGCGCCGGATCGATTCCGTGCCGTGGTGGTCCTATATCCCGGCCCGCCATCTGTTCGGGCGCGAGCGCCGCGCGCTGGCAAAGGCGCGTGGCCTCAAGGTCGGGCCGGAATTGCTGTGGGCCGGCCGGCAGGCGCTGGTGCGCGGCTTCATCGACGGGGTGGCGTTGCACCTGGCAAAACCGTTTGGCGACGTCGGCTATTTCCGCTCGGCCAGGCAGGCGCTGCGCCGGCTGCACCGCGCCGGCATCTGCCACAACGACCTCGCCAAGGAACAGAACTGGCTGCGCGGGGCCGACGGCCGCGCCTATCTCACCGACTTCCAGCTCGCGGCCTGCTTCAAGACGCGCGGCTGGCTGTTCCGGATCGCGGCCTACGAGGATCTCAGGCATCTGCTGAAGCACAAGCGCAGCTACGCTGCCGACGCGTTAACGCCGAAGGAGCGCAAGATCCTCGCGCGCAAATCCTTTGTCGCCAGCCTCTGGCTCAAGACCGGCAAGAAGGTCTACCGCGCCATCACCCGCGGCCTGTTCAATTTCACCGACCGCGAAGGCGGCGGGCGACGGCTGGTCAATGACGCCCCGGTGCTGATCGATCTGATCCGGAAAAACCCTGAGGTCCGCGACACCGCCATCGTCGCCTTCGCCGATCGCCGCACCGGAGTCGGGCTCTATGCGTTTGTCGAAGCCGACCGGACCGCGCTGGAAGCGCAGCTGCGTCACGAACTCTCCGCGGCGAAGGGTCCAAAGCCGCCCGAGCATATCCAGGTGGTGCAGGCCCTGCCACGCGATGCGGGCGGAAAACCCCGCACCGAAATCCTGCAACTCGTGGCGATGAACCAGCTCGACCTGATCGAGCCGATGATGACCAGCGAGACCGACCGTGCGTTTCTGAAAGACATTCTGGAGCAGCGCAAGAATTTGCGGGACCGATTCAATTTTGAGGCGGCCGATCTGGCCCCGCCGCCTTCAGACGCCATCACCCGAGGGTAATCCCACTCTGTTACGCCCGATAAAGCCGCGACCGCGACGCCCGCCACAACGTCCACAGCGTCCGCAGCCTCGACGCGGCGTGGGGCCTGAAGAGATCGGTGTCCGCGCGCGATATTTTCGTGAGATCGCGCTCGACCAGCGAGAGCGGGAGAAATATCGGCCTCACCTCCGGCGGCACGTTTTCCAGAAGCGCCAAGGCGGTTTCCAGATGCCCCCGCGCCTCGCGGATCAATTGATCCAGCGCCGCACGCAGTTTTGGGATTTCCTTGCCGGCGAATATATCTTCCATGCCGCTGCCATGGCTTTCCAGCACTTGCAGCGGCACGAATAACTGACGCCGCGAGGCGTCCAGCGGCAACGCCGCCATCACTTGCGCCATCCCTTGCGCGAGCCCGGCGTGGCGCGCGATATGCTCGATCTCGGGAGACTGCCACCCGGCGATCCCGGCGCCGAGCGAGAACAGCGCCGAGGAGGTGTCGTTGATGTATCCCTCGAGCGCCGCCATGGTCGGCATCGGATCGTTGTAGAGATCGAACTGATGCTCCTCGATCAACCGCGACAACCGTTCGACCGGCAAACGCCAGTTACGGATCGCCAGCAGCAATTCGGACGCGACCGGATTGCCCTCGACGCCGCCATGGCCCGCGCCCGCCAGCATGTCGGTCCACCATTGCAGGCGGATCTCGCCGGGCTGCGGCTGGCTCACCAGTTGCCGCACGCGGGAAATTTCGACATTGAAGGCGAAGACCGCCAATAGCGCACGGCGCTGGTCGGCCGGCACGAACAGCGTGGATGCGTAACGGCCGAAATCGTGGCTGCGCACCAGCTCGGCGCAAAATTCGACGGCTTGCCTGCCCTCGTCCGCGCCGCTCATGGCACCGCGATCAGGGCCGCCGCGACGCGGCGTCGCTCGCCGATCATGATGTTGTAGGTGCGGATCGCAGGTCCCGTCTGCATCGCGTCCAGCACGACGCTGACCGCGCGGAGCGCCTGGCGAAGGTCGGATGGCGGCAACCAGACACCGGTGCCGGTGCCGATGATCAGCGTATCGATCCCGTTTGCCGCGGCGAACACCCGCTCCAGCGAGGCCCTGTCGATTTCTTCGGGCCTGGTGACCGGCCAGGCCCAGATGGCATCCGGCAGGCACAGTAGCGAGCCCCGATGCGACATCTCGGCGAAGGCGAAGCCGCCATTGCCGTAGGCCTCGATCGGGGCCGACCTCGGAAGATGCGGCGCGTCCGAGCGACCGGGCATGCCTACTTCTTTGCCGGTTTTTCCGGCACCTCGGCCCGGTTCGTGCCGACGCCGAGATAGATCAGGATCGGCGCGGCGATGAAGATGGAGGTGTAGGTGCCGACCAGCACCACGCCGAACATCATGACCGCGGTAAAGCTATGAATGGCGTTGCCGCCGAACAACAGCAGCGCCAGCAGCGCCAGCGTCACCGTGACGTGGGTGATGATGGAGCGTGACAGCGTCGAGTTGATCGACTCGTTGAGCAATGCCGGCATCGGCATTTTCTTGTAGCGCCGCAGCATTTCCCTGATCCGGTCGTAGATCACGACGGTGTCGTTGAGCGAATAGCCCAAAATGGTCAGAAGCGCCGCGATGCTGGTGAGGTCGAAATCGACCTGCGAGATCGACATGAAGCCGATGGTCAGCACGATATCGTGAACGTTGGCGATCATGGCGCCGAGCGCGAACTGCCATTCGAACCGGAACCAGAGATAGATCAGGATCGCAATGATCGCCAGCATCAGGCCGAGCATGCCGTAGGCCAGCAATTCCCCGGAAACGCGCGGGCCCACCACTTCGACGCGGCGGTACTCGACGGCGTCGCCGAGCGCGCCGCGGACTTTTTGCACCGCCTCCTGCTGCGCGGCGTCGCCGCCGGGCTGTTCGGCGACCCTGATCAGCACCTCGTCCGGCCCGCCGAACTGCTGCAACTGGATGTCGCCAAGCCCGAGCCCGCCGAGGGTGGCGCGCATCGAGGCGATGTCGGCCGTGCCTGATTTGGCCCGGATTTCCATGAGCGTGCCGCCCTTGAAATCGATGCCGAAATTCAGCCCATGGGTAAAGAACAGCGTGATCGCGAAAATCGACAGCAGCGCCGAAATCGGAAAACTGATGCGGCGGAAGCGGGTGAAATCGAAGTGCGTGACGTCAGGCACGATCCGCAGCGACGGCAGCCAGCCGAAGCAGCTGACCACGGTCAGCACGGCAATGAGAACGCCAAGTCCGATCAGTACCAAATGAGTCACAGCCGGCCCCGCCTTTTCAAATCGGCACGTTTTGCGGCCGCTTCCACCGTACCCAGCCCGCCACGATCAGGCGGGTGAGCTCAAAGGCGGTGAAAACCGTGGTGATGATTCCGATGCCGAGCGTCACGGCGAAGCCGCGCACCGGACCCGTACCGATATAGAACAGAACGGCGGCGGCGATGAAGGTGGTGATGTTGGAATCCAGGATCGTCGACAGCGCGCGCTTGAAGCCGGCGTCGATCGCGGAAATCGCGTTGCGCCCGCCGCGCAATTCCTCACGGATGCGCTCGTAGATCAGCACGTTGGAGTTGACCGCGATGCCGACCGTCAGCACGATGCCGGCGATGCCCGGCAAGGTCAGCGTGGCGTTCAGCAAAGACAGCACGCCGAAGATCATCGCGACGTTGATGGCGACGGCGATGTTGGCGAACACGCCGAACAGCCGGTAGGTCGCCAGCATGAACACGATGACCAGGATCGAGCCCACGTAAGCGGCGAGTTCTCCCTTCTCGATCGAATCCTGGCCCAACCCCGGACCGACCGTGCGCTCCTCGATGACGGTCAGCGGCGCAGGCAGCGCGCCGGCGCGCAAAAGGATCGCCAGATCGTTGGCCTGCTGCACCGTAAAGCTGCCGGAGATCTGCCCGGAGCCGCCGGTGATCGGCTCGCGGATGACGGGGGCGGAAATCACCTCGTTGTCGAGCACGATCGCGAAGGGCTGCCCGACATTCTCGGAAGTCGCCTGCGCGAATTTGCGCGAGCCTGCGGTATTGAAGCGGAAGCTGACGATCGGCTCGCCGGAGCGCTGGTCGAAGCCGGGCTGCGCGTCGGTCAAATCGCCGCCGGAGACCAGAACCTGCTTCTTGATGACGTAGGGTATCTTCGGCGATGTCGAGCTCATCAGCACTTCGGAATCCGGCGGCACCCTGCCCGCTTGCGCCTGGTCCGGCGACACGGTCGTATCGACCATGCGGAATTCCATCTTGGCGGTCTTGCCCAACAGCTCCTTGAGGCGGCTCGGGTCCTGCAAGCCCGGCACCTGGACCAGGATACGGTCGGTGCCCTGCCGCTGAATCACCGGTTCGACAGTGCCGAGTTGGTTGACGCGGCGCTCCACAATCTGGATCGATTGCTCGATGGTCTGCCGGACGCGCTCGGTGATGGCGGCTTGAGGGACCCCCAAGCGGATCAGGCCGCCGCCGGCGTCGCTGATCTCCAGACTGCGCTGGCCGCTGGAACCGAGCAGCCCGCCGAGCGGCTGCGACAGCTCGCGCAACTTGGTCAATGCGTTCTGCAGATCGCTGTCCTTGACGCGAACCTCGACGGCGTCGGGACGCGAAGCGAGGCCGGTATAGCCGATCCTGGCTTCGCGCAGCGTCCGGCGCACGTCGTCGCGGATCTGGTCGAGCTTCTCTTTCTTGACGTAGTTGGAATCGACCTCAAGCAGCAGGTAGGAGCCGCCCTGCAGATCGAGGCCGAGCACCAGCCGCCGCTGCGCCCATGCCGGCCAGGTCTTGACGGTGGCTTCCGGGAAAAAGTTCGGAACCGCGCAAAGGCACACCACCAGCGCCGTCAGGATGATCGCCAGCGCCTTCCACCGCGTGAAATACAACATCGAGTTGACCCGTCAAATCCAGGGGAATGCGGCGCTTCCAGAAAGCTAGCTCGCGGACGTCTCGTCCTTGGCGATTTCAGCCTTTTCCTTGGCCGGCTCGCCCTTGGCGCGCACGCCCGAGATCATCTGCCGCATCTGCCGCACCCTGACGCCATCGGAGATTTCGAACTCGATCTGGTCGTCGTCGACCACTTTCGTCACCTTGCCGACGAGGCCGCCCGAGGTCACCACGGTGTCGCCGCGGCGGATGTTCTTCACGAGTTCGGCGTGGTCCTTCACCTTCTTCTGCTGCGGCCGCAGAATCAGGAAATACATGATCACGAAGATCAGCGCGAAGGGCAGCAGCGACATCAACATGCTGTTGGTATCGCCGGCTCCCGCGGCCTGGGCAAACGCAGGTGTAATCAGCATTCGGATAGTCCTCGTGAAACGGGAATGAGCCGGCAACGCCTCTCGCGTCGGGCCGGTTCGGGGCAAATTCGCGCGGACTATAGCGGCCGCGGTCCCAATTGCAACGCCGCCAGACCCCTCATTTGCGCGGCTTGCGGCCTCTTTCAAGGCCCGATATGGGTGCGTCGTCAGGAACCCCAAAGATGTCAAAAAAGTCAGGGAAAACCGGCTCTCGCCGAGCCTCGAAGGCGGCCTCCGCCAAATCCGCCTCCGCCGCGACAAAACGCCCGTCTTCCCCGCCAAAACACGGTGCGGAGGAGCGGATCGCGCGCGCGCTCGAGGCGATCGCGGCACACCTGTCCGCCGCCTCTCCCGCCCCCGACGCGACCGACTCATTTGCCCGCGCCGACGCCTTCGTCTGGCACCCCGACGGGCGCCTGGCGCCGGTGCCGCGCGTCAGCCGCGTCGATCTCGGCCTGCTCAAGGGCATCGACCGGATGCGCGACATCCTGATCGAAAATACCGAGCGTTTTGCCAACGGGCTTCCCGCCAACAATGCGCTCTTGTGGGGCGCGCGCGGCATGGGCAAGTCGTCGCTGGTCAAGGCGACCCATGCCAGTATCAACGTCAATCGCAAGCCGGCCGACCGCCTGAAACTGATCGAGATCCACCGCGAGGACATCGAAAGCCTGCCGGCGCTGATGGATATGCTGCGCGCCTCCGATTTCCATTTCATCGTGTTCTGCGACGACCTGTCGTTCGACGGCAACGACGCTTCCTACAAGTCGCTGAAAGCGGTGCTGGAGGGCGGCATCGAGGGCCGGCCGGAAAATGTGATCCTGTATGCCACCTCCAACCGCAGGCATCTCCTGGCGCGCGACATGATCGAGAACGAGCGCTCCACCGCGATCAATCCCGGCGAGGCGGTCGAGGAAAAGGTGTCGCTCTCGGACCGCTTCGGGTTGTGGCTCGGCTTCCACCGCTGCAGCCAGGACGAATATCTCGCGATGGTGAAGGGTTATTGCGGCCACTTCGGCATCAAGCTGCCGGAAGAGGAACTCGAGCGCGAGGCGCTGGAATGGTCGACCACCCGCGGCTCGCGATCGGGGCGCGTCGCCTGGCAGTTCACGCAGGAACTGGCCGGAAGGCTGGGAGTGAGGATCAAGACCAGCTGATCGTCAGGCATCCCTGCGTTGCGGGGTCGCCAAGGGAATGAGCAAGAGGCCGAGCAGCGCCACCGCGGCAAGCAGAGCCCAGGCCTCATTGGCGCTGGCGGCCAAGGCGGCCTGCTCGATCATGGAAGCTGCGCCCGATACATCAGGCGGAAGCCGATCGAGCCCGATCGCCTGCGCGGCGGCGACGTCACCCGCGATCAGGCGCTGGCGGATGGCCTCGGCATGTCCGCTCGTGCGTCCGTAGAGGATCGTGTCGATCAGCGCGATACCGACCGCGCCGCCGAGGTTTCGCATCATATTGAACAGGCCGCTGGCATCCGGCACCTGCTTGTGGGGCAACGTTTCCAGCGCCAGCCTGGTCGGCGGCAGCAGGCAAAACATGGCCGCGAAGCCGCGCAGAACCTGGGGCCAGAACATCTCGTCGAAATCGGCGACACGGCTTTCGAACGCGCTCAAGCCCAGTCCAAGGGCGAACAGGCTAAATCCAAACGCCGACAGCCAGCGCGGATTCAGTCTGCTTTCCAGCGCGCCGGCAATCGGCGCGGCCACGAGCTGCGCAACTCCCGTTACAAGCATGATCGAACCGATCTGGAGCGCGTCGTGCTGCCGGACATAGGCGAGAAATACCGGCATCAAATAGACTGTGCCGAACAATCCGACGCCGAGGCAGAAGCTGAGCGCGCAGCCGATCGAGAAGGGCCGCACCTTCAGCGTTGAGAGTTCGACCACCGGCTGCACCGCTTTCAGCGTTCTGACCGTAAACAGGGCCATGGCGACAGCGCAGAGTCCAAACAGACCAAAGCAGACGGCGGAGAACCAGCCATATTGCGGGGCTTGCTTCAAACCAATCTCCAGGCTCGCCAAAGCCGCCGCCATCAGCGCGAGAGAAATTCCGTCGAAATTCTTCAGCTGCTTCAGACGAGGCCTGCCACGCGGCAGCAGGAACGGTGTCGCGATGACTGCGATCACGCCCGGGACGACGTTGACCAGAAACAGCCAGGGCCAGGAATAATGGTGCGTGATCCAGCCGCCGACGACCGGTCCGACCGTCGGCCCGAGCACGGCCATGATGCCGGCGATCGTGCCGGCGATCGGATGTGAGCGGGCCGGAAACAACAGAAAGATGCCGGAGAATACCGCCGGGATCAGCGTCCCTCCCGAAAAACCCTGAAAGATGCGGAAGGCGACGAGAGAGGCGAAGTTGCCGCTGAAGGCGCAGCCGACCGAAGTCAGGGTGAATACGAAGATGGCAATGACGAACAGCCATCTCAGCGTCAGCACGCGCGTCAGCCATCCGGTCAGCGGAATAGCGATGACCTCGGCGACCAGATAGGCGGTTTGGATCCAGCTCATCGCGTCCGGCGATATCGCCAGTGCATTCTGGATCGTCGGCAGCGACGTCGCGACGACCTGAATGTCGAGGATCGCCATGAACATGCCGAGGCACATCAGGACGAAGCCAAACCAGGTGGCAACCTTTGCCTGCGTCGTCCTCCAGGTCATTGTATGTCGCGCATCATTGTCTCACGCCGCACGCCAGGCGCGGTTTTGGCACGTCTTGCGGGCTGCAAAAACCGAAGCGCAGGGAGTTGCAAAAACGATAGCCAGCAGCAGGTGGCCTAAAGGCAACGGAAATAGCCGACCAAGGCGGCAATGTACACCTTGGATCACGGCGAAAGCGGGCGATCAGCTACGCCGCGCAGGCGCGGCTTGCCATCAATAGACTGAAACCGCCCGGTCAAGCCGGGCGGTGACAGTTTTGGGTTGGATCGGTGTCCTCGGCAGCGTTCCCGACGCTTACGCCCCGTTGAGGAATTGAAGCGGGTCAACCGGGGTAGATCCCTTGCGGATCTCGAAGTGGAGCTGCGGCGACCCCACCTCGCCCGACTGACCCGATTTGGCAATGATCTGGCCGCGCTTGATCGTATCGCCGCGCTTCACCAACAGCTCACTCGCATGGGCATATGCGGTGACATAACCGTTGGAGTGCCGAACCAGAACCAGATTGCCATAACCTTTCAGCTCGTTGCCGGAATAGGCCACGACGCCGTCTTCCGCCGCCTTCACCGGCGTGCCTTCGGGCACTGCCAGGTTGATGCCGTCGTTCGCCTTGCCGTTGGTCTTGGCGCCGTAGCTGGTGATCACCTTGCCGCGCACCGGCCAGCGGAATGTCGGCAGCGCCCCGGTCGCTTCAGCCGCCTTGACCGGCGACTTCGGCGGAAGGCTCCTCGACCTTTGTCGTCGCCTGGGCCAGCCGCGCGCTTTGCGGAGGAACGCCCGTCACAGCGGCCATTTTGGCGGTCGGCGGCGCCGACGCCGCGGGCTGGGAAGCGGCAACCGCCACCGGCTGTGCAGCCGGGACGACGGCCGCGCTCCTCGCGCCCGGCACGGTCAGCCTGGTGCCGAGCTTGAGCTTCGCCTGGGGGTCGAGACCATTGGCTTTTGCCAGTTCCGCCAGCGACACGTGATGGCGGTGGGCGATGCTGAGCAAGGTGTCGCCGGGATTGACGACATGAACCGAAGGCGCTGCGGCAACAGCCTTGCTCGCCGGCGCGGCCAGTGCGGGCGCCGCAACGGCCGCGGCCGGCCGCGGAATGATCAGCTGCTGGCCCGGCGACAGGGCGCGCGGCCCCTTGTAACCATTGGCCTGCAGGATCGCGGCGGGCGAAACATTGTAGCGGCGCGCCAGAACATCGAGCGTGTCGCTGGTGCCGACGATGATCGTGGTGCCGCCCTGTGCCGGCCCGTGGGCCGCTGCGACCGAGCGCGGAGGGACGGTGCCGGTCGTCTCCAGCGGACGCGCGGGCGGGCATACGAGGCGAGCCCATGCCCTCCTCCGGACACGCCGGCACTCGCCGCCGGATAGGTCTGCGGCGCCGCGATCGGAGGCGGCAAGGCTCGATTGCGGGCGGGCATATTGCGGGAGTTCGCGGCGCTCGACCGCCGGGGCCGGCACCGCGCCGGTGGCTTCGGGTTGCGAGGCAAAGGGATTGGAGAAGGAATTCTGCGAGAGGCGCGTCGACATGTCGGCGCTGCAGCCTGCAAACCCGAACGACATCAGCGCCAGCGCCGCGACGTGCGGTACGCGGCGCGAGCAAAGCAACTCGACGATGCGGAACATGGTTACTCACTCGTACGCAACAAATTACTGTTTTGAGTAAACACCTCCCCAGTAAACAACCGCTTAACCCTGCGAAATCCTTACCAACACTGCTAAATCCTGACGATCCACGCCGAGCAATCCAGAGCGTGGGCGTGCGAAGGCCGAAGCGGCATTGCTTCGTCGCCGGCGCTCTTTGCAACGGATGCGAGGCCCTACAACTCGCGGGCGATGCCCGGCAGCGCCGGCACGAAACGCACGTCCACCAGCTCCTTGCGATCGAAGCCGGCTTCCGTTCTGGTCACGCGAACCAGGGTCTGGGTGCCCTGATGCGGACCGACCGGCACGATCAGGATACCGCCGGGCTCGAGCCGCTGCATGAGCGTCTCGGGGATCTGCTCCATCGCCGCGGTGACGATGATGCGATCGAATTGGCCTGCGCCGGCCGGGATGTCGAAGCCATCTCCCAGCATCACCTCGACATTGTCGCATCCGAGCTTCGCAAGTCGCGCCCGGGCGGCGTCGGCGAGCGTCCGGTAACGCTCGATCGTCAACACCTGCCCGCACAGCCGCGACAGGATCGCGGCCTGGTAGCCGGAGCCGGTGCCGATCTCGAGCACGCGGTGATGTTTCTGCAGCTGCAGCTGTTCGGTCATATAGGCGACCACGAAGGGCTGGCTGATGGTTTGCCCGCAGGCGATGCCGAGCGCGCTGTCGCGGTAGGCATCGCCGCGATCGGCCGGCTCCACGAAAGCCTCGCGCGGAACCTCTTCCATGGCGCGCAGCACCGCCTGATCGCTGATCCCGCGCCGCCGCAGGGTGAGCTGAAACATCATCTTTTCCGGCGGATTTTGAATAGCGGGCATCTCAATCTCTTATAGGCGCCTGCAGTCTCGAACCATTTGAAGCAAGACCGGCTGCCGGCTCAGGGAAAATTCTCCGGAAATTGATGTTCCCGCCAGGGAACCCGGCTTGATACCTTGGCGTTAAGGGCGCAGGCAATCAATCCTGCTCCATGGCCCCGCAACGGTGCGGGCGAGGAGGATTAACGCACGCGTTGACATTGCGCCGGTTGGCGTTATTTGCGATCCTTAACGCTGGGACGGGCAAGGACATCATCATGACTGCGACGCGGCCGCCGGGCGGTTCTGTCTTCCTCGTCGAGGACGAGGTCATGATCAGGATGATGGTCGCCGACATGCTGGAGGAGCTTGGCTTCAGCGTCGCGGCGGAGGCCGGCGATATCAACGAGGCGATCAGGCTCGCGCAATGCACCGAGTTCGACCTCGCCATTCTCGACGTCAACGTCAACGGCAAGGTGATTTCACCGGTCGCCGAATTGATCAAGGCGCGCAACCGCCCGTTCATCTTCGCGACCGGCTATGGCTCTTCGGGGCTTCCGGAAGAATACCGCGACCGCCCCGCGCTGCAGAAGCCGTTCCAGATCGAAACCCTGGCGCGGATGATCGACAGCACGCTCAAGGGCGCGACGGTCTAGAGGCATAGCGCAAACAGCCGTCATCGCCGCTTGACCGGGCGACCCAGTATTCCAGACCGTCGCGATAGACCGCGAAGCCGCAGCGCATCGATCCCGCTTTCGCGGATGACGCTTCGCGTCATTTCAGCGTCGCCGTCAGCGCCTGCGAAAACTCATCGTCGGTGCGGTCGAGCCGCAGCGGCGTCACCGAAACATAACGGGCCGCCAGCGCCCAGAGATCGGTGCCCTCCGCCGGCACATCGACCTGCGCCAGCCGCTCGAACCCGATCCAGAAGTAAGGATTGCCGCGACCGTCGCGGCGCTGGTCGACCTTGAGAAAGCCGAGATTGCGCTTGCCCTGCCGCGTCACGCGCACGCCGGCGACGTCGTCGGGCGCGCAGGCGGGAAAGTTGACATTGATCACGGTGTTCTTGGGCACGCCGGCGTCGAGCACCTTGCGCAGGATCGCGCGGGCCGAATTTCAGCGCCGTCTCCCACAGCGGCGCGTTGCGGGTTTCCATGCTGAATTCCTGCGACAGCGCGAACGACGGCAGTCCCAGAATGGTGCCTTCCAGCGCGCCGGCGATGGTGCCGGAATAGACCACGTCCTCGGCGACGTTACGGCCCTTGTTGACGCCTGACAGCACCAGATCCGGCATGGTTTCGCCGAGGATGTGGCGCGCGCCCATGATGACGCAGTCGGTCGGCGTGCCCCGCACCGCAAAATGACGCGGGCCGACTTCGCGCAGGCGTAACGGATCGTTCAGCGACAGCGAATGCGAGACGCCGGACTGATCGAGCTCCGGCGCCACCACCCAGACATCGTCGGACAGTGCGCGCGCGATCTCCTCGACGATTTTCAGGCCGGGGGCGTGGATGCCGTCGTCATTGGTGCAGAGAATTCGCATCCGTTTGAGTGCCTTTTTCGATCGATTCCGGGGCCGTCAACGTCGTCTTATCCCGCTCGCGCCGCAGAGGCAAACCCGGCAAATTCAATGGAAATGCCCTCCCCGCTGACGCCCCATGCCGCACCGATGAAGCCATCGCGCCAAGCGGCGACCGGTCACCGCCGAACGCGGATACGCCAGGAACGCACGAATTTTGCAGGCCAGCCGTCAATGCGCAGTTCGAATTTTTGCGCCGCCGGCTTCGGCGCCTCGGGGGGAATTTCTCGAACTGGCATTTCTCTTGTGGGAGTTTCGCGTCAGGCTGGCTCTTTCAAGCTGATTTCTTTCAAGCTCGAAACACTCTGCTCGGGCGGCGCGGCCTTTCGGGGCGGCTCGGGATAATGTTTGCGGGCGACCGCAAGCGCCTTCTCGAAGTCGTCGATATTGAGCCATGCCTCGGCGCGGATGCGTTCCAGGACGCCGTCTTCCCACAGCCGCGAGCCCTCGATATCGAAATGGCCCTTCTGCTTCTGGTTGCACGCCTGGATGCCGTAGCCGGTGACGGCCCATTGTCTGCCCACCCAATAGATGTCGCGATGCAGGGCCATCGGTTCCTTCGTTTCCGAAAGCGGCGGTCGCCGCAGACAGAAGACGAAGATACCGGGGCGCACCGCCTTCGCAACATCGAAGGCGGGCTTGACGAATAAATCGCGACCCAATCAGTTGTCGCGGGCGATCACCTTCAGCCCGCCCATATAGGGCTGCAGCACGTCGGGCACGGCGATCGAGCCGTCTTCCTGCTGGTAGGTCTCCATGACCGCAATCAGCGCGCGGCCGACCGCGGTGCCGGAGCCGTTCAGCGTGTGCACGAAGCGCGGCTTGCCGTCGGACCCGCGATAGCGCGCATCCATGCGGCGGGCCTGGAAATCGCCGCACACCGAGCAGCTCGAGATTTCCCTGAAGGCGCCGCCCTCGCCCTGGCCGGGCATCCAGACCTCGATGTCGTAGGTCTTCTGCGCCGAAAAGCCCATGTCGCCGGCGCACAGCGTCATCACGCGGTAATGCAGGTCGAGCCGCCGCAGCACCTCCTCGGCGCAGGCCAGCATGCGCTCGTGCTCGTCCTTGCTGGTCTCCGGCGTCGTGATCGAGACCAGTTCGACCTTGGTGAACTGATGCTGGCGGATCATGCCGCGGGTGTCGCGGCCGGCGGCGCCCGCCTCGGCGCGAAAGCACGGCGTCAGCGCGGTCAGCCGCATCGGCAATTCCTTCTCGTCGAGGATGGATTCGCGCACGAGATTGGTCAGCGGCACTTCGGCGGTGGGGATGAGCCCGAGACGTTCGCTTCGTCAATGTCCAGTGAGCCCCGCGATATCGCCATTCGCGGCCATGTCATCTGCCGCGACGCGACTGTCAGCAGTTGCTACCAATTTCGACCTGAGCCCAGAACTGATCGTCCTCAAACTTCGGCAACTGCCCGGTGCCGAACATCACGTCGTCGCGCACCAGCAGCGGCGGATTGATCTCGGTGTAGCCGTGCTCGTTGGTGTGCAGATCGAGCATGAACTGCCCGATCGCGCGCTCCAGCCGTGCCAGTCCCTTCTTCAGCACGACAAAGCGCGCGCCGCTCAGTTTTGCCGCGCTCTCGAAATCCATGAAGCCGAGCGCGCCGCCGAGATCGTCATGCGGCTTTGGCGCGAACGCATAGTTGCGCACCGCGCCGAAATGATGCCGCACCACATTGCCGTGCTCGTCGACGCCGTCGGGGACTTCGTCCAGCGGCAGGTTCGGAATCGCCGCCAGCATGCCGGCAAGCTCCTCGTCCGCCGTCTTCGCCGCTAGCTCGAGCTGCGGCATCGTGGTCTTGAGCTCGGCGACCTCGGCCATCAGCGCGGCGGCGCGCGCGTCGTCCTTGGCCTTCTTGGCGTCGCCGATTTCCTTCGACGCGGCATTGCGCCGCGCCTGCGCCTGCTCCGACTTCAGGATCGCCGCGCGGCGCTTCTCGTCGATCGCCAGCAGCGACGCCGACAGCGGCTGCAGCCCGCGCCGCTTCAGCGCGGCGTCGAAGGCATGGGCGTTGTCGCGGATCCATTTGATGTCGTGCATGGCAAGAATTCCTGCGTCATGGCCGGGCAGAAGCGCGAAGCGCGTCTTCGTACCGGAATCCCGGCCATCCACGTCTTTGCTGCCTTAGACCAAGTCGTGGATGCCCGGGTCAAGCCCGGGCATGACGAATCATAGGCAGTGTGCCGCGACGACAGGTCAAAACGCAGGCGCAGCGCCCTACTCCGCCGGATTGGCTTCCGGCGGCGGCGGGGTCGCGGGTGGCGGGGTGGCGGCAGCGGCCTGCCGCCGTGGCGGCCTTCTTCTCCACCATCCGCACGGCGATGATCGAGCCCTCGTACAGCGCCAGCAGCGGGATCGCGAGCGAGGCCTGGCTGAGGACGTCGGGCGGCGTCAGCACGGCGGCGATGATGAAGGCGACCACGATGAAATAGCGGCGCTTCTCGCGCAGCTGTTTCGAGGTGATGATGCCGATCCGCCCCAACAGCGTCAGGATCACCGGCAGCTGGAACGCCACGCCGAAGGCGAAGATCAGCGACATCATCAGCGACAGATATTCGCCGACCTTGGGCAGCAGCTGGATCTGCGCGGTCTCGGCGCCGCCGACCTGCTGCATGCCGAGCGAGAACCGCACCAGCATCGGCAGCACCACGAAATACACCAGCATCGATCCCAGCACGAAGAAGATCGGCGTGGCGATCAGATAGGGCAGGAACGCGCCGCGCTCGTGCTTGTAGAGGCCGGGCGCCACGAATTTGTAGATCTGCGTGGCGACGATCGGGAACGAGATGAAGCCGGCGCCGAACAGCGCGAGCTTCAACTGGGTCAGGAAATATTCCAGCAGCGCGGTGTAGATGAACTTCGAGTTCTCCGGACCCGCGACCCAGACGAACGGCCACACCAGCACGTTGTAGATCTGCTTGGCGAAGAAGAAGCAGAAGATGAAGGCGATGCCGAATCCGAGCAGCGCCTTGATCAGCCGCGAGCGCAGCTCGATCAGATGATCCATCAGCGGCGCTTTGCTGGCCTCGATATCTTCGGCGCTCATGACGCTTTGGCGTCCTTGGAGCCTCGGGCGTGGCGGCGCGATGTCCTGCGGCGCGGGTTGCGCCTGCGCTTCCTGCGCAATCGCCAGCGGCTGCGCGGCCAGCGCGTGCGCGTCGGCCTCGGTGAAGATTTCCGGAATCGGCGCTTCCGGCGGCGTCGGCGGCGCACCGGCGGTTCGATCGCCGGCGTATCGGTCGCTGCCACGGCCGGCTTGTCGATGTCGTCGATCTCCAGCGCGTTGCCGACGTCCTTCTCCAGCGAGGTCATGAGATTGCCGCTGGTAAAGCCGGTGGCGGCCTCCTTGACCTCGTCAAAGCTCTTTTTGAGGTCGGCCATTTCGGCCTCGCGCATGGCTTCCTGGAACTGGCCCTGGAATTCGGCGGCCATCTTGCGCGCCTTGCCCATCCATTGCCCGACCATGCGCAGCACGCCCGGCAACTCCTTCGGGCCGATGGCGATCAGCGCGACAACCGCGATGACGACCAGTTCACTCCACCCGATGTCGAACATGAAAAATTCCGCTCACGCGAGGCGATTTCACCCCAATACTTGCCAAACAAGATTTGGGCCGCCCGCGTCTCCCTCAACCGGTCTTGCCGGCGAAGTACGTGCCGCAAGCTTGCGGTGTTCAGACAGCCTTGCTGCCGACATCCGACCGCGCCGCCGCGGACGGCGCGGCGTTGTGATCGATCGTCTTCACGGGCTCGGGCTTTTCCGCAGTCTTTTCATCGTCCTGCATGCCCTTCTTGAAGGCCTTGATGCCCTGCGCGACGTCGCCCATCAGGTCCGAAATCTTGCCGCGGCCGAACAACAGCAGGACGACTGCGATCACGACGATCCAGTGCCAAATGCTAAGCGAACCCATCCTGCAACCCTCCAAACACGCAAGCCGGCGACCCGGCCTAATCTGATTGCCGAAAGTAGGCTCAGGAGGTGTCAAAAACAAGGACTTAAGCCGCGTCAAATCCGTGTTAACGCGACTCACCGTTAACCGGCGCCGCCCACGGCTCGGGGTGGTCAGCAACCGGGGCCGAATCAGCTTTCGCCGCCGTTTTCCGGCTCGACCGCCGGCGCCAGCGCGAGTTCCAGATCGCCGATCTCCAGCGGATCCTCGTCCTCGCGCAGGGCCGGATCATCCGACGGCGTCGGAACGCTGAAGCCGGAAGGCAGCCGCGAATCCAGCAGGCCCGTGCCCTTCAGCTCCTCAAGGCCCGGCAGATCGCCGAGCGCCTCCAGGCTGAACTGCGACAGGAAGGCTTCCGTGGTTCCGAAGGTCAGCGGACGGCCCGGCGTCTTGCGGCGGCCGCGCGGGCGAATCCAGCCGGTCTCCAGCAGGACATCGAGCGTCCCCTTGGAGGTGATCACGCCGCGGATTTCCTCGATCTCCGCGCGCGTCACCGGCTGATGATAGGCGATGATCGCGAGCATCTCGATCGCCGCGCGCGACAGCCGCCGCGTCTCGGTGCTCTCCCGCGTCATCAGCCAGGACAGATCGCCCGCGGTGCGGAAGGTCCATTTATTGGCGACGCGAACCAGATTGACGCCGCGCGAGGCGTAATCGGCCTGCAGTTGCGCCAGCGCGACCTTGATGTCGACGCCATCGGGCATCCGCTTGGCGAGGGCGGCCTGATCGAGCGGCTCGGTGGAGGCGAACAGCAGCGCTTCCAGAAGCCGCAATTCCTCGGGCCGCGCTTGCGGATCGACGGAACGCTCCTCGGCATCGGCTATGCGCTTTTCCGCCAGGCTTGCCATGGCTCGGTCTCCTTCTTCCACTTACTCGGCCGGCAGATCCGGCGCGGTCATCGCGTCGGATACTGGTTGCGGCGGACGCTTTCGAAAATACAGCGGCGCGAACGCCTCTTTCTGGTGCAGTTCCATCTCGCCTTCCCGGACCAGTTCCAGGGCGGCGGCAAAGCTGGACGCAAACACCGTGGCTTTTTGCGAGGGATCGACGACGTAGTTGAGCAGGTATTCGTCGAGGCGGCTCCAGTCCTCGGCCATTCCGACCAGGCGCTCCAGCGAGGCTCTCGCCTTCGCTCAGCGACCACACCGTGCGCTTCGCCAGATGCACCGTGGCCAGCACCCGCTGCTGGCGCTGCGCGGCATAGGCGGTGAGCAGGTCGAACAGGGTTGCGGTAAATTTGGGATGGCGGATTTCGGCGATGGTTTCCGGGTTTCCGCGCGGAAAAATGTCGCGCTGCAATTGCGGACGGTTCATCAGCCGGTTCGACGCTTCGCGAATGGCCTCGAGCCGGCGCAGCCGGTTGGCGAGCGCGGTCGCCATTTCCTCGGCGCTCGGTCCGTCCGCGGTGGCGGGTTCGGGCAGCAGCAGCCGCGATTTCAGAAATGCCAGCCACGCCGCCATCACGAGATAGTCGGCGGCGAGCTCGAGGCGGATTTTCCGCGCCGCCTCGATGAACACCAGATACTGGTCGGCCAGCGCCAGAATGGAGATCTTGTGAAGATCGACCTTCTGCTGCCGCGCCAGCGCCAGCAGCAGGTCGAGCGGGCCCTCATAGCCCTCGACGTCGACGACCAGCGACGGCTCGTCGTCGGCGAGTTCAGCCGGCCGCCCGGTTTCGAATGACAAAATTTCCGCGCTCATGCGCCTCCGCCGTCCCTGCCCGATCGATCAACGCATCCAGTTCAGCCCGCGCCTTCAGCCGATCGAACGCTTGCGGAGCCTTGCGCGACGCCAGCGCCCGCCTGGCGCGCTCCAGCGCCTTGCCCGACAATTCGGGCGTCTCACGCGCAACTTCACGCATTTCGTCGAGCTTGCCGTTGCAATGCAGAACCATGTCGCAGCCGGCAGCAAAGATGGCCCGGGTCCGCTCGGCGATCGATCCCGCCAACGCGTTCATGGACACGTCATCACTCATCAACAAACCCTGGAACCCGATCACGCCGCGAATCACCTGTTGGATGATTGTCGCAGAAGTCGTCGCCGGATGGGCGGGGTCCAGCGCGCTAAACACAACATGTGCGGTCATCGCCATCGGCAGGTCCGCCAGCGGTTGAAAGGCGGCGAAATCGGTCCGTTCCAGCTCCGCTTTCGAGCGTATCGACCACCGGAAGCCTGAAATGGGTGTCCGCGGTCGCCCGGCCATGGCCGGGAATGTGCTTGAGAACCGGCAAAACGCCGCCCTGCTCCAGCCCCTCGGTCACGGCGCGGGCGATGGCCGCGACCTTGGCCGGCTCGGTTCCGTAGGCCCGGTTGCCGATGACGGCGTCGGCGCCGGCGACCGGCACATCCGCCAGCGGCAGGCAATCCACGGTAACGCCGAGATCGATGAGGTCGGCCGCGATCAGCCGCGCGCTCAGCCGCGCCGCGGACAGGCCGAGCGCGCGGTCGATGTCGTAAAGCGCTGCCAAAGACGGCTCCCGGCGGATAGACCGGCCAGTGCGGCGGACCAAGGCGCTGGACCCGGCCGCCTTCCTGGTCGATCAGGACCGGCGCATCCGGCTCGCCCAATCTCCTTGCGCAATTCGCCAATAAGCAGAGTTACTTGCGCCGGCGTCTCGATATTCCGCTTGAATAGAATAAATCCCCACGGCCGCTGCGACGCGGATGAATTCACGCTCGGCGGCGGTTAGTTCCGGTCCGGATACGCCTGTGATGAAGGCCCGCGTGTTCATTGCGGGCCGATTAGCCCGCTGCTGGCCCGAGGGTCAAGGAAACGGCCGTTAATTCCTTTGGACGACGCACTGCCCGCCGGCGCGTCTTCAGGCTGCCGCAGAACTGCGAGGCCTCGTCGGACGTCCCGAACGGGCCGACCATGGCGCGGTAGTAGACGCCCTTGTCGCCGAGGTCGGCGCGCTTGATCAGCGGCGCACGCGATCCCAGCACCGCCGGGAACTTGCCCTGCAGGGCCCGGTAGGAGGCCTGGGCGTCGGCCTCGTTCCGCTGCGAGGAGACCTGAACCAGATATCCGCCGCTGCCGGCACCGCCGCTGGGTGCGGTCTGCACCGGGTTGGTGGCGGCAACCCGGGTCCGTGGTTCCGCAGCAGGCGCCGGCTGGCGGCTGCCCTGCGGCACCAGCGACAGCGGCGCATTGGCGCTCGCATTGGCGGACGATCGGCGGGCTTGCGCGGGGCGGCCGGTGGCGGCCGCGGAGCCGCCGTGCGTGCCGCCGGGCTGGCTTTGCCGAGGCGCCGGCGCGTAACCGGCACCGCGGCACCATCGGGCTGGTCGCCCCGGACGGTCAAGGGTCTTGATCTTGCGCGGCTCATTGTTGGGCAGCGTGCCATTGCGCGGCGCTCGCCGGCGGTGGAGCGCCGGGCGCCACGCTCGCCGCCGATGGCGGATTGCCGTTCTGGTTCAGCGGCGGAAACACCACGCGCGGGCCGGACCTGGCGTTGACGTCGACGGGGGCTTCTTCGCGCGGAACGATCTTCTCGGCGCCATCGCCGGTCGCCATGCGGTCCGGCAGCTTGGCAGTCCCGTCCGCCGGCGCCGGCACGATCTTGGTCGGACCTGCATCAGCCTTGATGATCGGCGGCTCGCCGCTGCGGGGCGATCCGACATAGGTGCGATAGGCAAACGCCGCGCCCGTCCCCACCACCGCCAGCGCAAGAACGACAGCGACGGTGATCATGCCGCCGCGGCGCTTCCGGACCTGCTCTTCGGCGCCGTCGTCATAGCCGTCCTGATAGGCGTAAGCGTCATCCGCATAGGCCGGATCGTGCTGGGATTGCTGCGCGCCGGTATCGAGCTGGCCGTACAGCGCATCGTCATAGCGCGACGGATCGGGTTCGGGTTCCTCGGCGATATTGCGGCGCCTGCGTGATAATCCGGCTCCGGCGCGGCACGCGCCGCCGCGTAACGCTGCAGCGGATGCACGGCGCTCGGATAGTCCGGCGGCGAATCCTGCTGCGGCGGGACTTCCTGCCTGTTGGCGCGCTGCATCCACGGCGGCGGACCTGCGGGCGGGTCATCATCCTCAGGCTGCAGCTGGAGGCTGGTACTGATCGCGCGCGGCTGTGCGCGGCGGGACCTGCTGATTGGCCCGGCCCATGGCGCCGAACGGATCGGTCTGACCGATCAGCCGCGCGAGTTCGGCCAGCGGATCGCTCTCGCCCCTGCGCCGAGGCGTGCTGATCATCGCCGCGATCATAGTCGTCGTCCGCGGGAAAAGGTCTGTCCTGATATCGATCAGCCATCGTGATGATGCGTCCCCTTCGGGAAAGCCGCCAACCCGCTTTTACTGACGAACCAGCCCCTGCCAGATGCCCTCACAGGTCCCCGATGTGAGCGGCGTTCGCCCCTAAACTACCGCATCTCGTCCGGAGCGTGAACGCCGAGAACGGCCAAGCCCGATGCCAGAACCGAGACGACGCCCTGAACCAAGGCCAGCCGCGCCTTTGTGATCTCTGCATCATTATTGATAATGAAGCGTAAATAGGGCAAATCGTGCCCCTTGGTCCACAGCGCATGAAATTCGCTGGCGAGATCATAGAGGTAAAAAGCGATTCGGTGCGGCTCATGTGCCACCGCCGCGGCCTCGATCATCCGGGGGTAGAGCGCCAGCCGCCGCAGCAGGTCGAGTTCCGCAGGGTCGGTCAGCCGCTCCACCGCGGCCTGCGCCAGGAACGCCGCCCGCGCGCCGGCCTCCTCCGGCAGGTCCGGAACCACCTCCCGGGCGTTGCGGAACACCGAGTGGCCGCGGGCGTGGCCGTACTGGACGTAGAATACCGCGTTGTCCTTGGACTGCTCGATCACCTTGGCGAGGTCGAAATCGAGCACCGCGTCGTTCTTGCGGAACAGCATCATGAAGCGGACGGCGTCCGTGCCGACCTCGTCGACCACCTCGCGCAGGGTGACGAAATCGCCGGAGCGTTTCGACATCTTCACCGGCTCGCCGTTGCGCAACAGCCGGACCAGCTGCACGATCTTCACGTCCAGCGTGGCCTTGCCCGCGGTGACGGCCTTGACCGCCGCCTGCATGCGCTTGATGTAGCCGCCGTGGTCGGCGCCGAAGACATCGATCAGGTTGCTGAAAGCCGCGATCGAACTTGTTCTTGTGGTTGGCGATATCGGAGGCGAAATAGGTGTAGCTGCCGTCGGATTTCATCAGCGGACGATCGACATCGTCGCCATAGGCGGTGGCGCGAAACAGCGTCTGCTCGCGATCCTCGTAATCCTCGACCGGCGCTCCCTTCGGCGGCGGCAGACGGCCTTCATAGACATCGCCCTTGGAACGAAGAAAATCGATGGTCTCGGTGACCTGTTGTTGCCGGCTTCGATCAGCGACCGCTCCGAGAAGAACACGTCATGCCTGATGTTGAGCGCTGCGAGATCGCCCTTGATCTCGTCCATCATCATCGCGATGGCCTTGTCGCGCACGATCGGCAGCCATCCGCCTTCCGGCATCGTCTTGCAGCTTGTCGCCGTATTCGGCGGCCAGCGCCTGCCCGACCGGCTTCAGATAGTCGCCGGGATAAAGCCCTTCCGGAATCTCGCCGATGTTCTCGCCGAGCGCCTCGCGATAGCGCAGGAATGCCGAGCGCGCGAGCACGTCGACCTGGGCGCCGGCGTCGTTGATGTAATATTCGCGGGTGACGTCATAGCCCGCGAACGCAAGCAGACTGCACAGCGCATCGCCGAACACCGCGCCGCGGCAGTGGCCGACATGCATCGGCCCGGTCGGATTGGCGGAAACATATTCGACATTGACCTTCTCGGCCGCGCCGATCGCGCTTCGCCCGTAGGCGTCGCCCTCGCGCAGCACGGTGCGCAGCGCGTCCGACCAGGCCTATGGCTTCAAGGTGAGATTGATGAAGCCGGGACCGGCGACATCGACGGAGGCAATCAAATCGTCCGCGCGCAATTTGGCTGCGATCGCTTCGGCGAGATCGCGCGGTTTTGCCCTGGCCTCCTTGGCCAGCACCATCGCGGCATTGGTCGCCATGTCGCCATGCGCGGCGTCGCGCGGCGGCTCGACCACGACGCGCGACAGGTCGATACCAGCGGGCCATCCGCCTTCGGCCGCGAGCGCGCCGCAAACCGCGTGCACGCGCGCCAGCACGTCGGCGAAAAGATGCGGCGGTGAAGCTTTATCGGCCATGGGCGGACTGTGACCGGGGATTGTGCCGCGCATGCGGCTTGAGCGCCGCCGCCTAACGCAAATCCGGGGTCGAGTCAAAAAGCCTTTGATGTTCGGTCAGCGCGAAGCGGTCGGTCATCCCGGCGATGAAGTTGCCGATCCGCCGTGCGCGCTCGGTTTCGGTGTCCCGGCCATCCGGCGGCAGCCATTCGGCCGGCAGATCGCCCGGCACTTTCTGATAGCGCGCGAACAGGTCGAACAGGATCTGTTCGGCCTCGCCCATCACCCGCATCACCCGCGGATGCCGGTACATCCTCTGCTTCAGGAACGCCTTGATCTCGGCCTCGGCTTGCGCGACGCCTGCCGGAAACGCGATCAGCACGTCGCCATGGTTGCGGACATCGTCGACCGATTGCGGCTTCGCTGCGTCCAGACGCCGGCGCGCTTCCGAGACGACCGCGCCGATCAGATACGAAATCAGCTCGCGCACCAGTTCCGCGCCGCGCCTGTCGTCGTCGAGCTCGGGATAACGCCTGGCGATCTCCGCGATCATTTCCGCGGTCAGCGGCATGACCTTGAGATCGTCGACCGTGAACAGGCCGGCCCGCAGGCCGTCGTCGATGTCGTGGGCGTCATAGGCGATGTCGTCGGCGATCGCCGCGACCTGCGCTTCCAGCGACGCAAAGCTCCATAGTTCCAGATCGTAGATGCCTGATGTAGTCGGAAATGCCCGCGGGAATGCCGTGGTCGCGATAGCGTCCGATCGCCGCGCCGTTTCGTTCGGTCAGCGGGCCGTTGTGCTTGACGATGCCCTCCAGCGATTCCCAGGTCAGGTTGAGCCCGTCGAATTCGGGATAGCGATGCTCCAGCGACGGTGACGACGCGCAAGGTCTGGGCGTTGTGGTCGAACCCGCCATGGGCTTGCAGGCAGGCGTCCAGCGCCCGCTCGCCGGCGTGGCCGAACGGCGGATGGCCGAGGTCGTGGGCCAGCGCCAGCGTTTCCGTGAGATCCTCGTCGAGACCGAGCTGCCGGGCCAGCGCGCGGGCGATCTGCGCCACTTCGAGCGAGTGGGTCAGCCGGGTGCGGTAATGATCGCCTTCGTGGAACACGAATACCTGGGTTTTGTACTTCAGGCGGCGAAAGGCGGTGGAATGAATCACCCGGTCGCAATCGCGCCGGAACGGGCTGCGGGTCTTGCTCGGCGGCTCCGGCAAACAGCCGTCCGCGGCTGCGGTCGGGGTCGCAGGCATAGACCGAGCGGGGAGCAGCCATTCCGACCGACACGGTGTATTGATCCCCTTAAGGGTTTGATTCCGGCTGCCCGGCGCACTTAACTATGCTAAGCGCCGGATACCAAATAATTTGGGTATGGGATCGGCGATCGGAGCCACGTCATGACAGCAGCCAGTGTCGTCATCAGCGAGCGGGCGGCCCGCCGCATCGGGGAAATCCTCAAGACCGAGGGCGATGGCGCCATGCTGCGCATCAGCGTCGAGGGCGGCGGCTGCTCCGGCTTTCAATACAAATTCGACATCGAGCGCGCGCAAGGCCGACGACGACCTGGTGATCGCGCGCGACAGCGCTGTGGTGCTGGTCGATCCCGCCTCGGTGCCGTTTCTGGCGGGGTCCGAGGTCGATTTCGTCGACGACCTGATCGGCGCGTCGTTCCGCGTGGTCAATCCCAACGCCACCGCGTCCTGCGGCTGCGGCACCAGTTTTTCGATCTGACAGCCCTGTGGTCTTACTCGGCCGCGACGACGTGCGGCCGCTCGACGCTTGTCGGCCTCGTCGGCCTGCGGTTCGAGGCGGCGCTTCAGGCGGCGGTCGATCCGGTCGAGATAGATATAGATCACCGGCGTGATGAACAGCGTCAACAGCTGCGACACGCAGAGACCGCCGACCACGGCGACGCCGAGCGGCTGACGCAGCTCGGCGCCGGCGCCGGCGCCGATCGCAATCGGCAGCGTGCCGAAAATCGCCGCGAACGTCGTCATCATGATGGGGCGGAACCGCAGCAACGCGGCTTCGCGAATGGCGTGCTCGGCGCTCAAGCCGACACGGCGGCGCTCCAGCGCGAAGTCCACCATCATGATGGCGTTCTTCTTGACGATGCCGACCAGCATCACGATGCCGATCATCGCGATCACCGAGAGTTCCATATTGAACATCATCAGCGTCAGGATCGCGCCGATGCCGGCCGACGGCAGGCCGGAAATGATGGTGATCGGGTGAATGAAGCTCTCGTAGAGAATGCCGAGGATCACGAAGGCCGCGAACACCGCCGCCAGGATCAGGACGCCCTGCCCGCGCAGCGAATCCTGGAACACCTGCGCGGTGCCGGAGAATCCGGTGGCGATGGTGGCGGGAAGATTTGAGCTTTGCTCGATCGCGGTGATCTCGTCCACCGCATAGCCGAGCGAGTAGTTCGGCGCGAGGTTGAACGAGATCGTCACCGCGGGCTGCTGGCCCTGATGGTTGATCTGCAGCGGACCGACCGTCGGCACCAGTCTGGCCACCGCATCCAGCGGGATGGTCTGGTTATTGGCGGTCTTCATATAGAGCTTGGAGAGATCGGACGGATCGACGCGGAACTGCGGCTGCGCCTCCAGGATGATCTGGTAGTCGTTGGACGGCATGTAGATGGTGCCGACCTGACGCGCGCCATAGGCGTTGTAGAGCTGGTTGCGCACCTGATCGACGGTGATGCCGTAGACCGCGGCCTTCTCGCGGTCGATGTCGACCGTCATCTGCGGATTCTTGATGTAGAGATCGGTGGTGACGTCGAGCAAGCCCGGCACCTTGGCGATCTTGTCGCGCATCTCCGGCGCCAGCCGGTAGAGCGATTCGGTATCGCCGCTCTGCAGGGTGTACTGGTACTGGCTCTTCGACGGCCGGCCGCCGATGTTGAGGTTCTGGATGCTCTGGAAGAACGCCTGCATCCCCGGCACCTGGGTGGCCTTCTGGCGCAGACGCGCCATCACCACCGTCGCCGACTTCCCGCTCTTTCCTCGGTTTCAGCGCGATGAACAGCCTGCCATAGTTGGCGGTCGTGTTGGGACCGCCCGCGCCGACCGTGCTGTTGATGTATTCGACCGCCGGGTCCCGGCTCAGAATATCGGCCAGCTCCTTCTGGCGTACCGTCATCGCCTCGAACGAGGTGTCGGTCGCGGCTTCGGTCACGCCCGAACAGAAAGCCGGTATCCTCCTGGGGAAAGAACCCCTTGGGCACGACGATGTAGAGCGCGACGGTGCCGGCGAGCGTCGCCAGCGTCACCACCAGCATCATCGCCTTGCGGGCCAGCACCCAGTCGAGCGCCCATTCGTAGGCGCGGAGCCAGGAATCGAACATCCGCTCGAAGACGCGAAGCACGATATTCGGCTTCCTGGTCTCGTCATGCGCCTTCAGCACGCGCGCGCACAGCATCGGCGTCAGCGTCAGCGAAACGAAACCGGAAACCACGATCGCCACCGCGATCGTGACCGCGAATTCGCGGAACACGCGGCCGACGATGCCGCCCATCAGCAGCACCGGAATGAACACCGCGATCAGCGAGAAGGTGATCGAAATGATGGTGAAGCCGATCTCGCGCGCGCCCTTCAGCGCCGCCTCATAGGGCCGCATGCCGTGTTCGATATGCCGGACGATGTTTTCCAGCATGACGATGGCGTCGTCGACCACGAAACCGACCGACAGGGTCAGCGCCAGCAGCGTCATGTTGTTGATGGAGAAGTCCAGCACGTACATGACGGCGAAGGTGCCGCAGCAGCGAGATCGGCACCGCCAGCGCCGGAATGAAGGTCGCCGACGCCGAGCGCAGGAACAGGAAGATCACCAGGATCACGAGGCCGATGGCGATCAGCAGGGTCTCCTCGACGTCGGCTGACGGACTGGCGGATCGACACCGAGCGGTCCATCGCGACGTGGATCTTCACCGACGGCGGAATCTGCGCGCGCAGCGACGGCAGCTTCGCCAGCACGCCGTCGACGACGGCGACCGTATTGGCGTCGGGCTGCTTGTAGATCGCCAGAACGATCGAGCGGGTGCCGTTGAACCAGGTCGCGATCTTGTCGTTCTCGACGCTGTCATAGACCCGCGCGACCTCGTCGAGCCGCACCGGCGAACCGTTGCGCCAGGCGACGATCACGTGCCGGTAGTCGGCCGCCTTGTCCATCTGGCCGGAGGCCTGCAGCGCGACGTCCTGTTTCGGACCGTTCAGCGTGCCGACCGGCGTCGACGAATTGGCGCGCGAGACCGCGGCGCGGACGTCTTCCAGCGACATTCCGCGCGCCGCCGCGGCTTCCGGATCGGCCTGCACCCGGATGGCGAATTTCTGGCTGCCGAAGATCACGACCTGGGCGACGCCCTGAATCTGCGACAGCGCCTGCCCGATGGTGATGTCGCCATATTCGTTGACCGTGGACAGCGGCAGCGTCTCCGAACCCAGCGAGATGAACAGCACCGCGAATTCCGACGGATTGACCTTCCGGAAACTCGGCGGGATCGTCATCTCGATCGGCAGCCGCCGCTGCGCGATGGTCAGCGCGGTCTGCACGTCGAGCGCGGCGGCGTCGATGTTGCGGTTGAGATCGAACTGGATGACGATCGCGGTGGTGCCCTGCGAGGAGGTCGAGGACATCGACGAGATGCCGGCAATGGTCGAGAGCTGGCGTTCGATCGGACCGGCGACGGAGGCCGCCATGGTGTCGGCGCTGGCGCCCGGCAGGGTCGCGGTCACCGCGATGGTCGGGAAATCGACCTTGGGAAGCGCGGAGACCGGCAGCAGCCGGAAGCCGAACACGCCGAACGCGATGATCGACGCCGTCATCAGCGTCGTCATGACCGGGCGGCGGATACAAAGCTCCGAAAGCGTCATCGGTCAGGCCCCTGCCTTGGGCGCCGCGCGGCGCGACCGGGGTTCCCTCCGACAACAGCAATTGCCCGTCGACAATGACGTCCTCGCCGCCGGACAGCCCGCTCGCGATCGACGGACATTCCCTGGAAGGTGCGGCTGACATTCACGGGCTGAACGTGCGCCTTGCCGTCCTTCATGACGAAGACGTAATTGCCGCTCTGGCTGCGCTGCACGGCGGCCGTGGGCACCGTCACGGCGTCCTCGGTCCGGATCATCGAGCTTGGTGTTGACCAGAGTGCCCGGCCACAGCGTTTCGTTCTCGTTGTTCATGATGCCGCGCACGGTGACCATGCCGGTGGTGGAATCCACCGTGTTTTCGACCATCGCGACCTTGCCGTCCTCGGATCGCTGGTGGCCGGGGATCGTCGCGATCACCTTGGATCCGCCGGTCGCCATGGCATCGCGCAGATCGACCAGCACGCGCTGCGGAATGGCGAAGGTCACATAGACCGGCGCCATCTGGTTGATGACGGCGAGCGGCGCGGTATCGGCCGGACGCACGAAATTGCCGACCTTCACATTGGCCGCGCTGATCCGTCCCGAAAACGGCGCGCGGATCGATGGTGTAGCTTTTCTGGACCTTCAGATTGTCCAGCGCGGACTGATCGGCCTTGATGGTGCCGATCAGAATGTCGGCCTGGGTCTTGGCGTTGTCGAGGTTGACCTGCGTGGTGGCGCCCTTGCCGACCAGGTCGCTGTAGCGCCGGACATCGCGCTGCGCGCCTTCGAGCTGCGCCTGATCCTTGGCGAGCATGCCCTCGGCCTGCTCGATCTGGGCGTCGATCTGGCGCGCGTCGAGCGTAAACAGCAGGTCGCCTTCGTTGACCTTGGCGCCGTCTTCGAAATGCACCGAGACGATGGTGGTCTCGACCCGCGATTTCAGCGCCACGCTGGAAATCGGCGTCACCGTTCCGATCGAATCGACATCGACCGGCACCGGCTTGCGCTCGGCCTTGGCCAGTTCGACCGAGATCACGCGCGGCGCGCTGCGGTCCCTGGGCGCTGGCGCCGCCGCCCATCCATGACGAGCGGGTCACAAAGGCAGCCAGCGCAGCAATGCCCAGCACGCCCGCCAGAAATCATCAAGTTACGTTTTTTCATAGCATTTCACGTCAGCCGGTCCGCAAACGACCGGGACGGCCCGGTTTCCTGCCCCTTGACGGCGACTTTTGCGCCTTGTTCTAAACGGTTATCACAGCCCCGCCGCCCATGGTATGCCATCAGAACCGAAAATTTGTGGTTACCGGCCGGGGCCCTCTTGATGCGTATTGCTACGTGGAACGTCAATTCGATCCGGCAGCGGCTCGACCATCTCCTGACCTGGCTGAAGGACTGCGCGCCCGACATCGTCTGCCTGCAGGAAATCAAATGCGTCGACGAGGCGTTTCCCGCGGGAGGCCATCGAGGCGCTCGGCTACAACGTGGTCACCCACGGCCAGAAGACCTTCAACGGCGTCGCGCTGCTGTCGAAGCTGCCGTTCGACGAAACCAAACCGGGCCTCGCCGGCGACGACGAAGACGTCCATGCCCGGTTCCTGGAAGGCGTGGTCACGCTGAAGCAGGGCGTGCTGCGGGTCGCCTGCCTCTATCTGCCCAACGGCAATCCGCCGGAGACCGAGAAATATCCCTATAAACTCAAATGGATGTCGCGGCTTCTTGAGTATTCAAAGCAACGGCTTAAGGCGGAGGAGCCGCTGGTGCTGGCCGGCGATTTCAACGTCATTCCGGCGGCGCGAGGACGTCCATAATCCGGCGGCCTGGGTCAACGACGCCCTGTTCCGCCCCGCGACCCGCGAAAGCTTCCAGTCGCTGCTCGGCCTCGGGCTGACGGACGCGCTGCGCGCCGTCACCGACGCGCCCGGCCAGTACACCTTCTGGGATTATCAGGCCGGCGCCTGGCAGAAAAACCACGGCCTGCGCATCGATCATCTGCTGCTGTCGCCGCAGGCCAGCGACCGGCTGATCGATGTCGGCATCGACAGCTATGTGCGCGGCCTGGGAAAAGCCGTCGGACCATGTCCCGGTATGGGCGGATCTCGATCTGGAGACGGCGTAACGCGGTCCTCGCCCGCAGCGCTGCGAGGGCACGATCAGTCCTTGCGGCCCTGCACCCAGTGCTCGAGCATCTGCAGCGCCATCGCGCGGTCGTCGTCGGACGCCTTGGCGATCGCCTTGTTGTAGCTTTCCTTGATCCAGGTCTCGTCCGGCGTGGCGCTGTCGCGCGCCAGCGTCAGCCACATCAGGCCGCGCGCGGCCTGACGCGGCAGCTGGTCGCCGTTGAACAGCATCTGGCCGAGCAAGGCCTGCGCCTGGTGCTGGCCCTTCTGGGCGGCAAGGCCGAGCCAGCGCGCGCCATAGCGGAAATCGTCCCGCGACGTGCCGGCGCTCTTCAGATAGAGCCGGGCCAGATCGTATTGCGCGTCGGCATTGCCGAAATACGACGCGGCGTAGGAGAACATCTCCCTCGCCCGCTCCGGATCGGACTTGATCTTCGAGTTGGGAATGCCGTTGAGATAGTAGCGGCCCAGCGCGACGAAGGCGTTGGCGACGATCGCCGCCTGCGGCGCCGACGGGCTGTCTTCGGCATGCGCATTGGCAATGCGGCTGAAATACTCGAAGGCGCGAAGATCGTCCTGGGTGACGCCGTCGCCATTGGCGTACATCCGCCCCAGCTTCCATTGCGCGATGGGGTGACCGCCTTCGGCGGCGTATTGCAGCGAGGTCAGCGAGGTGTCGGAGGTGGACGGCGGGATCGCCTTCTTCAGGGCGCGCCGCGGCACCGGGCTGGGCCGAAACGACGGGGATCGCCGTATCCGGGGTCGCCGGCGCCCCGTCGAACGCCAATGCCGGGCGCCGCCACCGGCGCGGCCCCTAAAATCAACGCAAAAATGATACGCCTAGATATCCGCATAACACTGTTTCTCGTGCGCCCCGCCCGGATGGGTTACGGCGCCATCCACCGCCGGCCCGACTTGCTGGGCATATTTCCAGAGCGCACCCGATGTATGATTGGTCTCTCGGGGCTTCCATTTGGTCTTGCGTTCGGCGAGCTCCGCGTCGGTCAACTTTACGTTAAGAGTTCCGACCACAGCGTCGATTTCGATGATATCGCCGTCCCGCAGCAGCGCGATCGGCCCGCCCACGGCCGCTTCCGGCCCGACATGGCCGATGCAGAACCCGCGGGTCGCGCCGGAGAACCGGCCGTCGGTGATCAGGGCGATCTTGCCGCCCATGCCCTGCCCGGTCAGCGCCGCCGTGGTCGAGAGCATCTCCCGCATGCCGGGACCGCCGCGCGGCCCCTCATAGCGGATCACGATGACCTCGCCCTCTTTGTAGGTCTTCTTCTGGACCGCCTCGAAGGCATCCTCTTCGCGGTCGAAGCAGCGGGCCGGACCGGTGAATTTCAAGTTCGACATGCCCGCGACCTTCACGATCGCGCCCTCGGGCGCGAGATTGCCCTTCAGAGCCGACCACACCGCCGGTGACGGTGATCGGCTTGTCGGCGGACCGCACCACATCCTGGTGCGGATTCCATTTCACGCTTTTGAGGTTTTCGGCGATCGTCCGGCCGGTGACTGTCAGGCAGTCGCCGTGCAAATGGCCGTTGTCGAGCAGCGTCTTCATCAGAAGCGGTATGCCGCCAACTTCGAACATGTCTTTGGCGACATAACGGCCGCCCGGCTTCAAATCCGCGACATACGGTGTCTTTTTGAAGATTTCCGCCACGTCGAACAGGTCGAACTTGATGCCGCATTCATGGGCGATCGCCGGCAGGTGCAGCGCAGCATTGGTCGAGCCGCCGGAGGCGGCCACCACCGCCGCGGCGTTTTCCAGCGAGCGGCGGGTGACGATGTCGCGCGGCCGGATATTGGCGGCGATCAGCTCCATCACCTTCTCGCCGGCGGTCATGCAGAACGCGTCGCGGATTTCGTAAGGCGCCGGCGCGCCGGCCGAATACGGCAGCGCCAGCCCGATCGCCTCGGATACCGTCGCCATGGTGTTGGCGGTGAATTGTGCGCCGCACGCGCCGGCCGACGGGCAAGCCACCCGCTCGATTTCGTCGAGATCGGCATCCGACATCTCGCCGACCGAATGCTTGCCGACCGCCTCGAACATGTCCTGCACCGTGACCTGCTGGCCGCGGAAATTGCCGGGAAGGATCGAGCCGCCATAGATGAAGATCGAGGGCACGTTGAGCCGGACCATCGCCATCATCATGCCCGGCAGCGACTTGTCGCAGCCGGCAAGACCGACCAGCGCGTCATAGGCGTGGCCGCGCATGGTCAGTTCGACGGAATCGGCGATGCATTCGCGCGACGGCAGCGACGAGCGCATGCCGTCATGGCCCATGGCGATGCCGTCGGTCACGGTGATGGTGCAGAATTCGCGCGGGGTGCCGCCGGCGGAGGCGACGCCCTTCTTGACCGCCTGGGCCTGACGCATCAGCGAGATGTTGCAGGGCGCGGCCTCGTTCCAGCACGACGCCACGCCGACGAACGGCTGGTGGATCTGCTCGGTGGTCAGCCCCATGGCATAGAGGTAGGAGCGATGCGGCGCCCGTTCCGGGCCCTCCGTCACGTGACGGCTCGGCAGCCTCTTCTTGATGCTGGTCTTGGCGTCCATCGCGAACCTGTTTCCCCAGCCATCTCTTGTTGGACCCGGAAAATCAGGATTTTCCTTCGCCTTCGCGAGCGCCGTGGCCGTCAGCCTACGAAGGATGATTTCATGGAGGGGTGTGGCTAAAAAGCGGCGCGCGCAAGGGCTTGCTGCGATGACGGTTAAATGTTCGCTGAGTGTTGCGGCCAAGCAACAATCGTGGCGTGACGGCAACCATTGCCGAGGATGTAAATTCTAGCCGTCTAGTCGACCTTGACGTTGGCGGCCTTGATCATCGGCCACCATTTCGCAATTTCGGCCTTCTGCCAGGCACCGAGCGCCTCCGGCGAGAGCTGATCCTTCGGCGGCATCTGCAGCCCGAGATTTTCCAGCTGCTTGCGCACCGCCGGATCGTTCAGCGCATCGACCGCCGAGGCATTGAGCTTTGCGATGATTTCCTTCGGCGTACCCTTCGGCACCCACATGCCGGACCACAACGTCATGTGAAATCCGGGCAGGCCCGCTTCGTCGGTGGTCGGAATGTCCGACGCCGACTCGACGCGCTTGTTGTCGGTGACGGCATAGGCGCGGATGGTGCCGGCGCGCACCTGATTGATGGAGTTGGAGAGCTGATCGATGATGACATCGATCTGTCCGGCGACGAGATCGTTCATCGCCGGTCCGGTGCCGCGATACGGCACGTATTGCAGCTTGATGCCGGTGACGTTCTCGAAATAGAGCCCGGCGATGTGACTTCCCGAACCGGCGCCGGCGGTGCCGGCGGCGGCCGGGGCCGGCCGCGCCTTGAGCCATGCGATCAGTTCCTTCAGCGATTTGGCCGGAACCGCGTTCTTGCTGACGAAGACCATCGGATTGCTCGGCAGCAGCACCACCGGCTCGAGATCGGTCACGAGGTCGTAGCCGAGCTTGTAGATCGCGCCGTTGGCGACGTGGGTGCCGAGATGGCCGAAGCTGATGGTGTAGCCGTCAGGCGGCGAGCGCACCGCGCGTCCGACCCCGATCGAGCCGCCCGCGCCGGTCACATTCTCGACCAGGATGGGCTGGCCAAGCGTTATCTTCATCCGCTCGGCCAGAATCCGCGCCATCACGTCGGACGGCCCGCCGGCGGCAAACGGCACCACGATGGTGATCGGGATGCGACGGGAAATTGTCCGCAAGCGCATTGCCGCCAAATGCCAAAAGCGCCATCAACGCGGCCAGAATTGCTCTTCGCATCGCACCCTCCCCCATGCGCCGCACTATTCCCGCGATGGGTACGGCTTCCCGTAGATCGTTACAGCTTCGCGTAGTCGATCGGCGCGTGACGATCGAGCGTACGCGTGACCGGCGGCAGCGGATATTTAAGCCCGGTCGCGCAATTGAACAGCATCACCCGATCATTTTTCGTCACGCGGCCGTCGGCAAGGCTCTGTTGGTAGGCGGCGTAGGTGGCCGCACCCTCCGGACACAGCAACAAGCCTTCTTCACGCGCGACTTCGTTCAGCGCAGCAGAAATCTTCTCGTCCGTCACCGCAATCGCAAAACCCTTGCTCTCGCGCACCGCGCGCAGGATCAGAAAATCCCCGACCGCCTGCGGCACGCGGATGCCGGAGGCGATGGTGTGGGCATCCTCCCAGCGGGCTGCGTGCTCGGTGCCGTTCTCGAACGCGCGCACCATCGGCGCGCAACCGGCCGCCTGCACCGCGACCATCCGCGGCCGCTTGCTGCCGATGAAGCCGATGGCCTCGAGTTCGGCGAACGCCTTCCACATGCCGATCAGGCCGGTGCCGCCGCCGGTCGGATAGAAGATCACGTCGGGCACGTCCCAGCCGAGCTGTTCGGCAAGCTCCAGCCCCATCGTCTTCTTGCCTTCGATCCGATACGGCTCCTTCAGCGTCGAGGTATCGAACCAGCCGGCCTTGGCCTTGCCCTCGCCGACGATCTTGCCGCAATCGTCGATCAGTCCGTTGACGCGATAGACGGTGGCGCCCTGCAGCTCGATCTCGCTGACATTCACTTCGGGCGTATCGGCGGGACAGAAGATCGTGGTCTTGATGCCGCAACTGGTGGCGTAGGCCGCGAGCGCCGCGCCGGCATTGCCGTTGGTCGGCATCGCCATGTGCCTGATGCCGAGCGCCTTGCCCATCGACACCGCCATCACGAGGCCGCGCGCCTTGAACGAGCCGGTCGGCAAGCCGACCCTCGTCCTTGACGATGATCTCGCCGCCGCCGAGTTTCTTCGCAAGTTTTGGCAGGCGGATCAGCGGCGTCGTCACCTCGCCGAGGCTGACGATGTCGGCCACTTTCCGCACCGGCAGCATCTCGCGATAGCGCCAGAGATCGGCCGGCCGCTCTTTGAGCGCGTCTTTTGTCAGAGCCTTCTTCACGCCGGCGAGGTCGTAGCGCACCAAAAGCGGCTTGCCCGCTTTCGACAGGTTGTGGACCTGGTCGGCGGGATAGCGATCGCCTTCCATCGCGCATTCGAGATGGGTCACGAACGTCGGACGTTCGATCGTCAGATTGTCATTGTCTTTCACGGATTTCTTGTCTTTCTTTTCTTAGACGTTCAGCACGCGGCCATAGGCATCCAGCACCGCTTCCTTCATCATCTCCGACAGCGTCGGGTGCGGGAACACGGTGTGCATCAGTTCTTCTTCGGTGGTCTCGAGGTTCATGGCCACCACGTAGCCCTGGATCAGCTCGGTGACCTCGGCGCCGATCATGTGCGCGCCGAGCAACTGGCCGGTCTTCTTGTCGAAGATCACCTTGACCAGTCCCTGATCCTCGCCGAGCGCGATCGCCTTGCCGTTGCCGAGGAACGGGAAACGGCCGACGCGGATTTCGCGTCCGCCCTCTTTCGCTTTCGCCTCGGTGAGACCGACCGAGGCGATCTGCGGGTTGCAATAGGTGCAGCCGGGAATGAGGTTCTTGTCCATCGGGTGCGGATGCAGGCCCTTGATGGCCTCGATGCAGACCACGCCTTCATGCTCGGCCTTGTGCGCCAGCATCGGCGGCCCCGCGACGTCGCCGATGGCATAGATGCCGGGCACGCTGGTCTTGCCGTAGCCGTCGATCACGACGCAGCCGCGCTCGGTTTTGACGCCGAGTTTCTCCAGGCCGAGATTTTCGATATTGCCGACCACGCCGACGGCGGAAATCACCCGCTCGAATTCGACCGTTTGCGGCTTCTTGCCGTCGTCGATGGTGGCGACCACGCTGTCGCTCTTCTTCTCGAGTTTTGTCACCTTGGTGCTGGTGAGGATCTTGATGCCCTGCCTCTCGAAGCGCTTGCGCGCCAGGCCGGCGATCTCGGCGTCCTCGACGGGAAGGATCTGCGGCAGCACCTCGACCACGGTCACCTCGGCGCCCATGGTGTGGAAGAACGACGCGAATTCGATGCCGATCGCGCCGGAGCCGACCACCAGCAGCGACTTCGGCATTTTTTCCGGCGCCATCGCCTCGAAATAGGTCCAGACCAGTTTCTTGTCGGGCTCGAGCCCCGGCAGCACCCGCGGCCGCGCGCCGGTGGCGAGAATGATGTGTTTTGCCTGATAGGCGCCCTCGCCCGACGCGCCCTTCGGCGCCTCGGCGGCGGATTTCTTCACCGTGATCTTGCCGGGCGCGTCGATCACCGCCTCGCCCCAGATCACCGTGACCTTGTTCTTCTTCATCAGGAAGCCGACGCCGTCACTGAGGCGTTTTGCAACGCCGCGCGAGCGCTGCACCACGGCCTTCGGGTCGTAGGAGACCTTCTCGGCCGACAGCCCGTAATCCTTGGCGTGCTGCATGTAGTGAAAAATTTCCGCCGAGCGCAGCAGCGCCTTGGTCGGGATGCAGCCCCAGTTCAGGCAGATGCCGCCGAGATAGGATTTTTCGACGATCGCGGTCTTGAAACCGAGCTGCGCCGCGCGGATCGCGGTGACATAGCCGCCGGGACCGGAGCCGATGATGATGACGTCGAAGGATGTGTCGGCCATGAGGGTTCCCGTCTAGCTCAGCTCGCCGTTGTGACGCGTGCACGACGACCAATGATAAACTTTCTTATCCGCCATTCCAGCAAGACGATCAAAGCCATGACCGTCATGCCGGTTAGCGCAATCGGTCTCCAGATGTTTCGCGAGAGGGCCTCGCCCGAAGAGAACGCGGCGTAGATGACATCGAGGCCGAGGGGATTGAGGGCAAGGACGGCTGCGAGCAGCAACGATAGCCAGGGCCAGTGCGTTCGAACATTCAACGTTGCCCCCTCTGACGGCGCACCTGCCTCACACCATCATCATCACGGGGTTTTCGATCAGCATCTTGAACGCGCCGATCAGCTCGGCGCCGAGCGCGCCGTCGACCGCGCGGTGATCGCAGGACAGGGTCACGCTCATCATGTGCGCGACCTCGATCTTGCCGCTGCGCACGACCGCGCGCTCCTCGCTGGTGCCGACCGCGAGGATGGTGGCGTGCGGCGGGTTGATCACGGCGGTGAAATCCTTGATGCCGTACATGCCGAGGTTGGAGACGGCCGTGGTGCCGCCCTGATATTCCTCCGGCTTGAGTTTGCGCGCCCGCGCGCGGGCCGCAAAATCCTTCATCTCGCCCGAGATCGTCGACAGCGACTTGGTTTCGGCCTTGCGGATGATCGGCGTGATCAGGCCGCCCGGCATCGCCACCGCGACGCCGATATCGGAATGCTTGTGCTTCAGCATGCCGCCTTCGGTCCAGCTGACATTGCAGTCGGGAATCCGCTGCAGCGCGATCGCCATCGCCTTGATGACGAAATCGTTGACCGAGAGCTTGTAGGCCGGCTTCTTCTCCTTGTCCTTCGGCGCCGCCGCGTTGATCTCCTCGCGCGCCGCCAGCAGTTTGCCGATATCGCAGTCCATCGTCAGATAGAAATGCGGAACGGTCTGCACCGACGCGGTCAGCCGTTGCGCAATCGTGCGGCGCATGCCGTCGTGCGGGATCACCTCGTAGCTGCCGTCTTCGAACAGCGCGCGGATCTGCTGGTCCGACATCGACGGCGCGAGCGCCGGCGCGCCGGCGGCGCGGCAGCCGGGGCCTTCAGTCCCTTGCCGGATTTGGCCTGTTCGACGTCGTGCGCGATGACGCGGCCATGCGGGCCGGAGCCGTTGATGCGCGCAAGCTCGATGCCGGCTTCTTTTGCCAGGCGACGCGCCAGCGGCGAGGAAAAGATGCGGCCGTGACCGTTGGCTTGCGGCGCAGGCGCTGCCGGCTGGGCGCGGCGCGGAGCGGCGGGCGTTGCGGCTTTGGTCGGCGGCGCAGCCGCCGGCTTCGCAGCAGCGGGCGCCTGCGGCCGGACAGCAGCCTTCGGCGGCGCGCTGGCGGCCGCTGCTCCCGCCGCCTTCACGTCCTCGCCGTCGCCGGCGAGCACCGCGATCACGTCGTTGACCGCGACATCCTGCGTGCCCTCGGGCACCAGAATCTTCGCGATCGTGCCCTCGTCGACCGCCTCGACTTCCATGGTCGCCTTGTCGGTCTCGATTTCCGCGATGACGTCGCCGGACTTGACCTTGTCGCCCTCTTTCTTGAGCCACTTGGCAAGGTTGCCCTTTTCCATCGTCGGCGACAGCGCGGGCATCAGAATGTTGATTGGCATTGTCAGTGACCCTGTTGCGACCGCGGCGTGGTGGTGCCCACGTCGGTCGGCCGCGCGATTTCGGCTTCGAACATGTCGACGATGCGCGTCAGCGCTTCTTCTTCGGTGTAGCCGCTCTCGCGCGCATAGGCGCGGGCGGCATGGCGCGCGATGTCAACCAGAAGCAGGCCCCACATGTCCGGCTCATCGAACGCGCGCGTGAACGCGATGGAAAGTCCGCCATCGAGCACAAACGCGCGCAGCACCTCGGTGGCGTCATCGCGGCCGATGACGTCGGGAGGCAATGGCTGCTCCTTGGGACCGGCCATGGTCTACCGATAACAAACGGCTTTGGCGGCTTCGACCACCTCGGCCACCGAGGGCAATGCGAGCTTTTCGAGGTTGGCCGCGTAAGGCATCGGCACGTCCTTGCCCGACACCCGCAGCGACCGGCGCATCGAGATAGTCGAAGGCGTGCTCCATGATGCGGGCGGCGATTTCGGCGCCGACGCCGTTCTGCTGCCAGCCTTCCTCCACGGTGACGGCGCGGCCGGTCTTCTTCACCGAGGCGACGATGGTGTCGGTGTCCATCGGGCGCAGCGTGCGCAGATCGATCACCTCGGCTTCGATGCCTTCCTTGGCGAGTTCTTCGGCGGCCTTCAGCGCGTAGGACATTCCGTTCGACCACGACACGATGGTGACATGACCGCCGGTTCGCACGATCCGCGCCTTGCCGATCGGGATCACGTAATCGTCGAGTTTCGGGACCTCGCCGGAATGGCCGTACAGCATTTCGTTTTCGAGGAAGATCACCGGATTGGGATCGCGGATCGCGGCCTTCAGCAGGCCCTTGTAGTCGGCGGCGGAAAACGGCGCGATCACCTTGAGCCCGGGAATCTGCGAGTACCAGGCCGAATAATCCTGGCTGTGCTGGGCGGCGACGCGGGCGGCGGCGCCGTTCGGTCCGCGGAACACGATCGAGCAGCCCATCTGGCCGCCGGACATGTACAGCGTCTTCGCCGCCGAATTGATGATCTGGTCGATCGCCTGCATGGCGAAATTGAAGGTCATGAACTCGACGATCGGCTTCAGGCCGGCCATCGCCGCGCCGACGCCGACGCCGGCAAAACCGTGCTCGGTGATCGGGGTATCGATCACGCGCCTGGCGCCGAATTCCTGCAGCAGTCCCTGCGTGACCTTGTAGGCGCCCTGATATTCCGCGACCTCTTCGCCCATGACGAACACGTCGGCGTCGCGCCGCATCTCTTCGGCCATGGCGTCGCGCAGCGCTTCGCGGATGGTCATCGTCACCATCTCGGTGCCCTCGGGCACTTCGGGATCGGGCTCGGCGACGGCTTTCGGCGCGGCGGGCGCCGATTCGGCGCTCGGATCATCGGCGCGGTTTCGCCGACCGGCGAGCGCGACGCCGACCTCGGCGGCCTTCTGCCGGCTTGGCAGCTTTCGGCGCCGGCGCCTTGCCGAGATCGGAGGCACTCTCGCCGTCGGCCAGAATGGTCGCGATCGGCGTGTTGACGGCGACGTCGGCGGTGCCTTCGGGGATCAGGATCTTGCCGAGGGTGCCCTCATCGGTGGCCTCGACTTCCATCGTCGCCTTGTCGGTTTCGATCTCGGCGATGACGTCGCCCGACTTGATCGCCTCGCCTTCCTTCTTCAGCCATTTCGAAAGGTTGCCCTTTTCCATGGTCGGCGACAGCGCGGGCATCAGCACTTGAATTGGCATGGTAGCTCCGAAAGATTCACTCTTCAGGCTGGAATGCGCGCGCGGCGCTCAGCGATAAACATCGGTATAAAGTTCGGAAGCATCGGGTTCGGGATCGTGCTGCGCGAAGTCGGCGGCGGCGTTGACGATCTCCCGCACCTCGGCGTCGATCGCCTTCAATTCCTGTTCGCTCATCTTGGCCGCCAGCAAGCGATTGCGAACCTGCTCGATCGGGTCCTGATCGTGCCGGACCTTCTCGACTTCCTCGCGGGTACGATATTTCGCCGGGTCCGACATCGAATGTCCGCGGTAGCGGTAGGTCTGCATTTCCAGGATGTAGGGGCCGTTGCCGTCGCGGCACCAGGCGACCGCCTTGTCGCCGGCAGCCTTCACCGCGCGGACATCCATGCCGTCGACCTGCTCGCCGGGAATGTTGAAGGAGATGCCGCGCTTGGAAAAATCGGTTTGCGCCGAGGAACGCGTCACCGAGGTGCCCATGGCGTAGCGGTTGTTCTCGATGATGTAGATCACCGGCAGCTTCCACAGCTCCGCCATGTTGAAACTTTCATAGACCTGGCCCTGGTTCGAGGCGCCGTCGCCGAAATAGGCCAGGCTGACGAAATCGTTGCCGCGATAGCGATTGGCGAACGCGAGCCCGGTGCCGAGCGACACCTGGGCGCCGACGATGCCGTGGCCGCCGAAGAAATTCTTCTCCTTGCTGAACATGTGCATGGAGCCGCCCTTGCCCTTGGAATAGCCGCCATGGCGTCCGGTCAGTTCGGCCATCACGCCCTTGGCGTCCATTCCGCAGGCCAGCATGTGCCCGTGGTCGCGGTATCCGGTTATGACCTGATCGCCCTGTTTCAGGGCCATCTGCATGCCGACGACGATCGCTTCCTGGCCGATATAGAGATGGCAGAAGCCGCCGATCGCGCCCATGCCGTAGAGCTGGCCGGCCTTTTCCTCGAAACGCCGGATCAACAGCATGTCGCGCAGCGCGCTCAGTTCCTGATCCCGGGTGAATTCCAGGGGGTGGTCGGAGCCGTTCCCTTTTCCTGCCTGTTTCTTTCGCGACGCTTTTCTTCGGGTGCGGCCATGGCTCATCCGGATGAGAGAACGAATAGCCCTCTCTATCCCAACTCAAACCGCCGTGAAAGGATTGCGTGATGCTGCAAAAAATCCGGCTATGCCGCAGTGCAATGCGGCGCGACATTTTCGAAATCGATTTTGCGGGATTTGAAATTTGACGATCAGTTCGGATTGATGATCCGAACCAGATCGCGCGGATTGGCGTAATCGAGCTGGTAGCGCGCGCGCTCGTCGAGCATATCCGGGTCGACCCGGTCGGAGCGCAGCAGCGAGACCCGCTGCTCGCCCTCGGCACGCTCCCGCTTCAGCCGCGCCAGTTCCGACGTCAGCGCGATGATCTCCTGATCGAGTTCCTGCCGCGCATTCAGCCCGTATTTGCCGGTATAGGCGTTGACGCCGAAATAGCCGACCATCGCCGCCGCCATCGTGTAGAGGGCAAGCCCGGTCAGGAAGGATTTGAGTCGCGAGCGGGAGACCATGGCCGCGAGGATGCGACGGCCCGGTTAACGAAATCCTAAGGCCCGGCCCGAGCGGCGTTTCGCTCTGCCTATTTGTTGTGCTTTTCGACGAAGGCGGCAAAGGCGTCGATATATTGCTGCAGCACCTTCTGCAGCGCTTCCTTGCTGAGTTCGCCCTTGTCGTCGAACGCGTCGCCGACGGCGTTCAGGTAGATTTCCGGCTGCCCCATGATCGGGCCGGAAATGCCGGGCAGGATATTCTGCAGGTGCTTGGCGGCGCTGACGCCGCCCAGCGGACCCGGCGAATTGCTGATGATGCCGATCGGCTTGCCGAGGAACGAACTCTTGCCGTAGGGGCGCGATCCGACGTCGATGGCGTTCTTCAACACGCCGGGGATCGAGCGATTATATTCGGGCGTGACGAACAATACGCCGTTCGACTTCTGCAGCTTTTCGCGGAACGCCAGCCAATCGGCCGGCGGTGTCGCTTCCAGATCCTGATTGAAAAACGAAATGTCGTGCAGGGTGACGACGTGGAGCTTGAGCGTATCCGGCGCGAGTTTTGCCAGCGCATTGGCGATCTTGAGCGTGAAACTCTCTTTGCGAAGGCTGCCGACGATGACGACAATGTTGTGCGGGGTGGCCATGGGATTTCCTTTTGACGCAGGCGCCGGATCGGCTTGCTCTCCACCCTAGCCATGTCGGCAAAAGATGCAAGTGCATGAAATGGCGAAATTGCCGCCCGTGAATTCGGCGTGGAGATTGGTGGTCCAGGCTGTGTAAAAACGCGGTTTTTTTACACGACCTGCATCAAAAGCAGACCTCAAGCAGCGAATGTTCGATGTCCGCTCTTCCCTAGGTCAGCTTTATGCCCAACACCAGAAAGTCGCGGGGGCTGCCTACTCGATCACGTCGTCAGCTCGGGCGAGCAATGTGGGAGGGACAATGAGACAGCTGCAAAAAGAAAGGGCACCCTTCGGCGCCCTTTCCAATTTGAACCTCAGAACTTGATCATGTCGATGCTGGTCAGCGTGACCTTGTAAACGATCGAACTGGTCAAAATGTAATCCGTAGCCTGGTCCTCATAGGCGTTATTGCCCGCCATTCCATCCACCGGCACGACCACGTTAAAGCCACGCAACGCAGCCGAGACTGACGTGAACAGAACGCCATTATGCGACGCAACACCAACCGGAACGAGGGTTGTGATCCCCTTATCCTTCAGCATCTTTTGAAGGCCGGTATCCTTATCGCCAAGGATAAACTTGTCGACGAACGCCGTCACAACGGGCTCGTCCCCTTTCGGCGCAAGCTCTGGAACGTAATCGCTGATTTCGGATTGGGGAAGGTCGCCGGTGACGGACTGGGGAACAGGGCGTAGATCACGTACACGCCTTTGGCGCGGGCCTCAGCCAAGAGCTTCTGAACTTTGGGAATGGAGGCGACGCAGCGTGGGCGCCTTTGCGCGTTGCAGGTCTGCTTGATGATGTCAATGACTAGGAGCGCCGTCGTCTTGGGATCAAGCGTGACAGCTTTTAGCTCGGGCGCAGGAGGCGCCTTCACGCTCGACCACTCGTCGATGATGGTTTGGGCCGGCGAAGGCGAGGCGTAAACCAAAACAGCCGCAAGCGCAGCAAATGGCAACATAAGGCGTAAGCGCAACATGGTTTCCCCCGGTGGTTTCTTGCCCCAAGAGGATCAACAACCGCCCACGCAGTCAAGCGCCAAGGGACTATTTCCATTGCAATAGAGCTGGCCGCCGCTTAGCAAGAATTTGCGGTACCTTGTCGGCTAAGCTCCGCTCTTCATTGAATAAACATCTCTTCGCCAAGCATATCCACTTTGGGTCCGGGCTGTGTGAAAACGTCGCCAACGCTATGATCCTCTGCGATTTGGCCGGAGGATACGCAAGCACCGAAATCGCGCTGCACATCCTCGCCTACAACATGAAACGGGTGAGCGGATTCTGGGCGTTGGCGGATTGATGGAAGCGATCCGTGCATGAGACCGGCCGTGCGCGCCATCTCATCACGCTTGCCAGACTAAAAACACCCGCGTTTCCATACAGCCCAGGTCGGAAGCAGACAGGTCGCCCCTTGGGACGGCCTGTCTTTCGCGAGCCGCGATCAGATCACCGCCGTGCTGAACGTCGTTAGCCCTTGTTCGGATTGATCAGGTATTTCTCGCCGGTCGCGCGCTTGGCGTAGATCGCGATGTTGGAAAGATCGAGCGCCTCCTGCAGCGACACCACCCGGGTATAATGGCTGGCGAAGGTCGTCTTGAGCTCGTCGACCACCCGCTGGCGCAGTTTTGCGCCCTCGGCCTGCCCGATTTTCATCAGGAACGGAAACAACAGCCAGCCGCCGACGCCCCAGGCCATCCCGAAAGCCCGGTTGAGGATGACCGGGCCGGGGTCGAGGCTGCCATAGATATAGACCTGCTTGTGCACGCTCGATCCGTAGCGGCTGTAGACTTTTGCCGTCTTGTTGGCGGCGGTCTCCATGCAGGTGAGGATTTGACCGGCGAGCTTGCCGCCGCCGATGGCGTCGAACGCCAGCGTCGCCCCGGTTTCCACCAGCGCGTTGGTCAGATCGTCCATGAAGCTCGGCGCGGTGGAGTCGCAGATGTATTTCGCGCCGATCTTGCGCAGGATGTCGGCCTGCTGCGGGCTGCGCACGATATTGACGAGGCCGATGCCGTCCTTGAGGCAGATCCTGTTGAGCATCTGGCCGAGATTGGAGGCGGCCGCGGTGTGCACCAGGGCCTTGTGGCCTTCGCGCCGCATGGTTTCGGTCATGCCGAGCGCGGTCAGCGGATTGACGAAGCAGGAAGCGCCCTCGGCAGGCGTGGTGCCGGCGGGCAGCGGCAGGCATTCGCCAACCTTCAGGCAGCGGTATTGCGAATACATCGCCCCGCCGATCATGGCGACGGTCCTGCCCATCAGCGCCTTCGCCGCATCCGACGATCCCGTCTTGATCACCACGCCGGCGCCCTCATTGCCGACCGGCATGGATTCATCGAGCCGCCCCGCCATGGCTTTCATGCCCGCTTCCGGAACTTTTGCCGTGACAACCGGCGCATCCTTGGTGCCGGAGGCTTTCGCGGTGGACATGTCAGCGGCGCCGACGAGGAGTCCGAGGTCCGACGGATTGATCGGCGAAGCTTCGACGCGGACCACGACTTCATCGGGACCGGGCTCGGGCGTTGGCACGTTTGTCAGCGATATCTCGAGTTCGCCGCTTTTCTTGATCAGCGAGCGAAGCTGAAGCCCGGTCTTGCCGTCGGCGCTCATCACAATCCTCCCCTGTATTTTTAATTTAAAATCCTGTCGCGACGTAATCTTAATCTTACCGCAGCGCCTTCAGCGCCGCCCTGCCCGCATATTTCGCCTGCGTGCCCAGCTCCTGCTCGATCCGCAGCAACTGGTTGTACTTCGCGGTACGGTCGGAGCGCGCCAGCGAGCCGGTTTTGATCTGGCCGCAATTGGTGGCGACCGCAAGGTCGGCGATGGTGGAATCCTCGGTCTCGCCGGAGCGGTGCGACATCACGGCGGTGTAGCCGGCCTTGTAGGCCATCTCGACCGCGCTCAGCGTCTCCGTCAGCGTGCCGATCTGGTTGACCTTGACCAGGATGGAATTGGCGCGGCCATTTTTGATGCCGTCGGCAAGCCGCGTGACGTTGGTGACGAACAGATCGTCGCCGACCAGCTGGCATTTGCTGCCGATCAGGTCGGTCAATTCCTTCCAGCCGTCCATGTCGTCTTCGGACATGCCGTCCTCGATCGAGACGATCGGATAGCGCGCGGCAAGGTCGGCGAGATATTTGGCCTGCTCGGAACGCGAGCGGGTCTTGTTCTCGCCGCCATAGACGTAATTGCCGTCCTTGAAGAATTCGGTCGCCGCGCAGTCCAGCGCCAGCATGACGTCGCCGCCTGCCTTGTAGCCGGCCTTGCCGATCGCGCCCATGACGAATTCGAGTGCCGCGTCCGCCGACGGCAGGTTCGGCGCAAAACCGCCCTCGTCGCCGACATTGGTGTTGTGGCCGGCCTTCTTCAGTTCCGATCGCAGGGTGTGGAAAATTTCCGAGCCGCAGCGCAGCGCCTCCGCAAAGGTCTTGGCGCCGACCGGCATGATCATGAATTCCTGGAAGTCGATCGGGTTGTCGGCATGCACCCCGCCGTTGATGATGTTCATCATCGGCACCGGCAGCGTCCGCGCCGAGGTGCCGCCGACATAGCGATAGAGCGGCAGGTCAGAGGATTCAGCGGCGGCCTTGGCGACGGCGAGCGACACGCCCAGAATGGCATTGGCGCCGAGCCGGCTCTTGTTGGGCGTGCCGTCGAGCCCGATCATGGTCTCGTCGATCTGGACCTGCTGCTCGGCGTCCATGCCGCCGACGGCGTCGAAAATCTCGCCGTTCACCGCAGCCACGGCCTTACTTACGCCCTTGCCGAGGTAGCGCGCCTTGTCGCCGTCGCGCAGCTCGACCGCCTCATGCGCGCCGGTGGAGGCGCCGGACGGCACCGCCGCCCGTCCCGTCGAGCCGTCTTCCAGCACCACATCGACCTCGACGGTGGGATTGCCGCGGCTATCGAGAATTTCGCGGCCGATAATGTCGACGATGGCGGTCATGGGTGCCTCTTTGGAAGTGTCGGGATGGAACGGTTGGCGCCGCTTCTACAGCAAGGTTTGGAGGCGGAAAAGGCCGCGATGCCCGTGACGTCCTTGTCACAATTGTCTAATAACGCGGCAACGGAGACCGCTATGTCCAGGAAGCCTCGCAAATCGTTATCCGGCCTGCAGCTTGGCCGCGCCGTGGAATGGCCGCACACGCCGGAGGAGGCCAAGCTCGACCGCGTCCCCAATCCGCAAAAGGATACGAATTACCTGGTGCGCTTCGCCGCGCCGGAATTCACCTCGCTCTGCCCGGTCACCGGCCAGCCCGATTTCGCGCATCTCGTGATCGACTACGTGCCGGGGCAATGGCTATTGGAGTCGAAATCCCTGAAACTCTATCTCGCGAGCTTCCGCAACCACGGCGCGTTCCACGAGGACTGCACGGTCATGATCGGGAAGCGGATAGCTTCGGAAATCAAGCCGAAATGGCTGCGCATCGGCGGCTACTGGTATCCGCGCGGCGGCATCCCGATCGACGTGTTCTGGCAGACCGGCAGACTGCCTGATGGCATGTGGATTCCCGATCAGGGCGTCGCGCCCTATCGCGGGCGCGGCTGATCCGGCCGGCATCGGTTATTTGATATATCGCAAAGCGCCGCGCTTTTTTTGTTGGCAAATATCTCAGTTGTCCCCCAGCCGCGGCGCAGCGCTATGCATGCTGAAACGACAACCGAACCTGACCTGTTTCGGACGCTTTACGACGCGAACCATGATCGCGTGTATCGGCTGCTTGGGCGCATTGTGGGCCCGCAAGAAGCCGAGGATCTAACTCAGATCGTGTTTGCGAAAGCGACAAGAGCTTTGCCGCAGTTTCGCGGCGACGCCCAGGTTTCGACATGGCTTTACCGGATTGCGGCCAATGTCGCTTCCGATTGGCTCCGCAGCCGAGCGGCGCACGAGGCGAAGTTGACAGTTCATCTGCCCGAAGTTCCGGACGACGCGACAAGCCAGGGCAGTGCGGGTGCCGCAGTTCTCGACATTCAATCATCCCCGGAACAGAAGCTTGTCCGCAAAGAGATGCGTGATTGCATTCGTGGCGAGATAGGACAACTTCCCGAGGGCAACCGGGAGGCGCTCATTCTTGGCGAGCTTGGCGGCCTCACGGACGAGGAAGTGGCTCAGGCCCTCGGAATTAGCCGGGCCAACGCCAAAGTGAGATTGCACCGCGCGAGGGCGCAGCTGAGGAAGGCCATCGAAGCGCGCTGCGACTTTTACCGTACCGAGCTGTCCTGCGCACCGAGCTCGCCGGCCTGCTGCCCGCCCCCGCACTCCCGGACGACACCCAATCCGATCGCTGATCGGTTTCCCGAGCGCTGTAACCTTTTCCGCTCTCGCCCCGTCTAAGGGGTCAAGCCGGTCGCAAACGGCCGCGTGATCGAAGTCCGGGCTGCAACCGGGATGGCCGATTTGGGGCCGGACGGGAGGACGGAACATGAAAAAACAATCTCACGCACCTTACGTCTTGCTCGCGCTCGCATTCGTCGGGATAGCCGTTGCGTTCTATGACGCCTACCAGCTCTACAACGGCCAGGCACTGTGGTGTCCGCCGCCCATCAATGGATGCAATGAGGTCGCGAATAGCCCGTATGCGCGCATTTACAATCTGCCAGTAGGTTATTTTGGCGTCGTCTACTACCTGTACATGTTCGGCCTGGCGGCGCTGCTTGCGTTCGATCCGTTCTCGCGCGGGCTGCGCTTCGCGGCGCTTGCCTATTCCGCCCTGGGCGTGTGCTTCTCGATCTATTTCATGTATTTGCAGATCGCCTTCATCCACGCCTTCTGCATTTACTGTCTGGTTTCCGCGGTCACGACCCTCCTTCTGTTCATCGCGGCGCTCTCCCATTTTGGGGCGACGCGCGCGCCGGCGCGGTGAGGCGCTAAGGCTGAACGTCGGGCCGCGCGTCCGCATCCGCCGGCCTCCTCTGCCGCAACAGCCGCGCGCAGGCGATGCCGAGCGCGACCATCACGACCGCGCCCGTCAGCAAGGTCGGTATCTTGCCGACATTCTGGATGCCAAACCCGTAGGCGATGGGGCCGACGGTCTGGCCCATGAAAAAGAAGAACGAGTGCAGCGACAGCGCGGTGGCGCGGGCTTCCACCGAGAGTTCGCTGGCGAACACCTGCATGCAGCCGTGGATCATGTAAAAGCCCCACCCCATGAACATGAGGCTGACGAGCCTGGAGCTTCCAGCGCGGGCCGAAGCGCGATGACGGCGAGTTGCAGGCCGACCAGCGACGCGCCCGCGAATCATCATGCCGTTGACGCCGAGCCGCGGCAGAAAGCGCGAAACCGTCATGGTGTAGAACAGGCCGCCGACCGCGAAGCCGGCGATGACGATGCCTGCGATCGAAAGGCTGGTTTCGCCCAGTTCAAACAGGAATGCCGCGAGATACGGAAACAATCCGAGCACGCAGCAGCCCTCGATGAATACCGCGCCATAGCAGATCGCGTTCGGATTGGCGAAGATCGTGCGGTAGCCGTGCCGAAGCGCCGACAGGTTCGTTCGCGGGCGCCCGCGTCAGCGCGGCGCCGCGAAAGCCGATCGCGACGGCAACCGAGGCCAGAACGACCAGCACGCCGAGCACGGCAAGCACCCCTCGCCAGCCCAGGAAATCGCCGATCGATGCCGGACACGGACGCGCCCAGGAGATTGCCGGTCATGGAACCCGCCAGCGTGCGCCCGATCGCGACCTGACGCTTGTTCGGGACCGACCAGATCGCTGGTCAGGCCCAGCGCGACCGGAAACACGCCGCCGGAGCCGATGCCGGCGAGAATGCGGGTCGCGAACAGCAGCGGAAACGACGTCGACATCGCGCCCAGGATGTTGGCGAGGCCGAGCAGCACCAGGCAGACGATCATCAGCCGCGCCTTGCCGAACAGATCGGCGGCCGCGCCGATCACCGGCTGCACGACGGCGAAGGTGAAGGCGAACACCGGCTGCGAAACCCGCAGCCGTTGCAATGCTGACGCCGAAATCGTCGGCGACATGCGGCAGCACCGGATCGAGCGCGCGCGCCGACAGGCTCGCCGCGAAGGTCGCCAGCGCAATGATGTTGAGGGCCGGCGGCAGGCGCTGCTCTTGCGGCCGCAATCCCGTGTGCGGCATCAGCGCGCCATTCTTTTCGAGATGCCTTTGGACGTCTTGGCGATCGCGTCGAACGCCATCAGCGTCCGCACCAGAGCCTTCGAACTCGCGCAGCGGCACCATGTTGGGACCGTCCGACGGCGCGTGGTCGGGATCGGGATGGGTTTCGATGAACACGCCGGCGACGCCGACCGCGACCGCGGCGCGCGCCAGCACCGGCACGAATTCGCGCTCGCCGCCCGATGAGGTGCCCTTGCCGCCGGGCTGCTGCACCGAATGGGTGGCGTCGAAGATCACGGGCGCGCCGGTGGTGCGCGCCAGGATCGGCAGCGCGCGCATGTCCGACACCAGCGTGTTGTAGCCGAACGACGCGCCGCGCTCGGTGACCAGCACGTTCGGATTGCCGGCGCCGGTGATCTTGGCGACGACATTGGCCATGTCCCAGGGCGCCAGGAACTGACCCTTCTTGACGTTGACGACCTTGCCGGTCGCGGCCGCCGCCAGCAGCAGGTCGGTCTGCCGGCACAGGAATGCCGGGATCTGCAGGACGTCGACGGCCTGCGCCACTTCCGCGCATTGCGCGGCCTCGTGGACGTCGGTGAGCACCGGCATTCCGAGCGACGAACGAATTTCGGCAAAGATCGGCAGCGCCTGCTTCAGCCCGATGCCGCGCGCAGCCGATGACGCTGGTGCGGTTGGCCTTGTCGAACGAGGTCTTGTAGACGAGGCCTATTCCGAGACGGCGCCGCGATCTCCTTCAGCGCGGACGCCACTTCGAGCGCGTGCGCGCGGCTCTCCAGCTGGCAGGGTCCGGCGATGATCGAAATCGGCAAATCATTGCCGAATTTGACCGATCCGGCGGCGACGACCGGCGCAGCAGCAGCGTTCGCGTTCAAGGGCCCTGTCCTTTTTTAAGGCGCGACCATGCCGGGCGGCGGCGGGCGGATCAACCCTATTCAACGGCTTCGAATATCAGGGTTGCGCCATGGGCGACATCCGGCGGCAGCACCAGCCGGCCGACATGGCGCTGCGCGGCCAGGCCGCCTTGCCGGAGCAATGCTTCGGCTCGCGCGATATCGGCGACTGCGAAGCGCAGCCCGTTCAGCGTCATTCCCTCGGCGTCCACGTCAGGCGAAACCCCGAACTGATCGCGAAACGCGACCTGCTCCATGATTTCAACCTCGCCATTCTCGGTGCGGGCCCTGATGCCGATCGAGGTCGAATGCAGGTCGCTCACGCCGGTAAACGCCTTCAGGAAGATATGGTGGTCGGTCGGATTGTCGGCGACCATGACAACGCCGGGCACGCCCTTGGCGCCGTTGGCGTGAACCTGGAACGCCGGATCCCAGAAATTCTCCGGAAAATGATGCTGGCACACCGCGAAGCGCACGTCCGGCGACGCCGGATCCGCCGCGAAAGCCAGCGAGAAGGCGAGCTTCACCGGCGTGCCGTCGGGCTTTTTTCCCTCGCGCGCAAAGTCGAACACGTCGAATCCGCCGATGCCGGCCGTCTCGAACGCGCGCGCATCGTCGACCGCGTTGCTGCTGTTGAGGATCAGCATCGAGAAACCCTCGCGGTGCGCCAGAAAGTCGCGATTGAACGCGCCGAACGAGAACGAACGCGCGCCGTGCGGCGCGATCTTCCCGGGCTCGGCGACTTCAAGGATTTCGATGTAGCAATTCTTCAACTGCACAATGCGGTTGTGGGTGCCCCACGCATGGCGGTTGCGCGCGCCGACGGTGAAGCCGGCGCCGGCCATAGAATTCCGCCGCCGCGTCGAGATCGCGGACGGCGTGCACGATGTGGTCGAGACCGTGAGGCATTCGACGGAACTTCCGCCTGTCAGATGCCGGTCACTTCACCGCCGAGAAGGCGGTCGGCACCAGCATCTGATTGACGATGTTGCCGACGATCTGGCCGTCCTCTTCGGTCTTTGCCCGCGCCGTGATCCAGTCGGGATCGCTCTGAAACGCGGCCCATTTCTTCTCGCGCTCGGCGAGCGATTCCCATGCCAGCAGATAGGTCAGTTCCTGATTGGACTCGCCGACCAGCGTGGTGAAGAACCCGGCCGGCCTGATGCCGTGCTTCTCCCACAGTTTCAGCGTGGTGGTCTCGAAGCGCTTCAACAGCGCCGGCAGCCGGCCCGGAATACAGCGATAGACGCGCATTTCGTAGATCATCGATTTCACTCCCTGGTTCTATTGTTCTTGCGGTATCGGGAGCGACTTGTCGCAACAATCCGCGCGCTCGTCAAAGGCGGTTGACGCGCGGCATCACACCAGCCGCGACTGCACCATCGCCGCCTGAATGAAGGACGCGAACAGGGGATGCGGCTCGAACGGGCGCGATTTCAGTTCGGGATGGAATTGCACCCCGATGAACCAGGGATGGTCCTCGTATTCGACGATCTCCGGCAGCACGCCGTCCGGCGAAAGGCCTGAGAATTTCAGCCCGTGCTGCTCGAGCCGATCCTTGTAGGCGGTGTTGACCTCGTAGCGGTGGCGGTGGCGCTCCGAAATCTCGGTGGCGCCGCCATAGACCGCCGACACCCGGCTGCCCCGCTTGAGCACCGCGGGATAGGCCCCAAGGCGCATGGTGCCGCCGAGGTCGCCGGCTTTCGACCGCTTCTCCAGCTCATTGCCGCGCAGCCATTCCGTCATCAGGCCGACCAGCGGTTCGGGCGTCGGGCCGAACTCGGTGGAATTGGCCTGCTCGATGCCGACCAGATTGCGCGCGGCCTCGATCACCGCCATCTGCATTCCGAAGCAGATGCCGAAATAGGGCACGTCGCGCTCGCGCGCGAACTGCGCCGCGCGGATCTTGCCCTCGGCGCCGCGCTGGCCGAAGCCGCCGGGCACCAGGATGCCGTTGACGTGTTCGAGAAACGGCGCGGGATCCTCGTTCTCGAACACCTCGCTCTCGATCCAGTCGAGGTTGACCTTCACCTTGTTGGCGATGCCGCCGTGCGACAACGCCTCGATCAGCGATTTATAGGCGTCCTTCATGCCGGTGTATTTGCCGACGATGGCGATGGTGACGTCGCCTTCGGGATTGCGGATCCGCTCGTTGATCTCGTGCCAGCTTTGCAGCGCCGGCGGCATTTTGGGCACGATGCCGAACGCCGCCAGCACCTCGTCGTCGAGGCCGGCGGCGTGATACGCCTCGGGCACGGCGTAGATGTTGTCGACGTCGCGCGCCTCGATGACGGCGCTTTCGCGCACGTTGCAGAACAGGCCGAGCTTGCGCCGCTCTTCCTTGGGGATCGGCCGGTCGGTGCGGCACAACAGGATGTCCGGCTGGATGCCGATCGAGCGCAGTTCCTTGACCGAATGCTGGGTCGGTTTTGTCTTCAGTTCGCCGGCGCTCGGGAATGAACGGCAACAGCGTCAGATGAATGTAGATGGCGTGTTCGCGCGGCAGATCGTTCTTGATCTGGCGGATCGCCTCGAAGAACGGCAGGCCCTCGATGTCGCCGACGGTGCCGCCGATCTCGCACAGCACGAAGTCGAACTCGTCATTGCTGTCGAGGATGAAATCCTTGATCGCGTTGGTGACGTGCGGGATCACCTGGATGGTGGCGCCGAGATAATCGCCGCGCCGCTCCTTGGTCAGGATGTCCTGATAGATGCGCCCGGTGGTGATGTTGTCGGCCTTGGTGGCGGGACGCCCGGTAAAGCGCTCGTAATGGCCGAGGTCGAGGTCGGTCTCGGCGCCGTCGTCGGTCACGAACACTTCGCCGTGCTGGTACGGCGACATCGTTCCGGGATCGAGATTGAGATAGGGATCGAGCTTGCGAAGCCGGACCTTGTAGCCGCGGGCCTGCAGCAGGGCGCCGAGCGCCGCCGAAGCCAGACCCTTTCCGAGCGAAGAAACCACGCCGCCGGTGATGAAGATATACCGCGCCATGGGACTTAACCTTTAAGGCTACGGCGCCGATTCGCCAAAACGAATCGCGGGCCGCAGCGAACATTTTGTCGTGGCTGTGGGTGACGTGAAATTTAATGCGTTATCAGCGTCTTGATGGGGATTTCTGATGCAGGACGCCAGACGCCGTCCTGCATGGCCACCCTGCTTTATTGCGACCGCGGCGCCTGCGGACCCGACGGCGCCGGCTGGCTTCTGCTGCTGCTCGTCCGCTTTCTTCAGCGAATCCAGGATGCCGCCCGAGGTCGGCGGGGCGATCGGCGTCGCCGGTCCCGCCGGCTGCGACTGCGAGGCTGGCGTAGCGCCGATGATCGAACTCGGCTTGCGGTCGTAGCTTGCGTACCAGGACAGGAACAGGCTGGTCAGGAAGAAGCCGAACGCGAGCACCGCCGTGGTGCGGGTCAGCAAATTGGCGGTGCCGCGGCTCGACATGAAGCCGGCGCCGCCGCCGACGCCAAGGCCGCCGCCTTCGGATTTCTGCAGCAGCACCGTCGCGATCAAGGTCGCAACGATCATCAGGTGAATTACGATAGCGACAGTCTGCATCTCTACCTTCCGTCGCAAACCGAAAGCGCCGCGGTCCGGCTGCTCGGGGGTTTGCGGGGTTTGAAGTGGCGCGGTGTTACACGATCGGACGGGGCATTGTCACCCCCGAACGGCTTTTGGAGAGCCGCCAATTCCAGCATTTCGAACTAGTTAGGGACAGCCCGCAGCAATCGCAAGGAAATCGGCCGCTTTCAGGCTGGCGCCGCCGACCAGCGCGCCATTGACGTTGGCGACCGCCATCAATTCCCCGGCGTTCGAGGGTTTTACCGAGCCGCCATAGAGGATCCGGATCCGCGCCCCCTCGTCCGTTAAATCGCGCGGTCAGAAGATCCCGGATAAATCGATGAATTTGCTCAACATCTCCGACCGTCGGGGTCAGGCCGGTGCCGATCGCCCAGACCGGCTCATAGGCCACCACCAGATTGTCGGATCGCGCGCCGTCCGGCAGCGAGACGTTGAGCTGGCCGCGGCAGATGTCGAGGGTTTGCCCCTGGTCGCGCTGCTGCTGGGTTTCGCCGATGCAGACGATCGCGGTCAGGCCGGCGCGCCAGACCGCTTCGGCCTTCTGCCGGACCAGCACGTCGGTCTCGCCGTGATCGGCGCGCCGCTCGGAGTGGCCGACGATGATGGCGCTGGCGCCGGCATCCGCCAGCATTTCGGCCGAGAGATCGCCGGTATTGGCGCCCGACGCCTTGGGATGGCAATCCTGCGCGCCGACCGCCAAGCGTCTTCGAGCCGCGAGCCTTTTCGGCAAAAGCCGCAATCAGCGTCGCCGGCGGGCAGACCAGGAGATCGGCCTTGCCGGCGACATCGGGGGCGCCCGCCAGCATGGCCTCGAATTCGGCCAAGGAGGACTTGAGGCCATTCATTTTCCAGTTGCCGGCAATCAGCGGCCGGATGGCGTCGGTCATATCGGAATTCCCTAAGGACGTATTTGGCTCAGGCATGCGCTAGCAGAGCGCGGCGGCCAGTTCCAGATACCGCACCTTGCGGCGCCTGGGCCGTTAACCGCTTCAATTGGCCCTCCCCGCCAAGGTTGCGACGAGGCGGCTGCCACTTTATGATGCTTTATCAACCCGGTGACGCCCTTTTGCGGAATTCGATCCCGAATTTCCCTTGGGCGCGACCCGGTTCCCTCCTGCAAACAAGTTGGACCCATGCTTCGAGGAATGCGGAAAGCCTCATCAAACTGGCTCGGCAAGACCATTATGGCCGTGGTGATGGGCGTATTGATCGTCAGTTTCGGCATCTGGGGCATCGCCGACATCTTCAGGGGGTTTGGACAGTCGACGCTGGCCACGGTCGGCCACACCGAGATCTCGATCAATGAATTCCGCCAGCTCTACACCGAGAAGCTGCAGCAGATCGGCCGCCAGTTCGGCCGCCCGTTGACGATGGATCAGGCCCGCGCCTTCGGCATCGACCGCCAGGTGCTGCAGCAGACCATCGCGGAAGCCGCCCTTGACGAGGACGCGCGGCGGCTCGGGCTTGGACAGTCCGACGCCGAGACCATGCGCATGATCTTCAGCGATCCCAATTTCAAGGGCGTCAGCGGCACATTCGATCCGGCACGCTTCCAGGCGATGATCCGGCAATTCGGCTTCACCGAGCAGCGCTATGTCGCCGACCAGCGCCGGGTGTCGCTGCGGCGCCAGATCGCCGGCACGATCTCCGCCGGTCTCGAGCCGCCGAAAGCGATGATCGAGGCGCTCAGCCGCTTCCAGAACGAGCAGCGCTCGATCGAATACGTCAAACTCGACGCCGCCCAGGCCGGAACGATCGATCCGCCGTCGCCGGAAACGCTGGCCGGCTATTTCGACGACCACAAGACCCAGTTCCGCGCCCCCGAATATCGCAAGATCGCCTTTGTCGCGATTACGCCGGAAGAGATCGGCAAATGGTCCGACGTCTCCGACGAGGATGCCAAGAAGCTGTTCGAGCAGCGCCGCGACAAGCTCGGAACGCCGGAAAAGCGCGAGGTGTCGCAGATCGTATTTCCGAACGCGGAGGAAGCCGCGGCCGCGCGCAGCCGCATCGCGTCCGGCACTGTCATTCGAGGATCTGGCCAAGGAGCGCGGGCTCAATCCGTCCGACGTCGACCTCGGCATGATCGCGAAATCCGCCATCATCGATCCCGCGATCGCGGACGCGGCGTTTTCGCTGCCGTCCGGCGAGGTGAGCCAGCCGGTGCAAGGCAAGTTCGGCGTTGCCCTGGTCAAGATCGGCAAGATCGAGCCCGGCGTCGAACCGTCCTATGAAAGCGTCGCCGCCAATCTGAAGAAGGAAATCGCGACCGAACGCGCGCGCACCAAGGTCGGCGAGCTGCGCGACAAGATGGAAGACGAGCGCGGCGGCGGCGCGAGCGTCATCGAAGCCGCGCAGAAACTTGGGCTCGCCGCCGTCACCATCGACGCCGTCGATCGCTCCGGCCGCCTCCCCAACGGCCAGCCGGCGACCAATATCCCGCCCGGTCTCGATGTCGTCTCGCAGGCCTTCAACAGCGACGTCGGCGTCGACAACGATCCGATCTCGTTCAACGGCGGCTATGTCTGGTACGACGTGCTCGGCATCACGCCGTCGCGCGAGCGCAGCCTCGACGAGGTCAAGGACCAGGTCGAGGCGCGCTGGCGCGACGACCAGATCATGAGCCGGCTCAAGACCAAGGCGACCGAGATGGTGCAGAAGCTCGATCAGGGCGGCAAGCTGGCGGACGAGGCGGCAGCTGCGGGATTGAAGGTCGAAACCGCCAGCGGATTCCGGCGCGATGCCTCGCTGCCCGGCGTGCCCGCCGGCGCGATCACGGCGGCGTTTCGCACCGCCAAGGACGGCGTCGGACAGACCGCGGGCGCCGCCAACAACGAGTGGATCGTCTTCCGCGTGACCGACGTCAGCGTGCCGCCGGTCGACCTTGCCTCGGACGACATCAAGAAGCTGAAGGAGACCCTCACGCGCGGACTGACCGACGAACAGGTCGCGCAATACGTCACCAGGCTTGAAACCGACATCGGCACGACAATCAATCAGGCCGCCTTCGCGCAGGTGACGGGCGCAAATAACTGATTCCGAAAGCACGCGATGGACGACCTCAAATCTATCATCGGAAAAGTCGCCACCGGCGCGACCTTGTCGCGCGACGAGGCGGCATCCGCCTTCGACAGCATGATGTCCGGCGAGGCGACGCCCTCGCAGATGGGCGGATTGCTGATGGCGTTGCGCGTGCGCGGCGAAACCGTCGACGAGATCACCGGCGCGGTCTCGGCGATGCGCGCCAAGATGCTGCGGGTCAACGCTCCCGCCGACGCCGTCGACGTGGTCGGCACCGGCGGCGACGGCTCCGGCTCGGTCAACGTCTCGACCTGCGCCTCCTTCATCGTCGCGGGCGCCGGCGTTCCCGTCGCCAAGCATGGCAATCGCGCGCTGTCGTCGCGCTCGGGCGCGGCCGACGTGCTGTCTTCGCTCGGCGTCAAGATCGACATCAAGCCCGAGCAGGTCGGCCGCTGCATCCATGAGGCCGGCATCGGCTTCATGTTCGCGCCGTCGCACCATCCCGCCATGAAGAACGTCGGTCCGACCCGGGTCGAACTGGCGACGCGCACGATCTTCAATCTGCTGGGACCGCTGTCCAACCCGGCCGGCGTGAAGCGGCAAATGGTCGGGGTATTTTCCAGGCAATGGGTGCAGCCGCTGGCGCAGGTGCTGAAGAACCTCGGCGCCAAATCGGTCTGGGTGGTGCACGGCTCCGACGGCCTCGATGAGATCACCCTCACCGGCCCGACCTTCGTCGCCGCGCTCGAGAACGGCAATATCCGCACCTTCGAGGTGACGCCGGAGGAAGCCGGTCTCCCGCGCGTCGGCGGCGACGCGCTGAAGGGCGGCGATGCCGACGCCAATGCGATCGCGCTGCAAAGCGTGCTCGACGGCATGCCGAGCCCTTATCGGGATGTGGCGCTATTGAACGCCGCGGCGGCGCTGATCGTGGCCGGCCGCGCCAAGAACCTGAAGGAAGGCGTGGCGCTCGGCACCAAGTCGCTCGACACTGGTGCTGCGCTGGCGCGGCTGAAACGTCTGATCGCGGTCTCCAACAGCTGACCGCAGAGGCCCTTGCGATGTCCGATATCCTGACCAGGATCGAGGCTTACAAGCGCGAGGAGATCGCCGCCGCCAAGCGCGCGCATCCGCTTTCCAGCCTCGAGGCGCTGGCGAAGGCCGCACCCGCGCCGCGCGGTTTTGTCAGGGCGATCCGCCAAAAGCTCGGCTCAAGGCGAGTACGCGCTGATCGCCGAGGTGAAGAAGGCGTCGCCCTCCAAGGGGCTCATTCGCGCCGACTTCGATCCGCCGGCGCTTGGCAAAGGCCTATGAGGCCGGCGGCGCCGCCTGTCTCTCGGTGCTGACGGATACGCCGTCGTTTCAGGGCCATCTCGATTTCATGGTGGCGGCGCGCGCGGCCACCAAACTGCCGGTGCTGCGCAAGGATTTCATGTACGACACCTATCAGGTGGTCGAGGCCCGCGCCCATGGCGCCGATTGCATCCTGATCATCATGGCGGCACTCGACGACGTCGCGGCCAGGGATATCGAGGACGCGGCCCTCGCCCATGGCATGGACGTGCTGATCGAAATCCATGAACGCGCAGAGCTCGATCGCGCGCTAAAACTTCGCTCGCCGATGATCGGCGTCAACAACCGGAATTTGCGCACCTTCGAGACCACGCTGGCGACCAGCGAGGCGCTGGCGCCGCTGATCCCGAAAGATCGCCTGATGGTCGGCGAGAGCGGCATCTTTACGCCCGGCGATCTGGCGCGGCTTGCGCGTGTGGGCATGTCGACGTTTCTGGTCGGCGAAAGCCTGATGCGGCAGGCCGATGTGGCGGCGGCAACCCGCGCGCTGCTGGAGCGCGATGACGCTCCGCGCGCGACCGGCACGCGCTGACGCATGGCGCGCAAATCTCCCAAGACTGGTCCCGCCCTCACCCACATCGACGCCAGGGGTGAAGCGCGAATGGTCGACGTCTCGGCCAAACCCGCCACCGAACGCATGGCGGTCGCGGAGGGCCGCGTCGTCATGAGCAAGGCGACGCTTGAGCTGATCGTTTCCGGCAACGCCAAAAAGGGCGATGTGCTGGGCACCGCGCGGCTCGCCGGCATCATGGCGGCGAAACGCACCTCGGATCTGATACCGCTGTGCCATCCGCTGGCGCTGTCGAAGGTCACGCTGGATATTACGCCCGACAAGAAGCTGCCCGGCTGCATCGTGCGCGCCACCGTGAAGGTCACCGGCCCGACCGGCGTCGAGATGGAAGCGCTGACGGCGGTGTCGGTCGCCTGTCTGACGATCTACGACATGATCAAGGCGGTGGAGCGCGGCGTCCGCATCGAAGCCATTCATCTGGTTGAAAAAAAGGGCGGCAAGTCCGGGCACTATCGCGCCGGCGATTGAACGCGCTGAAGCGCATGGCCACGCCGGCCGCGATCATTGCAGTCGTGAGCGGGCTCGGCAGCAAGCTCAACGCCAGGGTCACCTCGATCAATGCGTCGCAGCGGTAGCCGCCACCCCGCGAGAGCACCGATCGTCGCGTTACTGCATGCGCGTCGCAGCGGAATGGGTCCGGTGCGTCCGCGATCGCGTCGGCGTTACGCCGACGGTTTCGCGCCGGCGCTCGGTTAATCCCTCCTTAACTCAAATTCCTAACGTCACTTCCATTTCGGCACCGTAGCTATGTGCTGGGTCGGGGGCATTGAGAAACTGCTTCCGCGTCCGGCTCTGGCAGCGATCAATATCCATGACGGCAAACGGTACCGCCTCCTCCAACGTCAGGGGTTCCCTGGGCGACAATCCGATCCGCTGGCTCATTCTCGGCGGCGCGCTCTTGATCGCCGCCATCGCCATCGGCACCACGGTCATGGTCGGGAATTTCCGCGAGCGCGCGCTAGAGCAACAGCAAACGCGAGCTGGAAAACACCGTGTTGCTGCTGGCCCGCCACTTCGATCACCAGCTCGAAGACCTCGGCGCCGTTCAGAACGACCTGATCGCCTATATGCAAGCGAGCGGGATCGACAGCGACGAGCATTACAGGCGCCGGATGTCCAGCCCGGACATCCACCTGATGCTCAAAGCCAAGCTGAGCGCTTTGTCCTATGTCGGCGGCGTCAACATATTCGATGCTGACGGCGTACTGATCAACTCGTCTTCGGTCTGGCCGGTCCCGGCGGTCAGCGTCGCGGACCGTTCCTATTTCAAAGCCTTCAAGACCGACCCGCGATCTCCCGACATGATCGTCGAGCCGGTGTACAGCCGGATCACCGGCGCCTGGACCACCGTGCTCGCCCGCAAGATCAGCGGACCGCACGGCGAATTCCTGGGCGCCGTCGGCAGGGGAATCGAACCGGCCAATTTCGAAAAATTCTTCGCGAGCCTGGCGCTCGGAGACGATGCCGCGATCTCGATGCTTCATCGCGATGGAACGCTGTTGGCGCGCTATCCCCACAACGACCAGATGATCGGACAAAATTTCAGGAACGGCCCGATGCTCCAGACCATCCCGGCGCAGGGCGGCGTCGCCACGGGTCGGTTCAAAAGCCCGCTCGATGACCAGGATCGGCTGGGCGCGGTCGCGCAGTTGAGCGGATTTCCGATTCGTGGTAATTGCCACGACCACGGTATCGGCGGCGCTGGCGGACTGGCGGGAACAAATCAGGTTTCTGATCGCCGCGGCCGGCCTCTCCGCGCTGGTGATCGCCGTCATGCTGTTTCTCGTCGTTCGCAAGTTGTCGCAGCAGCATCGGCTGGCGCAGCAGCGGCTGATGCTGGAAAAGCAGCGTCTGGACACCGCCGTCAACAACATGACGCAGGGCCTGTTGCTGTTCGATTCGTCGCAGCGGCTCGTGGTCTGCAACCAGCGCTATATCGAAATGTACGGCCTGTCGGCGGAGGTGGTGAAACCGGGCTGCAGCTTCCGCGAGATCATCGCGCATCGAAAGGCCACGGGATCGTTCGTGGGCGACGTCGACCTGTACTGTTCCCGGATCCTGCGCGACATCGGGCTGCGACATGCCATGACCATCGAGACCCCCGACGGACGTTCGATCCAGATCGTGAACGAGCCGCTGGCGGACGGCGGATGGGTCGCGACCCACGAGGATATCACCGAGCGCACGCGCGCCGAACAGCGCATCACGCATCTTGCGCATTACGATGCGCTGACCGACCTGCCGAACCGCGCATTGTTTCACGAACGGCTGAAACAGGAACTGGCGCGCATCGCTCCCGGCGAGCAATTGGCGGTGCATCTATATCGACATCGACGAATTCAAGAGCGTCAACGATTCGCTCGGCCACCTGATCGGCGATGAATTGCTGAAATCGGTGGCCGTGAGCCTGAGCCGATGCGTCGGGGCTGCCAATTTTGTCGCGCGGCTGGGCGGCGACGAATTCGCCATCGTTCAGACCGCGGTCAAGACACCTGCCGACGTCACCGATCTCGTGGGCCGGATTTTCGATGCGATCCGGGAGCCCTACGAATGTCTCGGCCATCAGCTGACCACGGACGCCAGCATCGGCATTGCACTGGCTCCCGAGCACGGCGTCGATCTCGATCAAATTCTGAAGAACGCGGATCTGGCGATGTACGCCGCCAAATCGGCGGGCCGCCGGACCTATCGTTTCTTCGAGCCCGACGATGGACGCGCAGGTCAGGGCACGCCGCAAACTGGAAATGGATCTGCGCCAGGCGATCGCCGACGGGGCGCTGGAGGTTTACTACCAGCCCTGCGTCAGCCTCGAAGACAACGGGATCACCGGCTGCGAAGCGCTGGTGCGCTGGCGGCATCCCGAACGCGGCATGATCTCGCCCGCCGAGTTCATCCCCATCGCGGAAGAGACCGGCCTGATCAACCAGCTCGGCGAATGGGTGCTGACGACGGCCTGCGCGGAGGCCACGACGTGGCCGGACGATATCAGGCTCGCGGTCAACGTTTCGCCGGTGCAGTTCAGGAGCGGCACGCTGGCCCTGAAGATCGTCGCCGCGCTGGCGGCGTCCGGTCTGCCGGCGAGCCGGCTGGAGCTGGAGATCACCGAAGCGGTGCTGATCCGCGACGACGACGCCGCGCTCGCCATTCTGCATCAGCTTCGCGGAATCGGGGTAAGAATCGCGCTCGACGATTTCGGCACCGGCTATTCCTCGCTGAGCTACCTGCAGCGTTTTCCGTTCGACAAGATCAAGATCGACCGCTGCTTCGTCAACGATATCGCCGAGCCGGACGGCTCGTCCGGCATCGTGCAGGCGGTGGTGAATATCGCAGCCGAACGCCACATGACGACGACGGCGGAGGGCGTCGAGACGCAACAGCAGCAGCAATTGCTGCGCGCGCTCGGCTGCTCCGAAATGCAGGGCTATCTGTTCAGCCCGCCAAAGCCGGCCGCCGAGATCAGGCAGTTGTTCTTCTCTCACCACGAGCGGCCGGCGAAGCTGCCCCTGAACCGACGGCAAAAGCGCAGGTCAGTTCCCGGCACTGCCTGAGCGCACGCCCTCGCGTTGCGCGGCTAGTTCGGAACCGTCGTCCTGGACGATGACGGGACATCCGCATTGACGGTGACGCCGCGCAGGAGGTCGTAGGCCGCGGCCAGCGCCTTGTCGTCCTTCTCCGCGGGCGGAACGTAGGATTGCGAACCGGTCGCTCCGCGCTCCTTCGCCGGCGAGATGGCCGCGCATCGACGCCTCTCCCTTCGTTTCAGCGCGGCCCTTCAGTTCGTCCGGCACATCCTGCATCACTTCGATGTCGGGCTTGATGCCCTGTGCCTGGATCGAATGGCCGGACGGCGTGAAATAGCGCGCGGTGGTGAGCGCCAATGCGCCGTTGCCGGGGCCGAGCGGAATGATCGTCTGCACCGAGCCCTTGCCGAACGAGCGGGTCCCGATCAGGGTCGCGCGCTTGTGATCGTGCAACGCGCCGGCCACGATCTCGGACGCGGATGCCGATCCGCCGTTGATCAACACCACAAGCGGCTTGCCCTTGGTGAGATCGCCGCCGCGCGCGCTGAAACGCTGGGTTTCTTCGGCGTGCGGCCCCGCGTCGAGACGACCTCGCCGCGCGCCATGAAGGCGCTGGACACCGAGACCGCCTGATCGAGCAATCCGCCGGGATTGTTGCGGAGGTCGATGACGTAGCCGACGAGCTTGTCCGGCGGGATCTTGTTTCGCGATGTCGCCGATCGCCTTTTTCAGATCCGTCGGTCGTCTGCTCGTTGAATGAGGCGATCCGGATATAGCCGATGTCGCCGCCGTCGTGTGGTAGGTGACCGGGCGCACGCGGATGATCTCGCGCGCGATCGAAACGTCGATCGGCTGATCCACGCCCTTGCGCGATGATCTTGAGCCGGGTCTTGGTATTGATCGGCCCCTTCATCTTGTTGACGGCCTGCTCCAGGGTCAGCCCCTGAACCGCTTCGTCGTCGATCTGGGTGATCAGGTCGCCCGACAGGATGCCGGCCTTCGCCGCGGGCGTGTCGTCCATCGGCGAAACCACCTTGACCAGGCCGTTCTCCATCGTGACCTCGATGCCGAGCCCGCCGAACTCGCCATGGGTCGTCTCCTGCATGTCGCGCCAGGCCTTCTCGTTCATGTAGCGCGAATGCGGATCGAGCGACGTGACCATGCCGTTGATCGCGCCCTCGATCAGCTTGGCGTCGTCGGGCTTCTCGACGTAGCCGGTCCTGATCCGCTCGAACACCTCGCCAAACAGATTGAGCTGCGAATAGGTGTTCGGGACCGGCGGCAGCCCTGGCGGCCTGGGCCCATTGCGCGCCCTGCGGCCCGGTAACAAGAAGGGTCAGGCAGGCACCTGCCGCCGCGCCGAGGAAAAACAGGAAATTCTTGCGCATCGTTCGCGAACCTTCTCGCTGTCAGCTATCTGCCCGCCAGCGTGAACCGGTAGTTACCGGTTCCTGGTGCCGAGACCGACCCAGCTCACAACACCTTTCTGGTATCATTGAGGCCGTTCTGCCAGGTCGACGGCTGGGTGCCGAAACCGCGCTTGGCGCGGGTGCCGAGCCACCAGCCGAACTGCGGCGGAACGTTACGGAACGGCCCCTCGACGCCCAGTTTCAGGGCAGCGTCCATCGGCCAGTTCGGATTGTTGAGGATTTCGCGCCCGACCGCGATCAGATCGGCCTGCTCGTCCTCGCAGGATCTGCTCGGCCTGGTCGCCATGGATGATCAGGCCGACCGCCATGGTCATGATGTCGGCGTGGCGGCGGACATATTCGGACAGCGGCACCTGGTAGCTGTACTTGATTTCCTTGCCCAGGATCGGCGCCGCGTCGGTGATGCCGCCGGACGAGCAGTCGATGACATCGACGCCCTTGCCTTTGAGGATCTTCGCCAGCCGCGCGCTCTGTTCCGGTCCCCATCCGGCGTTGTCTTCCACCGACAGCCGGACGAACAGCGGCTTGTCGTCGGGCCAGTGCGCCCGCACCGCTTCGGTGATCTCGGTGATGAAGCGCATCCGGTTCAATTCGGAGCCGCCATATTCGTCGGTGCGCTGGTTGGATCGTTCCGACAGGAATTCATGCACGAGATAGCCGTGCGCGCCGTGCAGCTCCAGCACGTCGAAGCCGGCTTCATGGGCGCGCCGCGCCGCTTGCCCCAGGCCTGCACGAGGTCCTTCACCTCGTGGCGCTCCAGCGCCCGTCGGCACCGGCCATTTCTCGCTGTGCGCGATCGCGCTCGGCGCCACCGGCGTCCACGCGTCCCAGTCGTCGATGTCGGGCGTCCGCTGCAACGGCCCGTCGCCTTCCCAGGGACGGTTGGCGCGCGCCTTGCGGCCGGAATGACCGAGCTGGATGCCGGCGACCGCGTTCTGCTGCTTGATGAATTTGACCAGGCGCTACAGCGGCTCGACGAAGTTGTCGTCCCAGATGCCGAGATCGCCCACGGTGCCGCAGCCGCGCCGCTCGACCTTTGTCGATTCGACGACGACGAGGCCGGCGCCGCCGGCCGCGAACTTGCCGGCATTCATCAGATGCCAGTCGGTCGGAAACCCCTTGATCGCGGAATACTGGTGCATCGGCGGCACCACGATGCGGTTGTGCAGCTCGACGCCTCGGATCGTCAGCGGTGAAAACAGCAGCATCCCGGACATTTATCATTTCCTCGTTCGGCATCGGACATCGTTCTCCCGGCATTCCGCCGGGCGGTCTTCTTATGACAACGATATACGCGCGCAGGCGCTGCGGCAAAGCGGGAATCAACGGGTTTGATGTCCAATTTGCGATTGCTGCTATTCGAATGGGACCGTCATTGCGAGCCAACGGGTCGCGCGAATGCGCGCCCGATGACAGGCTCCGCGAAGCAATCCAGACCAGGCGCCACGAAACAGAGGCTGGATTGCTTCGTCGCTTCCGCCTTCGCTCTCTGAGCTACGGCGCACAAGCTGCTCCTCGCAATGACGTCAAGAGACGTTCCCGCGGCGCGATACGCCCGGGTTTTGTCACAAATTTCCTTACCCTCCAATCAGAGGGCGCAGGGAATGCCGGGCGCCCGATGCGCCCGATAGCCGCGTGTGCAATGATAGTGGTAGAACGCACACGCGTTAGTCAGGTCACACCGGAATCACCCGGCATTCCCCACGCAATGGTTTTAACGGCTTCCTTCGCGCTCTCCCCGGTGACCGGGCTTTCTTGCCACCGTCGCCCCCGAGAAGCTTGCTTCTCAAGAACTTGACGCCAGCGTCGGGGCGTCAGGACCACACGACTTCTCCGTCCGCTTCAAGCGCTCTCGTCAGTAGCACCATCAGCGTCCACCGCATCCCGCCCCGACGTTCGTGACGATCGCGCAACGCCCCTCTGTGTGGGACGGGACGGCCATGATATAGATCTGATTTGGGTTTCGGAAAAACAGAAATATTTTTGCAAAGGGGGCTGGACTCGCAAGTCGGAAACGAGCCCAACTGATTTGCCCGTCGGGTAAAATCAGTTTGGCCGCAACGGCGTTTTCTTCTCTCATCGTCATTCCCGGGCATCGCCAGCGGGTCGGCGCTCTGCGCCGCCCGATGACAGGCTCCGCGATGAGCCCGCAATCCATCACCACGATGAGGGGTTATGTTGAGGTGCCGCAGCCCGGATTGGAGCGCCGCGCAATCCGGGGCCTTCCGCGCGTTCAGCGGCCGTAGAGACCGGTCAGGGTCGCCTTCGCCAGGGTATGGAAGTGCAGATCGAAGCCGACCAGCGCCGCGGAAGCCATGTCGTTCTTGGCGTCCGGCAGCTTGTCGACATCGACCGCGAAAACCGTGATCTGGTAGCGATGCGGCTTGTCGCCGGCCGGCGGGCACGGGCCGCCATAGCCGTCGGCGCCGAAATCGGTCCGGCTCTGGATCGCGCCCTTGGGCATCAGCTTCTTCTTCACGTCGCCGGCGCCCTTCGGCAGCGACGTCGTGCCCGCGGGGATATTGAACACCACCCAGTGCCACCAGCCGCTGCCGGTCGGCGCATCCGGATCATAGATGCTGACGGCGAAGCTCTTGGTGGCGGCCGGCGCGCCGCTCCAGCTCAGGCTGGGCGAGACGTTGCCGCCGGTGCAGCCAAAACCCTTGAACACCTGCTCGTTGGCAATGGTGGCGCCCTCCTTGATCTCGGCGCTGGTCAAGGTCAGGCTTTGCGCGTTCGCCGCGCTCGCGCCCAGTGCGCCGACACCCAGCGCGGCCATCCAGATCGCTAGTCTCGCCATGGCAATACCTCCCCTGATGAGCCGGAATTTCTCGAACGCTTCCCGCTGATACCAGCCATAGCAATTTTTGGGATGGCGCGGAAGCTCGGGACGCGATACGCGAAAGACAAAAGCAGTCAGGCATTCCCGGGGGAGGATAAAATGAACGAGGCGACCCGCATTCCGCCGCAGGCCGTCGAACTCGGCGCCAGCGGCGAGGAGTTCCAGAACCTGCACGAGTTGATCCGCAAAGCGCGCGCCAACCTCAACCAGAATTCCTGGGACTATATCGTCGGCGCCGCCGAGACCGAGACCACCATGCGCCGCAACCGCATGGCGCTCGACGAGATCGCCTTCCGGCCGCGGGTGCTGCGCAATGTCGCTCACGTCGACGCGTCGGTCGAGCAGTTCGGCCGCAAGATGCGGCTGCCGGTGGTGATCGCGCCGGTCGGGGCGCTCGAGCTGTTCGAGCCCGGCGCCGCGGCCAGCGTGGCGCGCGCCGCCGGCAGCTTCGGCGCCGCCCACATGCTGAGCTCGGTGTCCGAGCCGGGCCTGGAGAAGACTGCGGAAGCCGCGCCCGATGCGTTGCGGATGTATCAGCTCTATGTCCGCGGCGGCGACGCCTTCGTCGAGGACTGCGTCAGCCGCGCGATCGCATCCGGCTATACCGCGTTCTGCCTGACGGTGGACACCGCGCATTACAGCCGCCGGGAGCGCGACATTGCAAAACGCTATGTCCGCGCCAGCCGCGTGCGCGCCACCGGCGGCGACTTCCAGAAGGGTCTGGAGTGGCGCACCGTGAAGCTGATCAAGGACAAGTTCAACATACCGCTGGTCATCAAGGGCATCGCCACATCGGAGGATGCGCACATCGCGCTCGATCACGGCGTCGACTGGATCTACGTGTCCAACCATGGCGGCCGCCAGCTCGACCACGGCCGCGGCGCCATGCAGGTGCTGCCCGAGATCGTCGAGGCGGTGAAGGGCCGCGCCAAGATCATGGTCGACGGCGGCTTCAACCGCGGCAGCGACATCGTCAAGGCGATCGCGATGGGCGCCGATCTCGTCGGCATCGGCCGCCTGCAATGCTGGGCGCTGGCGGCCAAAGGCGAAGCCGGCGTGCTGCGCATGCTGGAGCTGCTCGAGGACGAAGTGATCAGGTGCCTCGGCCTGCTCGGCGTCACAAAATTCGGAGAGCTCGACAAATCCTATCTGCATCCGGCGATGCCGACCAACCTGCCGGGCGTGTTCAGCGCGTACCCGCTGCTGGAGATCGAGCCGTATCGCTATTGAGGGCGGGGTTTAACATCGGTTGCCCCCCTGCTCCGTTTTTCGTACACCGCCGCGATGACCCGTCCCCTGCTCTCTCCCGGCTCGGCCGATGCGCTGTTGTTCGATCTCGGCCGCGTGGTGCTCGATGTCGACTTCAACAAGACGCTGGCGTGCTGGGCCGGTCACGCCGGCTGCGAGGCAGCGCAGCTCGCCGGGCGGTTTTCTTCGCGCGATGAAATCTACCGGCGGCACGAAAAGGGCGAGATCAGCGACGCCGAATTCTTTGCCGGCCTGCGCGCCTCGCTCGGCATCGGCATATCGGACGCGCAGTTTCTGGAAGGCTGGAACGCGATTTTTGCGGGCGAAATGCCTGGCATCGCGCCCCTGCTCTCGCGCGCCGCGCAGCGCCTGCCGCTCTATGCTTTTTCAAATACCAACGGCGCCCATGTCGAGCATTTCTCGGTCATCCATGCCGACCTGCTCGGCCATTTCCGCGAAATGTTTCTGTCCTCCGCGATCGGGCTGCGGAAACCGGACGCGGCGGCCTATGATCACGTGGTGAAGGCGATCGGCGTGCCGGCCGAGCGCATTGTGTTCTTCGACGATCTGGCCGAAAACGTCGAGGGCGCGCGCGCCCGCGGCCTGACCGCGGTTCACGTCACATCGTCCGCGGACGTGGCGGAGGCGCTGGCCGCGCTGGGGATCTAGGAGTTTTGGCTTTGGGAGTTTTGTCTTGGCCCTGATGCCGGTTGCCGACGCGCTTGCCGCCGTCCTCGCGGGGGTCGAGCCATTGCCTGAGGAAATGGTCGCGCTGGACACGGCCTTTCACCGCGTGCTCGCGCGCGACGTTGCGGCGTTGCGCACCCAGCCGCCGCAGGCGATGTCGGCGATGGACGGCTATGCGGTGCGCTCGGCCGATGCGCCGGCCGCTGGCTCGCGGCTCAAGGTGATCGGCGAGGTCGCGGCCGGCCGGCCGCTCGAAAAATCGCTTGGCGCAGGCGAGGCGATCCGGATCTTCACCGGCGGCGTGATCCCCGAGGGCGCCGACGCCGTCGTGATCCAGGAAGATACCGTGGCGGATGGCGGCCACATCACCATCACCGAGGCGGCGCGGCCGGGCCGGCATATCCGCCCCGCCGGCATCGACTTTCGCGAAGGCGACGTGCTGCTGACACGCGGAAGCCGCCTCACCGACCGCGACCTCTCGCTGGCTGCGGGCATGAACTACCCTGCTCTTCCGGTGCGCCGCCGGCCCAAGGTTGCGCTGCTGGCCACCGGCGACGAACTGGTCATGCCGGGCTCGACCCCCGGCCCCGGGCAGATCGTCTATTCCAACGGCTACGCGCTGCGGGCGCTGGCCCGCCATGAGGGCGCCGACACCGTCGATCTCGGCATTGCGGCCGATACCGTCGAGGCCACCACGCAAGGCATCCGCCGCGCCCGCGACCTCGGCGCCGATATCCTGATCACGTCAGGCGGCGCCTCGGTCGGCGACCACGACCTCGTCAAGGAGTCGCTGGAGGCCGAAGGCGTCACCATGGCGTTCTGGAAGATCGCAATGCGGCCGGGCAAGCCGATGATGCACGGCCGGCTGGGGACGATGCGGGTGATCGGGCTGCCCGGCAATCCCGTATCCTCCTATGTCTGCGCCTTCCTGTTTCTGGTGCCCTTGATCCGCGCCGTGTCGGGGCGCGCGGTGATCCATCACACCCATGAGAGGGCGCTGCTGGGCCGCGACGTCGCCGCCAACGACCTGCGCGAAGACTATCTGCGCGCCCGGCTGGAGACGCGCGGCGACGGCGCGCTGATCGCCATCCCGGTCGACCATCAGGATTCCTCGCTGCTCGGAAATCTCGCCGCGGCACGGGCGCTTGTGATCCGCGCGCCCTTCGCGCCCAAGGCCGCCGCCGGCTCTCCTTGCGACATCCTGCGGCTGCCGGCCTGACCCCTCCTGGGGGCAGGCGTCGCCGGAGTTTTCCGGGTCGGGGCTATTTATAGCAATGACGTGATATAATTCTTACAATCCATCAATACATTGCTATTATTCCCGGAAGGCATTCTCCGAGGATCGAAACCATGTCAACGGCTGCGGCACCCGCGAAGACCGGCGTCGCGTTCGACGTCGCAAACCGGGTGTTTTTCCGTCTCTATCAGGCATCGAACCTGATGCATAAGCAAGGCACCCGCTACGTCGGCAAGTTCGGCGCGACGACGCAGCAATGGGCCGTCCTGGGGGCACTCGCGCGACCGCTGGTCCGCGACGACGGAATGACCGTCAAGGACCTGATGGAATTTCTCGACGTCAGCCGGCAGAATCTCACGGCGGTGCTTGACCGGCTCGAGGGCCGCGGTTGGGTCAAACGCATCAAGGACAAGGACGATGGCCGCAGCAGGCGCATCCGCCTGACCACTGAGGGCAACTCGACCTGGGCCCGCATGCAGGAGCCCATCGAGGCTTTCTACACGGCCGCCCTGAGCAGCTTCAGCCATGAGGACCAGTTGACGCTCTATCGGCTGCTCGACCGCCTCACGACGACCCTGTCCCAGGTCTAGCCGCGCAACGGATCGTCCCACTGAAAATGCGGCGCGCCCGGTAGCGTGCCGTAGACGCGCCTCGTTGTGCGCGGCGCGCGGCGCGCCAGCTAGGCCGCAGCGGCCTTCAGTTTTTCGCGCGCGATGATGAGCTTCATGATCTGCGCGGTGCCGTCGCCGATCTCCAGCCCCATGACGTCGCGCAGGCGCTGCTGGTGCGGCAAGTCGAGCGACCAGCCATAATGGCCGTGCGTCAGCAGGCATTGGTGGATGGCGTCGACCGCCGTCTTCGGCGCAAGCCATTTGCACATCGCGGCTTCGGCGGTATGGGGCTTGCCCGCGTCCTTGAGCGCAAGGGTGTGATAGCAGAGCTGCCGCGCCGCCGAGACCAGCGTCTCGGCCTCCGCGAGCGGAAAGGTCACGCCCTGGTTTTTCGAAAGCGGCGCGCCGAACGCCTTGCGCTGCTGGACGTAGGCCCAGCTTTCGTCGAGCGAGGCCTGCGCCGATCCCAGCACCTGCAGGCCGATCAGCGCCCGGCTGAAATCGAAGCCCTGCATGACCTGAACGAAACCCGCGCCCTCCTCCGCCAGCCGGTTGCCGGCCGGGATCGCGACGTCGTCGAAAAAGATCGAGCTTCGGCCGATCGCCTTGCTGCCGAGATCGTTGTAGCGCAGCGTGGTCACGCCCGGCGTGTCCATCGGCACGAAGAAGGCGCTGACGCCGCGCGCGCCGCTGTCCGGCGCGCCGGTTCGCGCGAACAGCACCACGGCGTCGGCCTGGTCGGCCATGCTGATCGAGGACTTCTCGCCTTTCAGGATGTAGCGGTCGCCATCGCGGCGGGCGGAGAGCGCGAGATTGGCGGCGTCCGAACCGCCGCGCGGTTCGGTGAGGCCGAGCGCCACGATGACCTCGCCGGAAACCAGACGAGGCAACCATTGCCGCTTGAGTTCCGGCCGGGCGTGACCGGCGATGATCTTGCCGTTGAGCGAGCCGAGGATCTGGATGTAGGCCGCGTTGATGTCGGCGTAGCCGATCGCTTCGGCGATCAGGCCGCTGGTCAGGCTCGGCGTCCCAAGCCCGCCGAATTCCTCCGGCAGTTCGGGCGCGATCAGTCCGAGAGCGCCCATCTCGCGCACCAGCGCGCGATCGATGCGGCCCTCGGCTTCGCGGCGCTGGTAGCCCGGGCGCGAGCTTCTCGCGCGCAAAGCGGCGGGCCGTCTCCTGGAAAGCAAGCTGATCGTCGTCGAGGTCGTAGCTCATTTGCAGACTCCCGTCAGCCCGCCATCGTCAGGCCACCGGAAACGCTGAGCACCTGGCCGGTGATGAAGGCCGCGTCCTCGCTGGCGAAGAAGCAGATCGCGCCCGGCAGATCGGCCGGCGCGCCAATGCGCCCGAGCGGGATCGAACGGCGGAACGCCTCCTTCAGCTTCTCCGGATTGCCGGCGGCGTTGATGAAATCGCCCAGCAGCTGGGTATCGGTCGGACCGGGGCAGACGACGTTGAAGGTGATGCCGTCGCGGGCGTGTTCGCGCGCCATCGTCTTGGAAAAGGCGACGAGGCCGCCCTTGCACGCCGCATAAACCGCTTCGCCGGAAGACCCCACACGTGCCGCATCGGACGCGATGTTCACCACCCGGCCGCTGCGCCGCTCGGCCATCTGCGGCACGACGGCGTGATGCATGTTCAGCGCGCCGGTCAGGTTGATGGCGATCAGCTTCTGCCAGTCGGACGGCTGCGTCTTGAGAAACGGCTTGAAGATGTCCCATCCGGCGTTGTTGACGAGCACGTCGATCGGACCCATCGACGCATTCACCTGGGCGACCGCGGATCGCACGCCTTCATGGTCGGTAATGTCGCAGGCGTACGCGGTCGGCCTTGCCTCCCTCGGAGGTGATCGCCGCGACGGTCCGTTCGGCCGCGGCGGCGTCGACGTCGAACACCGCAACATTGGCGCCCTCGGCCGCGAATCGCCGGCAAGTAGCCCCGCCGATTCCCCCGCCTCCGCCGGTAACGACGACGATTTTCGCGCTGAGCCCTCGCATGTTCTTCTCCCGTGATCTGAATTTATAGCAATGGTATGATTTACCTCGCGAAAATATGTCAATGCATTGTTCTATAATTTGACGACATTCAGCGATCACCCTCCCACGCTCTTATTTTAGGTAGTTACGTCAATAGCTTGCCGTTGGAGCAGCCGACGTTCAGGCCGGGCTCGAAGGTTACGAGCGGTGCTGCAACGCCAGGCGGGCGATCCTGCCGCAGGCCGGGCGTATCCCGCCGCGTCCGATAAAAACCGGGCGTCGTTGACCGGAAATTAAATAGTTGCGGAACACATATGGAACATATAGTGTCCGTTCATGATTTGTTTCGAGTAATGGTGTCTTGAAATGGAAGTCACCTGACTTCGAGGCCGCTGGCGCCGGGTCTTCCGATTTCGGGTCTTCCGATTTCGGGTCTTGCGATTTCGGGTCTCGCGATCAGGCGGCACTGTCAAGCCACACTATCAAGCCAAGGGAATGCAAATTGGGGATTGGTCGAGATGCTCACGCGCAAACAATATGAACTCCTGCGATTCATCAGCGAACGCCTGAAGGAATCCGGCGTTCCGCCCTCCTTCGACGAGATGAAGGACGCGCTGGATCTGCGCTCGAAGTCCGGCATTCACCGCCTGATCACCGCGCTGGAAGAGCGCGGTTTCATTCGCCGCCTGCCCAACCGCGCCCGCGCCATCGAGGTGATCAAGCTGCCGGAATTGTCGGGGGGCGGCAACAGCCGCCGCGGCTTCACGCCCAGCGTCATCGAAGGCACGCTCGGCAAGGTTCGTTCCTCGAGCGGCGGTCTGGAAAATGATGGCGAGCGCCCGGTTGCGGTGCCGGTGATGGGTCGCATCGCCGCCGGCACCCCGATCGAGGCGCTGCAGACCCGCAGCCACACCATCAGCGTGCCGCCGGACATGCTCGGTTCCGGCGAACATTATGCGCTCGAAGTGCGCGGCGATTCCATGGTGGACGCCGGCATCCTTGACGGCGATATGGCGCTGATCCAGCGCAACGAGACCGCCGACACCGGCGATATCGTGGTGGCGCTGATCGACGACGAGGAAGCAACCCTGAAGCGCTTCCGCCGCCGCGGCGCCTCGATCGCGCTGGAGCCCGCCAATACCTCCTATGAAGTCCGCATCCTGCCGCCGAACCGGGTGAAGATTCAGGGCAAGCTGATCGGGCTGTACCGGAAGTACTGATTTTCCCGTCGTTGCCCCGTTCACCTCCGCCGTCATGCCCCGCACCGGGTTTCGCCTGAGGCGAGCCCGGTGACAGGCTCCAGCGGGGCATCCCGGATTCCCTGGCATCCGCGAGAATTTGAACTCCGACGCTGACCGGACACTGGCCGGAGCCTGTCAACGGGCGGCGCGCTGCGCCGAGCCGGTGGCGGGTGGTGACGGCAAATCTCTCGTGGGGTCAGGTTCCGGCCGTGTCGGCCGCGGCGCGCGACCGAGACCAACCCACCCCTCCCGAAAACATATTTGTGATCGGGCCCTGCCGGCTCGGCCGCACAATTGCCGCCAACGCGGCAAACACTGACACCGCTACGTCCACTCTGATAGAGGCCTGCGCCTCGAGGCGGCGCGGGTTGGCTATCTCGTACGAGGAGCAATCCGATGTGTGACTATAGTCTGCACGCTGTGGCGACGCGCCCCGCCCAGGTCGGAGAGACGCTGATCACCACGACATTCCCGGGGACTTCGACGCGCGGTTTCGCATCCGAAAGCGATCCCAACGTCGCGGTCTGCATGCTTCCCGGCACCGAACTCGCGTTCGCCGAAAACGTCAAATACGACAACCGGTGGATCTGGACGCGCGAAATCAATTTCCGCGTGGGAAAATTCGGCGAGATCGACCGGCATATCCGGGATCGGCACCATGATGCGATCGAGTTTCCGGACGGAAGCTATGTGCTGGTGACGCTGCTCTGCGAAGGGCAGCGGGCGACCGTGCTGCAATTGCCCGTGGGCCATCAGCCCGCCGAGCGCGCACGGCCGGCTGCCGGCACGCCAGCGGTGACGCCGCTCTCGGCCGGTTGAAACGCGCTGGCGGATTCCCGCCGGTTCCGGCCGGCGGGTCTCATCCCGCGGCAAACCGCAGGCGAGACTGAGGATGGATCACGGGGAAGACGCGCGGGCCGAGGAATTGTACAATCTGCGGCTGGCGCTGGCGACGTTCGCCGTGCAGCTCGATGCCTTTGAACTACGTAGCAGTAGTGTACTGCGCGTGGCCGGCACGGAGGCCGGATCGCTGTCGCGCGGCGTGATCGGCCGCAGGATTGCGAAGGGGGAAAACGATTGGGCGTCAATAAGGTCAGCTGGCAGCAAGTCGGGCACGTGACCGAACCCGGCCGGTACATGTTCCGGTTCGGCTTGCTCACGATCGCGGCGGAGGATATCGCGGTCTGGCAGCAATTTCCGGAGGCGGTGTTTGCGCTCGTCAAGACCGCGGCAGCGACGGCCCCCGCGGCGACAGACGCCAACGAGGAATTTCATCTGGGCGCGTTCGAACTGCGGGGAGATCCTTCGCACAGCGAGAAGTGAGGCGGGCATCGTCATTCCGGGGCGGTGCGAAGCACCGAACCCGGAATCTCGAGATGTCAGCAAGACAACCTCGAGATTCCGGGTTCGCGTCCGTCGGGCCGCGCCCCGGAATGACGGATACGACGCCGCCTCACTCCTCCGCCTCTCGGTCCGCTTCCGCGGGGGTCGCGTCCACGGGCCGCGCGGCTCTTGGACGGGCCGCCAGGGTTTTCTCGGCCTCCGCGGCGCCGGCGCCCGCCGGCGACCATGGCCGGTCGACGCCTCTTGGCCTGACCGCCTCGATGGCGAAGCTGGACCGCGTGCGCCAGAGCGCCATCGCGCCCTGCCCCCGCAAACGCCCCTGGCCGATCACCGGGGATGGACATGAAGGCGGCGCCTGCCTTGCGGTCACCACCAGCGCCGCCCGCTCGCAATCGTCCGCCAGCGCCTCCGGCCTCAGCGCCAGCGCCACGAAGCCGCCGCCGGCCATCGGCGTCACGCACCCTGCTTCATCACACGAGACGCCTTCCGCGAGCGAGGAATCGGTTGGCGCCCTCCCGTCGGCGTCGGCGGCGAGCCACTCCCTGACCTGGAACGCGTCCCTGGCGGTCCGTATCAGATGCAGCCGCCCGTCCTGGCCGCGGACGCCGACATTGCGGGCGTCGGCGGAGATCAGGATATCCGGCTGCGGCACCCTGACGGCCCAGATCACCGCAAGCGCCAGCACGGCCGCACCGGACCAGCGCAGCGGCGTCCGCAACAGGCCGAGCAGGATGATCCCGAGGCTGGCTGCGATCAGCGGCCCGATCCCGAACGCGGCCATGCGGCCGACGGCGCCGGGCAGGCCGGCGACCCATTGCGTCACCGCGATCATCCAGTCGATGCCCACGCCCATGATCCACCAGAACACGCCGTCGAAGCCGAAGGGCATCGCGGCGAGGCCGAGCAGGCCCGCCGGCATCACCACCGCCGAGACCACGGGCATCGCCGCCAGATTGGCGAGCACGCCATAGGGCGTGACGCGATGGAAATGAAAGGCGGCATAGGGCGTGGTCGCGAGCCCGGCCACCAGCGAGGCCAGCGCCAGGGTCATGATCTCGCGCCCGCCCCACAGCGCGACGCGCGCGGTCGCCGAATTGTCGGGGGAAGCGAACAAACGCGGCATGCCGATCTGCACCAGCGCCACCAGGCCGAGCGTTGCCGCGAACGACATCTGGAAGCTCGGATGCACCAGCGCTTCCGGCGCGATCGAAAGCACGATCATCGCCGCCACCGCCAGCGTGCGGAAGGTCACGGCGCGGCGGTCGACCATGACCGCGATCAGCACCACCGCCGTCATGAAGAACGAACGTTGCGTGGCGACTTCGGCGCCGGACAGCAAGAGATAGAAGGCGGCCGCGGCAAGCGCTGCCGCCGCCGACCATTTCTTGATCGGAAAACCGACCGCAAGCCCGGGGATCAGCGCCAGCAGCGCGCGCACCGCGAAGAACACCACGCCGGCGACGACCGCCATGTGATAGCCCGATATCGACAGCACGTGGCCGAGACCGGAAATGAACATCGCGTCGTTGACGGGGGCTGAGATCGCGTCGCGGCGGCCGGTCAACAGCGCGGTGGCGATCGCGCGCTTGTCGCCATCCAGCGTGGTCCGGATCCGCGCGTCGATCGCATCGCGCAGGCCTTGCATGAAGGCGGCGTAGCGCAGCGACAGCCCGCCGCGCTCCGGCGGCTCCACCGTCTTGATCGCGCCCATCACAAAGCCGGAGGCGCCGATGCCGGCGAAATACATGTCGCGGCCGAAATCGTAACTGCCCGGCCGCAATGGCGCGAGCGGCGGCTGCAGCCGCGCCTTCAGCTCGACAAAACTGCCGACCGCGGGCGCGGTGCCCTTGCGCACCGACAGCCGGACCCGCTCCAGTTTGACCTGCGAACGCGGGCTCTCCATCTGCGGCGACGCGCAGGACAAAACGGTCGGTGCGCTCGCGAATGTCGCGGGTTTCGACGAAGCCCGAAAGCGATACCGAATAGATCGGCCGCGCCAGCACGCCATGCGCGACCCGCGCCGTTTTCCACGTCGCCGCGGCAAACCCGGCCGCCATCGCCGCGATCATGACCGCAACGGGAAACATCCTTTGCCGCCGCAGCCAAAACGCCGCCAGGCACAGCCCTGCCGCCGCGCTGGCGGCGACCGGCAACACCGGCTCATGATCGGCGGTGAAATAGAGCGCGATGCCGGTGCCGAAGGCGACGGGCACCCAGGGCAACAGCCGTCCGGCGCCGGCTTCGGCCTGGATCCACGTTCGTAATTTGCCTGACAGCGACGACCAGGTCGTGAGGCCGGATGGCGCGATGCCGCCGGCCTGCGCCGCGCTGCGCGGCGGCCAGGTCCCCGCAATTCCCTGCGTCCGGGCCCTGCTACCCTCCGCCATTCCGGCACACCCTGCGATCCGTTCCGGACCACCATGCTATCGTAGGCTGTCTTGGGGCCGATGGCGATTATATACTTGACACCACAAACCACATTCTGTAGGTTTGGAGCGTCAAGAGGGACGGCTAATGTCTAAATCTCATTTCAATGCCCCGCACTTCAAGGACCCCGAAGCCGCCAGAGAGTATCTGGAAGCCCTTCGCTGGAGCTCTGAGCGCGTTTGCCCGCACTGTGGGACGGTCAACGAGTCCTTCGCTACCAAGAAGGCTGGCGTCTATCGCTGCCGCGCCAAGGGCTGCCGCAAGGATTTTAGCGTGACCACCAAGAGCGTCATGGAAAGCAGCCATATCAAGTTGAACGTCTGGCTTCAGGCGTTCTTCCTGATGGCGTCGTCAAAGAAGGGCATCAGCTCCCATCAGCTCCACCGGGCGCTGGGCATCACATATAAGTCGGCGTGGTTCCTTACCCACCGCATTCGCGAAGCCATGCGCGCTGGCGGCCTGATGCCCCCCATGGGCTCTGGCGGCGGCGCAGTTGAGGCCGACGAAACTTTCATCGGTCGCCTTGAAGGCCACAAGAAAGGCAAAGCCGCTTGGGCTCATAAGAACGTGGTATTTACGCTTGTCGAACGTGGCGGCTCTGCCCGTAGCTTCCATGTTGACGGCGTTCGCGCTGGCGATTTCCTGCCGATCATTCGCGCCAATCTCAGCCGGGAAGCGCGCCTGATGACCGACGAACATCCTTCTTACAAGGTCATCGCTGAAATCGAAGAACTGGCCCACGAAACCGTCAACCACAAGAAGGAAGAATACGTTCGCGGGGACGTCACCACCAACACGGTCGAAGGCTACTATTCGATCTTCAAGCGGGGCATGAAAGGTGTCTATCAGCATTGCGCTGAGAAGCACCTGCACCGCTATCTCTCAGAATTTGACTTCCGTTATTCCAACCGGGTTGCGCTCGGCATCCACGACGGGGAACGGGCAGACCTTGCCATCAAAGGCGCAGCCGGCAAGCGTCTGACGTATCGTCAACCTGACTTCAAAGTCCTTCCGTTCAAAGGCGCGTAGATTCCTGCGCTGGCGGGCTAAGAAATATCCGCCAAAGAAGCCTAAACCCCAATTCGTCAAATACTGGCGGACGCGCTAGGGTTGCGCCGTGGGTTTAATTCGAGCCGGAGGAATATCATGGTCGAACAAGAAAAGAAGGCCAAGCTGCGGATACGCGACAATCCCTATGTCAGCGAAATATACTGCAATAAATTCCTTTTTTCCGGCTTTGACGGAGGTGCAGTTACTCTGACGTTCGGAAACATGAGAATGATTGCCGAAAGAACGGATGAGGGTCCCAAACCCGGAAGCCACCCAGAAATATTTATAACCCAGCGCCTTTCTCTTTCGCCGTCTGCGGCAGTCGAACTGATAAATGGCCTCAACACGATTATGGGTGCACTTATACAAGCCCAAGCCAATGCGCCGAAGACCGCTACTTCTCATTAGCATTTGATCTGGCTTTTTTCTTCGCCGTTTCTTTCGCTTTAGGCTTTTCCTTTAGCGGCTTGTGCGGCGTATTCATTGCGCCCTTGAGCGCAGCCTCAAAGCGCTTTTGCGCTTCCTTCTCGTCGTATTCATCTGTCGGCTTCTTACTCATAGGAAGATCAACCAATGGTCTTGAATTTCGGGCAAGTCGCACAAGAGGAAGCTAAGTTCAATACAGCGTTCGGCGCTGCCATGGTGAAATGGGGCATCATAGAGCAGCGTCTCTGCTTCTGGTTTATTTTTCTTACACAAATGCCAGAAGCTATGGCGCGAGCCATGTTCTATGACGGCGTCACCAGTTTCACGCCTCGTTTGCGTCTGTTGTCAATTGCAACAGAACACACTCCAGTCACGATCTCCAGCGAACTCCGAAAGTGCCTCAAGACTATCTCAATCAAGAGCGGCCTTTACTACAGTACCAGGAACGCGCTCGCGCATTGCGAGACTAAATATGACTTCGTTGAAGGTTCGCCAACCTATGGCCAACTTTACTTCGTCGAAGGGGCGGACCCGCAGCACCAAATGACCCCAGCCATCACCATGAATGACCTGCCCGTCATCACACAAAATTTCCAAGAATTGGCGCGGCTAATTATGGACGCTTATCAGCACTGGAATGAAGAAGCATCTCTTCAAACAATTCGCGAACAAGTTCACCGGCTACCCATTTCGGCTCGCGATACCACACCAAACTCGAAGCCAATAAAAGACGAACCCCTGCCTCAATCATAGCCGGGGTTATCTCAACTTCGGGCGCGCCAGCATCCGGCAAATCACCGGATACAGCGGCATAACTAGGGCTGGGGTTGTGTGGTGTCAAGTATATAATCCCCGGGCCGATAGTGGAACGGATGCGGAATATCGGGGAAACGGCGTGGACTGAAAAACGCGCTAGCCAGGGCCGATTATTCTTGCCGAAAGGCAAGAAGCTGGCGACCTTGCGCGACGCCGCGCTCACCATCGCGAAACCTTGCAGGATCATCCGATGACAACCCTTGCAAAGCTCCTTGCACGAAAGCAGCAGCTCCTGGAACGGCTGCGGGAAAATCCCGGTCAGCACGAGCGTGATGAGATCGAGCGCCTCTTGGCGGAGATCGATACTGCGTTAGACTTGCTCGACGAAGCGGGGCCGGGCGAAACTCGCGATGAGCAATAGCCGAGTACCCATCGTCGGCGGGAATGAGCGCATCGGGTGGCGCCTTCGGCATCGTCTGACGGGCAATAAAAATCACCAGGCCGTCTTCGTGCATCCACCGCCATGACCCGACGGCTCGATGTCTGCTTAACCCTGATGAGCGGACATCGTCAGGCAGCCCCGGCATGTCCGAAAAGTGCCACAAGCAGACTTATGCACCGTAGCAAACAGCGCCTCTATTCGATCACCTCGTCGGCGCGGGCAAGCAGCGTCTTGAGCAAGACGTTTCCTGTGTGATCTAAGGCTGTTTCGCTGGCTGCTTGGCGCCGCTAGCAGGCGGTTGTTTTTGTGTGATCGGCTGGGCTGGCGCCGGCACAGTTGGCGCGGGATGCGGCATAGGCGGAGCCGGGCCACCCTCGGGCGGGGTTGGCGTCATTTGTCCGATAGATACCGAGATGCCGAACAATCGCCACTGCCCGCTCACAGGAGCAAATGCGAGTTCAAAGTTTACCTGCGATGGTACGGAGGGAAAGAAGCCCGCCATCCGCATCAAGCCGTTTGCTTCAATCTGCGGAAGCAGACTGAGCTGCGGGTCGATCACCGCGACGCCGGACAGGTCGAGATTATCATTGCGCTGTTTTGCGAATATCTCGGCAAGACGCGCTGCTGTGTTGACTTGAAAGCCGGGTGCGCCGAGGTCGCGCAAAACCGTGTAGTTACCGGTCTTATTCGCCTGATCGAGCGCGAGTAACGCTGATCGCACGAGGACCAACACCCCATTTCTATCAATTTGGGCCGGCTTCGGCGCCGCCACCGGGGGTGCAGGCTGCGCCGACTTCTGATGAGTTTGCGCATTAACCGGGTGCGGATGAACAGCAACAAGTCCGAGGCAGGCAAGTATCGTGGAAATTCGTATCAGCGATCTTACCAAGCGAATGTACCGCCGATCCGGCCGCCCACTCCACCGCGCGCAAATCCGGCGCCGATGGCGGCATTAGCTACGAAATTATTGGTGATCCGCATCTGCGCCATCCCTCCAAAGGCGTTCTCGCCGCTAAAGTTGCCCCAGTTGGCAGAGATCGCAAATTTCTTGTTGTCGGGTAACGCGGCACCCCCCATTGCGATCGCGACCGCCGCTCCCTCGAATGCTTTTCGAACATCGAAGTTCAGCGTTCTGACATTGGTCTCGAGATTAGTGACGCGACCGTCGAGCGCCGCAACTGAGGCAACGCTGGCAATGCTTGCAGAACTGAGCGTAGCCAGATTGCCCCCGGCGTCCGAGGTAACGAAGCTGACCGGGCCCGTCTGAGCAGCTAAACTCGCCGCCGAGGTGATGCCGGCAAGGGTGTAGGTGTTGGTCGTGGTTCCGAGCGCAACTTGATTGAGTTCGCGTAGTTGTCGCCCCGGCACCGATGGCTGTGGAATTGGCGAAATTCGCTTGAGAGCTATCACCTATGGCTACCGCGGACGCGCCACTAGCTTGTGAGCTCGTGCCGCCGGCGAAGCTGTTGTCGCCGCTTGCGACAGTAGCAAATCCCACTGCCGTGCTCGCCAGGCCAGTGGCATTTGACTGCCCACCGAACGCGGATGCCTCGACGCCCGTGGCGTTCGCGACGATACCGACCGCGAGAGAGTCGAATTGCGTCGCCTTTGCACCGCCGCCGAGAGCCATGCTTTGCGAGCCGGTGGCTTGGCTTTGCGCTCCGAGCGCGACAGCAAAGCTGCCGTTCGCGATGGTCTGGAACCCCGGGAAGCCCGAGCCGATGGCGATGGCGTTTGAGCCGGTGGCCGTGGCTTGTGAGGTTCCGGCGCTCCCGCTGCCGATGGCGATCGTCCCCTGGCTGTTGGCCAAGCCGCCGATCGCAATTTCTCCGGGGCCAGCGCCGGTTGCACTGCCGGCCCCGAGCGCGATGCCGTTGGTGCCGCCTGCCGAGGCGCCAAATCCGACGGCCGTAGCGTTGGAACCGGTGGCACTAGCCTCGCAATTTGCGCTCGACAGCAAATCCGTATTAGCCACATTGCCCGAATTGCATCCGGCGAGGGCGGCACGAGGCTCGGCCAGCAGCCCAGCCGTCAGCCCCAAGACCACAACAAATGCGACACGCAGCCCGCTGAAATGTTCCATCGTGACCTTCCCCTGTGAGCTAAGGCCAACTGTTACCGAAACATGAACGAGGCTAGTTTGGTTCGTACCGGACGGACGGGCTAGCTAATCTTGCGTTTCATCGTAGCCAGACCGGCGATTTTTCCGCCGTGTTGCCCGAAAGCCTCATTCCGGATTTCAGCCGCCGGCGCGCAATGGGCGAGCCGCGTCAGGGCGATTGCAGGCGTCCTTCACCAAGGTCCGTTCCGGGTCCAGACCGTGTGAAAACGCCTCTCAATGATACGATTCTCCTGCGATTTGGCCGGAGGATTCGATGACGCGCTTTGTCGTTGGCGATGACCGCAGTCAGAGCACGTTGTTTCCCGAGCGGCTGGAAGACTATTTGGCCGAGGATAATCCGGTTCGGGCGATCGATATCTTTGTCGATGAGCTTGATCTGGCCAGGCTGGGGTTTGGCGGCGTTGAGCCGGAAGCGACAGGAAGGCCGGCCTACCATCCGGCGACGTTGTTGAAGATTTACGTCTACGGATATCTCAATCGGGTGCAGTCGAGCCGGCGCCTGGAACGGGAGTGCCAGCGCAACATGTGCTGCCAATACCAAACATCACCTATCGCTGGAGAACATATGTACCTGGCGCCGGACAGAGTGGGGTGATACCGCGCCCCGGCGCTCCCAAGGCCGGCGGCGCGGTGCGCTGAGGATCGCTCCGCGCGACGAGCCACGATTTCCACTCCGGCCACCACGACCCATCGATGCGCGTCGCGCGCGAACGCCACGTCGCGGCGTCCACATAGCGGTCGCCGGCTTGGCGCGTTGCAATGTCGTAGTGCCGGCCCGTGTGACCCGGCTCGGAAACGATGCCGGAATTGTGACCGCCATTGGTAAGCAGGAAGGTCAGCTCGTTGTCCGTGAAAAGGTGAACCTTGTAGACCGACTGCCAGGGCGCGATGTGATCGGTCTCGGTGCCCACCACAAACATAGGGATGCGCAGGTCTTTCAGAGCGATAACGCTGCCCTCGACGGCAAAACGGCCGGCGGTAAGCCGATTCTCCAGAAACAGACCGCGGAGATATTGCGTATGCATGAGATAGGGTAAGCGGGTCGGGTCCGCATTCCAGGCCAGGAGATCGCTCATCGGCTCCCGTTCGCCCAGCAGGTAGCTCCGCGTCATCTTCGACCACACCAGATCGTCGCTGCGCAGCGCGGTAAATGCGGCGCTCATCTGCGACGAATTGAGCACGCCCTGATCCCACATCATGTCTTCGAGAAAGGCGATCTGGCTTTCGTCCACGAACAGCATCAATTCGCCCGCCTCGCTGAAGTCGGTCTGGCCCGCGAGTAGCGTGACCGTCTTGAGCCGATCGTCGTCGTCGCGTGCCATGGTGGCGGCAGCAATCGCAAGCAGCGTCCCGCCGAGGCAATAGCCGCAGGCGTGGACCTTGCGACCAGGCACCACAGCGTTGACCACGGCGAGCGCGGCCATCACGCCTGCGGTGCGGTAGGCATCGAACGCGACGTCGCGATCAGCAGGGGTCGGGTTGCGCCAGGAAATCATGAATACCGTGATGCCGCGATCGACCAGATAGCGCACCAGCGAACGCTGCGGCTCGAGGTCGAGCACGTAATACTTCATGATCCAGGCCGGTACGATCAATACCGGCTCCGCCAGCACATCAGGCGTGGCGGGGCTGTACTGGATCAATTCCATCAGTTCATTGCGAAAAATCACCTGACCCGGCGTCGCTGCGATGGTCTCTCCGATCCGAAAGCTCTTGTTCGGCTCCGGTGGCGCCATCGTGACGGCGCGTCCCCAGTCTTCGACAAGGTTGCGCATTCCACGCACGAGGTTGGCGCCTGCTTCGTTGAGCGTGCGCTTGATAACCACCGGATTCAGCAATGCCACATTGGAGGGCGAGAAGGCGTCAAGAGACTGATGCACCATGAAGCCGACCCGCTCGGCGTCTCTGGCCTTCATCCCGCGCAGCGGTCGCGTGGCGCTGCGCCACCACTCCTCCTGCGCGAGGAACGCCTGTTGCCACCAGAGAAACGGAAATGTCTGCCAGGCCGGGTCGCTGAAGCGGTGGTCGATCGGTTCGGGCTTGAGCAAGGGTACTGCGTTGCCACTCATCAGGGCGGCAAGCCTCGCGGTCAGCACGGCGCCCAGTGCTACAAGTTCAAGCTGCCGCCCGGGAGCGCGTGAAAAATGCGATAGCCAGTCGAACCAGGCGGCGGCTTCGGCGTGCGGTGAGACTCCCCTCGTGAACCGCGCAATCATGCTTCGGCCGACGCGATCCATGGTTTCGAACGAGGGCAGATTGACCACGGGTGACGGCGGTGGGGGGCACGGCTTCGGCTGAACCGGCGCCGAATGGCGTAGGACAACGGGCAAGTTCTGAACTGTCTCGGTCATGACGGAACACGCCTGCAGGTTATCGACCATTCATGCATACGCGACGCCGACCCCGCCGCCTTGACCCTGATCAATTCCGCTGGCTGGACAAAGCTGCCTGGCCAGCGCGCAACTATCCGGGCCGAGGCGGCTGATCGCTCACGCTGCATTCTCGATGTCCGCTCTTCGCTCAACAGCGGACGTTCACCAAGGCGATGGCTATGTCAGCTTTGTCCAACAGCGGAAGTGATCAGCTTGTACTGCTCGCTTTTAGCTACATATGTCTCGCCGTCGGAAGGAGAACCGACAGCCCCTTCCTTTGCTGTTGCCAGTTCGCGGTCGATTTACCGGGGTGACACTTCCTCCCGTGCAACAAGTCACGAGCCCCGCGGCCCTAGGGGGCCTGCCGCCGAGGCCATCACTACGTCGAGAAAACTCCGGTTTCTGGTCCCATCGCAGCGATTAAAGGGACACAATCATAGCCCGGTAATGGCGCGTCGGTAATTTTTTGGGGAAATTACGATGCGCACAGTCAAAACTCCCGCGCTTACGGAGAGAGCGATCAGAGATGTTGGGTTTGACCGATTGCTGGATGCCGTAAGAATGGCCATCGAGCCCGCTCCGCGCGAAGATTTTTTAGCCCACCCGCCGACCTTCAATCAGCCACCGAAGGCCGCGAACGATGATCAGATGGTCTGGGCGTTCATTCCATTTCCGGAAGGCTGGTACAGCGCCAGCTGAGAGTGAAAAACTTGCTGGCCAGCAGCAGCTCAATACGAGGAAAAGGCCGGCGGGCGTTACACCGGCGACTGTTTCTTGCGACTGCCGGCTCGATTTTCCGGTGCCCATCGCACCCTCGAGCGGAAGCATAAATCGTTTAAGTGGGCCCCTGATATCCAGTCATGACCAGCCTGATTGTCCGGTCATCGCCAGATTTACTGGCTAGACCATCTCGAGCCATGGACTCGATCATAGGCCAGTTTTGCCGAAAGAACGTCGTGGCGTCTTGAATGTTGGGCGCCTGCACCTTGACCCTGCAAGCTTGTCTTCCGCCGTTGTTCGTTATTTGAAAATGGAACGTGTAGGCTATTGTCCCCGCATCTTCGTTGTTCGGTCGGCGTTCGCGGCGCATTTTTGCGTGTCCCCCTTCGTGCGTCGAACACGGACACTTTGAATTTACAATTTGGATTTTCGTGCGGCGCGTTTGTGGCGCAGCACGCGCATGATCGGTGCTAGATTACGGCTTCGTCCTGGACGACGATGCAAACGCATTCTTCACAGCCGCGGAAAGCTTCGCCCAGCTGCAGGTTAATGAGCCATCCTGACAGGGCGTCGATTTCGATCGATCGGCCGGCCGTTTTTCGACTACGGGAGATGAATTCCTCGGCGTCAATACCATCGGAGGCCCGGCCGGCTGACGTGCTCTTTCCATATCCGCCCGGAGCTGTTCGTTTCGTCTTCTTGCCAATTCGGCCGAGAGAGCCTCTCGCCGTTGGGCGTCAAGGAAAGTCATATACTCGCGATCGATCTGCGTGCGTTCTTCTGCGGTTGGATTGGGGCCCGCAATATCGAAACTTCGGTCCTGCATGAAATCGTAATAGGTATAGCCGCCGCCCGCTTTTCGCCGGCCTGCAAACCGCGCGTTGCATTGTGTCATCAGAGCACCGCGCTCATCATTCGACAGGGGCTCGGCTTGAACCTGTTCGACACATTCTTCAAAATCGCGGGCAAGCCGAGGCGAGGATCCGTGAAAGCCCAGCCACAAGACGACGAGCGCCAGCAAAGCCAATGCGACAGCCGTTACAAGGCGCTTTCTGTTTCCGCCACCCGGCAAACGGTACATCCGCTGAATTCCCCACCGATTCGCTCATTAGGTGCAAAAAATGCGGGTTTTTGCGGGCAAACTTGACCCTCGATGTAGCAACTCCGCCACAGCCGGCTGATTAATTTATCGGGGCGGATTTTGCCATGATTGGGCAAAAGTCGCTGAGCAGAGTCGTTTCCTGCAATGGGTCTTCGTCATGCGGCCAATGAAAACTATTGTAACCTTGGCGTCCGTCACGGCGATCGTTTGTTCGATATTTGCATTTAGCTGGGTCGGCCTGGCGCTGCTCGGCTTTTGAGCGTGCATTTCCGCTTCGGGTCCAGGAGCGAACCTCTCACACACAGTCTGAAATGAGCGCGGCCATCAACCGGGACAGCTTCCCTCACTTCAACCGATGTCTATCTGGTCCCAAGTGCCGTTATCAGTAGCACCGCATGATACTTACGGTTCGCTCTTCGCCGTCATGCCCAGGAAGCGTTACGGTCTCCACGGGGCAGCTCGTCACATATGGTCGCTCGGAAGGTGTGACCGCCGGCGGATATCGATGCGCCCAATCCCAGGGAACATCATAGGTGTAGGTGTAGCGGAAATCGCCTGATATTGGTTGCGTCACCCCTGGCACGGGTCCGCCATTGGATGGCTCGTAGAAAAATCCCCCTGCTGCCGGCCAGAAGGGCCCTGCAGTATTTCTCCGGTGATGCCGGAACGACGGGGCGACCGAAGGACGGGAAATCGAATGCGTCGAAGCAAACCCTCCACCAGGCGCTGCTCCCGACCGGGCGAATGTCTCGTTCGCGGCAAGCATGAGCGCTGCTGCGCTGACAGACGCGATAAACGCTGTTCTATACGTCATGGCACGCACCAATTCGTTGTTGGTCACTGAGCCCCACTCCGGCGCACGCTAAGCGCGGCATTTCGGGCCCGCAAACGCATAATTAATTATTAGTTAAGGCGTAACACTAACAGGGAGCCATCCTTCATCCCCGAAACCGCCAATGGGTACATGGGTAAGGCTGTGCTCGCCGGCCGAGCGGGCGGCAAGACATTCAGTGGACGCGGCGATGCCGCCGATGCTGTGGCCCCTCGGGCGCTCGCAGGTCACAAAATATGGATTGATGATGCACTGCGCGGCGCGGCCCGATGGCAACTGAGCGCACCGCGCCAGCGAGGTATGGCCGCATGCGATGTAGCCCCCTTGATGCCGTAGACCTGCAGAAAGGCGGGATCGGATGCGGAATTGCCAGAAAGACACGCGTCGGCTTTTGCCGCCTGCTTTCGCGCAAACATGTCGCGCAAGTCGATCGTTCTGTTGAAGGCGGGAACCAATGAGGCCGCTCTCGCTTCCTAGAGGCATATGACAGACAATAAAACTCCGTTCGCGCATCTCGGTCTCGACAGGGCGATTGCCCTTCGCTGGACGCTTCGCGACGTCAAGGCCAGGCGCCTGAAACTCTCCCCGGTCAGCGAAAGCGATCTTGCTACCTTGACGGAACTCGGCCTCATTGAAATGCGCGACGGCGTGCCGGTGCTGACCCAGGCCGGCCACGATGCGTTGGAGTGACGACGAACTGTTCGGGCCTGCTGACTTGAGGCGCGCTCTTAAAGCGAAATCTTCTCTTAAAGGAGATCTTAGAGAGAGCTCCCGGCCGCCGGCTTCAGATCGTTAACTCTTGTTAACCATCCTGCGGCTAGCATTCCCGAATCAATCGGGAGCTCGGCAATGCCGCGCAGGATCATGCTGTCCGTTCTGGCGCTCGCCGTCACCGCGATGGGCGCAGAAGCCGCCGATCTGCCGACGCAGAGCAAGCTCGGCGCGATCTTTGCGGAGCCCGCCGAGGTCGCCGAGGTCGCCTATCCTCCGCCCTACCAGTCAGCCGCATTTCCGGGGCCGATCATCCCCTACAATCTGTTGCCAAATCCCCTGTGGAATCGCGGCAACTATTACTACGGCTCGTCGTGGTCCTGGTACAACCCCGGCCCCTATTACGGCGGGCCCTATGCCTGGGACGGCGGCCGCCTGCCCTATGTCTGCGGCCTCTACGGCTATTGCAATTAGGCCGCGCAGGGAAAAACGCCTCAGCTCTTGGCCCCGACTTCCTTCGCAAAGGTATCGCGCAGGCCGATGGTGCGGTTGAACACCGGACGGTCCGGCGTCGAATCCTGGTCGCGCACGAAATAGCCCTGCCGCTCGAACTGCATCGACGTCGGTCGAATTGGCTTCCGCGATCGCGGCCTCGATCCGGGCGTCCTTCGAAAATTTCCAGCGACTGCGGATTGAGGTCGGCGGCGAAATTGGCGGCGTCCGGCGAAGGTTTTGCAAACAGCTGGTTGTAGACGCGGATTTCGGCCGGCTTCGACTGCGCCGCCGGCAGCCAGTGCATGGTCGCCTTGACCTTGCGGCCGTCCGGCGCGTTGCCGCCGCGGGTCGCGGGATCGTAGGTGCAGCGCAGTTCGGTGACTTCGCCGGCCGCGTTCTTGATGACGCCGGTGCACTTGATGAAATAGGCGTAGCGCAGCCGCACTTCGGTGCCGGGCGAGAGCCGGAAAAACTTCTTCGGCGGATTTTCCATGAAGTCGTCGCGCTCGATGTAAAGCTCGCGGCCGAAGGCGATGCGGCGGGTGCCGGCGGTGGGATCGTCCGGATGGTTGATGGCCTCGATCTCCTCGACCTGCCCTTCCGGATAATTTTCGATCACCACCTTGAGCGGCCGCAGCACCGCCATGCGCCGCTGCGCCGTGCGGTTCAGCTCCTCGCGGATGCAGAATTCCAGCATGCCGACGTCGACCACGCTGTTGGCTTTCGCCACCCCGATGCGCTTGACGAATTCGCGGATCGCCGCCGGCGGCACGCCGCGCCGCTTCAGCCCGGCGATGGTCGGCATGCGCGGATCGTCCCAGCCCGACACATGGCCATCGCGCACGAGCTGGGTCAGCACACGCTTCGACAAGAGCGTGTAGGTCAGATTGAGCCGGGCGAATTCGTACTGGCGCGGTTTTGAGGGCACCGGCAGCTTGTCCAGGAACCAGTCGTAGAGCGGCCGGTGGTCCTCGAATTCCAGGGTGCAGATCGAGTGCGTGATGCCCTCGATCGCGTCCGACTGGCCATGGGCGTAGTCGTAGCTCGGATAGATCGACCATTTGTCGCCGGTGCGCGGATGGGTGGCGTGCAGGATGCGATAGAGCACGGGGTCGCGCAGATTGATGTTGCCGGCGGACATGTCGATCTTGGCGCGCAGCACCCGCGCCCCGTTCGGAAACTCGCCCGCCTTCATGCGGCGGAACAGATCGAGGTTTTCGGCAACGGCGCGGTCGCGGAACGGGCTGTTCTTGCCCGGCTCGGTCAGCGTGCCGCGGTTGATGCGAATTTCCTCCTGCGTCTGGTCGTCGACATAGGCGAGGCCGTCGCGGATCAGGCCCTCCGCCCATGCATAGAGCTGTTCGAAATAGTCCGAGGCATAGAACAGGTATTTTCCCCAGTCGTAGCCGAGCCAGTGCACGTCGGCCTGGATCGAATCGATATATTCCTGCTCTTCCTTGATCGGGTTGGTGTCGTCGAAGCGCAGGTGGCAGCGCCCGGAAAACTCCTGCGCGATGCCGAAATTGAGCGCGATCGACTTGGCGTGGCCGATATGCAGGTAGCCGTTCGGCTCCGGCGGGAACCGGGTCACGATCAGGCTGTGTTTCCTGGCATCAAGATCGGCCTGGATGATGTCGCGAATGAAATCGCGCCCCGCTTCTGCCGCCACCGGTTCTGTCGTCATTCCTGTTTCCTGTTCGGGAATCAACGGACTATCTGCCAAATCCATCAGCTCCAAGGAAGGCTTTAGTTATGCCCGGTTCCTGCTATACACCACCGCGCTTGCCGCATGCCCCCTTTGTTCGCGACCCGCTCCTATCATGACCGATTCCGTCGTCACCCGCTTTGCTCCCTCGCCGACCGGCTTTCTCCACATCGGAGGAGCCCGCACGGCGCTGTTCAACTGGCTTTACGCGAAGAAACGCGGCGGCAAGATGCTGTTGCGCATCGAGGACACCGATCGCGAGCGCTCGACCGAAGGAAGCCATCGCGGCGATCCTGGACGGGCTGAAATGGCTCGAGCTCGATTGGGACGGTGAGGTCATTTACCAGTTCAGCCGGGCCGCGCGGCACCGCGAGGTGGCCGAAGCAATTGCTGGCCAGCGGCAAGGCCTATCGCTGCTACGCCACCCCGGAAGAGCTCACAGCGATGCGGGAAAAGGCGCGCGCCGAGGGGCGCACCCGGCTCTATGACGGCATGTGGCGCGACCGCGATCCCTCGGAAGCGCCTCCCGGCATGAAGCCCACGATCCGGCTCAGGGCGCCCCAGACCGGCGAGACCGTGATCGAGGATCAGGTCCAGGGCCGCGTGGTCTGGCAGAACGAGAACCTCGACGACCTCGTGCTGTTGCGCGGCGACGGCAATCCGACCTACATGCTCGCGGTGGTGGTCGACGATCACGACATGGGCGTCACCCACGTCATCCGCGGCGACGATCACCTGATCAACGCCGCGCGCCAGAAGCAGATCTACGATGCGCTCTCGTGGGACGTTCCCAGCATGTCGCACATTCCCCTGATCCACGGGCCCGACGGCTCAAAGCTGTCGAAGCGCCATGGCGCGCTCGGCGTCGACGCCTATCGCGCCATGGGATATTTGCCGGCGGCGCTGCGCAATTACCTGGTCCGGCTCGGCTGGAGCCATGGCGACCAGGAGATATTCTCGACCGAGGAAATGATCGCCGCTTTCGACCTGCCGGCCATCGGCCGCTCGGCCGCGCGGTTCGATTTCGCCAAGCTGGAAAGCCTCAACGGCCACTATATCCGCCACTCCGACGACCGGTCGCTGGTGACCATGTTCGAGGGCGTGCTGGACTATGTGCCCGGCGGCACCGAGCTCAAGGCCAAAACTCAACGACACCACGCGCGCGCAATTGCTGCAGGCGATGCCGAGCCTGAAGGAGCGCGCCAAGACGCTGATCGAGCTGATCGACGGCGCCTATTTCATCTTCGCCGACCGGCCGCTCGAGATCGAGCCGAAGGCGCAAGCGCTGCTGACGCCGGAAAACCGCGAACTGATCGGCCGGCTTCGCCTGGCGCTGGAGGCGGTTTCGCCGTGGACGGCGGAAACCACGGAAGGCGCGATGCGGGCCTTCGCCGAGGCCAACAACCTCAAGCTTGGCGCGGTGGCCCAGCCGCTCCGGGCGGCGCTGACCGGCCGGACCACCTCGCCCGGCATCTTCGACGTGCTTTCGGTGCTGGGACGCCAGGAATGCCTTGCCCGGCTTGGCGATCAGGCCCCCTCATAAGGTCGTATTTACCGCTTGGGCCTGCCCATCTTGCAGTGCAAACAGCAATACGATACCCATTTAAGCGGTGTTTCTAGAATACCCGGCTTCCCACGCCATATCAGCCGTTATGGCGCATGCGGCCGCCGCTTTTGCAACGATCTCATCGGGGACATCACGATGGACGCAACATCCAACAAAACCGCAACGTTAACGGTCGGCAACAAGACCTACGATTTCCCGATTTTAAGCGGCACCGTCGGGCCCGATGTCATCGACATCGCCAAGCTCTACGCCCAGTCCGGAATGTTTACCTACGACCCCGGCTTCACCTCCACCGGGAGCTGCCAGTCCAAGATCACCTATATCGACGGCGACGCCGGCGTTCTGGAATACCGCGGCTATCCGATCGAACAACTGGCCGAAAAAGGCGACTTCCTCGAAACCTGCTACCTTCTGCTGTACGGCGAGCTGCCGACGAAAGCGCAAAAGGCCGATTTCGACAACCGCGTGATCCATCACACCATGGTTCACGAGCAGATGGCGCGGTTCTTCCAGGGCTTCCGCCGCGACGCCCATCCGATGGCGATCATGGTGGCGGCCGTCGGCGCGCTGGCCGCGTTCTACCACGACTCCACCGACATCAACGATCCGCAGCAACGCATGATCGCCTCGATGCGGATGATCGCGAAGATTCCGACGCTCGCCGCGATGGCGTTCAAATACACCGTCGGCCAGCCCTTCATGTATCCGAAGAACTCGCTCTCCTTCGCCGAGAACTTCCTGCACATGTGCTTCGCGGTGCCCTGCGAGGACTACAAGATCAATCCGGTGCTGGCGTCCGCGCTCGACAAGATCTTCATCCTGCACGCCGACCACGAGCAGAACGCCTCGACCTCGACGGTGCGGATCGCCGGCTCCTCCGGCGCCAATCCGTTCGCCTGCATCGCCGCCGGCATCGCCTGCCTGTGGGGACCGGCCCATGGCGGCGCCAACGAGGCGGCGCTGGCGATGCTGTCCGAGATCGGCTCGGTCGACAAGATTCCCGACTTCATCAAGCGGGTGAAGGACAAGAACAGCGAAGTCCGCCTGATGGGTTTCGGGCATCGCGTCTACAAGAACTACGATCCCCGCGCCAAGATCATGCAGAAGATGTGTCACGCGGTGCTGGCCGAGACCGGCCACGGCGACGATCCGATGCTGAAGGTCGCGCTGGAGCTGGAAAAGATCGCGCTGCACGACCAGTATTTCATCGACCGCAAGCTCTATCCGAATGTCGACTTCTATTCGGGCATCACGCTGAAGGCGATGGGCTTCCCGACCTCGATGTTCACCGTGCTGTTCGCGGTCGCGCGCACCGTCGGCTGGATCAGCCAGTGGAGCGAGATGATCGAGGACCCGCACCAGAAGATCGGCCGTCCGCGGCAGCTCTATACCGGCGTGACGCGCCGCGACTACGTCGATATCGCCAAGCGCAAGTAACAGGCGCAAATACTGCGACAGTTTGCGGCCGGATGCGTGCGCGTCCGGCCGCAAATTTTTTCAGCGCTAGATCGGCCGCCGCGATTTGCGCATCGTCGCCAGCACGATGTCGGCCGCGCGCACGCTGGGCGGCTGGTTGCCGGTCGACATGATGCTGTCGATCTTCGCAAAGGCCTCGACCTGGCGCCGGCGCGAGGGAGAGTCCTGAAGGATTTCGCGCAGCGCCGGCACAAGCTTTTCCACCGTGCAGTCCCGCTGGATGAATTCCGGCACGACATTCTCGCCGATCACCAGATTGGCCAGAATGACCGAGTTCAACCGGATCATGCTGCGCATGATCGCGGTCTCAAGCGCGCCTGCCTTGTAAGCCGTGACCATCGGCACGCCGGCGATGGCGAGTTCGAGCGTCACGGTGCCGGACTTGGCGAGCGCCGCATGCGCGATGCGGAACGCCGCGCGCTTTTCCTGTTCGCCGATCACGACCCTCGGGGTGACCTTCCAGTCCTTCAGGCCCTCGGCCACCGCCTCCTGCAAGTGAGGCATGGTGGGAAGGATCAGTTCGAACGCCAGGCCCTCGGCCTGCAGCCGGGCGAGCGTTTCGCCGAATACCGCCATATGGTGCCGGATCTCGCTGCGGCGGCTTCCCGGCAGCACCAGCAGCACCGGCGGCGCCTCGCCCCGGCGCTGCTGCTCCGCCGCGCCGGGCCGCAAGCTCCCGATCTGCTCGGTCAGGGGATGGCCGACATAGCTGCAGGGCGGGCCGCGCAGCCTGCGGTATTCCTCGGGCTCGAACGGCAGCAAGGCCAGGACGTGATCGACATAGGCGCGCATCGCCCGCGCCCGCCCCTGCCGCCATGCCCAGACCGAGGGCGATACGTAGTCGATGATCGGGATCGAGGGATCGCGGGCCCGGACGCGTCGTGCCACCCGATGGGTAAAATCGGGACTGTCGATGATCACGAGAACATCGGGCGAGGCGTCCGTCACCGCCGTGGCGGTCGCCCGGATCAGGCCTAAGAGCTTCGGCAACTGCCTTACGACCGCCGCCAGTCCCATGATCGACAATTCCTCGATCGGAAACAGCGACGCCAGCCCCTCGCGCGCCATCGACTGGCCGCCGACGCCTTCGAAGCGGACGGCGTCGCCGAGGCGCTGGCGCAACACCTTCATCAAATTGGCGCCGAGCCGATCCCCCGATTCCTCCGTCGCGATCAGGAAAATCTTTCGCGCGAAGCCGGCACTTGTTCGCTCCGGGATCATGCGGGCAAACCGCTCACGAACAGGCCGGCAGCGTCGGCCGCCTCGATCATGGCCTGCGGTTCGACGACGATGGTATGGCCGGCGACGATCGCGATCCCGGCAAGCCCGGCCGCATCGGCGCCCTCGACGGTTCGCGGGCCTATCGTCGGCAGATCGAAACGCAAATCCTGGCCGCTCTTCGGCGCCTTCACCAGCACGCCGCGCCCGGCCTTGGCGCGGATGCGACCCTCCTTGCGCAACCGCGCCACGCGCGCCAGCAAACCGTCGGTGCCCTCGATGTCTTCCACGGCGACCACGTGGCCGTCGATCACCACGGCAGCCTGGCCGATGTCGAAGCGGCTGAGCGCGCGCAGCACGTCACGCCCTTTGGCGATGTCGGCGGCGGCGTTTTCATCAGGCGCCTTGCGGGTGAGACATCCCTCCGGCACCAGCAGGTCCGGCGCGACATCCTTGATCCCCACCATGCGGAAGCCGTCCTGCTCGAGAATGCGGCCGATGCCGGACAAGAGATGATCGTCCCCGCCCCGGAAAGCGGCCCACACGCGCGCCAGCACGCGCAGCGTGCCCCAATCCAGCCTGATCTCCGAGAGCGCCGGCCGCACCAGGGTGCCGATGAAAACCAGATCGCGGCAGTTCTCGGCGCGAAACGCCTTTATGGCCCTGCCGAACTGGCCGACCGAAATCCAGTGATGGCGATAGCGTTCGACGGCGACCGGATCGCAGGCGCCTCTCAGCGCAAACAGGACCGGATGGAGGCCGCGGGCGATCAGGGAATCCGCAACCGCAAAGGGCATGACGCCGCCGGCCGCGATCAGACCGATGGGCGATGAAGCATCCACAACCCGGTCTGTCATGGTTTGCTCCTGATATCGCGTCATGGAGCCCTTTTGCGGCCCTTGACCGGCTGGCACAGCTCGCGGTGCTTTCCGGCATCGATGAAGGCAAGAATTTCCGCAATCGCGGGGTCGGTATCCGACAGATGCCTCACCTCGGCGAGCCGCTCGGCGAACACACCCGGGCCGTGAAACAGCTTTTGATAGAACGATCTCAGCCGCGCGAGGCGCTCGCGGGTGAATTTGCGTCGCTTCAGGCCGACGACGTTGAGACCGGCAAGCGCCGCATATTGGCCGTTCACAAGCGCGAACGGAATCACGTCGCCGCGCACGGCGGTGAGCGCGCTGACCATCACCTGCGACCCCACCCTGCCGAACTGATGCACCGCCGACAGGCCGCCCATGAAGACAAAATCGCCGACCTCGCAATGGCCGCCGAGCGTCGCCGAGGTCGCAAAGATCACATCGTTGCCCACGACGCAGTCGTGACCGACATGGCTGCAGTTCATGAAGTAGCCGCGGTCGCCGACGCGGGTCACGCCGCCGCCGGCCACCGTGCCGGCGCTCATGGTCGACTGCTCCCGGATGGTGCAGCCCTGCCCGATCTCGAGCCTCGTCAGTTCGCCGCGATAGCTCAGGGATTGCGGCGGGGTGCCCAGCGAGACGAACGGGTAGATCGTGCAGCCGTCCCCGATCGTGGTCTGCGCCGTGACATAGACATGCGCGACCAGCTTGCAGTTCGCGCCGATCACGACGTCGGGGCCGATGACGCAATAGGGACCGATAACGGTGCCCTCGCCGATCACAGCGCCTTCTTCAATCCGCGCGGTGGGATCGATCATCATCATCCGAATGGTCCCGTATCAGCCAGCCGGCTTTGCGTGAATTTGTTTGATTTTCCGGTGGTTAGCGCGGCGTTCTGGCACTGTCCAGTGACGTATGGTTACGCCGTGTTTCGGCTGAGCGGCGGAACGAGTGCCGAAGCGGGGGATGACCGTTGGGAGCAATCGAGCGTGCCCCGCGGCCGGCAAATGAATGCCGTCCGCTTCAGTCGGTCAGCATCGCGCCGACGTCGGCCTCGGCCACGGTGGCGCCGTTGACCCTGGCGTCGCCGTGAAACCACCACATGGTCTTGCGCCGGCCGATGCTGCGCATGTGATATTCGACGGTATCGCCGGGCATCACCGGTTTGCGGAATTTGCATTTGTCGATGGTGAGAAAATAAACCGCGCGCGGCCTCTCGGTGCCCTCGACCGACTTGATTCCGATCACGCCGGCGGTCTGCGCCATGGCTTCGATCATCAACACGCCGGGATAGACCGGCCGGTCCGGAAAATGCCCGAGGAACGGCGGCTCGTTGAAGGTGACGTTCTTGATGCCGATGCCGCTGTAGTCGGTCCGGATATTGATCACCCGGTCGATCAGCAGCATCGGATAGCGGTGCGGGAGCGTCTTGAGGATCTCGTTGATATCCACGAGCGCAAATCTGACCGGTGCCTCCTCCATTACTCCCGCCCCTCGCCCTTCGGATCGGCTGAGCTATCGCGCACCAGACGCTCCACCGCAATGATTTCCCGGAACCACTGCTTGGTCGGCTTGGCAAAGTGGCCGCCCCAGCGCCCGCCTGCCGGAATGTCGTCCTTGACGGCGCTCATCGCCGTGACCTGAGCCCCGTCGCCGATGTGAAGATGGTTGTTGATACCCACCTTGGCCCCCAGCGCCACATTGTCGCCGATCGTCAGGCTGCCCGCCAACCCTATCTGGGCCGCCAGCAGACAATGCCTGCCGATCGTCACATTGTGACCGATCTGGACCTGATTGTCGATTTTCGTGCCCTCGCCGATCACGGTGTCGCGCAGGCTGCCGCGATCGATGGTCGTTCCGGCGCCGATCTCGACGTCGTTCTGGATCAGGACCCGGCCGGTTTGCGGCACCTTCAAATGGCCATCCGGTCCAAAAAACACGAAACCATAGCCGTCCTGGCCGATGCTGCAGCCGGGATGGATCAGGACGTTGTTGCCGAGTCAGCGCGAATTGAATGGCGGTGCGCGCGCCGACGTTGCAATCCCTGCCGATCCTGACATTGGCGCCGATCACAGCGCCTGCACCGATCACCGTGCCGGCGCCGATTTCGACGTTGGGACCGATCACGGCCAGCGGATCGACGATCACGCCGTCTTCCAGATGCGCGCTGGGATCGATGATGGCGGATGGTGCGATGCCGGCGCTGCCGAACCAGGATTGCGGACGAAGCGCGTCGCTGTAGAAGCTCGCGGGCAATCTTCACGAATTCGCGGAACGGCTGGGCCGCGCGCAGCACGGCGACGTGGGCCGGGACATCTGGCCTCGAAGCGCGCGCTCACCAGGCACGCGCCCGCCTTGGTCGAGGCGAGCTGGTCGGCGTATTTCAGATTGTCGAAAAACGTCAGATGCATCGGGCCGGCTTCGTCGAGCGAAGCCAGTCCCCTGACCTGCTGGCCGCCCCGCGACGCATCGACCAGATGCGCCTTCGTCAACGCGGCGATTTCAGCCAGCGTCGACGAAGGTGGTTGCTCGAAAAATGTCGGCTGCGCCATTCCACCCGTCGCGGTCCGGCCGGTGATTGAACCAGAGCTTCGGTTCTGATCGATCAGAACCGAACTCTCTCTTTGTTTTGACGCGTTTTCTTCACGCGAACCGGTACCCACTTCGCTCGAAAACGCCTTAGAACGATGTCCCGCCGCCAAACTTGAATTGCTGCACCCGGTCAAACGGACCCTTGGTCAGCGGGACCGCATAGTCGAAGCGCAGCGGACCGAACGGCGAGGCCCAGATCAGGCCGACACCCACCGAAGTGCGGACGGTATTGGCGCCGTCGTACTGCAATCCCAGACAGGTTCCGGGCGACGGCAGGAGTTCGTCGTCGGACGAATACAGCCGGGCGTGTTGACTTCGCCGGTGGCGACCCAGGACGTCGGCCCCTGGTAGTCATACAGGCCGCCCGCGTCGGCATAGACCGCGCCCTTCAATCCGACTTCCTTCGGCAGGAACCAGAACGGCATCTGCAGCTCCGCCGACAGCGCCCCAATATTTGGTGCCGCCGAGCGCGTCCCTCGTACCGTAGGGATTGATGTCGCGCGGACCGATGCCGTTCGGGGCAAAGCCGCGGACCAGGTTCGGGCCCATCTGGAAATGATCGAGCATGCGAAGCTCGCTGTTGCCGATCTTGTTCAGCATGCCGCCCTGGACGTGGATCAGTCCGACGATATCGGCGACCAGCGGCGTGTAGTATTTCACGTCGACCGCGCTCTTCAGGTAGCTCACGTCGCCGCCGACGCCGGCGAAGTCCTGCCTGAAGTCGACCAGCAGGCCGTCGGTCGGGTTCTTGTTGTTGTCCAGCGTATTGTAGTTCAGCGAATAGCCGACCGACGACGTCAGCGTACTGCCGCTCTGCGAGTTCCTTGCGGACCGGCAGCGAAGCCTCGCCATCGCTGTAGCACCACAGGCCGACGCCCGAAGCATCGGTCGCGCCACCGGGTCCAGTTCAGAGCCACAAACGCCGGGCTCGGATTGAACAGCGGGTACGGGTTCAGTCGAGCAGGAACTGATTGTTGTTACAATTGGCGAGGTAGTTCGGCAGCGAGATTTCCTGCTGATAGATCGAATATCGCAGCTGCAGGGAAAGATCCTCGCGCAGGCGCGAAGCCGAGCCGCGGGCTGAAGCCCAGCGTCTTGGTGCCGTAGGAGATAAAGCTGTTGGCGAGCTGCTGGCGCTGGAACAGGTCGAGGCCGAGCGCCACCCGATAGTCCAGAAGATAGGGATCGACAAATGACAGCGAGTAGCCGCGCGCGTACTGGCCGTAGGTCACCGACGCCTTGGCAAACAGACCGCGGCCGAGGAAGTTACGCTCGGAAATGCTGACCTCGGCGAGCGCGCCGTCGGTGGTCGAATAGCCGCCCGATACCGAGAAGTCGCCGGTGGATTTCTCCTCGAGATCGACGACGAGAATCACGCGATCGCTCGAGGATCCCGGCTCGGTCGTGATCTTCACGGTCTTGAAGTAGTCGAGGTTCTTCAGGCGGCGCTCGGCGCGATCGACCAGCGCGCGATTGTAGGCGTCGCCTTCGGAGATATCGAATTCGCGGCGGATCACGTAGTCCCGGGTGCGGGTATTGCCGCGAACGTTGATGCGCTCGATGTAGGTCCGCGGACCCTCGTCGATGGCAAAGGTGATGGTGACGGTATGCGCTCTCGAAATTGCGATCGCCGCGCGGGCGCACGATCGCAAAGGCGTAGCCGCGCCGCGAGGCCTCGATCTGCATTTCCTCGACCGACTTCTCCAGCGCCTCGGCGTTGTAGAGCGATCCGACATTGACGCGGGAGAAGCTGCGCAGCGCCGTTGCCGTCGAAGCGTCGCGGATGCTGGACGCGAAATTGACCGACGCCACCCGATACTGCTGGCCCTCCTCGATCTTGAAGGTCACCAGGAAGCCCTTGCGGTCCGGATCGTATTCCGTCAGCGCGGCCACCACCTGCACGTCGGCGAAGCCGTGCTTCAGATAAAAGCGGCGAATCAGATCGCGATCGGCTTCGACCCGGTCCGGATCGTAGACGTCGCCGCCGCCGAGGAAGCTCAGCAGATTCAATTCGTGGGTCTTGATGATGTCCTTGAGGCGATACGACGAATAAGCGTTGTTGCCGATGAATTCGATCGACCTGACGCCGGTCTTCGAGCCCTCGGTGATCGTGAAAACGAGATCGACGCGGTTGTTCGGCTGTTCGATGATTTCGGGATTGACGCGCACGTCATAGCGGCCGGAGCGGCGATAGATTTCGGCGATGCGCTGGGCGTCGGACTGCACCATCGGACGCGACAGCGTGCCGCGCGGCTTGGATTGCACTTCCGCCGAAAGCTGCTCGTCCTTGATCTTCTTGTTGCCCTCGAAGGCGACGCGGCCGATCACCGGGTTTTCGACCACGGTCACCAGCAGGCGGCCGCCCGGCTGGCTGATCTTGACGTCCTGGAACAGGCCGGTCTCGATCAGCGCCTTCAGGCCGTCATCGATTTGCGCCTGATCCAGGCGCCCGCCGGGACCCGGCTTGAAATAGGAGCGGATGGTCTCGACTTCGACCCGCCGGTTACCCTCGACCTGGATCGAAGCCACGGTCTGGGCGGCGGCAGGCGACGCCACAAGCATGGCGGCCAGCGTGGCGGCGACCGGCATGGCGAACATGATCAGGGCGGCGAACAAGCCCCCCCGCACTCGCATTCCAACATTCATGCGCAACGCGCCCTTGTCATTCCAATGCCGGACCGCACCCCCACGAACCGGCAAATTCCCATTTGTTGCCCTGCTTGTAGCCAATTTTGCCGGGGCGGCAAACGTCCTATCGCAGTGCAATTTCATTTTCATTCCAAGACGTTGCCTATCGGCCACGTCACAAAAAAGCCGTTTCAAGATGCCGCCAGATGCAGGATGTCGTTGTAGGTGGCAAACACCATCAGCATCAGCACCAGACCCAGCCCGATTCGGAACCCCATCTCCTGTGCCCGTTCCGACAGCGGACGCCCGCGCACCGCCTCGACCGCATAGAACAAAAGGTGACCGCCATCGAGCAGCGGCACCGGGAACAGGTTCAACAGCCCGATCGATATCGAGAGCACGGCGGCAAGATGCACCAGCGCGGCAAGACCGATGGTGGCGACCTGACCTGAAATCTGGGCGATCCGTAACGGACCGCCGACCTGGTCGGCCGCCTCGCGTCCGGTGAAGACGCCGCCGATATAGGCCAGCGTGCGGTCGACCACGAACCAGGTTTCCTTGACGCCAAGCCACAGCGCGGTCGCGGGATCCACGCGTTCGGTCGTGACATCGCCGGCCGACGGTCTTGCGGGTAATGCCGAGCACGCCGAGCTTATGGGCGTTTCCGAACGGGTCCTTCACTTCCCTGAGTTGCGGCGTGCCCTGCAATTGCAGCGTGGAATCGCCGCGCTTGATCGTGAACGTCAGTCTGCTCGCCGGCGTGAATGCCGACGATCCGCTGCATGTCGGAGAAACTTCCGATCGCTGTTGCCGTCGATCGCGGTGACGACGTCGCCGACCTGGAAGCCGGCTGCCGCCGCGGCACTGCCCGCCTCCACCTGATCGACGCGCGCCGTCGTGCTCGGCTTGCCGAAGAACGTGAACAGGCAGGTGAAGATCACGATCGCCAGAAGGAAGTTGGCGATCGGACCGGCGGCGACGATCGCCGCGCGCGGTCCGACTTTCTTGTGGTGGAAACTGCCCTCGCGCTCTTCTTCGGTCATGTTGGCGAGCGCTTCGGACGATGGCGTCGAGGCCTCGCTGTCGTCGCCGAAGAACTTGACGTAGCCGCCGAGCGGGACGGCCGAGATCTTCCAGCGGGTGCCATGGCGGTCGTTGAAACCGGCGAGTTCCGGCCCAAAGCCGAGCGAGAACGTTAACACCTTCACGCCCGCCCAGCGGGCAACCAGAAAGTGGCCGAGCTCGTGGAAGAAAACGACGATGGTCAGTACGAACAGAAAGGGGATGATGTAACCGATGAGCCCATGGCTCAACGTATTGAAACTATGCAGAAAAAACTCGGACATCCGATTCCCCTTAACCAGAGCCGAAAGCCCTGTCCCCAACCCTCTAGGATGCCTTTAAGGCAATTTGAGGCAAGAGGGTGGCAGCTTTATTTCGCGCGTTATGGTCAACGGCGATGGCATCGTCCGCGGACGTCAGCGGCGCCAGATTGCCGGAGCGAATCCAGTCGTCCATCGTCGCCTCGACGAGGCGCGCGATCGCGCCGAATTTGATCTTGCCGGCGATGAAGGCCGCCACCGCCACCTCGTTGGCGGCGTTGATAGACCGTGGTCGCGCCGCGCCCGGTCCGCAGCGCATCGTAAGCCAGCCGGAGCCCCGGGAAGCGCGCGAAATCCGGCGCCTCGAAGGTCAGTTGTCCGATCTTGGCGAGATCGAGCCTGGCGGCCGGTCCGACGATTCGATCCGGCCAGCCGAGGCAATGCGCGATCGGCGTGCGCATGTCGGGCGCGCCCAGTTGCGCGACCACCGAACGATCCGAGAATTCGACCATGCCGTGGATGATCGACTGCGGATGCACGAGAACGTCGATCTCGTCCGGCGTCAGCGCAAACAGATAGGAGGCTTCGATGACCTCGAGCCCCTTGTTCATCATCGAGGCGGAATCGATGGTGATCTTCTGGCCCATGCTCCAGTTCGGATGTTTCAGGGCCTGCGCCAGTGTCGCCTGCTCGATGTCGGCGCTGGCCCAGGTCCGGAACGGACCGCCTGATGCGGTGATGATGACGCGGACCAGTTCCTCCCGGTTGCCCGAGCCCAGCGCCTGAAACAGCGCGTTATGTTCGGAGTCCGCGGGCAGGATGCAGGCGCCTGCCCTCGCCGCGCGCTGCATGAAGAAATCGCCGGCGCAGACCAGGCATTCCTTGTTGGCGAGCGCGACCGTCGCGCCGCGATCCACCGCCGCGAGCGCGGGCTTCAATCCGGCCGCGCCGCTGACGGCGGCCATGACCCAATCCGCCGGCCGGGCCGCGGCCTCGATCACGGCGCTTTCGCCGGCGCCGCATTCGGTGCGCGTGCCCGCCAGCGCATCTTTCAGCTCGCCGAGGCGCGCGGGATCGGCGACGGCGGCAAATCGCGCGCCGAATTCCTTCGCCAGCTTCGCCAGCCCCTGCACATTGGTATGCGCGGTCAACGCCTCGACCCGGTAGCGGTCGCGCGAAGCCCTCAGCAAATCCATGGTGCTGTCGCCGATCGACCCGGTGGCGCCGAGGACGGTCACGGCGCGTACGGCTGATGCCGCGGCTTTGTTGTTACGCAACGGAACTGCGCTCATATCTTCACCAAACCATAAGACCGCGGCCGACGCCATCCACGCCGCCCCGCAAAAGGCCGAAAATCGCAGCCATAACGACCGCGGCGACGAATCCGTCGAGACGATCCATCAGCCCGCCATGCCCGGGAATGAGGTGGCTGGAGTCCTTGACGCCGAAACGCCGTTTCACCGCGGACTCGAAGAGATCGCCGAGCTGGGACGCAATCGAGAGCGCCGCGCCCAACAGCAGAATCGGGCCGCTCTTGCCGAGACCGAATGCCACAAATCCTCCCGCAGACGACAAGGCTCGCGGCAAAGCCGCCGATGGCGCCCGCCCAGGTCTTCTTCGGGCTGACCCGCGGCCAGAGTTTCGGTCCGCCAATGCCGCGGCCGGCGAAATAACCGCCGATATCGGTCACCCAGACCACCAGCAGGATCAGGATCAGCGCGGCAAATCCGTGCTTCTGATCGAGCCGCACCAGGACCGAGGCGACCTCGGCCGCGGCGGCATAGACAAAATCCCGCCGCGCGTCCAGTGGCGCCGCTGCGGCGAGAGCAACGCCACGGCGGCGAGGCCGAGCGACCAGCGCGAGCGAGCGAAGCATCGATCCGTCCGGCGGCGAGGCAAAGTCCGGCGATGGCAAGCGCGACACCGCCCGCGATCGACGACGCGCCGCTCGCGCGCCGCGCCCACGATCATCAGCCATTCGACATAGAGGCCGATCGCCGCCAGCGTCACCAGCGCGGTCCACAGCCATCCGCCGGCATAGGCGATCGCAATCGCCGGCGGCGCGAGCACCAAAGCGGCGACGACGCGCATCAGACCAGATTGCGCGAACCCTGTTCGGCAGCCGGCCGCAGGCGCTGCTTCGCCCTCGGTCACGATCCGGTTTTCGCGGCCAGACCGCCGAAACGGCGCTCGCGTCTGGCATATTCGGCGATCGCGTCCTCGAGCGCGGCCTTGTCGAAATCGGGCCAGTGGATCGGCACGAACACGAGTTCGCTGTAGGCCGCCTGCCACATCAGGAAATTCGACAGCCGCTGCTCGCCGCTGGTGCGAATGATCAGGTCGGGATCGGGAATATCGGGCGCGTCGAGGTATTGGCCGAGCGTGTCGGCGTCGATCGAGGCGGCGTCGCGCTTGCCTTCGGCGACCTCGCGCGCGAGCCGCTGCGCCGCATGCGCGATTTCCTGCCGCGATCCGTAGTTGAACGCGACCACGAGATTGAGCTTGGTATTGTCCCTGGTCAGTTCTTCCGCTTCGTTCAGCAGCGCGCAGATGTCGGGCTCCAGTCCGCTCGCGCTCGCCGATCACGCGCACCCGGACGCCGTCGCGATGCAGCGTCGCGAGGTCGTTGCGGATGAAGCGCCGCAGCAGGCCGAACAGGTCGCCGATTTCGGTCGCGGGACGCGACCAGTTTTCCGAGCTGAAGGAGAAAATCGTCAGATAGAGAATGCCGAGTTCGCTGGCCGCGCGAACGACGCGGCGCAGCGCCTCGACGCCGCGGCGATGACCTTCCGCGCGCGGCAGACCGCGGGCCGCCGCCCAGCGCCCGTTGCCGTCCATGATGATCGCCACATGCAAGGGACCGTCGGTTCGATCCGGTCCTTCGGTTGCGGGGGCGGCGGCGTTCGACATCGGTCAATCCTAAGCGCTAAACGGTGAGGATTTCTTTTTCCTTGGCCGCCAGCAACTGATCGATCTCCGAAATCGTCCCGTCGGTGGCCTTCTGCACATCGGCGGCCAGACGTTCCTGATCGTCCTCGGAAATCTCGTGGTTCTTCTCGAGTTTCTTGACCGTATCGAGGCCGTCGCGGCGGACATGCCGGACCGCGACCCTCGCCGCTTCGGCATATTTGTGCGCGACCTTCACCAGTTCCTTGCGGCGCTCTTCGTTGAGCTCGGGAATTCGCAGGCGAAGCACCTGTCCTTCGGTGGCGGGACTTAAACCCAGATTGGAATCGATGATCGCCTTTTCCACGGCCTTGACCATCGACTTGTCCCACACCTGCACGGAGAGCAGCCGCGGCTCGGGCACGCTGATGGTCGCAAGCTGGTTGAGCGGCATATGCGTGCCGTAGGCGTCGACCTGCACCGGCTCCAGCATCGAGGCCGCGGCGCGGCCGGTTCGCAAACCGCCCAGTTCATGCTTGAGGGCTTGGGTGGCGCCTTGCATGCGGCGTTTCAATTCGTTGATGTCGAACTTACCCGTGGGCATAACGCTCTCCCCTCCTGAAAACCCTTCGCCGAGGCCGCCAAGCCTTGCGCGCGGTCCGGTGCTTCACAAGCCCGTCAGCCGGCGACGATGGTGCCGTGGCCGGTGCCGCGCAGGATCGCGCCGATCGAACCCGGCTCGGCGATCGAGAACACGATGATAGGCAGCGACGTCTCGCGGGCAAGCGCGAATGCGGTCGCGTCCATGACCTTGTAGCCGCCTTCGATCGCCTGTGAATGGGTCAGACGGTCGAATCGCTTGGCGGAAGGGTCCTTTTTGGGATCGGCGCTGTAGACGCCGTCGACATTGGTGGCCTTCAGCACCGCCTGCGCGCCGATTTCGGCGGCCCGCAACACCGCCGTGGTATCGGTGGTGAAGAACGGATTGCCGGTTCCGCCGCCGAGCAGCACGATCCGGCCCTCGGCGAGATATTTGTGCGCCGCACCCCGGGTGAAGAGCTCGCAGATCTGCGGCATGACGAACGCCGACAGGGTCCGCGCCGGCGCCCCCCGCCGCTCGATCGCCGCCTCCAGCGCCAGGCAGTTCATCACGGTGGCGAGCATGCCCATGGTGTCGCCGGTCGGGCGCGACACGCCGCGCGAGGAGACTTCCACGCCGCGGACCATGTTGCCGCCGCCGACCACGACGGCGACTTCGACGCCGAGTTGCCTGGCGGCGATCAGGTCGCCGGCGATCCGGTCGATGGTCGGCTGGTCCATGCCGAACGATTGCGCGCCGGCAAGATATTCGCCGGAGAGCTTGATCACCACACGACGATAGAGCCGGCTCAGCCATTGCTAAACGCTTTCCTTCCCCGCGCGGGCATCTCCCGGCGCAAACAGGCCGGAAGGACTGTTCCGGCGGTTATTTCTTGCCGCTGGCCGCCGCGACTTCGGCTGCGAAATCGGATTCCTGCTTGTCGATTCCCTCGCCGAGAGCATAGCGCACAAATCCGGTGATCTTCACCGGCGCGCCGATCTTGCCCTCAGCTTCCTTCACCGCCTGGGCGACCGACTTGCGCGTTGTCGTGGATGAAAGGCCTGCTCCAGCAGGCAGACTTCCTTGTAGTAGGTCTTCAAACCGGACTCGACGATCTTCTCGATCACGTTCTCGGGCTTGCCCTGCTGACGGTATTTGTCGGCCAGCACGTCCTTTTCGCGCTTCACGACGGCGGGATCGAGCCCCGCCGGATCCAGCGCCTGCGGATTGGCGGCGGCAACATGCATCGCGAGCTGCTTGCCGAGCGCTGCGAGTTCGTCGGTCTTGCCGGCGGATTCCAGCGCCACGATCACGCCCATCTTGCCGGCGCCATCGATCACGGCGTTATGCACGTAGCTCGACACCACGCCCTTGCCGACTTCGAGCGAAGCCGCGCGGCGCAGCGTCATGTTCTCGCCGATGGTCGCGATCGCATCCGAAATCGCGGTCTCGACCGTCACGCTGCCGACCTTGGCGGCCTTGATCTTCTCCACGTCGGCGCCGACGGCGAGCGCGACCTGCGCGATCATCTTGACCAGTCCCTGGAACTGCTCGTTGCGCGCGACGAAGTCGGTCTCGGAATTGACCTCGACGACAACGCCCTTGGTGCCCGCGGTCAGCGCGCCGATCAGGCCCTCCGCCGCGACGCGGCCGGCCTTCTTCGCGGCCTTCGACAGGCCCTTCTTGCGCAGCCAGTCGATCGCCGCCTGCATGTCGCCGTCGTTCTCGGCGAGCGCCTGCTTGCAGTCCATCATGCCGACGCCGGTCGTCTCGCGCAGGTCCTTGACCATCGCCGCTGTGATTGTTGCCATTGTTGCAATCCTTTGCCTGTCAGGGCGACCGCGGCGCGGCTTTTGCCGCCTCGCCGCCGTCCACCATCAGGAATTACGGAAATCGAGAACCGGTGGCCGGAGCGTTCCGGCCAGCGCGTTCGCGTTATTCCGCTTCCGCGGTCATCGCCTTGGCCTGGGCTACCCAGCCATCGGCACGAGACGGAAGTCCGACCTCTTCGCCGATCTTGTGGGCGGTGTCGTGATCGAGTTCGGCCAGCTGCCAGTAGTGGAAGATGCCGAGATCGTTGAACTTCTTCTCGATCGCGCCGGACACGCCGGTGAGCTTCTTGAGATCGTCGGCCGCACCGCGCGGCCCGGCGAGACCCTGGAAGCCCGCAGGCTGCGGCGCCGCCGGAATTTCCTCGCGGACGGGCTGGACGGAAGCGCCGATATCGATCCCGGATTCGCCCTGCGCGCGCGAGATGCCGTCGATGACCGCGCGCGCGATCAGATCGCAATACAGCGAGATGGCGCGGCCGGCGTCGTCATTGCCCGGAATCACATAGGTGATGCCCTTGGGATCGGAATTGGTATCGACGATCGCGGCGACGGGAATGTTCAGCCGCTGGGCTTCCTGGATCGCGATGTCTTCCTTGTTGGTGTCGATCACGAAGATCATGTCGGGCAGACCGCCCATGTCCTTGATGCCGCCCAGCGAACGATCGAGCTTGTCGCGCTCGCGCTGCAGCGTCAGCCGCTCCTTCTTGGTGTAGGCGCTGGCATCGCCGGAATTGAGCACTTCATCGAGGTGCCGCAGCCGCTTGATCGAACCGGAAATCGTCTTCCAGTTGGTCAGCGTGCCGCCGAGCCAGCGCGAATTGACGAAATACTGCGCCGAGCGCTTGGCGGCTTCGGCGACGCCGTCCTGCGCCTGCCGCTTGGTGCCGACGAACAGGATACGGCCGCCCTTGGCGACGGTATCGCTGACCGCCTGCAGCGCGCGATGCAGCAGCGGCACGGTCTGGGCGAGGTCGATGATGTGGATGTTGTTGCGGGCACCGAAAATGTAATCCGCCATTTTCGGATTCCAGCGGTGCGATTGGTGGCCAAAGTGAACGCCAGCTTCAAGCAGCTGACGCATAGAAAAATCGGGTAGCGCCATAGTCCAATTCTCCGGTTGGTTCCTCCGGAAACGTGTGAGCAGACGAGCCTTATGGCCCGGCTGCCACCGGACGGCCTTTTGAGCCATGTTTCCGTGTGAGATGGGCCGCTATATAGCGGTATTTTCGCGAGAAGCAAGGAAATTCGGCCCGTTTTTGGCGGCCGCGGCGACCAAACCGGCCCCGCGGCTGCCATCCAGGGGCCTTAAGCGAGAATCCCTTAACACCGCCGGATTCCGGCGGCTTAGCGGCAGTCCCGCATCTTAAACCTCATCGTGAAGCAGGCGCGGGTCCAGTCCGGCGACTCCCCGGCCGCCCTGTTCCGGCCCAGCGAGGGGCTTTCGGCGCGATCGGCTCGTCGCCCGGCTACAGCGTCTGGACGTCCACCACGCCCGACACCGCCTTGATCGCGCCGGCGATCTGCGGCGAGACCTTGAAGCGGCCCGGCAGCTTCATTTCCACCTCGGTTTCGAGGTCGAGCATCATGACCAGCGAGACGTCGCCGTCGGCCCCGCCGGCCGGCGCGGGAGCCGGCTTTGTCGGACGGCCGCGGGACGCGGCCGCCCTGCCCCGGCTCGGGCATCTGCAGCCGCTTGGCGATGGATTCGAGCGGCCTGGTGTCGCGGACAAAAATCCGCAGACCCTTCTGGGTTTTCGCGGCGGCGTCATCCAGCGGCTCGGCGTGCAGCACGCGGGCGCGGACGTCCTCGCCCTGCAGCTCGGCGCCGAGCTGCAGCAGCACCGCGGCGCCCGGCTCCAGCACGTCGCGATACTGCGCGAGCCCTTCGGAAAACAGCACGGCCTCGAAATGGCCGGTCGGGTCTGACAGACCCATGATGCCCATCTTGTTGCCGGTCTTGGTCCGCCGCTCCATCCGCGACACCACGGTGGCGGCCACCTTGCCGGCGGTGGCGCCGGTTTTGACCGCGCGCGAAAACTCCGCCCAGGACTGCACCCGCAACCGCTTCAGCACGGTGGCGTAATCGTCGAGCGGATGGCCCGAGAGGAAGAATCCGATGGCGTCGTATTCGCGCCGCAGCCGGTCGGCCGGCAGCCACGGCTCGACCTGCGGCAGCATGATGGTCGGCGCGTCGGCCGCGCCGCCGAACATGTCGTTCTGCCCCATGGTCGCGGCCTCGTGGCTGCGCTGGCACGCCGAAAGAATCGCCTCCGCGCCGGCGAACACCCGCGCGCGGTTGGAATCCAGCGCGTCGAACGCGCCGGCCGCCGCCAGGCTCTCGATCACGCGCTTGTTGATCGCGCGCGGATTAACCCGCGCGGCGAAATCGGCGAGCGAGGTGAACGCGCCGTCCTTGCGCGCCTCCACGATCAGTTCGACCGCCTGGTGGCCGACGCCCTTCAGCGCGGCCAGCGCGTAATAGATGGTGCCGTCGCTGACCTCGAAGGTGGCGCCGGAACGATTGATCGAGGGCGCCTCGACCTTGATGCCGAGCCGCTGCGCCTCGGCGCGAAACTCGCTGAGCTTGTCGGTATTGTTGATATCGAGCGTCATCGACGCCGCCAGGAATTCGACCGGGTAATGCGCCTTCATGTAGGCGGTCTGATACGACACCAGCGCGTAGGCCGCGGCGTGGCTCTTGTTGAAGCCGTAGTCGGCGAATTTCGCCAGCAGTTCGAAGATCGTGTCGGCCTGTCCGCGCTGGATGCCGCGCTCGACCGCGCCGGAGACGAAGCGCTCGCGCTGCTTCTCCATCTCCGAGCGGATCTTCTTGCCCATCGCGCGGCGCAGCAGGTCGGCTTCGCCGAGCGAGTAGCCGGCCATCACCTGCGCGATCTGCATCACCTGTTCCTGGTAGATGATGACCCCGAAGGTTTCCTTCAGGATCGGCTCGAGCATCGGATGCAGATATTCCGGCTCCTCGTCGCCGTGCTTGCGGGCGCAATAGGTCGGAATGTTCGCCATCGGACCCGGCCGATACAGCGCCACCAGCGCGATGATGTCCTCGAAGCGGTCGGGCCGCATGTCGACCAGCGCGCGCCGCATGCCCTGGCTTTCCACCTGGAACACGCCGACCACATCGCCGCGCGCCAGCATCTGGTAACTGGCGGCATCGTCCAGCGGCAGGGTCGCGAGATCGACATCGACCCCGCGCTGCTTGAGCAGTTTTACGGCGACATCGAGCACCGTCAGCGTCTTCAGCCCGAGGAAGTCGAATTTGACCAGCCCCGCGGGCTCGACCCATTTCATGTTGAACTGGGTCACCGGCATGTCGGACTTCGGATCGCGGTAGAGCGGCACCAGTTCGCTCAGGGGCCGGTCGCCGATCACGATGCCGGCGGCGTGGGTGGAAGCGTGCCGGGTCAGGCCCTCCAGCCGCTGCGCGATGTCGAAGGCGCGCGCCACCACCGGGTCCTCGTCGCGGAACGCCTGCAGCTTCGGTTCGCTCGCGATCGCCGCCGCCAGCGTCACCGGCGCCGCCGGATTTTGCGGCACCAGTTTTGTCAGCTTGTCGACCTGGCCATAGGGCATCTGCAGCACGCGCCCGACGTCGCGCAGCACGCCGCGCGCCTGCAGCGTGCCGAAGGTGATGATCTGGGCGACCTGATCGCGGCCGTAGCGCTGCTGCACGTAGTCGATCACCTCGCCGCGCCGGTCCTGGCAGAAGTCGATGTCGAAGTCCGGCATCGACACGCGTTCCGGATTGAGGAAGCGCTCGAACAGCAGGCCGAACCGGATCGGATCGAGATCGGTGATGGTCAGCGCATAGGCGACCAGCGAGCCGGCGCCGGAGCCGCGGCCCGGCCCGACCGGAATGCCCTGCGCCTTGGCCCATTTGATGAAATCCGAAACGATCAGGAAATAGCCCGCATAATTCATGCGGGTGATGACATCGAGTTCGAAGGCAAGGCGGGCGCGATAGTCCTCTTCGGAAGCGCCTTGCGACAGGCCGTGAACCTTCAGGCGGTTGCTCAGCCCCTCCTCGGCCTGACGGCGCAGTTCCGACGCCTCGTCGCTCTCGGCGTCCGCGGCGTTGGTGCCGGCGCCGACCGTGAACCGCGGCAGGATCGGCTTGCGGGTGACGGGGCGGAACGCGCAGCGCTCGGCAATCTCGATCGTCGAGGCCAGCGCCTCCGGCACGTCGGCGAACAGCACCGCCATTTCGGCGCGGGTCTTGAAGCGGTGATCCGGGGTGAGTTGCTCGCGATCGGTATCGGCGATCAGCCGCCCGCCGGCGATGCACAGCAGCGCGTCATGGGCTTCGTAATCGTCCGCGGTCGCGAAATACGGCTCGTTGGTCGCCACCAGCGGCAGGCCCTTTGAATAAGCGAGATCGATCAGGCCGGCCTCGGCGCGGCGCTCCTTCTCGATGCCGTGGCGCTGCAATTCGACATAGAGCCGGTCGCCGAACAGGCGCGCCAGCCGGTCGCAGCGCGACGCCGCCAGCGCCGCCTGATCGGCGGCGACCGCAAGCGAGATCGGCCCGTCCGGGCCGCCGGTCAGCGCGATCAGATCCTCGGCGTCGCCCTCGCAGCCATTCGAACTTGATGTGCGGGGACTGATGGACCGGCGTTTCCAGAAACGCGCGGGAGTTCAGCCGCATCAGGCTGCGATAGCCGCGCTCGCGCGCCGCCAGCAGCACGATCCGCGAAGGGGTCGCGGCGAGCGCATTGCGCGCGTTCGGGTCCTGGTCGCCGAAATCGACCGCCAGCTCGCAGCCGATGATCGGCTGGATGCCGTAGCCGGCCATCTTGTCGGAGAATTCCAGCGCCCCGAACATGTTGTCGGTGTCGGTCAGCGCCAGCGCCGGCTGGCGGTCCGCTTTGGCCAGTTCGCCGAGCTTGCTGGATCTTGATCGACCCCTTCAGCAGCGAATAGGCCGAATGGACGTGGAGATGGACAAATCCGGCATTGGACATGGCTGCCGACGGTTTTGAGGTCATGGACTTGGGATCGCTTGGGCCTGAGGGAGCGCAGAGCCGCCCTCGAAGGCCGACTCGCCCGGCAATGGTGATGCCTCGGGCAGGGCGGAGTCCACGCCGAAGGGGCGATCGCCGCCCGCCGTCCGGCTTTTCCCCAGGGCTCGGGCAAGGCCCAAGGGCCGCCCGGGGCCCATGACCGCCGCCACCTCAGAGCTGGGGAATGAGCTGCGCCCAGACCGCGATCATCCCGACGAACAGCGTAATCGACGCCAGCGCCGCGGCTTCTTCGACGAAAATCTTCAACATGCCCGCCTCCTGATATGGGAACATAATGAGGAACATTGTTCCCAGTTTGTTCCAGAAGTCAAGCGCGGGGAGTGGGTCAGTGGGGTGAACAGTAAATGGCGGAAACCAAGGCTAAATGGCGGGGGAATTACGGGATTTTGCGGCTAGTGTTGGTAGAATCCGAGTGCCGCACCGCCTCAGCCGGGATTGGCCTGGAGGCTCTGATAGAAGCGACTGAGCGCGCTAATGCTCGGCGATCGTTCTTTCCCAAATTTTTCGATGCACTCGGCCCGGACGGCGCTGTAAATTAAACGCCGTTCAAAGCAGGATTTAACGAACGCTTCCAATTCTGGATCGTAGTAAAATTCGGAGCGCGGCCGGGCCATCAGCCGACCCCCGTGTTCTGAAGGTGCCGGGCGCTGGTCATCTCCTCCGCCTGCGCGGCCTGCTTTCGGTTCAGCATTTCAATCGCGCGCTCCAGCCGCGCGATGCTGGCGGGGTCCGCGCCGCTGGCGTCGATATAATTATGATTGGTGATCTGGATCGGCGCGCCACCGGCCCGCCCGGCGCGCTGGTTTTGTGCCGGCAATTGCCAGGGCGCCGGACCGCCGACGGACCGCGATGGGTAACCGCGATGAGCCGCGGATGTTGCGGATGCCGATCCGGGCGAGGCCTCGTGGTGCGATCACCTACTCGCCCTTGTGGACGATGCCGGCCGGCTGATACTTGCCGCCAGCTCCGGTGAAGCCGCCATAGGCAAAACCGAGCTTACCCACCGAAATGCCAGCGCCGGCATTGCCGCCGAATACGCTGCCGCCGAGCGCCCCGATGATCTTGGAAAGGCCGGCGTCGATCGCCTTGTCGGCGAGTTTGTCCATAATCTTGTTGACGGCGTTGACGGCGGCATTGCCGAACGCCTGGAACGCGGTGGCGCCGTTCTGCAGCTCGGTGCGGATGTCGCGGAACGCACCCGACGCCAGATCCTGCGCCGTGCCCTTGATGTCCTTCAGCGTCTCATCGAGACGGATGGTGTTGGCGATGGCGCTGTTCTGATCGGCGTCGTTGCCGAACGCGCCCTTGAGCTGATCGGCGACCGAAGCGTCGATCGCGGTGCGGCTGAGCTGGCTGGTCGCGAACGCGGTGTTGGATTGGAGGTTGGCGACCGCGAGCTTCTGCGCGGCCTCGCCGGCGCGGTCGGCGATGGCCTTGATCTTGTCCGCGTACGCGCCCGCGACCGCGATGCCGGATTGCTGCGCCGCTTCGGTCAGAACGAATTCCGCGCGCAGCTTCGCGGCGACGCCGGCCGATTGCCCGGCCGTCTGCGCTTCCGCCGCCATCGAGGCCGATTGCCGGTCCATCGCCTTTGACAGGCGATCGAACGCGCCGGCCGATGCGTTTGTCGATGTGGCTGCACCGGCGTTGCGCTTTTGCGCCTCGTCGGCGGTTCCGTTAAAAACGGCGAGTTCGTCATTGTTGCGCTTAATCTTAAATTCGATACCGCCCGCGGCCTGGGCAAACTCAAGATATTTGCCAGCCAGAGCAACAAGGGCGGGATTCGCAGCCTGCGACGAAAGCACGATATCCGAGAGTGCATCTTGAAACTTCTTTATTTCTGGGAATATCTGCGAACCAGTTTTGAAGAGACTTTCCTCCTTTGGAAAAGGGGGGAAGCAGTGAAAAAGCTAGCGACCTTCTTAGGTGCCGGTGTCTTCTCGGCTGCCCTCGCCCTTGGCTACCAAATTTCACTCACGCCGCAGATGTGGGCGGTAATCTCGATAGGCATTGCGGCTTGGATCGCATCCCTGGTTTTGGTCATCACGCCGTACAAAATTGGCGCACGCAGCGCCTGCGTGTCACCGATCTTGAGGCGGCCGCTGAAAGCGCACGCACGCTTCAACTGGATCGCGAAATAGTGTGGCTGGCAGTCAGCGGGGGGAAGGGCACGCACGTTAAAGCTTGCGCGCCACGCCGAGCAGCGAAACGAGCGCGTCGATTTCATCGATGCGCCGCTCCAAGAACTGTTCGACGATTTGGGCCGGACTTCCATTCTCCAACACGTCTTCGGAAATAGCTTCTTCAAGCCGGTCAGCAAGATCAGCTTGTTCAACGTCAGCAGGCCGAACGTTTTGCATTTTTGGTTTCTCCGTCATTGCAGGGTTGAAGAAGGGGGGGTGGGTTTGAGGCCGAGAATGCGGCGAATCTCGTCTGCCGACGCTTCGTCTATCTCGTTATTTACAAATGACCATTCGTTCAAAGCTTTGCGAATGTCATCCGCATCGGTGGGGTTGATCTTGCTTGCGGTGTTCGCCAGCACCGTCAGGAGCTTGTTGTTAACCAAGAGCGCGGCGTCGAGCCGCGAGTCGTAGTGGATCACCAGGGCACGAGCCTGTTCGAGAGTTAGGGCAGCAACGTCGATTGACTTTCTCATTTCAAGGCACTCCTGGGTCTAGTGGCGGGGGGTTTCGTCGCGGAATTTTGTCCATAGTCCGATCATGTAGTTTGCAAGAGCCTTCCGGCTTCGATCGGACATGTCGGTTGCATAGCCGACCGGACTTCCGCCGTCGAAACACAGCGAGCGGTCATTGAGGCCTATTGAGCCGGACCAAAATTGCCAAACACATCCCGGTGCCTTCATTGGGGATCGCGGCATCGCGTCGACATCGACCGTCTGCAACGGACGATCCGTAAGGGCACGGCGCAGAGCCGGCCGCATGTCATGCCAGCGCTTCGCGTCGAGTTGTTTGGTTGCGCCCTTGCGAAAGGAGTTCTGTTTGGATGATCCCGAGTTTATTTTCTTCATTTCAATGCACTCCTATAGAAGGGAAAAATCCTATTGCTTCGCGGACGTGAGTTGAGGTGATGGGGGTACCGCCAGCGCGATCGCTCGCGGTTTGCAGAACGCGCACGATGCCTCGCGCGTGGTGCTGTTTTCCGATGCTGCGAAGGATGGGTAGCGCTCTAGGATCGCTTACACCAAATGCCGCTGCTATGGCGTCGACGTCTTCGTCAAGAATGCCATCGATTGTTTCGAAGAGAGGTTGGATGCGCGAAACGATGTTCTCCCAGGCGCCCTGCCGGGCGTTCGCGCGTTTGAGTACTTCCCAGTTTCCGCAAAAGACGATCGTCAGGCTTGCGCGGTCATTGAGAAGTAGGATTTCACGCAACTGAACCGGCGGCAGCTGCTGTGCTTCGTCTATGATCAAGGCTGCGCCGGTCAGATCGTAGGTGAATAGTTCTTCCTGCATCTCTGCGGTCGAACCGCCGGCGGAACCGATCAGTTCGTGAGATATCGAGGCCCAGAGATCGCGGGGCGATCTGCCAAGCGCGTCGCTCGCCGTGAGCAGGCCGGTCTTCGGGTGTGATTCGGCATAGGCAATGATTGAGCGCGTTTTGCCAACACCGGCAGCGCCGACGATGGCTGCGTTCCAGCCACACTTGCGCGCGGTTGTGAGGGTCTGAAAAACGAGGGACTTTACCGACGTATCGGCAAGCGGAGCTGCATCGATCATTCATTGCTCCGTTTGTTGTTGAGGCGCTCATAGTCGGCTAGTCGGGAGAGCCGGCCGCGACGCATTTTTTGCTGCCGACGATCCTCGCGGACCGCGACTGGTTCGGCCAGCGCTGCAGCTTCATCCGCATGCTGTTTGGAAATGCTGACGATGCCAGCTACTGAAGGCGCCTCCGGCTTGCGAAGACCGGATTGAAGTCGAAGGCCTTCGGCAATTGTATCTATCGGCGGAATGTCACGCGACAGGGTGCGAACCGGAGATCGCGCCTCACTAGCAAGCTTTGCTGCCGCCTTTGGCCCCTCGGGATCGCCGTACGCGTAGGCGCGCTGCCGCGTGGCGACCGCAATAAGCTGGCGTGTTTTCGGATCAAGAACGGCCAATTGGTCAGGTGGGGAATTGAACAGAGGAGTGCGGAGGATGATTTTTCTTCCCCACCATTGAATGTGGAGGCCATCGCAGTGCCACTGCTGGCCGTTCCAACTCACGGCCCCCCGATCGACGACGCGCGTCTCGTCTTTCATAAAGCAGCGATCGATCTCGCGCGGATCGATCAGGAATGACTGCCAGTTTTTCCGCTTCTCGGTGTAGATGTCATACGGGGTGCGGCCCGCGAAAGCGCCGCGCATCTCGTGGTGGTCGAACTCGAGCAAGCGGCCATCCACAATCTTACGAAGGTAATCCAGATCGCCAATCAAGGGCTTGACGGGGCGGTGCAGGCTATCCGAGTGCGCGTTCATCCGATCGCCGCCCGTGTATCCAGGACAGTCTTGAATCCATTTATTGAAGGCCGCGTGGTAGGATTCGACCGGCTTGCCCTGCGCGTTGCGTACGATGGAGCGGTGAACGGCGACTTCGCGCCCGTCGCGTCCTCGCGCTTCCTTGATCAGTTGCAAGGCATCTTCTAGATGATCGGCGAACAGCATCTCTTTGCCGTTGTCGACGTAAATCTCTTCCGGCACACCCCACGCCGGGTCGACGGCCATTTCAATGAATGCCTGGATCAGATCGGCGTTGCGAACACCCGTACCCTTCTCGCAGAGCACATAGTAGAATTGGAGACGCGCCGTTCCGACATCGAGCATGCTGATGCCGCGCGCGTGGGCGCGCGAGCCATCCGGGCGAAGCATCACGATGTCGAAGGGAGTGACGTCGATGCACACAATCTGCATCGGTCGCAAAGTTGTTGGGTCGCGCCGCACGCGCGGCCGCATGTCTTCGAAGGTTTTCCTGCGGCTCTCAAATAGATTGACTACCTTGTATTCGCGCCGCGCCCCGTCAATGAGCCTGCGCGGCACCCTAAATGTTTTGTCCGGAAATTCGTCGACCTTGATAAACGCCGCCGCCTCCTCTTTAAGCTTCAGCTTTGAGATCAGGGTTGTTCGGACAAGCGAGGCTTTGCGATGCTGTTTGATGAATGTGAGCAGCGAAGTCCGCATCTTAAGCAGGCTATCGTGATCGTAATTTAGCGCGCGGTCGAAAAGTTCTGAGATAACGACGCGGCTTTTGCCCTTGTCACTTCTTGCCTTCGCGACGAACGCGCTCGCACCTTCTTCGCGATAGCTCTTCAGGCGGCGGTATATGGTGCGTCCGTAGAGTTTAATCGGCCGGCCGCGCCAATCTGTCAGGTCGTTGCGTTCGACCAGGGCGGCCACGGTTGCTTTGCATTTCGCGCCGCGTGGTAAGTGCAACAGCGGGCGGAGGATTAGCAGCCACCAATTTAGCTCATCGCGGCGACCAGGTGCAAACCCCGCGGGTTGCGGTTGCACGGTGACTTCTCAGATTATCTTCCGCCTGTTGAAGATCGGCGGGGAGCGATGTGGCGAGAACTTCATATTTCAAGCCACCCGGAGCGCCGGCAGCAGATACTTTCCTGACGACGAGTAGGACCCCGCACCACGGTTTTTTTTCGAGTGCGCGCGCCATCGCTTGGCGAGCTTTGCGGTCTGATATTTTGGCCCGCGTGGCCAGTTGGTTTGACGTGAGCCAGATCATCAAGCCGCCAGTTCGGCCGGAAAGGCGGCGGTTGAAATTAATTTCACACGTCCACAGTTTTACGCCCGCCGAGCGTTTTACCAATGGGAGGTCGCCCCCATGACCGAACAGCAACGCGAACACCTTTTGAAGGCTCTACAGGAGCAGGCAGCGCGAAATGCTGCATCGCCCGCTGTCGCCCTGGAGTTTCTTGTTGCCACCGGAACTTACACCAAGGAAGGGAACCTTGCTCCAGAGTTTGGCGGTCCTGGCTTCAAAGAAAAAGAAGAAGATGATTGAGCAAACTACCCTCTTTCGTCATCGGTTATCATGGCTGTGACCGCGAAGAGGGCTTAGCCGCGGCAGTCGAAGGCGCGCCCCTGAAGATGAGCAATCAAAATCACGATTGGCTCGGTGAAGGGACCTATTTCTGGGATTCCGATCCACAGCGTGCTTTGGAATGGGCGGAAGAAAAAAGAACACACGGAAAGTGCAAAGAGCCATTTGTCGTTGGGGCTCTGCTTGATTTGGGAAATTGCTTGGATCTTTCGTTGAGGCCTAATCTCGATTTTTTGGCTGAGGTTTACAAAACATTTGAGCAGGAGAGATTGACGCTAGGTCTCAAAATGCCGATCAATCGAGACAGCCCTAATGTGACGAGCAAAAATAAGGTCATTCGTTCATTGGACTGCGCAATTATCAACTATGTGCATCTCTTGAACGAACGCGCCGGGCTACCGAAATTCGATACTGTTCGTGGCATTTTTGTCGAGGGCGAGCCTGCATATCCTGGCAGCGAAATCTACCACAAGACCCATGTTCAAATCGCGGTCAGGAATCCAGACTGCATAAGGGCTGTGTTTATTCATCGCTAGCGATTTTCAAGCAACCATCCTTGCGACTTCTCTTGATCCATTGCAGCGCGTCGTCCTCCTTCTCAAATCCGAAAATCGTATCGACTTCCCCGCCGCGCCAAAGAACGCTTACCGAATGTCCCTTCCCGATTGCGTATTGCCGCACCACGAATTGATATTGCGGCTTGAAGTTCGCCAGCTCCCATTGCTCTGGCATCGCGACGATATCGGACACTTCCCAAAGCCCGCCATAGACGCCAGCCGCCATTGCGGGGGATCATCTTTCCATCGCAATCCGCTCCAGGCCGTCATCGGTCAGAACGAGTCCACCCAGAACTTCCCTGGCATAGCCGATATCCTTGAGCCGGGACTGGACGCGGGATGGAATGCGGCATGTGGCCGGATGCATCTTGATCTGCCGCAAGGCCTCAAGCTCAAGCTCGCTTAGTTTCGGTGGCAGAATTTGGTCCATTTTTCGAATATGTGCCTGCAGCGGGCGCGATCAAGCCGGCGCCCGCCAGGGCCAGCATCCACGAACGTGATTTGACGGGAACCCGCTCGCCCGGCTTGGGTTGCTTCAACCGAATCGATGCAGAGGCGGCTGCGGCCGAAGGGAGGCTTTCATGCGCAACATGGTTCTGGCTCTGCTGGCCGCGGGCGGACTGGCGCTCGTGGGCACCACGCCGGCGGCGGCGGTCGGCACCCGCTATCCCTTTTGCATGCAAGGCGATTATGCTCCCGGTCTGAGCGATTGCAGCTATACGAGCTACGAGCAATGCCAGGCCACCGCTTCGGGAAGGCGGCTGTGGTGCATCGAGAATCCCTTTTACAACCCCGGCGGCGACTACGATCCGCGCGGCTATCGCGGCCCCCGCGCACGGTCGGTCTATCCGTCTCCGTATCGCTGAAGGAGGTTCTGATGCGTAATTTGGCCCTCGCCATTCTGGCAATCGGAACATTTGCGGCGGCCGGGCCGGCGGCGGCCCAAACCTACGATCCAAACTATCCGGTTTGCCTGCACGTGTATGGACCGGTCAGTTATTACGAATGCCGCTATACGTCGCTGCCCCAGTGCAACATGTCGGCGTCGGGCCGCGCCGCACAGTGCATCGTCAATCCCTATTTCGCCAACGCGGAAGAGCCGATCGGCACGGCCCTACCGGCGGCACCGCTCCTATTGACGCATTCTTGATCTGACGCGTTTTCTTGCCGCGAACCGGTTTCCACTTCGCTCGAAAACGCTTTAGTCGAGCTCGACGACCTGGCCGTCCACCAGCGACACCCGCCGGTCCATCCGGCCGGCCAGTTCCATGTTGTGGGTCGCGATCAGCATCGCCACCCGCGTCGCCTTGACCAGCTGCGTCAGCGCATTGAACACGTGATCGGCGGTATGCGGATCGAGATTCCCGGTCGGCTCGTCCGCCAGCAACGCCCGCGGCGCGTTGGCGACCGCGCGCGCGATCGCCACCCGCTGCTGCTCGCCGCCGGATAGTTCGGCCGGCCGGTGTTTGATGCGATCGCCCAGCCCCAGATAGGCCAGGATTTCGGTGGCGCGCTTGACGGTCTCGGAACGCTTCAGTCCGCGGATCATCTGCGGCAGCATGACATTTTCCAGCGCGGTGAATTCCGGCAAGAGCCGGTGCGATTGATAGACGAAGCCGATATCGGTGCGGCGGATCTGGGTTCGCTCGACATCCGACAGTCCCGAGGTCGCCGCGCCGCCGACATAGACTTCGCCGTCGTCGGGGCTCTCCAGGAGGCCTGCGATATGCAGCAGCGTCGATTTGCCCGAGCCGGACGGCGCCACCAGCGCCACCGACTGTCCCGCCCACAGCGCGAGCTTGGCGCCGTCGAGGATCGTCAGCGTCGTCTCGCCCTGCATGTACTGGCGCTTTATCTCGTGGAGATAGATGACCGGTACATCTTCCGCCCCCTGCTCCATCTGGCCCTCACTCGTACCGCAGCGCTTCGACGGGATCGAGGCGCGCGGCACGCCACGACGGATACAGCGTGGCGAGAAAGGACAGCGTCAGCGCCATGATCACGACCGCGCTGGTTTCGCCGAAATCGATCTCGGCCGGCAGCTTGGACAGGAAGTAAAGCTCCGGCGAGAACAATTCGGTGTTGGTGAGCCAGGACAGGAATTGCCGGATCAATTCGATATTCAGGCAGATCAACAGACCGACGAACAGCCCGGTCAGCGTGCCGACCACGCCGATCGCGGCCCCCGTGATCAGGAACACCCGCATGATCGAGCCCTGCGAAGCGCCCATGGTGCGCAGGATCGCGATGTCGCTGCCCTTGTCCTTCACCAGCATGATCAGGCCCGAGACGATGTTCAGCGCCGCGACCAGCACGATCATGGTGAGGATCAAAAACATCACATTGCGCTCGACCTGAAGCGCGTTGAAGAAGGTCGAGTTGCGCTGCCGCCAGTCGACCAGGAACACCGGCCGCCCGGCCGCTTCCGTCACGGTCTTGCGGAAGCTGTCGATCCTGTCGGGATTGGTGGTGAACACCTCGATCGCGGTGACGTCATTGTTGCGGTTGAAATAGGCCTGCGCCTCCGCAAGCGGCATGAACACGAAGCTCGCGTCATATTCCGACATGCCGATCTCGAACACCGCGGCGATCTTGTAGGGTTTGATGCGCGGCGTCGTGCCCATCGGGGTCACCGCGCCCTTCGGCGAAACCAGCGTGATCATGTCGCCGGCGTGCAGCGACAGGGTGATCGGCCAGCCTGCGGCCGATGGCGACGCCCTGCCCCTCGTCGAACCCCTCGAGCGAGCCCTGCTTGATGTTCTTGGCGATCGAGGTGAGGTTGTTGAGATCGTCGGCGCGGATGCCGCGAATGAAGACGCCGGCCGCATTGAAGGGCGAGGATCCCAGCCCCTGGCCGTCCACGACAGGCGCGGCCAGCCGGATGCCCTGGACCTGCGAGATGCGCTCGGCGACGTCCTTCCAGTCGGTCAGCGGCGATTCCAGCGGCTGCACCAGCAGATGCCCGTTGAGGCCGAGAATCTTGTCCAGCAGTTCCTTGCGGAAGCCGTTCATCACGGCCATCACGATGATCAGCGTGGCGACGCCGAGCATGATGCCGAGGAAGGAGAAGCCGGCGATGACGGAGATGAACCCTTCCTTGCGACGTGCCCGCAAATAGCGTCCGGACAGCAGCCATTCGAATGGCGCGAAAGGTGGGGTTCGAACTGGCTCGCTCATGGTTTCATCCATAGCCCGATTTTCACACGATTCGGGCTAATTGTGGCCGTGGCGACCGCTATCCGGGCACCCGCGGTGGATAAATTCGTCACGAGGCAAGCCGCGCCGCGACATCCGCCGGGCTCAGGTTCTCACGCGCCCCGTCGCTGCGCCGCTTCAGTTCGAGCTTGCCTTCGGCGAGGCCCTTCGGGCCCACCAGGATCTGCCAGGGAATGCCGATCAGGTCGGCGGCGGCGAACTTGGCGCCGGCGCGCTGGTCGGTGTCGTCGTACAGGACCTCGACGCCCTTGGCCGTCAGCTCACGGTAAAGCCGTTCGCACGCGGCATCCGTGTCTTCCGCGCCCTGCTTCAAATTCAGGATGACAGCCTTGAACGGCGCGACCGCTTCCGGCCATTTGATGCCGGCGTCGTCATGGCAGGCCTCGATGATGGCGCCGACCAGGCGCGAGACGCCGACGCCGTAGGAGCCGCCATGGATCGGCGCCTCGGCGCCATCGGCGCCCGCGACCAGGGCCTTCATCGAATCCGAGTACTTGGTGCCGAAGTAGAAGATCTGGCCGACCTCGATGCCGCGGGTGTGCACCTTTTTTTCAGGGGGCACTTCGCGCTCGAAGCGCGCGGCGTCGTGGACGTCTTCGGTCGCGGCATAGACCGAGGTCCATTGCTTGATGACGGGCGTGAGATCGCCGTCGTAGTCGATCTCCTCGCCGGGCACCGGCAGATTGAGCACGTCGCTGTCGCAATAGACCGCGAACTCGCCGGTTTCCGCGAGCACGATGAATTCGTGGCTGAGATCGCCGCCGATCGGACCGGTCTCGGCGCGCATCGGGATCGCCTTCAACCCCATCCGCGCGAAGGTCCGCAAATAGGCGACGAACATCTTGTTGTAGGCGCGCCGCGCCGCCGCCTCGTCGATATCGAAGGAATAGGCATCCTTCATCAGGAATTCGCGGCCGCGCATGACGCCGAAACGCGGACGCTGCTCGTCGCGGAATTTCCACTGGATGTGGTAGAGATTGAGCGGCAGGCTTTTGTAGGATTTGACGTAGGAGCGGAAAATCTCGGTGATCATTTCCTCATTGGTCGGCCCGTACAACAGCTCGCGCTTGTGCCGGTCGGTGATGCGCAGCATTTCCGGACCGTAGGCGTCGTAGCGGCCGCTTTCGCGCCAGAGGTCGGCGAGCTGCAGCGTCGGCATCAGGAGTTCCAGCGCGCCGGCGCGGTTCTGTTCCTCGCGGACGATCTGCTCGATCTTCTTCAGCACCCGCAGGCCCAGCGGCAGCCAGGCATAGATGCCGGCCGCTTCCTGCCGCATCATGCCGGCGCGCAGCATCAGCCGGTGCGAGACGATCTCGGCCTCTTTCGGATTCTCTTTGAGGATGGGCAGAAAGAAACGCGACAATCGCATGGGCACGCCTTGAGGAATCGGTGAGACACGGAAGGGAGCAGTGAAACCGGATCGGGTGCGAAAACACAAGGGCGGGAATCGGCAAAAAGCCGCTAGGAAAGCGGATTTCCTGCCGTTTTGCGGGCGACCTTGGGGTTGCGAATAAGGCACCAGCGCGTCACAAGGCGCGGGAGGCGGGAAAAGGCCCCATGCGGCTTTTCAGGGCGCCGGCACCTCGAAGTCGTCTTCCAGCGTGATCTTCTGGAAGGCCGTCAGGGCCTCGACGCGCACGTGCCAGCGGCCGGGATGCGGGATCGGCACGTCGCCAACGTGCCAGTAGCCGTCGGCGCCCAGCACAGCCTTTCGCTCCAGCGGCTCAACGCCGCCCCCGGGCAGGCTGAGCACCAGCGTGGCTTCCTTCACCTGCAGCCGGTTTCCGTCGCCGGACATCAGTTGCAGCACAAAACTGTCGGTGCCGACCGTGCCCGGCGAAATCAGAACCTGGAACATGGCGCGCTCGGAATGGATATGGACGGCGAGCGGCCCGGCCGCCGCCAACCGGAAGCTGGCGAGCGTGACGATCGCGATCAGGAGACCGGCCTTCCGCATCGTCAGCCTCACATCTTCATACCGCCGGGCTCTTCTTCATGTGCATCTGGCCGTCCGGACTGATCTCATTTGCCGGCGCCTGCGCGCCGATGCCCTGCACGTCGAGCGAGAGTTTTACCTTGCCGGCCTTTTCGAACTCCAGCGTGACCGGCAGCTGCTCGCCCTGTTTGAGCGGGCTCTTGAGATCGAACATCATCAGGTGATAGCCGCCCGGCGCCAGTTTTACCGTCTTGCCGGGCTCGATCGTCAGCCCCTTTTCGAGCGGACGCATTGTCATCACGCCATTGTTCATGGTCATTTCGTGGACCTCGACCTTGCCGGCGACATCCGCCGAGCCGCCGATCAGCCGATCCGGCGTGGAACCCCTGTTCTCGATGGTCAGATATCCGCCGCCGATTGTCGCGCCGCCCGGCGTGGCGCGGCTCCAGGCCTGCGTGATCACGAGATCGCCGGCCTTGACCTCGTCGGCGCGCGCGGGCGCTACGGACAGACCCGCCAATAGAGCGATGCAGGCGAGCATGCGTGTGATCGATTTCATGGCTATCTCTTTCTTCTTCGCTTCGTCACGCGAAACCATTCCGCGCAACGGTCAGATGATCTTCCGGATGGCTGGTCGCGTTGCGAACAAGACCGTCATTTCCGGTGTTCGGAATGTCCATGCGGCTCGTTCGGCGGACCGTCCATCATCACCAAGCCCTCGAATTTCGAAAACATCGCCACCTCCGCTGAGGCGAGCCGGGATTCGGCGGACGCAAGCTGCTGTTCCAGGCGGACTGCGTCGTCCGCCGGCACGCCGGCTTTCGCCAAGGCGTCACGCGACTTGATCCCGTCGCCGGCACAGATAATCAGCGACCACTGCCGCTGCTTGCGTCGTAGCAGCGCGCGGCCGCCCATTTCTCCCTGCGACCAGTCAGCGATGGCGTGATCGCCCGCGACGACGACAGGCGAAACATTCAACGTCACGCCCGGCTTGTCGAACATGCCGTGCAGCAATCCGGCAATATCGCCGGTTTCCCCGGGGTCGGCGCTTCCCGCCGCCGCGAGTTGCCGATCTGACCATTTCTCCAGGTCCGCGATTTCGGCCGATCCTTCGATCGTCGTGATCGTTCCGTCGCGCGAAATCAGCATCGTGCGAGGGATGTCGCCTTGCCAAGCCGGGTCGATTTCGTATCTCAGCCGCTCAACAAAGCCATCGCCGAAAATCCAGTTCTCCGCGGACGCAAGACCGGCTTTCGCCAGCATCGATCGGGTAGCGTCAGGCAGGTCCGGCACGAGGTCCGCGCTGATTGTCACCACGTCGATTGCCGCATGATCCCGCATGAAGGCCCCAAGCAGGGGCAACTCGACCTTGCACGGACCGCAGGTCACGCCCCAAAAATGCACGATGGTGGGATGGCCGGCGTGCGAGCGCAGTATATCGTGCCAGCTTCCGCGACCGAACGGCTTGAGCTGCGATAGCGTTTCCGAGGCCGGCGCCGAAAACCCTAGCGCGATCAGGAACAATCCCGGGAGCAGATGGCGTTTCATGGTTCGTCCCCGATCAGCTGTATGCGATACCCGTCAGCCTTGGTCATCCAGGAAAGAAAGACTCTTCGTCCATCGCTGACCAGCAGCGGGTGATCGGAGGTGTCGGTTGTTGCAGCAATGACCGCCGGCTTCGACCAGGTCACACCGTCATCATGCGACGTCATCAGGCTGACGGTTGTTTTCTCGCCGTCGAATTCCTTCCAGACGATCGCCGTACCATGCGGCCCTGCAAGGACATATGGCCGCGACGGACTGCGGTCAGCCTGGCCGATTGGAAGCGGTTTCGAAAACGTCCTGCCACCGTCCTGCGAGCGGGCATAAAACAGGCCCTTGCGAACCTTGCCATTGGTGTACCACGTCACATGATAGGTTCCCGCGGTCGAAACCGCGAGACTCGGTCCATGATGTGGACACGCCGATATCTGCCAATCATCGCGGCTGACGCGGTGGATCTCGCCGGGAGTGGTTGGGTCCGCAAACGTCACGATCGCGTGGTCTCGAATGCCGCCTTCAAAAATGTTTCGGAATGCAATGACCGGGCGACCGGATCCGGCGAATGCCAACCCCAGACGGCAGCACTCGCAGGTGTTGTCCTTGACCATCCGCGCTTCGCTGTAGGTCGCGCCGGCGTCTTTCGAGACCGCAAAGAACAGGCCGGCGCCTTCATATTTCTGGCCGCTCTGCTGGACCGCGACCCGGTTCCGCTTGTCGAGCCAGGCCGCGAATACCGCGCCGTCGGCATCAAGGGCCAGCGCCTCAAAGCGCTGGCTCTCGTTGCTCGGCGTGATCGGCTGCAACTCGGCGAAGCTCCGTCCTCCGTCGGCCGATCGCGTGTAGAGCACCTTGCCGTTGAATGCCTTGTCCCTGAAGATCGAGAAGGCCAACGCGATGCCGCCGTTGCGGTCGACAACAATCTTGGGGCGCGCATCCGGTCCCCAATCAAGGCTGAGTTTCTCCCTCGTCACCTGAACGGGCGCCGAGAAGCTTCGTCCCCCATCCCCTGAATTCGCGACCAGGACATGCCCCCCGGCCATCCAGGCAAGCCAAAGTCTGCCGTCGGGACCGAACGCCGGCGTGACCCTCGAGGCACAGCGCAACTCGGTTTCCTCGCACGCCGCCTCGGAGACGTGGTTGTGGCTCATCTGCGCGAGAGCGGCGCTTTGCCAGAGCGCGAGGGCCACCGCAAGGATCAATCGTCTTCGGAACATGGTCATGCCACCTCTGATCGACAACGTATTCACCGGAAGGCGATCCTCATTCCCGCGGTGAACGCGCGCGGCGATCCCGCATAGATCGACCCTGTTTGGGTCGCTGCCAGCACACTGCCGGGATTTTGAGTGCCGGCCGCGGTCACCGTGTTGGCGATATTGTTGGCCGATGCAACGTAGGTCCTGTCAAAGAGGTTCCGCACCTCGAAAAACAGGCTGAGCGATTTCAGATAGTCCGACGCAAGGTCGGTCTTGTAGTGCAGATTGAGATTGACGAGTTCATAGCCTGGCGCCTTCAGGAAATTGCCGTTGTCCATGTAGAAGGAATCCTTCCACTGTACCTCGACAAATCCGCCGAGCCCTTTCAGCGGGCCCAACAATTCGTCATAACCAAGCCTTGCGGTCAGTTCGTTCGGTGAAATGCCCGGAATCTTGTTGCCGACCCGGTTGAAACTGAACAGACCGATGCTTTCCGTGTAGTCCGTGTAGATCTCATCGAGATAGCTATAGGCGGCGGTGAACTTCCAGCCGGGGTAGAAGCGCCAATCGGCGGCTACCTCCACCCCGCGATGCTCGGATCGCGGGGCATTGAAGGTGTAGGTGATGCCGGCGACCGGAGTGGCCTGCGTCACCAATTCGTCGCGGAAGAACTCGTAGAACGCGGTCGCGCTCACCTTGACCGTATTGTTCGGCGTCCAGTCGACGCCGAGATCATAGCCGAGATTCTTCTGGGTCTTGAGCTGGGTGTTGTTGCCCGCCGCTCCGCTCGGCAGCACGAAAAGGTTGGTGACCTGCGGCGTACCGTAACCGGTCGCAACCCGTCCGCGGAATTGCCAGTCGCCGTTCGGCTTGTAGAGCACAGCCAGTTCAGGAGCCGTGTTCTGGAATTGCGGGCTGGCGGTTATGATGTTCGTCTTGAAAGACGGATTGTCCGGGACCTGATAGGTATACGCTGTATTGACTCCTCTCAGATTGGTCGTCTCCCACCCAATTCCAGCAACGGCCGTCAGCGAAGGATTGAGCTTGAGCTCTTCCCGCGCGCGAAGACCGTAATTGGAAGTATCGCTGAACGTGTTGCTTTGCAGAAGCCCGAGCCTCGCATTGCCTCCGGGCATGACGTTTCGCGTGTCGCTCGAAGCGACCAGCGTATTGTAGAAGCCGCCGAAATACGTCATCGAATCCATGCCGTAAGTCGAGGGCGCCTAAAATCATCCCGCCGACGACATCCAGCGGGTAATGCACGCCGACAAATATGCGCGACAGGCCGATAAGAAAGGCAAAGGCGATTCCCGGCCACAGATACCGGCGAAACAGCAGTCCCCAGAACAACGCCTGGCCGAACAGGTTTGTCGCATGCGACGAGGGAAACGAATACCCGGAGCCACATCCGACCAGAAGATGCACCTCCATGATCTTGCAGGGACGCAAGGCGGCCGATGAGCGGCTTGATAAGCGACGCCGAACTCTGGTCGGTCAGCGTCACGACCACGATGGAAAACAAAACGGCCCACAGCAGTCGTTTCCGCCCGAACACCAGCATGGCGATGATGCCGCAGACGCATATATCCCGCGCAGAAAATTGTCGTTGGTGATAACCGGCATGATCATATCGGTGACCGGATTGGCCAGGCCCCGATTGATGAACAGAAAGATGCTCCGGTCGAGCGTCAGCAGCCATTCAAGCATAAAAGGTCCTGTGGCGTTTCATGAAGGTGATCGTTTCGTCGAACGTGGGAATGCCGTCGCGGGCGCCGCGCTGGCGGCACTTCAACGCCGCCGCCGCCGAGGCGAATTTGAGCTTGTAGGCCAGATCCCATTTTTTACGAATGCCGAAAAGGTATGCTCCATGAAAAACATCCCCGGCCCCGGTGACATCAACGGCCGCGACCTTGTAGGCTTTCTGGAAAATCGGTTGCCCGCCGGCATCGACGCCGTACGATGCCGGCGGTGCCGCAGGTGATGACCACTTCCGGAATGCCCAGCGCCCGAAATCCAAATATCGCCCGAAGCACCGACCGGGCGTGAAATAATGCAACGCATACTCTTCGGCGCATACCAGGTAGTCGATAAAGGGGAACAGATCGTCCACCCGGTTGCGAACCGAGCCGACATCGAGCATGACCTTGGCGCCGACTCTTCCGCCCCCATCGCGCCAGCTTGACCGCCGCCTCGACATGACGGCCGTCGAGATGCAGCAATTTCGGATGCGGCAGGTGCGCGGTATTGATATCGGTCGGTTTGATATACAATTGCGGCGGCGAAGTCGAGCACGATCGTGCGCGCCGACGTCGGTTGCTCTATCCAGGCGAACGCCAGCGCGGTCGGGCATTTCTGGCGGACGATACATCGGCTGTGGTCGACGCCGAATCGGTCCAGCTCCTTGCGGGCGAAATCGGCCCAGATGTCATCTCCCAATGGCGCGATCAAAGCGGCCTTGCCGCCGCCCAGACGGGAAAAGGTGCAAAGCGCGGTCGGAATCGGCCCGCCCCCGGCGATAAGATGACTTTCGGGGATGCCGTCGATCTTGAGCCCCCGCGCCGGGTGTTCGGCCATGGTGACGAAGAAAGTCGACCGGTGCGATTCCCAACCCCAGAAGATCAATCCGCTTTGGCGACGTCAATCTTTTCCTCCGGTCAGCTCGGCAACTGGGAGATGAATATGTCGGTGTTGGATTTGCGCACCTCGATTTCCATGGCGACGTTTTCGCCGAAGTCCTGGGCGATGACTCGATACTGCCCGGCGCTGATCAGCCGCATCAGACGGTCGTAATGGGTGAAAGAAAGGGAGAATCGCAGACGATCGCAAATCAGCCGCTCGACGATCTCCGTCTCCTCCAGCAGTTCGGACGCCGCCTGAGCATAGGCGCGGGTCAACCCGCCGGTCCCCAGCTTGACTCCGCCGAAATACCGCACGACGATGACCATCGTGTTTTTGAGGTCGCGGCCGGTGATGACCTGATGGATGGGACGTCCCGCGGTGCCCGACGGCTCGCCGTCGTCGCTGTATTTGAACTCCTCCCGCTCCAGCCCGGCCACCCAGGCATAACAATGATGGGTGGCGGCATGTTCTTTCTTGCGCACCCGTTCGAGGATCGATTCCGCCTCGCCGCGGTCGGCGACCGGATATCCCAGAGCGATGAAGCGGGAGGCTTTGACCTTGATTTCGTGAGCACAGGACCCGGCCAATGTGCGGTAGCTGTCGAAAATGATCTCGGTCACTTTCCCCCTCGTCAGACCAGCACTTTCATGATCATTTCGATTTCGTCGGTCGAGACAATCGGGATGGCGCCGTACCGGCAGAGTTCATCGTAATGAGAGGTGCGGTCGCCGACGATCACGAAAAGCAATCTTGCCCAGCTCGTGGCAGCATTGGGCGGCATCGAGCGTGCCGACCGAAGCGGCCGACACCTCGCCGATCACCACCGCGCGGGAAAGGCCGACTATGAGGCGATTTCGTCCCAGAAGCCGCCCGCTGTTGACCGGGGTATCCGGCAGATGTTCGCTGATCAGACCGCCGGTTTTGACGATGACGTTGGCCAGGAGCTGGTTCTCCGCCGGGTATATCTGGTTGAAGCCGCATGGCAACACGGCGTAGGTCGCGCCATCGGCCTTGATCGCCCCCATATGCCCGGCGGTGTCGATTCCCCGTGCCAGTCCCCCGACGATCGACACGCCGCGTTCGGCCAGGCGCCGGGCGATATTCACGGCATCGGCGATCCCCTCGGCGGTAACATCCTGCGATCCGATCACGGCCACTCGTTTTTCATCCTCGGCGGGAAGCCGCCCCTGATAATAAAGCAACAACGGCGGATCGTTGAGTTCGGCTGAGAATGCGGGGGTATCCTTCATCGAGGCAACTGACCACCACGGTGTCGGAAGCCTCCAGGTTATCGAGAATCGTCTGAGCCTTATCGAGGTTGTTATCGGCGGCGAAGATGGCTTTCGAGCGGCCCGGGCCGATACCGGGAAGTTCCTGAAGTTCTTCCATTTCGGCCAACAGGATATTATCCACCGTCCGGAAATGGGCCAACAACATCGCAAACGTCCGTGGGCCGACCTCGCCGGTCATCTTCAGCGACAACACCCGCGCGGCCAAGGAAAATGGGTTCAAATCACGCATGGCAATAATCTACGCACAGCGCCGCTCCGGGGCAACCTCAATCAACGCCTTCGGATCTCCGGTTGTGATTATTGGAAAGATCCGGGCGGCAGGCGTTTATTCATTGCCGGTGACCGGGAAAGAGTGTATATTCGTCCGCATGCGATATTATATCCTTCCCCTTGTCCTGATCGTCCTGTTGGCGGCCGCCTGCGGCCCGAAAACGCCTCAGGAGCAGATTGCGTCAAGCTGCAACGGCTGACCGAGGCGGGGCGATTCGAAAAGGCCGTCGAAGGACTGCCCGCACTCATGAAACAATCTCCCGACCGATTCCGACGGTGCTTCTGCTGGGGTGTCGGATTTATATGGGGCTGAATCAAGCCCGACAGCGTGGTGGCCTACGCCAAGAAATTGACCGCGCTGTATCCCCGTTCGTCTGGACGGATACCAGATTCTGTATCAGGCCGCCGGAGCGATCCAGGATTACCAAGTCCCAGTTGTGGGCGGTCAGCCAGATGGGATATATCGAAGGCGACCGTCCCGAAATATTACCCCGAAATCGCCCGGTTGAATTTCAAGATGGGGAGTTATGGGCTGGGAATCTCCGTATGCGAGGAAATCCTGAAAAAGGATCCCGGCAATTCCGAGATGCGGTTCTTGATGGCCAACGGACTGGCATCTATCGGACAACTCGACTCCGCCATCACCATCATGAAGGACCTGGACAGCAAGAATCCCAACCAGATCGAGATCCTTTCCAACCTGGGCTCCTTCTATGCCACCAAGAAAGAATTTCGCTGAGGCCAAAGGGTATTTCGACAAACTGACCATTCTGTATCCCGATTATATCCCCGGCTGGTTCGGTTTGGGCCATATCCGACTGAGTCTGGGGGATACCACCGGCGCCCGCGAAGCCTACCGGCAGGTTTATCAGCGCGATACCACGTTTCTGGGAATCGACAGTATCTTGCGGTCTCTGGACGAATTGCGACGGTAGGATGAATCCGCTGCCCCGCCTCTCCTGCCGCCGGCTTTCATGATCCCCCAATTTTCGATCCGGCCATGATCTATTGGAATCGACGGGCGACGTCGAATACGTCGATTTGCGCACTTGAGGAAGCGGTTCGGTTTGCGAGAAACAGGCAGATGAAGAAGCTGATGGCCTAAAAAAGATGACGGCCCGGCAGAACCCCAGCCGGGCCAGTCATCATGCCCCCGGATTCAAGCCCCCTTCTGGTTGGGAGACCTCTTACATCCGGTTTTACTGATCTTGTTCAGACAAAGAGAAACATTCTCCGCCGATACACCACCGGCCGGCAAAATACCCCGCCTTCCGGGTGTCACCCGGTTTGAAACGCCCTTTAAGAACGCCTGTCGGTTCTTTGGCCGCGTCGAAGATAAGCCCGGCAAAATGACCGGCGGCCATCTTGCCCTGGCCTCGCATGTACCAGACGCCTTTCACGAAACCCTGAAATCGGCCGGTCTCATTGATATACTTGCCGACAAAATACTGTTGGCCGGTCGAATCGGTTCCCCATTCGCCCATGACCGTCCCGACGATCAGCCCGTTGTTGGAAATCCAGGTTCCATAGAAGATTCCCAGGCCGGTCGTATCCCGTCCCCAGACGCCGGCCAGCGCACCATGGCGAGAGGCGCCGTCGCACCGGAACGACTGGAAGGAAATGGCGTTGCCGGACCCGATCGTAATCAACGTATCCAGACCGTTCAGCTGATCCATGGTGAATGTCATGGACAGTTGCTTTGATTCATAGGTTACCGTGACGATCTCATCGGTCGGTCGACGGGGGAATAACCAGGCGCAAGGCCAGACCGTCGTAACCGCTGGAAGTGATTGACGCCCATTCAACGGAACTGGGCAGCGGGGTTTCACTCGGGGTAATGATCAATGAATCCTGGCCCGGCTCGAACGCGATCAAACGGGTGACGAAGACCGCTCCCCGGCTGATCGTCAGCTTCCCCGACCAGTCGGTTTGCGTCGGTGATGTTCGTGTCGGCCGCCAGATTTCCCCAGACCATACGGAAACAGAAAACAGCCTTGTTTTGAAGCGCTTCCAGACTGTCGGCCAATGCCGTCGACATCGCCGGATCGTTGTAAATCTTGTCTTGGGCCGTGACCGCCTGCAGATCGGGGTCGCCGAAGGATGGAGCCTCGTCGGTGGCCGTATATGACCCGAACTGTTCTTGCGTCGGGGCGGGATCCGGCTTGGTCGATGACGAACATCCTATGACCAAACCCAGTATCGCCACAAGCGAGAGCAGGAGAAAAATCCTTTTCATATCCTTGTTACCCTCGGTTCAAACTTGCTTCCTCTACCCTCTCCTGTAACAAGCCCCGTGCCAAAGCCCTCGCTCAATATTCCCTATTGTCGGATAACGATTTACCGGCAGACAGGGGACGGTCGACCGCTTTCATTGTACCGTGACGTACATCCCCGGCCGGAGAATGAACCGGACCGGGGCGGATGCTATAAAATAAAATGGGTCTTTTGTCGGACAAAATTCACGCGTCAGCGGAACAAATAATCTCGGGTCAGGTTATCATCAGCAATGGAAATGGAATGGACGGGCGGACGCATCAGATTCGACATCGACACCTTGGCCGGGTTTCACATCGGGAAAAACATCACACCCGTGGACTGAGGGACGCCCTGATTTGACAACTTGACAAGTTCCGCCTTTCTGTTCTATATTTTTGAAGGTGGGTTAACCTCCGCGACAAGGAGAATTCGAATCATGAACGCCTTTGAATTTGCAATGAAAATGGAGTTGGACGGCAAAGAGTATTATGAGGAGCATGAAGAGAAAACCGCCGATCCCGGATTGAAGAAGATTTTTTCCGAGTTGGCCGACGACGAATGGCGGCATTATGAACTCTTCCAAGCCATGGCGGCCGGAGAGAATCCGGATTACGAAGTCATTCTCAGCACCAGCATATTGAAAACGACTCGGAACGTTTTCGAGAAACTGAAAGCCTCCAAGAAGGAGATCGGCGCCTTTCCGGCCGATTTCCGAGAGGCCTGGGTTAAAGCCCGGGAAATCGAAGCCAAATCGGAAACGTTTTATCGCGAGCAGGCCGGCAAGAGCGGCGGCGAAGACCAGAAGAAGATTTGGCTGCGGATCGCCGATGAGGAACACAAACACTGGGTGACGATCGAAAGCGTGATCGGTTTTCTGGACCGCCCCAAGCAATGGCTGGAAGACGCCGAGTGGTCCAACCTGGAACCATACTGAAAGACTTCATGTCTGCCACCAAAACCCCGCTTCGGCGGGGTTTTTTTGTGCCCTTTTATTGCCTTGAATGTCGCCGGATTAGAGGCCGTGGAGTTGGAGATGACCGATGGCCACCGTTGCCGGATCGGGACCGATGAACCGGACGTGCTGGAACAGATCATTTCTCAGAACATCGCCGCCGAAGTATAGGCATCAACAGTCGATCTTGTCTGAGAAGTTGCCGTCCATGACCGGCAGGATATCACCCCCGCAATCGAAGCCGATAAAAGACTTGCATAAAGGGCTTGCCAATATATCTTATACTAAGAGTTCATCTTAGGACTGACGATTACGTGCTTGCAGGTGGCAGAATCTTGGTTCTTATCGATTGTCTGAATTCGCGTACTCTTGACCGGCTTTCCGGAGTGAGGCTGTCGGCTTCCACCCGAAGGCCCTGATTACTCATATGTTAACGTTGAGGAGGTCCCGATGATTTATTTGATTGATCCTCTCAGTGCGAAGGGCCCCTGCCCCAAATTGAAACCCTGCGTGGGCTATGTGGCCTGCCATCCGAAGATCGTCCCCTTGTACGGGATTGACTACTGATCGATTGAAGCGAAACAGAAAAGCCCCCTGCTCACGCGGGGGGCTTTTTTATTGATGGATAAACCACTTGTCGCCAACGAAAAACCCCCGCGCGGATGACTGCACGGGGGTCGGGTTTGCTTCATCAGGCCGTCAGGCGGCCGACGGTCTCATCTACGGCGAGACGGAATTGGCTTTCATCGAGGTCTCGTCTCTCTTGCCGCCGCGATGGAAGTTGAACTGCAGGCGATCTTCGCCTTCGGCGACGACAATCTCCAGTTCGCAATCGCCGGCATACTGACCGCGCAGAATCTCCTCGGACAACGGGTCTTCCAGATATTTCTGAATCGCCCGCTTGAGCGGCCGCGCGCCGAACGACGGTTCGAATCCCTTCGTGGCCAGCCAGTGCTTGCCTTCGGGGCTGAGCTTGAAGGAAATCCCTCTCTCCGCCAGGCGATTGGCCAGGTCCACCAGAAGAATGTCGATGATCTCCTTGATATGATCCAGCGTCAAGGCATGGAAGATCACCGTCTCATCGATTCGGTTGAGCAGTTCGGGATTGAAGAGCTTGCGCAATTCCTCGGTGATTTTCTTCTTCATGTTGTCATAGTCGGCGGCGACTTCGAGCTTGTCGAAGCCGACCACCTTCTGGTCGCCGATTTCGCGGGTCCCGATATTCGAGGTCATGATGACGACGGTGTTCTTGAAGTCCACCTTGCGGCCGAAGCTGTCGGTCAACTGGCCGTCGTCCAGAAGCTGCAACAGGATGTTGAAAACCTCGGGATGGGCTTTTTCGATTTCGTCCAAGAGGACCACCGAGTATGGTTTGCGGCGGACCCGTTCGGTCAACTGGCCGCCTTCCTCGTAACCGACATACCCCGGAGGGGCGCCGATCAGACGGGAGACGGCGAATTTTTCCATGTATTCGGACATGTCGATGCGGATGAGCGAATCGACGTCCTCAAAAAGGAACACTGCCAACTGGCGGGCCAGTTCGGTCTTGCCGACGCCGGTGGGCCCTAAAAAGAGGAAGGAGCCGATGGGGCGGCGCGGGTCGCCCAGGCCGGCGCGGGAACGCCGAATGGCCCGGGTGATGACCGAGATCGCCTCGGTTTGACCGACGATCCGTTCCTTGAGCTTCTCTTCCATCCGCAAGAGCCGTTTGGATTCCTTCTCCTCGAGGCGGAAAATCGGAATCCCGGTCATGCTGGAAACCACCTGGGCGATATCTTCCTCGGAAAGGGTGATCATATCCTTGGAGCGCTGCTCCTCCCATTCCTTCTGCATGTCGGCCAGTCTTTCCTTCTTGAATTTTATCTCGTCGCGGAACTGCGCGGCCGTTTCGAACGCCTGATTCTTGACCGCATCTTCCTTGCGTGACAGGAGCGTGGTGATCTCGTTTTCCAAATCGCCGAATTCCTTGGGCCGGGTAAATGAGGCCAGGTGAGCGCGCGAACCGGCTTCGTCCAGAACGTCGATCGCCTTATCCGGCTGGAATTTGCCGGAAATGTACCGGCTCGACAACTTGACCGCCGCGGCTATCGCCTCATCGGAGATTTTTATCCGGTGATGCTCCTCGTATTTGGGCCGCAGGCCGATCAGGATTTTCACCGTATCATCCTCGCTGGGCTGGTCGACCATCACCATTTGGAACCGCCGCTCCAACGCGCCGTCTTTCTCGATATACTTGCGGTACTCATTGAGCGTCGTGGCGCCGATGCACTGCAGTTCGCCGCGCGACAGGGCCGGTTTGAAGATGTTGGAAGCGTCCAGCGACCCTTCGGCGCCGCCGGCGCCGACGATGGTATGGAGCTCATCGATGAAGATCATGACGTCGCGGGAGTTCATGATTTCGGTCATAACCGATTTCAGCCTCTCCTCGAACTGGCCGCGGTATTTGGTGCCGGCCACCAGGGAGGCCATATCGAGCGTGACCACGCGCTTGTTTTCCAGCGTTTGCGGGACTTTCCCCTCGACGATCCGCTGGGCCAGGCCCTCGACAATGGCGGTCTTACCGACCCCCGGTTCGCCGATCAGGACCGGGTTGTTCTTTTTGCGGCGCGACAGAATTTGCGTCACCCGTTCGATTTCACCTTGGCGGCCGATGATCGGATCGAGCCGTCCGCGACGGGCCATCTCGGTCAGGTCGCGGCCGAAATGATCCAGGGCCGGAGTTTTCGATTTACGCCGTTTCCGTTTGTAGGCCGAGGGCTTGCCGCCGAGAATATTTTTCAGTTCGTCGTATACTTCCTTATAGTCGATTTCAAACATCGACAAAACCTGCGCAGCCACGCCCTCTTCGTCCTTGAGCAAAGCCAGCAGAATATGTTCGGTGTCGATATCCTTGGATTTGAGGGCTCGCGCTTCCTGCCCCGACAACTCCAGGGTCTTCTTGGCCCGGGCGGTCAACGGCGGTTGCCCCATGGTCATGGTGCCGCCGGCCGGCTGCACCACTTCCTCGATGGCCGCTTTCAGCTCGTTCAGCTCCAGACCCAGATTGAGGATGATCTCGACTGCCCGTCCCTCACCCAGCCGGATCAATCCCAACAGCAAATGCTCGGTGCCGATATAATCATGACGCAGGCGGGCCGCTTCTTCCTTGGCGTATTCCATCGCCTTGCGCGCCAGCTCGGTGAACATCTCATTCATGGTTAATCAAAGCCTCCGTTAATGTCCCAGACCGATTTTTTCCCTGACCAATTCCGCGCGAAACGTATCCGTCTCGTCGGCCGTCATCTCTTTTCCCCGGAACTTCATCAGATGCGCCGGTTGCGAAAACACGAGTATCTCGTTGACGGCGGCGATCGAGACGAAGTCGATAATCCCCATGGCGATTCCCAAACGGACCGCCGACAGAAGGTTCATCACCTCATCCGATGACAATACCCGGGCGTATTTCAAAATCCCGTACGCCCTCCATATCTTGTCGCAAATATGGTCGAATGCCTCCCGGCGTAAACGCTCCCTGGCCGCGGCTTCATCGCCGATGATAATCCGCGTCACCCGCTCGATATCCTCGATGATATCGGTTTCGGACTTGCCCAGGGTCGTCTGGTTCGATATCTGAAACAGATTTCCCAGGACATCGGTTCCCTCGCCGTAGAAACCCCGCACGGCCACCCCCATCTTGCTGATCTTCTGGATGACCTTGTCGATATCACGGGTCAACACGAGGCCCGGAAGGTGTATCAAAACCGAGGCCCTCAGCCCGGTGCCGACGTTGGTCGGGCAGGCGGTCAGAAAGCCGAAATCGCTGTCGTAATCGTATTCCAAAAGACGTCCGACCTCGTTGTCATAGTGGGACGCCAGATCCATCGTCCGGTCCATCTCCAACCCCGGCGTGATGGCTTGAATCCGCAGGTGGTCTTCCTCGTTGACCATGATGGACACCCGCTCGGTCGGCTCGATATAGACGCCGGAACTGTCGAGATGATCGAGAATGGTCGGCGAAATCAGGTGCCGCTCGACCAGAAAACCGCCGTCGGTTCGATCGATATTTTCCGTGCGAATAAACGTGCCCCGTTTGAGAAATTCCGAGGTCCCCACGGCGGAGTCGAATTTCTCCAGGACTTTCATCCGTGTCGCCTTGTCGGCCGAAGCCGGAAAGCGCAGGCCGGCGATATTGCGGGCCATCCGTATCCGGCTGGAGAGAACCACCAGCGATTCCTCTCCGTCGCCGTTCAACCAGCCCACCGGATGATTGGTCATGTCTTCGAACATACGGCTTTAGTCCTTGCCTTTCCCGGCTACGGACAACCCCTGAAGAGATTTCAGTTTGTCGCGCAAATCGGCGGCCCGTTCAAAATCCTCTTCCATGATCGCCCGTTGAAGTTCATCGTGCAGCCGTTCCTGCTCCTTGATGGCGCCTCCTTCGTCGGACAGAAGCGGGGGCAGTTTGCCCCGATGCAGCGAGGAGCCGTGGATTTTTCGCAATAGTCCCTGTAGTTTTTCCCGGAAAGCCCGGTAACATTCGCCGCAGCCGAACCGTCCCTGGCGCGAAAATTCTTCGAACGTCAGCCCGCAACCGGGGCAGACCAAGGGCGGGCCGGAAGGTTCCGAGGAACCTTTGCCGGGTGTTTCGGAGGTCAACATGTTAGCCAGAAAATCGGCCAACGGGAAGGGTATGTTGTCCAGAGGCGAATGAAACCCGCGTTTGGCGGCGCATTCCTCGCACAGATTGAGAACCACCTTCTCGTTGTTGATAATCTGCATCATGTGAACCTTGGAATCCCGTTCACCGCAATCCTGGCATTTCATCGCTATCGGTCCCTTCCCTTCGGACACGCGCTTCCTTCTTCTTATTATCGGCCGACTTCGTTTTTCCCTTCACGCAATCGCACCACCCGATGGGTTAGATCGGCCAGCGGCTGATTGTGGGTGGCGATCAAAAAGGTAATGTTTTTCGTCCGGTTTAGCTCTACCAAAAGCTTATGTAACTCCCGTCCGGTCTCGAAATCCAGGTTCCCCGAAGGCTCATCGGCGAGAACCAAGTCCGGTTCCAGGGCCAAAGCCCGCGCTACCGCCACCCGCTGTTGCTCGCCGCCGGACAGTTCCGACGGCCGATGACCCGTCCTATCTTTTAAACCCACTTCTGTCAGGAGAAGTTCCGCCCGCTCCCGCGCTGTCGCCATCGACCGCCCCCCGATAAGAAGCGGAATCATAACGTTTTCCAGGGCGGAAAACTCGGCCATGAGATAATGAAACTGGAAGACGAACCCCACGTGACGGTTGCGAAACGCCGCCAGCTCCGTTTCCGACATGTCGGCATAGGCCGAATCGCGGAAATAGATCTCGCCCTGGTCGGGGCGATCCAGACCGCCCAGAATGTGCAATAGGGTCGTCTTTCCCACCCCGGAAGCCCCCAGAACCGCCACCATTTCACCTGGTTTCAACGTCAAATCCACCCCTTCCAGGACGTTGATTCGCCCCTTGGGAGTATCGAAACCCCGGTGGATATCGTGAGCCCGAAGTATATAGGAGGTATCAAGTTGGGCGCTTCCCATGTCGTTCCCGTGTTGATTCATATGTATTATCGCCAGTTTTGGCCGGCCTCTGAACCCTTCCCTTTAAAAAAGTGTCAATGGCGCAGGACTTCCACGACCGAGAGCCGGGCGGCCTGTCTGGCCGGGTACAGGGTGGCCAGGAAACAGAGCGCCACGGAGGCGAGTCCGACGATGATAAAATCCAGCGGTTGCATGTCGATCGGCAGGGTGTTGATAAAATAAATTTCCGACGGCAGGGAAATGATACTGAACCGAAGTTGGATGTAGCAGAGCAGGAAACCGATCAACCAGCCCAGCAGACAACCGATCACCCCGACCACCACCCCGATACCCATGAAAATCCGCGAAATCGACGCCGGCACGGAACCCATCGTTTTCAAGATGCCGATTTCGTGTCGTTTTTCCATCACAATCATGACTAAGGTGGAAATTATGTTGAATGCCGCCACGGCGATAATCAGCGACAGGGCGATGAACATCCCGATCTTCTCCAGTTGCATCCAGGAAAAGAGATTCTTATTCATCTGCTTCCAGTCGACGGCGTCATATTTTTCGCCAAAACGGCTTACTATTTCCTCCGCCGTCTTGTCGGCGGTAAAGATATTCGTGGTTTTGAGGTGTATGCCGGTCACGCCTCCGGTCTTGAACAGGTCGGCGGCATCGGGAATCGAGATATAGGCCATCGAGGCGTCGTATTCGTACATCCCGGTCTCGAAAATCGCCCGAACCTCGAACCGTTTCACGCGTGGCTGTGCGCCCGCGCGAAGCTTTTCCCCCTGCAGAGAAAAAAGCATCAAGGGATCACCGGGGATGACATTGAGCCGGGCCGCCAGCGACTTGCCAATAATGATGCCCCCCTCGCCCTTATCGTTGGGCGACAAATCGTATCTTCCGGACAGGATAGTCGATTCGAGGCCGCTGACGCGGTTTTCCAACGGCGGGTCGATCCCGCGGACGACGATGCCGTCGCCGGTCTCCTCCGAGGCCACCGCCGCCTTGTAATAGATAAACGGCGCCGCCGCTACCACCCCCTCGACCGTCTTCAATTCGGCCATGGCCAATTCAGGATCGGCGATGACCCGGTCGAACCGGGGGTAAACCGTGATATGAGAGGTGACGCCGAGGATGCGGGTGCGCAATTCCGTTTCGAACCCGTTCATCATCGACATGACGAAGATCAACGCGGCCACGCCGACGACCACGCCGCCGATGGAAAAGAAGCTGTTGAGGGAGATAAAGAGGCCCCGGCGGCGGGACATCAGGTATCGGCGGGCGATGAACCATTCATAGTGCATGGGGGCCCTTCCCCGGCAACACCGGGATAATAGGGTGTTCTTTCCGCATGATCATGTTTCTGTCCCGCTTTCGGGCGGCACGAGCGGTTCAAGAAGGGGGAGCAACTCAGGAATATCTTTTTCCACCACCTCCCAGACCTTTTCGGGGATAATATGGAAATATTCATGAACCAGCCTGTGGCGCATGGCGACTATCGCGGCCCAGGGGATTTCCGGATGAGCCTCTTTGTATTCCGGCGAGACCAACCGGGCGGCTTCCCCGATGATTTGAATAAGTCGAATTAGACCATGCTGTATCAGGCGCTCGGACAAGAAACGTTCGCGGGAAATACCGGCAGCGAATTCGCGGATTTCGCGGGCCGCCAGAAGCATATCCAGAAGATAGGCATCATCCCGCCACATAGACGGCCTCCAGGGAGTCTAGAATATGCCGGCGGCGAATGTAATTGGGACTCTTTTCGATCGCCTCACGTTCGACCAGATCGACTGGGCGCCCGAAAATGGCAGCCAGTTCGCCGGTCATCATGACATAGTTCTTGAACGTTATGCCGCCTCCGGGCGCGAATGTCACCAGGATATCAATATCGCTTTGCGGTCCGAAATCGCCGCGCAACACGGAGCCGTAGAGAGCCAATTCCCTGATTCTCCATTTGCGGCAGAACCGAGCGATGCGATCGCGATCCATCGGGATTTGCAGACTCATTTCCATCAACCCCTTGTTTCTTCTTCCTTCATGGCTAACGCCGAATCATCGGGCGCGGAAACCGCGCCCCTACTACATTATACTTGTGTATCTCTAGAGCCGCTGACGAACTTAACCATACCCCCATAACCTCAGGAATCACCCCTATTTTTTCTTTTCGGTATTGTCCGACTTATCGGCGGCATTCCAGACGGTACCTATGGTAGAACCACCTATAACCTCGGGGCGCATCTGCGGGAAGAAGATCACGTCCCGGATCGAATGCGAATCGGTCAGAAGCATCACCAGCCGGTCGATGCCGAACCCCAGGCCGCCGGTCGGCGGCATGCCGTACGACAGGGCCATGATGAAATCCTCGTCCAGCCTGTGCGCCTCGACATCGCCGGCCTCGGCGACTTTCCCCTGATCCAGAAACCGTTGTTTCTGGTCGATCGGGTCGTTCAATTCGGAAAAGGCGTTGCCGCATTCCATCCCCCCGATGAAGACCTCGAATCGTTCCACCAGTTTGGGATTGACGCGATGCACCTTGGCCAACGGCGAGACATCCCGGGGAAAGTCGATGATGAACGTCGGGCTGATCAGCTGCGGCTCGGCATACTTTTCGAAGAACGCCTCCACCACCTTGCCGTGGATCATGAGGCCGGTCGTGTCGATACCGTCGTCCTTGGCCAGTTTGACCGCGCGGTCATAGTCGAAATCGGACAGGTCCGGCCCGCCGTGGGCAATGATGGCTTCGAGCATCGATATCCGTTTGAACGGCGGCCCGAAATCGATCCGGTTGCCTTCGTAGACGATGTCGGTTTTCCCGAACACGGCCGTGACCACGCTCCGCAGGAGGTTTTCGAACATGGCCATGATGTCCGTGTAGTCGGCATAGGCCTGGTACAGCTCGATCATGGAGAATTCCGGGTTATGCAGCCGGTCCATCCCCTCGTTGCGGAAATCCTTGCAAAACTCCCAAACCTTGTCGAATCCGCCGACTATCAGCCGTTTGAGATATAGCTCATCGGCGATGCGCAGATACAGATTCATGTCGAGCTTGTTGTGCTTGGTGGTAAACGGTTCGGCCGAGCCGCCGCCGTACAGCGGCTGAAGAATCGGCGTCTCCACCTCCATGAATCCTTCGCGGTTCAAAAACTCCCGGATGGCCGAGATGATCTTCGACCGAAGCTTGAACGTCTCGCGGACTTCGGGATTGACGATCAGGTCGGCGTACCGTTGACGATAGCGGGCTTCTTTGTCGGTCAGGCCATGGTATTTTTCGGGCAACGGATGCAACGACTTGGTCAACAGCTCGAACCGGGAGACATTGAGCGTCTTCTCGCCGGTGCGGGTGGTGAACAGCGTCCCGGTCAGGCCGACAATATCGCCGATATCGAGCAGACCGAACAATGTCCACAACTGTTCGCCGATGATATCCTTCTTGACATACCCCTGCAGAGGGCCAAATTCATCCTGGAAATGGAAGAAGGCGGCTTTGCCCATCACCCGGACAGTCATGATTCGACCGGCCATAGTCAGGACGGCCTGTTTTTCGACCAATTGGTCGAAATTTTCGAGCGCCTGCCGGGTATTGGAATCGCGCTGGAACCGGTACGGGAAGGGATTGATTCCCATCGCTTTGAGCTGTTCCAGCTTGGCCATGCGGGCGGCTATGACCTGATTGAGCGGTTGTTCTGTTTCCTGCGGTTTGCTTTCGTCGTTCATATGTTCTTCCAAATCCTTGTCGTTATCTTCCAGCCGTCCCATGAACAGGGACGTCACCATAGGGGACATAATATACACAATTTTGCGTCGCAATGGCAATCACCTTGGGAGGCTTTTTGGGAGCCGGCGATGGGGGCGGAGAGGTGAGATAGCGCCCGAGGGGCGGGGCGGTGACTCATGAGGGAAATGGGAAATGGCGGATCAAGGCGCTTGACAAAAAAGGAAACTTTTGCTATGGTATTACCAAGCAAGAGAGGTTATTCGATGAAAAATTATCTATTTCCGGCGGGGGCCATTGTGGCCGTCGTGCTATGGGCCATGTCGATTACTCCGGCGAATGCGGCCGATTCGACGTTCAGCGTGGACAGCTACATCCCGCAAAAGTTCACCGATTTCCAGCTTGTGGTAAACAGCGGCTCGAAGGGACATCAGACTCAAAATGTATGCGGCGTTGTTCGGAAAGTAGTTTATGCATGACTCACGAAACGACTATGCCCCTCCCTGGCGGGAGGGGCCTGGCGTTCAAACGCGATAGAACAATTAGGCACCAAAAAAAGCGAGAAAGAAATAGAGGAAGGCTTTACCCCCCCCCACTCCGGCGCGGCAATCCGGCCGATAAACACGATCGTCCTGGATTCCTTCTCCCGGATGACCATCACATACGGCCGGTTGACACGCATGCCCATCATGCCGGTGGGCATGATGATCACGGCTGTCGCCCCCGCCGCCTCGGTCCCCTTCTCATCCACCTTGAGGAACGTTTTGTGTAGCACGTCGTCGATGAGCACGCCGCCGCCCTCGATCATATTTGAAAAATCGGCCTCATCGCTGAAAGGATTGGGCATGCCCAAAGCAATGAGAACTTTCTTGAGGGAGGCATCGTATTCCACCTTCAGCTTCGGCATGGCGAAATCGAATTTAAACTCCGTGAATCCGGCTATCCAGGCGGCCCAATTTTCCGGCGTCATCTGCGCAATCACCTGATCGACCGTCACGTTCTGCTGGGGCAACAGGATAGTCATGGAATACCCGTGTTTGCCGTAAGGCAGGTCGATCGCGTCGAACAGGTCGTTGGTGAAACAGGAGAACATCGTATCCTTGTCCATCATCGGAGTCGTGATCGTGGAGCCGTCGCCGCATGTGAACCGTCCGTTGAAGGTGCGGGCGGTATCGAAGGGATGGGTCCAATCGCCCTTGAAATAGATGGCGTTGACCAAAATCATGACCGTGGCCGGGTCGAGCGGAGGATTGACGATGGTGGTGATCTTGTCGTGCGTGGCCGCCGCCACCCAGTGGTTGATCGTGTCGGCGGCATACAAGGCGCTGAAATCGATCGTATTCACTTCGGCGTCGAACCAGATGCGGTTGAGGTCAATAAAGGCTTCCCTGACCGGGATATTCTGGCCGCACCAGATGGAGTTGGCGATTTCGAAGGTGGTGAATTGATCGAGCGTGGTCAAATAGTCGGTCAGATCATGGAAGTTTTTGTTCATGTCCGCAAGTGACAGCCCTTCGAAACCGAGCACGGAGGCCATCTGTTCGGCGGTCAGGCCGGCGGCCCCGTTGTAGGTCATGGCCAGAGCATAGGAAACGGACAACGGCGAGATGAAGACGTTTTTGTTCGGATCCTCCTGGGCGGTCAGGGCGGCGAACAAGTTCAATCCGAAACGGTTGGATGAGGCCACCAGTTGTTTTTGGACTACTGCCGGATCGGCCGGCGGGTTAGGTGATGGTTTGGGCGGCTCAGTTGATTTGGAACATTGCAGACAAAGCAGGCCGACCAGAAGCACCACGGCCACGAGCAGCTTTCTGGTCATATCTCCCTCCTTGTTACACTCAAATTATAGTACGAAAGCGGAATAAGGCAATCACATTTTTTTATTTTTTGGTGGGGGGGGATCGAAATTCATTGAAATGTCGCCAAGCTCCATCCCCCTTCGGCAATAATCATGACGGCAGGCCGGGCGATTCTGCTCAGTGCGCAACGATAACCGAGCGAGTTCGTCGCCCGGAACCGCCCCGCCTGAAAACGATCACGAACCTGAGCGGATCAGCATTGCCATCCCAATCCATTGAACCAGAGTGGCTTTGTTGCTGTTTTACGCCATGCAAGTAATTGCAAACATGTAAAGCCTTTACGTTTTGTTTGTATATGCTTTATATATCGCGCACCCTCGCGATCAAGTGGTTTCCACGTGCGGCGTCCTATCGTGGACATGGTCTTTCATGGGGGCGACTAACGCCAATTTCGAGATATCGGTTTCCCGACGAGTTGGTCAGGCGTTCTCGCGGGTGATCAGGTCGGGGATGATGGTTTTCAGGATGTCGCGGGATAAAGCATACAAATCGGCCTTGGGATTGGCCTGCCGGAAAAACGGCAGGTAATCGGTGACAAAGACCGAAGCCAGGTAATCGAGCCGTTGATAGAAATCATCGGGCGAGAAGTGCGACCGCTCCAAAGAGTACGTCACCCCACGGCCGTCGCCTGAATGTTCCGGATTACGAATATCCTTCCCCAACACCCAGGCCAGTCGCCCCAAACTATAATCGGTATTATAAGCCGGATCGGCCCAATGATGGGCGCAGCTGCTGTAATTGAGAAATACTCCCTGGGTGGGCAAGTGAAGTTTGATCGTCCGGTCGAATCCCGACAGCAACGTAAGCACACAAGCCACGCCGGCCACCCCAATTGCACCATCCTTGCCTTTGATTTCGGCCAGCGTGGCGGTCAGATCTTCCGGCTCGATCAACACGGTCGTCCGCTCATCGGCGAATCTCTCGATCGTCTCATTGATCGTGCAGCCGGGATGGCATCGGTCGCATTCCCACGGGGTTTTTCCTTCGGCGGCGACACAATCCCAGTCACCGTAATCCTTGAGGCAAGCGGGAAGCACGATCACCCGCCGGTCGGCGGCCAAAAACGCTCGTCGATGAAGAAGGTTCAGGATGCCGACCGTGAGGGCATTGCGCAGGTAGGTTTCGGACGGTTTGAGCCGCAGAGGATCCGGTTCTTTCCAGGAACTGTCGGATTGGCAGGCGACAAAGTTATCGATGCCATCGAGGTACGGGGCCAGCAGATTCCCCCCGATACGAAGATAAGGCGTCAGTTTCAGCATAGTCGTCCCGGTCGATGTCCTTGTTATAATATACGGGAGGAAAGGGATTTGTTCAAAAGGAGTTCGTCAGACCGGGACTTCTCCAGAAAGGCAAGAATGGCGACTTCTGTCTTTGCCCTCGTGCGATTCCGCCAACTTGCTGTCGCATCGGTTGTTACGGGAGTAGGGTAATTAGACAATTTTTCATGCAAAAAATTGATAAAAATAAATAAAAATTGATATAAATTTATCGTTGAATTTGTCGTATAATCAATTAGGACATAGTCAAATAGACAATAAATTTGTTATAACATTTTGAAGGAAATTTATATGCGAGAGTACGAGAAAAGCCATCCCTGGTTGACGTTTCGTCTTGATACGAGACAATTCGACCCGCTCCTTTGGATGGCGCTGGGAGAAGCCCAATCAAAATGCGACCATATTGCCGGGGTCCCTCTGAAGCCACGAGTGGCTGAGAAACTACATCTGCTTTTCCTGGCTAAGGGGGCGTTGGCGACTACGGCTATTGAAGGCAATACTCTTTCCTTAGAGGAAGCTCAGAAAGCTGTCGCGGGGGAATTGGAGCTTCCTGCTTCAAAGGAATATCTGCGGATCGAGATCGAAAACATCATTAAAGCTTGTAACTTCATCGGTCATGCCATATTGCATGAGTCCGGGGTTTTGGCTCTCAGTCCGGATATGATTCTGGAATACAATCGAATGGTACTGGATGGTCTCGAAGTGAAAGAAGATGTGCTGCCCGGTCGAATCAGAAACTACCCGGTGACCGTCGGCAACTACCGCGGCGCGCCGCACGAGGATTGTCGTTTCCTTCTGGAGCGGCTGTGTCGTTGGTTAAATGATGATTTTATTGCCCCGCAAGGTCTCGAAATCGCCTATGGGCTCCTTAAGGCGATTGTGGCCCATATTTATTTGGCGTGGATACATCCATTCGGCGACGGCAATGGACGAACGGCGAGACTGGTGGAATTCCGAATTCTTCTTAACCGCCGGAGTACCGACCCCGGCGGCGCACGTCTTAAGCAATTTCTATAATGAAACCCGTCAGGAGTACTACCGCCAATTAGAGCGGGCCAGCCAATCCGGCGGGGACGTAGTCCCGTTCATTTCCTATGCTATCAGGGGTTTTGTCGACCAGATCGAAGGAGCAAGTTGCGGAAAATACGAGACCTATGTGTGGAGCGTCACCTGGGAAAACTATGTGCACGAGCGATTCAGAGGACACGAGAAAAGAAGTCAGACATCCGTAGGAAGCATTTGGTGCTCGATTTGTCGGACCGCGATGAGCCAGTGCCCGTTGAAAGAGATCCCCGTCGATCAGTCCGCGTGTCGCCGGCGACTATGCGAGTACTGATCGCCTTCGATCATCGTCCGCGACCTCGGTATACTGATTGAAGAAATGGGGTTACTCGAAAGGACCAAACAGGGCGTGCGGGCGAAACGCGAACAGATTCTTTCATTCCTGCCGAGCCGACTTCCGGTCCGGGGGCAGTAAGGAATGTCTTATCCTCCTTCGGAGAGAAATGCAGGAGCTAGTCTCCGTTGGCATCCTTGCCAAGGAATGGTTAGCCTTGATGCGGGTTCATGTCGGCCGGGGTGTCGAATCTCCGTTCATCTCGATTGAAACGCCCAGTTTTCGCCGTCCTTTTGGTAGCTGCCGGAGACAAATACGTCCGAACCCCGCGCCACCACATAGTCGGTGGGACCATGGAAGACGGAATTGATATCGTTCACATATGCCGCCCTGGTGGCGGTGTAAATCACGACCCCCTTCGCCGGGTTGGCCGGATTACGCCAGCATGAAATAAACCGCAGGTTGTCTCCGGCATACACGCTGTCGGCCACGATCGTGTCGCCGCATATGGTAAACGGCAAAAGTTCGGCATGCCGGGCCAACCATCGATTCCCCCCTACCGTCCCATAGACGATAATCACCTTGTCGCTCAGATCCTGGACCAGCGCTTCGCTGTCGGGAAGAATGGGGCTGTCGCCATAAAACATATCCCGGACCCCGGCGACATAGGCGTGAATCTTTCGTTGCGCGATAGTGTCCGCCTCGGCGGTGGGAATAATCAGGACCTTGGCCCCTCCGGACATAAAGACGGCGTTGATGTTGCCGCGGAATTTATCGAGCCCGAATTCCTTGACGATATCGACCTGCATCAAGCTGTCGAAAACCGTCAACAATTCGGGATAGAAATCCGCAAAGGTTTTATATCGATCCCGCTGTGATTCGTATTCCTCCAGTTTGGCGGCCAGAAGGTCAACGTAGATGAATCCGTTGTTCCGGTCATCGGCCAGGGAACGGTCGCGCGCCTCCGGGCCGCCCCTCCGGAAGAACAACCGCGCCGTGACCGCCCGATCGATATGTTCGTCGACGCAGCTTTCCCATGTCCCATATGCCTGACGAGTCATCTGCTCTTTGATCGGTTCGTATAGCCCGATATAATGCTCTATCGTATCGCGATAGCGCGCGGTGACGGGGTTCACGAATGAGTGGCCGAATTCATGCATGGTCAAATACCAGAAATCTTCCCGCCCGCCGAAGTAGGGCAGACCGCTTTCGCTTCCCATGGGACCGCCGACAAAGAAGATGTCCAACCCGCCGTCGGGGCGAGCCGAACGCACGCCGAATCCCCCCGAATGGAACAGCGGCGCCAGAATGATATGATAACTGCGCTGCCGGGCGCCGAAATACTCCTCCAAATCCTTTATGTACTCCTCGCCGCTGATTGTCGTCCGAACCCGGGCGACCATGCTGTCGTACACGGCGGCATGATTCCTGTAAAATGTCTCGAAATCGGTTTCCCGGGCAAAATCCCGCAGAAGGACCATAAACCGATCCAACGCCTCCTGTCCGCCGACCCGCAAGAGGAGGACGTCATCGGGCCGGCCAATCGGTTTCAACTCCGGCGGAGGGGTGAAGTACAGCATCGCCTCAACCGGGGCATCAAACGCGAACCCGATCGCGCTCAGGCTGTCGAATAAGTGTACCGCGGGATGATCGGCAAAGGGTCGAAAATGATCGATGACCTCTTTCCGGTACGGAAAATCCATGCGGGTGATCAGGCCATAACGGGCGCCATAACCGCTGACCCCCTCAAGGGCTGCCAACAACTCCATCCGTGGATCGACTTCGATCTGAAGCTTTGGCGTCGTTTCCTGGGATTGAACCGCACCTGCCGGCAATATGATAAGGCCGACAAGAACGAAGATTATCCTTCTCATTGATAGCCCTCCACTGACGAAATCAGTCAACCGAAAATAAGGAAAATGTTGACAAAATGGAAGCATTGTTTCATCCGAATCAGGCAGATTTCGGTTATCGCATTGCCATTCATATGGTTCCGTGGTATTCCGGCTTTTCGCTTGCTCCTATAATGGCGATCGTCGATCGAGCGGAGCATCCCTCCCACTCTGCCGGGACAAAGGTCTTCCATAACGACAAAACAAGAGGTCAGGCGACCGCCCGGCAATTGCCGATACCGGCTCTACGGGCCCCCGTCTCCCCCTTCCTGCCGGCCCCGAATGAAAAATGACCTTGACATTCCGACGGCGGCGGGTAAATTGAGGGGCCGCGTGACGGTTTGATTGCGTTGAGGTTACACCGTGGTGAAGATCATCTGCGGGTTGGGGAACCACCCGGCCGAGTATCAACATACCCGGCATAACCTCGGCTTCGACATCGTGGACCGTCTCGGCAAGAAGATGGTTTCGGCCCGGCCCGGCCGATCGGTGTGGTTCGAATATATCACGGCGACAATCGGTGGCCAGGACATTCATCTGATCAAGCCGCTGACTTTCGTCAACCGGTCGGGAATAGCGGTGGCGGAAGCGATGCGGATGTTCGGGGCCGCACCATCGGAGCTCTTTGTCATAACCGATGATTTCAATCTTCCGTTGGGAACGCTGCGGATTCGCCTGCGCGGCTCCGCCGGCGGCCACCATGGACTGGAATCGATCATCGCCGAACTCGGCGCCGAGGATTTTCCCCGGTTGCGGGCCGGAATCGGGCCGTTGCCGGAAGACTCCTCGGCGGGAGAACAACGCGTCATCGACTTTGTCCTGGGCCGGTTCCGTTCGGAAGAAGAAGAAATCGTCAAGCACATGATATCGCAGGCGGTAGAGGCAATGGATTTGGTCATAGCCGATCGTCTCGATGCCGCGATTCGTGTGGCAAACAGCGCCAACCCTACTCCGGAGGATTAACCTCCGGGGTCAACCACTGCCCGAAGGGAGGTGTACGAATGCCTGTCTATGACTGCACGTTAGTGCTCAATTCCCAGTTAGATGAAGCCGCTCTGGAAGCGGAAATCAAGAACGCCAAGGACCTGGTCGAACGGCATGGCGGCAAGATCGTTGCCGACAACCGGATCGGGATGCGTCGACTGGCCTATGAGATCCGCAAGCTGACCCAGGGGTACTATGTCAGCCTGGTTTTTGAAGGTACCGGTGAAATCATCCGTGAGTTGGAGTCCAATCTGCGGATCAACGAAGCCTTCTTGCGGTTTTTGACTTGCCAGTTTCAGGAATTTCCGCCCCGCGACGAACGGCTCGGCCGTTGGGGAATGCAGGGCGGCCCGCGTCGTCATTATGATCGCGGCGAAGGCTACGGTGGCCCGGAACCGGCCTGGGAACCGGATGAGGAATAACGCCGCGGCCGGATAGAATCTGTCCGGCGACGGAAAACGTATTGCGAGGTGTAAGATATGCTGGAAAAAAGAAAGCGGCGGCATTGCCGGTTCTGTGAAAATAAAGTCGAGGCGATCGACTACCGGGATGACCGCCTGTTGAAACGTTTTGTCACCGAGCGCGGGAAAATCATTCCCCGCCGGGTGTCGGGAAGCTGCGCCCATCATCAGCGCATGCTGACTACGGCGATCAAGCGGGCGCGCCATCTGGCGATCCTGCCGTTCACGGCCGAGACGTTCAAATAGGCTTTGAGAACGGCGTGAAGCCGAACGGCTTTTATGCTCCGTTGGGCGCGATTCTGGGCGCGACCATGCCGCTGTGGATGGCCCTGCCCGTGGCCGGTTACCTGCTGGAAGTCGCGTTGGCGATCACACTGATCATGGCGGCCATCGAAGGACGGCTGTGGTTGGTGCTGGGAGCCGCGGTAGTCGGTCTGGCGCTGGGGGCATTGCCGGCGATCGGCCCCGCGCCGATGCCTTTGTTCCTGCCGATGTGGTTGAAGGCCGTGATCGGGCCGGTGGCGCTGGGATTGTTGATGCGCGCCGGTCGTGTCGCCATCCTCTCGTATTTGGCGGGAGCCGTAGTGACAGCCGCGGCCGTGTTGTTGTTTTACTGGCAGGGCTCCGCGGTGCTGAATGAAATGATGAACGGTTTGGGAAAAATGTTGACCACCATGCTGGACACGAACATGAAGACTCAGGGGTATAACGCCGAGACGGCCACCGACGTGCTGGACAAGGTGACCGGCGGGATTGCCCTGGTCAAGCGGCTTCTGCCGGGCATCATGATTCTATCCGGGCTGGGCCAGCTGTTTATCGGGTTTGCGGTGGTTGACTTGTACTATACCCGCCGGGACAGATACTTCCCGGGTTTCGGGCCGTTTGCCTACTGGAAGATGCCGGAGTGGCTGGTCTATCTGCTGGGACTAATTCTGGCGATTCGTCTGACGATGCACGGACCCGGGCTGGCGGTCGTGGATAATGTGTTGTTGATTCTGGCTCTGGCGTATGCCGTCTGCGGTTTGGCGCTGATGGAGCACCTGCTGCGGCGGCTGCAGATGCCCCGTTTTGTCAAGATCGTTTTTTATGTGGGCCTGTTGCTGATGCAAATCCCCGGACTGATTATCATGGCGCTGGTCGGGCTGTTCGACAGCTACTTCGATTTTCGCCGGGTCCGGGCGCATACGCTGGGCTGAGAAGGAAAGGATAACGAAACATGAAAGTCATACTGACGGAAGATATCGACACTCTGGGCGCCTGCGGGCAGACCATCGAGGTCAAATCCGGCTATGCCCGGAACTTCCTGATTCCCCGGAACCTGGCCATCCCGGCCTCCAAAGGGAATCTCCGCTCCGTGGATCACCTGAAGATGCAGAAAGACCTGCGGGACAAGAAACAGCGGAAGGAAGCCGAAAAGCTACGGGATGACCTGGAGAAACTGAGCCTCACGGCCGAAGTCATGACCGGCGAGGAGGACAAAGTGTTCGGCTCGGTGACCAATCATAACATCGCCGAACTGATCGAGCTGACCGGGCATAAGATCGACCGCCGGTTGATTCTGCTGGAAGAACCGATCAAGGCGCTGGGTCTGTATACCATCCATATCAAGCTAACCAAAGACGTGGTCGCCGGGATAAAGCTTCAGGTCGTGAAGAAAGAAAGCTAGATGGGAATGATCGAAGCCCATATCGACTTCCTGGCAGTGGATATCGTCAACAACATGCCGGTGGTGGTCCTGGGCTCCATCCAGACCGATAAACTCCTGCCGATCTGGATCGGGGTCAACGAAGCCTCGGCGATCGCCATGGAAGTGAAAGGGGTCACGGCCGCCCGTCCGCTCACGCACGATCTGCTGAAGAACACTATCGAGGCGATGGGGGGCCGGCTGGCGCGGGTGGAGATCACCGAACTGAAGGAGCAGACCTTTTTCGCCCGGCTGTATATTGCGCTGGACGGCCGCGTCGTGGAAATCGATGCCCGGCCGTCCGATTCCATCGCCCTGGCCCTGAAGACCAAAAGTCCTCTGTTTGCCGAGGAAAGTCTGTTCGTGATTCCGCGTGAGGATCTTCGCGACCAGGACGATGAGGAAGAGCGGCCTTCGGCGCCTCCTCCATCGGGCGATCAACCGCCGTCGCAGGAGTCACTGGCCGACCGGCTGCGCCGCATCGACCCGCTGGAATTCGGCAAGTATTCGCTCTGAGCAAGCGGGAAAACGGGCCGTTCTTAAAGGCGCGTAGCCTATTGGATGCATGTGTGGAATGACCGATGACCGGTTTCCCTGATATTTCGTATTGTATCATCCGGTGAGACTAACGCTTCGTCTCAGGCAGAATTTTCCCCAACAAAAAAGCCCCTCAAAAGGGGCTTATGCTTGTCGTGATCGTCGGCGGTGTAACGGCTATTCGAGGATCGAGACTTTCTTGCGGTCTTTGCCGACCCGCTCGAATTTCACCACGCCGGTGATCTTGGCGTATAGCGTGTAATCGCGCCCGACGCCTATGTTTTCACCCGGCAAAAACTTGGTCCCGCACTGCCGGACGATAATCGTCCCGGCCAGCACCGGCTGACCGCCGTACACCTTTATGCCGCGCCGCGGCCCATCGCTGTCGCGGCCGTTGCGTGAAGAACCGACACCTTTTTTGTGAGCCATAACGCTATCCTCTGTCAATCGTCCCAGACTGGTTGTATCCGGATGGGCAAATCGTCGCGGCCATCCAAAAGCCCTGCAATATACGACCGTCGTCCGCAAAAGCAAGGGAAAAATGATCACGTAGCCAGGGCATCCCATCACGTCGGCTATTTTACTGTCCGGTCGGCGGTTACGACGGTCAATCGTCGGCTTCGGCCGGGCCGGTTCTTTTGGCCGGTTCCGTGGGAACGACCATGATCGTCTTTTCGTGCTCGATCAGCACCAAGCCGGGCTTGCCGTTGCGCGGTTTGCGGACATATTTCTTGAACGTGTAGCTGACCGGCACCTTGGCCGCGCCGCGAGCCTTGCTGAAGAAGGCCGTGATGGCCGCCACTTCCTCGATTTCCCGCTTGGAAGGCTCGAACGACTTGTTCGGGAATCTCATCACCACGTGCGAACCGGGGCATTGCGAAGCATGAAACCAAAGGTCGTACGGCCGGGCATACTCAAAGGTCGTGCGGTCGTTGTCGCCGCCGGTTTTGCCGACAAACACGGTCAGCCCTGTTGAGGTCTGATATTCGCGGTAGGGTTGTCGAATCGCCGCGGAGGCGACCGCAGGCGCAGCCCCCTTGGGCAAAAGCTCCGGGTACCGATGGGAAGCCTCTTCGAAATTCCGTTCGAACAGATTCCGGGCCTCTTCCATCGACTCCATCTCTTGCCGGGTGTTATCCCGTCGTCGCTCCAGCAGGGCCAGTCCCTCTTTCCCCTTGCGGTATCGCCGCGAGTATTGCTCGATATTTTCGGTCCCGTTCAGGGCGGGATCCAACGGAATGTTGACCGTCGTTCCTTCGTTGTAGAGGTCATCGACGTCTATCGAAGCCATCCCGCGCCTAAGATCGGCCAGATGGATTTTCAGAAGGTCGGCGTTTTGCCGGTATCGTTCATAATCGGCGGCCTGGGCAATATCGGCGTCCAAATTCACGAGCAGCCGTTTGACACGTTTCAGACGATTGTCGATTCCCTTGAGCGTCGCTTCCTGAAGGTCTTCCGTCTCGACCGTTTCTTTGATCGAATCAATCGTCTCCCATTGAGCTTCGGAAAGGGTCGCGAATTTCCCTTCCGGTTCCATCTCGGCCAGCTTGACCGGGAAATAGACCGCTTTCCCCTTGATTCGATAGACATAGATTGGATTCTTGTCCGCCCTATAGGCGAATGCCAGTGCGGCTAAACCATGATGTATTCGTGATAGTTCATCGGGAGCGGTCAATTCGCTTGCCGTGGCGACGTCGCCCACCAACGACCGAGCCAATTCGTAATTCAGGCCGTACAGCCCCTTTTCCAACAGACGCGCCGGGTTGCCGTCGGGAGCGGCGTCGAACAATCGTTTTATGTCGGCGATGCTGACCGTAAACGGATCGAGCTTGTCGGGCAAAGAGGCCGGTTGGTATGGCTGTCCGGGAGTGAAGGCCTTATCTCGCAAAGAGGCCGTAATTCGTTTTTTCTCATCCAGAACCCAGACGTTGCCGTTGGGGCCGATGATTTCAAATATCAAATACCCGCGCCCGCTTTCCGAATTTATCGCAATCTCGACCATCCGGTCGTTGGGATACTGCCGGAGAGCTTCCAGCGTTCCCTCGACCGATCTCTCGGCGAAGGGACGCGGCTTCTCGGTGGTTTCCAGACGCGACCGGCCGGCCGGGAGAATAAAGAAGGCCATTTCGTCCGGGATGAAACGACATCGTCAGGCAAAAACGCTTTTCCCGTTTGACATAAAGCTGCAGGGCGCGTTCCTTACGGTAGTATTCGATGGCGGCAAGCGTGCCTCCTTCGAGGTGAGCGGATGATTCCGCCAGAATACGGGTTATGTCCAGCGAGGAAAGCATGCCGGGAATATATTACCCGCCGGTGCAAACGGCATCAAAAAACCTCCGGCGACGGTATAATGGATGGAAATGGTGAGTGATATGAGAATGTGGCGACAACGCGCCTTTTGTCTCGGATCCATATTGGCGACCTTGCTGGTTTGCTTTGCCGTGGACGCCGAAGCTGTCGATCAGGGCATTCGGACGGTAAGGGCAATCATCGTAGCCGATCAGAATTTCGCCCGGCAGACCAACTGGGAACGGAAGGCTCGGGAGGTGATCGAGCCGGCCGATAGCAATATCACCGCCATCCTCGGCGTCCACCTGGAAATAGTCGGGTATCGCCTATGGCGTCATCCCGATGAATCCGATCTGTTTCGGATGACCGAGATGATGATCGACAGCGTGAGTCGCGATAGTGCCGATGTTCTTATCGGCTTCACCCTTTCGGCCCGTCCGGCGAAAACAGTCACGGTGCGCACCGACGGCGTCACGGTGCCGTTGGCCGGCACGATTATCCGTCTGTACCAGGGCACCAGCGATCAGAATATGTTTGCCCCGTATGTCCTTCTGCACGAAATGGGACACCTGATGGGCGGCGTCCATGTCAACAGCCGAACCCTGATGTCCCCCATCTACAGCCGTCTCGTGTCCACCGATCTCGATCCCATCAATCGCCAAATCCTGCGAATCACGCGGGGAATCGATTTCGCCCGAGGGTATGCTTCGTTGTCGCTTCAGCAACGGGAGACGCTTTCCAGCCTGTACGAACAGGCGGTTAACGGCGGCAACCACGAAATGGTGACGTTGAAGGAACTGGCCGATATGTATGCGGCCTCGGGCGATTATGTACGGGCCGCCGACGCCTGCCGCCGGATGGCGGCGTATGATTCCGGCAGCGGGGCGGTGTGGGACAGATTGGGAGAGATTTATGCTCTCAATGGCCGCGCCGATACGGCGATCATTCTTTTGGAGACCGTGGTGGGGGACGTCGACGACCAGGGGCCGGTCTTCCGTCGTCTGGCGAGCCTGTATTATATGATCGGGGACATGGAAGCCTCCGGCCGCAACGCCGCTCTGGCCGCGAAGTTCGGCTTTCCTGTGGATTCGACGCTCAGGAAAAACCTGAGCCGGGACACTCTATCCCCTATTGAGAAGCAATAGAGCAATAAAAAGCCGGCCGCGAGGGCCGGCTTACTCACTCAACCTATCCGTTAATCACTGCAATCATATCAATGGTTCGGCCGCCCGGTCATTGCCCGACCAGACTATTGACCCGGTCGATCCGCTTTTGCAAGGCCGGATGGTCATAGAACCAGAATTCCACCAGCGGGCTGGGATTCGGATTGGAAAGATTATAGGCGGCCATCTTTTCAAACGCCGTCGCCGCCGCCGTGCTGTTGTATCCGGTCATCTTCATGCCGTAGATGTCGCACTGATCCTCGAAGTAGCGCGACAAACCGTTCGTGGCCGGCTGGACGATAAACATGACCAAGCCGAACGCCAGCAACACCAACGGCAACGACGCATATGATCCCATCTCGGCAAATCCCAGACGACGGCCGTACCGGGCGATCACCTTCGGCAGGATAAGGGCCATGAGCCAGGTCGATATGAGGATGAGAACTACGATCATGCCGACGATGATCCAGATATGATGCTTGACATAATGCCCCATCTCGTGCCCCATGACGAACAGAAGTTCATCCGCGGTGAACGCCTTGATGATCGTATCGTAGAGAACGATTCGCTTGGTGCCGAACAGTCCGGTGACATAAGCGTTGAGGTGCGTCGATTGCCGCGAGGCGTCCACTTCGAAGACGCGGGAGCCTTCGATTCCCGCCCTGGAGGCCAGGTTCAGAATCTGCGTTTCCAGTTGCTTGTCCTTCAGCGGCTGGAAATCGTTGAACATTGGCGAAACCACGACCGGGACGATGACCAGCACCGCCACGACGAACGGCACGGATCCGGCCGAAAACCAGAGCCACCAGCGGCGCGGGTAGCGGCGGATGAGGAAATAGAAAAACCCGAACATGATAGTCATGGCAATCAGCATGACCGGGAATTCCTTGAGCTGGTCGCCCAACCATTGCCCGAAAGTCTGGTTCGAAAAGCCAAACTGGTGTTCGATGACAAAGTTTTGGTAATAGGTGATGGGGAAGGAAATAATCCCGACCAGCAGAAAGAACAGAAACAGATAGACGATGAAATGTATCGCCCGCCGCCGGGTGATGCGCGAGGCCAGTTTCCATAATAACGCCGACAGCCCGGTGAAAGCGACGACCAGCATCACGATCCAGCCGAATACCTCGGCCACGACCTCCCAGACCAGCCGCAGGGTGGAATACTGGTTCACCAGCGCCCGTCGTTCCGGGGTGATGGGATAGATCGACCGGGCGGTATCGGCCGATGTCGCAGTCGTCGGGGCCGCGACCGGCGCATCAATGGGAACGCCCAGAGACATCGCGCTATCCCCCGTGACCGTCGCCTCCGTTTGGGCCATGACCGCTCCCCCGGCGGCACACAGCAGAATCAGTACTATGAATTTGAGATATGTCTTCATCGAACCTCCTCGCCTGGGATGTTCACGATATATACCTCGCCGGCAGTCCGCTGTCAAGTTCGCTTCCCGCTCGATCAGTCATGTCCAATAGGGTACGATTGGGATGGGCCGGGGGTTGCAGTAAATGCTTGCCGCCGGAATGCGTCAGGTGCGTTCGATCTGGAGGGCGGCCAGGAAGGCTTCCTGCGGAATCTCCACCGTGCCGATCTGCTTCATCCGCTTCTTTCCCTCTTTCTGCTTTTCCAGCAGTTTCCGTTTGCGGGTGATGTCGCCGCCGTAACACTTGGCGGTGACATTCTTCCGCAGGGACGGACGGTCGCGCGGGAGATGATGCGCGAGCCGATCGCGGCCTGGATGATCACCTCGAACATCTGCCGGGGAATCAGCTTCTGCAGTTTGTCGCACAAGGCCAAACCGTAGCGGTAAGCCCGTTCGCGGTGGATAATTACCGAGAGCGCGTCGACCGGATCGCCATTGACCATGATATCCAGCTTGACCAGGTCCGACGGCCGGTAATACGGCACGGAATAGTCGAACGAGGCGTACCCCCGCGTGGCCGATTTGAGCCGGTCATGGAAATCGAAGATGACTTCCGACAACGGAAACGAAAACGTCAACGTGGCCCTGGTCGGACTGAGATATTCCGTATTCTTGTACTCCCCTCGTCGTTCCGTGGCCAGTTTCATGACATTGCCGATATACTCGGCCGGGGCGAAAATCTGACTGTCGACATACGGCTCCTGAATTTCTTCGATCTCCCCCGCCTCGGGCAACTCCGCCGGGGAGTCGACCGTCACCAGGGCGCCTTCGATCGTCCGCACGTGGTATTCCACGTTGGGGACGGTGTTGATGATATTCTGGTCGTATTCCCGGCTCAACCGCTCGGTGATGATCTCCATGTGCAGCAAACCCAGAAAACCGCAGCGGAACCCGAAGCCCAGCGCGGCCGATGTTTCGGGCACGAACTTGAGCGAGGAGTCATTGAGCTGGAGTTTCTCCAGCGCCTCCCGCATTTGGGTGTAATTCTCGGCCACTGCGGGGTATAACCCAGCGAAGACCATCGGCTTGACTTCGACGAATCCCGGCAGGGGGGTCCGGGCAGGATCGGCGGCATCGGTGACGGTGTCGCCTACTTTAGTATCGGAAACCTGCTTGATGCCGGCGAAAAAGTAGCCGACCTCTCCCGTAGTGAGTTGTTCGGTCGGGAAGTATTTGAGCCGCCGGTATCCGACCTCATCGACCTGGAACTGCTTTCCCAGGGAAAAGAAGTGGATGTTCATACCCTGGCGGATGCAACCGTCCACGACCCGGATATACCCGGCCGTGCCCTTGTAGGGGTCATAAATCGAATCAAACAACATCGCCCGAAGCGGAGCCTCGGGACGGCCCGTCGGAGCGGGGATACGGGCGATGATCGCCTCGAGAAGGTCGTGGATGCCGATCCCCATCTTGGCGCTGCAGACCACGATTTCCTCGCGGGTGCACCCCAGCAGGTCGATGATCTCTTTAGCCACGTCCTCGGGCCGGGCCGCAGGGAGGTCGATTTTGTTGATGACCGGGACGATCTGCAGGTCGTTTTCCATGGCCAGGTAGAGATTGGAAACGGTCTGGGCCTCCACTCCCTGAGTGGCGTCCACCACCAGCAGGGCGCCCTCACAGGCCGACAGCGCCCGTGAGACTTCATAGGTGAAATCCACGTGGCCGGGAGTATCGATCAGGTTCAATTCATAGATATTGCCGTCATCGGCCAGATACTCGAATCGGATGGCGTGGGACTTGATGGTGATCCCCCGTTCCCGCTCCAGGTCCATATCATCCAATGTTTGTTCCGTCAGGAAACGGGCTTGCAGGGCATGGGTCATCTCCAGCAGCCGATCGGCCAGGGTCGATTTGCCGTGGTCGATATGGGCGATAATGGAAAAATTCCGTATCAGTCTCTGTTCCATACCCTCTACTCTGTTCCTGTCGCCATGCACCGGCGGCGGGGAGCGCCAATATAGGGAAATTCCCGGCATAAGTCAAAGCCCACGCGATCGGCCGGGATATTTATCGCTTGCCGAGGAAGTCACAAGATAGCGCCGGAGACGGCCCCGTTCGGGGGAAAAAAGATGCCGTGCCGGCAAAGCGCCGGCACGGCATCGTCTTTCACTTCCGAATCACTGTCGGATGGACCCGATCAGCGTTTAGAGACCCACTCCGCAAACAGGAGCCGGGCCGCCACGGAAGATGTAACTGATGATGTACACGGCATCACCAGAGTTGATCTTGTTGGCGCCCTGAGATGTCAAGTCGCCGTTGGCATTCGCTTCGGCCAAACAAGACGGAACCGGACCGCCGCGGAAAATGTAGCTGATGATATACACGGCGTCGCCCGAGTTGAGCTTGTTGTCGTTGTTGGCGTCGCCAGCCTTGTTGCAGCAGGTCTGCAATCCGTCGTACCAAGTCTTCGCCGAGGCCACCTGAGCATTATAATCGGCCTCGCCCTGGTTAGTCGTGACCAAGGCAAAGACGTACTCGTACTTGGTTCCGGGAGTCATATTGAGTTTGTCAAACGTGACACCCGTGTGCAAGTCGATGTATTGCGGGGTCCCGGAATACAGATTCATACCCGCAACCGACATGTTGTCGTAGAGGAAGCCGGACTTGAAGCCGGTTCCCTGCTGGCTAGGCAAGTTCTCTTTGGTCCAGGCGCCATAGAACGTCGAACCACCGGCGATGGTTGTCTTGAACAAAGCCAGACCGCCGCGACGGTTGCTTTCGTCGATAGCGCAGGGAAGGTTATCGGCTTGGTACTCGGCGCCGGATTGCCAGACGGTCGGGTACGGCGTCTCCAGATAACCGGAACCGTTATTCACGTTGGAGTCGGACGGAACATCCCAATCCATGAAGTATCCGACGTAGATATCGTTCTGCGCCGGCGTGGTTCCCCAGAGGTAATATTTGAGTTTCTGGACGAAGTAACAGCGGCTGCCGTCCTTCGGAACCCAAACTTCCACGTCGCAACCGAAGATCGAGTCGGCCGAGGATACGGTATAGGTGAGTTTGTCGTAGCCAGTAAAATTGGAAAGGGTCAGGCCCGTTTGCGGACGCCACGTTTGTGCTTCCGTAAACAACTGGTCAAAAACCGACGTATAACCGGTCTTTTCGGTCCCGCCCTTCTTCCAGGACAGCAACGGCGAACCGTCGTACAGATACCGTTGATCCGGATACGTATCCACCGTATCGCAATCGCCGGGGATGATCATGGAGTAGGTGCCGTTATGATCGCCGGAACGGCCGGTGTTCCACGCCTTGAGCATCTTGCAGGTGGTGTTGAGAATGGCGAATTCCGGCATGTTGATGTTGCCCACGGTCAGGTGCACCTTGACCGTATCGGGCGTCGTCGGCGCGTTCGATGTCAGAATAATGTAGGCGTCCCAACCGGTTGGTTGGGTGTTTAGAACGCCACCGAGGTTGAGCTGGACCGAAAAGTCGGCCGTGTTGCCCGTACCCGAGGGTACCGACACATCCGCCGTTTGGGCATTGTCGATCGCCAACCAGGTCGGCTCTCCGTCGTTGGCATACACAACGGAGAATTGACCGGTCAGGGTGGCGTTGCCGATGTTGATCACGGTCAGAGTCGTGTCCTTCTGGACCCCCGGCGCGGTTTGCGTCGGATCCGTAAACCGGTTCGGCACCAACGACACCTGCGGGGTCGGGATGATATCGCGGCAGGGGATTCTCAGGTGCATGACGGGATTGAGACACCAGCTCCCTTCGCCCTGCGGCAGACCGCCGGCGTCCTTGTCGTTGATGTACTGGATATCCAGGGTATCGGGGGCGCCGTCATACACCATGCCGTAGCTGGTCATCGACGACCAATGGTCGCTGTCGCATTCGGCGCTGTCGCACCGGGGCGTCCGCGATTGAGTCAGGTTCGCGGGCAGGTCCCAGGTAAAGCCGTTGTCGTTGGATACGGCCAGGAACAGTTCGCCGTTGGCGAACCCTCCCTGCGAGCAGTCGCCCAGCGCGCCGGGTTCGCGTCCATGACCGAATTGCGTCCACAGCGCGTACAAACGACTGTCGCACCAGGAAATCGACGGCTTGGCGATATACATGTTCCAGCCGCCCGGATCGCACCGTTCTTCCATGTCGTAACGGGCTTCCGAAAGAATACGGGCTTGGGGAATATCGGTGGACCAATGCACCAAACGGCATTTGGCGTTTTCATAGCTGGTGGAGTCGTTCAATTGACGCGCCGGCCAGATGATATGGAGATTGCCGTCGGGGGAGATCACCGCCGAAAGGTCATCATAGGCGCGCCACAGGGAGTCGCCCGTATAGTTCGACACATCGATGGCCGAACCCCAGGTCACCCCCTGGTCGGTGGACTTTTTATACCACACATCCAGGTTATCCTGCCCGCCGTCGCCTTCATCCATGCCAACACGATCATCGGTATACACGATATACACGTTGTTGGCATTGGGGTCGGCCACGATGGTATAGGACAAGTCGGTAATGGTTTCGATCTTCGTGCCAGCATCAAAACCGCCTTCACCGACTTTGCGGTAAAGAATCATGTCCTCGTCCGATGCGTTTTCGTGCGACAGCATGTACAACACATCCTGGGTGACATTGCCGCCGGCATTGTGACGAGCCATGATCGGCCAGATGACTTCCTCACCTGTCTTGTACCAGGGCGCCGCCGGATTCGGACGAGCCACTTCGCTTGTGAAAATGGCCCAGCCCGGAAGGGCGTCGGTAGCGGCCATCGAAAGATAGGTGTCGTTGCCGTCATAGTCGCTGTGGAAGCCGACAATCGCCCGGCCATCGGGCATCGCGGCGGCCGACGTATATCCCGAATAGTCTGTCAGCACCCATTTGCCGCCCAAATCCTGGGTATAATCCAGGACGTCGTCGTTGGCGTTGTAACACTGATATTTGATGGCCCGGTCGCCGGGGAACGTGTACGTGTTCATGGCCATCCACGCAAAATGGACAAATCGTACGCCGGGGAACGTTTCAATCTGACGACCCATGGTGCCATTATGCTGGTAATCATAGGTGGTCAAGCCGCACGCCACGCCTGGCGATTGCGTCGGGAGCTTGCCGAGAAGCGCCAGTGATGCATCGTCATTTTGTTCGACTCTCTTCATCCCGTTGGAACGTTCATCCGGAATCATGTACTTGGGACCACGATTCAGTTTGTAATACGTCCGGTGATCGTCGCGGGCGAAAACACTCGTCGACAAAAAGGCGAAGATCAAAATGACGCAAAGAAATACAACGGAAACCTTGTTGCGCATTTTGTTTCCTCCTAATCGGTTGGTACAGATCACGCTGATCGACTCAACGAGTAAGGTGTTGAGACATAAGCCCTTTACATCAAATTTAATATACCGTTTCCCCTTTTCTTGTCAAGCGTTTATTGACAACCGGGCATCTTTAAATACCGCCAAAATGCGCTCCCGCGCTGACCGGCCCGGTTTTGCCCGTCGCGCGTCGAAATAATCTGCTTGATACCATGAGGATCGGCCCCTTAATTAAGGCCATAAACTCATGGGGAAAGAGGCTTGATGATCAGTACGGATGGTCGCTCGAATCAGTGGCTGATAGCCGCGATTCTACTGGTGATAATCGTTCTTATCTGTTCCTGCAGCAACCTGCAGCGGAAGTATGTGCTCCAGGACAAGAAGTTTCGCATCGCCTATATCGAAGACTCCCGTACCGGGGATAATTCCCTTCTCATCGATGAATTATTGGCGGATTCGGAACCGGGCATTCGAGCCAGAGCGGCGCTGGCCATCGGACGCATAGGCGGGGACATTTACCGCGCCGGACTGCGAACGTATCTGTATGACTCCGTCGAGGTTGTCGCCGAGTCAAAATACTTCGCCGCCGGATTATGCGGCGATTCCAGCTTCGTCGACACCTTGCTGGCGTTGGCCCGCCCCGGTCTTCCGGCCCGTTCCGTAGCCATCGAGGCGATCGGTCGATTGGCCGATTCCAGCCAAGCCGGAAAGTTGGCCGGCTTTTTAAACGACGCCGATTCCCTTGTTGTCTATCAGGCTCTTTTGGCATTATGGCGGTCGAAAGGGTGGTCCCAGGCCGGGCAGATGGCCCAAATCGGCCTGACCGCAAGCAACCGCAAGGTCCTCTATGGCGCCCTATATGCCCTCGCCCGCGGCGGTCGGAGCGAAGGACGCCCATTATTCCACAAAGAATCAAGCGATCCCGACCCGGAATATCGAATGCTGGCGTATGCCGGGTTGGGCCGTACGGCCGATACCGCCGCGTTTGAAATGCTTGCCGTCGGAGTAAACGACAGCGACGATCGGGTTGTCGCCAATGTCCTGACCGCGCTGGAAGCCTTCGGCGCCAAAGGTACGGCGGTCATCGGTCAAAATATCGGGCGATTCGGCGATGAAAAGTTGCTCGCGCTGGCGCTGGAGGCGATCGGCCGAAAACCGTGCGACAACGCGGCGCCGTTGGTGGAAAGTATCTTTCGCTCCGATTCCAGAGAAAATATCCTGGCAGCGGCAGGCAAGGCGATACTGGTGATACGGGGCGCCGTCGCTTTGGCCGCAGTCGACCAAGCCCTTCCACAACCCACCCCTTGGGAAAAGCAGAATATCGCCGAGGGTTTGGGAACAACTACCGATCCCCGCGCCGTCGAACGCTTGCAACGGTACCTATCCGATCCCGCCCCGGAAGTCAGACTGTCCGCCCTGGAAGCCATGTGTGAAATCGACACGACGGCGCGTGCGGGGATAATTCGGGCCGCTTTATCCGATACGGATTTTGCGGTCCAGACTACGGCAATCGATCTGGCCGGCCGAAACGGCCTGACGGAGCTGATTCCGGATATCGCCCGGCTCTATACGGGCGACCCGCTGACAATGGCCGACGATCTCAAACGGGGAATCGTGGCCGCGTGGACCGTGTTCGCCTCCGATACTCTCCGAAACCCCCGGTATGACAGCCTCATGATCGCCACCCTGGAAGAAGCCGGCAACGATCAATGGCGCGTGATCCGCAAGGAAGCGATCGATGTTCTCTGGGAGCGGTTCCATATCGAATTTCGGGCGTGGCGCTTGTCCACTATCTTCGTCGGCTGGAGCGAGTTCTACATTGAGACGACGCGTCGGTACGCGCATCACGGCTATATCGCGGTCTGCGCTAATGTAGGGTGCCATGACATTCGTCATTCACGCATCGAAAAACGGACAGAGCGTCGTCACTGTTCGCATCAGCCCTGATGCCACTGCCGACAAAGCTCGCCTATTGGAAAGCCTCGTTGGCAGGTTCATATTATAGATTCGGTCGGCCGCCAGTTCGGTGTGTCAGAATTTTATCTGGAGATTACCGTAGAACGATGTCGGTAAATTGGAATTTCAGTCTGATGATTTCGGAATGGAGCGCAGAGCTGCTGCGCATGCGATGTTTCGTTCAAGAGCCGCTTGCGTTGATCTTATGGCCGGTTACTGAACACAAACCCCTCGACCGAAGGAAAGCGAACCGTCCCACCCCCTCTCTTGAATTTCAATGCCCTGAAAACCGGCAGCACGAACGAGGGCTGCCAATTCATCGGAATTAGACAACCCAAATGGCGCGCGCATAATAGTTGCCGCTGCTTGACCAACGTGTCGCTCCAATGCATCCCGCCAGCGTCAGCAAAACCGGGACTTTCGTGTATCCCCCGCCACACCATCAGTGCGAGTCTTCCTTCGGCGTCAAGAACTCTGCGCATTTCGCGCAGGGCCGCGGGCCGATCGGCAAAGAATTGCAGGCCCAACTGGCAATACACAACGGCGGCCGCGCCCAGGCCTGCCGTGACTTCGTGACATCACCCGAGATAAAAAGTTACGCGCTCTAGCTGTGCCTTACGTGTAATGGGATGGAAGGGAATTGGCGGGAGGTGCGAAATGATGTTTTTGCCCCCGTGGATGGAGGTACTGGTCAACGTTATCGGGTATGCCGGTTTCATCGGCATCGCGACCTGGCACAAATCATCGGACGAAATTACAACAAACTCTCCCCTGCGTGGTCATTCGAGGCGGTGACGATCCCGGTCAGGATCAACGCACCTGACCGTCGACCATTTTTTGGCGCGCGGTCGCAAAGCCAAACACTGGCCACGGTCACCGTATGTCCATTTCGACGAATGGCAGGATCGTTGGCAGCGAGGCCAATGGTCAAAACGCGCCACGATAATGTGGGGCAATAACCGGTACTGGAGTTCCAGACCGCAATTCGATCCCGACAACCCGGGGGTGGGGTCTCCCACCCCGCCGTCGGCGCCCAACCGCGGGTACATGTCGGCAGCTCTGTAAATGGATCGCGTCACACAGGCAGTGCCGTTCGGCGTCTCGACGCGAGCGATCAGCAGTGGCTGAGTTTCTACGCCGATCGGCTGCAGAGGTATCCGAATTGCTATGACTGCGTTGGTCTGTCACGATGAGCGAGGGGCCCGAAGCACGTTGGACGGGAGAGCAATATGACGATCTACATTTCGCAAGGGCGCTATACTGCGACGGCGATCCGCGCAATGACGGCGAAGCCGGAAAACCGTTCCGAAGCGATCGCCGAGATGCTCGCCGCCGCCGGCGGTCGTCTAATCGGTTGGTACCTCACGCTGGGACGGTACGATTGGCTGATAATAGCCGAGGCACCCGATGAGCGTACCCTAGTTTCGGCTGTACTTGCCGCAGCAGCTGGCGGAAGCCTGTCAGACATAACTACGACCGTGGCACTCTCGGCCGAGGATACAGTGAAGGCTTTCGGCCAGGCGGGTGAGCTTTCTAAGAGGTTCAGATCGGCCGGAGCCGACTATTACGGGGTGCCGGTCGAGTTGGCTCAAAACCTGTAAAACGCAAAAAACCGACAGCAACGACGATGGAATACCGCCACCTCTCCGGCATTCGCTGCTCTCTGGGCATGGGAGCAAACTCAACGCACAGGCGGCCCGCTCTGACCCACGCGTGACGGTTTCTATTAAAGCGGGGCCTGCCACCGCAGAGACTGACGGCGAGCCGATCATAGGTCTGCGAGCTTCATTCTTTACTCGCCAACTTTCAAAAAGTGTAGTTTGTGGAAGATTTCGATTGCCCTTGTGCCAGCGCAGCTTTTAGATTCCGAAACTCAACTTTCAAAATGGGGCACTTCGATGAAATTTGGTTACGCCAGGGTCAGTTCGAACAGCCAGGACTACGCGGCCCAGGTCGAGGCACTGAAAGCCGCCGGCTGCGAGCGGATCTTCAGCGAGAAGGCTCTCGGGCAAGTCGACCAATGGGCGGCCCGAGTTCGCCGAACTGATGAAGGCCCTCAAGCACGGTGACGTGGTGAACGTCGTTCAAGTTGGACCGCCTCGCACGCTCGAGCCGCGATCTGCAGAATATCCTGCACGAAGTCTGCAGGAGAAGGGCTGCGGCTTTGTTTCGCTCGGTGAGAGCTGGTGCGATACCACGACCGACGTCGGCCGATTGGTGATGACGATCATGGGCGGCATTGCCGAGTTCGAGCGCAGCTTGATCCGCAAGCGCTGTGAAGAAGGAATCCAGCGGGCGAAGCGGAAGGGCACGAAGTTCGGTCGGCCCTCCGCACTCGATCCCAGCCAGCGCAGGCGCATCGCCGAGCGCTACACTGCCGGCGAGACGATGGCGGAGTTGGCGCGCGACTACGAGGGTGGGGAAGCGACTGTTTGGCGGGCGCTGCAATAGCAGGCAAGTCAATGCTGAGACGTGTGCTCCCTCACTCGGCGGACAGTCGGGTATTGCTCAGCTTGCCGGCTTTCGATGTCTGTCCCGCTGTCCCAATCGCTAGGATGTGGGACAGCGGGACAGCAACGGCTAGTTCGGCCTAACGCCCGCTTCGGCTGCTTGCGCCTGCTTCGCCTTCTGAAGTATGCGATGAACCACTGTTTTGGGCTTGTCGATCTGTGAAGCGATCTCCCGGACGGATTTCCCGGCCTCCGCGAGCGTGAGGATCTGCTCCATCTCCTCATTATTGTCCTTCCCCAGATCGGTGTACGTCCAAACGGCTTTTCCAGTTCGGTCCATGACGAGCTTAGCCTCAAAAGGCTCCGCATCCTGTCCGAAGATACCGCGAGCCTTTGTCAGATGTACCTCGAACCGAGCGCCGTCAGCCGGGCTGTAATCGCTGGGATGCTTGAGCTGGATCACGGTGTCCAAAACGTCCTCGCGTTTCGATGTGCCACGCGCGTTCCCGCCACGGCTGGCATGGTGGACGATCAAGACCGTAACGCCCCTTCGACGTAGCTGGAGGAGCCACGCCTGCATGGAAGTCCCACGACTCCGCATCGTTTTCCGGGCCGCCGTTCATCAGGGTCGACATGTTGTCCAACACGAGGAAGGACGCATCATTCAAGAACCCGTTCAACTTCGTCTGATGCTTCGCATCCGCCAGATTGATCGTCTGGCCAAGCTCCTGCGCATCCATGCAGAGGAACCTGAAGGCTCCGGCTTCGGGCCTCTCGATGCTTCCCGCCTGTAACGCCTTGATGCGCTCTTGGAGGGCCTGCTGCGGCATCTCGCCATCGACATACAAGACCGATTGGGGCTTTCGTGCCTCCCATCTCAGGAATGTTCCTCCGCAGCTCACGGCATGAGCAATGCCGAGTGCGACGTGCGTCTTGCCAATTCCTCGTCCCGCGAAGAGCATTGCTAACCCCTTCTCGGGCAGGATCGGATGCAGGAGCATTTTGCGCGGGGGCAGTTCGAGCTTTACGAACTCCGTCAGGCAGATCGGATCTTTCCACTCTGGTGCGGGTCTTTGGCCGGGTTTCGGTCGCATGTACATTTTAAGTTTTCTTTGTCATGGATCATCGGCCACCGAATAGTGACTCAGTCACGGGTTAGCGGAGCCCGACATGGGGCAGCCAACCCAGTCTTCGTCTCCAATGGCGCTACCGAACGCGCGTCAACCTGATGATCTCGGCGACCTTCTCCGGTCAGTTCAGTTTTGCCAAATCGCCACATTGTGCAGTTCGAACGGCCGCATCATATCGCCCGTCCACCTCATCAAGATCGAGATCGGTTGCCTCTAAGTCGGCGGCTTCGACGCAGGTTAGGAGGAATTCAGGGCGCCACGCTCCCGTGTCGTCCATGGTGTCCAATAGCGCCAGAGCGGATCGTCTTACCGCAGAGTATTCGATGGTGGGCGATGCGATCTCGTAGATTCCTTTTTCGGTGGCAAAACGATAGAAACCGCATTCCGCCAAAAGGCACGCGACGCAAGCCATTTCATCAAGGTGAAAGAGAAACAATCGGCCGCTCGATGCGGCAGTCGTTGTCACGATCTGAAAATACCGTATCGCCTCGCTATTCATCGAACCGTAGAGGCCCGGATCTTCTTGGACCAGTTGATCCAGTGCAGAGGCCACCTCGTCGAGACCGGCGAATGTAGTCTCGTTGGGCGACTGGATCAGGATCCGGCAGTTCGATTGCGACCCTGAGTCGTGAACGGTCGATTTGGTTCATTGAAATCTCCTATTGTTGAACAAGTAGCCCTGATCTATTTATGGACGACCGAGAGACCGGATTTCCGGAGCCGACCGGTCCACCGCCGCCGCAATCGAGTGTTATGAAATGGAGGTTATCTCGCTGATGCCTTCGCCAGCATGCGAATGATACCTGGGCCGGTTATGAACAGGCAATCAATCGCCATCGCAAACTATGTCGACTAATCAAATCCCCTCATCGCGCTCAAATCATGGAAGTCCGCGGTGCAGATCATGGAAGTCATCGACCTTGTTCAAGCACGAAGCTTCTTCTAGTGCGTTGCTCGGGATCC
>CAWGSB010000018.1:0-46189 GCA_963825105.1 uncultured Alphaproteobacteria bacterium
TCAGATGAAGTCCGGAGCCGAACCGCGCACTTCGCTCGTTGTGCGCGGATCAGGGCTGTTTGATCGCGTCGATTACCGACCCATCGAAACTCCTGAGGAGAAAGATCGTATTTTTTTAATGCGTTACAGAGCCTATCTGGATGGCGGATTAATCTTGCGGTCAGAGTCTCAGCGCGTCAGCGATCGTTATGACGATGCGCCCAATGCCTGGACGTTCGGAATCTATGTTGACGGAGAACTCTGCAGTTCTATCCGCCTCCACGTCCTGACGTCAGAATGGCGGATGTCCTATGCAACCGAATTGTTCGGCGATGTTCTTCACCCTCGCCTGGATCAAGGCGAAGTTTTCATCGATCCGGCTCGTTTTGTCGCAGACCCCGAAAAAGCCCAGCGGTTTCCGGAGCTTCCCTATGTGACGGTGCGGCTGGCCTATCTGGCATGCGAGTATTTCAATGCCGATACCGGGCTCGCGCTCGTTCGTCCCGAGCACCAGGCGTTTTATCGCCGGGTCTTTCTGCACGAGACCATCGCCGAACCGCGCCCGTTTCCGAACGCATTGACAAAGGTGGCATTGATGGCGTCCAATTTCCGGACCGTGCGGGAAAAGGTCTTGGCCCGTTTTCCCATTATGCGCTCGAGTGCTTTCGAACGGCGGATGCTGTTCCAGCGCCGGCGAGCGCAATTCTCCGCCGGATGCCGTGGTCTCCGCGTTCGAGCCTGCCTCGATCGTTCCGCAGCAGTCCTGCGGATCTGGCCCGGGACGCTCTGGCGCCGGTAAGGGTGCCCGTTCTGCCGAACCGGTGCGCAAACGCCGTTCGGACCGGCCCGAAAAAGGGGCCATGCGGTGCCGTATCGCGCTTGCCTTCACCGTCGCGCCACATTTACAACCCATTAACTATCGCGGTTGCTTTTCGCCGTTTGTCGGCATTTGATCGGGTCTGGCAACACCCCATCAAGGTTGACGGAACGTTCGCTTAACCATCGCCCTGTAGACCGGATGACAGTCGAAAAACGTGAGCGTGGAGGCTCCGGAATGAAACACCAGATGCGTATCCTCCAGGGATTGAAGCTGGCCGCGGTGCTCGCGGTGGCGCTGTCGATGGGCGCCTGCGCCAACAAGAACCTCGGCGCCGACGGCGCGATGGCAAGTGCGGCGACCCCGGGCAGCCAGCAGGATTTCGTGGTCAATGTCGGCGATCGCGTCTTCTTCGAGAGCGACCAGACCGATCTGACGCCGCAGGCGATCGCGACCCTGGAGAAGCAGGCGCAGTGGCTGCAGAGCTACAACCGCTATTCCTTCACCATCGAAGGCCATGCCGACGAGCGCGGCACCCGCGAATACAACATCGCGCTGGGTGCGCGGCGTGCCCAGTCGGTTCGCACCTTCCTCGCCTCGCGCGGCATCGATCCGAACCGGATGCGGACGATCTCCTACGGCAAGGAACGCCCGGTCGCGGTCTGCAATGACATCTCGTGCTGGTCGCAGAACCGCCGTGCGGTCACGGTCCTGAACGCCAGCTCCTAAGGCGTTCGCTTTCGCAAGTTTGTCGCCGGCGCCTTCGGGCGCCGGTTTTGTTTTGGGCGGCCTTACTTCGGCTACGCGTTTGTTTCAGTCACATTTTTGGCGTACTCCATCTCTCAATGTGTTCCGCTTTCGATGTCACGCCGTCGTCAGGCCAAAATGTCATCCAGATTTCATGGAACTACCCGCGCCGCGGCGATCGCCGCGATGCTGGCGCTGGCGTCACAGGCGCTTCGCGCAATCCGGCGACGTCGACCCGGAAATGCGCATTCAGCAGCTCGAGAATCAGTTGCGGCAGCTCACCGGCCAGAACGAGGAGCTGCAATACCGCAACCGGCAGCTCGAAGAGCGCCTGAGGGTGCTTCAGGGCGGCGCGCAGGCCGCCCCCGGCGCACCGCCCGCCGTCGCCCAGCCCAACGTCGCCGCGGCGCCCCCGGTGCAGCCCGGTCCGGCCTATCGGCAGCCACAGGCCCAGCCGGGCTACGAGCCGCAGATTGCCGCGCCGGCGCCGATCGTCCAGGAACCGCAGGGAGCGCCGCCGAGGCCGCAAGGCCGGCGCCGTGGCGATGCCTTCGATCCCAGCCAGACTCCGAATGCCCCGGGCGCGCCGCACGCGCTCGGCGGCGGTCAGCTCCCGATTCCGGCCGAAGCGCCGGTCGGCGCTCCCGGCGGACGCGGAGCGGGCGAACCGCTCGATCTGGCCAACACCGGCGGTGCGCGCAATCCGCCGGCCGCAGTGCCGCCGCCGCCGCCCGCGGTCCCAGCGCGAGCGCCGCGCTGACCACCCTGCCGCCGTCGGCAACCCCGAAGGACGAGTTCGATCTCGGCATCGGCTACATGCAGCGCAAGGACTATGCGCTGGCCGAAGAGACCATGCGCAACTTCGCGCAGAAATACCCCAGCGATCCCTTGATGGCGGATTCGCAATACTGGCTCGGCGAGAGCTTTCTTCCAGCGCCAGCAATATCGCGACGCCGCGGAAGCCTTCCTCGCGGTGACCACCAAATTCGATAAATCGGCGAAGGCCCCGGACGCCTTGCTGCGGCTCGGACAATCGCTGGCGGCGCTGAAGGAGAAGGAAGCCGCCTGCGCCGCGCTTGGCGAGGTGACGCGGAAATATCCGCGCGCCTCGAGCGGCGTCAAAGCGGCCGTCGACCGCGAGCAAAAGCGGATTAAGTGCTAGGGCGTTTTCGCGGAAGCCTGCCCCGCACTGGATAGCGAGGTGGATCCGGTTCGCGTCAGAAAGCGCGTCGAAAACAACAGAACCTCGCACGGTCCGCCGTAAGCATGCTCCTCGGGCTTGACCCGGGAGCGCGAGCGGTCTTGCAATGAGTCATGGCCGACGACGACCATTCCCCGATCTCGGCAAGCGACGCGAAACGTCTGTTCGCGGACTGGAAGGCCGCGCCCGCGATCGTTCTCGCGGTGTCCGGCGGCCCCGATTCAATCGCGCTGATGTGGCTTGCGGCGCGCTGGCGCCGCGCTTTGGCGCGCGGTCCGCGCCTGATCGCCGTCACCGTCGATCACGGCTTGCGCGCCGAGGCCGCGCGCGAGGCGCGCGAGGTCAAGCGCCTGGCGCGCAGGCTCGATCTGCCGCATCGCACGCTGCGCTGGACCGGCACCAAACCGAAAACCGGATTGCCGGCCGCGGCGCGCGCCGCGCGATACCGCCTGCTGGCGCAGGCGGCGCGGCAGAGCGGCGCCACGCATATCCTCACCGCGCATACCCGCGACGATCAGGCCGAGACGCTGTTGATGCGCCTGTTGCGCGGCAGCGGCATCGCCGGTCTTGCGGCGATGGCGCGGGAGTCCGAGCGCGACGGCGTGCGTCTGGCGCGCCCGTTTCTGGATGTTTCGAAATCGCGGCTGATCGCGACGCTCAAAAAGGCAAAGATCGACTTCGCCGACGATCCGACCAACCGCGACTTGAGTTTCACGCGTCCGCGTCTTCGCGCGCTGATGCCGGCGCTCGCCGCCGAGGGCGGCGATGCGCGCAATCTGGCGCGGCTGGCCTCGCGGCTCGCCCGGGCCAATGCGGCGGTGGAAGTGCTGGCCGATGGCGCCGAGCGCTACCTCGCGCTGAGGGATCGCGGGTCGTCCGCAACCGGATCGAGCCAGCTCGATGCCAAGATCCTTGATGCCAAGATCTTCGACGCAAGGCGTTCGCGGCGATGCCGGAGGAAATCCGGCTGCGGCTGCTTGCTGCGCGCGATCGACCGGTTCGGTCATGAGGGGCCGGCGGAACTTGGCAAGGTCGAAGCCTTGCTGGCGGCATTGGACCGGACCGTCGCGGAAAACGCCGGGGGAGCCGGCCAAATCCGAGCCAGCCAAGGCTGAAACAGACCCTCGCCGGGGCGCTGGTCAGCCTGATCGACGGCCGGATCCGCGTCGAGCCGGCGCCGCCCCGCCGCCGCCGGGGATGCTGACGCTAGGGCGGGACCGAGTTACCGGCAACAATGGCGTATCCCTCGGGGAGTCTTAACCACCCCCGAAAGACACCCGGATTTCACCGCCATTATTTGAACGGGAATCGCGCTAGGATGGGCTAAATAGTCCTATGTGGTTCCCTTGGCAGCGACCGGGGCGGCACCTAGATTGTAATGCAGTCAACCGAGGGATTCCCTCGTGCCTGCCCGAGGACACTAGCCAAGGAATAAGGCCGCGATCCGCGCGACCACGAAGGAAGATCAATGAACGCCAATCTGCGCAATTTCGCCCTCTGGGTCATTATTGTCTTGCTGTTGTTGGCACTGTTCACGCTCTTCCAGAATCCGGGTCAGCGCGCGTCCTCGCAGGACATCTCGTTCTCGCAGCTGTTGACCGAGGTCGATCAGAACCACGTTCGCGACGTCGTCATCCAGGGGCCGGAGATCCACGGCACCTTCACCAACGGCTCGAGCTTCCAGACCTATGCGCCGAACGACCCGACGCTGGTCTCGCGCCTGTACAACGGCAAGGTTCAGATCACCGCGAAGCCGCCCGGCGACAACGTGCCGTGGTTCGTGTCGCTGCTGGTCTCCTGGTTGCCGTTCATCGCGCTGATCGGGGTGTGGATCTTCCTGTCGCGGCAGATGCAGGGCGGCGCCGGCAAGGCGATGGGCTTTGGCAAGTCGCGCGCCAAGATGCTGACCGAAGCGCATGGCCGCGTGACCTTCGAGGACGTCGCCGGCGTCGATGAGGCCAAGCAGGACCTGCAGGAGATCGTCGAATTCCTGCGCGACCCCGGCAAATATCAACGGCTCGGCGGACGGATTCCGCGCGGCGTGCTCCTGGTCGGCCCTCCCGGCACCGGCAAGACGCTGATCGCGCGCGCGGTGGCCGGCGAAGCCAACGTGCCCTTCTTCACGATCTCGGGCTCGGACTTCGTCGAGATGTTCGTCGGCGTCGGCGCCTCTCGCGTCCGGGACATGTTCGAACAGGCCAAGAAGAACGCGCCCTGCATCATCTTCATCGACGAAATCGACGCGGTCGGCCGCCATCGCGGCGCCGGCCTCGGCGGCGGCAATGACGAGCGCGAGCAGACGCTGAACCAGTTGCTGGTCGAGATGGACGGCTTCGAGGCCAATGAAGGCGTGATCCTGATCGCGGCGACCAACCGGCCCGACGTGCTCGATCCGGCGCTGCTGCGCCCGGGCCGCTTCGACCGCCAGGTGGTGGTGCCGAATCCGGATGTCGTCGGCCGCGAACAGATCCTCAAGGTTCACGTCCGCAAGGTGCCGCTTGGCGCCGGATATCAACCTCAAGACCATCGCCCGCGGCACGCCCGGCTTCTCCGGCGCCGACCTGATGAACCTCGTCAACGAGGCCGCGCTGACCGCCGCGCGCCGCAACAAGCGCATGGTGACCCAGGCCGAGTTCGAGGAAGCCAAAGACAAGGTCATGATGGGCGCCGAGCGCAAGTCGCTGGTGATGACCGAGGAAGAGAAGATGCTGACCGCCTATCACGAGGGCGGCCACGCCATCGTCGGCCTCAACGTGATCGCGACCGATCCGATCCACAAGGCGACCATCATTCCGCGCGGCCGTGCGCTCGGCATGGTGATGCAGCTGCCCGAGCGCGACAAGCTGTCGATGTCGCTCGAGCAGATGACCTCGCGCCTTGCCATCATGATGGGCGGACGCGTCGCGGAGGAACTGGTGTTCGGCCGCGAGAAGGTGACCTCGGGTGCGTCGTCCGACATCGAGCAGGCGACGCGCCTGGCGCGGATGATGGTGACGCGCTGGGGCCTCTCCGAAGAGCTCGGCACCGTGTCCTATGGCGAGAACCAGGACGAGGTTTTCCTGGGCATGTCGGTCTCGCGCACGCAGAACGCTTCCGAGGCGACCGTGCAGAAGATCGACAGCGAGATCAGGCGTCTGGTCGAAGAAGGCTACAACCAGGCGACCAGGATCCTGACCGAGAAGCGCGCCGATCTCGAAGCGCTGGCCAAGGGCCTGCTTGAATACGAAACCCTGACCGGCGACGAGATTCAGGATCTGCTCAAGGGCAAGAAGCCGAACCGCGAGTCGGTGCTGGAGCCGACCACGCCGCGCGCCTCGGCGGTGCCGCCGGCCGGCAAGCCGCGCCCGCGCCCCGATCCGGATGCCGGGCTGGAGCCGCAGCCGCAGGCGTGAGCGGCTTATCCTGCTTGAATTCGAAAACGCGGCGGCAACGCCGCGTTTTTTTGCGGCTGCGTTCTTGCTTCTATTTCATAATGATTATGATTGGCGTCCATCCGGCCGTCATGGCATGTTTCCATGATGGCAAGAGCGCGGGCTGAACCGCGCCTGCCGCGGCCGCCGTTTGAGCGCGCCACAAATCAAGGGGAGGGGTGTCGATGCGTTTCGTCACGAGATTTGGCGTCGTCTGGGCGCTTGCCGCGCTGGCGTGGCCCGCGGCCTCGATGGCCGCCGACATGCGCGGGGTTACATCGACCGAAATCAGGATCGGCCAGACCATGCCCTACAGCGGCCCGGTCTCGGCGTTCGGCGCGCTCGGCAAGGGCGAGGTCGGCTATTTCAAGATGCTCAACGAGCGCGGCGGCATCAACGGCCGCAAGGTCAATCTGATCTCGCTGGATGACGGCTACGCGCCGCCGAAAACGGTGGAGCAGACGCGGCGGCTGGTGGAGAGCGACGAAGTCGCGCTGATCTTCTCCTCGATCGGCACCGCCCACAACACCGCGATCGCCAAATATCTGCAGAGCAAGAACATCCCGCAACTGTTCATCGGCTCCGGCGCCTCGAAATTCGCCGACATCGCGCAGTACCCGCAGGCGACATTGGGCGTGCAGGGCCCGTTCCGCTACGAGGCTCGGCTTTACGCGCGCTATGCGCTGGCGAAAAATCCGAACGCCAAATTCGCCGTCATTTCGCAGAACGACGATTTCGGCCGCGACTATCTGCTGGGGCTGAAGGACGTGCTCGGCGATAAATACGACCAGCTCGTCACCGGCTGCGACCTACGAAATCCAGGATCCGACCATCGACTCCCAGATCGTCAAGCTGAAGGCCTCCGGCGCCGACGTTTTCGTGATCGCGGCGACGCCGAAATTCGCCGCGCAATCGATCCGCAAGGTCGTACGAGATCGGCTGGCGGCCGATGACGTTCCTGTCCAACGTCGCGGTGTGGATTTCCACGGTCATGCAGCCGGCGGGACTGGAGGCCGGCATCGGCATTCTCTCCACCGCCTATGTCAAGGATCCCGACGACCCCGCCTGGAAGGACGATGCCGGCGTCAAGGGATGGCGGGAATTCATGACCAAATACGTTCCCGACGGCGATCTGCACGACACCAACTACGTCAATTCCTACAACAGCGCGATGGCGCTGGAGGCCGTGCTGAAGGCCTGCGGCGACGATCTCTCGACCGAGAACATCCTGAAGCAGGCCTATTCGATCAAGAATCTGGAACTGCCGATGCTGCTGCCCGGCATCAAGGTCAACACCTCGCCGACCGATCACGTTCCGGTCGACCAGATGCAGTTCATGCGCTTCAACGGCAAGACCTGGGAGCGCTTTGGCGAGCTGCAGACGGGGAATTGACGTACTGCTCCCGTCATTCCGCGGCGCGCGTGAACGAGCGAACCCGGATCGTACATCCTGGGAGCATCGGATGCCGAGTCTGCGCATCCGAGGACTGTTGCCGATGCGCAATGATGCCGCATCTCGAGGTCGGCCCATTCGGGCGGCGATCCCGGAATGACGGTGCTCGAAAATCCCGCCGCCCCACCCCCAAACCTTAAGATTTCTTAAGGGCTGTTGGCCTATTGGTGGAGGACGCGCGTCCGCAAGGCGCGGGCGCGCAAAGGATTTTGCATGGCCACGTCGATACCCGCCCCGACGATCATTCCCTCAGCAGAGCGCGATACCGGCCGCGCTGTTGAACGTGTGCTTCGTGCTGTGCGTCATCAACCTCGTCTATTTCCCGGCGGCGTATTTCTCGCACTGGTGGATCTACGATCCGGACGGCCTGGGAATCCCGACCGATTTCGTCAACGTCTGGGCCGCCGGGCGGCTGGTGCTCGAGGGCCATCCGGCGCAGGCCTAGGATTGGGACATCCAGAAGCAGGTCGAGCTCGCGCTGCTGCGTCAGGATTTCCCGGGCTATTTCGCCTGGCACTACCCGCCGCCGTTCCTGTTCGTCGCGTCCTTGCTGGCGCAGTTTCCTTACTCCGTCGCGTTCATCGGCTGGGTCTCGGCGAGCTTCGTGCCCTATCTCGCCATGATGCGCGCGATCGTCGGCCGGCCGTTCGGCCTGATGCTGGCGATCGGCTTTCCGATGGTGTTCAACAATACGCTGGTCGGGCAGAACGGCTTTCTCACCGCGGCGCTGATCGGCGGCACGCTGTATCTGATGCCGGTGCGGCCGATCCTCGCGGGCATTTGCCTCGGGTCTGTCTGAGCTACAAGCCGCAATACGGCCTGCTGTTTCCGCTCGTGCTGATCGCGGCCTCGCAGTGGACGGTGTTCTTCACCGCCGGCGTCGTCGCGGTCGCGATGGCGTTCGCGTCCTGGCTCGCCTTCGGCACCGAGAGCTGGCAGGCCTTCTTCCACTGGATGCCGATGTTCTCGCAGGCCTTCCTCACCGAGGGCAAGGCCACCTGGTGGAAGCTGCAGAGCCTGTTCTCGCTGGTGCGTTATCTCGGCGGCACCGAGCAGCTGGCATGGGCGTTCCAGTGGGTGCTGACCGCGTCGGTCGCGGTGGTACTGGCGCTGATGTGGCGCAGCCGCGTGCCCTATGCGTTGAAGGCCGCCGGCCTCGCCGTCGGCACCTTGCTGACCACGCCCTATCTGTTCATGTACGACATGATGGTGCTGGCGATCCCCGTCGCCTTCCTGGTTCGGGTCGGGCTCAAAACCGGCTTCCGTCGTTATGAACTTCCGGCACTGGCCTGCGCGCTTGCGCTGTTCCTGACGTTCACGTTCACGGGGCAGCCAACCGGGCTCGGCATCACGCTGATCGTCGCAACCCTCGTCTTGCGCCGCGCCGGTCCCTGGTGGCGGCGCGAGCCGGCGCCGTCGCTGATGGCCGCCGCCAGCGCCTGAAGCGCGCTGACGCCCTTCCGAATCATCCTATTTGCGACTTGTCATCCCGCCTGAATAGTTGTTCAGTTCTTCAAAGCGATTTTGTCAAATCGCCAGAAACCACTGAAGACGCGTGCTTCCGGGCCGAGCCCATATGGCCTTGAAGCGCGCGCCGGGACGAGAAACGCGCCATGGTCTATCGGCGGACCCATCAAGTCGTAAAACGCCTCGCGGCGCGGCGCAGCGCCATTCTGGCGGCGGCGCGGGATGCCGCCGCCGAGGGCGGCATGGCCGCGGTGCAGATCGCGCCGGTCGCGATCCGCGCCAATGTCGCCGCCGGCACCGTCTATCGCTATTTCCCCTCCAAGGCGGATCTGATTTCCGAACTGATCGCGGACGTCTCGCGCGATGAACTGGCGGCGATCCGCCGCGCGGCGGATGCCGCGCCCGGGCCGTCCTCGGCGCTGGCGGCCGCCGTCACCACGGTGGCGGTGCATGTGCTGTCGCAGCGCAAGCTCGCCTGGGGCATCCTGGCCGAGCCGGTCGATGTCGACGTCACCGCGTCGCGGCTGGCGAGCCGCCGCGAGATCGCCGGCGAGATCGCAGCCCGGATCGACGCCGCGGTCCGCGCCGGGCATCTGCCCGCGCAGGACACCGCGCTCGCCGCGACCGCGCTGCTCGGCGCGCTGCATGAAGCGCTGGTCGGGCCGCTCGCGCCCGACAATCTGGACGACCCGGCGAAGCTGCGCGACGCGGTGCAAACCGTGACGCTGCTCGCGCTGCGCGCCGTCGGCGTGATGGACGCCCGCGCCCGCGGCCTCGTGGTGCAGGCGGTGCTGCCGGCGGTGTTGCCGGCGAAGACGCTGGTCGGCGCGTAATGCCTCATCTTTGGATGTCATGCGCCGGTATCGTCCGGACATATTCCGCCGCATTGGCGGACTAGGAACCCCTCGCAACCCATCTGCAACGCATCCCACGGAGGCATCGCATGACGACGACATTCGGATCGGCCAAATGGCAGGGCGGCATCAAGGACGGCAAGGGCGCGATCTCGACCAAGAGCGGCGCGCTGAAGGACTATCCCTACGGCTTCGCCAGCCGCTTCGAGGGCAAGCCGGGCTCCAACCCGGAAGAGCTGATCGGCGCGGCGCACGCCGCCTGTTTCACCATGGCGCTGTCGCTGATCCTCGGCGAGGCCAAGCTCATCGCCGAACAGATGGAGACCAAGGCCGACGTCACGCTGGAGAAGCAGGGCGACGGTTTTGCCATCACTTCCGTGCATCTGACGCTTGAATGCGAAAATCCCCGGCGCCGACAAGGCGAAGTTCGAGGAGCTGGCGGGCATGGCCAAGGCCGGCTGCCCGGTGTCGAAAGTGTTGAACACCAAGATCACGCTGGACGCGACGCTGCTCGGCTGAATGTTTCGTCATTCCGGGGCGCGCGTCAGCGCGAACCCGGAATCTCGCGCCGCAACTTCTGGATTCCGGGTTTGCGTCGTTTCGGACGCGCCCCGGAATGACGGTGGAAGCGCCGCGCCTCACATATCCGCGTCGCTGTCGGAGCCGACAGAGGCGATGCGCACCATGTTGGTGGTGCCGGGGATGCCGAGCGGCACGCCGGCGACGATGATCACGCGCTGGCCGGCGCGGGCAAAACCGTCGCGGAAGGCGATGCGGCCGGCGCGGCTGACCATGTCGTCCTGGTCATGGGCGTCTTCGGCGACCACGCAATGCACGCCCCAGACCGCCGACAGCTTGCGTCCGGTCGAGAGGTTGGGCGTGATCGCCACCACCGGCGGCTTCGGCCGCTCGCGCGCGACCCGCAGCGCGGTCGATCCCGAACTGGTCCAGCAGATGATCGCGGACAGATCGAGCGTTTCGGCGATCTGCCGCGCGGCGTCGGCGATGGCGTCGCCGACGGTCGGCTCCGGTTCGGCGCGCTGCGCATTGAGCACGCCGCGATAGGTCGGGTCGCGCTCCACTTCCTCGCCGATGCGGTTCATGGTCGAGACCGCCTCGACCGGAAATTTGCCGGCCGCCGATTCCGCCGACAGCATGATGGCGTCGGCGCCTTCGTAGACCGCGGTCGCGACGTCGGAGACCTCGGCGCGCGTCGGCACCGGGGACTGGATCATCGATTCCAGCATTTGGGTGGCGATCACCACCGGCTTGCCGGCGCGCCGCGCCAGCCGCGTCATCTGCTTCTGCAGGCCCGGCACCCGCTCCAGCGGCAGTTCGACGCCGAGATCGCCGCGCGCCACCATCAGGGCGTCGGAGGCTTCGATGATTTCGGGAAGCCGGTCGATCGCCTGCGGCTTTTCGATCTTGGCCATCACGGCGGCGCGGCCGCGGATCATCTTCTTGGCCTCGATGACGTCCTCGGCGCGCTGCACGAACGACAGCGCGACCCAGTCGATCCCCGTCAGCAGAGCGGCTTCGAGATCGGCGCGGTCCTTCGGCGTCATCGCGGATACCGGCAGGTCGGTGTCGGGCAGGCTGACGCCCTTGCGGTCCGACATCCTGCCGCCGATCACGACGCGGGTGACGGCGCGCTCGGGGGAAGTTTCCTCGGCGATCAGGCGCACCTTGCCGTCGTCGAGCAGCAGCGCGTGACCCGGCCGCAGCGCTGCGAGAATTTCCGGATGCGGAAGCTGGACGCGGGTGTTGTCGCCCGGCGTCTTGTCGGAATCGAGCACGAAGGTCTCGCCGTTCTTGAGCTGGATCGAGCCTTCGGCGAACGAGCCCAGGCGAAGCTTTGGGCCCTGCAGGTCGACCAGGATGCCGATCGGCCGGCCGTAGCTGGACTCGACATTGCGGATGGTCTTGACCAGCTCGCGCATCTTGTCGTGCGAGGTGTGGCTCATATTGATGCGGAACACGTCGGCGCCGGCCTCGAACAGGCGGCGGATCATCGCGCTGTCGGAAGATGCAGGACCAAGCGTGGCGAGGATCTTGATGCGGCGCAGGCGTCTCATGGCTTGGTTCCGGGCGCTGCGGCTGGCGGCAGACCAGACGCGCCCGGAGCCGTCCCGCCCGGCGAATTGGAGATGCCCGGAAGGTTTCCGGGGCCACCGGGGCCGACCGTTCCCGGGATACCCGGCACCCGCTGCGCGGGCGTTGTTCGTTGGACTCGGTCAATTGCACGGTCCAGGCGCGCTGCTCGCCGGTGTCGACCTCGAAGAAGCCGGTGCGGTCGAAATCCGCGCGCCAGGCAATTCTCGGTGCCCTTGATGGTGAATTCCTTGTCGCGCGAGCACATGAAGGCCTGTCCCGACCACTCGCCGCCGCGGTCGTAATCGAGCGCATAGATATAATAGTACCGTGCGACCAGCGTGCCGCGCAGCAGCGTCTCGCAAGCTCCGCGAGGACACGTTCCACCAGCCCTCGGTGGTCCAGCCCTCGGCATCCTTGTAGCCGAGCGCAATGCCGACCCGGCTCGAGGTGTTGTTGCAGAGACGAAAGTCCGCCGCCGCCGAACTGTTCCACAGGCACAGCACGGCGAGCGCCAGCGCCGGCATCAAACCGGCGGTCAGGCGTGCAGCGAATCGGTTGGGGCGATGGGAATTCGTTGGGATCATTCAGTGAAGCTATATCAAATCATTGACGATTTCGCGTGGGCCGGCGGGGACTGTCAACGGCCGTATTTTCGGCCCATAGGCAGCCGAAATCCCGCTTGTCGGGGCCTGTTTGCCCTGCGATATGGCAAAATCTGTGACAACTCCCAGCTAATATCAATAAGGTACACCAAACGGCGAGAGCGCGGTCATGACGATTGACGACAAAACCAGAACGGAACTCGAAGCCGCCGTCTTCCGGCGCCTGGTCGAACATCTGCGCTCCCGCACCGACGTCCAGAATATCGATCTGATGAATCTCGCGGGCTTCTGCCGCAACTGCCTGTCCAACTGGCTCAAGGAGGAGGCCGACGCCAAGGGCGCTGACATGAGCAAGGACGAGAGCCGCGAGGCGGTCTACGGCATGCCCTACGAGACCTGGAAGTCGACCTATCAGGGCACGGCCAGTCCCGAGCAGCTCGCGGCGATGAAAAAGGCCCAGAGCGGGCACTGACGCTTTCCGTCATCGCCCGGATGGAGCGAAGCGAAGTCCGAAGCAATTCATGCTCCGTGCAGCTCCGGGATTGCGCTTCGCTCCGATCCGGGCTACGACCAATCCTTGGTTCGATCCGCGCATCACCTCGGAACGACGAGTCAGCTTTCTCCTGTGGGCGCGCTGTGGATGAGCGCGATGTTGCCTTGACGCAAGGCGCGCCACTCTCGAGGGTCATTTCGGGATGCGGTGCGTGGCAAAGCGTGCGGCGCTTCCACTTTCCGCCTCAACCTCAGTTCCATTCAGGAGTACCCGATGGCCACCACTGCTGCCGCCGTCAAGGAAGAACCCGCGACGAAATTCGCCAAAGACCAGCTCAAGGCCATCATCGAGCGCATCGAGCGGCTGGAAGAAGAGAAGAAGACGATCTCCGACGATATCCGCGACGTCTATGCGGAGGCCAAGGGCAACGGCTTCGACGTCAAGGCGCTGCGCACCATCGTCCGCCTGCGCAAGCAGGACGCCAACGAACGCGCCGAGCAGGAAACCATCCTGGAAACCTACATGCAGGCGCTGGGCATGCTGTGAGGCAGTAGCAGACCCGATCTCTCGTCATCCCGGCCAAGCGAGCATCGCGAGCGCGAGCCAGATCCATAACCACCGCTGTTTGCCGAGACTCGCTGGGGCTAACCCCGAGCTTTGATTGAGAGGCCAGGGGTTATGGGTCCTCGCGTTCGCGAGGACGACGCCTGAAATTGTGGAAGCGGCTTGCGCGTTCGGCTACGCGCTCAGCGCAGCGATGCGGTCCGCATCACGAAGGACTGCGTCGCGAGCTTCGCGGTCGCCGATCCGGTGAAGCGGTCGGTGACCATTCCCATCTGCGGATCGTCCGAGAAACGTCATCGCGATCGCGGCCTGCGGCTTGACGAAATAAGCGCGCATCACGGTCATGTCGGCGTCGCCCAGCACGGTGGCGTTCATCGACGTGCTCGCGCTCGGCGCCAGCATCATCACCCGCATCCAGATATCGTTGCCCCGGGAGGCGGCGAGCCGCGTCGATGTCGCAACCACATTGCCCTGACCCTGCGGTCCCTTGGCGACGACCGTGTCGATCGTGGTGGCGGCCGCCGGCATTGCGCGGGGCCGAGGCGGGGCGAATGCTGCGCGGGATCGGCGCGCTGGCCGCGACGATGTTGGAGCGGTCGACCGGGGAGGAGGCCGCCGGCGCATAGGCCAGCGCCTGCAGCGCGGAAACGCTCGCGGTCGGCTGCGGGTCGGCAGCGGCCAGCGCCTGGCGGGCGCTGATGGCGGCGACCTGCGCCGGCGTAGCCTGTTTCGGCGTTGCGGGGGCGTCGCCCCAGAAGCCGCGGGCATTGATGATGTCAGCCGGCGTCTGCGGTTTTGCTTCGGCCTTCTGGGCGCGCCTGCTTGGCCCTGGCGGACTGGACGATCTGCGCGTCGGCCGAGGCGAGCTGGATGGTCGCGGCGACTGCCGGCTTTGCGCGCGGCACCGGCACGGCCTCGGTGGATTTGGCGGGAGCGGCCGATGCCGTCAGGCTTGCCGGAGCGGCCTTGTCGCTGGCGACCGCAGCGCTTGCGCCCTCGTCCTCGTCGTCGTTCGATTTGCCCTTGAACAAAGCGGCGAACAGGCTCGGTTTGCTCACTGTCGCAGCATCGTCGCCGTTGCCGCGTTTTTCGATGTCGGCGAGTGCGAGTTCATAGCCCTTCAGCGGTTTGCCGTCGGAGGGAACATGCACGGTGCGTCCGTCAGGGAAGACGCGGGCCAGCTGGTCGTGGGTCATGCGCGGCCAGTGGCGGATGCTGCCGGTGTCGAGATGGACGAAAGGCGATCCCGAGGTCGGATAGAAGCCGACGCCGCCGCGCTGCAGGCGAAGCCCGGCGAAGCGGATCTGCTCGAGCGGCACGTCCGGAATGTAGAAATCCATGGCGTGGCCGAGCATGTGCTGGCTGAAGCGCGCCACCCCCGAAGAGCGGCGGCGGAGCATGGCGTTGGTGGCGGGGGAGCGGTAGGAGGAGATGATCTGGATCGGCTTCTTGCCGTCGACGTCGCGGTAGACTTCCCAGAGGATGTCGAACAGGTGACGATCCATCATGGTCTGGTCCTGGCTGCGCCAGTCGCGGAGATAGTGATTGAGCTGCTTCAGCGCCTCTTCGTCGTAACGTCCGTCGCGCTTGAAGGTGACGGTGAGGTCTTCATCGGAATGGGTGTGGTGGAACGAAAGGGTGCGGGTTTCGTTCAGCGCGGTCGCATCGTGGACCGATCCGGCTCCCACCAGGAGCAACAACGGATGCTCAGGCCGAGATGAAACCCGGCCTTCGACAACGACAATGGATTGAATTGGCGTGCGAAACCAGCCAGCACGAATGAGCCCACCCAGAGGACGACCGATCGAGGAACTCTTCCGCTACCCCGTGTGGCGAAAGAGGGTTAACGCAGTCTTAACGCTGGGTGGGTCAATTGAGTTTTAGATCCCACCCCCCAAGTCGGCCTTAACCTAACCCGTCGAGTGTGGCGAAAAAGTGCCCTGGTTAAATCCAGGTGGAGAATGGTTAATGCGCAGGGCTCCTGACGCATTGGCCCTCTTGATATCATTGGAAAATTCAGACGCAAGCCCGCTGTGCCGGTGGTTAAGGCTGCCCGATGACGGGCCGCCCCCAGCCCGATGCGCGGGTGAGATCACCCAGGCTGGTGCCGGCTCGAGCCCGGCCAGGCAGCACCGTGTTGTGGACCACCAATACCTATTCGACCTTCTATGCCGAGGCCGATGATGGCGCCCACTGGTCGGGGCCGTATCCACACCAACTTGCCGATGCAGGCCTTCGACTGGTGCTGGAACACGGCGTCAAGCCAGGGCGAAAGCGTCGGCATGAGATTGATCACCGTCACCAACGCCGGATGGCTCTGGACCGGGACGATCAATTTGACGCCTGCAAGACAGCGCATGTTGCCGGCAAACGAATCGCGGCGACGAACGCTTCGTCGCCGCGGGCGGTTGACGGAATATCCGATATCAGCGGGTGAATACCCGCCGCGGCTGCGGGCGACGGCCCACCGGCGCAGGAGGCGGCGTCGGCGGCCCGAACAGCCGTTCGAAGAACGACGGTCCGGAATAGCCGCTGTTGTCGCTGGCGAAGCTGACGCCGGCCGGCAGGTTGCCGGTCGGACGCGAGTAGCTCGGCTGCGAATGCGCAACGACGTTTTCCAGATCCCTGCTTCGGCCGTTCTTGAGCAGCGCCATCATGGTGGCGTCGCGGCCGTAGACGTCCTTGCGGAACTGCAGCTTGCCGGCGTCGTCCACGAACGCGGTCTGATAGGTGATGTTGACCGGGATCGGCGTGGGGAATTTCAGGTCGATCTCGCTGTGGCCGTACATGCTGCGGATTTTCTCCGGCGTGTAGTGCTCGTTCGGCTTCGTGATGTTGAGCAGCGTCGCGGCGTACTGATCCGGATTCTGCACCCGCATGCAGCCGTGGCTGAAGGCGCGCTCTTCCTTGGCGAACAGATTCTTGTCCGGGGTATCGTGCTGATACACCAGGAACTTGTTCGGGAAATTGAAGCGGATGCGGCCGAGCGCATTGGCCTCGCCCGGCGGCTGCGAGATGTGGATGCTGCCGTCGCGGGCGCGCTCGAGCCTCAGCCCCATGCGCTGCAGCACGGTCGGATCCTGCTGTAGCGCCGGCAGATATTCGTTGTAGATGATCGACGGCGGCACGTTCCAGGTCGGATTGACCGTGATGAACTTCATCGTCTCGGTCAAAAGCGGCGTGGCGTGAATGCCGGGCTTTCCGGTGACCACCCTGGTGGTCCAGACCTGCGCGCCGTTCTGCATCACCTTGAGCGTATAGTCGGGGATGTTGAGAATGACATAGGCGTTGCCGATCGAGGCCGCGCCGAGCTGGCGCGGCAGCCAGCGCCAGCGCTCCATGTTGACGATCACGGTGTCGATCTGGCGGTCGCGCTTCGGGCTGTTGATGGCCTTGACGGTCTTGTCGTCGAGCACGCCGGTCGGCTTGAGATCGGCGCCTTCCTGGAATTTGCGCACGGCCGCGGCGACCTTGGCGTCGTAATGGGTGTCGTCGGCGTTCTCGGTGAGGCCGAGCTTGGCGCGCAGCTGCGGCACGCGCGCATCTTCCATCGCCACTGCGGGCTGCTTCTTGCCGCGCGCCGGGGTGAATTTGAGCGCCGGACCGTCCGCGATCTGAACCACCGGTCCGTCGCCCTGGCCGCGCAGTTCGGCGAGCTTCGCCTTCAATTCGCGATAGAGCTTTTGCGGCGGGTTGTAGCTGTCGAGCGCCGCAGAGGCGTCCTTGGCGGTCGTGACGTTGGCCAGCACTTCGCCGGGATCGATCGGGTGTTCCGGATACTGGATGTCCGCCGAGACCTGCGACCAGTGCATCCGGCCGCTCTGCGCCTGGCGCGCGTAATCCAGCATGCTGGCGGTCAGCTTCAGATCGGCTTCCGCGAGCGCATCGGGATTGCTGGCCGCGGCGAAATCCGGCACCGGATAGTCGGCCGGATTCAAACCGTCGGAGGCGGCATCCTTGAGCCGCGCAATGACGCCCTTGCCGCCCTCGGTCAGCGCGCCGCCCTGCGTCCACAGCGGCGCAAAGTCGCGCGCGGTGTAGAACTTCTCGACCGCGGTCCGCTCGATCTTGCGGTCGAAATAGCGCGCCGATTTCGCGCCCAGCAATCTCGCGCAGCTTGTCGGCGACCGGCTGATCCGCCGGCGCGACGTTGCTGGCGCCGCCTTGACGGGTTCCTTGGCGGGCTCGGCGGCCGGCGTTGCGGTCGCGGCAGCCGGAGCCGCGGTCGTGGTGGTCGCCGTGTCCTGCTTGCTCGTGTCCGCCTTGTTGGTGTCGGTGGCCGGGGCGGTGACGACGTCGGACGGCTTGGCGTCGGGCGCCTTCTCGGTGGTCTTCGCCGCGTCGCCGCGCTGGCGTGACGTGTCCAGCTTGAAGTCGTTGATGGTCGGGGGCGGGACGTTGGCCGGTTCGGGACGCGGGATCGCCGCATCGATCGCGAGTTCGGCGGCGCTGTTGCGGGCCGGATCGGCCTGGGCAAATGCCGAGGTCGCGGACACCGTGAGGAAGGTCGCGGCGACCGCCATCAGCACGCGGTCAAATCCGGCACGGTTCTTCAAACAGTCTCGCATCGTCACACCCCTTGGGCGAAACTGCCCCGGCATGGAACAGTTCTCGGTTTCGTCCGTACAGCTTTCGCTAAAGCGCCGGCCTCATCGGTTTTGAAACGCCATTCAGTCAACGTTTGGGCTCAACGTTTGGTTCTTTTCTGAATGCGGTCCAAATCTCTCTGGTTGGCACGCCTGCACGCAACGATTCATACGCAGACGATACATGCGCCCCTCTGATGCAGCCAGCGCCACGCGGGGCAACTCACGACAAACTGACTTCAAAGGACCCCGCTTTGCAACGGATTGTGCGCTTTTGCCACGCGCTTTTCCCTTTGTCTGTCACCGGCAAGCAACGGTTCAAGGGTTCTGGAACGGCCGATGTCTTCAGCCTTTTCCTCGTGACACCGGCGCGCCACAATCTTCCGGTTTGCCGCCAGCTCTCAATCCTCCGCGCCGCCGGCCGCGGGATCGTCGGCGGCGGCCTCGTCGAGCTTGCGGTAGAGCGTCGAGCGGCCGATTTTCAATCGGCGCGCGACCTCGGACATCTGGCCGCGATAATGCGAGATCGCGAAGCGGATGATCTCGCTCTCCAGCTCTTCGAGCGGCCGCATTTCGCCGGCGTTGGTCAGCATCGCCAGCGTGCCCGCCGACGGCAGCGGCGCAATAGGTATTTCAGTACCGGAAACCATGGCCGGCACGGTCGAATGGAACGCCGGCCCGACGATCAGCGGTTCGGCCTGGTGGTGCGCTTCCGGCATCGGCGGCGACTGCGGCGGCCTGCGGAAAATCGGCGAGTCCAAGCTGATCGTGATCGCTCATGACCACGGCGCGATAGACCGCGTTCTCGAGCTGCCGGATATTGCCAGGCCACTCCAGCTGCGACAGCTGCGCCATCGCCTCGCCGCTGATGCCGGTGATGTGGCGATTTTCCTCGGCGCAGAACCGCGCCAGAAAATGCCGCAGCAGATGCGGGATGTCTTCGCGCCGCATCCGCAACGGCGGAATCGTCAGCGGCAGTACGTGCAGGCGATAGAACAGGTCTTCGCGAAATTTTCCGTTTTTGACGTGGTCGAGCAACTTGCGGTTGGTCGCGGAGATGATGCGGACGTCGACCTTGACCGGCTTGCGCCCGCCGACCGCTTCGACCGCGCCTTCCTGCAGCGCGCGAAGCAGTTTCACTTGCGCGGCCAGCGGCAATTCGCCGACTTCGTCGAGAAACAGCGTGCCGCCGGAGGCTTCGACGAATTTGCCCATGTGGCGTTCGGTGGCGCCGGTAAAGGCGCCCTTCTCGTGGCCGAACAGGATCGATTCCACGAGATTGTCGGGGATCGCGCCGCAATTGACCGCGACGAACGGTTTTGCCTTTCGCTCGCCGCTGCCGTGGATGGCGCGGGCGAACAATTCCTTGCCGACGCCGGATTCGCCTTCGATCAGCACCGGAATCGTGGAGGCGGCCGCCTTTTGCGCGGTGCGCAGCACGGCCGCCATGGTCTCGCTGCGGGTGATGATATCGGCGAAGGTCAGCCGGCCTTCGCGGCTGTGGCGGATGCGCTGCAGTTCGCCCTTCAGCGCGCTGGCGTTGAGCGCATTGCGCAGCGACACCTGCAGCCGCTCGATGCCGACCGGCTTGACCACGAAATCCTGGGCGCCGGCGCGCATCGCCGACACCACATTGTCGATGCCGCCATGGGCGGTCTGCACGATGACGGGGATGTTGAGGCCGGCTTCGCGGATCTTGGCCAGCACGCCCATGCCGTCGAGGCCGGGCATCACCAGATCGAGCACCATGGCGTCGATCACGGGGGCGTCCGGGGCGGTCAGCGTGGCGATCGCGGCGTCGCCGCTATCGACGACGATGGTCTCATAGCCGCATTTCTGCACCATGTTTTCGACCAGGCGGCGCGCGACGGCGTCGTCGTCGGCAATCAAAATGCTGGCAGCCATGGCTTTCCCCGCGCGCTACAACTATCTGTCTCGAATCGGGGCACTCTCGCCGATGCCGATTAACGCCCGCTTAAACGTTGCCGTCCCGCCTTCGCTTCGCACGCCCAGCCGTTCCGGTTGAACACAGGTTTCGAACAAGATGACCTCGCGCTCCGCATCCGCTCTCCGCAAGCCGACCGCTCCACGCAAAGCCAACGGCAAGAAATCCGCGGCCCAAGCCAGGCCTGCCAAGCTGCCGGAATGGAACCTGGCCGATCTCTATTCCGGTATCGACGCGCCGGAAGTCACGCGCGACCTCGCAGAAGATGGATACCGAATGCGTCGCGTTTGAGACCGACTACAAGGGCAAGCTCGCGGAACAGACCGGCAGGCGAGGGCGGCGGCAAGTGGCTCGCCGAGGCGGTCAGGCGCTACGAGGCGATCGACGATCTCGCCGGCCGCCTCGGTTCCTATGCCGGCCTGGTTCATGCCGGCGACAACGTCGATCCCGCGATCTCGAAATTCTACGGCGACGTCTCCGAGCGGCTGACCAATGCGTCGGTGCATCTGTTGTTCTTCGCGCTCGAGCTCAACCGCGTCGACGATGCCGTGATCGAGCGTGCGATGCAGACGCCCGAACTGGCGCATTACCGTCCGTGGATCGAGGATCTGCGCAAGGAAAAGCCGTATCAGCTCGAGGATCGCCTCGAGCAACTGTTTCATGAAAAATCCCAGACAAGTTACGCCGCCTTTAACCGGCTGTTCGACCAGACCATTTCGGGCCTGCGCTTCAAGGTCGGTGACCGCGAGCTCGCGATCGAGCCGACGTTGAAGTTGTTGCAGGATCGCGCCGGCGAAAAGCGCAAGGCGGCGGGGCAGGCGCTGGCGAAGACCTTCAAGGCCAACGAGCGGACCTTTGCGCTCATCACCAATACGCTCGCCAAGGACAAGGAGATTTCCGACCGCTGGCGCGGCTTCGAGGATGTTGCGGATTCCCGCCATCTGAACAACCGCGTCGAGCGCGAGGTGGTCGATGCGCTGGTCGGCTCGGTTCGCGCGGCCTATCCGCGGCTGTCGCATCGCTATTATCGGCTCAAGGCCGGCTGGTTCAAAAAGAAGAAGCTCGCGCATTGGGATCGCAATGCGCCGCTGCCGTTTGCCGCCACCGGCAGCATCGCCTGGCCCGACGCCAGGAACATGGTGCTGACGGCCTACCGCGGATTCTCGCCCGAAATGGCCAGCATCGCCGAGCGCTTTTTCACCGATCGCTGGATCGATGCGCCGGTGCGGCCCGGCAAGGCGCCGGGCGCGTTCTCGCATCCCGACCACGCCGTCGGCGCACCCCTACGTGCTGATGAACTATCAGGGCAAGCCGCGCGACGTGATGACGCTCGCCCACGAGCTCGGCCACGGCGTGCACCAGGTGCTGGCGGCCAGGAACGGCGCGCTGATGGCGCCGACGCCGCTGACGCTCGCGGAGACCGCCAGCGTGTTCGGCGAAATGCTGACCTTCAAGCGGCTGTTGGCGGAGACCAGAAGCGCCAAACAGCGCCAGGCGCTGCTCGCCGGCAAGGTCGAGGACATGATCAACACGGTGGTGCGGCAGATCGCGTTCTATACCTTCGAGCGCGCCATCCATACCGAGCGGAAGAACGGCGAACTGACCGCCGAGCGGATCGGCGAGATCTGGCTCGGCGTGCAGGGCGAGAGCCTCGGCCCCGCGATCGACATCCGTCCGGGCTACGAGAATTTCTGGATGTACATTCCGCACTTCATCCATTCGCCGTTCTACGTCTACGCCTATGCGTTCGGCGATTGCCTGGTGAACTCGCTCTATGCGGTCTACGAAAATGCGCAAAGCCGGTTTCGCCGAGCGCTATCTGGCGATGCTCTCGGCCGGCGGCACCAAGCATTATTCCGAATTGCTCAAGCCGTTCGGGCTGGACGCCAAGGATCCCAAATTCTGGGACGGCGGGCTGTCGGTGATCGCGGGCATGATCGACGAACTGGAAGGGATGTCCTGAGGCGAGGACATCGCTCATTCGATCTCAGCCGCTTCCTCCTGACGTTGCGGCCCAGTGTGTCGGGTCCGGCAATGGCTTCGTTGACGTCGACAAATCCCAGCATCGCGCCAAGGCGATCGGTTGCCGGCTTGTCGAAGCCGACCGATCCCTGGAATGTCGCGGGATTGCGGAAGGTGCCGAACAGCATGTCCCAGACCGGCAGGTCGCCGTAGTTGAAGGCGTGCACGTCGCGCTGGTGATGGATGCAATGCGCCTCCGGCCGCTGGATGACCAGGCCGAGCCATCGCGGCGTGCGGATATTCATGTGCTGGAAGTAGCCGTAGAACGCGGCGATGTAGCCCGTCAGCGCCGCCGCGACCGGATCGAGTCCGAGCACCAGCGTTGTCACGATCGTGGCGATCAGCAGAAATACAATCGTCTCCAGCGGGTGGAACAGCGCGGCGCCGGACATGTCCATCCGCTGCGGGCTGTGGTGGATCTGGTGAAACAACCGCCACATCAGCGGAAAGCTGTGCGCGCTGCGGTGCCAGGCGTAGCTTGCCAGCGAGACCACCGCGTAACCGAGCGCGGCGCCGCCGATCACGCCGAGACTTTCAAGGTTGATCAGGCGGTGCGAGGCGAGCCAATGCTCGGGGATCGCGAGCGGCGCGAGCGAGGCGAGCAGTCCCTGCACCGTCAGAAAGCAGAAGCCCTTCAATCGCCAGTACGGGATCGGCGGGAACTGGCGCGCCGGAAACAGCGTCTCGATCCCAAGCATCACGAGATAGGTCACCGGCACCAGAAGGCCGAAAAGATCGATGGCCGACATGAAAAGTCCTCCTACCTTACACTGTAAGCCAGATTTCTAAATACAGCCTTTCGGTGTAAGGTTGCAAGGGATTCGAGGTGCGGATTGATCACAAGAGCGAAACCGAAACGTCTGCCGCGCCCGGCGCGGGGCGGGGTCCGCGGCCGAAATCGGCCAAGACCCGTGATAGCGCTGTCGCGCGAACGGATCGCGGCGGCGGCGATGGCGCTGGTCGATCGCGAGGGGCTCGGGGGCTTAAGCACGCGCCGGCTCGGCGATGAGCTCGGCTGCGAGGCCATGAGCATCTATCACCACTTTCCGAGCAAGGCGCACCTGATGGATGCGCTGGTCGATCTGATGCTTGCCGAGGCAAGGGTGCCCTTGTCCAACGAAGCGGGCTGGCTCGAACGCCTGCGCCAGGCGGCGCACGGTTTTCGCGCGATGGCGCTGCAACATCCAAAATTCTTTCCGTTCTTCGCGGTGCACCGGCTCAACACCCCGTCCGGCGTTGCCTTCATCGACGGCGTCATCGGGATCCTGCGCGAGGCCGGGTTCTCCGACCGCGACGCCGCCCGGTATTTTCGCGAGATCGGTTACTACCTCACCGGGGCGGCGCTGGATGAGACCGCGGGCTACGCCAAGGGCCCGTCAGCGGCGGAGCCGGTGTCCAACGAGACCATCGCTCAAAACTTCCGGCATCTGGCGGCGGCGGCTCCCTACTTTCAGCCGGCGCATTTCCAGGCGACCTTTGAGACCGGTCTCGAAATGTTGCTGGAGGGGGTCAAACAGGCGCGCGAAACAGGCGGCTAGGCCGCGGCCGGGGAAACTGGAGCAGACCGGAGGCAACCGGGCGTAAAACATTTGTTGAACGGGCTCAAAGGGCACGTTATACATTTGTACAACGTGCCCTTTTGCCGTGCCGAGCCTTCGGGAGAATCCGACCATGAAAATCGAAATCAAGAAGATCGGCAACTCCGATGGCCTTCTGCTTGCCACGCGAATTGATGCAGCGGCTCGACCTCAAGCGTGGCAGGAACTGCATATTACCGAACTTGCCGGGAGGCGGCTTTCAGGCGCTTCCATACGATCCCGACTTCGAGCGGACCATGGAAATCGCAGACCGAATTATGGACAAGTACCGGGACACACTCGCGGCGCTCGCAAAATGATGAAAGCGCCAAATGAGCGAGCCCAAAGAGCCGCTTTGGATCACCTACGAGCAGGCCGATCGCAATTCATAGCCGCCAGCTTGCGCCGCTTCGGCGGTGCGGCCGGCTTGCGCGACGAAGGCATGCTGCGATCGGCGCTCGACCGTCCGATCAACAAATGGCGCTATGAACGGTCCGGACTGGCGGAGCTTGCAGCGGCCTACGCATTCGGGCTCGCGAAAAATCACGCTTTCGTCGACGGCAACAAACGCATCGCCTTCATGGCTATGATGGGATTCCTGTCTCAAGAATGGAGTTGCGTTTGAGCCCGACCCCGCGCACGCGACCGCCATCATCCTCTCCCTCGCGGCCGGCGAGGTCAGCGAGGAAAGCCTGACCCGCTGGATCCGGGACAATTGGCCGCCCGAGGCCGGCAAATAACTCGCAAACGCAGCTGGTGAACAAAAGGCCCCCCGCCGTTGCTCTCCCGGATGGATTGCGGTAATTCCACGGCGACAGACGAACACTGACTGGAGACACTGATGGCGGAGCATAGCGAAGTGGCCTACACGACAGCCGACGGCAACGATTACGCGGCCCATGAGCAGACCTATGAAGGCTTCATCAGGCTGGTGAAATACGGCACCGCCGCTGTCGTCTTCATCGTCGCCATGATGGCGATTTTCCTGACCTGACCGATCGCTACCCGCGCCGCCGCCAAGGCGGCGCGATTTCCAAAGCTGCACGCGTTCCGGCTCACAAACCGGTATCCATCCCTGCAGAATAAGCGCTAGTTTGCTCGCGCGCGTGCACCTCGCGCCGCCGGAGGCCTTATGAAGATTGCCGTCGCCAAGGAAATCGATCCCTCCGAGCCGCGGGTCGCGGCGTCGCCGGACACGGTGAAGAAATTCAAGGCGCTGGGCGTCGATATCGCCGTCGAGCCGGGCGCCGGCATCAAGTCGGGCCTGCCGGATTCGGAATTCACCGCGGCCGGCGCCACCGTCAGCGCGGACGCGCTCAAAGACGCCGACATCATCATCAAGGTGAAGCGGCCCGAGGCCTCCGAACTCGCGCGCTACAAGCGCGGCGCGCTGGTCATCGCCATCATGGACCCCTACGGCAACGACGCCGCGCTGAAGACGATGGCGGACGCCGGCATCTCGGCCTTTGCGATGGAGTTGATGCCGCGCATCACCCGCGCCCAGGTGATGGACGTGCTGTCCTCGCAGGCCAATCTCGCCGGCTACCGCGCGGTGATCGAGGCGGCGGAAGCCTTCGGCCGCGCCTTCCCGATGATGATGACCGCGGCCGGCACCATTCCGGCGGCGAAAGTGTTCGTGATGGGCGTCGGCGTCGCCGGCCTGCAGGCGATCGCGACCGCGCGGCGGCTTGGCGCCGTCGTCACCGCGACCGACGTGCGGCCCGCGACCAAGGAGCAGGTCGAAAGCCTCGGCGCCAAATTCCTCGCGGTCGAGGACGAGGAATTCAAGAACGCCCAGACCGCCGGCGGCTACGCCAAGGAAATGTCGAAGGAGTACCAGGCCAAGCAGGCCGCGCTCACCGCCGAGCATGTCAAGAAGCAGGACATCGTGATCACGACGGCGCTGATCCCGGGCCGGCCGGCGCCAAAGCTCGTCAGCGCCGAGATGGTCAAGTCGATGAAGCCGGGCTCGGTACTGGTTGATCTCGCCGTCGAGCGCGGCGGCAACGTCGAAGGCGCAAGGCCCGGCGAAGTCGTCGATATCGATGGCATCAAGATCGTCGGCTACACCAATGTCGCCGGCCGCGTCGCAGCCTCGGCCTCGGGGCTGTACGCGCGCAACCTGTTTTCGTTCATCGAGACCCTGATCGACAAGGCGAACAAGGCGCTCGCGGTGAACTGGGACGACGAACTGGTCAAGGCCACCGCGCTGACAAAAGACGGCGCCGTCATTCATCCGAACTTCCAGCCGAAGACCTAAGGAGAGCCGCCATGGAACATATCGCGCAGGCCGTCGATCCCTTCGTGTTCCGGCTGTCGATCTTCGTGCTCGCGGTGTTCGTCGGCTATTTCGTGGTGTGGTCGGTGACGCCGGCGCTGCATACGCCGCTGATGTCGGTGACCAACGCGATCTCCTCGGTGATCGTGGTCGGCGCGCTGCTCGCGGTCGGCGTCGGACTGGTCTCGAGCGGCAGCGGCTGGGCGCGCGGTTTCGGCTTCGTCGCGCTGGTCTTCGCCTGCGTGAATATCTTCGGCGGCTTCCTGGTCACCCAGCGCATGCTCGCGATGTACAAGAAGAAAATCAAGTGAGCGGCGTGCACCTCGTGGTGACGATGACAATGGGGGCCTTGAGATGAACGCCAATCTGTCTGCAATCCTGTATCTGGTGGCGGGTGTCCTGTTCATCCTGTCGCTGCGCGGGCTGTCGAGCCCGGCATCGAGCCGCCGCGGCAATTTCCTCGGCATGGTCGGCATGGCGATCGCCATCGGCACCACGCTCGCGAACCACCCGCCGGCGGACGGCATGGCGTGGCTGCTGGTCGTGCTCGGCGTCGCGATCGGCGGCTCGATCGGCGCGGTGATCGCCCGCCGGGTGCCGATGACCTCGATGCCGGAACTGGTCGCCGCCTTCCACTCGCTGGTCGGCATGGCCGCGGTGCTGGTCGCGGCCGGCGCGTTCTACGCGCCCGACGCTTTCGACATCGGCACGGCCGGACACATCCATTCCCAGAGCCTGGTCGAGATGTCGCTCGGCGTCGCCATCGGCGCGCTGACCTTCACCGGCTCGGTGATCGCGTTCCTGAAACTGTCCGCGCGGATGAGCGGCGCGCCGATCATCCTGCCGGCGACGCCACGTCATCAACATCGTTCTCGCGCTCGCGCTGGTGTTCTTCATCGTCCATATGGTGATCTCCGTCAGCGCGCTCGACTTCTGGCTGATCACCGTCATCGCGCTTGCGCTCGGCGTACTCATGATCATTCCGATCGGCGGCGCCGACATGCCGGTCGTGATCTCGATGCTGAACTCCTATTCCGGCTGGGCCGCCGCCGGCATCGGCTTCACGCTCGGCAATTCGGCGCTGATCATCACCGGCGCGCTGGTCGGCTCCTCCGGCGCGATCCTGTCCTACATCATGTGCCACGCGATGAACCGCTCCTTCATCTCGGTCATCCTCGGCGGCTTTGGCGGCGAGACGGCCGCCGCGGGCGGCGCGGCTGCGCGAAGTGCGCCCCGTCAAACTCGGCTCCGCGGACGATGCCGCCTTCATCATGAAGAACGCGCAGAAGGTCATCATCGTGCCCGGCTACGGCATGGCGGTGGCGCAGGCGCAGCATGCGCTGCGCGAGATGGCCGACAATCTCAAGAAGGAAGGCGTCGAGGTGAAGTACGCGATTCACCCGGTCGCGGGCCGCATGCCCGGCCACATGAACGTGCTGCTCGCCGAAGCCAATGTGCCCTATGACGAGGTGTTCGAACTCGAGGACATCAATTCGGAATTCGCCCAGGCCGACGTCGCCTTCGTGATCGGCGCCAACGACGTCACCAACCCGGCGGCCGAGGAAGACAAGACCTCGCCGATCTACGGCATGCCGGTGCTGCAGGTCTGGAAGGCCGGCACCGTGATGTTCATCAAGCGCTCGCTGGCCTCGGGCTATGCCGGCATCGACAATCCCTTGTTCTACCGCGACAACACCATGATGCTGCTCGGCGACGCCAAGAAGATGACCGAGAACATCGTCAAGGGGATGTAAGCCCCCTCACGGGAAATCATGACCGTCCTGAAATGGCTCGTCGTTTTCGCAGCGGGCGGCTATCTCGGCGGTCTTGCGCTGGTGTTTTTCGCGCAACGGGCGTTCATCTTTCCGATTCCGCAAACGGCGCGCACGGCGCCGCAAGCCGCCGGTTTTCCGGAAGCCGAAGAACATGCTCTCACCACGGCGGATGGCGAGAAGGTCATTGTCTGGCACGTACCGGCAAAACCGGGCCACGCGGTCGTCATCTATTTTCCCGGCAATGGCGATTTCCTCGCCGGGCTCGTCGGCCGCTTCCGAGACATCACCGCTGACGGGACCGGGCTCGTCGCGCTGTCCTACCGCGGCTATGCCGGATCGAGCGGGCGGCCCAGCGAGCAAGGACTGCTTCGGGATGCCGCGGCGGCCTATGCCTTCACGGCGGCGCGATACGGCGCCGATCGAATTGTGCTCTGGGGGTTTTCGCTGGGCAGCGGGGTCGCGGTCGCGCTGGCGGCCGAGCGGCGGATCGGAAAAATCATCCTGGAAGCCCCCTATACGTCGATCGCGGACGTTGCCGCCTCGGCGTTCTGGTTTGCGCCGGTGCGCTGGCTGATCAGGGATCCATTCCGCTCCGATCAGCGCATTGCGCGCGTCACCGCCCCGCTCCTGGTCATGCATGGCGCGCGCGATGCCACCATCCCGATCGGTTTCGGCGAGCGCCTGTTCGCGCTCGCCCGTCAGCCGAAACAGTTCGTGCGGTTTCCCGAAGGCAGGCCACAACGATCTGGACGATTATGGCGCGACCGAGACGGCTCGACACTTCATCGATGCTGCAAAAGGCTGACGGCTGCCATTGTTTGGCGCATAGTCCATTGCCCGGCTCCAGGGACGAGGTCATATGAGCGCGCACGGCCCGATGCCGCGATCGGCGTGGATTTTCCCGGCGCTGGCGGCGTTGTTTTTCGCTGGCGCCACCGCGCTCGGCTTCACGTTCACGCCGTCGGCCGCTGGTCTGGCGTTTGCGGCGGTGCTGCTGGTCATCCTGTTCGGCACCGTGTTCGCGGCCGTCCATCATGCCGAGGTGATCGCCGAGCGGATCGGCGAGCCCTACGGCACGCTGTTGTTGACGCTTTCGGTCACCGTGATCGAGGTGGCGCTGATCGCGACCATCATGCTCGGCGACAAGCCCGTGCCGACATTGGCGCGCGACACCGTGTTCGCGGTGGTGATGATCGTCTGCAACGGTCTGGTCGGGATCTGCATCCTGGCCGGCGGCCTGCGCTACCGCGAGCAGGATGTTCAGGTCACCGGATCGAGCCTCTATCTCAGCGTCCTGATCGTGCTGGCGACGATCACGCTGATCATGCCCAATTATACGCTGACCACGCCGGGGCCGATCTACTCGGCGGGCCAGCTCGGCTTCGTCAGCGTCGTCACCGTCCTTCTCTACGGCGTGTTTCTCTATACCCAGACCATCCGGCATCGCGATTATTTCATCGGCGAAGCCGCCGGCTTCGCCGATGACGGGACGCCGACCTCGAACCGGATGCTGGGCTTGAGCATCGTGTTGCTGCTGGTCTCGCTGCTGGCGGTGGTGCTGCTGGCGAAAAAATTCTCGCTGGTGGTCGATTTCGCGCACCGCGCTGATCGGCGCGCCGCCGGCCTTCGCAGGCGTCCTGGTGGCGCTGCTGATCCTGTTGCCGGAGAGCGTCGCCGCCGTCGCCGCCGCGCGCAGGAACGACCTGCAGAAGAGCATCAATCTCGCGCTCGGCTCGTCGCTGGCGACCATCGGGCTGACGATCCCGGCGGTCGCGGTGGCGGCCTACGCGCTGGACAAGCAGCTGGTGCTCGGGGTCGATGCGCAAGGCATGGTGCTGCTGGTCCTGACCTTCGTCCTGAGCATGCTCACCTTCGGCACCGGCCGCACCAACATCCTGTTCGGGCTGGTTCACGTGGTGGTGTTTGCGGTATTCGTGTTCCTGGTGTTCGTGCCCTGAGTGATCGGGAGAGTGAGTGACAAATGATCAGCGCCAAATCGGAGGTTCAGGTCGACACGGCGGAGGTCCGCGTCACCGAGTGGCGGCTGGCGCCGGGCAGCGCCACCGGGCATCACATCCACCAGATGGATTACGTCATCGTTCCCGTGACCGCGGGCGAAATGACCATCGTGGCGCCCAGCGGGGAACGCTCCAAGGCGCAGCTCGGCGTCGGCAAATCCTACTTCCGGAAAGCCGGGGTCGAGCATGATGTGCTCAACGAGACCGCCGACCGAGATCGTGTTCCTGGAAGTAGAATTGAAACCATAAACCGCGCCGTTTACCCAATTGCCACCGATCCGTCGCAGTTGATCCCTCAATGTGCCTCAAAGTTTCCGCATCAAACCGGCGCGGGGAGTGGCCGGCATGCTGAAATACGTCTCGAAATTTGCGATGGATATATTGCCCTCGGTCGTTGCGACCATCATCGGGGCCTACATCGTCAATCACTACATCGTCACCAAGCCCGGCGCGGACACTCCCCGGTCGCCGCCGCGGTGTCGTCGGCCGACCCGAAGAAGGCCGAGCCAGGAACGATGCGAAGCCGCCCGAGGCCTCCGTCGATGTCGCCAACATCCGCGAGCCGGGCGTCAAGGCGAAGGGCATCTCCGAGAAGGGCCATGCTCGAGAAGACGGCGGCCGAAAGGCCGGCGGTCGTCGAGAAACCGGCCGAAAAATCCGCCGACAAGCCGACCGAGACCGCGAGCATCCCGGTCGAGACCCGTCGTCACCAGCCGCGGTCCGCGCGAAAAGGCGATTGCCAAGATCCGTCGCGGCGCCGCTAGCGCCTGCGACGCCGGCCGTGGCTGCCGCGCCCGTCGTCGCCGCGCCGAATACCGCCCCGCCGGTCGAGGCCGCGAGCGCTCCGGAAGAGCATCGCGACGCCAACGATCTGGCGCGTGCGGCGATCGAGCGGCTGCGGGGCGCCGGCGACGATTCGTCGCGTGCGCCGGAAGCCGCCCGCGTCCCGGATGCGCCCCGTATCGCATCGGCCCCTCCGGCGGCTGCGCCGGTCGCGTCGACGCCCGCGGTTCGGCCGCTGCCGCCCCCGATCATGGTCTCCACGCCCGCCGCCGAGACGTCCAATCCGCCAACGGGCTCGTCGCCGGCCAAGCCCGCTTATCCGCCGCCGCTGGAATCGACGATTCGAGCCGTCCGACCCCGCCGGCCGACATCCCGGAGGTCTCTGCGTCCCTGCCGTCCCCGGGACCGCTCGATCTGCGCGCCGAGGCGGTGGAGCCCCAGAGGCGCGAACACACCAATGTCGCCGAAGACATGCTGTCTGGCGGCGAAGTCGGTGTTTCACGCGGTATTGCCGAAATAGGACTGAGAACGCGTTCGTAGCTCTATCCGGGCTTGCCGCCGACGCGGGCCAAGCCGTTTCGCGCGGCTTCATCCTTGGGGCGCAAGCTGATCGCGCGGCTGTATGACTCGGCGGCCTTGGCCTTGTCGCCGAGGCGTTCATAGGCATTCCCTCTTGTGGTCCAGATCTGCCCGTTCTGCGGATCGGCCTGCACCGCCTCGTCGAGATCGGCGGCGGCTTCCTTGACCTTGTCCAGCGCGAGGTAGCTGATCGCGCGGCCCAGCAGCGGCTCGGCCTGCTGCGGCCTCAGGCCATTCGCCGCGGTGAAATCGTCGATCGCACGCTGATGCTGCTTTTCGCCCTGATAAAGCAGGCCGCGGCCGTAGAGGGCCTGCGCGTTGTTCGGATCGAGCTCGATGGCGCGATCGAACTCGGCGAGCGCCTCTTCGGTTTTTCCGGATCGGGCCAGCGTCTGACCGCGCGTCGCCGCGGCCTGCGCCTCGGCCACGCTCGCTGCGGCTGGAGCGGCTTTTGGCGGCACTTCCTTCTCCGGCGCCGACGACAACGATCCCAGATCGAAAGAGCAGCCGCCGAGCGTGATCGCGAGCAATGCCGCCAGCGCGGCCACGCGCGGACCTGGAGGCGAAGCCCTGGAAGAGCGATTGGAAACCGGAAGGGCCATGAGGTGCGGAACACTCGCGCGGCTAACGCCGTTACTGGTAGCCTGCCGCGCGGCAAAATGCATTGATCAAAAACAACAACGCGGGCACCAGGGCCCGCGTCATCACATTCGAACCTGCAAAATTATTGATCAGCGCGATCCGCGCGGACCCGCGCCGGGACCGCCACGACCGCCGGCGCCACCGCGCTCGGCGCCGGGACCGGCGCCAAACACCGGCTTCGGCTTCATCGGCAGCAGGCCTTCGCGCTGCAGCTTCTTGCGGGCGAGCTTGCGCGCGCGGCGCACGGCTTCGGCCTTTTCGCGGGCCTTCTTCTCGGAGGGCTTTTCATAATGACCGCGGAGCTTCATCTCGCGGAAAATACCCTCGCGCTGCATCTTCTTCTTCAGCGCCTTGAGGGCTTGATCGACATTGTTATCGCGAACGAGAACCTGCACGCGGCATCCTCTTTCAATTGGTCGGATTGGAATTCTGGTAAAGCGAAAGGCTGGCGAAAGGCCTAGCCCTTAACCTTGAGCGCGCGGATGTATCAGACAACGCCGGCAATGTCCACCGGCGCGATAGCAATTGGTCGGGTTTGGCTTGGCAAAATCGGCGCTTTTGATCCCGATCAGGCGGTTTTTGGCGGTGTTCCGACCTCCGTCACATGCCCCATCTTGCGGCCCGGCCGCGGCGCGCCCTTGCCGTAGAGGTGGACGGTGGCGCCGGGGACGGTCAGCCAGCGTTCGTAGTCGTTGATATCGTCCCCGATCAGGTTGGTCATGGTGACCGGGCCATGACGGACCGGCTTGCCCAGCGGCCAGCCGGCGATGGCGCGGATGTGCTGCTCGAACTGCGAGATCGACGCGCCGTCCAGCGTCCAGTGTCCGGAATTGTGCACCCGCGGCGCGATCTCGTTGACCAGGACCTTCGCTCCGTCTTTCCCCTGCACCACGAACATCTCGACCGCGAGCACGCCGACATAGTTCAGCGCGTTGGCGATGGTCTCCGCGATGCCGCGCGCTTGCGCCGAAAGCGCTTCGGAAATATCGGCCGGCGCGCGCGAGATCTTCAGGATGTGCTCGCGATGCTCGTTTTCGGTGACGTCGAAGCATTCGACGTGACCGTCGGCGCTGCGCGCCGCGATCACCGAAATCTCGCGCTCGAACGGAATGAAAGCCTCGAGGATCGCGGATTTGGTGCCGAGGTTCGCCCAGACCTTGTCCGGGTTGTCGCCGTCGCGGATGATCGCCTGGCCCTTGCCGTCATAGCCGAAGCGGCGGGTCTTGAGCACGGCCGGCAGGCCGATGCGCCCGATGGCGGCACGTAAGGTGGCCGCCGACGACACATCGGCATAATCGGCGGTGCCGATGCCCAGCCGCGTCACAAAATCCTTTTCGGCGAGGCGGTCCTGCGTGGTCTCCAGGATCTTCCGCTCGGGCAGCACCGGACGGCGCGCGCCGAGGATCATCGCGGCGGCGGCCGGCACGTTCTCGAATTCGTAGGTGATGACGTCGACGTCATTGGCGAACAGTTCCAGCGCCTCGACATCGGCGTATTCCGCGCAGGTCGCATGCATCACCACATCGAACGCCGGCGAATCCGGGTCCGGTGAAAACACCTGGCAGCGCAGGCCGAGCCGCGCCGCCGCCATTGCCAGCATCCGGCCCAATTGTCCGCCGCCGAGAATTCCGATGGTGTCGCCGGGCTTCAGCTTCACCTGATGTGGGGAGGTCACGTAGTTTCCTCCGGGCGCTCGCCGATCGCCTCGGTCTGCGCCTTGCGCCAGGCGGCCAGTCTGGCTGACAGCGCCGGATCGTTCAGCGCGAGTACGCTGGCCGCGAGCAGCGCGGCGTTGATGGCACCGGCCTTGCCGATCGCCAGCGTCCCGACCGGAACGCCGGCCGGCATCTGGACGATGGAATAAAGCGAATCGACGCCGGACAGCGCCTTGGATTCGATGGGAACGCCGAACACCGGCAGTTCCGTCAGCGACGCCGTCATGCCCGGCAGATGCGCCGCGCCGCCGGCGCCGGCGATAACGATCTTGAAACCGGCCGCCTTGGCGCCCCTGGCAAAGGCGAACATCCGGTCCGGGGTCCGATGCGCCGAGACGATGTGTTTTTCGCAGGCGACGCCGAGCGCGCCCAGGGTTTCGGCGGCGTGGCGCATGGTTTCCCAGTCCGACTGGCTTCCCATGATGATGGCGACGGGGGCGGGCATGAGGTTAATTCTTTCGGGAATCCAAAAACATAGGCCGGATTATAGGATCGGCCGAAGGCTCGGCAAGGCGTGGCAAGGGGTTTGGAATGGACTATCCTGTCTTGGTGAATTCCGGCAAGCCTTCTTAGCGCATGATTCCGGCCCGAAGGGCAGCATCAGCGCAAAGTGGATGCCGGTTCAGGATGGCCATGAAGAAGAAAACAGGGGTGGCTGCCCCCAAAGCTGCGAAAAAGGCCAAAAGGGCCGGGAAGCGCAAGGCTGCCTCGCTCCGCGCCCGACCGGCGAAACGGCCAAAATCGACGCCGCGATCGCCGGCTGCGCCCAATGACGTCAAACCGACGATTCGCCGGCTCCGGACCCAATTGGCGCAGGCGCTTAAGCGGATCGAGGAACTGGAGGCCTCGGCGGATACCGATTTCCTCCTGGATATTCCGAACCGGCGCGGTTTCGAGCGCGAACTCCATCGCGCGATCGCCTACATCAAGCGCTATCATGCGAGCGGCGCGCTGATCGTGCTCGACGTCGATCGCCTGAAGCCGATCAACGACGCCTTCGGGCACGCCGCAGGCGATCAGGTGTTGAAGGCCATCGTCGCCACGCTGTTGCGCCAGGTGCGCTCCTCCGATGTGGTCGGGCGGCTCGGCGGCGACGAGTTCGCGGTTTTGTTGTGGAACCTCACCGAGACCGACGCCAGGGCGAAAGCGGCGTCGCTGGAACAGGCCGTCGACCGGCTCAGCTTCACCTTTCGCGGCCGCAACGTTACCGCGGGCGCATCCGCCGGCGTCGCCATCCTCGGCCCGCATGCGGAAACAGGCAGAGCGCTGGAGGAAGCCGACAGCGCGATGTATGTGCGCAAGGCGCAACGCCGGCATGAGGCGTGATGCTTATAATCCGCTCAGATCGTCCGGCACGTTGCCGAATTTTCGGAGCAGCTGGGCGTCGCCGAATTCGCCGATCATGGGATCGCCGGTGCGGCTGAAGGCGACCGCGCCGATGCTGCCGGCCGCCCGCGACAGAACTTCCGCGCGCCGCAACGCAGCCGACGAACTCTGGCATTCTTCCGCCGCTCCCGCGACCGGCGAGCCGGTGTCATCCTGCAGGAACGGCATTGCGACGTAATAAGTGACATCGGTCATGGTCCTGGCTCCGGCTCGATCGATCAGGCGGCGTCGCTGTTCGATAATGCTACTGGCGCGTGGCCTGTGCAGGTCGCCGCCTGCAACTCGGCCAATTCGGCTTCCAGATATTCATTGGCCATGATCAGCGCCTTGATGGTGCTGCGCAGGTTGCCGTCGCACATCGCGATCGCCTGATCGCAAGCCTGCTCGTAACGGCTGACGGCGGACAGGGAAGAGACTTCGGACATGGCGGTACTCCCGGAATGGCTGGAGGGGCGTTCGAATAATGTTCCTATTTTGTTCTCGTGGAGTCAAGTGAATCGAATGAGCTGTGGTCAATGATTTGCACGGCTCGGAGCGGGAGGCTTCGGCAGGGGCAGGCGGACCGAACCAGGATCCGTCCGAAAGTCGAAGGCGCGGAACGAAAACGACATCCAGCGCTTGATGCCCATTCGCGGGGGAGTGGGACGGATGGATCTTGTCGTTTCCGGGAGACCCGTGGTGCTGGTCGTCGAGGACGAGTTTCTGCTTCGAATGGATGCGATCGACATGATCGCCGGTGCCGGCTTCGAGGTGGTCGAGGCCGCGAATGCCGATCAGGCCATCGAGATTCTGGAAGCCCGCCGCGACGTCACGGTGGTCTTCACCGATATTCAGATGCCGGGCTCGATGGATGGATTGAAGCTCGCCCGCGCGGTCCGCGGCCGCTGGCCGCCGATCAAGATTGTCGCAACCTCCGGCCACCTCAGCGTGCGGGAAACCGACCTGCCCGAGGGCGGGCGGTTTCTGCCAAAACCCTACAATTCGATCCAGGTGACGGGCTTGCTGCGCGAGTTGATTGGCGGCAGGTGAATTGAAAACCCTACGCAATGATATCCGGCGTGATCTGGTCTTCGATGAAGGCGATGCGGTCGCGCAGTTGCAGCTTGCGCTTCTTCAACCGTTGCAGGCGCAACAAATCCGGCGCGGGAGATTGATGCAGGGCATCGATCGCCGCGTCGAGATCGCGGTGCTCCTGCTGCAGCCGTGCGAGCTCGTTTTCGAGTTCGCGCTCATCTTCGTTGGTCATGGTGTACGTTAGCTGAAAAACGCGATGAGGTTGCGAATGGTTTGCGGAAGCGGCTTGAGGGAATATCGGCCTTGCCGGGCCGACGCGCAAGCCAGTGTGGTGGTTCAGAAGTTCTCTTCATTTTCGCGGCGAATCCGGCAAGAGAACTTCTGAACCAAAACCACACTGGAATCATAGGTTTCTAGTGTCCTTTCAAATCCGAAGTTCGCTACGGAGGATGCCGCAAGCGAGGGGCGAACTTCGGATTTGGGACACTAGCCGCGGGTTCCGTAGTCACGATTCGTTACAGATGAGCGGAAAAATGAGGGCGCGATTTCCGATACCCATCGACAGATTCTCCGGCTGGTGTACACTCCTTCATCCGGATCGAATTTGAGGTCTCATTCAGCCGAGGAGGTTTGGTATGGCAATTCAGGCGCATCTCGTTGAACTGGAACGGAAACACAAGGTTCTTGAAAACGAATTGCATGAAGCTCTCGTGCACCTCTCAACGGACGACCTGCAAATTGTCGAATTGAAGCGCCGGAAATTGATGGTTAAGGACGCGATCGAGCGGTTGAGGCATACCGCCGGCGAAACGTTGCACTAATCCCGGTTCCCGCAAGCGCCGCCATCATCGCGGGATGAGCGCAAGCGCGCTCACCCCTGAGGTGCGTTTTATACCCCCGCCAGTTCCCCGACATGATCCGCGATCGCCAGGGAGGACGTCAGTCCCGGCGATTCGATTCCGAACAGATTGATCAGCCCGTCCACGCCGTGATCCCGCGGCCCCTGGATCAGGAAGTCCTGCGCGGCGACCGCCGGCGGCACGATCTTCGGTCGAATGCCCGAATAGCTCGGCATCAGCGCACCGTCCGGCAGCGTCGGCCAGTAGCGCCGGATCGCCGGATAGAACCGTTCCGCCCGCGCCGGATCGACGGCGTAATCGATGCGTATCGACCCATTCCACGTCGGGCCCGAACCGGGCCTGCCCGGCCATGTCGAGGGTGAGGTGTACGCCGAGCCCGCCGGGCTCGGGCACCGGATAGATCAGGTGCGAAAACGGCGCCCGCGCGCTGCAGCTGAAATAATTTCCCTTGGCGAGATAGGCCGGCGGAATCAGCTCGATCGGCATGCCGTCGATGCTGCGCGCGACCGCGGGCGCGCCAAGCCCCGCGGCATTGACGAGCAGCCGGCATGCAAGTGACATCGGCGCGCTGCCGCCGGCGTCAAGCTCGATGCGGCCCTCCGCCGCCCTGGCGTGCAGCAGCGGGGTATGAAACGCAAAGGCTGCGCCCGCCTCTTCGGCCTCGCCGCGCAGCGCCAGCATATAGGCATGGCTGTCGATGATGCCGGTGGATGGCGACAGCAGCGCGGCGTCGCAGTTCAGCGCCGGCTCCAGCGCGCAGGCCTCAATGCCGGAGAGGGTTTGCAGGTCGAGCACGCCATTGGCTTCGGCGTGCGCCCGGATCGATTGCAGTTTCTCGGTTTCTTTCGCCGTCGTCGCGACGATCAGCTTGCCGCAATTGCGATGGGGGATGCCGTGATCCCGGCAGTATTGATAGAGGGCGCGCTTGCCGCTGACGCACATCCGCGCCATCAGGCTGCCTGCGGAGTAGTAGATGCCGGCGTGGATCACCTCGCTGTTGCGCGAGGAGGTGACGGTGCCGATCCCCTCGGCCGCCTCCAGGATGATCACCTCGCGGCCCGCCTGCGCCAGCCGCCGCGCGACGGCAAGGCCGATCACCCCCGCTCCGACGACGACGCAGTCAACCTTTTCCATTCGCGCTTTCAGATCCGGGATGGTGGGCCATTCGATTCAATCAGCGCCTCGTTAGGTTGGCGCAGGTCCAGGGTCAATCACGCGCAAACGATCGCCTGGCTCGGGATGATCTTTGCAAAGAATCCGCTGAATTCGTTTCGGAACGCTTTCCTGGGGTGGGCCGCGTTAGTGAAGGATTAATCATGTCAGGGCAATTGCCGTAATTTGAGTCACATTTTGGAGGTGCAGGGGTACGCGTTTACCCGATCCAAACCCGTGAAGCCAGAAACTCCGCCCCTGAAATGCGCGGGTGACTGATGGCTCACAAGAACTGGCAGGCAGGCGGCAAGAATTTTATTCCTGCGCGGGCGCTCCTGTGCCTGATCGCCGTTGCTGCGCCGCTCCAGGCCGCCCGGGGCATGTCCGATGACTTTGCGCCGCCGAGTTATGTCGGCTCCGCCGACCCCAATATGGTCTGGGAATTGCTGATCGGCGGCATCGTCGCCTGCTCGTTTGTCGCGGCCATCGCGCTATGGATTCATTCGGCCTTGCGCAAGGTCAAGCGCGCGCAGTTGCGCCGAAATGCCTTCGTCAGTTCCGCCCTGAACAACCTCAGCCATGGCGTCGTCATGACGGACGCGCAGCAGCGGATCGTGTACTGCAACGAGCGCTATCTCCAGATCTATGGCCTGACGCGTTCGGATATTCACCGGAACATGACCGGCCACGAACTGCTGGAGCTGCGGCGCAAGCGCGGCGTGCTCGACGTCAACAACGAGGATTTCTACAAATTAGCCGGCGCCCCGGAAGGCCTGGTTACCGAACTTCCCGGCGGGCGGTCGGTTCTGGTCAAATATTTCAGTCTGCCGAACGGCGGTTCGGTGGCGACCCATGAGGATTGCAGCGAGCAGCGCAAGCTTTCGCGGCAATTGGCGTCAACCAAGCAGTTCCTGGAATTGGTGCTCGACCACGTGCCGGTATGCGTGGCCGCCAAGAACATCGAGGACGGCCGCTATATCTTCGCCAATCGGGCGTTCGAACGCTTCTCGCGCTATTCCCGCGACACCATCATCGGCAAGCGCGCCGACGAGATTTTTCGTCCCGAAACGACCGCCAGCATCGAAGCGGCGGACCAGGCGGCGCTCAACGCGCCCGAGGGCCAGTTCCGTAACGAATTCGTGGTCGAGCGCGGCCCGGAGAAGCGCGTTCTGTCGAGTATCCGCGTCATCGCGCGCGATGAAAAGAACCAGCCGGAATTCCTGATCGCGCTGTTCGACGACATCACCGAGCGCCGTTCGCTTTCCCAGGAACTGGAGAACACCAAGAAGTTCCTCGAGCTGGTCGTCGATAACATTCCGGTATCGCTGATCGTGGAGCGAGTCAGCGACGGGCGGTATCTGCTCGCCAACCGCAGCGCCGAGACCATCCTCAACCGGCGGCGCGAAGACGCTACCGGTCTCACCGCCGCCGATATTTTCAATCCCAGGGAAGCCAAGCTGATCATTTCGCGCGACGAGGCGGCGATCAAGAAGCGCGGCCTGCTCGTCGAGGAACACCCGATCAGCACCAAGGACGGGCTGCGGCTGTTCCTGACCCGCCGCATGACGGTGCTGGATGAGGCCGGCGAGCCGCAATATCTGATCAAGACCCACGAGGACGTCACCGATCGCCGCCAGACCGAATCGCGCATGGCCCATATGGCCTATCATGACGGCCTGACCGATCTGCCGAACCGCGCCGCGTTCCTGCAGGCGCTGGCGCAGATGATCGAGGCCTGCGAAGGCACCGACGAGGAGTTCGCGGTGCTCTCGCTCGACCTCGACGGCCTGAAGGAAGTCAACGACGTGTTCGGCCATGCCACCGGCGACAAGCTCCTGATCGAAGTGGCGCGCCGCCTCCAGGACTCGGCGCGCGGCGGTGTGGTGGCAAGGCTCTCGGGCGACGAGTTCGGATTGATCATCGACGGCAAGCAGCCGGTCGCCGGCATGCTGCTGGCGGAGCAACTCGCCGAAGTGCTGTCGAACGAGTTCCAGATCGACGGCAAATCGGTTCGCACCGGCGTCACCACCGGCATCTCGGTTTTCCCGCACAACGGCACAGACGCCGCTTCGCTGCTCGCCAATGCCGGCGCGGCCCTGTTCCGCGCCAAGGCGAAATCGCGCGGCTCGATCAGCATCTATGAGCCCGAGATGGATCAGCAGATTCGCGATCGCCGCGTGCTGCACCAGGATCTCTCGCTCGCGATCAAGAACGGCGAACTGTCGCTGTATTACCAGCCGCAGGCGACGTCGGGCCACAGCGTCGCGACAAGCGAAATCACCGGCTTCGAGGCCCTGGCGCGCTGGCTGCATCCGGTGCGCGGCTTCGTGCCGCCCGGCGACTTCATCCCGCTCGCCGAAGAAAGCGGCCTGATCGTCGAGATGGGCGAATGGATCCTGCGTGAAGCCTGCCGCGAGGCCGCCTCCTGGCCGATGCCGTTGCAGGTCGCGGTCAACCTGTCGCCGGCGCAGTTCATGCACGGCGACGTCGTCAATCTCGTGCATTCCATTCTGCTCGAAACCGGGCTTGCGCCGGGCCGGCTCGAGCTTGAAATCACCGAGGGCGTGCTGATCGAGGATTTCGATCGCGGCCTGGCGCTGCTGCGGCGGCTGAAGGCGCTCGGCGTGCGCATCTCCATGGATGACTTCGGCAGCGGCTATTCCTCGCTCTCCTATCTGCAGGCGTTTCCGTTCGACAAGATCAAGATCGACCGCGCCTTCGTCATCAATCTCGGGCGCAACCCGCAATCGGCCGCGATCATCCGGTCCGTCATCGGCCTCTGCCATGGCCTGGAGATGTCGATCGTCGCCGAGGGCGTGGAAACCCAGGAGCAGCTCGGCTTCCTCGCGGACGAGGGCTGCGACGCGGTGCAGGGCTATTTTATCGGCAAACCCATGCCGATCGGCCAGTACGCTGCGCTGGTTGGCCGCAGCGGCGGCAACGCCATGGAGCCCGCGCGCAAGACCGGGTAGAGCTTCGGTTCTGAACCAGAACCGAAGCCCTACTTCTTATCTGACGCGTTTTCTTCACGCGAACCGGTACCCATCCCGCATCTAGTGCGGGACAGGCCTCGCTTGAAAACGCTATAGATCTCACGCATGGCGGACTACGATCTTGCGATCATCGGCGGCGGCCTGAACGGCGTCAGCGTTGCGCGCGACGCCGCGGGGCGCGGCCTGCGGGTCATCCTGCTGGAGCAGGGCGACCTCGGCTCGGCCGCATCCTCGGCCTCGCCGCGGCTGATCCATGGCGATCTCGGCCTGCTGGAACGCAGGGCGTTGCTTCGCGTGCGCGCGGCGCTGGCCGAGCGCGACATCTGGCTGCGGACCGCGCCGCATCTGGCGCGCCCGATGCGGTTCGTGATCCCCGCCCATTCCGACGAGCGTCCGCCGTGGCTTTTGCGGTCGGGGTTGCTGCTCTACGACCGGCTCGCCTCGCCCAGCCGGCTGCCGGCGTCGGCAACGGTCGACGTCACGCACCATCCGGTCGGCAACGCGCTGAAGCGCCCGTTCGGCACCGCGTTCGAATATTCCGATTGCGTGGTGGACGATTCGCGGCTGGTGATCGCCAATGCCGTCGACGCCGCGGAGCGGGGCGCTGCGATCCGCACCGGCGCGCGCTGCGTTCGCGCCGACCGGCTCGATGCCTGGCGGCTGGCGGTGATCGATCGCGGCCATCGCAAGCTGATCACGGCAAGGGCGCTGGCCAACGCGTCGGGCGCCTGGACCGCTTCGGTCGCGGAAACGGTCCTGCGGGTGCCGCCGCCGCGCGTCGGCGCGATCCAGATCAGCCAGATCGTCGTCAGGCGGCTGTTCGATACCGACACCGTCTATGTTTTCCAGAACGCCGACCGCCGGTTGATTTTCGCCAGCCCCTATGAGCGCGACTTCACCCTGATCGGCACCGTCGTCCACCCGTTCAAGGGCGATCCGGCCGCGGTGGCGATGGCGGCGGCCGACATCGCCTATCTCTGCGACGCCGCCAACCGGTATTTTCGCGAGCGGGTCGAACCGTCAGACGTGGTCAGGACGATCTCCGGCGCCAACATGGTGATGAACCCCGCAAGCAGGCGCGCCGCGCACGATGGCGCCGCGACATTCGATGCGAAGGGCGGCAAGGCGCCGCTGCTGACGATCTTCGGCGGCGATGTCACGACCTCGCGGCTGCGCGCGGAGCGGGCGGTCTCCAGGCTCACGCCGTTCTATCCGATGTCGCCGCGCTGGACCGCGAAGACGCCGCTGCCCGGCGGGGATGTTGCGTGGGCGCGGTTCGACGAGGAGGTCGATCGCGCGCGCGAGCGCTGGCGGTTCCTCGGCGAGGCTGAGGCGCAGCGCCTGGTCGGCGCCTATGGCTCGCGCCTTGCGGCCGTGCTCGGCGACGCCAGGGAGCGGGCCGAGCTCGGTCCGGCGTTCGGGCCGGAACTGACGGGCGCGGAGGTGCGCTACCTCATGAGATGCGAATGGGCGCGGTTTCCCGACGACATTCTGTGGCGGCGCTCGAAGCTCGGCCTGACCATGCCGCCTGCGGATCGCGAAGCGCTGGCGGCGTTCATGGCGCGGCCGTGCGCGGCGGCTTGACCGCCTCTCTGTTCCGAAAGCTCACGGCAGCGCCGCCAGAAGCTGGCCGCCCGCGGCGCAGACCAGGACCACCAGCCATGGCGGCGTTCGCCACAGCAACAGCAGCAGGAAGGCGCATGCCCCGAGCCCAAAATCCGCCTTGGTGAGAATGCCCGAGGTCCAGACCGGATTATAGAACGCCGCCAGCAGCAGGCCGACGACCGCGGCGTTGACGCCGCGCAGCGCGGCCTGCATCGCCGCCCTGCGCCGCAGTCCTTCCCAGAACGGCAATATCCCGATCACCAGCAGAAACGACGGCAGGAAGATCGCCAGCAGGCAAAGCACCGCGGTCTTCCAGCCGCCGATGACGGCGCCGAGATAGGCGGCAAAGGTGAAGAGCGGGCCGGGCACGGCCTGCGCGGCGCCGTAGCCGGCAAGGAAGGCGTCATTGCCGATCCAGCCGGACGGGACGACCTCGGCTTGCAGCAACGGCAGGACAACGTGGCCGCCGCCGAACACCAGCGAACCCACGCGGTAGAAGGTGTCGAACAGCCGAACATCGGGATTGCCGGTGGTCGCCGCCAGAATTGGCAGTCCCGCCAGCAGCACGGCAAAGATCGCGAGCGCCACGATGGCGCTGACCCGGCTCGCCGGCAGCTTCAATCTCGCCTGGTCGGTCGGTGCTTCTCCGCGCAGCAACGCAAAGCCGATCACCGCGCCGAGCACGATGGCGCCGATCTGCCCCCACGCGGAAGGGATCGCCAGCGCGATCACCGCCGCCAATACCGCCAGGCTGGCGCGTTCGCGGTCAGGCGCGAGGGTCCGCGCCATGCCGAGGATGGCCAGCGCCACGACGGCCACCGCGGCAACCTTCAGCCCGTGCAGCCAGCCGCTCCCGAGCGCCGCGCCGGATGAGGAAAGTCCATAGGCGAAAAGCACCAGCGCGATCGCCGACGGAAGCGTGAAGCCGGTCCAGGCGGCCAGTGCGCCAAGGTAGCCAGCCCGCAACAGGCCGATCGAAATCCCGACCTGGCTGGAGGCCGGACCGGGCAGGAACTGGCACAGCGCAACGAGATCGGCGTAGGTCTGTTCATCCAGCCATTTGCGGCGTTCGACGAACTCGTTGCGGTAATAGCCGAGATGGGCGACGGGACCGCCGAAGGACGTCAGGCCCAGCTTCAGGAAGGCCGCGAACACCTCGCCGGCGCGGCCCTCGGCAGCATCGCTGTTCATGTCGCAGGACCGGCAACGGACATCGGCAGATTTCGCGTGCCGCCGCGTGATGCAGAACAGGCAGCCGGATGAAGCCCGTGAGCAGATCGTCGAATTTCATCGTTCAGGTTCATGTGACCAGGCCCCGGCATCGCCTGACGATATCGGGAACCGATACTGCAGCCAAGCGTTTGAGGCCATTGGCCCCTCAGCAAAGGCAACTGCGATAGCCAAGCGATCGACAGCGGAAAGCGCAACCTGGTCGGGGGAGCGCACGCGCGGAGGGGAAGGAAGGCCGACAATATTGTGGCTGCGCGGCGCAGCGCGGTTGAGCCGAAGGCGTTCCGCCGCTAGCGTGCAGCCACGACGGGGCTGGCGGGGAAAATGGCCGAGGAATTACCGAAAGCAGAACCGCAAGGCGAGACGGCGGATATTCCGCTGTTGCGCATCGAGGCGGTGGTGAAGAAGTTCGGCGGCTTCCGGGCGGTGGACCGGCTGTCGCTCGATATCCGGGCCGGGGAGTTTTTCGCGCTGCTCGGTCCGAGCGGCTGCGGCAAGACCACGCTGTTGCGGATGATCGCCGGGTTCGAGACGCCGGACGAGGGCCGCATCCTGCTCGACGGCAGGGATATCGCGCAGGTCCTGCCGCACCAGCGCCCGGTCAACATGATGTTCCAGAACTACGCGCTGTTTCCGCATCTCACCGTGCGCGACAACATCGCCTTCGGCCTGAAGCGCGCCGGCATGGCGCGTCCGGAGATCGACACCCGCGTGGCCGAGATGGTGGCGCTGGTCAGGCTCGAGGGGCTCGAGAAGCGCAAGCCCGATCAGCTCTCCGGCGGCCAGAAGCAGCGCGTGGCGCTGGCGCGCTCGCTGGCGCGCCGCCCGCGGCTGTTGCTGCTCGACGAGCCGCTCGCCGCGCTCGACAAGAAGCTGCGCGAGAGCACCCAGTTCGAACTGATGGAATTGCAGCGCCGGCTCGGCATGACCTTCGTCATCGTCACCCACGATCAGGAAGAGGCGATGACGGTGGCCGACCGGATCGGCGTGATGGATGCCGGTCGGCTCGAACAGGTCGCAACCCCGCGCGAACTCTACGAGGCGCCCGCGTCGCGCTGGGTCGCCGAGTTCGTCGGCGACGTCAATATCTTCGAGGGCCAGCTCGAATCGCGCGAGGCGAGCCGGCTGATGATTTCGACCAGGCACGCCGGAACCATCGCGGTGGCGGAGCCGCGCCAGCCGGTCGCCAAATCGCTCCTCTGCGTCGCGATCCGCCCCGAAAAGGTAAAACTGTCGCGCCGCGGTCCGGTGTCCGACGCGGTCAATGCGCATGCGATCAACCGGCTGGAAGGCATCGTGACCGATGTCAGCTATCTCGGCGGCGTCACCAGCTACAAGGTGAAGCTCGACTCCGGCGCTGTGCTGCGCTCGTCGATGGCGAACACGGCGCGGATCGATATCGACGCCTACACGGCGAGCCAGCGCGTGGTGGCCTGGTTCACCCCCGACGATTGCGTGGTGCTGGAACAATGAGCGCGCCCCGCATCTTCACCCGCCCGGCTCGGTTGGCCGCGATCGCGCCCTATCTGTGGATGCTGCTGTTCTTCCTGGTGCCGTTCGGTTTCGTGCTCAAGATCAGCCTGTCGCAGACCGCGATCGCGCAGCCGCCCTATCTGCCGCTGTTCGACCTGACGCAGGGTTTTGCCGCGATCAAGGCCGCGGCGGCCGGGCTGTCGCTGGATCAATTTCCGCCTGCTGGTCTCCGACAATCTTTATGCCTTCTCCTATCTGCGCAGCCTCATGGTCGCCGCGGTCTCGACCTCGATCCTTTTGGTGATCGGCTATCCCGTCGCTTATGGCATGGCGCGTCTGCCGAAGCGCTGGCAGGGGATCGCGATGATGCTGGTCATCGTGCCGTTCTGGACCTCGTTTTTGATCCGCATCTATGCCTGGATCAACATCCTGCAGCATGACGGCCTGCTCAACAAAATCCTGCTGGCGCTGCATCTGGTTCACGGTGGCGTGGTCTCGCTCTCCACCGACAGCTCCGCGATGTATCTCGGCGTCGGTCTACTCCTCTCTGCCGTTCATGATCCTGCCGCTCTATGCGACGCTGGCCAAAATGGAGCCGGCGCTGCTGGAGGCGGCCGCCGATCTCGGCTCTTCCCCGCGAAGTGCGTTCTGGCTGGTGACGTTCCCGCTGTCGTTGCCGGGCGTCGCCGCCGGCGTCTTGCTGTGCTTCATCCCGATCGTCGGCGAATTCGTGATCCCCGATCTGCTGGCCGGCTCCAGGTCGCTGATGATCGGCCAGACCCTGTGGCTGGAATTCTTCACCAACAAGGACTGGCCGGTGGCTTCCGCCGTCGCGGTGGTGTTGCTGGTGCTGCTGGTGGCGCCGCTGATCCTGT
>CAWGSB010000019.1:0-8880 GCA_963825105.1 uncultured Alphaproteobacteria bacterium
ATTTGCCCTTCCAGTTCGGCGTGCGCTTGTTGAGGAAGGCATCCATGCCCTCGCGGAAATCCTCGCTCATATAGGCGCGCAGGATCAGATCCTCGCCCTCGTCGCGCGACAAGGTGCGGCGGATGCGGCGCACCGCTTCCTTGGTGGTCTCCATCGTGATCGGCGCATGGCTGGCAATCAGCTTCGCCGTTTCATCGGCGCGGCGCTGCAGCGTCGCCACGTCGGGCACCACTTCGTTGAGCAGACCGAGCGCGAGCGCCTCGGGGGCTTCGACCAGCCGGGCCTTGAAGATCAGGTCCTTGGTCCGCGCCGGCCCGATCAGCGCGACCAGCCTGGAGATATTGGACATCGACAGGCAATTGCCGAGCGTGCGCGCGATCGGAAAGCCGATCCGCGTCGCCGCGGTGCCGATCCTGATATCGCAGCAGGCGGCGATCCCCGCGCCGCCGCCGGTGCAGGCGCCGGCAATGGCCGCAATCGTCGGCACCCGGACCTGTTCCAGCGCGCCCAGCACGCGATCGATCCGCGCCTCATAGTCGAGCGCATCCTGCGCGGTCTTGAAGGCGCGGAATTGCGAGATGTCGGTGCCCGACGCGAACGCCTTGTCGCCCGCGCCGGTCAGGATCATCGCCTTGATCGAGCGGTCGGCGTTGACGGTTTCGCAGATCGCCGCCATCTGCTCGTACATCGCAAAGGTCAGCGCATTGCGCGCCTGCGGACGGTTGAAGGTCAGGTGCGCGATGCCGTCCTCGATCGTATAGATCAGGTCTTCAGTCGCTGGTACCGGGGCGTTCATCGCACGCTCTTTCTGTTGTTGGTTGGCGGGAAGGCTTGCGAAGCGCGCGACGATCACGCGCTTCGGAACGGTTTCATGCTTGTTCAGGCAACCGCGGCCTTGGATTTCGGCATCGCCACCACGTCGCGTCCTTTCAGGACGTCCATCGCGGCGAGCACGCCGCCGCCGCGATGCGGCACCTTGGCGAGATCGAGACCCATCTCGACGCCCGAAAGCGTGCCCATCAGCATCAGGTCGTTGAAATGGCCGATATGACCGATCCGGAACGCCTTGCCCTTGAGCTTGCCGAGACCGGTGCCCAGCGACATGTCGAAGTTTTCCAGGATCACCTTGCGGAAGGCGTCGGCGTCGTGTCCTTCCGGAACCATGACCGCGGTCAGCGCCGGCGAATAGCTGTGCGGGTCGAGACACACCAGATCCAGCCCCCATGCCTTGACCGCGGCGCGGGTCGCCGCGCCGTGGCGCATGTGCCGCGCGAACACATTGTCGAGCCCTTCCTCCTCGAGCATCGCAATGGCCTCCTTCAGCGCGAACAGCAGGTTGGTGGCCGGCGTATAGGGGAACGTGCCCTGCTTGTTGATCGCGATCATGTCATGCCAGTCCCAATAGGACCGCATCGACGCGTTCGCCCTGGAGGCCGCGAGCGCCTTTTCCGAGAGCGCATTGAAGCCGAGGCCCGGCGGCAGCATCATGCCCTTTTGCGACCCGCCGATGGAAACATCGATGCCCCAGGCGTCGTGTTCATATTCGAGCGAGGCGAGACCGGAAATGGTGTCGACCATCAGCAGCGCCGGATGGTTGGTGCGGTTGAGGATTTTACGAACCTCGAGCGGATGGGTGACACAGCTGGTCGAGGTCTCGTTGTGCACCACGCACACCGCCTTGATCTTGTGCTGGCGGTCGGCGGCGAGCTTGGCCTCGATCTGCTCGAGATCGGCGCCGCGCCGCCAGTCGGTCGGCAGAAATTCGACGTCGAGTTTGAATTTTTCGGCGATCCCGCGCCACAGCACCGCGAACTGGCCGGTCTCGGCCATCAGCACCTTGTCGCCCGGCGACAGCGTATTGACGATCGCAGCTTCCCAGGCGCCGGTTCCCGACGACGGATAGATGATGACCGGCTGCCTGGTGCGGAAAATGCGCTGCATCCCGGCCAGCACGGCATGACCGAGTTCGGCGAATTCGGGGCCGCGATGATCCAAAGTGGGCATGTCCATGGCCCGCAGCACCCGGTCGGGCACGTTGGTCGGTCCTGGAATCTGGAGAAAATGCCTTCCAGTGTGCACGGTCATCTGGCGTCCTTCCCGGGGGTATTCTGGTTTCGCAGGGGCTCGAATATCACTATTTGGCGGGCTTGTCCCCTGCCCGGCAGGCGCCGTCAATCCCCGAACAACGCGCCTTTGCCTTGCAAAGGCGAAACGCGGGAGGCAAGACAGGAGGGGCATCACACGAGATTGAACCGATGGCGGCGACGCGGGCCGGAAATTCCGGAAATTCGGCTGAAAACAGCGCCCTCGCCGCGCGTCTGACCCGCGAAATTACGGGGGACGTTCTCTTCGATTCCTTCAACCGCGGCCGTTATGCGACCGACGCCTCGTTTTATCAGGTCATGCCGGCGGGGGTCGTGATTCCCCGGACCATGGACGAGGCGCTGCGGGCGCTGGCGATCGCCCGCGACGCCGGGCGGATCGTCACGCCGCGCGGCGGCGGCACTTCGCAATGCGGCCAGACCGTCAATGACGGCATCATTATCGATCTTTCCAAACACCTGAACCGGATTGTCTCGCTCGACGTCGAGAACCACACCTGCGTGGTGGAACCGGGGATCGTGCTCGACGACCTCAACCGCCAGCTCAGGAAACACGGCCTGTGGTTTCCGGTCGATGTTTCCACCGCCTCCCGCGCCACCATCGGCGGCATGGCCGGCAACAATTCCTGCGGCGGACGTTCGCTGCGCTATGGCACCATGCGCGACAACACGCGCGCGATGGACGCTGCGCTTGCCGACGGCACGCTGCTGCATTTCGGCGAGGTGCCGCGCGATCTGGCGCAGGTCAATTCCAGCGACAGCGGCCTTGCCCTGTTTCGCGACATGCTCGATCTCGGCGCACGCGAGGCCGCCGAGATATCAGAGAAATTCCCCAAAGTGCAGCGCCGCGTCGGCGGCTATAATCTCGATGCGCTGGTGCCGCGCAATACGCCGAACAATCTGGCGCATCTTTTGGTGGGCTCCGAAGGCACGCTTGCCTTCACCACGCAGGTCGAGCTGAAGCTGTGGCCGGTCATCCGCAACAAGGTGCTCGGCGTCTGCCACTTCGGCAGTTTCTACGAGGCGATGGATGCCGCCCAGCATCTGGTAAAACTGCGGCCGATCGCCGTGGAGCTGGTCGATCGCACCATGCTGGCGCTGGGCCGCGACATCGCGATGTTCGAGCCGATCATCGCCACCGCCGTGCGCGGCGATCCCGATGCGGTTTTGATCGTCGAATTCGCCGAAGAAGATCAGGCCGAAAATATCAGGCGGTTGAAACAGCTCGGCGAGCTGATGGCCGATCTCGGCTTCGGCTGGAATAACCCGCAGCGAAAATGGGGCGGCGTGGTCGAGATATCAGAGCCGGGCCTGCAGACCGCCATCGCCGAGTTTCGCGCCGCCGGCCTCAACGTCATGATGTCGATGAAGCAGGAGGGCAAGCCGGTCTCCTTCGTCGAGGACTGCGCGGTGCCGCTGCCGCATCTGGCCGACTACACCGAGCGGCTCAACGCCATCTTCGCCAGGCACGGCACAAGCGGCACCATGTATGCGCACGCCTCGGAAGGCTGCCTGCATGTACGCCCCGTCCTGAACCTGAAACTCGAAAAGGACGTCAAGGCGATGCGCGCCATCGCCGAAGAAACCTTTGCGATGGTGCGCGAATACAAGGGCTCGCATTCCGGCGAGCATGGTGACGGCCTGGTGCGCTCGGAATTCCATGAGGCGATGTTCGGCCCGCGCATTTCAGCCGATTTCAGGGAGGTCAAGCACCGCTTCGATCCGGACAATGTGCTCAATCCCGGCAAGATCGTCGATGCGCCCAAAATGGATGACCGGTCGCTGTTTCGCTATCCGCCGGACTACCGCGTCGGCGAATTGAAGACCGTGCTCGACTGGTCGGCCTGGCCCGGCGCCGGCGGCGGCTTTCAGGGCGCGGTCGAGATGTGCAACAACAACGGCGCCTGCCGCAAGCTCGAAGGCGGCGTGATGTGCCCGTCCTATCGCGCCACCCGCAACGAGAAGGATGTCACGCGCGGCCGCGCCAACACGCTGCGGCTGGCGATCTCCGGCCAGTTGGGCCCCGACGCGCTGTCGTCTGACGAGATGATGGAGACGCTAAAACTCTGCGTGTCGTGCAAGGCCTGCCGCCACGAATGCCCTGTTGGCGTCGACATGGCCAAGATGAAGATCGAAGTTTTGGCCGCGCGGGTTGCCAGCCACGGGCTTTCGCTCCGGGACCGGCTGGTGGGCTATCTGCCCCGCTATGCGGGACTGGCCGCGCGCTTCGCCCCGCTCGCCAACTGGCGCAACAACAGCCCCTTGCTGCGAAAATTGTTCGAAAAATTCGTCGGCATCAGCGCGCAGCGCGCCCTGCCGACATGGCGGCGCGATGTGTTCAGACCCGACGCCGAGGCGGTCGGCCCGGCCGATGGCCGCGAAGTCGTGCTGTTCGCCGATACATTTAACCGCGCCTATGAGCGGGAAAATCTCGAGGCCGCGCTGCGCGTGCTGGTCGCGGGCGGCTATCGCGTCCACATCCCGAGACCCGCGGATGGCGGCCGGCCGTTGTGCTGTGGGCGGACGTTTCTTTCGGCAGGCCTCGTCGATCGCGCCCGCGCCGAGCTCGACCGGCTGGTTACGACCTATGCGCCGTTCGCCGCGCGCGGCGTGCCGATCGTGGGCCTCGAGCCGAGCTGCCTGTTGACGCTGCGCGACGAGCTGCTCTCGCTGCGCTCGGACGACACAGCGAAGGGCATCAGCGCGCACGCGCTTTTGTTCGAGGAGTTTTTGGTGCGCGAGGCCGAGGCCGGGCGCCTATCTCTGCCGCTCGGCCCGGTCGCCGCCAAGGCGCTGGTGCATGGCCACTGCCATCAGAAATCGTTCGGCGCGTTCAAGCCGGTCGAGCAGACGCTTCGGTTGATTCCGGATCTGAAGGTCGAAACCATCGAGTCCAGTTGCTGCGGCATGGCCGGCGCGTTCGGCTACAGTTCCGACACCTATCAGGCCTCGATCGACATGGCCGAACTCTCGCTGCTGCCGGCGGTGCGGGGCGCGGACGCCGCCGCACTGATCGTCGCCGACGGCACTTCGTGCCGGCATCAGATTGCCGACGGCACGAAGCGAGCAGCCCTTCACGTCGCGCGCGTGCTGGCGATAAGCCTCGACAGCAAGCGATCCAGCCAATCCCTCGCAACGTTGGCCCGGTGCATATCCCAGAGCATGGGGTTGATTTTCCGTTTTCGTTCGCGTCCCACCCCCTCCACATTGCCGACAATGGCCTGTCCGCCTTTGTAGACATGGACGTGTTCGACCGTTACTTTTTGCTGGCCTTTGCCGCGATGGCGGTTGAGAGCTCCCAAAAGCGTGGAGTAGGTACGGGAGAGTTTGTTTGCTTGATTTAGGTTTTCGCGCCGGCCTTCAAATGACTGCTCGCCGATCATGGCGCGGCGGTAACATTCCATTGAGGCGTTGTGGCAGGCAACCAATTGTGCCGCTAACCTTCGAGTTCGTCGTTAGGGCCGATGCCGACAAGGCCAGCTACCGCCGCGCTATACAGATTGTTTCGTTCTTCCTGATCTGAGTTTTTGCCTTAGATTGCTTGCATCGTCTGATTGGCAAGACGTTGTTCCAAGTGTCAGACTTTGAGCCGCCCATGGATTTCAGTCTGCCAGGCAGCGAGGATGGATCGCGCGCTTCGATCACCGTTTTTTGGCCGGATTTTTTAGCTCTATTAATCGTCATTCCTTAAACCGTTGTTAGTAGCGTCGCCATTCATTACTCGGGCTGCAAACAAAAAACTAATCTGTGGCCGACGTATACGCGATTAGCGGGACACAAAGATGGCAGAAGACGACAACAGCGATGAGAACCAGACTTTGGCGCAGCAGATCTTCGGAAGAGCGATGGCTGCGGTCGTGTCGGAGGCTAAGGCACACCTTGCCGTCGCACAAGAATCTCCGGTCGGTGAATGTTCAGAACCGGCTGCCGCGAACTTTGTGCCCATAGAAGGGGTAGCTCACAAAAAGCAACTCGCTACAGCTGCCGAGCTTGCCGAAATGATTGAAAGCGACCTTGCGCGTCACCCCGACTGTCCTAAGGCTGGATTTCGAGTTACGGTTTATGGCTGGCCGCATTGGCGCGCGATGTTGACGATTTCGCCCGCTGCTGGCCCTGTTCGAAATCCTCAAGAATGGCGGGAGCTTACCGATGAACTCGCTGAGCGGCTCCGCAAGCGGTACGATGTGGCTTAACGCACGGACGACACCCCCTCGACACAGTGACGGCGGTTCGCGCGCCACAGCGCCGTGTCCGAAAAGCGCTCATTAAACGGAAGTCGATCTCATCCAAAATGCATCAATGGCATCCTTCACAATCGGTCTAACTCAACGATTGAGCCTGAAGACACTTACTTCGGATGGCTTCGTATTGTTCATCCAAATTTAAATTTGAAGCAGAAGCCCTTTGGAGGCCGTCACGAATAACGTGCACAGGCGAACTGCAAATTCAGGCCCCAATCCCCCTTTCTGGAAGACTGGACCCACGCCTGCAACGCAAGCATCGTGCAATCGTTGCAAATCTTGGGTGGGCGACGGACCCGCGGCTAGCGTTGGGGTGATTAATAACAAGAAAATACTAATAATAGCGGCTTTTTTCATTTAGGAACCCGATCCGGAAAAACCTTGGCCGTTGGTCCTGAAATTTTGCCGGGCGGCCTCTCCGGCGGATCGCTCGCTACGGCCCTTCCTTGAGGGCGCGCTTCGCTCACCGCCTTGCACCGCACCAAGCTGAAGCTCCCCGTACGGACCGCACGACCCCTCGCATCAAGCTTACAGGTCGTGGAAAGAGCAAGACTAACTCTTTCGTAAAGCGGGGAGCGGCTCCAAACCCTCGCGTCTTGCACTTGACGCGGCGAATAGTCTATTCGTTTTGCGCGAAACGCTCCGCTACTGCTTCGGCGCGCAAATCCGCGCACAAAAGAACCCTTATCCAGGCAATAACATTCAAGTTGTCCCTCTCCTTCACAATTTCCTGGATTATGTCGGAATTTATCGGTGTCACGGAAAGGGAATACTCTCTCCATCCAAAGGAAACGATCCATGTCCGAACTGACCCTCGACGTTGCCCGCAGGATTTCTCGATGCCGCGCTGGCCAAAGCCGTCGAAAAGAAACTGAAACCCCTCGTCATCACCGTGCTCGACGCACGCGGCTGCGTCAAAATCTCTGCGGCGCAGGACGGCACCAGCCTGCTACGCAGCGAGATCGCCCACGGCAAGGCCTATGGCGCACTCGCCATGGGCATGGGGTCGCGGGCGCTGTTCCAGCGCGCGCAGGAGCAGGCCTATTTTGTCAGTGCGGTGAACACGCTGGCGCAAGGCCGGTTGGTGCCGGTGCCCGGCGGCGTGCTGATCCAAAGCGGCGGCGCGCTGCTCGGCGCCGTCGGCGTCAGCGGCGATACTTCCGACAATGACGAGATCTGCGCGGTCGCCGGCATCGAGGCCGCCGGCCTGAAGGCCAACGCGGGGTAGCATCGCGGACTTGTTGCTGCGGCCGCTGCGCTGCGCCCTACGAGTACCGGGACCCGATTTGCTGTAAAGGGGGGTCTTCACCAACGGCGACCCGGAGGCGTCCGCAATGGCGAAAATCAGGATCGGTCTGGTCGGGTGCGGCTTCGTTTCGGAGCTGCACATGTATGCCTACCGGCGGGTCTACGGCGTCGATGTCGAAGTCAAGGCAGTCGCGGCGCGCGGTGACCATGTTGTCGATTTTGCCGATCGGCACCGGATACCGAGGACCTACCGCAGCTTTCGCGACTTGATCGCTGACGGCGAGCTGGATGTTGTCGACATCTGCACGCCGCCCAACTTGCACAGCTCAATGATCGTCGACGCGATGAAGGCCGGCAAGCATGCGATCTGCGAAAAGCCGTTCGCGGGCTATTTTGGGCGAGAAGACGACAAGGCCCCGATCGGCAGGCACGTGCCCAAAGCGCTGATGTACGAGCGCGTGCTCGAAGAAATGGAAAAGACCCGCGCGGCGATCAAGGAAACCGGCAAGCTCTTCATGTATGCGGAAGACTGGATCTACGCGCCGGCGGTGACCAAGACCGTGGAGATCCTGAAGGCCACTAAAGACAAGATCCTGTTCATGAAGGCGGAGGAGAGTCACAGCGGCTCGCACGCGGCGCACGCTGCGCAATGGGCGATGACCGGCGGCGGCTCCCTGATCCGGATGGGATGCCATCCGCTTTCGGCGGTGCTCTATCTCAAGCAGGTCGAGGCGAAAGCACGCGGCGAGGCGATCAGCGTTGCGAGCGTGATCTGTGACGTCGGCAATGTCTCGGCGTGCCTTCGGCCGGACGAGCGAGCCTTCATCAAGGCCAATCCAATTGACGTCGAGGATTGGGGCACGCTTACCGTGACCTTCTCCGATGGCACCAAGGCGACTGTGCTTTCCGGCGACATGATCATGGGCGGCGTGCGCAACCTGATCGAAACGTATACGAGCGGCGGCTCGCTGTTCGCGAATATTACACCCAACACGCATATGATGAGCTATCAAACGAGCGAGGAGAAGCTCGCGAGCGTCTATATCACCGAAAAGGTCGATCGGAAGACCGGATGGCAATACGTCTGCCTCGAGGAGGAATGGACGCGCGGCTATTTGCAGGAAATCCAGGATTTCATGGAATGCGCCGCGACCGGCCGGCAACCGCTCTCCGATCTCGCGCTGGCCCTCGAGACGACCAAAGTCAACTACGCCGGCTATTGGGCCGCCGAAGAGGGCCGTCGGGTTACGCTGTGACGGGGATGACGCTCGATCAATATGCGGGGACTT
>CAWGSB010000020.1:0-47969 GCA_963825105.1 uncultured Alphaproteobacteria bacterium
GCGCGGGCGTCGCGCTGGGTGCGAGGGTCCCAGCGCTGGCAAGACATCTCAGCGCCCTCCTGCGTCCATGATACCCATGCCCGTTGCACACGATATGGTCAGGGGGTTCGGTAAACGTGCGGAGGCGGGTCACAACGTCCGGGCTGGCGTCGTCAACGTCGCACCACATCCCGGGGACGGCCACCACGCCGGAGGCGCGCCGGTCCTTGGGCGCATCGCTCCGCCGGGCGCAGACCCGCTACGGCCGGGACGGGCTGGCGTGTCTGACGGCCGACCTGATCGACTACACCGAGCGCCTCGTGCGGCAGGAGATCCTCAGCTGGCCCGACGGGACGGCCACGTTCACCGACTACCTCGGCTCGGACGGGATCGAGGCCTGCGACGTGCCCATCACGGCGACGGTCACGATCGACGGCGACGAGGTGATTGCCGACCTGACGGAGTCCGCGCCGATGGTGCGGGGGGCGCTCAACAGCACACGCTCCTTCGTGATGGCGTGCGTCTACCAGGCGGTGCGGTGCGCTGCGCGATCGAGGTGCCGAACACGGCCGGCGCGTTCCGGCCGGTGCGCGTGCTGACGAAGCCGGGAACCGTGGCCGAGGTCGTGATGCCCGGAGCCTCGTCGATGCGGGGCGTCACCGGCTTCCGGGTGGTCGACGCGCTCAACGGCGCGCTCGCGCAGCTGATCCCCGATCGGGTGCCGGCCGCGGGCGAGGGCGGCAACACGCTCGCCATCTTCGGTGCCGACCGGCCCGGCGGCGGCGACCGGTACGTCTTCTACGAGCTGGTCGTCGGGACGTGGGGCGGCACGCCGGCCTGGGACGGGAACGATGGGCTCACGAACCCCGCCAGCCTGGCCGCGAACATCCCCGTCGAGGTGGCGGAGTCGGAGTTCCCGATCGTCGTCGAGCGGTACGGGCTCGTGCCCGACAGCGGTGGGGCGGGACAGCACCGGGGCGGCCTCGCGATCGAGCGCACCTGCCGTGGTGGGCGATGGCCGCGATCCTGCTGATCGGCGACGACATGACCCAGTACTGGTGGCACCGGCTGTCGCACACGCCGCTGCTGTGGCCGCTGCACCGGGCGCACCACACCGCCCACTACATGAGCATCCGCGTCACCTACCGGAACAACTTCTTCTACTACCTGATGATGCCGGGCCTGTGGGTTTCGGGCGTGCTCGTCTACCTCGGCTTCGGCACGGTCTATCTCGTCTACATCGTCGTCAAGCTGGCCGTCATCCTCGGTGCGCACAGCGCCGTGCGCTGGGACGAGCCGCTGTACCGGCAGCGCTGGCTGCATCCGCTGGCCTGGGTGCTCGAGCGCACGATCTCGACCCCGGCCACGCACTGGGCGCATCACGCGCTGACCAACGACGACGGCATCGGGCACTACAAGGGCAATTTCGGCAACCTGATGTTCGTCTGGGACCTGCTCTTCGGCAGCGCGAAGATCACCCGCCGTTATCCGGCGAAGGTCGGCCTGCAGGACGACCTGGTCTACGGCAAGGAGCGCTGGTTCGTCGAGATGTTCTATCCGCTGCTGCGTTCGCGGCGCGTGCATTCGGCGCTGGCGCCGGGAGGGCGCGCCGTCGCCGCCGATGAAGTCGACGCCGACCTGGCGCACGGCCTGCGCGTGTCGGACCGGCCTTCGTAGGCAAGCCGATCGCAATCAACCGGCCAGGAACGGCATCCGGATCGGCCGGCCTCGGGCCAGGACGCCGCGGCCCGTCCATGAGATCGCCATTCGCCGTCCGAGCGAGGCGCCCGAATCCGCAACGCTTTCGGGATGCAGAGGCAGTGTGGACCAAAACCGGATGGCGACAAAGGGGCTGCAGCCCGGGGCATCCAAGCTGCGCCGTTCGCGGCGCCCCGGAATGACGATTACGTGGGATCCCGATCCGCTTGATTTCCCAGTGTAGCTCAATTCCGGAATTTTCCTTCACCCGCGCGCGCACGGTTTCGCCGAGGGTTTCGATATCATGGCCGGTGGCGCTGCCGGTGTTGATCAGGAAATTGCAGTGCATCTCCGAGACCTGCGCGCCGCCGACGCGCAGGCCGCGGCAGCCGGCGGCGTCGATCAGCTTCCAGGCGCTTTGACCCGGCGGATTCTGGAAGGTCGAGCCGCCGGTCTTTTCGCGGATCGGCTGCGCGGTCTCGCGGTGGTTCTGCACCTCGTTCATCCGCGCGCGGATCGCTTCGGCTGCGGCGATGCGCCCGCGAAAGCGCGCCGAGGTGAAGATGATGGAGGGATCGACGCCGCTGTTGCGGTAGACGAATTTCATGTCGGCATTGCCGAAAACGTGTGCTTCTTGCCGTCGCGGCCGACGCCGGTCGCCTCGATCAGGACGTCCTTGGTCTCGGCGCCGTTGGCGCCGGCGTTCATGCGCAGCGCGCCGCCGATGGTGCCGGGAATGCCGAAGAAAAATTCCAGCCCGCTGATATTGGCCGCCGCCGCGGTCTCGGCCACGCGCTTGTCGAGCGCGGCGGCGCCGGCGCTGACGATGTCGCCTTCCGCGCTGGTCTCGCCGAAACCGCGCGGGCCGAGCCGGATCACCACGCCCGGCATGCCGCCATCGCGCACGATCAGATTGGAGCCGACGCCGACGACGTAGACCGGCAGTTCGCCCGGCAGATGCGCCAGGAAATAGGCGAGATCGTCTTCATCCGCCGGCGTGAACAGCACCTGCGCCGGACCGCCGACCCGAAACCAGGTCAGCTCGGCGAGCGACTGGTTCGCCAGCAGCCGCCCGCGCAATTCCGGCATCGCGGCTTTGAGATCGGGCGTGATGTCGGGGAAGGTCATGCACCTGATCTGCCGCTTCACCCCAGCGCCTTCAATTCGCCCGGCAGCGCGTAGGCCCATTGCGTGATGTTGCCGGCGCCGAGACAGACGACGAGATCGCCGCGGCTGGCGTGGCCGCGAATCACGCCGGCGAGATCGGCGGAATTCTGCAGCGGAATCACTTCGCGATGGCCATGCGCGCGCAGGCCGAGCACGAAATGGTCGCGGTCGATGCCCGGAATCGGCGCCTCGCCGGCCGGATAGACCTCGGCGACGACGACGGTGTCGGCGTCGTTGAAGCAGGTGCAGAATTCCTCGAACAGCGATTGCAGGCGGGTGAAGCGATGCGGCTGCACCACGGCGATGATCTTGCCATTGGTGGATTCGCGCGCCGCCTTCAGCACCGCCGCGATCTCGACGGGGTGATGGCCGTAGTCGTCGATGATGGTGACGCCGTTCCACTCGCCGGTCCTGGTGAAGCGCCGCTTCACGCCGCCGAAGCCGGCGATCGCCTTGCGGATGGTGTCGTCCGACAGCCCGAGTTCATGCGCGACCGCGATCGCCGCCGTGGCGTTGAGCGCGTTGTGCCGTCCGGGCATCGGCAACATGAGGTCGGCGATCTCGTGCGTCGCATCGGTCTTGCGGTCGCGGAACGCGACCTTGAAGCTCGAGCCGCCGCCCATCGGAACGAGATCGACCAGCCGCGCGTCGGCCTGCGGATTTTCGCCATAGGTGATGATGCGGCGATCCTCGATCTTGCCGACCAGGGTCTGCACCACCGGATGGTCGATGCACATCACGGCAAAGCCGTAGAACGGCACGTTCTCGACGAAATTGCGGAACGCGTCCTGCACGGCCTCGAAGGTCTTGAAATGATCGAGATGCTCGGGATCGACATTGGTGACGATGGCGACATCGGCCGGCAGCTTCAGAAAGGTGCCGTCGCTCTCGTCGGCTTCCACCACCATCCACTCGCCGGCGCCGAGCCGGGCGTTGGTGCCGTAGGCATTGATGATGCCGCCATTGATCACGGTCGGATCGAGATCGCCGGCATCGAGCAGGGCCGCGACCATCGAGGTCGTGGTGGTCTTGCCATGGGTGCCGGCGATCGCGACGCAGCTTTTCAGCCGCATCAGCTCGGCCAGCATTTCGGCGCGGCGCACCACCGGGAATGCGCTGGGCGCGCGCCGCCATCAGTTCGGGATTGTCGCGCTTGATCGCGGTCGACACCACAAGCACGTCGGCGCCGGCGACGTTCTCGGCCTTGTGGCCGACGTGATCTTGATGCCCTTGTCGCGCAGGCGGCTGACATTGGCGCTCTCGGAGGCGTCCGAGCCCTGCACGGTGTAGCCGAGATTGCACAAGACCTCGGCGATGCCGCTCATGCCGATGCCGCCGATCCCGACGAAGTGGATGGGTCCGATCTCGCGCGGCAGTCTCATGAAGCTGTTCCTGTCATTGGACGTACTGGATGCCCCGCTTTCGCGGGACATGACAAGGGGTTTTTCCGTCATTCCGGGGCACTCGCAAGGCGAGCGAACCCGGAATCTCGAGATTCCGGATCAGCCCGCGGATCCTGTGATCGGCCGCGCTTCGCGCGACCGTGGCGGCCTGTCCGGAATGACGAGATGTCAGATTCCGGCGACTTTCATCACCAGATCGGCCAGCCGTTCGGCGGCGTCCAGCCGGCCGACGGTGCGGGCGGCGGCCGCCATCGCGGCCAGCCGCTCCGGCTCGGCGGCGAGCGCGGAGATTTCCGCCGCCAGCCGGTCCGGCGTGAAATCGGCTTGCGCAATCCGGAGCGCGCCATCCGCCTGCGCCAGCACGCCGGCATTGGCGAACTGGTCCTGATCGATCGCGCCGGGCAGCGGCACCAGGATCGAGGGGCGGCCGATGGCGGCGAGCTCGGCCACCGTGCCGGCGCCGGATCGCGAGACCACCAGATGGCTCGAGGCCAGCCGCGCCGGCAGATCGCTGAAGAACGGCGCCAGTTCGGCGTTGATCTTGAGCCGGTCATAGACCGCGCGCACCCGCGCCATGTCCTCTTCGCGCACCTGCTGGGTGAGGATCAGCCGGTTCCACAGCGCCGGCTCCAGCCGCTCGATCGCGCCGGGCACGATATCGGCCATCACCCGCGCGCCCTGGCTGCCGCCGACCACGAGCAGCCGGAACGGCCCGCTCGGTTCGGGCGAGACGTATTTCACCGCGGCCGCCGCGAGGATCGCCGGACGCATCGGCGTGCCGACGGTGGTGGTCTTGCCCGCCAGCGCCGGATCGCGATCGAGCACGCCGGGCAGCGAGGTCGCAATCGCGCTGACGCGGCGTCGACAGAAAACGGTTGGCGCGGCCGAGCACCGCATTGGCGTCGTGAATGATGCCGGGCACGCCGAACAGCCGCGCCGCCAACAGCGGCGGCACCGTCGGATAGCCGCCGAAGCCGACCACGGCCGCGGGCTTCAGCCGGCGCATCAGATTGAGCGACACGGCGGTGCCGGCGGCGAGCATCAGCGCCGGTATAGGCCAGCGACCATGGCGTGCGGCTGCGCACGGTCTCGCTCGGCACCACGTCGATCGTGTCCTTGGAGAACAATCCGCTGTAGCGCAGCGCGCGGGAGTCGGTGGCGAGGCGCACGCGCAAGCCGCGCCTGATCAGTTCGACGCCGAGCGCCTCGGCGGGAAACAGATGGCCGCCGGTGCCGCCCGCGGCCAGCAGAATGAGAGGCGAAGTGATCCATGGCTTCAGATAGCCGACAGCGCGAGCGCTTCGTCACTAGAGCGTATTCTGCGCAGCGATCGAGCGCGAAATGCGCGACCTTGGCTCTCGCGATCAAGCGGTCCGGGTCTAAGCGTAGCTTTGCGCCGCGTTGGCGTCGCCGATCGATTCCATCTCGGTGCGCGGCCGCTGCCGGGTCAGCGCCAGCATCATGCCGACGCCGTAGGCCAGCGAGACGATCGACGAGCCGCCATAGGAGATGAACGGCAGCGTCATGCCCTTGGCCGGGATCAGCTGCAGATTGACCGACATGTTGATCGCGGCCTGCACGCCGAACAGGATCGCCAGGCCCGAGGCCGCGAACCGCGCGAACATGTCCTCGGTCGCATAGGCGCGCGACAGCGCGCGGATCACGATGAAGGCGAACAGCGCCAGCAGCGCGAGGCACAGGATGATGCCGAATTCTTCCGCCGCCACCGCGAACACGAAATCGGTGTGGCTGTCCGGCAGGCTGCGCTTGGCGATGCCTTCGCCGGGGCCAAGCCCGAACCAGCCGCCATTGTAGAAGGCCTCCATCGCGGTATCGACCTGGAAGGTGTCGCCCGACGCCGGATTCATGAAGCGCTTGATGCGGCCTGCGACGTGCGGCACCAGCAGATAGGCGCCGAACAGTCCGGCGCTCGCGGCGCCCGCAAGCCCCAGCACCCAGATCATCCGCATGCCCGCGATGAAGAACAGCGCGCCCCACACCATCAGGATCAGCATGGTCTGGCCGAAATCGGGCTCCATCACCAACAGCGACACCAGCGTCAGCAGCAGCACCAGCGCCATCGAGGTCGCCGGCATTTCCGGCCGCCGCGCCAATTCCGCAAACAGCCACGCCGCCAGCACCACGAAGGCGGGCTTGGCGGATTCGGAAGCCTGGATGTTGACGCCGATCAGGGTGATCCAGCGCCGCGAGCCCTTGACCTCCGGCCCGACCAGCAGCGTCGCCACGATCAGCACGATCGAGATCGCGAACACGATCAGCGCGGTGCGGCGGATCTGCCGCGGCGACAGGAACGAGACGCCGATCAGCACGATGAAGGACGGCAGCAGAAACAGCACGTGGCGGTTGAAGAAGTGGAAGGGATCGAGCCCGATCCGGGTCGCCACCGGCGGACTCGCCGCCAGCGAAAGAATGATGCCGCCCAGCATCAGCGCGATGATCGCCCCGAGCTGCAGGCGGTCGACGGTCCACCACCATTCGCTGAAGGGGTTGCGTTGTTCACGGGAGAGCATGGGCATTCCCAGGGGCTAAGGGTTTGCCCATTGGTCGCCCATGATGGTTTCCAAGGGGTTAACGGATTGACGATCTTCTTATCCCTCCCCCTTGTGGGGAGGGTGGCGCATCGCGAGCGCAGCGAACGATGCGTCGGGTGGGGGCTGCCTCCAAAAAGAGATTTCTCGCGCACTCCGTGCGCTACCCCCACCCCGGCGCTATAGCCGATGCAGAGCATCGGCGTTCTGATAAAGTACGGCGGCCGGAGGCCGCCTATGCCGACCCTCCCCACAAGAGGGAGGGATTCGACGGCGGCACGCCTCACACCACCGGCTTGACGCCGGGCAGCGCCGTGACGAGGTCGCGGAAGCGCGGCGCCGCGGATTTCGAAATTGCGGTACTGGTCGAACGACGCGCAGGCCGGCGACAGCAGCACCACGGGATCGGCGAGCCCGGAGGCTTCCGCATCGCGCGCGGCGTTGGCGACCGCGACATCGAGCGTTTCCGAGATCTCGTGCGGCACGCGATCGCCGAGCGTGCCGGAAAATTCCTGCGCCGCCTCCCCGATCAGATAGGCCTTGCGGATGCGCGGAAAATATTCGGTCAGGCCGGTGATGCCGCCGAGCTTCGGCTTGCCGCCGGCGATCCAGAAAATATCGGCGAAGGACGACAGCGCATGCGCCGCCGCGTCCGCATTGGTGCCCTTGGAGTCGTTGACGAACAGCACGTTGCCGCGGCGGCCGACCTGCTCCATGCGGTGCGCGAGACCGGGAAAGCTGCGCAGGCCGTTTTGCAGGGTTTCGGTGCAGACGCCGAGCGCCAGCGCGCAGGCCGCCGCGCACGCCGCATTCTGCGCGTTGTGCAGGCCGCGCAGGGAGCCGATGCCGCCGATCCGCGCGATCTCGCTGCGCGCGCCGCCGGAGGCGCGCCAGATGGTTTCGCGCTCGACATAGACGCCGTCGGGCAGCGGATTTTTCACCGAGACCCGGACCACGCGCCGGCCGGCCTGCTCGATCCGGTCGGCGGTGTTGCGGCTCCAGCCGTCGTCGACGCCGACGATCGCGGTGCCCTGCTTCTGCACGCCGGCGACCAGACGCTCCTTCACCGCGGCATAATGTTCGAGCGTGCCGTGGCGATCGATGTGGTCCTCGCTGACATTGAGCAGGATGCCGACGGAAGGATCGAGCGACGGCGCCAGATCGATCTGGTAGGACGACATCTCGATGACGTGCACCCGCCCCATGCGCGGCGGCTCCAGCGACAGGATCGCGGTGCCGATATTGCCGCCCATCTGGGTGTCGTAGCCGGCGAAGCGCATCAGATGCGCGATCAGCGCCGTGGTGGTGGATTTGCCGTTGGTGCCGGTGATGGCGACGAACGGCGCATCCGGCGCGTGGCGCCGCCGCTCCCGGCAGAACAGTTCGATATCGCCGATCACCTCGACGCCGGCCTGCTGCGCCGCCAGCACGGTCCAGTGCGGCGCCGGATGGGTGAGCGGCGCGCCCGGCGTCAGCACCAGCGCCGCGAAATTCGCCCACGATACTTTTCGCAAATCCGCGGTGATGAAGCCGGCCTGCGCGGCCTTGGCGAGGTTGTCGGCGCTGTCGTCGCCGGCGATCACTTCCGCGCCGCCCGCCTTCAGGGCGTGGCAGCTCGCCAGCCCCGAGCCGCCGAGGCCGAACACCGCAACCGTCTTGCCCGCGAAGGAGGTGACGGGGATCATGACTTGACATCGGTCATTCCGGAGCGCGCAGCGGCTATCCGGAATCTCGAGATTCCGATGTGCAATTGCACATCGTGGTTCGTGCTTCGCGCGCCCCGGAATGACGGTCGGAGACCGATGCAAGGCGATCACCGCAGCTTCAGCGTGGAGAGGCCGGCCAGCGCCAGCATCACCGAGATGATCCAGAACCGGATCACGATCTGCGGTTCGGTCCAGCCCAGTTGCTCGAAATGGTGATGGATCGGCGCCATCCGGAACACGCGCTTGCCGGTGAGCTTGAACGACACCACCTGCACGATCACCGAGACCGCTTCCAGCACGAACAGCCCGCCGATCACCGCCAGCACGATCTCGTGTTTGACCGCGACCGCGATCGAGCCGAGCATGCCGCCGAGCGCGAGCGAGCCGGTGTCGCCCATGAAGATCGACGCCGGCGGCGCGTTGAACCACAGAAACCCCAGTCCCGCGCCGAGCACCGCGCCGCACAGCACCGCGAGTTCGCCGGTGCCGGCGACGTAGTTGATCTGCAGATAGTCCGAGAACACCGCGTTGCCGACGAGATAGGCGATCAGGCCGAAGCTCGCCGCCGCGATCATGACCGGCACGATGGCGAGACCGTCGAGACCGTCGGTCAGGTTGACCGCGTTGCCGGCGCCGACAATGATGAAGGCGCCGAACATCACGAAGAACCAGCCGAAATTCAGCACGACGTCCTTGAAGAACGGGATCACCAGCGAGGTCGAGAACGGGTCGCGTCCGAGCCGGACCAGCGCGTAGCAGGCGGCGAGCGCGATCACCGCTTCGATCGCCAGCCGGATGCGGCCGGCGAAGCCGCTATGGGTCTGTTTCGTCACCTTCAGATAGTCGTCATAGAAGCCGACGAAGCCGAAGCCCAGCGTCACCGCGAGCACGATCCAGACGTAGGGATTGAGCGGATTGGCCCACAGCAGCGTCGAGACCACCAGTCCGGACAGGATCATCAGCCCGCCCATGGTCGGCGTGCCGTTCTTGGTGATGAGATGCGATTGCGGACCGTCGGTGCGGATCGGCTGGCCCTTGCCCTGGCGAAGCCGCAAATGATCGATGATCCAGGGGCCGAACAGGAACACGAACAAGGCGCCGGTCACCATCGCCCCGCCGGTGCGAAAGGTGATGTAGCGAAACACGTTCAGAAACGTGCGGAACACGCCCAGGCCGGGAACCGTGTTGGAAAGATCAATCAGCCAGTAAAACATTCATTCGCCCTATACCGCGGCTTCGTCGAGCGCGGTCTTGCCGGGAAAGCGCTTTTCGAGCGCATTTACAATCGTTTTCATCTTCGAGCCGAGCGATCCCTTGACCATGATCGCATCGCCGGCGCGAATCGCGGCAATCGACCTGCGCTTCGAGACCGGCCGCACTGTCGGCATAGCCGCCCCGTTTACCCGTGGAAAGCGCGTCCCACAAGTTGCGCATCAGCGGACCACAACAATAAACCAGATCGATGTGGTTGGCCTTGACGGCCTCATTCAGGCCGCGATGCAGCGCCGGGCCGGTCGGGCCGAGTTCGAGCATGTCGCCGAGCACCGCGATGCGCCGGCCCTGCGGACCGACCGCGGCCTGGCCCAGCACATTCAGCGCCGCCGCCATCGACGCCGGATTGGCGTTATAGCTCTCGTCGATCAGCGTCGCCTCGCCATTGGCGAGTTCCAGCACGCGCCGCACGCCGCGGCCCGCCGCCGGCTCGATCTGCGACAGCGACAGCGCCGCGAGCGCGAGATCGGCGCCGGCGAGCGACGCCGCCGCCAGCACCGCCAGCGAGTTCATCGCCATGTGCCGGCCGGGCATGCCGAGCTTGTAGGTGACGTCATGGCCGAGGATATTGGCATGCACCGCCGAACAGGCCGCATGCAGCGCCACGTCGATCAGCCGCGCATCGGATTTCGCATCGGCGCCGAACGAGACGATGCGGGAGATGCCGAGTGCCTTGGCGCGCGCCTCAAGCCGCGCGAACTGCGAATTGTCGCGGTTGAGCACGACCGCGCCGCCGGGCTCGACGCCTTCAAAGATTTCCGCCTTGGCGTCGGCAATCGCCTCGATGCCGGCAAAGAATTCCAGATGCACCGGCTCGACCGTGGTGATGATGGCGACATGCGGCCGCACCATCCTGACCAGCGGCTCGATTTCGCCGGCGTGATTCATGCCGATCTCGAAGATCGCAAAGCGCACGTTGGCCGGGCAGCGCGCCAGCGACAGCGGCACGCCCCAGTGATTGTTGAACGAGGCGGCCGACGCGTGGGTTTCGCCCTTGCGCGCCAAGCACGCGCCGCAGCGCCTCCTTGGTCGAGGTCTTGCCGACCGATCCGGTGACCGCGATCACCTGCGCATCGAGACGCGCGCGCGCGGCACGGGCGAGATCGACGCAGTCCGGCGAGCACGTCGTCGACCACCAATAGCGGCGCATCGTCTCGCGAATTTGTCGCGCTGGGCGGCCTCGACCACCGCGAGCGCCGCGCCCGCCTTCAACGCGGCCGCGACAAAATCATGCCCGTCATGGACGTCGCCCTTGATCGCGAAATAAGCCTCGCCCGGCGCGATGGTGCGGCTGTCGATGGAAAGGCCGGTGATCGCTTCCGGCAACGCGCCGCTGGATCGAAGCGCGCATCGCTTCCGCCATCGCCATCGAAGTCCATAGCGGCGCCGCGCTCATGCGACCCTCGGGGCAAGCGCAGCCGCCACCGCCTCGTGATCGCTGAACGGCAAGGTGCGGTCGCCGACGATCTGTCCGGTCTCGTGGCCCTTGCCGGCGATCAGGAGCGCATCGCCCGGCTGCAGCGCCGATATCGCGGTCCGGATCGCCTCGGCGCGGTCGCCGATCTCCCTGGCGCCCTTCGCGGCGCTCAGGATCGCGGCGCGGATCACTGTCCGGATTCTCGCTGCGCGGATTGTCGTCGGTGACGATGACGCTGTCGGCATTCTCGGCCGCAATCGCGCCCATCAGCGGGCGCTTGCCGGCATCGCGGTCGCCGCCGGCGCCGAACACCACGACGAGCTTGCGTTTCGCGTAAGGCCGCAGCGCCTGCAGCGCTTTCGCCAGCGCGTCGGGCTTGTGCGCGTAATCGACGAAGATCGGCGCGCCGTTGCGCTCGGCGACCCGCTCCAGCCGGCCTTTTGCGCCCTCGAGATGTTCGAGCGTCTGCGAAGACCGCGATCCGGCTCGCTGCCGGTGCCGATCGCGAGGCCGGCGGACACCAGCGCATTCTCGATCTGGAATTCGCCGACCAGCGGCAGCCGGACCGCATGCCGGCGTCCGCGATGTTCGAGCGTCAGCTTCTGCGCAAAGCCGTCGATCGTCGGCCTCGACCAGACGAATGCCCTCGCCCGCGCCGTCGCCGTTGCGGCCGACCGTGACGATCCGCAACTTTCTCGCGCGCGCCGCATCGATCACGGCCTGCGAGCAATCATGATCGGCGGAGATCACCGCCGCGCCATCGGCCGCGACCAGATCGCGGAACAGCCGCAGCTTGGCGGCAAGATAATGCGCGACGTCAGGATGGTAATCCATGTGGTCGCGCGACAGATTGGTAAAACCGCCGGCGGCGATGCGCACGCCGTCCAGCCGATACTGGTCGAGCCCGTGCGACGACGCCTCGAGCGCGAGATGCGTGACGCCTTCGCGCGCGATTTCGTCGAGCTGCCGATGCAGCGCGATCGGATCCGGCGTCGTCAGCGATCCGTAGATGGTGCGCTTCGGCGACACCAGCCCGATGGTGCCGATGCTGGCCGCCTCATGACCGAGCCGCTGCCAGATCTGCCGGGTGAAGGCGGCGACCGAGGTCTTGCCGCTGGTGCCGGTGACGGCCGCGATGGTCGCGGGCTGCCGCGGAAAAAATTTCGCCGCCGCCAGCGCCAGCGCGCGGCGCGGATTGGGCGTGGTGACGAACGGCACGCGCGAGACGCCTTGCGGCGGATGATCGCCCGCCACCGCCACCGCGCCGGATGCAATCGCCGCATCGATGAAGCGCGCGCCGTCGGTCTTGCTGCCGGCGAGCGCGAAGAACAGATCGCCCGGCTTGACCGCGCGGCTGTCCACGGCAAGGCCGGTGACCGACGACCGCTTCCGCCCGCGGGTCGATCGTGGCGTCATCGCTGAAGAGGTCGCGAAGTCTCATTATCTTCCAGTCCGGCCGGCGCGTTCTGTATACGCCTTACTGGGTTGTCCTCGATGCCGCAAGAATAAGGCGGTCGGACGGCGGCAGATCGAAGCGCGGCTCGATGCCCAGAAGCGGCGCAATGCGGGCGATCACCTTGCCGCCGGTCGGCACCGCGTTCCAGCCGGAGGTGATGAAACCGAAGGTTTCCTTCAGCGGCTGCGGCTCGTCCAGCATGATCAGGAGCTGGTATTGGGGATTGTCGGCCGGCAGGATCGCGGTGAAGGCGTTGAGCACGCGCTTCTTGGCGTAGCGGCCGTTGACGACCTTTTCGGCGGTGCCGGTCTTGCCGCCGATATAATAGCCCTTGACGTCGGCCTTCTTCGCGGTGCCGATCTCGGCATTCAGCCGCATCAGGAAGCGCATCTTCTCGGAGGTCTCGGGCTTGATCACCCGCTTGGCCAGCGCCATGGCTTCCTCTTCGGTGCGCTTCAGGAAGGTCGGCGGAATCAGATAGCCGCCGTTCACCAGCGCGTCGATGCCCATCACCGCCTGCAGCGGCGCCACCGACAATGCCGTGGCCGAAGGCGATGGTCACCGTGTTCAGTTCGGCCCAGCGCTTCGGCACGATCGGCGAGGCGCTCTCCGGCAGTTCGGTGCGCAGCCGATCGAGCTGTCCCAGCTTGCGCAGGAACGCCTTGTGCGCCTCGACGCCCTGCGACAGCGCGATGCGCGCCGCGCCGACGTTGGAGGAGATAGTAGAACACCTCTTTCATGTTGATCATGCGCCCGAGCGGATGATCGTCATGGATGGTGAACTTGCCGTAGTGCAGCGGGCCGCGCGCATCCCACATCGAGTTGAGATCGACCTTGCCGGAATCCAGCGCCATCGCCAGCGTGAAGGCCTTGAAGGTCGATCCCATCTCGTAGACGCCGGTGGTCAGCCGGTTGATGCGATCGGGATCGTGCGCCTCTTTCGGGTTGTTGGGATCGAAATCCGGCACCGACACCATCGCCACGATCTCGCCGGTCCTGACGTTGGAGACGAGGCCGGAGGCCGCCTTGGCCTTGTATTTTTCCTTGGCCTTGAGCAGTTCGTCGCGCAGCGCGTGCTCGACGCGCAGGTCGACCGACAATTCCACCGGCCGCTGCAGGCGGTCGGTGGCGAAGCCGGCGCGATGCAGATCGGCAAGGCCGTTGCTGTCGAGCCATTTCTCCATCCCGGCGATGCCCTGGTTGTCGATGTTGACCAGGCCGATCAGATGCGCGACCTCGGCGCCGGTGGGATAGACGCGCTTGTTCTCGCGCAGGAAGCCGATGCCGGGAATGCCGAGGCGGTGAATTTCCTGCTGCTGCTGCGGCGTGATTTCGCGCTTCAGCCAGACGAAGCCTTTCTTCGCCGGACAGCCGCTCGCGCACTTCGCCGGTGTCGAGATCCGGCAGCGTCGCGGTCAGAAGCTCGATGGCTTCGTCCTTGTCGATGATCCGGCGCGGCTCGCCGAACAGGCTCGGCGCCTTGACGTCGGTGGCGAGCACCTCGCCGTTGCGGTCGACGATATCCGGCCGCGCGGTCGCGATGGCGTCCTGCGCCGCGGTCCGGCGCGCGCCGTGGCTGTCGCCGACGATCGCGAACATGATCAGCCGTCCGCCGATCACCGCATAGATCGCCGCGAATGCCAGGATCGCAAATCCGACGCGGGCGCGCGCTTTCGCGGCGCGGTCGACGTTGCGCCCGTACAGCAGGCTGCGGATCAGCCGCTGCCGCCACGGTTCCGCGGGCTTGACGGATTTCGGCGCGCGGACCGGTCATCGCCGATCCTCCGGCGCCGGCACCGAACCCGTCACCGAGCGGCGTCGGCAGCGGCATCGATGGTCTCGATCATCGCGCCGATCGGATCGGGATCGCCCGGCTTGACGAAGTTCGGCGGCCGCTCGGGCAGGTTCTTCAAGGAATCGTATTGCGTGGCGTTGAGCGGCTTCAGCGCCAGATGACGTTCGGCGAGACCCTGCAGCCGCAGCGGCGCATCGAGCTTGGCCCATTCCGCGCGCAGCACCGCGATGGCGTCGCGCTGCTCGCGAATTTCCGCATGCAGCCGCAGCACGCGCTCGGTGCGGGCGGTGGATTCCATCTTGATCCGGTAGACATAGGCGGCGGCGAACACCAGGGCGCCGATCACGAGGAGATGGATGATCCGCATGGTCAGCCTCCCCTCATCACGTCGGTCGAGGGTCGGCCATGCCGGCAATGCCGCGGCGGCATGCGCCGGCGCTTCGGTGCGCTCGGCCGCGCGCAGTTTTGCCGAGCGCGCGCGCGGATTGGCCGATATCTCGTCGTCATCCGGGCGTGACCGGACGCTTGGTCAGAATGACAAAACTCGGCGCGGCCTGCGCGATCTCGGGCAGATGCCGCGATCCGCCGCCGGCCTTGGCGCGTTCGACCAGGAAATTCTTGACGATGCGGTCTTCCAGCGAATGAAACGACACCACCACCAGCCGGCCGCCCGGCTTCAGCACGCGTTCCGCCGCCGACAGCGCCAGATGCAGTTCGTCGAGCTCTTCGTTGACGAAAATCCGCAAGCGCCTGAAACGTCCGCGTCGCCGGGTGGATTTCACCCGGCTTCGACCGCACCACCTTCGCGACGATATCGGCGAGCGCCCGCGTGGTCGCGATCGGCGCTTCCTTGCGCGCGGCGACGATGGCGCGGGCGACGGCGCGGGAATGACGCTCTTCGCCGAAGATGTAGATGATATTGGCGAGATCGGCCTCGGAGGCCTTCGCGATCACATCCGCCGCGGTCGGGCCGTCATGGCCCATCCGCATGTCGAGCGGGCCGCCCAGGCGAAACGAGAAGCCGCGCTCGGCCTGGTCGAGCTGCATCGAGGACACCCCGACATCCATCACGACGCCGTCGACCGCCGCGATGCCCTGCGCGGCGCAAACTTCGGCCAGATTGGAAAACCGGTCCTCGACCAGCGTCAGCCGGCCGTCCGATCGATCGACCAGATCGAAGCCGCCCGCTATCGCCGATCGGTCGCGGTCGATGCCGATGACGCGGGTTCCCGGCGATGTCGAGGATGGCGCGGCTGTAGCCGCCGGCCCCGAAGGTGGCGTCGACATAGATGCCGCCGTCGCGGGGCTGAAGCATCTCGACCGCCTCGCGGCCGAGCACGGGAATATGACGCGGGCCAGCCGGATTCATGCGCCGGCTCCGGGAGCGGTCCGGGCTGAGCATGCGGAAACTGGACGCGAACGGGCCCATTGCGCCTCAAATGTCTCGCTTCGCCGGGCTTTTCGGCCTCGAAAAGCCACCGACTGAAGCCGGCACGGCACGATTGCCGATCCCGCGCGGCCCAGATCGCAAACCCTGATTTCCCGATGGAATTTGCTGGGCTGCCATGGGATTTCGAGCGTCAAATGGGGCCTCGGCCGTCCCCCAAATCCGGTTCGGCTCTTCACCACTTAGTAACGGCAGTTAGCGTTAAGAAAGCGTTGATGGGACTGTTACAATTGCCTTGGGCGCGTCATTCCGGGGCGCGTCCAACGGTCCGCGCAGAGCGCGCCCGATGACAGGTCCGACGCGAACCCGGAATCCAAGGATTCCCCGATGCGCAGTTGCACATCTGAGGTCTGGCCTTCGGACCATCCCGGAATGACTGTCGCGGTGATGCTTCCCGCACACACTCGGCCAAAATGCGACGCGGCGGCCGGCTCCCGCATTGCGCCGGCGGCATCGTAAAGGAATAGTAAACGAGGTCGTGCCTGAAATCGTACTGTTGCCGTTCTCCTGCCCGGTTTGAGTTGTCCTATGTCGCTCGGTTCGTTCGCGTCTGATGGTTTTGATTCGAAGCGTCAACGCGCCCTCCCGATTCCCAGGGCCAACGCGAACATGAAGACATTCACCCCGGATTCATCGATCGCCTCCGACGTCATCCCGTCGGCGAATTATGGCGACCGCGCCAAGGGCCGTCTGCCCGACATGATCGTGCTGCACTACACCGGGATGCCGGATGTGGAAGGCGCGATCGCGCGGCTGTGCACGGCGGGCACCGACGTATCGGCGCATTACATCGTGCTGGAAGACGGCCGCATCGTGCAGTGCGTCCCGGAAGCCAAGCGCGCCTGGCATGCCGGCGTGGCATCCTGGGCCGGCGAAGAGGACATCAATTCCTGTTCGATCGGCGTCGAGATCGTCAATCGCGGCCATGACTGGGGCTATCCGGATTTTCCGCTGCGCCAGATCGCCGCCGTGATCGCGCTGTGCCGCGGCATCATGCTCCGCCGCAAGGTGCCGTCGCATCGCGTGCTCGGGCATTCCGACGTCGCGCCGTCGCGCAAGAAGGACCCCGGCGAGAAATTTCCGTGGCATTCGCTGGCCAATTCGGGCGTCGGCCATTGGGTGCAGCCGGCGCCGATCGTGCGCGGCGAAACGCTCAAGCTCGGCACCATCAGCGACGACGTGCTCAACCTGCAGCAGGCGCTGGCCAAATACGGCTACGGCGTCCCGATCAACGGAAAATACGACGCCGCGACCATGGAAGTGGTCACCGCCTTCCAGCGTCATTTCCGCCCCGCCCGCGTCGACGGCGTCGCCGATCGTTCGACGCTGACCACCCTGCAGGCGCTGCTGGCCACTCTGCCGACCGACGCCAAGGCGGTGGCGGCGAAGTAATTCGCTTTCGTGCAAATGTCGCGGCGATGAAAGTGCGCTCCCTCGCCCCGGTCTTGTTTCATTTTGCGGTACTCGGCTTCGTTCCGATAGATCATCAGCAAATACTGCATCTCGCTACTCCTTTTGATCGGCTTGATCGCCGACATCCGGTCGAACGGCGAAATCGCAAAACGACATCTTCAGGATAATTTATTTTGGGCCGCCGAGCTGGCGTTATCTCCTTGACGCGACGGCCCTGAGCCCCCATCACAAGCGCGTCAGTCGGCCGGACGGCCGCTCCGGCAATCGCCGAAAGGCGGCTGGAGAGGAAAGTCCGGGCTCCATCGACATACGGTGCCGGATAACATCCGGCGGGGGCGACCCCAGAGACAGTGCCACAGAGAACGAACCGCCCCCCCTTCGCCCTTCGGGGATTCGGCGGGTAAGGGTGAAAAGGTGCGGTAAGAGCGCACCGCGGGTCCGGCAACGGAGCCGGCATGGCAAACCACACCGGGAGCAAGACCGAATAGGGACGGCAACGCGGGTCGTTCGCTGCAAGGCGATAACACCGCAGGGCGATGTCAGGCTCGCCGTCCGGGTAGGTTGCTCGAGGCAACGTGCAAACGTTGTCCCAGAGGAATGGCCGTCACGTATCGCCTGCCACAAGCAGGCGGTGCCCTACAGAACCCGGCTTACAGGCTGGCTGATATTTCTAAAATGAGGGGTTCGGCGTAACGCGCCGGACCCCTCGCCATTTTGACGACAGGCATCGCTGCCGGACGCATCCAGTCAGGTGGCGTCACGGTAGGTCGCGCGAAGCTGTCGCGCACGATGAGGCTGGTCATGTCGTCGTGGCTCGGCTTCTGGATTTTGACGTAGAGTACGTGACCCTGAAAGAGGTTGGGGACGCGGATGGACACTGCAAGATCACTAAGGCCGGCTGGTCGGGACCGCCAGCACAGGTCTCGACACTAGCAGAAGCGCTCATCATTCAAACGATGGCCGGCCAGCTTGCTCAGGCCAAATACACTGGGGACCCTACCTCAGACGGATCGAACGAGGATGATGAGCGCATCATTGCGGAATGGCTGCCCAAGGTCCATCGGTCACGCGAGGAACTTGGCGACGTGGCCGTAACACTTGTGCAGGACCACTGGGCAGCGATTAGCGATGTCGCACTTGAGCTATTAAGATGCGAGACCATCACCGGCGAACGTCTCGACAAGATCATCAGCCGCGTCGGAATTGATCCGTGCGCGTGATAACAGACGCCCAATAAAATCAGGGCTTTTTCGGCTTTCTAAGCGGCTGCAACCCTCTCCGCGTCCCGAGCTTGTCCGGTCCTGACCGCGCATCGGCAACGCAGAAACGACTAGCCGGTCACCAACTAGAAATTTTCCTGCTCCCAATGAAGCAATACCTTGTCCACCTCTCGGGGAGCAGGAAATCGTCCGATTAGCTCTTTTATAAGACCGCTGAGTTGTTCGCAGCGAGCATAAAAGTCTGCGTACTTTGCATCGGCGTTGGCGAACCGAATTCGGTTCCGATCAAGCTTAGCCAGCTTGCTAGCGCTTTTGTCGGCCCTGCTGTCGAAGATATAGAACTGCGATGGAAAATGGAAATGTAGATACTTCGACGCAAACGAACGGTTTTCAAAATCGGTGATACTCTGCAAAAGATCAGTCAGCTTCTTGTGAGTTTCAATTGCTTTTTGCCGGTTTCCGCACGCGCCCTTCCTCTTCAAATCCCGAAACCATTTATCGATTTCGGAATTCCGAAAGGCTCTCGCCACCCGCTCGATATAGAAGGCATCGCCCCTGACATCCGCATTGCGACGACGTTCGAGGGTGACCGCGTAAGCTCGGCCAATAAGCCACGTCTTGGCCACTATGGCGTCGTTGTCGGTGTGAGCGGGATTATCGCTGCAAAGGTCGTAGAGGACCTTGTTGCCGAGATCCCAGACCTTTTGAGCGTCAAGAGCCTTGTTCACGAATTCGCAGGTAAGTTTTGCCATGCTCCAATTTGGCGCGGAAGACATCTATGCGCAAGCATGAACGGACTGTAGAACCAACAAGGCTCTCGCCCCAACGTCTAAGACGGTTGCGCGAAGCGGCCCAGTGCGCTCTGATGCGTCGATGGCACCGAAACCATGACGCCGCAAAACATTGACTACCGCAACAGAGCGCGCCGGGCGCTTGAACGAGCGCGCGCCGAACTCAACTCGAATGACGACGAGCGACTTCCCTATGCCATCTTGGAACTACGCTTCGCGATGGAGGCGATCGCTTATGACCGAGCGCAAGCCTTCAAAGATGAGCTTCCTTACGAAGAATACAGCACGTGGCAGCCGAGGAAATTGGTTGCCGTGCTCGCCGACATCGATCCGAAAATTATGAAAGGTTCGACACTTCGGATCGGCAGGCAAGATCAGCCGGGCGTGCGCTCAACGAACATGAGGACGCTTGGCACTGAAATTGTTCTGAGCGCCGAGGATATCAAGGATCACTACAATGCGCTGGGAGGCGGGCTTCATATTCCAACGATGGCCCAATTTCAAAACGACAAGCTGCCTGATCCCGCCGCCGCCCGTGCGCGCTGTGACGAGGTCGTATTGATAATTGATCGCGTTCTCAGTTCTAAAGTGTGGAACAGCACCATGGGTGTCAGCAGTCACATCGATTGCTTTCGCTGTCAAAATCCAATGCGACGACGAATGCCGCACGGCATGAAAACGCTCAGAGCCGAGTGCTTCGAATGCAAAGCGGAATACACCGTCGAGCAAGAAGGTGATGGCAAGGTGCTATGGTCGCCTGTGATGGATGATGCGCCGTGTGCCAGCCCGAATTGCACGGGAAAGATGGCCTTGTGGCCCGATGAGGTGAAACCGGGGACGTACTGGACGTGCAAGGAATGTGGCGTTGTTTCAGAAATTTCATTGCGCGTTGGCGTGAAGGGCGCGGACTAGCACTCGTTGTCGATCGTTATTGGAATTTCCGTCGTTTGAACGCCGCGACATCGGATCGATCTAACTTGAACCACTCTCCATTGGCGCGCTTCGCATCAAATCGTCGATGCCAGTAGCTTTCGATACCGGCGGGATCATCTGTTCGGATCGAATGCTCAAGCACTGCGCTGTCAGGAAGCGCGACCCGGATTTCCTTCACTCGGCGTTCCAGTTCGTCGCTGCGTCCGATCTTGTAATGTTGACCTGAGCGAATGAGATAGACGAACCCTTCCGCAACCTTTGAAGATGATCTCTCGGCCTGTTCGGCTTCCAGTGTCGGCGGCAGCATAGCGATAACATCCGCATAGCCATCCTTTGAAGCAAGCCAACCTCGCAACTGTTCGATCATATCTGTTTTGCTGCGACGTGACGAAAACGTGCTGTGAGATGGGAAGTCAGGGTCAATCCGACGATACATTTTCAGTTCGGCGCTCGTTGGAACGCGCTTATAGTGACGGATGGCCTCGGCTAGTTTCCCAAATACGATTCCTAAATCTAGCCTGCTTTGAAAATCGTTAGGGGCGAAGCCTGCATCAGACAACGCATCTCCCCAACGCGCCCAATATTTTCCTAGCCAAGCGCCAGTCGTGATCCCGGTTTCTTTTTCAAATGCTTCGCGTCCCGGCGCCTTGCCGCCGCGTTCTTTGGCTAGCCGTCGTATCTCATTTATGATGTGATCGCGCTGCACCGGATTGCATCTCCTAGACCTAGCATCTCACATCATGGTTACGCCGACAACGCAGACGCGTCCTTGACGCTGATATGCAGCGAGGTGCCCAACCACCTGATGACCCTCCCGAAGGATTACGATGATCGCCGGCGTCCCGTGCAGGGAGTAGTAGTCGCCATTCTCTGAGGAACAATCGGGGAATGCTTCCCTGAGCAACACCTGGACGCTCGATTCAAGGTCCCCGCGAAGATCGGCCCTGCTTGTCTCGATCAACTCCATCGCGTTGCCCCCACGCCAATCTTTACGCCCGCTCCGCGACGATCTCCTGCAATAGCGCCATCAGCGCTTCCGGCGCCGTGACGTTCGGCGAATGGCTGGCGTCGATTTCATGGTAACGCCAGCCGGGCTCGCTTTTGGCGCGCCTGGCGAACGGGCCGAAAGTGTCGGCGGGCGTGATGCGGGTGGCGTAGATATAGCTGCGCGGCAAGGTCAGTTTTCCGCCATGCAGCCTGAGCTTCGTCTCGAAACACCTGATCGGCATATCGACGCGGCGCGCGGTCAGCCATTCGAGGTCCGCCGGCGGCGTATCCGGCGGCGTCGGATTCGGCGGCACCCGCCAGCCGTCGCCGGATTTGGCGAGTTCCCGCATGTGCTGCCGCGCCACCTCGTTCAGATCGAGCAGCGACTGGCCGTCGTCGGGCACGAACGCATCGATATAAATCAGTTGCGAGACAAGGTCCCGCGCGCGGTCGGCGACGCCGGTCGCGACCATGCCGCCATAGGAGTGGCCGACCAGCACGATGTCGCGCAGGTCTTCATATTTGATGACGTTGAGGATGTCCTCGATGTGGGTTTCCAGATCGATCGAAGGGTTCGCCAGATGCGCCCGCTCGCCAAGACCGGTGTAGGTCGGCGTGACCAGGCGCTGCCCGGCGGCAGCCATCAGCGGGTGCATCTTCTTCCACGCCCATCCGGCCGACCACGCGCCGTGGCAGACGAGAAAAGTTGCGCCCATGATGTTTCCTCGTTGGCTATCGCTGTTGGAACGCTATAAGGCACAAAACCGTTTCCTCGCCAACTCCGCAACCGTCATTCCGGAGCGTGCGAAGCACGAATCCGGAATCTCGAGATTCCGGGTTCGCATCTCTCGATGCGCCCCGGAATGACGAGGGAAATCACCAACAGTCATGACTGCAGTCGCGTTTGTGCTTCTTCTTGTCGGCGCGCTCGCCGGCGGCTTCGTGTCCGGCCTCGCCGGCTTCGGGACCGCGCTGATGGCGCTGGGGATCTGGCTCTACGTGTTGCCGCCTGCGGTCGCGGTGCCGCTGGTCCTGATCTGTTCGATCATCGCCCAGACTTCGACGCTGCCGTCGATCTGGCGATCGATCGACTTCCGCCTGGTGTGGCCATTTCTGATCGGCGGCCTCGCGGGCGTGCCGCTCGGCACGCTGATGATCGCGCATGCCGATCCCCGGGTGTTCAAATTGAGCATCGGCGTGCTGCTGCTGGTGTTTCCGACCGCGCTCTATTTCAACCGCACCCCGATCGTGCCGAACTTCGGCGGCCGGACGGCCGATGGCATGGTCGGATTTGCCGGCGGAATTCTCGGCGGGCTGGCCGGCCTGTCCGGCCCGCTGCCGATCCTGTGGGCCAATTTGCGCGGCTGGGGCAAGGACGAGCGGCGCGGCATTTTCCAGACCTTCAACTGGACCATCCTGACCGCGTCGCTGTGCCTGCAGGCCGGCACCGGCATCGTCGAGGTCGAAGTGCTCTGGCTCGCCTTGCTCGCCTTTCCGGCAACGCTGTTCGGCGCCTGGATCGGCGCGCGAACCTATCACGTGCTGAGCGATCACCATTTCCGTGACATCGTGCTGGGCCTGCTGTTTCTGTCCGGCATCGGCCTGGTCTGGAGCAGTTCGGGCGTTCACTGATCGTCCCGCCGCATGGCCGCCATGCGCAGCATCCGAACGCTGTACGCGCGCGATCAAACTCGCTACCTCTCGCGCCATGTCCTCCCCTTCCTGGTCTCGCGAACATCTCGGTCTGTTGCTGGGCTTCATCGGCATGGCGATCTTCGGCGGCACGCTGCCGGCGACGCGCATCGCGGTCACGGCCATCGATCCGCTTGCCGTGACCGCGCTGCGCACCGCGATCGCCGGGCTGTGTTCGCTGACGCTGTTGATCGTGCTGCGCCGGCCGCTGCCGCCGCGCCATCTGTTTTCGCAGCTCCTGATCGCGATGCTGTGCGTCAGCATCCTGTTTCCGTTCCTGATGGCGCTCGCGGTGCAGACCGTCGACGCCTCGCATGGCGGCGTGGTGCTGGGAATTCTGCCGATCGCCACCGCGCTGGTCGCTGTTTTCATCACCCATGAGCGGCCGAGGCCGCTGTTCTGGATCGCATCGGTCGCAGGAGCTGCGCTGGTGATCGCCTTTGCATTGCGCCAGGGCGGCGGCGCGCTCTCGGCCGGCGACCTCTTGCTGTTCGCCGCCGTCGCTGTGTCGGCCGTCGGCTATGCCTTCTCCGGCCGGCTCACCGCCGGGATGCCGGGATGGGAAGTCATTTCCTGGATATTGGTGATGGCGTTGCCGATCTCGCTGCCCGCGGCCGCGCTGACCTGGCCGGCGGATCCGACCCACATCGCCCTGAAACCGTGGCTCGCGCTGCTTTACGTCGCGGTGTTTCCGCAGTGGGTCGGGTTTTTCGCGTGGAATGCCGGCATGGCGATGGGCGGCATCGCGCGGGTCTCGCAGGTGCAGCTGCTGCAGCCCTTCGTTACATTTGCGCTGGCGGCCCTCTTCAACGACGAGACCATTACCGCGCAAATCCTGCTGTTCGCCGCGGCCGTCGTCGCCACCGTCGCGATCAGCACGCGCACCCGCGGCAAGCAGGTCCCCGCGGCTTAAGCGCCGGTCTTGAGGCCGTCCTCCCGCCTCGCGCGCAGCACCATGCCGCCCGCGACGCCGACGCCCAGCACATACAGCCAGCCTTCGTGAAAATCGAACAGATGCGAGTTGAACAGCGAGGTGGAGACATTCTGCACGACCACCAGCAGACCGATCCAGGCCGCCAGATCGTCGCCGCGAAACAGCAGCAGATGCGCCAGCCACGTCGCGTAGAGCAGAACGATGCCGATCACGCCCCACTGCACCGCCACGTTCAGGGTCTGATTGTGCGGGTTGTTGGTGACCTCGGCGTAGACGCCGAACCTGGCCGATCGCGGCCTGTTCGAACAGGCCGCGCGTCGATCCGGTGCCATGTCCGATCACCGGCGCCTCGGCGAAAAACCGCAGCGACTTCTGCCAGAAGATCAGCCGCGAGCCCATTCCCGTCACTTTCTCCTGGACCGTGGTGTATTGATAGTCGGTAAAAAACTTCGCGACGGTGGCGCGCAAATGCGGAGACACGCTCCAGACCAGCGCCGCGAGCAATGCAGCGCCGCACAATGCGGCAACAGCCGTCCGCCATCTCAGATGCAGCAGCGCGAATACCGCCAGCATGATCGGCATCGTCACCAGCGCCGTGCGCGAAATCACCACGAACATCATGTTGACCAGGAAGCTCAAGGCGATCGCCGCGAACAGCGCCGCCAGCCAGAACCGGTTCGTTCGCAGGAACGTCATGACCGGAAAAGCGAGCGCGACCGCGCACAGCGTGAATTCCTGGCTTTGGTCGATATAGTTTTTGACGGCAATGCCGCTGGCGGGCGCAAAGGGCCCGCGCGAGAGATAGAGCTTCAGCGAGAGACCGGGATCGAACGCGACCAGCCACGACACCGCCATCAGCAGCAGGCAGGACGCCAGAAAGGCGATGAAGACCCAGACGCCGCGGGCTGTGCGTTCGCAATGATAGAGCAATAGCGGCAGCACCAGCAATTTCACGGTCGGGCCGACCGCGTAGAGACGTTCGCCCCACGGCGCGTCCGACCACAGCGTTCCGGCCAGCGCCAGCGCGAACATGGCGATCGGCAGAATGCAAACCGGGCGCTTCAGCGACCGCCAGAACGCGCCCAGCTCGAGCGTCGGAACCAGCGCGATGACCCACAGGACAGCCGCGATCACGACGCCGGTGGTCGACCACGGCAGCAGGATGGCGATCAGAACCGTCAGCAGATCGACGTTCAGGATCCGGGCGGCGGGATCGTGCCAGGCGGAGAGCACCAGCGAAAGCCCTGACAGCCCGGGCTCTCTCCTCGCGGCTTCATTCATCTTGGCCCCTTGCGCATCGCCGCTTCTAGAGCGGGATGACTTTTCTTCGAATCGTCATCCCGCCCTGTCTTTTTGTTTGAGCATGATCTCCGAGCAAACGCTTCGCGTTTGTCCGAGGGAAAACCGGTGTCCACTTTTCCGGATCATGCTCTAGTGCGCCGGTTCCGTGTAGGCCATGGCCGGCTTTTTCAGAAGCATGACCAGCAGGCTGAGGCCGAGATAAAACAGCGTCAGCATGAAGAAGGCGTCGCCATAACCCATCACCACCGCCTGGCGGTGCACGATCTGCGACAACTGCTTCATCGCCATCAGCGCGGCGTCGCCCATGCCCTGCAGGCGCTGGGTGAACATGTTGAGCGTTTCGGTCGCGGTGGCGTTGCCCCAGGTCACCCGCTCCTGCAGCCGGACGATATGCAGGTCGGTGCGTTCGTTCAGCACCTGGTTGATGATGGCGAGCCCGACCGCGCCGCCGAGATTGCGCGTCAGGTTGAACAGTCCCGAGGCGTTCTTCACCCGGTCCGGCCGCAGGGTGCCGAGCGCGATGTTGTTGGTCGGCACCATCGCGAGCATCATGCCGATCCCGCGCAGCACCTGCGGCAGCAACAGCTCGTAGAAATCGTAGTCGCGGGTGATCCACGTCATCTGGTAGGAGCCGAGCGCGAAGATGATCAGGCCCGCGGCGATGATCAGGCGCATGTCGATCCGCAGCATCAGCCGCCCGACGAGCGGCGCGACCAGGAACATGGTGGCGCCGGAGACGAACATGGTCTCGCCGATCATCAGCGCGCTGTAGCCGCGCACTTCCGCGAGATAGCGCGGGTACATGTAGGTCAGGCCGTAAAGGCCGATGCCGATGCAGAACGAGATCAGGCAGCCGATGCCGAAATTTCGGTCGGTGAAGGTCCTGATGTCGACGATCGGTTCTTCCGCCGTCAGCACGCGCCAGAAGAAGGCGATCGCCGAGATTCCGCAGATGGTGGCGCAGACCGCCACCGAAGTATCCTGCAGCCACTCATATTGCGGTCCTTCCTCGAGCACGTATTCGAGCGAGCCCAAGAACCCCGCCATGAAGATCAGGCCCCACCAGTCGAAGCGGTCGAGCAGTTCGAAATTGGGCTGATCGAAATCGACCAGCACCAGCACGCCGACGGTGATGCCGATGCCGGGGACGATGTTGATGAAGAACAGCCAGTGCCACGACATCATGTCGGTGATGTAGCCGCCGACCGTCGGGCCGATGGTCGGCGCCAGGGTCGCGACCAGGCCGATGATCGGGCCGACGATATGGAATTTCGAACGCGGGAACACCGTGTAGGCGGACGCGAACACCGTCGGGATCATGCCGGCGCCCAGAAAGCCCTGGATCGCGCGCCACAGGATCATCTGCTCGATCGTCGACGACAGCCCGCACAGGAAGCTCGCGATGGTGAAGCCGCATGCGGAAATCGCGAACAACAGCCGCGTGCCGAACGCGCGCGACAGGAAGCCGGACAGCGGAATCGCGATCACTTCGGCGATCAGATAGGAGGTCTGGACCCACGACACCTCGGTCGCGCTGGCCGACAGACCGGCCTGGATATCGCTGAGCGACGCCGAGACCACCTGGATGTCCAGGATCGACATGAACATGCCGAACACCATGATGAGGAACGCAAACAGCCGGCGCGGCGGGATGCGCTCGGAGGGCGCCGCGGCGGGCGCCATCATGGCAGGCGGGGCGGTGGTGGCGTTGGCCATGATCTCACATGCTCACAGTCGGGCGCGCCGCCCGAAGCGCTGGAATTATTGCGGGTGGACCATGGCCGGCGCGTCGAGGTCGGCCTCGCTGTCGGCGTCGGCCGCGCCCTCGCGCGTATCGACGGTCGCATAGACCGACATGCCCGCGCGCAAGAGGTTCTGCTTGGCGACTGCCTTCGGCACGCGCACGCGAACCGGCAGCCGCTGCACGATCTTGGTGAAGTTGCCGGTGGCGTTGTCCGGCGGCAGCAGCGTGAACACCGAGCCGGCCGCGGGCGAGATGCTGTCGACGGTGCCGGCGAACTTGCGGTGGCCATAGGCGTCCACCGAGATCGTCACCGGCTGGCCCGGACGGATGCGCCTGAGCTGCGTCTCCTTGAAGTTGGCGTCGATGAAGACGTCGTTGAGCGGCACCACGTTGCCGAGCCGCTGCCCGACCACGACGAAGTCGCCGGTATTGACCAGACGGTTGGAGAAGGTGCCGTCGACCGGCGCGCGCACCGAGGTGAAGGCGAGGTCGCGCTCGGCCTTGGCCAGCGACGTCTGCAATTCCGCGAGCTGCGCGCGGGCCTCGGCCTGCTGCGCTTTTGTCACTTCGACATTGTCGCGCGCCGCGTCATAGGCCGCCTGCGCCGCCTTCACCGCCGCCGCGCCCTGGTCGCGCCCGGCTTCCGACACCTCGAAGGTCGCGTGCGAGGCGAATCCCTTGGCGCTCAGCGCCTGCTGGCGGTCGAAGTCGAGGTCGGCCCGCTTCAGGGCGGCCTGCGCGGAAGCAAGCTGCGCCTTGGCCTGCTCGACCGCGCTTTCCAAGGCGGTGGCCTGGCGGCCGATACGGTCGATGGTGGCCTCCTGCGTCGCGATCTTGGTGCGCGCGGCGTCCACCGCGATGCGATAATCGCCGTCGTCGATCCCAAAGATCACGTCGCCGGTCCGCACCAGGGTGTTGTCGCCGGGAAGGATCGCCGCGATGTGTCCCGACACCCGCGCGCCGAGCGTGGTGTTGTTGGCGCGCACATAGGCGTCGTCGGTGGAGACGTAGAAGCGTCCGACCAGAACATAGTTCACGCCGTAGGCTGCGGCGGCGAGCGCGAGCAGCGCGACGATGCCCATCGCGACCAGTCGGCGTTTTCCAGGTTTCGGCGCGGCGGACGCCGCAGCCGCGGGCGCGGCGGCGTGGCCGGCGTTTCGACGGCCGGCTTTTCGCTTCCCGGGCCAGCCGGCGTCTCCGCATGGCGGCGCGCGGTCTCTTCCGAAAGATGCGTCCGAAGCTGGTCGGCCAGGACCGCAGCGTCGCGCGCGGCGTCGCCCTCTGCCGTATCCGGCTCGGTGCGAAGGATGCGTGCGGCCTGGTCTCTCGCTGCGGCCATTACGGCCTCCCCATTGCAATATCGCGATGCACACTCGGCCAAAAACAGGCCTCGCCGCATCGCCAGCTTTTAAATTAGCATTGACCGAACGGTTCGGTCAAGTTAGATTGAATGTCGAGACAATAGACGGCCGAGTTCCTTCCGCGGCGTTTCCGGAACCGGAATCTTTCCAGAGAACCTAAACCAATGGTTGCAGCCGATCGCACTCCGCTCCACGTCGTCGGCGACGAGGACAGCTCCAAGCGCCGGCAAATTCTCGACGGCGCCAGCAAGGTCTTCATGGATCTGGGCTTCGACGGCGCCAGCATGGGCGAGATCGCCCGCGCCGCCGGCGTCTCCAAGGGGACGCTGTACGTCTATTTCGCCGACAAGAACCGGCTGTTCGAAGCCATCGTCGAGCGGGAGATGCTCGACCAGCAAAAGATCGCCTTCAATTTCGACCCCGCACGCGACGTTCCCACCACGCTGCGCGAGTTCGGCCAGGCCTATATCGAATTGCTGTGCCGGCCGGGCGGCGGATCCGCGATCCGCACCGTGATGGCGATCGCCGAGCGCATGCCGGAGGTCGGCCGCCGCTATTATCAACACGTGCTGGAGAAAACCATCAGCCGTCTTGCCGCCTATCTCGATGCGCATGTGCAGACGAAGGAACTTGCGATCCCCGATTGCCCGCTCGCGGCGTCGCAATTCATGCAGATGTGCCAGGCGTCGCTGTTTCTGCCGTTCATTTTCCAGGCCGCCCCGCCGCCTTCGGCCGAACGCATCGCGCAAGTGGTCGAGAGCGCGACCCAGATGTTTCTGGCGGCGTATCGGAAGAAGCCCGCCTGAGCGAAGAGGGCCGGCGTTCTCGATACAATTCGATTTTCAAACAGCCGAGAAAATGATTCCACTTTCTCGTCATGGCCGGGCTTCGTCCCGGCCATCCACGTCTTTCTTGCTTAAGTGAAGCCAAGGACGTGGATGCCCGGCACAAGGCCGGGCATGACAAGCCTCGCTATAAAGCGCCAATTTCTCATACGACCCCGCGATCCCGCGGCGCGATGCGGCGCTGAGCCGTTTTTTTCCAGGCTCGACACGAGGGCATTTCAGAGTGACAATTCCGTCAGGCAAAACCGTCATCGCGAGGGATGCACATGCGAAACGCGTTGGCTTTGACTGTCTCCACGCTGGCCGCGATCGCGACTTCCCTGCCCGAACCGGCGCAAGCCCGCGACGGGTGGCCGGTGGTTCCCGCCGAGTTAGGCTCGCCCCGGATTGGCGACGACTGGGTTTCCCGCCCGCTGCAGCGACGGCCCCGCCTACAATTTTTATCACGGCGCCTATTACGACGCGCCGCCGGCCCTCCATCTCGGCTACGCCTACCGGCCGTATTACCGCTACACGGCCTATCGCGTCATTCCGCGAACGTATTTCTGCGTCGAAGAGGTAGCGTCGCTGGCCGATCCGGCTGGTCCGCGCAAGCCCGGTCTGCCAGCATCGCCCGCCCAATCGTCCTCGAACTCGTCTTCCTCGTTGACCGCGTTCGCCTTGTGCCGGTGCGAGGCGGTTTTCCTGCCGCCGAGCGATCCCGTGACGAACGGTTCGCGCGAGGCGTAGGGATTGCGCCGCCGCGGCCCGCGCGGCGACCTCTTCGCCCGACACCGCTGAAGGCTGGCAGATCAGGCGCCGGCTCGCGCGGCGCATCAGATCGACGTGGATGTGATCGTAGTGATAGACGTTGGAGCCCGGCGCCAGCACGGTGGTGAACTGCTGGCAGGCGGTGGCCTGCACGTCGCGCAGAAAGCCCTGCTCTTCCGGCAGCCCCTTCCAGCCGTCCTTCACCGAAACGTGCCGTCCGTCGGCGAGCGTGAAGCCCGCGATATCCAGCGCGTTGCCGAAGGCGTGTTCGGAAATATGCGCGCGCGAATTGCCGTTCATGCCGCGGCAGGAATAGGCGGAGATCTGCCTGATCTCGACGACGCGCGCGCCGAACCAGCGCTGCGCCGCCGGCTGCACGGAATCGGCGAGCCAGCGGTCGAGCACCGAGACGATCGGACAGGCCAGCGTCGCCGCCGGTTTCATCGCCACCGGTCCGAACGCTGCGACGGAATTGCCCTGCGCCGGCCCGAGCCGCGGCAGCGGCTCGGCCTGCGGCTGCGGATAGGGCACCGAGGCGCGGTCGCGCGAGCGGATAGGCCGCGCGGATACGATCCAGGATATTGCCTGTTTGCCGGCGGCTGGCCCAAGCCGGGCGTGCCCTCCGGCGGCAGATCGATTTCATCCTCCTCCGGGGCGACGCCGGGCGCGGTCAATGAGATCGGCGCCATTCGGCGCGGCGCCGTAGCCGGGCTGCCGCATCGCGCTGTCCGATGAGGGCGATGCCGGATAAGGCGATGATGCCGGCGGCGTGCGAGATCGGCCAGCGCGGCGCATTGCCGATCGTGCCGGGCGGCCGCAGATCGTCGTCGGCAAAACCGAAACTGCCGCTGCTTTCGCCGAGCGCTGCGACCTTGAGCGGATACTCCGCGCCGCAGACGCCCGGGCCCGAAATCGGGCTGATCCGGACCAGGTCGGGGGTCTCCTTGACCGCGCCGGACTTCAGGCACGCGATCTCGGCCTCGGCCCGCCACGGTTCGCGCTCCGCGGAAAAAAATCCGCGGCCGCAGCCCGCTAGCGAGACAAGGACGAAGGAGCCGACGAGATACAAACGAACTCCGCGCGTCATCCGCGCACGTTCGGCGAATTTATTTAAGGACTCTTCAACGTGTTGATTTCACGACTCTTTAACCACGTTTCGCACTGCGGCGAGGCGGCGGAGCGACAGCAGCGCTGACTTTTTCCGGTCGGAACGGATGCTAGCTTGAAACGTTACAGCGGGCAGCGACGTGAACCAGGGAGATTTCCCGATGACCTTGACGGGTCCTTTCGTCAGCAGACTGAGCGTGGTTGCCGCGTATCTCGCAATCGCCTTTGTTGGCGCCATCGTGCTCGGCGTGTTCTAGCGTTCAGCCAGTTCGAATCCAAAAGCGCCCGGCGGTCTGGATCATTCCAGCCGCCGGGCGTTTTCATGCCTCCGCCTCGGCACCATGTGCCGCGAGAACGCTTCGCACGACACAGTGACGAAACATTTCCTTACCGCGATGAAACCATTTTGCCGCTTCGACGCAAACGTTCTGAAACCGCCGCCCTGTACTGATCGCCCCCAACGGAGCGCCGAAACGGCGCCCAGGGCGCACAAACAGACTGAAGACAGGGGACGACCATGTTCAATCTGGATGCATTGAAGCTGAATGCCCGCCGCGCTGCCGCCTTCGGCGCGCTGGCGATCGGCGCGATCGCCTTTTCCGGCGCGGCTACCGCCTCGCCGCTGCCGCTGTTTCCCTTCCTCCTGACGCCGCCGGCGCCATCGGCGCCGCCGCCAGTCGCGGCCGCCCCGTCCGACGACGAAGGCACCGTGGTCGAGATGCCGGCGCGGTTGAAGCGCCAGATCGTCAGCTACGCCACCCGCGAAGCCCCCGGCACCATCATCATCGATACCCCCAATACCTATCTCTATTATGTGCTCGGCGGCGGTCAGGCGATCCGCTACGGCATCGGCGTCGGCCGCGACGGTTTCACCTGGTCCGGCGTGCAGTCGGTGACCAAGAAGGCCGAGTGGCCGGACTGGACCCCGCCCCCGGAAATGATCGCGCGCCAGCCCTATCTGCCGCGCCACATGGCCGGCGGCCCCGGCAATCCGCTCGGCGCGCGCGCGATGTATCTCGGCGGCACCGTGTACCGCATTCACGGCACCAACGCGCCGCAGACCATCGGCACCCACGTGTCGTCGGGCTGCATCCGCCTGACCAACGAAGACGTCACCGACCTCTATTCGCGGGTCAATGTCGGCACCAAGGTGATCGTGTTGCCGATGGACCGCCGTGCCGACAATACTGTGGGCAAGCGGGGCTGACCGGCTAACGTTACCAGCGAACATCGATCAAAGAAAAATGGCGCGGTTTCCGCGCCATTTTGTGTTCTCGTCCTGCCTGTTTGTTTCTTGAATTGACACGATGCAAATTAGCCTCATCCTGAGGAGCGGCGTCTTCGCCGCGTCTCGAAGGATGGGGCGGGGACTCGAATGCCAGACGGGGCATGGCTCTACATCCTCAGATGTTCCGACGGTAGCTACTACGTCGGGATCACGCGGGATTCCCTTGAAGGCAGAGTAGCGCAGCACAATGCCGGAGCATTCCACGGCTACACCGCGTCTCGCAGACCGGTGGAGCTGATCTTCTCGCAATGGTTCGATCGAATTGCGAATGCGATTGAAAACGAGCGCAAGTTGAAGAAATGGAGTCGCGCCAAGAAGGAGGCGCTGATCCGCGGTGACTTCGAATCGCTGCAGCAACTGGCAAAGCGCAAGTCACCTCATCCTTCGAGACGCCCGCCGGAGTTTATCATCGGGCCGCGCTTCGCGCGGACCCGTTGGGCGGGCTCCTCAGGATGAGGTAAGAGTGGTCTGGCGCCTCCCAAAACCGCCCTGTAGACTCGGCCGTTGAATCAGTCCGGGGGGACGATGCGGCTGGCGGTGAGCCTCAAGACAATCCTGCTCGGGATCGCGGTGGTCGTGGTCTCGTTTTTCGTCAGCCTGAAGACGATGGACTGGATCGCCCCGCGCGGCAGGGTCCCGCGCCGGTGCTTGTCGAATTGCCGCCGCTGCCGCCGGCCGCGCGCAGTTCGTTCATCCTGGCGCAGGTCGCGATCGCGCTTCCCGCCATTCGCGACGCCGCCGATCGCGCCGCGCCGCGCAACTTCGCAGGCAAGGCCGACAATCCGGTGTCGCAGATCCTGCAGAACGCCGACATCGGCTGGACCGCCTCGCGCGGGCCGATCGCGGCGAGCGGCGGCCAGGACGTGCTGTCGCTGGCAACGCCGCTGACGGGAAAACTGAACGTCACGGGTTCGCTGTCGGCGAAGGCGACGGGCGCGGTCGGCGACGCGATCGGCGGGCTGTTGGGCGGCAATGTCGCCAAGCAGATCGGCAGCGTGAACATCAAGTCGCTCAACGCCAGCGCGGAGATCAGGGGCAACGTCACCTTCACCTCGCGGCCGAAGCTTGCCGCCGCCTGGCACCTCGAGCCGAACCTGGCGGCGCAGGTGACGCTCGGCGACACCAGCCTCATCGTGGCCGGCGCCAAGCGTCAACGTCCCGGCGCAAGTCAAGCCTCTGATCGACAAGTCCGTCGCCGATCAGGTCACGGCCGTGGAGGAGCGGGTCCGCAGCGATCGCACCTTCGAGCAGAGCGCGCGGGCGCAATGGGCCAAGGCCTGCCGTTCGATTCCGCTGCAGGGCGCCGGCGCCGCCGCGACCCTGCCGGCGCTTTGGCTGGAGCTGCGGCCGACCCGCGCGATCGCGGCGCAGCCGCATGTCGACGCCTCGGCGGTCACGGTGACGCTCGGCATCGAGGCGGAGACCCGCATCACGCCGGCAGCAGACCAGGCCCGACTGCCCGTTCCCCGCCAGGATCAGCATCGTCCCGCCGACGCCGGGCGGCGTCAGCATCGGCGTGCCGATCGACGTGCCCTTTGCCGACATCAACAAGATCGTGGAGGCGCAGTTCGCCGGAAAAACCTTCCCCGAGGACGGTTCCGGCCCGGTCGACGTCACCGTGAAGCGCGCCAGCATTGCCGCGTCGGGCGACCGGCTGCTTGATTTCGCTCCTGGTCAACGCCAAAGAGAAAAAGAGCTTCTTCGGGCTCGGCGGCGAGGCCACCGTGCATATCTGGGGCAAGCCGGTGCTCGATCAGAACCAGCAGACGCTGCGGCTCGGCAACATCGAGCTCGCCGTCGAATCGGAAGCGGCGTTCGGGCTGCTTGGCGCCGCGGCGCGCGCGGTGATGCCGCATCTGCAAAAGGCGCTGGCGGAGAAGGCGACGATCGACCTCAAGCCGTTCGCGTCGAATGCGCAGAAGAAGATCGCGGCCGCGATCGCGGACTTTCAGAAGAACGAGGACGGCGTGCGGGTGACGGCCGACATCACCAGCCTGCGGCTTGCCGACATCGCCTTCGATTCCAGGACGCTGCGCGTGATCGCGGAAGCGCAAGGCGCGATCAATGTTTCCGTCACCGCGCTGCCGGGGTTTTGACTTTGTCTGCCTGCCCGCTGGTCAAGACAAATTGAGGGCATGGTCGCGATCCTCATGGTGAGGCGCGCAACCGCGCTCCTCAGGATGAGTTCTCAACACGCAGCAGAAGCGCGTCCGGCCTTGCCGGACGCGCTTGGTCGCTCAGTCATTCCGTCCGGACCCTTCGTCAGTCTTCGAATTTGAACGAGACGTTGAGCTTGGCGCGGTAGGCTTCGACCTTGCCCTTGGCGTCGAGTTGCAGATCGAGCTTGACGACTTCGGCGACGCGAAGATCCCGCAGCGATTTGCCAGCCCTGTCGACGGCGGCCGCGGCCGCCTTCTCCCATGATTCCTTGCTGGTACCGATCAGCTCGATGACTTTGTAGACGCTCTCGGGCATGTCGTCCTCCCTTTCACTATGGGCAGGAGGCAGGTGCTCCTGCCGCCGGCAAGCCTAACACCGGGACATCGGCCCTGAAAGGCGCAAGTCCCGCATCGGCAAAAGCAAAGCGCGCCCGGCAAGACCGGACGCGCTTTTTGGTTCACCCATTCGGTTCGATATGGCTTACGTCGAATATTTGAACTCGGGCATCGCCTTCAGCTGATCCTTGGTGGCGTTGAACACCGCGTGGTCCGGATACCACGGGTTGGACTTCGACGACGCCGTCGAGGCCGGCGCGGTGTTGGTGCTGGCGGCGCCGGTGGTCGTGGTGGAGGCCGGCCTGGCCGTGCTCGATGTCGTGGTGGAGGCGACCGGCTGATCGACGAACTTGACCTGGTCGAAGGCAACCGCGACCAGATGCTCGCCGACGCCGAGGAAGCCGCCGACGCCGATCACCACCGCCTTGATGTTCCCGCTTCTGTCGGTCAGGAGATCGTTGATCGAGCCGATGCTCTCATTGTTGTTGTTGTAGACGTTGAGGCCGACGATCTTCGACGTACGCCAGTCGCCCTGATACGACGAATTCGATGTCGCCGCCGCCGGCGCCATGTGGTTGCGGTCGGTGGTCGTGCGTCGGAGTTTGCGCAAACGCAACGGTGGCAAGCAACGCGGACGCGGCCACACCGGCCGTGATATATTTCGCTAACATGTGATCTCTCCCTGAGATGAAATTGATGAGGAGAGAACACGCCACTCCGCCGGCCGTTCCAGATCGCCGGAGACATTTTCAATCGCTTCTCGCGACGCATCATGAGAGGTTCCGTGGAACAATTCTGGGTTTCGCGGAACCGCAGATGGATTGTCCGCAGCTCGCGGCCTCTCGCAATGCTCAATGCGAGATCAGTACCCGCGGTATGGCAGGCTCCGTATGCAACGCCGCTTGCTGCGAGCGGTCGCCCCAGTCGAAGTCCTTGTCGGCACGGAACGACGGCGCGCGCCTGAGCTGCGTCATCGTCGATGTCGAGCGCCGCGCCGCGGTGCCTTCGACCCGGTCGCCGGCGACCGGCGGGTGCGGTTTTGTCATGACGTCGGTCATCATCACCCGCCTTTGGGGTTGATGAAGCCAAGCCAACGTGATGCCGGGAGTTCCCCTAAGCCGCGAGCGCTTCGGAAATCGGAGTCCGGCTCGTCGAAGAAGGCCACCGCCTCGAACTGGTAATCGCAGGCCCAGCAGTGCCAGAGATACGACGTGCGGCTCGGACCGCTCTCGATCCATTCGGGAGTGGCGATCGGCTTGCCGCATTGGGCGCAGGGATTTCCTTGGGGCAAATAACCGAAATCTGATTTTGGCCATGACGCGTTTTCCCGTTTTGCTTTTTTTTATCGACGGCGAATGGGACAGGATTACTGTCGGATACGAACGCTCCGTCCTGTTCATTTATAACTCTACAGCAGCATTTTGTCATTCGGACGACGGCGTCATCGCGATGGATCGCAGCGAGGCGTCAGGGTAGCCCAACGGTCGGCGCGAAGCACGGCCGATGACAGGCTCCGGCGCAACCGCCTGTTGATTGTCGCGAACGGCGGATCACGCTCAGAAGCCAGATCGCAATCTGTCTGCAAAGTAGACGAGCGCAATCGCAGCAAACGAGAGACAAAACAATTCGCCGGCAGATAGAAAAGCTTGCCCAGCAGTTGTCATGGGTCCCTCCCCTGTTTTCTTTGTTTTGTTGTTGGGTACCGGCGCATCCCGCAAGATCGCCGGCGAAGGCAAATCTATCCCGTGCGACCAGAGACGAATTGATTTGGAACAATCGTGCAATGCGAGAGGTGCGAGTGTTGACCATCCGCCCGCTACTTCCGGCCTGCCGCGACAAGCAGACGATAAGCGACATCGCGATTGTTATTCTTGATCGGGATGGTCAAGGTTCCTGACGTTTGTACGCGTCCGCCGTCAAGGCATGAACCGTCGATACGTGCAACAAGCGACATGCGAGCGAATCAAGAATAAGAATAGTGAAAGAGGCCGCCAACCGATGCGGCCTCGTGAGGGGCGAACGAAATTGACGCGATATCGAAGCCATGAAGCGTGCGCCCACACAACGATGACTGCGATCGGCCATCGCGCTGGCAGTAGCGTATACGTCAACAAGATTGACCCAACTTTAGTTGCAGGATCGCGTTGACACAAATCAAGGTAAACTCGTCTTTCAACTCCATATGGTTTTTTGTTCAAGACGAACGGAGGCGCTTACGACATGACTTAATCAACCGGGGGGCCATATGACGCGTGAAATCCCGCAGGATCTCCGCGGCTACGGAATGTGCTCCTCCGATAACACGGGAGGTAACCATGGCTGCGCGCATTCCAGCAAACTTCCGACGCGTCATCACCGCCGCGGCGGGAGGAAATGTTATCGAATGGTATGATTTCTATATTTTCGGAAGCCTGGCCACGATCTTGTCGGTCAAGTTCTTCGAAAAGAGCCACCCCGTCGCCGCCCTGCTCAGCACGATCGCGCTGTTCACCGCAGGCTTCCTGGTCCGGCCGTTGGGGGCATTTGTGTTCGGCTGGCTCGGAGACGTGGTCGGCCGCAAGTACACCTTCATCATGACGCTCGTCGGCATGGCTCTCGGCACCGGGGCGATCGGGTTGATTCCGACCTTCGATCAGATCGGCCTGAGCGCCGCCATCATCCTGTTCTGTCTGCGGATGGTCCAGGGCCTTTGCCTGGGCGGCTCATACGGCGGCGCCATCACCTATGTCGCCGAGCACGTGCCGGAAAACCGCCGCGGCTACTATACCGGCTGGTTGCAGACCTCGCCGACCCTTGGAATCGTGCTGTCGCTCATCGTGATCATCGCGACCCGCAGCTACTTTGGCGAAGCCGTGTTCAACGACTGGGCGTGGCGGATCCCGTTCCTGTTCTCCTTCCTGCTGGTGTTCGTCACCATGTACATGCGGGCCAATTTCGAGGAGTCGCCGGTCTATGCGGAGATCAAGGCCAAGGGACACACGAGCAAAAATCCATGGCGCGAGGCCTTCCTCAATCCCCAAAATCTCAAATACGTGGTGATCGCCACCATCGTGGTCTTGGGCGAGGGCGTGGTCTGGTACTCGAGCCAGTTCTGGGCGCTGTTCTACCTGCAGACGGTTTCCAAGGTCGACACGCTCACCAGCTCCCTCATCGTGGGCATCGGGCTGGTGATCGGGACTCCGACACTCATCCTGTTCGGCTGGCTGTCTGACATCATCGGCCGCAAGCCGGTGATCCTGGGCGGATTCTTTCTTGCCGCGGTTACCTACTATCCGCTGTATACGTGGCTCGGGTCGGTGACGCAGCCGGGCCATATCAACATGCCGATTGCGATTCTCATTGTCGCCATTCTGGTCGCCTATGTCGGGATGGTCTACGGGCCGATCGGCGCGTTCCTCGCTGAATTCTTCCCCGGCAGGATCCGCTACACGTCGGTATCCATGCCGTATATGATCGGCAACGGCTGGGGTGGCGGGTTGGTGCCGTTCATCACCACGGCGGCCTACACGGCGACGGGCAGTCTCGCCTACGCGCTGATCTACCCGATCGCAGTTCCTGCGGTGTGCCTCGTGCTCTCGCTGTTCCTGATGCCCGAGACTCGCCAAATGAGCATCTGGGATGAAGATCAGGCGCTCGCGAAAGGCTAACAATCCTGAGAATCCGAGATATGTGCGGGGCCCGTTCAGCCCCGCACTTTTTTATCGCGGATCGGAAGAACCTCAACGCGCGCCACCGCGAAGTCCGCGGCCTGCTTCTACTTCGCCTTCGGCTCGACCGCAGGCTCTGCCGTATGCACCGCGCCGGCTTTGCGGACATGGATGGTGGCGATGTCGTCGGCATAGACCTTCTGCCAGCCGTCGATGTGATCGAGCAGTTTTGTCGCCGCGCTCTGCGTGCGCATCAAGGTCGCCTCGATCTTGTACTGCTCCAGCAGGCGGAACAGGTTTTCCGGCTCCATCAGGCCGGAGGCGGCGTTGTGGTCGACGAAGAATTTTTCGCCGTAGAGTTCGGTGCGGCCGTCGATGAAGGGGGCGACGCCGTTGGCGATCAGGTAGCCGCCGAAATCGTAGTCGTTGAAGACGCGCGCGACATTCAGCTTCTTCAGCGCGGCTACGGCCGCGACCGGCGAGCTATGGGTATGCGGCTCGAAGCGATGCACCGAGGTGTAGGCAAGGGTTCCCGCCATCAGAAAGACGACGAGGCCAGCGAACAGCAGGCCGCGTGGCGCAGCCTGCGGATTTGAAACCTCAACGCCGCCGATCTGTCCGGCGAGCGGGCTGGCCAGCACCAGCGGCGCCAGCAGCGCCAGGATTTCGCCGGCGCGTCCTTGCGAGAGCGCCATGTGCAGCAGGCCCAGCAGCAGCACGATGCGCAGCGGCGGCAGTTTGATGCCGCGCCACAGCGAAAGCCCAATTCCAAGCAGCAGGCAGATTTCGAGCGGCGCCGACGCTGCCGAAATCCGCCGGCTTCCATTCCATGATCAGCGGCAGCGCGCTGCCGAGCGCGAGGATTTTTTGCGAGGCCAGCAGCGCATTCCAGCCATAGGGCTTGCAGCAGCTGGCCGCCAGCGCGGCCGCGGCGAACGCCGCCCAGCGCAGCACCAGCGATTTGCGCGCCTGCACATCGGCGCTCACGACCGCGTCGACCGCGATCGGCGCGATCAGCACCAGGCCGAACACAAAACCGCCGTGCAGATTGGCCCACAGCGCCATCAGCGGCAGCAGCCAGAACGAAGGCGCGCCGCGCCGGTCGGCGGCCGCGATCAGTCCGCCGACCCACGCCACCATGACCGGCATCGCCAGCACATGCGGCCGCGCCAGCAGATGCGGCACGGTCAGCGCCAGCGCCGCGGCGACGAACACCAGCGTCGTGCTTTCGCTCAAATGCCGGTTCAGGAATTTTGTCAGCAGCGCGAAGGTGGCGGCGATCGCGGCGGCCGAAAGCACCACCGGCCCGCTCCAGCCGAACATCGCATAGGTCTTTGCGAACAAGACCTGCGCCAGCCATTGCGTCGAGATCCAGGGCTGGCCGCGCATGGTGAAGGAAAAGACGTCGGTTTCCGGCACCGCGCGATGGTCGAGGATCCACTGGCCGACCGTGATCTGCCACATCGTGTCGGGATCGATCAGCAGCCGGTTGCCGGCCAGCAGAAACAGCGCATAGACGCCGACGCCGACCCATAGCGGCAGCAGGCCGCGCATCGGGCTCAAATCCTCGGTCGCATGGGTAACGGACAGGGTCATCGGCTCAGGGCGGCGCGGATTTGTTAAGGGTTTCGCAAGCAATCGCCTGCGATCGAAGCACGCCAGGGCATAATTCTTGGTAAATCCGCCCGCCGGGAATTGGGGGCAAAGCCCGGGAAAGCCCTGGTTTTGGCCACATCAATGCCCGGCGATTGCAACAATCAGGGTGCCCGGGCGTTCACCCCGCGTCCTTCACCCGCGTCGTTCAAGGCCTGTCTGAATGAAACGTCTGTTATCGCTCGCCTGCCTCGCCGCCCTGGCTGCGCTCTGCTTCCCGCAAGCAGCTTTGGCGCAGCGCGCCGAATATGAGGCGCTGGTCGCCAGACACGCCAGGGCCAATGCGGTGCCGGCCGTGCTGGTGCATCGGGTGATCCTGCGCGAGAGCCGCTACCAGCCAAGACTGGTCGGCCGCGGCGGCACCATCGGCCTGATGCAGATCAAGCTCGCGACCGCGCGCGGCCTTGGCTACGCCGGCGACGCCGAAGGGCTGCGCGATCCCGACACCAACCTCGCCTATGGCGTAAAATACCTCGCCGGCGCCTATCACGCCGCCAATGGCGACCACGACCGCGCCATGCATTATTACGCCAGCGGCTATTACGAGGTCGCCAAGCGCCAGCGGCTGGAGCACGTCCTGGTGCGGGGCATCGAGATATCAGGCAATCCGATCCCGGCGCATGGCGGCGCACGGTTGAAGCAGGCGGGGAAAAACCCCGCTGACGCCCACGCGCAGCAGGCTTTCCGAGTAATCGTCATGGCCGGGCATTCGCCCCGGCCATCCACGTCTTGTATCGCAGACAGACAGGCATCGCAAAGGTTCGCGGTATGCGCCGGCACGAAGTTGGCCCGGCATGACCAAGAGCGCGTTGACACTCCCCGCGCATCGGCCTACATTAGCCCTGTTCCGAGGGGAGCTCCGACGAGGAGCTGAGATACCGCACGCTCAAGGTCCTGTTTGCAGGGCTGCGAGACCGCGGTGACCCTTTGAACCTGATCCGGGTCATGCCGGCGAAGGGACAGGGATGTACCAGAGTTCAAGCACAGCGCGGGCAATTGCCCGTCGCACCCGGGGGGAATTCGCCCGTTTCCATCATCGGCGCAGGCATTGCCGGCGCGTGGCAGGCGCTGTTGTTCGCGCAGGCCGGCCACGAGGTGACGCTGCACGAGCGCAGCGACGAGGCGATGATGCTCTCCACCAGCCACTGGGCCGGCGGCATGCTCGCGCCCTATTGCGAGAGCGAGGTCGCCGAACCGATCATCAGCCGGCTCGGCCTGAAAGCGCTCGATCTGTGGCGCAGGGAATTGCCGGACACGCCGTTCAACGGCTCGCTGGTGGTGGCGCATGCCCGCGACCGCAACGATTTCGAACGTTTTGCGCGGCGCACGTCAGACTACCAGCGGCTCGATGCCAAAGGCCTGGCCGAACTCGAACCCTCGCTCGAAGGCCGTTTCCGCGAGGGCCTGTTCTTCGCCGACGAAGGCCATGTCGAGCCGCGCCGGGTGCTGCCGAAACTGCACGAACGGATCATCGCCGCCGGCGGCACCATCAAGTTCAACAGCGACGTGAGCAGTGAGGATCTCGACGGCATCGTGATCGATTGCCGCGGACTTGCCGCGCGCGACACGCAAGCCCGAGCTGCGCGGCGTCAAGGGCGAGATGATCCTGATCGAAACCGGCGAGGTCAAACTGGCGCGCCCGGTGCGGCTGATCCATCCGCGCTGGCCGCTCTACGTGATCCCGCGCGAGGACAATCTGTTCATGCTGGGCGCGACCTCGATCGAGGCCGAGGACACCGGCGTCAGCGTCCGCTCCGCGCTGGAACTGCTGGGCGCGGCCTATGCGGTGCATCCGGCGTTCGCCGAAGCGCGCATCGTCGAATTCGGCTCCGGCCTGCGGCCGGCGTTTCCCGACAATCTGCCGCGCATCACCATCGGCCAGAACAACCATATCGCGGTGAACGGGCTCTATCGCCACGGCTTCCTGATCGCGCCGGCGCTGGCGGAACTGACGCTCGCCTATGTCGAGCGCGGCCGGATCGACAACGAGGTGATGCGATGCGTGTGACCGTCAACGGCGAGCCGCGCGAGATCTCTGTCGCGCAGCGTCGACGCGCTGCTGAGCGAGCTCGAATATGAGGGCACGCATTTCGCGATCGCGGTGAATTACGACGTGCTGCCGAAGAGCCGCTGGGCCGAGACGCCGCTCAAGAACGGCGACGAGATCGAGATCATCACGCCACGGCAGGGAGGGTGAGATGATGCGCGCGCAACTCTCTCCTCACGTCGTCCCGGCGAACGCCGGGACCCATAACCACCGGCCTTCGTTGTTGCGGAAGGCATCTGCCCGCGTGCCCAACACGAGAAGACACGGCGTATGGGTCCCGGCGTTCGCTGCGCGCACTGGCCGGGATGGCAGACGTGGTCGTCCGCGTCGAACTCAACTGTCATCGCCCGGCTTGACCGGGCGACCCAGTACGCCGCGGCGGCTCGACTCATTCTCAGGCGCCTCTTTCTTACCTCGCCCCGCTTGCGGGGAGAGGTCGAAGCCGAAGGCTTCGGGTGAGGGGGACTCTCCGCGAGTCCGACTATGCCGAGAGTGCCCCTCACCCCAACCCTCTCCCCGCAAGAGCGGGGCGAGGGAGCGCGACAGCCGACCGGAGGAGCATGACACCATGCTGAAATTCTACGACCGCGAATTTTCCTCCCGCCTGCTGATCGGCAGCGCGCTGTATCCGTCGCCGGCGATCATGCAAGGAGCGATCCGCGCTCCGGCGCCAACATCGTCACGGTGTCGCTGCGGCGGGAGTCCGCCGGCGGCAAGACCGGCGATGCGTTCTGGTCGCTGATCCGCGAGCTCGACGTCACGGTGCTGCCGAACACCGCCGGCTGCCGCAGCGTGCGCGAGGCCGTGACCACGGCAAAACTGGCGCGCGAACTGTTCGGCACCTCCTGGATCAAGCTCGAGGTGATCGCCGACAACGACACGCTGCAGCCCGACGTGGTCGGCCTGGTCGAGGCCGCCTCGCATCCTGATCAAGGACGGCTTCGAGGTGTTTCCCTATTGCACCGAAGACCTCAGCGTCGCGATGCGGCTGGTCGATGCCGGCTGCAGGGTGGTGATGCCGTGGGCGGCGCCGATCGGCAGCGCCAGGGGCATCATCAACCGCGATGCGCTGAAACTGTTGCGCGACCGCCTGCCCGATATCACGCTGGTGGTCGATGCCGGCCTCGGCGCGCCCAGCCACGCCGCGCGAGGCGCTCGAACTCGGCTACGACGCCGTGCTGCTCAACACCGCGATCGCCAAGGCCGCCGACCCCGTCGCGATGGCGAAGGCGTTTCGCCTCGGCGTCGAGGCCGGCCGCACCGCCTTATGAGGCCGGGCTGATGGAAGCCCGCGACTTCGCCTCCCCTTCAACCCCTGTCGTTGGGACCCCGTTCTGGCATGCCGTATCCTGATCGCTCCGCGTATCCTGATCGCTTCTATCCCGTCGTCGACAGCGTCGCCTGGGTCGCGCGGCTCGCGCTGCTCGGCGTCGGCACGATTCAGTTGCGCGCCAAGGACCTCGATGATTCCGAGGCGCTGCAGATCGTCAGCGACGCGCTCGAAGTCATCAAAGGCACGCCGGCAAAACTCGTGGTCAACGATTACTGGCGCGCGGCGATCGTGGCCGGCGCAAAGCATCTGCATCTCGGCCAGGAAGACCTTGTCGACGCCGACCTCAAGGCGATCCGCGACGCCGGCCTGACGCTCGGCGCTCTCCACCCATGACGATGAAGAGCTCGAGAACGCGCTGCGCGCCAAACCCGATTACATCGCGCTCGGCCCGATCTTTCCGACCACGCTGAAATCGATGCGCTTCGCGCCGCAGGGCATCCCGAAGATCACCGAATGGAAGACGCGCATCGGCAATATCCCGCTGGTCGCGATCGGCGGCATCAAGCTCGAACAGGCGCCCGCGATTTTCGCCGCCGGCGCCGATTCCATCGCCGTCGTCAGCGACGTCACCCAGAATGCCGATCCCGACGCGCGGGTGCGCGCCTGGCTCGGCAATGAACGCGGAGGCCGCGTGAGATGAGACGAATATCCACCAGCGTCATTCCGGGGCGCGCGAAGCGCGAACCCGGAATCTCGTTCGTTCTACACAACTTCGAGATTCCGGATCGGTCCGCGTCCCGCGGACCGTCCGGAATGACAACAAATTCACAGGAGGATAGGCCATGAACATCCGCTCCAATCCGGACACCACGCTTCCCGCCGTGACCACCGGCCCGCTGCCCGCCTCGCGCAAGATCTTTGTCACGCCGGATGAGGCGCCCGATCTGCGCGTGCCCTTGCGCGAGATCATGCTCAGCGAAGGCGCCGGCGAGCCGAACCTGCCGGTGTATGACACCTCGGGCCCCTATACCGATCCGGCTGTCACCATCGACGTCAATGCCGGGCCTGCCGCGCGCCGGATCGAATGGGTGCAAGGAGCGCGGCGGCGTCGAGGAATATCAGGGCCGCGAGATCAAGCCGGAAGACAACGGCAATGTCGGCGCCTCGCATGCCGCGAAATCCTTCACCGCGCATCACAAGCCGCTGCGCGGGCTCGGACGGCCACATGATCACGCAGCTCGAATTCGCCCGCGCCGGCATCATCACCAAGGAGATGATCTACGTCGCCACCCGCGAGAACCTCGGCCGCAAGGTGCAGCTCGAACGCGCGGAGGCCGCGATTGCCGACGGCGAAAGCTTTCGGCGCCTCGGTGCCGGCCTTCGTCACCCCGGAATTCGTGCGCTCCGAAATCGCGCGGGGACGCGCGATCATTCCCTGCAACATCAACCACGGCGAACTCGAGCCGATGATCATCGGCCGCAATTTCCTGACCAAGATCAACGCCAATATCGGCAACTCCGCGGTGACCTCGTCGGTCGAGGAGGAAGTCGACAAGATGGTGTGGGCGATCCGCTGGGGCGCCGACACCGTGATGGACCTCTCGACCGGGCGCAACATCCACACCACCCGCGAATGGATCCTGCGCAACGCGCCGATCCCGATCGGCACCGTGCCGATCTACCAGGCGCTGGAGAAGTGCGACGGCGATCCGGTCAAACTGACCTGGGAGCTCTACAAGGACACGCTGATCGAGCAGTGCGAACAGGGCGTCGACTACTTCACCATCCACGCCGGCGTGCGGCTGCCCTACATCCACCTCACCGCCAACCGCGTCACCGGCATCGTCTCGCGCGGCGGCTCGATCATGGCGAAGTGGTGCCTGGCGCATCACAAGGAAAGTTTCCTCTACACGCACTTCGAGGAGATTTGCGACCTGATGCGCAAATACGACGTGTCGTTCTCGCTCGGCGACGGCCTGCGGCCGGGCTCGATCGCGGACGCCAACGACCGCGCGCAATTCGCCGAACTGGAGACGCTCGGCGAGCTGACGCAGATCGCGTGGAAGAAGGGCTGCCAGGTGATGATCGAAGGCCCCGGCCATGTGCCGCTGCACAAGATCAAGATCAACATGGACAAGCAGCTCAAGGAGTGCGGCGAGGCGCCGTTCTATACGCTGGGGCCGCTGACCACCGACATCGCGCCGGGCTACGACCACATCACCTCGGGCATCGGTGCCGCCATGATCGGCTGGTTCGGCTGCGCGATGCTGTGTTACGTGACGCCGAAGGAGCATCTCGGGCTGCCCAACCGCGACGACGTCAAGACCGGCGTCATCACCTACAAGATCGCGGCGCATGCCGCCGATCTCGGCAAGGGCCACCCGGCGGCGCAACTGCGCGACGACGCATTGTCCCGCGCCCGCTTCGACTTCCGCTGGGAGGACCAGTTCAACCTCGGGCTCGATCCGGAAACCGCGCGGCTGCTTCCACGACGAGACGCTGCCGAAGGAAGCCCACAAGGTCGCGCATTTCTGCTCGATGTGCGGCCCGAAATTCTGCTCGATGAAGATCACCCAGGACGTCCGCGATTACGCGGCGACGCTGAACGATCCGGCGGCGGTGGGGATGTCGATGTCCGGCACCATCGAGGATGGCATGGCGCAGATGTCGGCAAAATTCAAGGAGATGGGCGGGCAGGTGTATCTGGATGCGGAGAAGGTGAAGGAGAGTAATCGGGTGTTGTGAGGCGGCTCCCTCTCCTCGTCATGCCCGGGCTGAAGGCCCGGGCATCCATCGGAAAGGTGAAAGGCCGGGCGAAAGCCCGGCCAGCTCATTGAGCCCGTTTGCGAAGCACGCGATAATGCTGCGACTTGTTTTGGCAGAAAAGCATCAGATATTATTCCTGTTCACGGCCCATTAGGAACTTTACGGGAACGTATACAGTTCTTATAAGAGACAAGGGAAGTGGAGAGATCAATGACAAAAGATTTACAAGAACTCGTTGATCGGGCTCGCAAAATCGAGATGACTCCGGATCAGTTGCGCGAACAACGCCGTAGTTTTGCCTATGGGAATACCCATATTGAGAACGATCGTATCACCCGCGAGATGGTTGCGGACTTAGATGCCCGTTTAGAAGCCGAGCCTAAGTCGTGATTGCCGTGTCGGGCGATCGCCATAGTATCGCCGGAAACTGCCGCCGTACTCACAGACGCCGACGAGATTGCGCGTCGCGAGGGCCGGAAAATGGCATTCGACAGTTCAATCTGGCGCTGGAAATTATTGGTGCCCATGTAAGGTACGGAGCTCGCCTTTTCGCTCCGCTCGAGCGTTATCTTGCGGCTCCATCAGGCGGCACTTGACCGACTGCATCCGCTGGCTCGAACTTGGCAAACACACCCGTCACGGTGGGCGGAAGCGGACATCGAGCCACCTGATGAGGCGTTATGTCTCTGAGAGGTGGAGTTGATGTACGACTACGTGAACGATCATTGAAGCGACATGAGCGCAGTCCATACTCTGCGCTTACCGTCCTTTGGAAACTGAACTGGATCTCGTCCATTCTCAGATGGGAATATCGCACCGCTCGCGCGGTCGCTTATGTCGTTTGAGTATCAAACTTGACAGCTTCTACCGGGCTCCGACAATTCCCGAGCAGATGGCTCGAGGACAAAGACACCGTGTTACTAAGCTCTCGAATTCGCAGACCACGGGTTAAGGTCAGGCCGCGTCGATGTCATCGACCTCGGAGACCTGCTGAAGGATGCTCGCTTAGCAGCTCTTGAGCGCAGCGAAGGAAGGCTCCGGCGGCTGGCGGCGGAGGAGAGGAGGCTTAGGCTACCATCAGCAAATTCACGTTCAATCCAAAGCTCGTTCGTCGCCGATATCCGGCCCTAGGATGGATTTGACCCGTGAGGCGGATTCGCGAAAGCTCAATCCGCCCTGCGACCCTGCTTCACCCACCTGTAAAAATTGCTCGCGCTCCCGCGCCCACCGGCCTGTTCGGATTGGTGTTGACGAACTCCTCAGTGGTGAGCATGTCGATGACGCGGGTCAGCGCCTCGCCCTCCCAATGAGTGTGTTGCATCGTCGGCTAAAAAGGCGCACCAACGCGATCCACCACGTTACAGGAACCTTCCTTCAAGCAGAAGTCAACTCAGCTTGACTTGTGGATGGCTGCTCGTTCACTGATGTTTTTCGTCGCGCTTCAGCAAGCTTTGGCATCAAGCCATGCTCTGCAAGAAGTTGATGACACAGGTCTACCTCGTTGCTGAAAACTTCCGTCATTTGTTTAAGTTCATGAGCACGAATTGTTAGCCGGCGGGCGCCATGCTTTTTGGTTTCGTATGACGCACCCTCAACAAAGCGGGTTCTCATGTATCCTTCAGGCTTTAGGTAAACTATGAGAGACGCGCTGGCATATGCCCGCTTCCCTTCAGACCAATCATAATCCACGAGAATTTTTTCAATTGAAAAGCGGTCAGGTGTAACGTGTCTGCTATCAATGATTTCCATGTCCATGCTCCTGCAGAGGGTTTTGATGCCAGCGCAATTTTGGGACTGAATGGCGTATTCTCGGGAGATCAAATTGCACCGAA
>CAWGSB010000021.1:0-13657 GCA_963825105.1 uncultured Alphaproteobacteria bacterium
GTCCCTCAGGGAATCAGCGAGGCGCCGGCGACGGCAATTCCGAATGCCGCCATCGCGTCAGTCATCGTTGCACCCTAAGCCGGAAACCGGTGAATGGCACGGAATTGTGCGCTGCAAAATGGAGCCGGTTGGCCATTATTCGTCGCCAAATGTGGCGGCGGCGTTCATTGATCGTTCAAGCGGGACATGGAACTTTTGCCGCGACGGATTTGCCGATCGAGAAAGGTGAAGCCATGAGGAAAACATTGATGGCGCTCGCTGCGGTCGCCGCGCTGGCGATTTCAGCCGTGGCGACGCCCGCCCATGCGCAACGCGGTTTCGGCGCAGGCCTCGCTGCCGGACTGGTCGGCGGCGCCATCGTCGGCGGCGCGCTAGCCGGCCCCGGTTATTACTATGGCCCCGGCTATTACTACGGACCCGGCTATGGCTATTATGGCCGGGCCTATATCGCCGACGACTATTATGGCGGCTGCGTCTGGCAGCGGCAGCGTTTCTGGGACGGCTTTGCCTGGCGGATTCGCGACGTGCGGGTCTGCGGCTGACCCCGTTCATCTTCCTTAAAACGAGCGGAAACGGCTCGTTTTTGGGGAAAGTTTGCAAAGAATGGCCCGAAAAAACCTTTTTTTCAGCCCACCAGCCCAAGGGAACATTTACTCCGGATTGACTGTTGCACGCTTTTCGGCGAGACGGCCGGTTTCGAACACGGCGTTTTAGTCACCTTAACCCCGGCGCCGATTGAAGGCGCCACCTCCAGGAGAGCCCAGGACATGAAGAAGACATTAGCTGCCTTGGTCGCGGTCGCAACGATCGCCGGTTCGCTGGTCGCGACCCCCGCGAGCGCACAGCGCGGCGTCGCCGCAGGCGTGGCGGCCGGCCTGATCGGCGGCGCGATCGTCGGCGGAGCCATCGCCTCCCAGCAGGGTCCGGCCTATTATGGCGGCCCGGTCTATGTGGAAGAAGGCCCGCCCTGCCGCTGGGTTCGCGAGCGCTTCTGGGATGGTTACGGCTGGCGCTTCCGCCGCGTCCAGTACTGCGACTGATTTGAGCGGTGCGCGACCATAGCGCGTGGATTTCAAAACCCGGCCGATGCATCGGCCGGGTTTTTTCTTTTGCACGATGCCTTCAGATTTGCCCGCTGGCTTGAAGCCTTGAACTCGGTGTCTCGGCTAGCGGAAGTGCGCGCCCTCTCCCATAGGGAGAGGTGATCGAACGCCTAAAATTCCGCTCACGCTACCGCGCCGCGCGGATCGAACGCAGCACCGCTTCGCTCGGCCAGCAATCCACCTTGAGGCCGGCCGATTTCTGGTAGGCGCCGAGCGCGGCGCGCGTCTTCATCCCCGCCTTGCCGTCGACCTTGTCCGTGTAGAGACCGATGCGCGTGAGCTGGCGCTGCATGGCTTCGACATCGGCGGTGCGCAACTGGGTCGAGGCCGACCACGGCGTCGCGAACGGCTGCGGGCTCAGCATGCGGTCGGAGAGATGGCCGACGAACAGCACATAGAGATCGGAAAAATTATATTCCTTGATGACGAAATAGTTCTTCGTGGCCAGAAATGCCGGGCCGTAGACGCCCTCGGGCTGCAGCAGCGAGGCCGGCTGCGCCTGCTCGGCCGCGCCGAGTTTCTGTCCGCGCACCGGCACGAAGCCTGCGCGCAGCCATTCGCCGATCGGCTTTGTCACCTCGGGCACGCCCATGGTGCAATCGACATTGGCCGGCGCGCGCACCTCATAGGCCCAGCGCAGGCCCGGCTGCCAGCCCTTGTTGACGAGCTGCTGCGCGGCGGAGGCCAGCGCGTCCGGCACCGAATGCCAGATGTCCTTGCGTCCGTCGCCGTCGAAATCGACGCCGTGCTTGTAAAACTCCGACGGCAGGAATTGCGTGAGCCCGGTGGCGCCGGCCCACGACGCGCGCATGTCCTTGCGCGTCACCTCGCCGTCGCCGATCATCTTCAGCGCCAGGATGAACTCGGTGCGATACTGATCCTTGCGCCGGCCGACATAGGCCTGCGTCGCCAGCACCCGCAAGCCGTCGTAGGGCAGCGTGTAGCGGCCGTAATCGGTTTCGCGGCCCCAGATCGCGAGCACGATGGTGGCGGGCACGCCGAAGCGGGATTCGATCGCCGTCAGCGAGGCGCGATACTTCGCCAGCAGCCGCTGCCCCTCCGCCGCCAGCCTGGCGATGCTGGCTTCCTTGATATAGTCCGCCGGCACCTGCACGAATTCGGCCTGCGACGGCGCACCGGTCGCGGGACGTCCGGGCAGGATCAGATCGGGCAATTTGTAGTCCGGCTCGAGGCCGCGGGTCTGCGCATCGAACGTCGCGCGCGAGACGCCTTCCGCCTGCGCTTCCGGCCACAGCGAGGCGATGAATTTTTCAAAACCGGCGTCGGCGGCACGAGCGGCAGACGATCCACAGAGAACGGCGATCAGCGCGACAATGAACGCCAGCCGGTTCATATCAGCTCACCGCGTCAGCTTCTTGTACTTCAGCCGGTGCGGGATGATGGAATCCTGCCCCAGCCGGCGCATCTTGTCCTTTTCATAATCCTGGAAATTGCCCTCGAACCATTCGACATGGCTGTCGCCTTCGAAGGCGAGCATGTGGGTGGCGATGCGGTCGAGGAACCAGCGGTCGTGGCTGATGATCACGGCGCAGCCGGCGAAATCCTCCAGCGCCTCTTCCAGCGCGCGCAGGGTGTCGACGTCGAGATCGTTGGTGGGCTCGTCGAGCAAGAGCACGTTGGCGCCGGACTTCAGCATCTTGGCGAGATGCACGCGGTTGCGCTCGCCGCCCGACAGCGCGCCGACCTTCTTCTGCTGGTCGGCGCCCTTGAAATTGAACGACGAGCAATAGCCGCGCGAATTGACCTCGCGCTTGCCGAGCAGAATCAGTTCGTTGCCGCCGGAAATCTCCTCCCACACGGTCTTCTTGCCGTCGAGACTGTCGCGCGACTGGTCGACATAGCCGAGATGCACGCTCTCGCCGATGGTGATGGTGCCCTTGTCCGGCTTCTCCTGCCCGGTGATCATCCGGAACAACGTGGTCTTGCCGGCGCCGTTGGGGCCGATCACGCCGACAATGCCGCCGGGCGGCAGCTTGAAGGTGAGGTTGTCGATCAGCAGCCGGTCGCCATAGCCCTTGGTCAGGCCGTCGAAGTCGATCACGTTCTGGCCGAGCCGCTCGGCCACGGGAATCGTGATCTGCGCGGTCTGGGTCTGCTTCTCGCTCGCCAGCTTCAACAGGTCCTCGTAGCGCTGGTAGCGCGCCTTGGATTTGGCCTGGCGCGCCTTCGGCGAGGCCGCGATCCATTCCTGCTCGCGCGCCAGCGTGCGCTGATGCGCGGCTTCCTCGCGGCCTTCCTGCTCCAGCCGCTTCTGCTTCTGCGACCAGCCAGGACGAGTAATTGCCCTCGTAGGGAATGCCCTTGCCGCGGTCGAGTTCGAGAATCCACCCCGTGACGTTGTCGAGGAAATAGCGGTCATGGGTGACGATCAGGATGGCGCCGGGATAGTTGCGCAGATGGCCTTCCAGCCAGGACACGGATTCGGCGTCGAGATGGTTGGTCGGCTCGTCCAGCAGCAGCAAATCGGGCTGGTCGAGCAGCAGCTTGCACAGCGCGACGCGGCGGCGCTCGCCGCCGGAGAGTTTTGCCACGTCGGAATCGTCGGGCGGGCAGCGCAGCGCGTCCATCGCCTGGTCGACCTTGCTGTCGAGATCCCAGAGGCCCGCCGCCTCGATCTGGTCCTGCAACTTGGTCATCTCGTCGGCGGTTTCGTCGGAATAGTTCATCGCCAGCTCGTTGTAGCGGTCGAGGATCGCCTTCTGCTTGGCGACGCCCAGCATGACGTTTTCGCGCACGGTCTTGGCGGGATCGAGCTGCGGCTCCTGTTCGAGGTAGCCGACCCGCGCGCCCTCGGCGACCCAGGCCTCGCCGGTATATTCCTTGTCGATGCCGGCCATGATCCGCAGCAGCGTCGACTTGCCGGAGCCGTTGACGCCGAGCACGCCGATCTTGGCGTCGGGGTAAAACGACAGATGAACGTTATCGAGCACCTTGCGGTTGGGCGGATAGGTCTTGGACAGACCCTGCATGAAATAGACGAACTGGCGCGCCATCGAGATCCCTGAAATCGAGAGGATTTGTGGAAATTTGCTGCCGCTGATGTAGCGATGTGGCCCCCAAAGGGCAACCGCACGGGGACGTTTTCCATCCGTTCACCACGGATGATTACGGGGCAGACACCATGCTTGCGCCGGATCAGAACAATTGAAACCTTCTTTTAATAAATCGGCCCAAAACTGGCTTTCAGCGCCCAAAAAGGCGTTCGCGCGACAGAAGTAGCGATCGAAAACAGCGGGCTGCGTCATGGCAACCATCACGTCAGAAACCCTTTCCTCGGCATCCGACAGCGGAAAACGCGAATCCGGCGTGCTCGCCGAAATCAGGACCTTTTGGCGCCTGTTCTTCGTCAGGGCGTTCGATCCCTACCGGCCCGAACTGCATTATATGCGGGGTCCCGGGCCAGCCTGCCGCGCCAAGCAGACGGCTTTGTCGCCTGCGGTCCAATCGATGGTGGCCGAAATCCGGGCCGCGAAGGCGCTCAGGTCGGCCACGCGTTCATAGCAGCAGGCACTTTTTCGGCCGCGGGCGCTTTTTTGAAGCCGCGGGCGCTTGCGCGCGCCAGCGTTGCGCGCGACCATGGCGCTCCCCCGGCGGCGCATTTCCGCGCCGTCATCATCGCCATGAACGGACTTATCCCATGACGCGGCTGCGCTGTGCAATTCTCGACGACTATGTGAACCTCTCCATGGGGATCGCCGACTGGTCGAAAGTCTCCGATCGCGTCGACCTCACGGTGTTCAACCAGCCCTTCGCCTCGCAGGAAGCCGCCGCCGCCGCGCTGAAGGATTTTGAAATCATCTGCGCGATGCGCGAACGCACGCCGTTTCCGCGCGCGCTGTTCGCGGCCTTGCCCAAACTGAAACTGCTGATCACCTCGGGCATGCGCAACGCCGCGATCGACATGGAGGCCGCCAAGGACCACCAGGTGGTGCTGTGCGGCACGCAATGGGGCCGCGACCCCACCGCACCGCTGACCATGGGCCTGATCCTGGAACTGACCCGCAATATCGGCCGCGAGAACGCGCGCATGCACGCCGGCGAACCCTGGCAGAAATTCGTCGGCATCGAGATCGAGGGCAAGACGCTCGGCGTCGTCGGCCTCGGCAAGCTGGGGGCCAAGGTGTCGGGGCTGGCGAAGGCGTTCGGCATGAACGTGATCGCGTGGAGCCCGAACCTGACGGCGGAGCGCTGCAAGGAAGTCGGCGTTACCTACGCCAGCAAGGAAGAATTGTTTTCGACCGCCGACATCGTCACCATCCATGTGGTGCTGAGCCAGCGCTCGCGCGGCCTGGTGGGAGCCGCCGATCTCGCGCGCATGAAGCCGACCAGCTACCTCGTCAACACCGCGCGCGGGCCGATCGTCGACGAAGCCGCGTTATTGGAAACCCTGAAGGCGCGCAAGATCGCTGGCGCCGGCATCGACGTGTTCTCGGTCGAACCGCTGCCAACCGATCACCCCTTCCGCAAGCTCGACAACCTCGTGCTGACGCCGCATCTCGGCTACGCCACCCAGGAGACGTTTCGCGCCCATTACGGCCAGATGGTCGAGGGCATCGACGCCTGGTTCAAGGGCGAGCCGCCGCGGCGGCTTGCCTGAAACAGCCCGAGGCTCGCCCGTAACAGCCGCTCACGCCGCCGATTTTTGCGCAACGGACCGCCGTGCGATGTCGGCAAACCCTTTGCGCCACGACGGGTGGGCGGGCTGCCAATCAAGCTCCCTTTTGGCCTTGGCATTCGACCCTGCCCGCACCTGCGTCATCATGGAAACCATGTGTTCGCCGGCCACCAGGCGTGCGATCCAGGCTGGCAGATGAAACGGCGGTCTGGCGCCCAGCATCTGCGCAAGCGCGGGAAGCCATTCGCTGACCTCAACGGGTTCGTCATCCACGATATTGTAGATGTTCCCGGGCTTGCCGCGTTCGACCGCCCTCACCGTAGCGGCGGCGGCATCGTCGACATGCACAAACGACCACCAGCCGCCGCCGTCGCCGATCAGCGGCACACGGCGGCGGCGGATCTGCTCGACCATGGCGCGATCGAACGTCCCGGTATCCGGTCCGTAGAACGCGCCATAGCGCAACACGATGCCTTCGGGCTGTAGCGAGCCGGTGACGGTCTGCTCCAGATATCGGATCGCCTCCAGCGTGCGGCGAAGTTCCTCGGGCGGATCGGGATCAAGCGCATCCGCTTCCGTTTTGGCGGCAGCGCCGGTGCGGGCATAAAGCCAGCCGCAGAAACTCTGGGCGATGAAGCGCTTGACGCCAGCCTCGCGCGCGGCCCCCAGCAAATAGTCGGTTCCCAGCGTCCTCAGGCGGTTGCTGCTGGCGAACGCGCGATCGAAATGCCTGAGATCGGTCGCGCCGGCGAGATCCGTCATTTCGTGAATGATGACGTCTGGCTTGGCGGAAGCCACAGCCGCGCGAATGACCGCCTCGTCGAGGCCGTCGGCGACGACGGGTTCCGCCCCCATCCGTCTGATGGCTTCCGCCTTCGAGGCCGAGCGGGTGAGTCCTACGACCGAATGACCTGCCGTGATCAGCGCGGGAACCAGCGGACGGCCCACGGCGCCGGTGGCGCCTGCAACAAAGATTCGCATGGCGAGTTCCTCATATTCGTTGCAACTGCCGCGGCAGGTAGGCCAGCCAAATATGAATTCAAGCGCGCAAATGCGGCCGACTGCGAGAACGGCCCGCAAAATTTCGCCGGCATGCGATGGACGCAAGCGCGCAATAAAAAAGGCGCGCTCTACGCGCGCCTTTGAGATGATGTTTGTACCCGTCGCAGCGGCTAGCGCACCGTCACCGGCGGGGGCAGCGGCGGCACCACGGTCGGTTGCATGCCGGGGACGACGCCCGACACCTGCGCGGGCGCAGGCGCTGCGCCGCCAGCTCCGGGCAGCGGCGCGGCCGAGGCGGTCGTGGTCGACGCCGGCGGCGGGCCGCCGGGGAGCACGACCACCCGGGTGCCGACCTTGACGCGGTCGAACAGGTCCGAGACGTCCTCGTTGAGCATGCCGATGCAGCCCGACGAGACGAACTTGCCGATCGTCGAGGGCTGGTTGGTGCCGTGGATGCGATAGACCGTGTTGCCGAGATACATCGCGCGCGCGCCCAGCGGGTTGCCGGGACCGCCGGCCATGAAGCGCGGCAGATAAGGCTGACGCTCGATCATCTCGGTCGGCGGATGCCAATCCGGCCACTCGGCCTTGCGCGTAATTTTCTGCACGCCGGTCCAGGTGAAGCCGTCGCGGCCGACGCGGACGCCGTAGCGGATCGCGCGCCCATTACCGAGCACGTAATAGAGATAGGTATTCGGCGTATCGACGATCAGCGTTCCCGGCGGCTCCTTGGTGGCGAAAGCGACTTCTTGCCGGCGCAGGTTCGGCGCGAGCTGCGCAGGGCCAGCCTCCGGCTGTTCATCCGGCGGCAGCGCAGACAGCATCATCGGCTTGCCGTCGGCCCCGACGGGCGGCGGCACCGATCCCGTGACGCTATTCGGAGCCGTCGCATTGCCAGGCGCCCCGATCGGCTCAGGCGGACGCAAGCCGCGATCGTCGTTGGATCCGGGAGCGCCATTGCCGCGATCGGAATAGATCACCTGCGGCGGACCATCGGGCCGGCCATAACGCGGGTCATCGGGCGAAAGGATCGGACCGGTCGGCGCGCCGCGGTCGGAATAGACCGGCGGGGCGACATCGGGGCGGCCATAGCGCGGATCGTCGGGCGACAGGATCGGTCCGGTGGGGACGCTGCGGTCGGTATAAATGGGCCGGGCGATATCGGGGCGGCCGTAACGCGGATCGTCCGGCGAAAGCACCGGTCCGGGCGGCAGCAGCGCGGTCGAACTCTGGGTATTCGGCGCCTCGTCATCTTCCAGCGAGTCGAAATCCGGCGCGCTGCGGCGATAGTCGGCCGGACCGCCGCCGGGTGGATAAGGCTGCGGCGCCGTCGAATAGACCGTACCGGGGGGCACAGGATAGCCCTGCGCCAGCGCAAGCGAGGTTCCCGCCGCGCCCGCCGCCAGGGCAGCACAAATCGTCAGAATGCGTTTGTTCATCATCGTTCTTGTATAGTCCCCAAGCCGACACCGGACCGTTAACGGCAGATGGCCGAAGATAGCGGCGCATTCAAGACAAATCCGGCTAAATCGCGCCAGATTTCGGCATTTTGTGATGACCCGGCAGCACCGTTGCAGCCAGGCCTCACCGGCCAGGGAAACGTTTTCCGGCCTCGCGGAGCGCATGTATTCCACCGATTTGTAACAAACGCTGCGGTGAACCTTGCGGTATCCTTAAACCAGCCTGATTCGCGGCGCGCTGGCGGTGTCCGATGCGTCGCGAAAGCGGCGAATGCAGTGGTAACCGCGTTCCCCTGGTCTCAACGGCCTTCGTAAGACCCCGCGAAGGCGGAATTCGCCTCTCCATGCTGCCCGGTTTCCGTTTTCTGTTCGCCGCGATCGTATTGTCGATGTCGGTCCTGGTCTTCGGGCTCGGCGCGGCGGCCCTGCTGCGCGCGGCCCACGAGCAATTTGCCAGCAACCCTTCGTGGCACGCCGCCCCCGATGCCACCTTCGCCCTGCAAGCCGAGACCACGAGGCCGGTGCTCGCGATGCTGCGGGTCGAACCGCCGCCCGCGGAGCAAAAGGCATCGGAAAATGTCCCCGCACAAGCCGCGACCCTTGCGGCGCCAACCGTCTCGGCCCCGGCTGAGCAAGCGGCGATCGCTCCGCCGTCGGAGCCCGAGCGGGTCGCCGCGCTGAAGCCGGAGGAACCGGCGCCGCCAGCGGTCGCCAAGTCCCGACATGGCGGCCCCGGAAAGTCCGGCGCAAAACGATGCGCCGGTTTCCGACGCAACAAAGGTTGCGACGCCCGCTTCCGACAGCGAAACCAGGGTCGCGTCAACGACGCAGCCCGCAACCGAGCCGGCCTTGCCGCCCGCGGGCGAGGCTGCCCGGGCTGCAATTGAAACCAGCCCCGCGGCACCATCGCAAGCGCGCGCGCCGGCCGCGCCGGAAGCCGATGGCGCCTCCGCGAAAGTCGCCACGCTGGACAACCCATCGGTCACCGTCGAGGCAAACCCGCAGGCGAAGGCCGTCCACGGAAAGCCTGACCGGAGCGCCATCAAGAAGCGCCTGCGGGCGCGGCGTTTGGCCCACCGCCGCTGGCTTGCGGCGCGCGCGCGGCAGGCGCAGCTGGCGGCGCAGCAGCCGGCCGATCCATTTGCTCAACCCATCTTCGCCCAGCCGCCGGCGGTGGCGCGCAAGCGCTGATTTTCCTTATCAGGCCGGGCCGGTCGCGACCGGCGGCCCGTCGGGCAGGCCCCATTCGGCCCACGAGCCGTCATAAAGCGCGGTGCCGCGCACGCCGAGCCGGTACAGCGCGAGCGTCAGCACCAGCGCGGAGACGCCGGAGCCGCAGGTCGTCACGATCGGTCTTGTCATGTCGACGCCGGCAGCCGTGAACGCTTTCCGCAACTCGTCGAGCGGCTTCATTGTGCCGGTCGCCGCGTCGAACAGTTCGGCATAGGGCACGTTGCGGCTGCCGGGAATGTGGCCGGAGCGGCGGCCCGGCCACGGCTCGACCACCGTGCCCTCGAAACGCGGACGCGGACGTGCGTCGACCAGTTGTTCGGCATGGGTTTGCAGATTGCCGAGCAGCTGCTGCTTGCTGCGCACGAAGCCGGGGTCGAGCTGGGCCTGGAATTTTCCGGGTTTTGCGGTGACCCTGCCGGAATGCGTCGGGCGCCCTTCGCGCAGCCATTTCTTCAAGCCGCCGTCCAGCACCTTCACATTGCGATGGCCGAACGACAGGAACATCCACCACGCCCGGGGCGCTGCGACCCAGCCGCCGGAATCATAGGCGACCACGGTATCACCGGAGGAAATGCCGAGCGCGGCGACGTCGCGCGCGAACTGCTCGGCGCCTCGGATACATATGCGGCCGCGGATCGTCGGGATCGGCGATCGCGTTGACGTCGAAGAACACCGCGCCCGGAATATGCGCGGCCGAGATAATCCTCCGACGGCAGCGGCAGCACGCCGGGCATCTTGTAGGACGCGTCGATGATCTTGACTTTTGCGTCGTCGAGACGAGCGGCGAGCCAGTCGGTCGACACCAGCGGATCGTCGGCGGTTGTCATCGTGCCAAATCCTTGTTCGTCATTCCGGGATGCGCCGACAGGCGCAGACCCGAGAATCCAGAAGTTGTCAGCTCGAGATTCCGGGTTCGCGCTTGCGCGCGCCCCGGAATGACGGAGGAAAATCAACCCTTCTTCTTCGGCTCCCACTTCTCGACCGGACCGCCGGCGTCGCGCCATGCGGCAAAACCGCCGCCCATATGCGCGACCGGCTTCAATCCCATGTCCTGCGCGGTTTTCGCCGCCAAGCGCCGAGCGCATCCCGCCGGCGCAATGAAAGATGAATTTCTTTTCCTGCTGGAAGATCGGCTTGGCATAGGGGCTCGCCGGGTCGATCCAGAATTCCAGCATGCCGCGGGTGCAGGAGAACGCGCCGGGAATTCGCCCCTCGCGCTCGATCTCGCGGGGATCGCGGATGTCGACGATCACGACGTCGTCGCTATTCAGGATCTGGATGGCGTCGGCGGCTTCGATGGTTTCGATCTCGGCATTGGCCTCGTCGATCAGCGCCTTGATGCCGCGGTGGATGTTCTGGGGCATTGATTGTCCTCTCCGTCATTCCGGGGCGCCCGCCAGGCGGGCGAACCCGAAAATCTCGATCGATTCGGTTCACGTTACGTCGAGATTCCGGATCAGCCGCTCCGCGGCTGCCCCGGAATGACGACGATTGCATCTACCGCACCAGTTCCTTCATCGCGCCTTCGAGACCCTCGATCGTGATCGGGAACATGCGCTCCGAAAACAGCCGGCGGATGATGGTGGTGGATTCCGAATAGTCCCAGTGCCGCTGCGCCACCGGATTGAGCCAGACCGCGTGCGGATAGGTGCGGGTGATGCGCTCGAGCCAGACCGAGCCGGCTTCCTCGTTGACGTGCTCGACCGAGCCGCCGGGCACCATGATCTCGTAAGGCGACATCGAGGCGTCGCCGACGAACACCACCTTGTAGTCGTGCGGATATTTATGCAGCACGTCCCAGGTCGGCGTGCGGTCGGTGAAGCGGCGGCGGTTCTGCTTCCAGACGCCTTCATAGAGGCAGTTGTGGAAATAGAAATATTCCATGTGCTTGAATTCGCTCTTCGCCGCCGAGAACAGCTCCTCGACCTGCTCGATGTGGGAATCCATCGAGCCGCCGATATCGAAGAACACCAGCACCTTGACCGCGTTGCGCCGCTCGGGCCGCATGATGCACGTCGAGATAACCGTGGTTGGCGGTCTCCTTGATCGTGGTGTCGAGATCGAGTTCGTCGGGCGCGCCGGTGCGGGCGAACTTGCGCAAGCGCCGCAGCGCGATCTTGATGTTGCGGATGCCGAGTTCGACGTTGCCGTCGAGGTCCTTGAACTCGCGGCGGTCCCAGACCTTCACCGCGCGATTGTTGCGGTTCTTTTCCTGGCCGATCCGCACCCCTTCGGGGTTGTAGCCGTGGGCCCCGAACGGCGAGGTGCCGGCGGTGCCGATCCACTTGTTGCCGCCCTGGTGCCGGCCCTGCTGCTCCTTCAGGCGCTGGCGCAAGGTCTCCATGAGCTTGTCCCAGCCCATCGCCTCGATCTGCTTCTTCTCCTCCTCGGTGAGGTATTTTTCCGCGAGCTTCTTCAGCCATTCGGCGGGAATGTCCGCCTTCTCCATGGCGTCCAGCAGGCTCTCCAGCCCCTTGAACACGGTGCCGAACACGCGGTCGAACTTGTCGAGATTGCGCTCGTCCTTCACCAGCGCGGCGCGCGACAGGTAGTAAAAGTTCTCTACCGTCTGCCCGGCGAGGTCGGCGTCGAGCGCCTCCATCAGCGTCAGATATTCACGCAAGGTGACCGGGACCTGCGCGTCGCGCAGCGATGTGAAGAATTGCAAGAACATGAAGCCAGTTTGCGCAGGAATGCCCGTGCGTCAAGGGTTTAGGACCGCAGGTCTGATCGTCAGGCGGCTCGTCGGCGCGCATGGCACCCAGAAGACCGCCGGTCCGGCCTAGACCACCCCGCGATTTCAACTAAACTGCCGTTTGACGCTACCCGGGCCGCTCCAGACGGGGTGGTTTCGCGGCGTTGATTGGGATGCGGCTTTCAGGACCGAAAATCGCTGTATCCGGAAACAAGGGGTTCATCCATGGGCATAGAATCCATTATCGTTTGGCTTATCGTCGGCGCCATTGCGGGCTGGCTTGCCGGCTTGATCGTCAAGGGTGCCGGCTTCGGGCTGGTCGGCAACATCGTCGTCGGTATCGTCGGTGCGGTCGTTGCGGGATGGCTGCTGCCGCAACTGGGCGTCCATCTCGCCGCCGGCATCATCGGCGCGATTATCGACTCTGCCATCGGCGCCGTGATAGTATTGGTCATCCTTTCGCTGATCCGGCGCGCGTGACGCTGATGCGGATTTCTGGAACGACCGCCGCGATGGCGGTCGTTTCTTGTTTGCGGCCGTTCTCGTTTTGACGGCGGCACCACTCCAGAGAAGAAATTACAAGGCAAAACTGACGATGAAATTTACCGGCACCAAAGACTACGTCGCCACCGATGACCTCAAGGTCGCCGTCAACGCCTCGATCGTGCTCGAGCGCCCGCTCCTGATCAAGGGCGAACCCGGCACCGGCAAGACCGTGCTGGCGGAGGAAGTCGCCAAGGCGCTCGGCGCGCCGCTGCTGACCTGGCACATCAAGTCCACCACCAAGGCGCAGCAGGGCCTTTACGAATACGACGCGGTGTCGCGCCTGCGCGACAGCCAGCTCGGCGACGCCAGGGTGTCCGATATCTCCAACTACATCAAGCGCGGCAAATTGTGGGAGGCCTTCACCCACGAGAAACGGCCGGTGCTCCTGATCGACGAGATCGACAAGGCCGACATCGAATTTCCCAACGATCTGCTGCTCGAGCTCGATCGCATGGAGTTCTTCGTCTACGAGACCGGCGAGAACATCAAGGCCAGCCTGCGCCCGATCGTGATGATCACCTCGAACAACGAGAAGGAACTGCCGGACGCCTTCCTGCGCCGCTGCTTCTTCCACTACATCAAGTTTCCCGACGCCGACACCATGGGCCGGATCGTCGACGTGCATTTCCCTGATATCAAGAAGCGCCTGGTGGAAGAAGCGTTGCGGATCTTCTTCGAGGTGCGCGAGGTGCCGGGCCTGAAGAAGAAGCCGTCGACGTCGGAGCTGCTGGACTGGCTGAAGCTGCTGCTGAACGAGGACATGACCCCGGAAATGCTGCGGGAACGCGACCCGCGCAAGCTGATCCCGCCGCTGCACGGCGCGCTGTTGAAGAACGAGCAGGACGTGCATCTGTTCGAGCGGCTGGCGTTTTTGAGCCGCAGAGAGGTTTGAGGGGGATTCAATTTTTAAAGAGCCAAGACGACCGTCATTGCGAGGAGCGCAGCGACGAAGCAATCCGGTCCTATTCCGCCGCTATGGATT
>CAWGSB010000022.1:0-93646 GCA_963825105.1 uncultured Alphaproteobacteria bacterium
GAAAATTCGGATTGGTGTAGATCACCACGGGAATATCGACCGCATCGGCGATAGCGCGAAAGTAGGATTTGACCCGCACGTCCCCGAGCGGGAAATAGGCTTCGAGGATCGCGAAGTAATGCCGTCGGCGCCGAGCTTCTGATAGGCCTTTGCCTGCGCCACCGCATCCGACGTCCAGGTCGAGGCGACGCCGGCCACGACCGGCACGTGCTTTTTTGCCGCCTCGATCGTGGTCTGCACCACCGCCAGACGCTGCGCGTTGTTGAGATAGGCGAACTCGCCGGTCGAACCCAGCGGCGTCAGCCCGTGCACGCCGGATTTGATGAGATCGTCGCAGAGGCGGGCGAGCACACGGTCGCGGATTTTTCCGTCGGTGTCGACGGGCGAGACCAGATAGGGAAAAACGCCGTGGAAGTCAGTCATGGTTGGTTGAGGCCTGATGAATTTGCGAGGCAGCAATTGCCTTCGGATTTAAAAGGGACGCCCGCAAAAAACCGGTGCGGGCCGAAGCCGGCACCGGCTGATACGGCGGCGACGGAAGTTCAGTACACCAGGCCGGTGCCCGGCGGCTTGTTCAGGGCGGCGGCGAGCGAGCGATATTCCTCGCTGCTGGTGCCGGCGAGCGCCGCGATCCGGCTCAAATGATACTGCGCCTGTTCGCGATTGCCCTGTTCGATCTGCCACAGCCCGTAATACTGCCAGGTTCGGACGTGGCCCGGATCGGCCTTCAGCGCGCGCTCGTACCAGACCTGCGCCAGCCGATAGTCACCCAGCTTGCGGTAGGAATAACCGATCAGATTGGCGACCTCGGCGCGGTCGTCATGACCGAGCGCCTTCAACTGATCGATCGCACCGGCATAATCGTTGCGGTCGTAGATCGTCGCATAGGCCGCGCGGTAGCGGTCGCGGAATTCCTGCTCCGAATTCTTCTGGCCCCCACCGTTCTTTTTCTTGCCGCTCTTGACGTCGGATTTGGGCGGCGAGGGTTCAGGATCGCCGGCAGCACGAACGCTTCCGGCGCCGAGCGACAGCGCGAACAGCAACTCGAACAGCCAGCGCGCCAAGGCGATGGTGACGGGTCATGAGATTTCTCTTCCGGGCTGGGGCCAGGACATCATGCTACGGGAAATTCATTCGCCCGACAACAAACCTGCGCCTCACTTGCGCCACAAGCCGCGCCCGATTGTGGCCAAGTTGAGCCCGCTTGACAGCAACGGTTCGGCGAAACGCCGATGGCGATGCAGCAAAGGTTCGGCGCATACGACAAGTCATTTTTCTGCCGTACTGGATCAACATTATCCACAGGCTAGTGACGTTCAGTTTGTATGCGTGCTCCCGAGTAAATTCGCGGCGGGAATTTCGGACGGAGACGAGAAACCCAGCGGCGAGAGCGACGATGACCACGCTTTACGATTTGCTCGGGGCTCTTCCACACGATGACGCTCGAAGGTCTCAGGACCGCATTCCGCAGAGCCGTCAAAGGCGCCCACCCCGACATCAGACCTGACGATCCGGATGCTGCGCTGAAATTCAGGCAGATCGTCCGCGCCAGCGAAATCCTTGGCGATGCCGAGCAGCGCGCGGCTTACGACCATCTGCTGGAGCTCGCGCGCCTGGAGCAGGAATCGGCGTCCGGGCACGCCATCGCCGCCAGGATTCACAAGCTTGCCTCCGGCGTGATCGCGCTTGCCGGAGTCCTCGGTCGTGACTGTCGGGGGATATTTGCTGTTCATGCACATGTCGGCGGCATCGGTTGCTTCGGCAAACAACGTTGACCACGCCATGCGCGCATCGCCCGAGATCGCCGCCGTCAGCCCGGCAGGGCCGCCGGATACGACCGACAAGCGCGCATCGCCTGCGAAACGTGAGAGTAACAAGCATTCCCGGTGAGGCGATCGTGCCGAGCGCCGCCATGCCCCGGACCGCATGCGGAGAGCGTCCCGGCGGTCAATGTCGGCCTGGCTCACGACCTCGCCACGAGCGAGGCCAGATCCTTGCTTGCACGGAGACTTATCGCCTACCGCAACGGCGACACTGAACGGCTCGATCGCCGACCTGGATCAGGCGCTTCGGCTCGATCCGAAATTCTTGCCTGCCTACATCGACCGCGGCACCATTTTCTATCGCCTGCGAAAATTCGACCGCGCCTTCGCTGACATCGCGCGGGCGAAACGGACCGAAAAGGCAAGTCACTCCAAATCTGCGCCGACGACCGCGCGGCAAGCCGCACTTTGATCGGGCCGCAACCGCAGCTCCGGCGACGCCGTTGCCGCGACGGCAAACGGCTGCGCAGGATCTATCGCGAGAAGAAGGGTTTGCGTCGCTAAGGGTGCGCTGACGCCTTCGTCAGGCCTTGTCGCGCCACTCAGAATAAAACTGCGAACTCTTACACCATTGAAATCCCGATATAATTGGCCGGAGCGCGCGATTGCCTAACCTCGTCAGCCCGATTGGTCGGCAATTGCGGCGTCACAAGAAAACCGTTGATTTCGTCCAGGCAATCTTCAGTCGGGATCGAACATGCCGCACGCTTGCTAGATTGTGGGAGGTCGCGCCCGATGCGGCCGTCAATAATGCCTTGACGCGAGCAGGAACATGGCCAGCAAGCATACGCTCGAAGGGCTGATAAAATGGTCGATGCGCGACCGATGGGCCGATCGGTTCGAGCAGATCCTTGAAGACCATCTAATGCCCGCCTGCGAGGAAACCAGCCTTGAGATCGATGATGTCGTCTCGGCCATCGGTGAAGACCTGTTCATGAGCACGGTCTGGGCTTGCGCCTTCGAAGATTTCCTGACCCAGGAATTCGACGACGGCGAAAACGCAATCGACGACTATCTGAAGCGCCGCGGCTGGAAGGAATCCGCGTCGGTCCGCGCCTACATGGCCGCGCTGCGAAACTCGACGATGAGCCTCTATGAAGTGAGCGACATCGTCCGCGATACGTCGTTTCGCGCGCGCGACCTTGTCCGCGGCGGCGAGCCGGTCCTGATCAGCGAGCGGGGCGCGACCCGCGCCCTCAAGCCGTGGGACCGCATCGCCGCGCGCGTCGTTCAGGTGGGATCGAGATCGCAGGTCGGCGGTGGCGTGCTGATCTTTGAACACGGGACATCGGAAATCTTCATCGAGACCGTGGCGCGAGTTCGAGACGCTCAGCAACGAGGAAAAACGGGAGCTTGCGGACGCGATCGGAAAAGACTTCGACGATACGGCGATCGACGATCTTTCGCCGTCGGAGAGGCTGCGCGCGATGAGTTCGATGTTCACGACCTTTTGGCTCGTCGACGCGATTGAGCGAGTCCAGGCACCGGAAATTCCCGATTTGCGCAACGCCGAGGGGGACGAGCTGGTCCTGTGCGAGGTGCGCTATCCGCTTGCAGCCGGCACGACCGCCAAGGACATCGGGGTCATCCTGAAGGCACGTCCCGAGTTTTGCCCGACGAGCACGACGTCATGGAATTGGATCAGCCGGGAAAAGCCGGCTCCGGCATCGCGTGCCGGCGAACAATCGCAACAATCGCAGACCTTCGAAACGTGGAACGAAGATGGTGCGCTCGTGCTCGGCGGTGTGAAGCTGGAAAACAGTGCCTTGGTGCTCAGCGTCAACTCGCGGCAGCGTTCCGACCTAGGACACGCGCTGCTGTCCGGGATACTCGGCCGACGAGTCGGCCAACCTTCGTTCAAGACGGAAACTGTCGAGCAAATCATGGCATCGCGCGACGTGCGCCGAGCCACAGGAGCTCGATATCCCCGAGGGGGAGCGTCGCGCCATCATCCATGATCAGATGAACCGGCACTACCGCAGCGTGCTCGATGAGCCGATTCCCATGCTCGGAGGGGAAACGCCGCGCGCCGCAGTCAAAACGGTCAGCGGACGGATCAAGGTCGCCGAATGGCTCAAAATGATGGAGAACCAGACGGCCAAGTCCGGCGATCACGACAGCGCAATGGCGAGTTACAACTTCAGTTGGCTATGGACGGAATTGGGCGTCAGCGAACTGAGGCGATGACCGAAGTGGGCAAGTGTTTGCCAGTCCATTTCCGAATGGCAGGCTTGGCGCTCCCTAGGGGACTTCACCCAATCAACGGAAGCAATGACTTACGGGAAAGTGGGACACCAAATCATTCCATAGGATCATTGGGGTTTATCGGGTATGTCCCACCGGATTTTCGATGGGACGTGGCTTGTCTGGGGCTATCCAGCCTGGCGGAAGCGGTTCACCGTAGCCATCGGGTTTGGGATAGGCGGAGCCATAAGCGAAGAGCCCGGTCGGACCTTTGAAGCTAAGGATGTACCAGATTTCCAGCAAGTAGCCTTGGGTCCGATCGCGATCCTCTGTGGCAAGCGTGGCTACCTCCCGCATCCCCTTTCGAATGAGGGCGATGAGCACTTCGGCATGGAGAGGCCCGTCGAATTTGGTCAGCACCGTGTCGATAACCTGATTCACCGCAGCCGTCGCGCGCGCTTCTTCGTCGCGTGTTTCCGCGCCGGTGTAGCCTAGAGGCGGATAATCATTTGGCTGAAACTTGGCTTCTGCTCTGAGGCGCTGGAGCAGGAGCCGCTTGTCCGGTGTGAGCTGGATAACCTCAGCGGACGGCTTGGGCCGAAGCCGGGAGTACTGCCGGAAGCGCACACCCAGGAAAATGAAGGCCGCCAAGCCGAGGATAGAGATCGCTATAAGTAGAAGACGCATTGGCACAAGCTAAGCGACTGCAGTTCAGCAGCCTAGTAGCTTGATTCGCGGCCGGAGGATTTTACGGTGATGGGACGAATTGTGGGATAAACTAAATGATATCAATGATCGGATTAATTTTTGGCGCTCCCTAGGGGAATCGAACCCCTGTTTCAGCCTTGAGAGGGCCGCGTCCTAACCGCTAGACGAAGGGAGCGTAAGCTCAGGCAATAGCCTTGAAATCCGCTGGCCGCAAGGTTTCCGGATCAGGGCTCGCTGGCAAATTTCAGCCGGCCGGTGGCTTTGAGCGTATGCGCGTCAAAAGTGCGGATTTCGGTCACCCCGCCGATGTCCAGCGTCACCACAAGGCGGTCGCCGGCAACGGCCGTGGAGACGATGCGGGCGCCCTTCGGCAGGATCGACGTCGTGTCGGTGGCGACGGCGCTTCCCTCGGTGCGGAAAAGACGGTAGCCGATGGCGATCAAAACGGCCGCGACCGCCAAGGCCGTGGTAAGGCCCGCGATCAGCATCATCCGCCGCACCCGCGCGAACAAGGCGGCCTGCTCGGGGGTCGGTTCGGGCGCAACAGTCTCGGTCATGCAGAACTCTTCAGGAATTGGCTCTTCTTTGGAACAAGCTTCGAACAGCGGTCAAAGGCTCGAGGTCACCGTCGCCGGCGACGAGGGCTCCAGCCGGCTCGACCGCGTGCTGGCGGCGCGCGTTGCCGAGCTGTCGCGCTCGCGGCTGAAAGCGCTGATCCTCGCCGGCCAGGTCAGCATCAAAAGCGCCCCCGTCCGCGACCCCGCTTATCATGTCGCGAGAGGCGATACGATCACAATCGACGTGCCGCAAGCCGTTCCCGCCGAGCCGGCGGGCGAGGATATCGCGCTCGATATCGTCTATGAGGACGACGACATCATCGTCGTCGACAAGCCCAAAGGCCTGGTGGTGCATCCGGCCGCCGGGCACGAAACCGGCACGCTGGTCAACGCGCTGATCGCCCATTGCGGGATGAGCCTTTCCGGGATCGGCGGCGTCAGGCGCCCGGGCATCGTGCACCGGCTCGACAAGGACACCACCGGGCTGATGGTGGCGGCCAAGAACGACCGGGCGCACGCCTCGCTGACCGAGCAATTCGCCGACCACGGCCGCACCGGCGCGATGCGGCGCGGCTATCTGGCCTTCGTCTGGGGCGTACCCAAACGGCAGCGCGGCACGGTGGACGCGCCGATCGACCGCCATCCGCATGCCCGGGAAAAAATGGCGGTGCGCCAAAGCGGCCGCGAGGCGGTCACCCACTGGGAGGTCCAGGAAAGCTTCAATGGGCGCGACGGCAAGCCGGTCGCCGCGCTTCTGGCCTGCCAGCTCGAGACCGGCCGCACCCATCAGATCCGGGTGCATCTCGCCCATATCGGCCACCCCCTGATGGGCGATGCCGTCTACGGCCCGCACTTCAAAACCAAGGCCAGCCATCTTGGCCCCCGGAGCCAGGCGGCCTTGGCCGCCCTCGACCGCCAAGCGCTGCACGCATACCTCCTGGCCCTGGAACACCCCCGAACCGGGGCGATTCTGGAGTGGACCTCGGATTTGCCGAAAGATTTGACCCTACTAAGGGATTGCCTCCGAGCGGCGCTATGACGCAGGGTTCCCGGAAAAGCGTTGTTATGACAACAGGTTATACCAGTCACACGGGGACGTGACGTCAGTAATCCTTCCAAAAGCCCCCCGAAATAGTGTATGTTGCACCTGCGTTGAATATCCAACGCGGAACATCGCAGCGCGACTGGCTTTAACAAAGTGGCCGCCTGCCGGGCCCGCCGCTGTCGGGGGCCTGAACCACTGGAGGGCGCTAAATGGCCCGTACAGCTACCTTGCCGGTTCTCAACGGAGAATCCGGCCTATCCCGTTACCTCGCCGAGATCCGCAAGTTTCCGATGCTGGAACCCCAGCAGGAATACATGCTCGCCAAGCGTTGGCGCGAGCACGATGATCGCGACGCGGCACATCACCTTGTCACCAGCCATCTCCGGCTCGTGGCCAAGATCGCCATGGGCTATCGCGGCTACGGCTTGCCGATTTCCGAGGTCGTCTCGGAAGGCAATGTCGGCCTGATGCAGGCGGTGAAGCGGTTCGAACCCGACAAGGGGTTCCGGCTCGCCACCTACGCCATGTGGTGGATCAAGGCCTCAATACAAGAGTACATCCTGCGTTCCTGGTCGCTCGTGAAGATGGGCACCACCGCGAACCAGAAGAAGCTGTTCTTCAACCTGCGCAAGGCGAAGAGCAAGATCTCCGCGCTGGACGAGGGCGATCTGCACCCCGACCAGGTGAAGCTGATTGCCAAGCGCCTCGGCGTGACGGATCAGGACGTGATCGACATGAACCGCCGGCTCGGCGGCGACGCCTCGCTCAACGCGCCGATCCGCGACGATGGCGAGGCCGGCGAATGGCAGGACTGGTTGGTCGATACAGCGCCCAACCAGGAAACCATCATGGCCGAGCACGAGGAGTTCGATCATCGCCGGCAGGCGCTGAACGGCGCCATGGGCGTGCTCAACCCCCGCGAACGCCGCATCTTCGAGGCACGGCGTCTGGCGGAAGAGCCGATGACGCTGGAAGACCTCGCCGCCGAATTCGGCGTGTCGCGCGAACGCGTGCGGCAGATCGAGGTCCGCGCCTTCGAGAAGGTGCAGTCGGCGGTGAAGGGCACGATCGCCAGGCAGGAAGCGGCTGCGCTGGAAGCCGCGCACTGATTTCGCGCATGATCCCGACCCGGAGGGCCGCGTTAGCGCAAAGTGGGTACCGGTTTTCGGATCAGATTATGCGCAGCAGTTAGTTGTGGCGTATGAATGAGTGAAAAAAGCCGGCGGCAACGCCGGCTTTTTTGTTGGGCGGGCGATGACGGCCTCCTTGAACCTGCCGTCTTCTCCGCCCGACCAAGACGGGCAGAACCGTCGCGTCCGGTCTGGACGCGAGACACGAGGCCATCGGTGCCGATCACGCTGCAATCAACCGTCGGCGGGTTTTCCGCCGAGTTCATGCGCAGGCTGCCGGCGCTCGAGCAGGCCATGATCGCGCATGGGCTGGAGCCATCGCAATTCGTGATCTCGAAGGACCGCGCCACGCCGCCCTCGGTGCCTTTCATCGGGCCGTTTTTCTACGACTACACGGTGTTTGTCGGCGACGACAGCTTCACCGTCACCGAGCCGAACGACATCATATTCCTGGATTATTTCCACCAGCGCTGCATCGCCGAGGACGAGCCCGCGCCGGAGCAGGATGAGCGCAAACGGCGCCCCGGCCTGATCCACCGCATCTTCCGCTGGATGGCGCAGCCGATTTGAGCGGCTCCGCCATTCCGGGGCGCGCCTGAAGCGCGAACCCGGAATCCATAACCACCAGCGGGAGTATGGATTCCGGGCCTGCGCCAAGTGGCGCATCCCGGAATGACGATTCTCTACGGTCCCCACTGCCTTGCCAGGGTCGCGAGCGCGCAGCCTTCGCAATAGCGCGCGTCCTTGAAGTCGATCCAGTTGTGGGCATAGACCCGCTCGAGCGGAATGCGATAGCGCGCCCGCAGCACCTTCACCAGGATCCGCCACGCCGCGATCTGCGCTTCGGTCGGCCCGCGCGTGACGTCGGGATAATTGCCGGCGAATTCCACGCCGATCGAATTGCTGCCGACCACCTGGTGAAAGGTCGGGCCGTTGTCGATGTATTTGTTGTCGTTGCGGTTGGCACCGTCGCCATGGGTCGGCACCAGATCTTCCGCCACCGCCCAATAGACCGTGCCGTCGGTTTCCACCCAGACGGTGACGCCGCGCCGCGTCGGGTTCTTCGACTGCTCCAGCGCGCCGCCGCGCGCCGAGCCCGCCGGCCCTTCGGTCTGGTGCACGATGATGTTGCGCCAGGGATGGGCTTTTGCGACGTCACCCCACGGCGCGAGCCAGACCATCTTCAGCCCTGGTATCTCCGGCGTGCCCGACGCGCGCGCGATTGCTTCCAGGTCAGGCGTCTGCTGCGCGGATGCAGGACCAAAAATCGCGACGGCGCAGAGCGCCGCTATCCATGGGCGGAGGTTCATTTTAAGGTCGCGTATTCCAATCGCAAAACCGGTACCCACTTTTGCGGAATACGCGCTGGATAGCACGCTTCAGGCGAGCTTGCGCAGCGCCGGCTGCGGCATCGGCTCGGCTGCGGGCGCGAGCGGCGGCGACGGGTCGTAGACCGCATGGCGGTTCTTGCCGTCCTTCTTGGCGGCGTAGAGCGCGTGGTCGGCGGCGGCCATCAGCCGGTCCGGGAATGGGCCCGTCTCCCGGGTCCATTGCGCGACCCCGATCGAGAGCGAGATCGGGATCTCGTCGCCCACGCAGGCCGCGGCATCCTCGCGGCACACATCCAGGATGCGGCGCGCGATCATCGCGCCCTCGCGCAGCGTGGAGGCGGGCAACACCACGCAGAACTCGTCGCCGCCGGTGCGCGCCAGCATGTCGCCGGGCCGCAGACGGGTCTGCGCCATCAGGGTGAAATGCCGCAGGCAGGCGTCGCCGGCGGCGTGGCCGTGGGTGTCGTTGACGAGCTTGAAGCCGTCGAGATCGATCACCAGGAGCGCGAACGGCTCGCCGCTGCGTTCCGACTGCGCGCATTGCTCGGTCAGCCGCTGCAGCAGGTGCCGCCGGTTGCCGACGCCGGTGAGATCGTCGAGCAGCGCCAGGTCGGCGACCTCGTTGCGCAGCCGGTCGATCGCCATCAGCAGGAAGCCGAAATTGAAGGCCAGCGACAGGAACATCAGCGCCAGGACCAGGACCGACTGCACCGGGCTGTAACGCGTGAACGAGAAGTCCCCGCCGCCTTGCAGCAAACCTCCAACTGCACGGATGACATAGATGGCGATGATGAGAACCGCGACGATGCCCGCGAGCCGGGCACCCGGGCTAGTGCGGCCGTTCTGCGGAGACAACAGCAGCTTCAGTGTCAGCACCAGCGGCAGCGACTGGCCCACCGAATAGATCAAGGATCCGCATCGGTATGCTGTCGTGGCCGACGATGAAGAACAAGAGACCGGCAAAGCTTGTTCCGGTGATCAGCGCGGCGCCGCGCCAGCTCACCGGCAGGTCGTAAAACCGCTTGATGCCCATCGCGGCAAGGCAGGCGGCCATGATCATCACGGTGGCGCCCGCGAGCAGCGGCAGCAGCGAATCCACAACGATGCGCAAACTCGCCAGCGCCGCGCCGGCGGCGGCCGCGAACGCCGAGCCGGTCCAGAACCGGGCGGCCTCCAGTTTGGGATAACTGCGCGCGACATAGGCCCAGATCAGGCCCAGCGCGAGAAAATTGATGACGAACACCGTCCAAAGCGTCGGAACGCTCAGCATCGCGACCGCAGGACGCCCACGCTCCTGCCTCCCCTGTTATCGAACAGCCCACCCATGACCATCCCCTATTGGGCAGTAAAGTGCAGCCGCGCCGCTTAACGGACTCTCACCGCGGCGAGCAATCGGTGCTGTGGTTTTGAAATCATGAAGAGCGCGCGCCTGTTCCGGATTGATCGAGAACGGCCGCCGCAATTGGCGGATCGTTAACCCTGACGAGACGATGTCAGCGGCGCCGACCGTCATGGACGACCGAAAATTCCGCAAAACGGCGCCCAAAACACATAACAGTTGTGGATAACGCGATAACAGCGGCGTGACAGTGCGGGGCAGCGGCCTGCAAATCTGTTGGGATTACATTCGAGGATGTTGTGAGGCTGGCCCTCCGCCGAGCATGCCTCGTGTCGCGTTTCCATCCATTAAACCCTGAGAGGATACTATGGCTAAGAAAGCGAAGAAGGCGAAGAAGGCGAAAAAGGCGAAGAAGGCGAAGAAGGGCAAGAAGTAACCTTCAAGCCCGGGTGGAGCCTGAGCTCCGCCCGGGCACCCGGCCTGAAGCGAAGCGATTTTCAAAGACGGCGGGCCTCGAGCCCGCCTTTTTGATTTTGCGGGCCAGCCCGCCGTCACCGCTCCGCGAACGCCAGCCTGGCGCCGAGCAGGGCAAAGCCGCCGGCGAAGCCGCGGCGCAGCCAGGTCATGACCTTCGGCCGCGTCACGATGCGGTCGCGGACGGCGGCCGCGAACAGGCCGTAGAGCACGAAGACCGCAAACGTCATCGCCATGAACGCGCCGCTCAGTTCCAGCATCCGCAGCAACGGATGGCCCTCGCCGGCGGCGATGAACTGCGGCAGGAACGCCAGGAAGAAGATCGACAGTTTCGGGTTGAGGATGTTGATCAGGAACCCGGTGACGATCACCCGCCTGGCCGAGCGGGCGTCGATCCGCGCATCGACCGCGGGCGCGCCGCGCTCGCGCAGCGCCTGCCAGGCCATGTACAGGAGATAGATCACCCCGCACCATTTCAACGCCGAAAACGCCACTGCGCTGGTGTGCAGCACGGCGGCGAGCCCGAGCATGGCGGCCGACATGTGCGGAACGATGCCGAGCGTGCAGCCGAACGCCGCGGCGATGCTGGCCCGCGACCCCTTCGTCAGCGCCGCCGCCAGCGTGTAGAGCACGCCGGTGCCGGGCGAGACGACCACGATCAGCGAGGTCAGCAGGAAGGCGAGCGACATGGCTGTCAGCCATATCATGGCGCGAGAAGCCGCGGAAGCGGCCGGCGCGCCGTGCCGGTTGCCAAAGCCGGTCAGCCGTATAAGGGTTGGCCGCACAAAATCCTTATCCCTCATGGAGTTCACTTCACATGACTGCGATCCGGGGAGCCGCCGCCGTGACCGGCGCGGCCAGTGGCATCGGCCGGGCGCTGGCGCTCGAACTTGCCGCGCGCGGCTGCGATCTTGCGCTGGCCGACCGCGACGAGGCGGGGCTGCAGGCGGTCGCCGCCGAGATCGCCAAGGCCGGTTCGCGCAAGGTCAGCCTGCACCGCGTCGACGTCGCCGAGCCCAGCCAGATCGAGGCATTCGCGCAAAGCGCGGTCGCGGCCCATCCCGGCCTCAACATCGTCATCAACAATGCCGGCGTCGCCCTGCTCGGCCAGTTCACCGAGATCGACCAGGCGCAGATGGAGTGGCTGATCGACATCAATTTCTGGGGCGTGGTGCGCACGACGCGCGCCTTCCTGCCGCAGCTTTCGCGGCAACCGGAGGCTCACATCGTCAACCTCTCCTCGATCTTCGGCATCATCGCGCCGCCCGGCCAGACGGCGTATGCGGCGGCGAAATTCGCGGTGCGCGGTTTTTCGGAAAGCCTGCGGCACGAATTGCAGATGGCGAGCAGCCCGGTGCGCTTGTCGGTGGTGCATCCCGGCGGCGTCGCCACCAACATCGCGCGCAACTCCCGCACCGGCAGCGGCATGACCGACAATGCGCGCCGCGCGCAGTCGATCGAGCGGTTCGACACGATGGCAAAGACCACGCCGGCCGCGGCCGCGCTGCGCATCATTGCCGGCATCGAGAAGAACGCAGCCGCGCATCCTGATCGGCAACGACGCCCGCTTCATGGACCTGCTGCAGCGCCTGCGGCCCGGCACCTACTGGTCGGTGCTGGCGCGCCGGATCGAGAAGATGACGGCGCAGGCGGGGAAGTAGGTTCGAGTTCGTCATTGCGAGCGGCGCTATCTCCCAATGTCGTCCCGGCGAACGCCGGGACCCATACGCCGCGGCCCTTGTTTTGAGAGACGCCGTTCGACGGCTTTCGCGCCAGCGCTACTGCCTGTGATTATGGGTCCCGGCGTTCGCCGGGACGACGTGGAGCGCGGTCGTCCTTCGGATTCGAATTTCAAACAGCACATACCGTCATTGCGAGCCAACGGGTCGGCGCGAAGCGCCGCCCGATGACAGGCTCCGCGAAGCAATCCACGGTTCCACAAAGAAAGTCTGGATTGCTTCGTCGCTTCGCTCCTCGCAATGACGGAAAATCAAGACACGCCTCCGCGATCCCGCGGCGCGATGCGCCCGAGTTGTGCAAGAAACTTTCGCCTTCTGAAGATCAGAGGGCGCAGGGAATGCCGGGCGCCCGATGCGCCCGATAGCCGCGTGTGCGATGGTGGAATGCAAGATGCACACGCGTTAGTCAGGTCACACCGGAATCATCCGGCATTCCCCGCGCAATGGTTTTAACGGCTTCCTTCGAGCTCTCCCCGGTGACCGGGCTTTCTTGCCACCGTCACCCCTGAGAAGCTTGCTTCTCAAGAGCTTGACGCCAGCGTCGGGGCGTCAGGACCACACGACTTCTCCGTCCGCTTCACGCGCCGCCGTCTACGGCGCGATCCGCGTCCACCGCATCCCGCCCCGCGTTGATGACGTTGCGCAACGCCCCTCCTAAGGGGACGGGACGGCGAGGGATATAGATTTGATTTGGGGTAAGCGCGAAACGGAATATTTTTTCGGAGAGGACTGGACACGCCACATTCACAAAGCGACCTGATTTGCCCGTCGGGCAGATTGGTCGAGCTGTCTACCCTGCGGGTAACGACCTCGTCATTGCGAAGCGCCAACAGGTCGCCGCTTTCTCATCCCTCCCCCTCGTGGGGAGGGTGGCCCGCTCGCGAGCGAAGCGAACAGCGGGTCGGGTGGGGGCTGCTTCAGCGTAGTGATTGTTCGCGCACTGCCGTGCGCTAACCCCCACCCCGGCATTCGCTCCGCTCGGCCGACCCTCCGCCACAAGGGGGAGGGATAAGAGCGCAGCCGCGTGCGGCGTCTAGACTACCGCCCCACCAGCTGGTCGGCGAAATAGGCGATGGTCTTGCGGTAGATGGTGGCATGGTTCCATTCGCGCATCGCCTCGAAATTCGCGGTGCCCTCCTCGTAGGGCGCGCCCATCTTGAAGCCGTTGGTGTGCAGCAGGTTGGCGGTGGAGGCGAGCACGTCGGGCACCGAGTGGCGCAGATCGACGCGGCCGTCGCCGTCGAAATCGACGCCGTATTTGATGTAGGACGACGGCAAAAATTGCGTTTGCCCGATCTCGCCGGCATAGGCGCCGATCATGTCACTGAGGCGCAGATCGCCGCGCTGCGCGATCTTCAGCGCCGCGAGCAATTCGCCCTGGAACAGTTCGGTGCGGCGGCAATCATGCGCCATGGTCGCGAGCACGCGGAACACCGGCAATTTGCCCATGTCGCCCTTGCCGAAATCGGTTTCCAGTCCCCAGATCGCCACCAGGATCTGCCGGGGCACGCCGAACCGCGCCTCGATCCGCGACAGCAGCGCGGCGTGGCGGGCCAGCATCGCGCGGCCGCCGTTGATGCGGCCGGGGCCGACGCGCGTGGAAACATATTGCTCAAAACTCTTCTGGAAGGTGCCGCGCTGGCGGCGGTCGAAATTCAGCACCGCCATGTCCTGCTGCACGCCGCCGAGCGCGGCACTGGTGACGCCAGGCGAAATCCCGGCCGCCTGCGCCTCCGCCGACATGCTCGCCACGAAGGAGTTGAAATCGCCGCCGCAGCGGGCGGCGAAGGATGGGCCTGCGGCGATGACGGTGCCGAACACAACTGCCAGAAGAAGCTTGCGCATGCGAATCCCTTGTTGCTTCCCGATTGTCCTGATCATGCCATGAGAAAATGGCGCGCGGCAGAGGCCCTGAAGCACGCCGCTCCCAATTCTCGTCCCGGCCGGGCTGCGATCCCGGCCATCCACGTCTTCGGTGTCTGTAAAGAAAGGAAGACGTGGATGGCCGGCGATAAGCCCGGGCATGACGGTGGAGAGGTCAAGTCCAAGCCCGGGCATGACGGTGGAGAGAGCGACGCGTCGCGTGCCGCAGGCCCTCATTCGCCGCCGTCGATCTGACGGCCCATGAGCGCGATGGCGCGCTGATAGACCCCCGCTGCATTCCAGGCCTGGATGGCCGCGAAGTTGGGCTCTCCCGGCTGGTATCCTGCGCCCGCGCGCCAGCCGTGCGCCCGCAGAAAATTCGCGGTCGAGTTCAGCGCGTTGGCCGCGTTCTCGAGATTGCCGGTGCCGTAGGCCAGAATGTTCTTCGGCAGGAACTGCGTCTGGCCGACTTCGCCGTGCATGGAGCCGCGCGTCGCCGGCGACAGCGCGCCGCGATCGATCAGTTGCAGCGCCGCGTAAAGCTGGTCCGTGAAATAGGCCGGCCGCCGGCAGTCGTAGGCGAGCGTCGCGATCGACGAGAGCATGTTCTGGTTTCCGCGCTGGCTGCCAAAACCCGTCTCCATTCCCCAGATGGCGATCAGCGGGCCCGGCGGCACGCCGTAGCGCTGCTGAATGGAAGCAAACAGCGCGCCTTGCGAATGCTTCAGCGAACGTCCGCGCGCGACAATGGCCGCCGCGCCCCGTTTGGCGAGAAACTGGTCGAGCGACAGCGAAAAACTTCGCTGGCCGCGGTCGGCGGCTATGGTCGCGCCGGCGTAGCTCGTCGCCATCAGGGCCGAGATCGCCGAGGCGCCGATGCCCTTGGCCCTCGCTTCGCCGACGAATTGTTGCTTCCAGGCGTCGAAGCCGGCGGCCGAGTTGCCGCAACTCGCGGCGTGAGCGTGTGAGATCGAACAGGCGAGGATGGCCAGGGTCAGGATGGTCGCCTTCTCAAGTCCCTTGCTTTTGGTCATCGGAAAATTCCCTGGCTCGCATCGTGGCTCAGCCCTGACCAGCTTAGCGCAACGTTCGCCGCGGTCTAGGCCATTCGGACCATCAACGGCGCTCACCAGCTTCCCCGCGCCGAATAACCGGCAAAGGCGGAAGCCCGGCAATGACAAAGATGGAACCCGAGCGGGCAATGCGACGCCAAAAAGCTGCAGCGCACGATGGGCATTCAACCGGTCCCGAACCTCTGATAGAATTACTCGGAAACAATGCAGGCTATCCGCGATGTCAGACGAAGCGCAAAACACCAAGCAAATCCCCCGCAGGTTCTGGTTGCTCCGCGTGCCGTTGTTCCGGCTGCTCGCGATCAACCTTGCTGCCGGGATCACGCTGGCGGTCTTGCTGGTCGGCGGCCTGCTGGCGCTCAATCCGGCGGGCCTGCGCGATCTGATCCTCGCCGACTCATCGCCCGGCACCGCGCTCGGGCTGTTGCTGTTCGGCTTCGTCGTCACCTTCGGCTCGACCGCGATGGGCACCGCGATCATGGCGTCGGGAGTGCGTCCGGCGGATGACGACACGCCCCGTGGGCCGCCGCGACTGGTGGCGCGGTCGCTGAATCGGGGCGTGCCGCGCGCAGCCGGCCGATTCTGACTATCCAGAAAGCGCCGCAGCCTTTCGATCCTGACGGATGCTTCAACGCCGCAGGGCTGGCGCCGGATCCAGACGGGGCGCGTACTCTTCCCGCTGGGGCTCGCCGCGATCTAGCCCGCTTTTCACTTGAGCAGATAGGGTCAAATGAATTCCAGCACTTTTGGCCCGAGGTATTCCGAAGTCAGGAAAAGGCTCCTTGAAGTGAGCATCAATCGGCAGCAACGATGCCGATTGACAAGTATGTTCTTTTGACGCACGCTTTGGTTGTCTTTCAGACATCTATACTGGGTTGCGCGTAATGTCCGTCCGGTCGTTGCGATACGTGAGTCTTCTGATCGGGATGCTGATCTACAGCCCCGGCCATGCTCAAGACGCGGAATATGTCTTTGAACGACCGACTAGCCGGTTGGCACTAGTCGTCGCGAACTCAGATTACGAAACCGAGGCCAAGCTGCCTGGCACCCTGGATGATGCTAACACGATCTCGCAGATATTAAAGGATGCGGGTTTTACCGTCACCGACGCCAGAAATGTGACACGCGCCGAGTTTATCAATTTAAATTTAATTCCTTTTCTTAACACGGTCCAGCAGGACGACTTTGTCGTTTTTTACTTTTCCGGGCACGGCTTCAGCTACGGAGGTGAGAATTATCTGGCACCACTACAATTTCCGAAAACCGTGGCCGCAAATGAAGTTTTTTCCAAATTCATTTCGATGAGCTCTGTTCAAGATCTGATCAGCGAAAGGAAACCGGGCTTTCTTTTGATCCTGCTTGACGCCTGCCGTAACATCGCAGAATTCATTACGCCGAGCTCGCCAACGCCTAATCGTATTGAAAAGGCGCTCGCGCTGATGCGATCGCCGCCTGGCAATATTGTAATCGGCTACTCATCCGATCTTGGAAAGCCGTCAATTGGAAGTTCGATCGCGGGTCAGCTTAGCGTCTATACGAAATCACTATCAAAGTTCCTTCCCAAGCAAGATGTCGATTTTGACAAGGTAAAGAGAGACATTCACTTTGATGTTCTGTTCGAGACACAAGAACAGCAAAAACCATGGTTTTCCGAAGGATCATCTGCTGAAATCTACTTTCGACCCTCGCAAAGCTTGCGCGACCAAGAGCGAGACGCGTGGCTTTCGGCATTGTCTACAAAAGACATAAAGGAGATTTCTCGCTTTCTTAGGTGGTATAACGTAAGCCGTTTTGCGGCCGCGGCTCGCAAGTGGTTGGACGACCATAAAGATCACCAGCTTTCCGGCTTCACAAGAATATCTCCATTGGGTCCCGAACTCGCATGGATTCCTCCGCAGGAAGCTGCGGCGGCTTCGATAAAGCTTCGACGTGTCGAAGGACCGTTGGCATTTTCCCGAGTCGCGCGAACCGAATCGAATGGATCGAGCTCGATATCGATAGCGGATGTCGCAACAGCGTTGCCCACCAGCTCTCAGGCCTGGATCTTTGGCCACGTCTCCGCGCCCAGCGGAAGTGTTCGCCGAGCACGGGGAAGCCGTGACGACACGACCTGTCGCCGGGCGTGCAAAACCGAATGAGCGATCCAAGATCGTAATGGCGCTTGCGACGAATACCAAACTTTCCGTGGAAGGCTATGAGGTAGACACGCGCAATCAGACGTGGGCTCAGGTTCGAGCGCCAGGCGAAGAACAATCCATCTACGTTGCCGTGTCACCAACGACGGTTTCGCGCACTACCGACATCGGAAAGCCGCTGCTCGAGATCAAGGTGGGCGCGCTGCCAAGCGGTCTCAAGTCGCTTGCGGACGCAAAGACGGCCATCGAGGCTCTAAACTCAAGCGGGACGGACGTTCGGTCGAGCGGATCTCAATCGCTACACCTTCGGCTGCTCAAGAGGCTCGCGATTTATTGAGCGCCTGGGCGCCCACCTTACGTTTCTTGGGTCCACGCCGGTACGAGTCGTCACAGCGGTTCATTGGCAACTAAGGAAACGTCATTGAACCGGCTCGTGGGATTGAGATCCGTCGCCGGTACTATTCGAAAGCGGTTCAAAAATGAAATCGAGAGCCGCCTCGAACTAGGAACCGGGCCGACACGCGGGCAGGTGGAGTTGGAGGACACAGGGGACGGGGATTCGGGTCAGAAGCATTTCTGCGGAGGTTCGATTTACAATGATCGCTGGATCGTTACTGCCGCACATTGCCTGGCGAAGCTACGTCCGGAAGACGTGGTTGTCGTTACCGGCACCAATGTTCTGCGACAAGGCGTTCTTCGCATCAACGCCGTTAGACTCCTGGTGCATAAAGACTACGTGCCGCAAACGAACAATAACGATGTCGGCTTGATCGAGTTGTTTCAACCACTTGTGGTCGGCCCGAAAACCAAGCCGATCGCACTTCTCGAGACGGCACAGGAAGGAACGGTGCTCACAAGCAGCCGATCGTTAATTGTAACGGGGTGGGGAGCAACATCGGAAGGCGGCGGCGTGGTCCGTCAATTGCAGCAGGTCACTGTTCCTTTTGTGACCCGCGAAATCTGCAACGATCCTCTAAGTTACAACGGGAGAATTAACGCGAACATGATTTGCGCCGGAAAGGCCGAGGGAGGTGCAGACTCCTGCCAAGGCGACAGCGGGGGACCGCTTGTCGACGATCCCTCAGGTCCGACCCCAAGATTGGCCGGGATCGTTAGTTGGGGCGAGGGCTGTGCGCGACCTGGCAAGTTCGGAATTTACACGCGGGTGGCGAACTACACCGCATGGATCGCCCGCTGTACGGCAACTCCCGATACTTGCCAGTAGACCCGCGGCAACCCCGCCGGTTCTTTCCAATGTTTTGCTTCGGCCGCAAGTCGGCCGAAAGTTTTCATGAGCTGTCTGATCAATTATCGAGGAAGCTCCGCAGCTTCCTTGACCTCGACGGATGCTTCAGCTTGCGCAGCGCTTTCGCCTCGATCTGACGGATACGCTCGCGGGTCACCGAGAACTGCTGGCCAACTTCTTCCGGGGTGTGGTCGGTGTTCATGCCGATGCCGAAGCGCATGCGCAGCACGCGTTCCTCGCGCGGGGTCAGCGAGGCCAAGACCCGCGTGGTGGTCTCGCGCAGGTTGGACTGGATCGCGGCGTCGATGGGGAGGATCGCGTTCTGGCCGGGAGAGATGGCGGCCCGCTCGCGAAATTCTTGGCTATCGACAAATACACAACTAATGGTAGAGTTTTAGAATTGTAGCCTTTGGGGGATGGGCATGCGTGCGGGCATCAGTGTCATTCTTGGATTCTTCATCGCAGGGTGCGCCATTATACCTCCTCTTCAGGAGGACGGCGTTGCGATTGCCGATATCGTCCAGCGCGTCAAGTGCGAGCTTGCGTATGCCGTGCCTGATTTTGGCGGGACATATCCGAGCGGAAACTACCAGTGGATGAAATACTGGACGGCGAAGATCGATCTCACGCTCGACGTCAACGATCTATCATCGATAAGGCCGGATTCCACTTACACCACCCCGGTGACGCATGGCACGTTCACCATCGGAGCTGGGGGAGAACTCGGCAACCAGGCCCAGCGCATCGAAAAGCTCAGCTTCACCGTGTCGATGAAAGAACTGGTAGAGAACAGGCATAGTACCTATTGCGATCTTCCTTACCAATTGGGCCTGCTGGGAAACCTTGGCCTTCAGGAATGGGTGGCGTCGGCGCTGGCTCCTGTTGAAAACAGACAGCTTACAATTGGGTTCCACCAGCCACCGGGCAAACCGATTACGGTTCCGATTGCCGGTCCAACTCTCACCATGGAAAAAGCAGCGAAACCAGGAGTAGTGCCTCCTGCGAAGGTTTTCCTGGATAATGCGCAGGCAGCCCTGAGAGCCGGCGAAATAGGCACCGAAAAAGCGAGAGTCTACGCCACCAAGGCCAGACAGCTTGCCCTTCGAGGGCGTTTCCAGGACACTTATGACGCAGTCGACAAAGCCTATGGATATGTCGAAGGGGCCACGACACAGCTCGACAATGCGACGAATCAGGCATGGCAGGGAACTACGGTGGATCGAGACGCCACGAACAAGCTAGCACCAGCAGACAGCGCTTTGTTTGAGAAAATAAGCAAGGACGCCAAAGCCGCCACCGATCAGCTTGCCAGGGCAAAACAAATGGCCACCGCCGCATGGGATTTGCTGCCGCGCGATACGCCGATTGACTTAATCACCCATACTGCAAAGTTTGTGGTTACCTTGCGAGCAAACGCCACGCCGAACTGGAGTCTCGTGCTTTTCAGGGGGCCGGGTTTGACCCCGCCATTCGCTTCAGCGTCGCGCATACGAACCAACCAGCTCGACGTGGTTATGGGAGCGCCTGCGGAAGGTGGCGGCAAAGCCCTGTCAGACGAGCAAGGCCGTCAACTCTTCAATATACAACTTGACTCTCTGCGCAGATCTCTCGTGATCATACAATGAGCTGGCGATCGGCAGGCAAAGCAAAGCATGTCCACGGCTCCATAACGTGCATGTCCAAGAAACGTAGATGGCCGGGACAAGCCCGGCCATGACGACCTCAAACTGCACTCAAGGTGACGGCAGTAATCAGTTATCGAGGAACGACCGTAGCTTCCTGCTCCTCGACGGATGCTTCAGCTTCCTCAGCGCCTTCGCCTCGATCTGACGAATACGTTCTCGCGTCACCGAGAACTGCTGGCCGACTTCTTCCAGCGTGTGGTCGGTGTTCATGCCGATGCCGAAGCGCATGCGCAGCACGCGTTCTTCGCGCGGGGTCAGCGAGGCCAGCACCCGCGTGGTGGTCTCGCGCAGATTGGACTGGATCGCGGCGTCGATCGGCAGGATCGCGTTCTTGTCCTCGATGAAATCGCCGAGATGCGAATCTTCCTCGTCGCCGACCGGCGTTTCGAGCGACAGCGGCTCTTTGGCGATCTTCAGGACCTTGCGCACCTTCTCCAGCGGCATGCCGAGTTTCTCGGCCAGTTCCTCCGGCGTCGGCTCGCGGCCGATCTCGTTCAGCATCTGGCGCGAGGTGCGCACGATCTTGTTGATGGTCTCGATCATGTGCACGGGAATGCGGATGGTGCGCGCCTGGTCGGCGATCGAGCGGGTGATCGCCTGCCGGATCCACCACGTCGCATAGGTCGAGAACTTGTAGCCCCGGCGGTATTCGAACTTGTCGACCGCCTTCATCAGACCGATGTTGCCCTCCTGGATCAAATCCAGGAACTGCAGGCCGCGGTTGGTGTATTTCTTGGCGATCGAGATCACGAGCCGAAGATTCGCCTCGACCATTTCCTTCTTGGCCTGGCGCGCCTCGCGCTCGCCCTTCTGCACGCCGTGCACGATCTTGCGGAATTCGCCGATCTCGAGCCCGGTCAGCGCCGCCAGCGACTGGACCTCGTGGCGCAGCTCCTTGATGCGGTCCTTCTCGTGATGGACGAAATTCTTCCAGCCCTTGGCGGACAGTTTCGAGACACGGTTGAGCCAGCGCGGATCGAGCTCCGAGCCCTGGTAGTTCCTGAGGAAATCCTCGCGCGCGACGCCGTGGCTGTCGCCGAGACGCAACAGGCGGCCCTCGAACGACACCAGCTTCTTGTTGATGTCGTAGAGCTGCTCGACGAGGCTAGTCGATGCGGGCCTGGTTGAGCCGCAGCGACTTCACCTCGACGATGATTTCGTCCTTCAGCTTCTTGTATTTGCGCTCCTGCGCCGGCGACAGCGTCTCGTTCTGCAGCTGGTTGGAGATGTCCTGCTCCTGCAGGCGGCGCAGCTTCTTGTAGTTGTCGGCGATCTTGTCGAAGGTTTCGACCACCTTCGGCTTCAGCTCGGCCTCGATCGCGGCGAGCGACATCTGGTTTTCGAACTCGTCGTCGTCCATGTCGGATTCGGCGGCGGCTTCGGCCGGATCCTTCTCCTCGGCTTCGGGGGCGGCGGCGGCGGGCGCTGCTCGAAACGGGGTCGGCGACGGCGGCGCGGCGGGCGGGGCGGCAGCGGCGGGCATCGCCGCGCCATTGCCGTTGCCTGCCGCGAGCGGCTGGCCGTCGGCGCCGACCGGCGCCGCGAGCAGCGGGTTCATGTTGTTCTTGGCGTCGGGGCCGGCATAGGTCGCTTCGAGATCGATGATGTCGCGAAGGAAGATCTTGCCTTCGTTGAGTTCGTCGCGCCAGATGATGATGGCCTGGAAGGTCAGCGGGCTTTCGCAGAGACCAGCGATCATCGCCTCGCGGCCGGCCTCGATGCGTTTTGCGATGGCGATTTCGCCTTCGCGCGACAAGAGCTCCACCGTGCCCATCTCGCGCAGATACATGCGGACGGGATCGTCGGTGCGCTCGCCGGGCTCGGACTTCTTGACTTCGGTGACGGCCTTCTGCGTGACCTCGACCAGCTCGTTGTCGGTCTCGTCCTCGGCCTCTTCCTTGGTCTCTTCCTCGCTGTCGGCGTCCTCGGCCTCGGAGACGTTGATGCCCATGTCGGAGAGCATCGACATGATGTCCTCGATCTGCTCCGGCGAGGTGGTGTCGGAGGGCAGCACTTCGTTGAGCTGATCGAAGGTCACGAAGCCGCGCTTCTTGGCCTGCTTGATCATCTTCTTGACGGCGGCGTCGGACAGGTCGAGCAACGGCGACGGCGCTTCGGCTGAATCCTTCTCAGGAGCGTCCGCTGCCTTGTCGTCTTTTTCCTTGTCCTTTACCTGCAGCGTCTTTGCCTTGCTGGCCATTCATTGCTCCCAAAACGCGCTTCACAGAGAATGCGTCGCCGCGTCCGCCTGAAACTCTTGAAGTCACCTATGACGCGGAAAGGGCGGCGCAAACCTCGCCACCCCCGAATCTCTCTCGCCGGATTTGCCCTCATAGCTGGAAGGCACTTAAGCTTCGCTTAACCCTGTTTTTGCCGCCAAACCATGGATTTGGCGAGTTTTTTCGCTGAAACGGCGGCCGCCGTCCGCATCATTTTTGCCTCAGACGCTGCGCTGGATCCGGCCCGAGGACTCCCCGAAACCCTCGATCAGGGCCTCGGTACCGTCGACTTCCGCCATCCGGGCCTTGACGTCCCGCAGCCACGCCAGATTGGCCTCGCTCGCCTCGTCGCCGAGAGCGGCTTCCGCGTCCTTCAATTCCCTAAGTAATGAGTGCCATTGGCGATGCAAGGAGACCAGCTGGCGCCAGGTGGAAAGAACGTCCTCGCGCGCGGCATGGGCCTTGGCGCCCCACACCGCCCCCGTGGTGATCGCCCGGTCAACCCTTTGAAGTATTTGCGAAAATCCGCGCGCCTCGAGGTCGGCCCGCATCTTTTCGGCCTGTTCGGACGGCTCCGGCGAGTGGTGGTGGTCGCTGGCGAAGGCCGCGATGATGCCGGCGCGCAGTTTGTTCGCCTCGGGGTGGGCCAATTCCAGCGCCGCCACCTCTTCGAGGTGGTCGTGCAGCAGCCAGGGATGATTGATCAGGGTTTCCAAGATCAGCGCTTCGCGGCGGGATAAGCGCGCTGCGCTGGCCGCGCATGATCGGACTCGTCGCGAGCTGGGGGCTGGCCGCCTGGTAGGGGCCGCGGTTGATGGTCTGGCTGCCGGCCGACGCCTGCCCGCGGCCGGCGGGGCTCGAATCGGCCCGCCGCGCCGGGGGTGAATGGAACGCGCGACCCAAAACGCCGGCCTGATTCGCCGCCGCCCGCCCCGCCGCGGTAATTGCCGCGGCCGTAGCCGCCGCGAGAAACTTCGGGCGCGAAGGTCCGCAGCAGGCGTTCGCCGAGATCCTGGCGGTAATAGCGCCGCACCACCTCGTCGCGGATGCCGCCCGTGAGTTCGCCGATCCGCGCCTCCAGCGCCGCGCGCCGCTCGGGCGTGGCAAAGCTGCCGCCCTCGATTTCGCGCGACCAGATCACGTCGGCGAGCCCGCGCGCCGCCGAGATCACTTCCTCGATCGCGGCGCGCCCGCCGGAGCGCGCGAGATCGTCGGGGTCCTGCCCTTCCGGCAGCAGCGCGAAGCGAAGACTCTTTCCGGGCTTGAGATGCGGCAGCGCCAGGTCGGCGGCGCGCCACGCCGCCTTCTGTCCGGCCTTGTCGCCGTCGAAGCAGAGGATCGGCTCGTCCACCATCTTCCACAATAGCGCGAGCTGGTTTTCGGTCAGCGCGGTGCCGAGCGGGGCGACGGTTGCCGGGAAACCCGCGCCGACCATGGCGATGACGTCGACATAGCCTTCCACCACCACGAGCGGGCTGCCGTTATGCGTGGCAGCCCGCGCCGGCGCGAGGTTGTAGAGATTGTCGCCCTTGTGAAACAGCGGCGTTTCCGGCGAGTTCAGGTATTTTGCCGGGACGTCCTTTTCCAGCGCGCGGCCGCCGAAGGCGATCACCCGGCCGCGCAAGTCCGTGATCGGAAACATCACGCGGTCGCGGAAGCGATCATAGGGCACCGGAATATCGTCGCCGGCGATCAGGAGGCCGGCTTCGACCATGTCCTCGACCGGAATGCCCTGGGCGCCCAGATACTCCTTCAGCGCGAATTTTTCGCTCACCGCATAGCCGATGCGGAACTGCAACTGCACCGCCGGCGAAATCGCGCGGTCGGCGAGATAGCCGCGCGCCTTGGCGCCGTTGCGCGAGGCCAGCGTGTCGGCGAAGAATTTCGCGGCCAGCTCCATCACGTCGTACAGCGTCTTGCGGCGCTGCTCGTGACGCGCGGCATCCGGGGTCGCCGCCGGCAGCGGCACGCCGGCCATCGCAGCCAGGCGCTCGACGGCCTCGGTAAAACCGACGCCCTCGGTCTCCATCAGGAACGAGATGATGTCGCCGTGCTTGCCGGAGGAGAAGTCGTGGTAAAATCCCTTCTGGTCGTTGACGGTGAAGGAGGGCGACTTTTCCTGCTGGAACGGCGACAGCCCCTTCCACTCCCGTCCCGCCTTCTTCAACTTCACGCGCCGGCCCACGACTTCCGAAACCGGAAGCCGGGCGCGCAGCTCGTCGAGGAATTGGGGCGTAAAGCGCATCTTTTTCCGATTTTTGCCGAGTCGGAGGCCGGTGCCAACCGACCATGGATATAGGGTGCCCCGGGTAAAATACGAAGATGTTCGGGCTTCTCGCCGCTATTCACAGGGCGCAAGTGGCCCGGGACCTCGCCGCAGCGCCCCCTCTCCCGCTCTTGCGGGGGAGGGTCGGGGTGGGGGCTCTCTCGTCACCGGGAGTGTCGAGGAGTGCGATCGACTATAACCAAGCTGGCCTTGCCGCTGTCGTCGAAAACTCGCTCCTGCGGTGCCGGATCGCAATCCTCGATCCCGTCCTCGTCAAACACGTGTTCCACCAGGGCATAGGGCGGGCCATTATACCAAGCCGGATCATGATCGAGGTCGAGTCTGATTGCCGCGATCGTGCGCGCGCCGACATCCGTGCATCGCCAGCGACCGGTCGCTGTGAAGAATTCAATTCCGATTTTAAAATCCGAGTGCTTCATCAGAGCATACTGGCATGGCGCACGGTATTGCGTCGGTTTACCGTCGGCATTCGCGGAGAGAACCCCCACCCCGGCCCTCCCCCGCAAGAGCGGGAGAGGGAGTAGACCGTGCTCGCGTCTGGCCTCTGCCCTACCGCGCCAGAAACCTTCCCGAGGCGATGCGCGGCAGGCGGTCGACCGGCCAGTTGTAGAGGTAGGTCCAGGCCTCGCTGACCGCGCCGCCGGCGCGCGTCACCGGCAGCATCCGCCGGACATATTCGGTCGGCGCCCTAAAACCCTCGCCGCAGGCCTCGTACATGTCGAACTCGCGCAGCAATTCGATGGGCTGACGCAGCCGGAACAATTCGCCGAACACGACGTCATCGGCGTCGTCCGACTCGACCAGCCCCGGATAGTGCTTCACCAGATAGAGCCGGCCGCGGCAGCGCGCCTCGCCGATAAAGTCGGCGCTGCGCGACAACAGCTGCGCCATCGGATGGTCGAAGCCGCGCATCAGCGTGCCGTAGACGAAGAGACGGTCTGGAGGTCATGGGCTATTCTATCCCGTCATTGCGAGCGAAGCGAAGCAAGCATCGCGTCATTCCGGGATGGTCCGAAGGACCAGACCTCAGATGGCAATTGCACATCGGGAATCTCGAGATTCCGGCTTCGATGCTCGCATCGCCTCGGAATGACGGGGGCTGGATCGCTTCGCTTCGCTCGCAATGACGGAAACCAGATCAGGCCGCCACCACTTCATCGCTGATGACCAGGAATTTGACCAGATCCATCCGCCCGAAACTCGTGGTCAGCGCCACGTCGGCGGCGTCGCGGCCGGTGCCCATCAGGATGCGGCCGATCCGGGGGCGATTGTGGCGGGCGTCGAAGGTGTACCACTGGCCGGACAGATAGGCCTCGAACCAGCCGGAGAAATCCATCGGGTCGGGATCATAGGGAATGCCGATATCGCCCATGTAGCCGGTGCAGTAGCGCGCCGGGATGCCCATGGCGCGGCAGAAGGTCAGCGCGAGATGGGCGAAATCGCGGCACACGCCGGCGCGCTGCTCGTAGACGTCGTGGGCGGATTTCATGTGATGGGCATGCTGATAGCCGAAGGTGACGTGGTTGTGCACGAAGCTGCAGATCGCGGCCACCCGCGCCCAGCCCGGCGGGGTATTGCCGAACAGCGACCACGCGATATCGGTCAGCTTGTCGGTTTCGCAATAGCGGCTCGCCATCAGATACAGCAGCAGGTCGTCGGGCAATTGATCGATCGGAAGCTGCTGCGCGGTCGGCTCACGACATCGGGCAATCCGGAATCGCGCACCAGCGCGCTGCCGCGCAGGGTCACGCCGCCGCCAGGGGCCACCAGCCGGCCGCAGATGTTGCCAAAGCTGTCGCGGTAAAATCCGATCGGCACGTTCGGCTCGGCGACGATGACCTCGGCGCCGACGATGTCCTGACGGCGCGAGGGATGAATGCTGAGCATGATCACCATCGGCGTCGCCTGCGCGGCCGCATAGGCAATCTCGAAGCCTACCTTGATTTCCATGTTACGCCTCCGCCTCCGCATCTGCCGAAACGACGTCGATACTGACCTCCATGCCGACAAGCGCGTCGGCCGAACCCAGATAGGTGCCGTGCAGGGGAATCGCCTGGCGCGGATCGCGCGCCACCGCCACGCGCACGAGGTCGCGGGTGCCGACGATGCCGTTGGTGGGATCGAACTCGATCCAGCCGGCGCTCGGCAGATAGACCTGCACCCAGGCGTGGGTCGAGCCGCCGCCGACATAGCCGTGTGCGCGGTCGCCGGGGATGAACGATGTATCCCGACACGAAGCGCGCGGCGATGCCGAGCCGCCGCAGCGCCTCGATCATGAACAGCGCGTAGTCGCGGCAGGTGCCGGACCGCGTCTGCAGCGTGTCGAGCGGATGCTGGGTGCCCTGCTCGTGCCGCTTGCGGTAGCTGAAGGCCTCGCGGATACGGAAGGTCATGCCGGAGAGGATGTTGAAGGTCGGGGTCGGCCCTTCCGGATCGAGAAAATTCCGCGCCCACGCCGACAGCTCGCCTGGGGATCGCCATATTGCGGCGTGATGAACTGAACGAGGTCGGGAAACTCCTCGTCGTCGTAGAGAAACGGATAGAAATAGGCCGGGTCGTCCGGGGTCAGCGCGAATTCCTCGGCCGGATTGTGCTCGACCGTCGCGGTGCGAGACGAACGACAGGGTGTCGGCGCGCTCGTCGAAGGTCGCGATCGCGACGCTGTTGCCGAACACGTCGTGGATCCAGCGCAGCGACATCGGCGCGCGGCGCGATCTCGAGACTGCCGGACAGCACGCGCAGATCGTGGCCGTCGCGCGGGCGCAGCATGATGCGGTGTTCGCCGAACGCCACGGGGTGCGCATAGCGATAACAGGTCTTGTGATGAATCGTCAGGAGCGGCATCGTCAGGGCAATCATCGTGATTTTGGACAAGCTAATCTATACCGATCCCTGCTCATTTCTAAATCGGTATGCTGCTTCGCTAGGCAAACGGGAAAGGAAAAATGGTTTTGGATAGTACCGGCGACACATCATTACTCCTCGGCAGCGACGATGTTCCGCCGGTTCTCGAAGATAATGCCGCGGGGCGCTCGCCGTTCCTGCTTGGCTTGCGATCATTACGGCCGGGCGATCCCGCGCGCGCTCGGCGATCTCGGCGTGGCGGCCAGCGAAATGGAGCGGCATATCGCCTGGGATATCGGCATTGCCGGCGTCGCCAGCGCGCTGTCGAAAAATCTCGACGCGCATCTGATCGCGCAGCGCTATTCGCGGCTGGTGATCGACTGCAATCGTCCGCCTGAGGCGGCGAGCTCGATCCCGCGCATCAGCGAGGCGACGACGATCCCGGGCAATGAAGGGATTTTGCCAGCGGCGGCTGACGCGCGGCGCCGGCACATCTTCGAGCCCTATCATCGCCGCATCGCGGAAGTGATCGACCGCCGCCTGCGCGACGGCGTCCCGACGGTGCTGGTGTCGCTGCACAGTTTTACGCCGGTCTACAAAGGCGTCGCGCGGCCCTGGCACATCGGCACGCTCTACCAGCGCGACACCAGGCTGCCGCCGCTGCTGTTAAAACTGTTGCGCGCCGAGGCCGGTCTCGTGGTCGGCGACAACGAGCCCTATGCGGTGAGCGACGAGACCGACTACACCATTCCCGTTCACGGCGAGAAGCGCGGCTTGATGAACACCGGGATCGAAATCCGCCAGGACCTGATCGCCGAGCCGGCCGGGCAGAAGCAATGGGCGGACCGGCTGGCGCGGATTTTTGCCGAGATCGAGACGATGCTGCGCGCGCAGCGGCTGATTTAGTTACCTGGTTCAATTCTATCAGGGCCACTGACCCTTTGATCCAGATCATTGCGCTTGGCAAGTATCACAGAGCAGCGTGCAGACGGGGTGCCGTGGCGGGTCGCCTAACGGCCACGCATGATTGAATTTCAGCAAAGAAGCGGAGCACCCGCATGGTCCGATATCTTATTGCTTTCTCTATCGCCACGCTCACGATGTTTACGCCCGGGATCGCCGCTGAATTTGGAACCAAGCAAGAAGCCATTGCACTGGTCAAACGCATTCAGGAGGAATTCAAGAAGGACGGTCCTGAGATTACCTTCAAGGCGGCCTCAGACAAATCGGTAAAGGAATTTCATGATCGCGACTTGTATCCGTTCATTTATGACATGAAGGGAGTCAATGTCGCTCACGGCGCGCGACCCGCGTTAATTGGCAAGAAATTGATCGATCTCAAAGATCAAGATGGCAAGTACCTCATTCGAGAGATGATCAAGATTGCTGAAGGCCCCGGAAGCGGTTGGGTTGACTACAAATGGCCCAATCCGATTACCAACAAGATTGAGGACAAATCGAGTTACATCGAGAAAATGGGAAACTACTTCGTGGGCGTCGGCGTCTATAAACAATAGAACTCACATCACATGTCGATGTATCCTTATTAAGGTGCACATTTAGGGGCACTCGATGAAAGTACCGGACGCCCCACGAACTTTCTCTTTTTTTGAAAATCTACCTATTCAAATAAAAGCATTCGCCGCATCGGCAGTTCTGTTGATTTGCCTGATTTCTCTCGGCGCAATCGCGTATGTCACGCTGGATAAGTCGGAAGACAATCTTCATACCCTCTCATCCAGAATTTTGCCAAAACAGAGTGAATTCGCATTGGTCAGCGATAATATCGTTGCCGTACACATGAAGACATTTCGTTATGTGTCTTGGGCAAGCAATGGCGTAAACGATGCGCTGCTTAGATCGCTCAGCGATGAAATTGCTTCCGATTTACGGAATATCAATTTGAACCTCAAAACTCTTGCAGAGCGATCGGATTTATCCGCTAAGGAAAAATTGGATTTAAAAGATCTCATTTCGAAGTGGAAAGAATACGAAAGTACGGCACTCGATACGATCGAGGTTGGCAGCACTGACGCCGCAATGGCGACTATGATGCTTGGTCAAACTGACGAGAAGTTCACGGCCGTGGCAGATGATTTCAAAAGTATGGCCAATTCCGTCGCGTCGGCAACGAACACGATTTCCACCAAACTGTACACAGACGCCGCACAAAAGAAGGTCGTATTGGCTATTGGAGCAATCATTGGTCTGCTGCTAAGCGCTATCGCCACTGTCCTGGTTTCAAGATCGATCGTTACGCCGATACAGTCCGTCACGAATGTTATGCGCCGGTTGTCGTCTGGTGACACCGAAGTGGAGATAGGTTATCGAGGCCGCAGCGACGAAATAGGGCAGATGGTGGAAGCCATTAATGTATTTCGCAAAAACACCATTGAAATGCGCGCGATGGAGATTGAAAACCTCGAGATCGAAAAGAAGAACCTGAAAGAAATCGGCGAGGCTCGAACACGGCTGACTGACGCCATCGAAACCATTTCCGAAGGTTTCTCGCTATATGATGCGGACGACAAGCTTGTGATCTTTAACAGCAAATACAAGAACCTGTTTTCTGCTCACGCCGACGTCATAGAGCCAGGCACGACTTTCGGAACAATTGTTCGCACCGCTGTTGAACGCGGAATGATCGATGATGCTGAAGTAAGCCGCGAGGCTTGGCTGGCGAAAAGATTCGTCCAACATAAGGCTCACAGCAGTACGCATGTTCAACACCGCAGCGACGGCCGGTGGATTCAGGTTAGCGAACGAAAAACCGCGGCAGGCGGCCTCGTGGCCACCTATGCGGACATCACCGAATTGAAGCAACGTGAAGCCGAACTTGCTGCCGCACGCGATGCCGCCGAGGCGACGTTGCGTGACCTGCGGACGGCGCAGGACCGCCTGATCCAGACAGAGAAGCTCGCCTCGCTCGGCCAACTCACCGCCGGCATCGCCCACGAGATCAAAAACCCGCTCAATTTCGTCAACAACTTCTCGTCCATCTCAGTCGAGCTCATTGACGAATTGCGGGAGGCGCTTGCCGGAGCCAGCCTCGACGACAAGCTGCGAGCACAGATCGGCGAGATCGCAGATATGCTGCAAGGCAATCTCGACAAGGTCGTCCAGCACGGCAAGCGCGCCGATTCGATCGTCAAGAACATGCTGCTGCACTCGCGCCAGGGCTCTGGAGAACACCGGCCCATCGATATTAACGCCGTCGTCGAGGAGAGCCTTAATCTCGCCTATCACGGGGCGCGCGCCGAGAAGCAGGGCTTCAATATCGCCCTGGAGAGGGCCTTTGACCCGACCGCCGGAGAGGCCGATGTGTTCCCGCAGGAGATCACGCGGGCGCTGCTCAACCTGATCTCGAACGGCTTCTACGCGGCGACCAAGCGCAAAGCCGAAGCGAATGGGGGCAATTATGAGCCCACCCTTTCTGCCGCGACGAAGAATCTCGGCGACAGCGTCGAAATCAGCATCCGCGACAATGGCACCGGCATTTCGCCCGAGGTGAAGGGAAAGATGTTCAATCCTTTCTTCACGACAAAGGCCGCCGGCGAGGGAACCGGGCTCGGCCTTTCGCTGAGCTACGACATTATCGTAAAACAACACGGTGGCACGATCGATGTCGAGACGGAGCCCGGACAGTTCACCGAATTTACGGTCGTCCTGCCACGGACGGCCAATTCTCCAGACAAGACTAGAAGTCAGACGTGAGCGTTTTAGTTCTTGTGGTGGACGATGAGCCCGACGTCGAGGAACTATTTCGACAGCAATTCCGGCGAGACCTGCGGTTGCGAGCATCCTTGATCAGCCGCTGATACTGATCCTCTCGGACATCAGCATGCCCGGCATGACCGGCCTTGAAATGTTGCCGAAGGTCTGGGAATTGCGGCCTGACGTTCCCGTGATCATGATAACCGCTCCTCTCCCACAAGAGGGAGGAACTCACCGTATTTGCTTCGCCAATCGCACCTGCGCTTAACGCGCCCGTGTCAGCGCCAGCCAGATGCCGCCGCCGATCATGAAGCCGCCGGAGACGCGTGACAACAGCCGCGTGCGCCGCGCCGAGAAGAAGCGCCGCGCGCTGCCGGCCAGCAGCGCATAGATCGAATCGGTGATCGCGCCGGTGATCATGAAGGTGACGCCGAGCAGCGCCACCTGCGAGAAGTGGTCCTGGCTCATGTCCATGAATTGCGGAATGAAGGCGCCGAAGAACACCAGCACCTTGGGATTGGAGAGCAGCACCAGAAAGCCCTGCAGGAAAAACCCGCCGCGCGGCGGAGGCGGCGGTGCATCGGCATGAACGCCCACGACCGGGAAGCGGATCAGCTTGACGCCGAGCCAGACCAGATAGGCGGCGCCGGCAAAGCGCACCCAGTCGAACCAGTAGCCCATGGTCGCCATCAGCGAGGTCAGCCCGATGGCGACGATGCCGATCACGATCGCCAGTCCCGCCTGGACGCCGGCGATATTGGTCAGCGCGGCGCGGGTGCCGTGCCGCAGGCCGTTGGCGATCACCAGCGTCACGACCGGTCCCGGCAGCAGCGCCAGCGCGATGCAGGCGGCGACGAAGGCGAGATAGAGCTGCAGGGACATGGGGGACTCGCGGGTGGATCGAAGTAGGCAATCGAATATGCATGATCGTATCACGCAGGAGAAGCCGCCCTCTTCCCCCTCTCCCCTTGATCGAGGATGAAGCTCGGCAAAGCACCCCTTGACATGCAACCATCTGGTTGCCTATTATCCGACCCATGGATGAAGTCTTCAAAGCGCTGGCCGATGCTTCGCGACGGTCGCTGCTGGACAGGCTTCACGCCAGAAACGGCCAGACCCTGAACGAACTCTGCGACGGCCTCGCCATGACGCGGCAGGCGGTGACAAAACACCTTGCGATTCTCGAGGCCGCCAACCTCGTCACCACGTTCCGGCATGGCCGCGAGAAGCTGCACTATCTCAACCCGGTGCCGATCCATCAGATCGGCGAAAGGTGGATCAGGAAATTCGAGCGCGGCAAGCTCACCGCGCTCAGCGAATTGAAACGGCAGTTGGAGAAGCGCGATGAGTAAACCGGAATTCGTCTACGTCACCTATATCGAAACCTCGGCCGAAAAACTCTGGCAGGCCCTGACCGACGGCGACTTCACCGAGCGCTACTGGTTCGGCCACCGGGTCACCTCCGACTGGAAGGTCGGCTCGCCCTACGGGTTCGCCAGGCAGGGATCGCCGAGCGTCGAGGGCAAGGTGCTGGTCTCGGATCCGCCGAAGCGGCTCGCCTATACCTGGGACCCCTGCTCTTCCGACGCCAAGCGCGAACGCACGTCGCGGGTGACCTTCGATCTCGAACCACGCGGCAAGGTCGTCAAGCTGACGGTGACGCACGACAACATCGACGAGGGCGGCAAGACGCTGCGCGACATTTCCGGCGGCTGGCCGATGGTGATCGCGAGCCTGAAGAGCATGCTGGAGACCGGGCGCGCTTGCCGGCCGATCTGCCGTCGAGCGCGAAAGCGACATCCTGTGCTTAAGCCGGCCTTCCACTTACAAGCTGGACGAGGTTTTTCGATGATGAAGACGGATCATTTCAAGCCGACGATCGTCTACACGATCTACATCGCCTCGACGCCGGAGAAGGTGTGGCAGGCGCTGACATCGGCGGAGTTTTCCAGAAGATATTTTTTCGGCTTCGCGGTGGAAGCGAGTTGAAGGCCGGCGGCGCGTTCGTCGTGCGCGCGCCGGATGGTTCGCTCCACATCAGCGGCGAGGTGATCGAATGCGATCCCCCGCGCAGGCTGACCGTTACCTGGAACGTCAACTGGCCGGATCTGGTCGAAAAGCTCGGCCCGACGCTGGTGACTTACGAGATCGAGCCTGCCGGCGACGCTGTCCGGCTCACCATGACCGAAGCGCACGACCGGCCGATCGACGACGACATCCTGTCCGGCGGCCGCCAGGGCTGGCCCGCGATCCTGTCGAGCCTGAAGAGCTTGCTGGAGACCGGCGAGCCGCTCGCGATCAAGATGGCGCCGCCGCAGCGGATGCTGGAGGCGCTGAAGAGGATGGGGATCAAGACGCCTTAAACTTCCTACGTCGTCCCCGCGAAGGCGGGAACCCATAACCCCAGGCCTTCATTGATGCGACACAGGCGAAGGCAACTGACACTTCCCATGACCTCAGGGCCGCGGCGTATGGGTCCCCGCCTTCGCGGGGACGACGGCGTTGATCAACCCGCCACCGGCGCCACGATCCGCCGGTAGAGGTGCCAGGTCGCGTGTCCCAGCACCGGCAAGGTCACCAGGAGGCCGAGGAAATACGGCAGCGCCGAGACGATCAGCAGCACGACGATGACGGCGGCCCAGCCGATCATCGGCACCGGGCTGGTCACCACGGCGCGGACGCTGGTGATCATCGCGGTGACGAAATCGACGTCGCGATCGAGCAAGAGCGGAAACGACACCACCGTCAGCGAAAACAAAATCAGCGACAGCGCCGCGCCGACCGCGTTGCCGATCGCGAGAAACCACAATCCCTCATTGGTGGTGAGCACCACCGTGATGAATTCCTTCAAGCTGGAGAACGAGGCGTTGAGCCCGATCAGGAGCGCGATCAGCAGCCGCACCTGATACATCCAGATCACGAAGATGAAGAGCGTGACAAAAGCCATCCAGCCGATTTCGCTGCGCGACTTCACGGTGGACCAGATGCCGGCCATCGAGAGCGGCTGCCCGGCCTCGCGGCGGCGGCTCGCTTCATAAAGGCCGATCGCGACAAACGGGCCGATCAGCGCAAAGCCGGCCGCGAGCGGATAGGCCAGATAGACCATGCCGAACGCGGTGAGGCAGAGCAGGATCACGACGCCGCCGCCGGCATAGAGCGCGCCGAACAGGAGCCCGTACAGCGGCATGGCCTGGAAATCGCGCAAGCCCTGCCCCAGCGCTTCCGCGATGTCGGCAGCCCTGATCCGCTGCACCACCGGATCGATCTTGCCGGAGACGGATGTCATCGGCCTGCCCTCCCAATCTGTTTCGGGAAATGGTGCCGGGCAAAGATGGCGGCGTGTTGATCTGGGTCAAGTTCAGGCCGGCGTGCGCAATTTCGCGACGCGCGCATCTTTTCTTCATCCCTCCCCCTTGTCGGGAGGGTGGCACATCGTGAGTGTAGCGAACGATGTGACGGGTGGGGGTAGCGCACGGCAGTGCGCCAGAAATCTCACTTGTGGAGGCAGCCCCCACCCGACTGGCCTTCGGCCGGCCACCCAAGAGCGAGCTTCGCTCGTCTCGACCCCACAGGGGGGAGGGAGAGACACGCGCATCGCCTAGACAGTCGCGCTCCCCGCCGGCGGGGTGAAGTTAAGCAAGGCGCTGCAACGCGCGCCTCACCCCCGAGGCGGTCTTGCCGGTCACCGCATATCCGCTATTGGGAAAAATTCGGAAAACATATACACAATTCGAGTTCTTGCGCTTTTGACTAGGGCAGACTCTGGCTGCTTGCCCGTAAATTCCGCGCTCAGAACGTTTTGACCCCTTCCATGAAGCTCCACCGGGCCGCTATGATACTGTTTCCAGAGCGAGAAGGTGGCATGAAACGACGCACATTCTCCGCAGTTGGTACATGCCGTGGTGGCTGTTGCTGCTGGCAGTAGTCGCACCTAGAGCATGATCCGGAAAAGTGGACACCGGTTTTCCGAAAGGATCATGCTCAAACAAAAAGATAGAGCGTGATGACGATTCGAAGAAAAGTCATCCCGCTCCAGATCGAGTGGCAAGCAAGCAATGGACACTGGTGAGGTTTCGGGCGGGCCGGAGTTTTTTCCTGGCGCATTTTTGACGGTGGCCGTGTTCGGGACGGGGCTGCTGTTTTCATCATCCTTTCACCCGAGCGAACCGCCGAAGCTCTGCGTTCTGGAAAAGTCCAAATCCTGAGATGTTCAAGCTACTATTATTTCACCTCGGCCGGGCGGCGCTGCTGGTCATCACGTGGGCCGCTATTTTTGAGGTCGGGTTGCGGATGCAGCAGTACTTCGGTCCGCTGTACGATCTCGAAATGGCGAATATCAATCTGAACTGGGAATCCGACGTCGTGAACCATCAGCCGGAACCGGAAAACCAGAACTTGTGCATTTACGGCGATATGACCGGATTCAGCTACAAGAGATTATACGACGCGAACGGCATCAGGATCATCGACGATACGGCACTGCTGGACGGGTGTCGAAATCCGATTTCGGTTTTGTTCCTTGGCAATTCATTTATGGAAGGCTTCGACGACAAGAACACGCTGCCGTATCACGTTGCAAAATATTTCAAGACAGAGCGGGGGGTGTGCCTGAAAACCTACAATGCCGGATTCACCTCATATTCCCCGGCTATCTTCGTGCCGCAGGCGAAGAAGCTCCTGCCGATCGTGCGTCCCGACTATATCGTGGTGGACGTGGACGAGACCGATCTATACGACGACTTCGCTCGATACCGTAAGCTGATTGTCCGCAACGAACGCGGACAAAATGTCGGCGTCAAGGTTTCACCCATTGGACACGAATGCAGCATCGGCTTGATGGAGGCTCGCAAGCATCCATTGTATCTGATGCGGTTTGTGGCAAAGCTTTGGCTCGCCCTTGTGCACATGCCATCGGTAATTGAGAAATACCGATCGGACCTCGTTCTCTTTTCCTATTCACAGGACCACAGTCCCGATCTCGAACGGAAATATTCAGAACCGCTTTCGGCTTTCAGGCAGAATCTGCAGGAGCTGGCCGGGATACTGAAGGATTACGCCAGGGACGGCAGCCGGGTGCTATTCATCTTTCACCCGCATCTCGAGCACCTGAAACCCGACGCCGAGGGCCGCGTCTGGAACGATCTCGTCAGCTCTTCGGTGCAAAAGACTTGCGCCGCCAACAACTTTCTTTTCTTCAATGCCACCGAGACATTGAAACAGCGGTTCGGATCGCATCCCGAGACTTTCTATTGGCGAGCAGGGGATATGCATTTCAATTTCAAGGGATTGGAAGAGTATTCCACTGCGGTCGCAGCGTTCATGGCCTCGGCTATGATCAAGCCGAAGAACTGACCGCGCCATCCCTGGCAGCGGTGCCTGCCTGCTCGTTTTTTTCTTTAGGTCAGAGCTGAACTCCTGAATGTCCGGCGGCCGATTTTCATCGTGACGGACACCTCATGCGGGCCGCTTGACGACCCCGGTCGGCGTGGCGAACCCCTCGATGGTTCGAATGCGCTTCTCGAGCCACCATCCATATTCCGGCGTCCAGTCCTCGAACTTGCGGTTGATGCCGAGATCGTGCGCCCAGTGCTGCGCGATGTTGGGATTGAACTGGGACTGCCGGCCGACCGCGATGAGATCGGCCTGCCCGTTCTGCAGGATCGCTTCCGCCTGCTGCGCCTCGAGAATGATGCCGACCGCCATCGTGGCGATGCCCGCCTCCTTGCGGACCCGTTCGGCGTAGGGCACCTGGAAGCCGAGGCCGCGCGGGACCTGGGCAGCCGTCGCCGAGCCTGAAATGCCGCCGGAGGAGCAGTCGATGACGTCGACGCCGCGGGCCTTCAATTCCCGGGCGAAGGCGACCGTGTCGTCCAGGTTCCAGCCGTCCCTGGCGCCGTCGACGGCGGAGACGCGGACGAACAACGGCATCGTTTCCGGCATTTCGCGCCGCACCGCCTCGACGATCTCGAGCGGCAGGCGCATGCGCCCCTGGCGGTCGCCGCCATATTCGTCGTTGCGCGTGTTGGAAATGGGAGAAAGAAACGAGGCGAGCAGGTAGCCGTGGGCGGTGTGGATCTCGATCGTGTCGAACCCCGCTTTGACCGCGTTTCTGGCCGCGTGCGCCCAGGTGCGCACCATCGCCCGGCACTCTTCGGTGGTGAGCTGGCGCGGGGTCAGCCATCCCGGCGCGACGGGCTCGCTGGTGGGGCCCACGGGTTGCCACAGTTTGGCGCCGGCCGCGATCTCCTGCGGCGTGAGCGGGCCCATGCCGTCCATCGCGCGCTGCGAGGACGCCTTGCGCCCGCCATGGGCGAGCTGAATGCCGATTCCCGTGTTCTCGCCCTTCATGAAGGCGATCAGGGGCTTGAAACTTTGCACTTGCGCATCGTTCCAGATGCCGAGGTCATGCTCGTTGATCAGGCCAACCTCTTCAACGGCCGTTGCCTCGACGAAGACCAGCCCGAAGCCGCCCAGCGCATAGCGGCCGAGATGCACGTTGTGAAAGGCGCCGCAGGTGTTGCCCGGCCCGGCGCGGTAGTGGACCATCGGCGGCACGACCAGCCGGTTCTTCAGGGTCAGGCCGCGGATCTTGAACGGCTGGAACAACATGGGTCGTGCACCGTCGATGCTGTCGGTCACCGAGTCTGACATGGAATTTCCTGTTGGGTTGATAGGAGCCCTTGATCGTCCCGTAAGTCCTCGTCATGGCCGGGCATAGCCGTCCGAAGGACGGCGTCGCTTCCGCTCGCCTATGCCCGGCCATCCACGTCTTACTCGCCCTGAGTTTAAAGACGTGGATGCCCGGGACAAGCCCCGGGCATGACGCCGAGAGTGTTATCGCCAACCCCGGCGAAACTCACCCCGTCAGCGCCGCCTTCACCATGCCGCTGGCTTTGGCAAAATCCATCTGGCCGGCGTATTTTGTCTTCAGCACGCCGATCACCTTGCCCATGTCCTTGATGCCGGCCGCATTGGTCTCGGCGATCGCGGCCGAGATCGCGGCCTTGACGTCTTCCTCCGACATCTGCTTCGGCAGATAGGCGGAGATGATCGCGATTTCCTCGCGCTCCTGCGCCGCGAGTTCGGCGCGGCCGCCCTTGTCGTAGAGCTCGACCGCTTCCTGGCGCTGTTTGATCATTTTCTGGAACACGCCGAGCAGGTCCGCGTCGCTGAGCGGCGGCTTGCCTTCGCCCCGCGCGGCAATGTCGGCGTTCTTGATGGTCGAATTGACCATGCGCAAGGTGGAGAGCTTGCGCTCGTCCTTGGCCCGCATCGCGTCCTTGACCGCGTTGTTGATGTCGTCGCGCAGCATCGTTCTATCCTCTCGCCGGCCCTTACGGCCGCAGCACCGGAAAGGCCCTGATCTAGGCCGTTCGCGGCAATGAGACAACTGGTTCCGCAGCCATTCGACCAAAGCGGCCGCTGTGGCTTCCGGTCTTTCGGGCTGGGGGCAATGGCCGCAATCAGGAATGATGACGAGTTTCGCGCCTGCGATGCCGTCGGCCATTTCCTTTGACCGCGTATGATCGCGGTCTGATTGTTGATGAAACCCCCGGCGCTGACGTCGTCACCCAGGTCGTGAAAGAGCCTTCGGACGACACCAGCCCCGGAACCAGCAAAATCGGCATCGTATTCACAGCAAGCTCCGAAACATCGCAGGGTTCTGCCTCCAGGAGTTCCGCCCTCATCCGGATGAGCGCGTTTGCGCTCACTCGGGAGGAGCGCGCCCTTGCGCCCGTCTCGAAGGATGAACGAAAATCACCGTTCTCGCCAGCCGCATGCTTGGAGACGCGCCACGCAGCCAAGTGTACGCAGGCTGCGTAAACTTGCCTGCGATGGCGCTCCTCAGCATGAGGATCGCTTGAAATATGCGTATTTTGCATGTGAATCCGCCGGTTTCCGCTTTGACGCGCCCGCAGGCGGAGACTATGTAGTGCGCTCATGACAAAATCGGAAAACGCCTCAGCCTGGCCGGACCACAAGCCGACCGCGCTCCTCGTGCTTGCCGATGGCACCGTGCTGGAAGGTTTTGGCCTCGGCGCGGAAGGCCAGGCGGTCGGCGAAGTCTGTTTCAACACCGCGATGACCGGCTATGAGGAGATCCTCACCGATCCCTCCTATGCCGGACAGCTCATCACCTTCACCTTCCCGCATATCGGCAATGTCGGCACCAACGACGAGGATATCGAGACGGTGAACATGGCGGCGACGCCGGGCGCGCGCGGCGTGATCCTGCGCGCCGCCATCACCGATCCCTCGAACTACCGCGCCACGCGCCATCTCGACCAATGGCTGAAGGCGCGCGGCATCATCGGGCTTTCCGGCATCGACACCCGCGCGCTGACCGCGCTGATCCGCGAGAAGGGCATGCCCAACGCCGTGATCGCCCACGCCAAGGACGGCCAGTTCGACCTGCACGGGCTGAAGGAAGAGGCGCGCGAATGGCCCGGCCTCGAAGGCATGGACCTGGTGCCGATGGTCACTTCCGGCCAGCGCTTCACCTGGGACGAAACGCCGTGGGCGTGGGGCAAAGGCTTTGGGCGGCAAACCAGCCCGGAGTTCAACGTCGTCGCCATCGACTACGGCATCAAGCGCAACATCCTGCGGCTGCTCGCCGGCGAAGGCTGCAAGGTCACGGTGGTGCCGGCGACCACCTCGGCCGAGGATATCCTGGCGATGAAGCCCGACGGCGTGTTCCTGTCGAACGGCCCCGGCGATCCCGCCGAGACCGGCAAATACGCGGTGCCGGTGATCCAGAAGGTGATCGCATCGGGCACGCCGACGTTCGGCATCTGCCTCGGCCACCAGATGCTCGGCCTCGCGGTCGGCGCCAAGACCAAGAAGATGCATCAGGGCCATCACGGCGCCAATCATCCGGTCAAGGACGAGACCACCGGCAAGGTGGAAATCACCTCGATGAACCACGGTTTTGCGGTGGATCAGGCGACCCTGCCGAAGGGCGCCACGCAGACCCACGTCTCGCTGTTCGACGGCTCCAATTGCGGCATCCAGCTCGAGGGCAAACCGGTATTCTCGGTGCAGTATCACCCCGAGGCCTCACCGGGGCCGCGCGACTCGCACTATTTGTTCAAGCGGTTTGCCGATCTGATGCGGGCGAAGAAGCGCGCGTAAGGCTTAGCTGCGATCCACCCTTCACGCCGTCATGCCCGGCGCAAAAGCGCGAAGCGCGTCTTCGCGCTAGATGTGCCGGGCATCCACGTCTTTGCTGCAGGACTTGCATCAAGGCGTGGATGGCCGGGACAAGCCCGGCCATGACGAGAATGTGGAGTACGTAGCCCGGATGAGCGAAGCGACATCCGGGATCGGCGTCAATTCTTTTCACGGATGTCGCTTCGCTCAATCCGGGCTACAAGTGCCATTTGCCACACTAGCGCCCAAGCAAATCCTTTAGTATGATGTCTCATCATTGCAAAGGAACTTGCCATGGACGACCAGACCGCCCGCGAAAATCGAATACGGCGTGACGCCGCCGGAAGTGATGGCGTCGATGGCGGGCGTCGATTTCGTCCGCGCCATCTTCGACGGCAGGCTGCCGGCGCCGCCGATCATGCAGACCATCGAGCCCTTCGATTCCACCGCCGAGCCGGGCGTGGTGGTGATGCACTCGATCCCCGGCTTCCGGCACTACAACCCGATCGGCTCGGTGCACGGCGGCTATGCCGCGACCTTGCTGGATTCCGTGATGGGGCTCGCGGTCCACACCGCGCTGCCGCCGGGAACCGGCTACACCACGCTCGAATTCAAGGTCAGTTTCGTCAGGGGCATGACCAGGGATACCGGCCCGGTGCGATCAGAGGGCCGCACCCTGAATGTCGGCCGCCGCACCGCCACCGCCGAGGCGCGCATTACCGACAGCAAGGGCCGGCTCCTGGCGCATGCCACCACGACCTGCCTGGTTTTCGAGATTCCGAAGGAGACGTGAGGCGAAGGCCACCGCTAAGCGAAGCGAGCCCACCACGGCGCGTTGCCCACCGTACGTCTTCGCTTCTCCCCTTGTGGGAGAAGGTGGCGCGGACGAAGTCCGTGCCGGATGAGGGGTACCTTTCGCGCGGAGACAACCCCTCACCCGCCTCGCTTTGCTCGGCACCCTCTCCCACAAGGGGAGAGGGAAGGCCCTACGCCGCGTTGCTGCCTTCCTGGCGGCTGGCCTCGAACAGGAACCAGGTGCGGCGCTCGGTTTCGTCGATGAAGGTCTCCAGGAGGCCGGCGGTGCCGGAATCCTCGTGATCGTCGGCGAGCTTGTGGGCTTTGCGCATCGCCTCGGCCATGTGCTTGTTGTCTTCCATCAGCTCGCGCAGCATCTCGCGCGGCGGCACATAGCTCTCATTGTTGTCCTGGATGGTCTGCAATTTGCCGATCTGCCCGATCGAGCGCAGCGTGGTGCCGCCGAGCTTGCGCACCCGCTCGGCCAGCTGGTCGGTGGTGGCGAAGATCGCATCCGACTGCTCGTCGAGCATCAGATGGTAGTCGCGGAAATGCCGCCCCGAGACATGCCAGTGGAAATTCTTGGTCTTCAGATAGAGCGCGAAGGCGTCGGCCAGCAGCGTGTTGAGCGACGCCGAGATCCTGTCCACCGCGCCTTGCGGCAAGTCGGTCGGGGTATCGAGATCGGGGGAGACTTTGTCGGACCTGTTGTCGGACCTGGCTTTGCTCACGATGCACCTTCCTGTTAGGAAAACGGACGATTGACGGCATGGACACGGGCCGCCGGACCATCTAACGCATCACCTTCATGCCGGTTCCGCTGCCGGAACCCGTTTTACCGGACGCTCGCGAGCCATGGACGACTGGATCGATTATTACGATTCCACGCATACGATTTATGCGAACAAGCTGCATCGCGACCTGCATTTCCAGCTGATCGCGAAGGACATCATCGGCTACATCTCCTCCCCGGACGCGGTGGTACTGGATTATGCCTGCGGCGAAGCGCTGTCGGCGGCCAAGGTGGCGGAGGCCTGCGGCCAGCTGATCCTGGCGGAGCCTGCGCCCGGCGTGCGCGGCCGGCTGATCGCCCGTTTCGCGCCCAATACGAAGATCCGGGTGCGCTCGCTCGATGATTTGCAGGAAAATGGCGGAGAAATCCGTCGATCTGGTGGTGATGAATTCGGTCGCCCAGTACATGACGCCGGCCGAGCTCGATGCCGCCTTCGCGGTCATCAAGCGGCTTTTGAAGCCGGGCGGCCGGCTGGTTGTGGGCGATATCCTGGACCCCGAGGTCGGCATGGCCAAGGACGTGATCGCGCTGCTTGCGGTTCGCGGCCAAGCATGGCTTCCTGAAAGACGCCCTGATCAGCCTGGTCGCTACCGCGCTGTCGGACTACCGGCAATTGCGCAGCCGCGTCGGGCTGCAGCATTACGGCGAAGCCGAGATGATCGCCAAGCTGGCCGCAAGCGGCTTTACCGCCTCGCGCGCGCATTCCAATATCGGGCACAATCCGTGGCGGATGACCTTCGTGGCGCGGCACGCTTTTTAATGAAGACGCGCGACCGGACGCAAAACCGGCCTCCACTTTTGCTGGTCGCGCTTTAATGAAGACGCGCGACCGGACGCAAAACCGGCCTCCACTTTTGCTGGTCGCGCTTTTGCACCGGCGGGTTAGGGTTAATCAACGGTAAACGTGGCTCACCGCGGCGTGATCGGCAATGATCGGAGCGGCCCGGTGGCGGAAGCGTCAACGCGAGAGCAGTGCATCGCTCTTTATCCTGGTTCAAATCCAGGCCGGGCCTCCAGCCTTCGCTCGCTTGCCCGCCGAGCTTCGGCTCGGCAGGCCAGCCGCGAGCTTCGGCAAGCGGCTTGCCGCGCCGAGCTCGAAGAGCGAAGCCCCTAAATGCCGGTTGACTGGGCCTTTAAGACCCTTTCGCGGGTGCGGAATCTGGTCTAAAGACCACCCGCGCGCGAGGTTGATCCCAAGCGCCGGGTTTGAGGGACGCGCGGCAGGCGCGCCCTTTTTTTGTGCCCAATTCCCTGTTCCCGCGAGACTTGATGCCCAAAAGAACCGACATCTCCACCATCCTGATCATCGGCGCCGGCCCCATCGTGATCGGCCAGGCCTGCGAATTCGATTATTCCGGCACCCAGGCGGTGAAGACCCTGAAGGAAGAGGGCTACCGCATCGTCCTCGTCAATTCCAATCCGGCCACCATCATGACCGATCCGGAACTGGCGGACGCCACCTATATCGAGCCGATCACGCCGGAAATCGTCGCCAAGATCATCGAGAAGGAACGCCACGTCATCCCCGGCGGCTTCGCGCTGTTGCCGACCATGGGCGGGCAGACCGCGCTGAACTGCGCGCTGTCGCTGCGCCGGCAGGGGACGTTGACAAAATTCGACGTCGAGATGATCGGCGCCACGGCCGACGCCATCGACAAGGCGGAGGATCGCGGCCGCTTCCGCGAGGCCATGACCCGGATCGGGCTGGAAACGCCGCGCTCGATGCAGATCAAGAATTTGCCCGACGCGCTGCGCGCGCTCGACGACATCGGCCTGCCCGCGATCATCCGCCCCTCCTTCACCATGGGCGGCACCGGCGGCGGCATCGCCTACACCAAGGCCGAATTCATCGAGATCGTCGAGCGCGGCATCGACGCCTCCCCCACCGACGAAGTCCTGATCGAGGAATGCGTGCTCGGCTGGAAAGAGTTCGAGATGGAGGTGGTGCGCGACAAAAAGGACAATTGCATCATCATCTGCTCGATCGAGAACCTCGATCCGATGGGCGTGCATACCGGCGATTCCATCACGGTGGCGCCGGCGCTGACCTTGACCGACAAGGAATACCAGATCATGCGCGACGCCTCGCTGGCGGTGCTGCGCGAGATCGGGGTGGAGACCGGCGGCTCCAACGTGCAGTTCGGCGTCAATCCGGCCGACGGCCGCATGGTCGTGATCGAGATGAATCCGCGGGTGTCGCGCTCTTCGGCGCTGGCCTCGAAGGCCACCGGCTTTCCGATCGCAAAGGTCGCGGCCAAGCTCGCGGTCGGCTACACGCTGGACGAGATCGCCAACGACATCACCGGCGGCGCGACGCCGGCCTCGTTCGAGCCGACCATCGACTACGTCGTCACCAAAATCCCGCGCTTTGCGTTCGAGAAATTTCCCGGCGCCTCCACCACGCTGACCACCTCGATGAAATCGGTCGGCGAAGTGATGGCGATCGGCCGCACCTTTCAGGAGAGCCTGCAAAAGGCGCTGCGCGGCCTCGAAACCGGCCTCACCGGCCTCGACGAAATCGAGATCGAAGGGCTCGGCCGCAGCGACGACAAGAACGCGATCCGCGCGGCGCTGGGCACGCCGACGCCGGACCGGATCCTGCAGGTGGCGCAGGCGATGCGGCTCGGCTGGACCAATGAGGAGATTTTCACCTCCTGCAAGATCGATCCGTGGTTTCTGGCGGAAATGCGCGGCATCGTCGAGATGGAGCGCAAGATCAAGAAAAGCGGCCTGCCGGAAAACGCGTTCGGCATGCGGACGCTGAAGGCGATGGGCTTTTCCGACGCGCGGCTGGCGGTGCTGACGGAAACCACCGAAGCCGAAGTGACGGCAAAGCGCCACGCGCTCGGGGTTCGCCCGGTGTTCAAGCGCATCGACACCTGCGCGGCCGAGTTCGCTTCCCCCACCGCCTACATGTATTCGACCTATGAGGCGCCGTTCGCGGGCAAGCCCGCCGACGAGAGCGCGCCGTCGGACAAGAAGAAGGTCATCATTCTCGGCGGCGGGCCGAACCGGATCGGCCAGGGCATCGAATTCGACTATTGCTGCTGCCATGCCTGCTTCGCGCTGCATGACGCCGGCTATGAAACCATCATGATCAACTGCAATCCGGAAACGGTGTCGACCGACTACGACACCGCCGACCGACTGTATTTCGAGCCGCTGACCGCCGAGGACGTGCTCGAGATCATCGCAACCGAGCGGCAGAACGGCACGCTGCACGGCGTGATCGTGCAGTTCGGCGGCCAGACGCCGCTCAAACTCGCGCGCGCGCTGGAAGCGGCCAATGTGCCGATCCTCGGCACCTCGCCCGACGCCATCGATCTCGCCGAAGACCGCGACCGCTTCAAGCGCGTGCTCGACAAGCTGCACCTGAAGCAGCCGAAAAACGGCATCGCCTATTCGGTCGAGCAGGCACGCCTGGTGGCCGCCGATCTCGGGCTGCCGCTGGTGGTGCGTCCGTCCTACGTGCTCGGCGGCCGCGCGATGCAGATCATCCGCGAGGAAAACCAGCTCGGCGATTACCTGCTCGGCACCCTGCCGGAGCTGGTGCCCGGCGACGTCAAGGCGCGCTATCCGAACGACAAGACCGGGCAGATCAATACCGTGCTCGGCACCAATCCGCTGCTGTTCGACCGCTATCTGTCCGACGCCATCGAGATCGACGTCGACTGCCTGTGCGACGGCAAGGACACCTTCATCGTCGGCATCATGGAGCATATCGAGGAAGCCGGCATTCACTCCGGCGACTCCGCCTGCTCGCTGCCGCCGCATTCGCTCGACGCGCAGATGATCGCCGAACTGGAGCGGCAGACCCGCGAACTGGCGCTCGGTCTCGACGTGGTCGGACTGATGAACGTGCAATACGCCATCAAGGACGGCGACATCTACGTGCTGGAGGTCAATCCGCGGGCCTCGCGCACGGTGCCGTTCGTCGCCAAGGTGATCGGCATGCCGGTGGCGAAGATCGCCGCGCGGCTGATGGCCGGCGAGAAGCTCGCCGACTTCAATTTGAAGAAGCGCAAGCTCGGCCATGTCGGGGTCAAGGAATCGGTGTTCCCGTTCGCCCGCTTCCCCGGCGTCGATACCGTGCTCGGTCCGGAGATGCGCTCGACCGGCGAGGTGATGGGCATCGACCGCTCGTTCGAAATCGCCTTCGCCAAGAGCCAGCTCGGCGGCGGCACCCGCGTGCCGCGCAAGGGCACGGTGTTCGTCTCGGTCCGCGACATCGACAAGACCCGGATCGCGGAGGCGGTGCGGCTGTTGTCGGCGGTCGGCTTCAAGGTGATGGCGACCTCGGGGACGCAGCGTTTCCTCGCCGATTTCGGCGTGCCGACCGAAAAGGTAAACAAGGTGCTGGAGGGACGGCCGCATATCGTCGACGCCATCATGAACGGCGATATCCAGCTGGTCTTCAACACCACGGAAGGGCCGCAGGCGCTGGCCGACAGCCGCTCGTTGCGACGCGCTGCCCTCTTGCATAAAGTGCCATATTACACCACTCTTTCGGGTGCCGTGGCGGCCGCGCAGGGCATCCGCGCCTATCTGGGCGGGGACCTTGAGGTCCGCACGCTGCAGAGTTATTTTTCCGAAACCTGATCCTTGGGCCGGGCCTCCGCGCCCGGCAATCGATCGGCAATGAAGCCCTCGTGACTGGGAACTCGCCAGCCATGAGGGTGTTCTGTTTCGGCGTTTGTGCGTACCGCGGATTGGTCCGCATGATGTTGAAGGACGACAGAGAGATGATGGAAAAGGTTCCGATGACCGCCGGCGGCTATGCCGCCCTCGAGGTCGAATTGAAGCAGCGCCAGTCGGTGGAGCGTCCGCGCATCATCGAGCATATCGCGGAAGCGCGCTCGCATGGCGACCTTTCGGAGAACGCGGAATATCACGCCGCGAAGGAAGAGCAGTCCCACAACGAAGGCCGCATCGCCGAGCTGGAGGACAAGCTGGCGCGCGCCGATATCATCGACATCTCCAAGCTCTCCGGCGACACCATCAAGTTCGGCGCGACCGTGACGCTGGTCGACGAGGACACCGACAAGAAAGCGGTGTGGCAGATCGTCGGCGAGCCGGAAGCCGACGCCAAGAAGGGCCGCATCTCCATCACCTCGCCGTTGGCGCGCGCGCTGATCGGCAAGAAGAAGGGCGCGTCCGTGGAAGTCGTGGCGCCCGGCGGCGCCAAGGCCTACGAGATCACCAAGGTCGAGTGGCGCTGAAACAGCGTTTTCGAATTTCTCTCGCTGACAAAGGGCCGGGACAGTTTCCCGGCCCTTCGCTTTGTTGCGCCTGGTCGACAGCGCCGTGACGGATCCGGCGTCGGCATTATCTTGCATGGTCAGCGCGAAAACACTTTGCCAGCGCCATTATTCCAATGCTGCTTTGCGAAAGGCCGCCGATTTTCTTGTCGCGACATGCTTTCGCTCAGCGCCGCGACGCGATACGAATTGGCATCCGACTTTCGAACCAGAACGCGACTTCTACCGGGGGGACCAATCATGAATGAAACACTGGACGGCATGGGCGCCGCGCACCTTGAGCGTGTTGCGCATCTATCACCGGGCTGATTGTTGCTCGAGCACGGCACGGCAAAAATTCTCGGCTTTCCTGCGGTTCCGAGTTTCGCCAACATCACATCAGTTCGCTCTTCGGAGCGGCCGGGCTGATCGAACTGATTGGCGGCGCTGCTTCTTGACCCTCGGCTTGTTCACGCAGGCCGGTCGCCTTCATTCTTTCGGGCTTCACGGCGGTCGCTTATTTCATGATCGCATGCGCCGAAGGGGTTCTATCCGATATTGAACGGCGGCGAGCTGGTCTCGCTCGTATTGCTTCGTTTTCCTCTATTTCGCGACTCGCTGGTGCGGCCCGTGGAGCGTCGACGCGATGCGATGAAGGCAGCGAATTGACGGTTCGACGACTGCATCGGACAAGGCGCAGTCCCTCCTTGAGCATGGCATCTGTCGCGCGCGGCTGGAGATTGAGCCATGAAACCCGGCACGATCTGGGTACCCCGCATCCTCAGCGTATTGCGGATTGTCCTCGGCCTGGTCCTGCTGCAGTACGGACTTGCAAAGCTGTTCGGCTGGCCGGCTGTCAGGATGTTCGAGAATTTGCAGTGGTTTTCGCTGTTCGGCATCGCCGGCATGTTCGAACTGGTCGGCGGCACGCTGCTGATCCTTGGCCTGTTCACGCGGCCGGTGGCCTTCATCCTGTCCGGCGAAATGGCGTTCGCCTATTTCATCGAACATTTGCCGCACAGGCTTCTTCCCGCTGCTGAACGACGGCGACCTCGCCGTCAGCCTGTGCTTTTGCGTGTCTGTATCTCGCCTGCGCCGGCGGCGGGCCGCTGAGCCTCGATGCGGTGATGCGGGGCAAGAAGGACTGATGGCGAACGTCGCTTGAGCAAATGCAGTCGTCATTCCGGGGCGGTCCGAAGGACCAGACCCGGAATCTCGAGATTCCGGGTTCGCGTCTTCGACGCGCCCCGGAATGACACCTGACCGTCAGCCCGGAACTTTCAGCTCCAGCGGCACCGCCGCCTCGTATTTGGAATTGTGCAGCACCAGCGATGTCCTGACGTTGCGCACATGCGGCGCCGCCGTCAGGTGCGTGACGAAATCCTGAAACGTCGCCATGTCGGGCGCCACGCATTTCAGGATGAAGTCGACCTCGCCCGACAGCATCCAGCATTCCCGCACCAGCGGCTCGGCGCGCACGAATTCCTCGAACGCGCGCAGATCGGCGTCGGCCTGGCTGGACAGATGCACGGAGGCGAACACCGTGACGTCGAAACCGAGCCGGCGCGGATCCAACAGTCCGCGATAGCCCTGGATGTAGCCCTCTTCCTCCAGCGTCCGCACCCGGCGCAGGCAGGGCGGCGGCGAAATGCCGACGCGTTTGGCCAGTTCCACATTGGTGATTCGGCCGTCGGCCTGGATTTCGCGAGAGGATTTTGAGGTCGATCTCGTCAAGATTCTTCGACACGCGGGTCCGGAGTCCTGGGCTGGCAAGAGCTTGCGGGCGATACCGGCAACACTCTTAGCGCAGCTGGCGCCAGCTTGCGCAATTTTATTGCGCGTGCGCTGCGCCATTTTTCCCGCTCACGGTGGAAAATTCGCTGATATGGATTGCAATTCTTGCATAGCTCGCCAGATACCTTAGACTTGGATTTGACACTTTCAGCGCCGCCGCGATGCCTTTCCGGGCGCATTCCGCCTAAGCGCTGACCAAATTCCCTTAAGCGAGGGATCTGCCCATGCCTGCCCCCATCCATGCCAAGGTCGTCATCATCGGTTCCGGCCCGGCCGGTTACACCGCAGCGATCTATGCCGCGCGCGCGATGCTTGAACCCGTGCTGATCCAGGGCATCCAGCCCGGCGGCCAGCTCACCATCACCACCGACGTGGAGAACTATCCGGGCTTTGCCGACGTCATCCAGGGCCCCTGGCTGATGGAGCAGATGGAGAAGCAGGCCGCCCATGTCGGCACCAGGATCGTCACCGATCTCGTCACCAAGCTCGAGCTCGGCGCAGCGGCCGTTCCGCCTGACCTGCGACAGCGGCGACGTCTATCTCGCCGAAACGGTCATCCTCGCCACCGGCGCGCAGGCGCGCTGGCTCGGCATGCCGTCGGAAGAGAAATTCAAGGGTTTTGGCGTCTCGGCCTGCGCGACCTGCGACGGATTCTTCTATCGCGGCAAGCAAGTCGTCGTGGTCGGCGGCGGCAACACCGCGGTCGAGGAAGCGCTGTTCCTGACCAACTTCGCCTCGACGGTGACGATCGTGCATCGCCGCGATCATTTCCGCGCCGAGCGCATCCTGCAGGACCGCCTGTTCAAGCACCCCAAGATCAAGGTGGTGTGGGACAGCGCGATCGACGAAATCTGCGGCACGGAGAACCCCGGCAAGGTCACCCATGTCCGGTTGAAGAATGTCAAAACCGGCACGCTGACGCGAACTGCCGGCGGACGGCGTCTTCATCGCGATCGGGCATGCGCCCGCGACCGACCTGATGCTCGGCCAGATCAAGCTGAAACCGTCCGGCTATGTCGAGGTGGCGCCGAACTCGACCGCGACCTCGGTGCCCGGCGTGTTCGCCGCCGGCGACGTCGCCGACGAAACCTGGCGGCAGGCGGTGACGGCCGCAGGCCTTGGCTGCATGGCCGCGCTGGAGGCCGAACGTTTTCTCGCTCTTGCGCGCCAGCGAACGCGCGGCGGCGGAATAATCATGGCACGAACCCGCGACGGATTTACCGATATGGATTGGGACAAGCTGAAGGTGTTTCACGCGGCGGCGGAAGCGGGCAGCTTCACGCATGCCGGCGAACAGCTCGGCCTGTCGCAGTCGGCCGTTTCACGGCAGGTCAGCGCGCTGGAGCAGGAGCTCTCGGTGTCGCTGTTCCATCGCCACGCGCGCGGTCTCATTCTTACCGAGCAGGGCGACTTGTTGTTTCGCACCGCCCATGATGTGTTCATGCAGCTGCAGGCGGCGCGGGCGAAACTGACCGACAGCCGCGAGCGGCCGAGCGGCGATCTCAAGATCCAGACGCCGCCGGCGCTTGGCATCAACTGGCTGATTCCGCGGCTCCACGAATTCACCGCGCTTTATCCGGAAATCCGGATTTCCATGATCGTCACCGACGAAGAACTCGATCTTTCGATGCGCGAGGCCGACGTCGCGATCCGCACCCGCAAGCCGACCCAGCCCGATCTGATCCAGCGCAAGCTGTTCTCGATCGGCTTCCATGCCTATTGCTCGCCGGAATACATCAAGCGCTTCGGCACGCCGCGCACGCTCGACGACCTCGACGCGCATCGCATTATCATGCTGAGCGACACACAGGTTCAACCGCACCTGCAGAACCGCAACTGGCTGATCGAGGCCGGCCGCAATGGCTCCGGTCCGCGCGAGGCCTATTTCAAGGTCAACAACATCCTCGGCCTGGTGCGCGCCTGCCAGCAGGGCCTCGGTATCGCGGCGCTGCCGGATTATCTGGTCGAGGAAAACAACCGCCTGGTGCAGCTGTTCGGCGAAACCGACTCGATCCAGGTCGACACCTATTTCGTCTACCCCGAAGAGCTGAAGACGGTGGCGCGGGTGCAGGTGTTCCGCGACTTCGTCGTGAGCAAGGCGCAGCGCTGGCCGTCCTGATTATCGCTCGATAAGCCCCCGGTCTCCGCATGACTGACATGCTTCCCGGCCGGTTGCTGCAGGGCGGAAACGGGGATCATAGTATTTGCACGCTGAGCATTCGCGTTGCGCATTTGTCCCCCTCCTCCAGTGGCGCGGAAGCTCAGTAATCCCTCTTGGAAGGTGATTGTGTCGGCCTCACGTGGCCAATACCTTAAGCCGGGCTCTTTCGAGCCCGGCTTTTTTTTGGGGCGCTGAACTGCTGCCCGGCAAGCTGCCGCGACGAAGCGACGCATGCGGGATTATCCCCGTGGGGCTGCATGCGTGCGGCTGCACCGGTTCCCTCCGTTGACAGGATTGGCGCCGCCGATCATCTTCTGCGAATGATTACGAGTCTCTGCATGGCAGCGTTGTCGAAAAAAGCTCCCGTTCCGGGGACTTCAGATCGACGCGCGCAATAGACTTCTCAACGCCACGCACCGATCCGCAAAACCCCGCCGTCAGGACGGGGTTTTTTTATGTCCCGTCTCCGGCTCAAAGCTTCAAGGAGATGGACCAATGACCGACCTTCGACTCTTCCCTGCATGGCCTCTGGCTGCCGCTGGTCACGCCGTTTCGAAATGGCGCGCTCGACGAGGCGTCGCTGCGGCGGCTGGTGCGGCATTACCTGGCGCTGCCCGTCGACGGGCTGGTGCTCGCGGCCACGACCGGCGAAGGCCTCACGCTTGCGCCCGACGAAACCGAACGGCTGGTCGTGACGGTCGCGGGACGAAGCCCAAAGCTTGCGGAATTTTCCGCTCTGCCTCGGCCTGTCCGGCAGCGACACGCGCGCTCTATTGGACACGCTGGACGAGAACCGCGGGCTGGCCGATCGACGGATACCTGATTTCCTGCCCGTATTATTCGCGGCCGTCGCAGCGGGGCCTCGAACTTCACTTCCGCGCACTCGCCGATCGCGCCGCGCATCCGGTCCTGCTCTACAACATTCCCTACCGGACCGGCGTCAATCTCGGCAACGAGGCGATGCTGCGCCTGGCCGATCATCCCAACATCGTCGGTCTCAAGGACTGCTCGCGCGGACCGCGACCAGTCGCTCGATCTCTTGCGCCGGCGTCCGCAAGACTTCGCCGTTCTGACCGGCGAGGACGCGCAATATCAGGAGGCGCTGACCGATGGCGCCGACGGCGGCATTCTGGCGTCCGCGCATATCGAGACCGAAACCTTCGCGGAGATCCGGAAGCTGATCGGCGGCGGGCGAGCGCGATGCCGCGCTGTCGCGTTGGCGATCGGTCGCCGATCTCACTCGCTTGCTGTTCGCAGAGCCGAGCCCGGCGCCGATCAAGTACTGGCTGTGGCGCACCGGATTGATCGACAGCGCGGAAGTCCGGCTGCCGATGACGGAAGTGAGCCCTGAGCTTGCCGCACGCCTCGATCTGGAGATCGAGCGGAGGACCGGACCGAGGTGGTTTGCCCGGGCCGGCAAGCCGCTCACAACGCCCGACAGCCTGTTTGGTTAATGCGGCGGCGACGCCGGCGCGTCAAATCCGAACAATACGGCGGCCCCAATCTTAGAGTTTGAGGCTTATCGAATTCCCCAACGACAAACCAACGGGGGCAACAATGACCACTCAAACCATTCGGGATGCCGCCAATCCGGCTTCCGCGCGCGCCGAAGCCGTGCAGGATCTGCTTCTGGTGTCGTCATTCGGCCTGTGGGCGGTGCTTTTGGGCTTCGTGCCGGCTCTGGCCTTCCGCCTGCTGATCAGCTGAGAAAAACGACAGGGCGCTGGCGTGGTTAATCCGCGGTAGCACCCGTGTTCAAATGCGAGCGAAATCGCGGCCGGCTTTTTAAAATTTCACGCGTATCAGCGTACCCACAAGAACAAGAAACGCATAAACGCGGGGGCGTCGTGAGTACTCAGGATAATCCATTCCCTGAACAACAGGGCTTCACCACCGAAGACATTCTTTGGGCGCTCGGCATCTGGTCGGTGATCGTGTGCCTGTCGCCGGTGATCGTCTTCTACATGCTGATGGTCGCTTAGAGCATGATCCGGAAAAGTGGACACCGGTTTTCCCTCGGACAAACGCGAAGCGTTTGCTCGGAGATCATGCTCAAACAAAAAGATAGAGCGGGATGACGATTCGAAGAAAAGTCATCCCGCTCTAGGCGGTCCTTCGACGCATGCAGCAACGTCATCCCCGCGTAACGCCTCAGCCGTTACGCGGGGATGACGATTCACAACAGAAAAACGCGCGAAGCGCGCGTTCCTTGTTGGTCCTGCGAGCCGCGGCTGACTATGCCGCCTGCTTGTGCATCGCGCCGGACGCCGACGCCGATCCACGGATCGCTTTCACCGAGCGTTCGATCGCGGCCCATAGCCGGCCGATCTCCGCCGCCGCGCGTCCTTCCGCAGAATATTCGCGGGCGCCTTCGCCATGGCTGAGCGCCATCAGGAGATCGGCGCGGTTGGTAATCTGGCCGCCCCATACCGGCGCACGGAACTTGGCCAGCGATTCACGCGCGATGGTGACGATCGGGCTCTCCGCATCGTCCCGGCGCGCCGGGGCGCCATTGAGCACGACAGCATAGGGCTTGCGCGCGGCGCGGCAGATCTGGATGGTTTCCTGCACCGCGTTGACGTCGAATACGCCCGGCCGCGCCGGAATGATCACCATGGTGGCGTTCCTGATGGCATCGTCCACGACGGCCGACAGGTTCGGCGGCGTATCGATGAATACCCATTCGAAGCCGTCACGCTTCGCGGCAGCGATGAGTCCGCTGACGGAATTGACCGCGGTCTTGATCGGCGGTTCGTTGGTGCCGCGCAGCTTGTGCCACAGGGTCAGCGACCCCTGCGGATCGGCATCGATAAGCAGACAGGGCTTCGTTGCCTTATGGACATGCGCAGCGAGATGGGCAGCCAGGGTACTTTTTCCCGAGCCGCCCTTACGCGATGCGAAAACAATGACGTTCATACCTTCGCCTCCAGATTGACCCCAGGAGACGAAAATGAATCAGCGCGCTGATTCGTGAAAGACAAATTTACAACCAATTGTGGCAAGCCCCCTGATTAGTCATACAGGTTGGCTTTTGAGTCACACTTGCGCTTTTTGAGTCACACCATGCGTCGCGGCAGGGGCAAAACGAATCGAAAAGGCATCTGTTGGAGTCATCGGGCGATTTTTCAGGCGCTGCATTGGCATTCAACCTGTCCGAGCATCGGTTTCGCGGGCTTTTTCGGGGCAAACGGCGGGGCTACGAGCGGGATGATTTTTCTTCGGATCGTCATCCGAGCTGTGCCTTTCGTTTAGAGCATGATCTTTTCGGAACAACCGGTAGTCCGACTTTTCCGGCATCATGCTCTATGCGAACAAAACGAGTCATCCGGGCGCCGGCGAGCCTAGCGCCAAGCAGGCAGATCCTCCAGGGGGAGCGGCGCGGGCACGCAGTTTAACGCTGACCCTGCTTCAGATCGCCCCGGCTGGCGCCATCGAAGCGCTGCACCTGCCTCGGCAGGTCGACAATGCCGGGAGTCGCGGTCAGTCCTCGTCCTTCCTCGACTTCTTCGGCTTGGCGCTGACCGGCCTGCGCGACGTATCCGGCCTGATGCTGAGCGGCCGTCCCACATTGACCGAGGTGACCTCTGACACGGGCTCTCTGAAGTACACCCGGCAGCCCGGGCTGAGCTGCGATTTGTGCTGGGCCATGCAAACCGTGATGCGGTCGACGTCGGGAACGAACGCACCGCAAAGGCGCATGGCGTCATCGGTGCAGGCTTGCTGCTGCTCGGGGGTGTAGGCCCGGCTGGCCGCGGGCCACATCGAAACCGAAAGCGCCGTCGCCAGCATCAAGCCGAGCTGGAACTTCCTGGACCGTACAGCCATCGCGAATCCCCCCGAGGCGTTGCTTTTGCGAATTGTGGGTGAATGACGCGAGAATGGCAAGCACGCAGAACGCCGATCAAGCCCGGTCTTATACGGAACCCTGTGCGTACGGAACCCGGTGCGCCCGGCTGCGGATAACGGCGCGTCGCGGACGCGCGTCTTCTGCGCAAGTCCTAGCGCGAGTCCGGCGTCGCCGCAGCGCAGCCGGGATCGCTCCGACGATAGATGCGCGTCTCCCGCACGGCCAGCAATGGAATCGAAGCGACCAGGCACATGCCCGGATTGGCGTCCATGCGGCCGATCAGTTCGTCGCCCATCCGGGGTCCCGGCAGATTGTGCGGCATCGAACTGGTGACGATGGCGACATCGGACGCCAGCAGCGCCTTCTCGGCAGCCTCGATCGTCCGATGGAAGTAGTCGCCTCGCACATCCAGGCGCATATGCGCCTGCGCCGCTGAGAGCTGAATGGTCGTGGGCGTGACCGGATAGGGGCTTGAAAAACCGACCACCGGGACCTTGCGGGGCTGCGCGGACGGCGACGGTTGCTGCTGCAGCAGCGACCACACCTTTTCGGTCGCGGTGCGGATGTCATGGATCTGATCCGTCGTCAGCGCGGTGGCAACCCCGACCCGTCCCGCCAAACCGTTGGCGGCGAACAGCGCCAGCACGGCCGCGAGCGGCGCGAGATGAAGCGCGGAGCTCAGTGCGCGTTGCCATGCCGGTTTTGGCGCGAACCGCGCAATGGCGGCGTCGAGAGCAGCGACGACGGCGCAAAAATTCAAGGTCATCGTCACGATGAACACGCCGTAGAACATCGCGCCGAGAAAGTAGGATTTGACGTTGGCCAGCGTCGGGATCGCAAAGGCGACCAGACCCGCCGCCAGCACGGTGGCGGCCGCGCCGAGATCGCGGCGATCGTTTTTCAACGCGAGGCCAAGGCGCGCCGCGGCCAAGGCGAGACCGACCCAGAGCCACCAGCCCAGCGCGAGGCGAGCCTCGAAACCGATGGCGTAGTGCAGCAGGCTCGCGCCGAAGCTCTCATGGATGACCCAGAAGTCGCGATCGTAGATCACCGTGCGCAGGATGTAGCCGATGGTCTCGACCAGATCGATGCCGAGGATCGCCGCCGCGCCGGCGAGGAGACCGGCGGCGAACAAAAGCGCCGGCAGACCGGCCCGCGTCGCGGCCGCGCGAAATGTCCGGGCGCCGGACTGCAGGCATTCGCGCACGAGCTCGGCGCCGGCAATCAAGCCGATGCACAGGAGCGAGGCCGGAAAGGCCGAAGGTTTGATGCTGACGGCGAGACCGCAGAGCAGGCCGAGGACAAAGAGCGACCAGCGGCTGCGTTGCAGGAACGGTCGATAAAGAACGGCGCCGGCAGCCAACCCGATGGCGAGGCCGCATGGCAGATCGGGGCGCGCTTCCGTCATGGTCTGCCAGAACACCGGCACGCAGGCGGCGCCGACCAGGCAGGTCGCGATATCGACGAGGGAAGATCGCCAGGCGATACGCGCGATGCCGAGCAGGAAGGCCAGGATGATGGCGGCGTTGACGGCGTAGGGCCCGGCATAGCCATCGGGCAGCAGGGTGAAGCCTATGATGGCGGTGAGGGTCGAGAACGGCGCGTGCTGGTGCAGCAGCGCGTAGAGATTTGCGGCAATCCCCTGGCCCGGCGCGGCGTTCAGCCATTGCACCGCGCTGAGGAAATAGACGACGTCGTCGTAGAGCGGCGGAACGGCGAGCCGGCCGAACTGCCGCGCCTGCTCCAGGCTGAGCGTCGCGGTGACCGCGGTCAGGATGACGGCGAGCGCGACGACGGCGGCGACACGGCCGGCCCGGAGAGGCCATCGCTTGTCGTCGGCAGACAAAGGATCAAACACGGCGCGGCGCGCCGCCATGACAGGAAATGATCGCAACCCGCGCTCCCCAAAGACCCCGGCCATCTATAGCGGCGGTCGCGCGCAAAGTCATGGAAGCGGCGACGGAAAGACCTGAAAAGCCTTCCGATTTGTCCTCAAATGGTGCAGTCCTGAAAATCCCGTCGCGCCCGTGTGCAACCGCTGGTATGTTCTAAGGTTGAAGGGCAGGAAAACAGATGGCGGTCTGCGATTATTGCGGGACGACATACCGGGGCGCGCCGCGGTCCACGGCAAACTACGATTCTGTACCCACCAGTGCCGGGACCGAGGCCGAATCCTCGAGCTGCTCGACGCCTTCCCACCTGCCACCATCGAAGAGCAGATCGAGAGGGAGCGGGTCGGCCCTTGTGCCGAATGCGGTGCCCGCGCCAACATCGACATACATAAGTCGCACAAAGTCTACTCCGCGCTCGTCTGGACGTCTTGGAAGACGCTGTCACATGTCTGCTGCCAATCGTGCGGGCGCAAACACCAGATGAAAGCGATAGCCTACTCGGGCTTGCTGGGCTGGTGGGGTGTGCCCTTCGGCCTAATCATCACGCCTTACCAACTAATTCGGAACATTGCCGGCATGCTGCGTCGCGCCGACCGTCCATCACCCGATTTCATCCGGGTTATGCGCGTGCATTTGGCAGAACGTGTAGCGGCCACGGGCACGAGGCGAAGCTGATGGGTCTGTTCGACAACATTTTCGGAGGCAAAGAACGCCGCGAGCGCGAGATGGAAGAACTTATGAATCCATTGCTTGGTTATCGACTACAGCACTTCGTTGCCTTCACCGCCGATCCGTCCTACCTGCGGCATTGGTTCTCGTTCATAAACAAGAAAGGTGAGATCGAGGAGTTCATGACCAACTACGCGGTTATGGATGGTCAGGCGAGCTACCTGCGGACGCACTGGAAACAGCCTGGCAACGACCATTTCGTAACCCTGTCCGAGCGCGGCCCCTGGTCGATCCCAATCACATTTTTGATCGAACTCGGCAAACGCCTGCCGGTGAACACAATGTCGCCCGAAACTCATCCCGCGCGCAACGTATCACCGGGGATCCAGCACGACCCCAACTGGAAACCGCCGGCAGCCTCAACACCAAGCGCTCCCGAGCCGCAATCGTCGCCGACCTCGCCCTATCAGTGGCAACCGACTCCAAAGCCACCACCACCACCAAAGTCCCCCACGCGAACGTTTGATGGCTTCGAAATCGGCGAACTTTTGTATTTTCCCTCGCTACGCAGCATGGCGAGAATCGTGGGGACCGAACCATTTAAAGGCCGGGATGGAACGATCGAACGCCTCGTCATCGAATTTGACCAAGATGAAGCGGAGATGAAGGTACCAGTATCTAAGCTAAGTGAAATGATGTCACGCAAGCCATACACGGACAAGGAGTCGGAAGAACCTGAATTCAGTGACGATGACGATGACGAGCCTACGCCGATACCTGACCTAAATATTCGGATCGCCGAAAGCCAAGGTTTCAAGACTAACGAGTTCGTGGTGTATCCCGCGCACGGCGTTGGCCAGATTCTGGCCATCGAAGAGCAGGAGATCGCCGGCGCCAAGCTTGAGCTGTTCGTGATAGGTTTCATGAAGGACAAGATGACGCTGCGGGTGCCGACCGCAAAGGTGGCCAATGTCGGCATGCGCAAGCTGTCAGAGCCGGTACTGGTTAAGAAGGCGCTGGAGACACTGAAAGGCAGGTCGCGGCTAAAGCAATCCGACTGGTGGACCCAAGCACAGGAGTTTGAAGCCAAAATTAATTCGGGAGACATCGTCGCGATCGCTGAAGTGGTGCGCGATCTCTACTGCTTGGAATCGAAGCCCGAGCAATCCTACAGCGAACGGCAGCTCTATGAAGCTGCACTCGATCGCCTGTCATTGGAAGTCGCCGTCGTGCAACATATGACGGAAACCGAGGCCGTGAGTGAGATAGAGGGCTATCTCGCTGGGGAGACCCCGACGCCACGACCAGTGCGAGAGGTTCGAGACACCACAGACGCGGAATTGAACGCGATCCTCGCTCCATTGTTGAACCCTCTCGCCGATTTCAAAGAACGGACACTCGTTAGCTACACACACATTGTCCCAGCTATCCAAAAGATTTCAGTCAGACTGCTCGTTCAAGCTCGCGGGCTCGGTTCTGTCCGCAATCTATACAACGTAATGGTTCAAGACTTAAATTCTCGGGGAGATGTGCCAGTTCGTTCCGTTCTAGAGATATCTAAGCCCTCCGTCGCTCCCGAACGACTTGCTGAACTAAACGCCATGCTCTGGAATTTCGCCAATGAAATGATCGCGCGGGGCAATCCCGTTGAGCATGTGGCGCAAGCATACGGAGCGCTTGCCATAACCCTGGCTGAGCGCGCCGGCCAAGGCGAGGATTGGTTATTCAAAGCGGCCCTAGCGGAAACCCTCCGCGACCTACAATCGGACACTTACGGCACGTAGCCCGGCGCGACGCCGAACCTATTCAGCGTTCCAGCTAAACAAAACGCCGAGCCTTGGTAATGTGCTGACTGATTTTCGTCTGCCTTGACGCCAACGCGAAAAACAAAGAGCGACAGCTCGGCAGCACTTCTCTGTCGGCCCATTCCCGGCCTAGTCCGTTGTTTATCGCGTAAGTGATCGTACCGAAGTCCTCTCCGGATCGAGCACAATAGCGATTCCATAGAAACAGCGTTGAAAGCCGCTGACTACGAGCTCAGCGAACGGGAGATGATATTGCGCTGAATTTCGGAGGTGCCCTCGCCGATCACATAGACGAGCGAGTCGCGATGGAACCGTCCGACCGAATATTCGCGCATGATGCCGGCGCCGCCGTGAATACGGATTGCCTGCTCGGTCACCCGCACCGCCATTTCGCTTGCCACGAGCTTGACCTTCGAGGCGGTCGCAGCGTCGATCGTGCCCCGATCCACCCGCCAGGCGCCGTAATAGACCAGCCACTTCGCCGCCTCGATATCGGCCGCCATGTCGGCGAGCTTGTGGGCGATCGCCTGGTATTCGATGATCGGCTTGCCCCTGACGATTCGCGTCTTGGCGAATTCGAGCGATGCCTCGAACGCGCCGCGCGCCATGCCGAGACAGTTGGCCGATACGCCGATGCGGTTCTCCGACAGCGATTCCAGCACAATGCCGTAGGTGCCGACTTCGCCGCCGAGCAGGCAGTCGTCGGGGACGAACGCATCTTCGATGTGGATCAGCCCGGTTTCGGAGGAGCGGATCCCCTCCTTCTTCAGCTTGCTGATATCGAAGCCGGGGTTCGGCAGCTCGACGATGAACAGGCTGATGGCGTCGGCCGTAGGCTCGGCCTTGGTGCGCGCGGCGACCATCAGGAAGTCGGCCATCGGCGCGTTGGTGATGTAGAGCTTGGAGCCGTTGAGGCGCCAGCCGCCGGCGACCCTGGTCGCCTTCGTCTTCATGCTGCGCACGTCCGAGCCGCCGTCCGGCTCCGAAAGGCCGAAGCCCCCGATCTTCTCGCCGGCGAGACCCGGCTTGAAGAAGCGTGCCTTCTGGTCGGGCGTGCCGGCACGCCAGATCGGCCACAATGCGAGGTGGGTGTGCGCCGACCAGGACGAAGCAAACGCCTGGCAAACCCGGCTCAGCTCCTCGCGCACGATGCAGTCGCTGATCTTGTCGAACCCGGAGCCGCCATCGGCCTCCGGATAACGCACGCCGAGCAGCCCGAGCTCGGCCCATTTGCGGAACAACTCGCGGGGAAAGACCTCGGTTTCCTCGGCCTCCGCAACCAGCGGCGCAATTTCCTCGGCAACGAACCGGGCGATGGTCTCACGCACTTGCTCGTGCTGGGACGAGAATTCGAAATCCATCCGGCAATCCCCCTCGGCGATCCGCGCCGCCCCGCGCCCCGCGGCCAGATCGGGAAGCCGCTCTGCCCTATCTTCCGGAATGCGATACTCGATGCAATAAGCCCAGCTCGCTCAAACCTCGTTGGAGCGCTTTCCTTTGCGGATCATTCTGCGGCGTAGAGTACAGCAGAACCCCATGCGCGTAGCCGACGGTGCCGGAATCTGGCGGCGTCTTCGCATTCAAGAAGTGCTGAATATCCGCCGCATGCGTGCTGACGTATGCACAGGATCTCGACGCGATCCGCAATGCCCATATAAATTGTTGATTTTCTGTTGGTACAGTTGGGTGGGCTCGAACCACCGACCTCCTGTTCCACAGACAGGCGCTCTAACCAACTGAGCTACAACTGCATCCTTTGCCGGCCCTCAAAAAAGGGTCGCCGAACGGGGCGGAAACTAGGTGCAACGCCGGTCTTTGGCAAGGCCGGCGGGGGCATCAAGTGCGCCATTCCCGCGCGCATTGGAAGGCCACAAAAAACAAAAAGCCCGGGCTGACCGCCCGGGCTTTTTTGGGACGCGAACGATCAGGCGGCCGGCTTGAACAGCTTCGACGCATTGGCCTTGATCGGCTCGACGGTTTCGGTCGCGACCTTCTGGGTCAGTTCGGCGAGCTCCTTGGCCTGGGCGGTGAAGGTCTCGAACTGCTTGCGGGCGTGCGAGGTCACCAGCTCCATCGCTTCCGAGGGCGATTTGACGCCCAGCAGTTCCTGCGCGAAGTCCAGGGTCGCGGTGGTGTTGGCCTTCATCATTTCCATCAGCTTGGCGGAGTATTCGCTGGCGCCCTTGCTGGCGGTCGTGAACACCGCCTCGATGGTGCCGTTCTGGGTCTCGGCGACGTCCTTGAACCTGGCGTAGCTGTCGCGCGCCTGCGAAACGCCCTTTTCGGCGAACGCACGCATCTGCTCGGGGACTTCGAACGGAATGATCGAGGCCGAGAAAGGATCGGTGGGATTTGCCATGGCAGTATCCTTCGAAAACGGGGTGAAATGGTGTGACGCGACCCGGCAACCGCACACCGGGAACGTCGACTTGGATTACGCGGTGGGAATGCCCTGTGACGGGCACCCGTCACTCATAGACCTATATAATGTCAATTTTGTGCAATGCAATACGATGGATGCAATTTAAGGTTCAATATTACGAAGATAACCCGGAAGAGATGCATCGACCTCCCCGGGGGTTTCCAGCCCCAGCCTGCCCGCGCCTGGAGAAGGCTGACGCCTCACGTCCTGGGCTTGGCGGCTTCCATCGCCGCCCGGCTGACGATCTGGCCCATCTCGGTCGCCTGCTCGGCCAGCGAGCGCATCTGCGCCTGCACATATTCGCTGTGCAGCTTCATGATTTCGGTCAGATCCTTGGCGTGCACCAGCGATTGCGCGTAATCCAGCGACGCCTGCACGTTCTTTTCGGCATAGGAAATCGCCTTGGCGCCGACCTCCTTGGCGCCAGCGCGAACCGTCGCGCCCTGCTCCTCGATCGTTCCAGCGGTCGCCTGCGCGGTGGCGACGAATTTCTCAAAGGCCTTGCGGGCCTGATCGAAGCTCGCCTCGGCCATCGATCGCATTTCCTTCGGAATCTCGAAACGCTCACGCCCTTCTTCGCTCATGATCCCACTCCTGTTGGCAATCGAACGGCATCCACAGCCCGCTTCCCGGTCCGCCAAATGACCCATGTCAAACTACCGCCAAAAGACTTCGCCGGTATGACGTCAGGCCCGCCGGTTCCCCGATCGCGGACCTCTGATCGCTGCCGTTTGCAGCAACGCCAACGCCGCACCCCGCAATGGGTTCACCCGAATTAAGGTTATCGCGGCTTTGGATACCTCCTCCTGCCGTCAAGCCGTGGACCTGCCGTCCCCCGCGGGCGATACTAACCCTTCGTTAAGGCTGTCATCATTGGCCGCCGCTATCTGACGCCATCGTCGAGCAGGCGCCCAACCAGTCGGATCATGTCAGTGCGATGAATAATGCGGAATTCCAGTTGCGAGGCGTCGGCGATCCGCGACTGGCGGTGCACGCGACCAGCGCCCTCCCCGCCTGGCTCTGGTCGGTCGACGGCACGCGGATTCTGTGGGCCAATCCGGTCGGCGCAAAACTGTTCGGCGCGGCCAACGGCGCCAGCCTCGCCAAAAGGATCTTCGGCCCGGCGGATGCGCACCGGCGCCAGGTGGCGCAACTTGCGGGACGACTGTCGCCTGACGGCGCGATCCGGCTGGAGCGGCTGCGCGGCTTCGGCGCGCCGCTCGGTGCGCTCGTCACCTGCGGCTGCGCGCGGCTTGAATTCGCCGACGGCAGCCACGGCATCCTGGTCGCGGCCGCCGAATCCGTCGGCCGCGCAATGCCGCTGGTCGAGCGGCTGCAGCGGCTGGTCGAAGGCATCGATTCGCCGATCGCCGCCTTCGCCCGCGACGGCATGTTCGTCGGCGCCAGCGACGCCGCGCGTCCGCTGCTCGGCTTTCGCAATCTCGCCGAGGCCGGCCTCGAGCAAGCGCGCAGCGAGGCGCTGAAGCAGGGCCGCGTCGAAACGCCCATCGGCGTCGGCCACATGGTGCTGCAGCGGGTCGGCAGCGGCGCCGATGTCGGGCTGGTTGCGCTGATCGCGCCGGGGGCGACGGTGGCCGCGCATCTCAGACATGGCACGCTGGCCTTGCCGCAGGCAGCGTTGGCCGAACCGACGCTCGAACCGGTCGCGCCGGCGGCGGAACAGCCGATGCCCGACTACGAACAGCCGGCGATATCGGGCGAAGCGCCGGCCGAGTTTGTCCTCATCGACGAGTTTGCGACACCGCCTCCCGCCGAGGCGGTTGAAGCAGCGCGCGACCGAGCCTGCGCCAGAGCCGGTCGCGCCGGCAGCGGAACAGCCGATGCCCGACTACGAACAGCCGGTCAATTCGGGCGAAGCGCCGGCCGAATTTGTCCTCATCGACGAGTTTGCGACACCGCCTCCCGCCGAGGCGGTTGAAGCAGCGCGAGCCGAGCCTGCGCCAGAGCCGGTCGCGCCGGCAGCGGAACAGCCGATGCCCGACTACGAACAGCCGGTCAATTCGGGCGAAGCGCCGGCCGAGTTCGCATTGATCGAGGAAGCCGCGGAGCCTGCCGCCGAAGCCGTGGAACCGATCTCGGCTGAAGCGGCGGCACCGGATCGCGAAAGCCATCCGCCCGAGCCTTCCCCCTTTGTCGAAGCCGTTGCCGACGAGCCATCGCCTGCCACGGTCGAAGCGGCAGCCTCCGCAACCATCGCGCCGGCGCCCGCCGCGCTGTCGTGGCTCGAGGAGCCCGCGCCGGCGACGCGCCGGCATCCGCTGCGCTTCATGTGGCAGATGGACGCCGAAGGCCGCTTCTCGCTCGGCTCCGACGAATTCACCCGCCTGATCGGCGCGCGCACCGCCGCGGGCTTCGGCCGGTTGTGGCGCGAAATCGCCGAAGCCTTCGCGCTCGATCCCGAAGGCCGCGTGCTCAAGGCGATCGCCACCCGCGATACCTGGAGCGGCATCACCCTGAACTGGCCGGTCGATGGCGGCGGCCGGTTGCCGGTGGAATTGTCGGGCTTGCCGGTCTACGACCGGATGCGGAATTTTGCCGGCTATCGAGGTTTTGGCGTTTGCCGCGATCTGGACGGTCTGACCCGGCTTGCGGCGCTGCGCCGCCTTGAATTGTTCAGCGCGCCGCCGCCGGCGCCACCGGCGCTTTCGGCTGACATTGTTCGGACCGATCTTGCGAAAGATTCGGCCGCGAATCCGCCCTCAGTTCCCGATACGACATTGTCCGGCATCTCTGAATTCGCTGGCCTCGCTTGCCGTTGAGACTTCACCACCAACCGATTTGGAAACGCCCGTGGAAACGCCCCAAAACGTCCTGCCGTTCCGGCCGCTCGGCGAGCCGAAATCGCCCGTCCTGACGCCGGTGGAAAACAGCGCCTTCAACGAACTCGCCCGGCAATTGTCGGCGCGGCTCGAAAGCGAAACCGGCGTCGCCGCGACGCCGGTCGCCTCCGACACGCCCGACGCGGTCAGCGAGCCGCCGGCCGCGCCGGAAACGCCAGGGACGAGCGAAAAATCCGCCTGGCTCTCGCAAGCGGAGCCGCCGCCGCGCGGCGAAGCCCGGCGCGACCGGACGCTGCTCGATCTGTTGCCCGTGGGCGTGCTGATCTACCGGCTCGACCGGCTGGTCTATGCCAATTCCGCGTTTCTGAAGCGGATGGGCTATGCGAGCCTTCACGCGCTGGAGGATGCCGGCGGCCTCGACGCGCTCTATGTCGAGCCGGGCGTCTCGAGCGCCAGCAGCACGTCGGACACCGGCACGCCGGTGACGATTTCGGCGCCGCAAGCCTCGAGCGAACATACGCCCGCGGCGGCGATCGACGCGCGGCTCTATACGATCAGCTGGGACGACAACTCCGCGCTGGCCCTGATTTTTTCGGGCACCGCTGTGGAAAGCGCCGCCGTCGCCGCCGCGATCGGCGAGGCCGCGCCCGGCGCCGGAACCCTCGCCCGTCGGCCAGGCCAATGCCGAGGAACTCGCCGCCATCCTCGACACCACCGCCGACGGCATCGTGATGTTCGACGCCGAGGGCAACCTCAATTCGTGCAACCGCAGCGCCGAGGCGCTGTTCGGCTATGACGGCGAAGAACTCGTGCAACGCAATCTCGCTGATCTGTTCGCGCCGGAAAGCCAGCGCGTGGTCAGGGATTATCTGGAAGGCATCAAGGGCGCCGGCGTCGCCAGCCTGCTCGAACACGGCCGCGACGTGCTCGGCCGCGCGAGCCGGGGCGGCATCATCCCGCTGTCGATGACCATGGGCCGGACCCGGCCCGATGGTCCGAATTTCTTCGCGGTGTTCCGCGACCTGTCGCAGACCAAAAAGAGCGAAAGCGAATTGCAGCAGGCGCGGCGGCTGGCCGATCGCGCGGCCAACGCCAAGGCCGACCTGCTGGCGCGGATCAGCCACGAGGTCCGCACGCCGCTGAACGCCATCATCGGCTTTGCCGAAGTGATGATCGGCGAACGCTTCGGCGCGCTCGGCAACGAGCGCTACGTCGAATACATGAAGGACATCCGCGCGTCCGGCGAGCGCGTGATCGCCATCATCGACGATCTACTTAATCTCAGCCGGATCGAGACCGGCAAGCTGGACCTCACCTTCGCCAGCCAGAACCTCAACGATTTGGTCGAGCAATGCGTCGCGGTGATGCAGCCGCAGGCCAACCGCGAGCGCATCATCATCCGCACCTCGCTGGCGCATGCGCTGCCGCAGGTCCTCGCCGACGCAAGCGCGCTGCGCCAGATCACGCTGAACCTGATCGGCAATTCGATCCATCTCGCCAATCCCGGCGGCCAGGTCATCGTCTCCACGGCGCTGTCGGATTTCGGCGAGGTGGTGTTGCGGGTCCGCGATACCGGCCACGGCCTCAACGACAACGAGCTCGCCGCCGCGATGGAGCCGTTCCGCACGCCGGCGCCGTCGGATCAGGCCTCCGACAGTTCCGGCGTCAGCCTGTCGCTGACCAAAGCGCTGGTCGAGGCCAACCGCGCGCAATTCCACATCAGGACCGGCCCGCATTCGGGCACGCTGATCGAGGTGGTGTTTTCGCGGGAGATGGCGAAGGTCTAGGCGCGAGCCGCCGGCCGGGGGTAAAGCAGATGTCGGCGTCGGGCAGCTCGACTTCCGAGTTTGACCCCCAGAACGGACATCAGCCCGCTGGAACGGCGGTCGATGATTACGCGGCACTTGCCACCCGACTGTCGATCTCACTGCGAAGCAAAATCGACAGGCTTGGTCAGAAGCGTTTCGGCGGCTCGACCTCGTTAGCGGGGTGCCTCACAATGCCTTGATTTCTGCACTATTCGAGAACCAAATGAAGCAACGTAACGCTTTGGAGGGCTGGCGGTGCCGAGGTACGGGCTCGCGTTCCTGCTCGTAGGGCTGCTCGGGTTCATGCTGGGCGGTTGCATGCAAGCGACGCTCGCACCGTCGTCGGATGCCAGTTTGACCCCAAGGGACCGGCAGTTGCTGGCTCATGCGCCTTATGCACAGGCGACCATTCCAGAGTCCTATCGCCGGCATATCGTCGACTATTCGCGCAAGGAGGCACCGGGCACGATCTTGGTCGATACCGACGCGCGTTATCTCTACTACGTCCTGCCGGGAGGCAAAGCGATCCGCTACGGCGTGGCGGTGGGGGAGGAAGCGATGGCGTTCTCCGGCGTCGCCAAGGTTGGTCGCATGGCTGAATGGCCTGATTGGATCCCGACGCCGGAGATTCAGGCGCGGCTCGGCCCCTACCCGGCACGCGTTCCAGGAGGCCCGGCTAATCCGCTGGGTGCGCGAGCGCTCTACCTTTACGAGGGCAACAAGGACACCCTGTACCGCATCCACGGTACCAACCAGCCGGAATATATCGGCCAGGCTATATCATCCGGCTGCATCCGCATGACCAACGAGGATGTCATCGATCTCTTTGACCGGGTGAAGCCAGGCGCGACGGTCGTCGTCCTCGCACAGCGTCAGAATGCGTGGATGGGACCCATCGCAGGTCCTCACGGCTGATCAGGGGCGGACGTACTTTCGCCGGCATCAGCCGGGCATCATGGCCCAGTGCTTTAAAGCTTGCGGCTGAGATGATGCGCGCCGACGCACGCCTCCGTGCCGACCCCCGGTCACTGATCCGCAGCACGAGCGGTAGGTGGCGCGGCCTTGGAGGCACAATGCCGGTGGACAGCCGTCAGCGGGACGCCTCCAATGGTTCCATTTTGAATCCTCTTGAGCGCGTCCAATTTGTTTGATTGGATTACGGGCTGCGACCACTGGACGGAACCAGCCACAGCGAGACAGCAACGAAAAACGCAGTTTCTAGGGGTGAGCGATGAAAGATATCTTCAAGCTCTCTGCGGTACTATTAACCGGCTTAGCGATTTCGGGCGCGGCAGAGGCCGGAGTTGGCGGACACGGAGGTAGCGCAGGCGGTAAAACGGTTCAGACCACGGGTGGGTGGATGCGCGGCGCTCCGACCAGTACCGTGCGGGATCATCGCGGAGGCAGCCCCGAAGGCGGTGTGACCGTCACGACTGGTACGCATCAAGGCGGCGGCTGGAACGGACAGGACGGGCACTACGGAGGCGGCCCCTATGGCCAAAACAACCGCAATGACCGCGATCATAGACGATGATGTTGTATCGACACAGTAGACGCCAACAGCGCGCTCGAAATCTTCTAGGGCAGAAGCGCCCGGTAGGCCTCGCGAGCAGCCTTGAAGTGCTCGAACGGAAACTTGATTGGTACACCTTCCATCGCCGCGGCCAGCATCTCAAGGTGCGCTTCCCATCCGGCACACGTTCGAGCGATGTCTTCATTATCGGGGATTCTAAGCGTCAATGAGAGTCGCGTGCCGCCCTTCACGGCAGTGGCTTCCCATCGGAGGGGACGATCAGGCTCACCGAGGCTGCTCCATGAATACTCGATCAATCGAGGTGGATCCACGTCTGTGACGACGCTTTCCACGTTCGTTCCGCTCTCGGGGAAGTCGAGCTTCGCTGAGCCGCCTTTACTTAACGAGAGTTCGCCGGGTGCGAGCCACTGGGGCAACAGGCTCGAATCCGTCAGCATCTTCCAAACGGCTGCCTGATCGTGTTCGAGCATGCGCTCGATCCGTGCCTCAAAACAATTCCCAATATGCTCTACGGTGCCGAGTTTATTTTCTTCCAACGACATCGCTTCTATCCTGATGGAACAAACAGAATTTTTTACACCCCTCTTGCAGCTAAGTTTTGATCCATCGCAATATTGCTATTGCCGGCCAGGGGAACACCCTATCCTTGCTATGAGGAGCGCCAGCGTCGAACCGATAATGTGTTCGCTCTGCTCAAATTGTCAGCAACGGCCGGCAATCCTTGCGAAATGTTCGATCATCCCGCCGCTTTATCGCGCCTTCAGGCGACCGCCTGCCGCCTCGCGCGCGGGTCGTGGCCGAGGAGCAGCGGCGCGAACGCGACCGCGAAGCCGATGAAGGCGGCGGCCCAGGCGAAGGCGGCGACATGCAGCAGCGCCTCGCTATGAGCAGGCTCGATCACCGCGCAGATCCGCGACAGGGTTGCGACGATGATCGCGGCATAGATCGCCTGCGTCGCTGACGAAGCGATGAGTTGCTGGCCGGTATGCCCGAGCGTCGCGCGGCTCATCACCGCCAGCGTCATGATGCCGGCCGCGCCGACCATCCAGGCATGGATCCCGGCGCCTGCCGGAAGCAGCTCGAACGCGGATGCCGCATTCAACAGGAACCCGAGCGGCACGAAGACGTAGCCGACATGCAGGATTAGCAGCAGCCGCTCTCGAAAAGTCCGGTGCCCTGCCCAACGCGAGAGCCGCGCCAGATGCAGCAATCCGGCGAGTGCGAGGACAGCGCCGGTGAAACGGCTGTCGGGGCTGACCACCCAGGCCGCCAGCGCCAGCGCGCCGATGGCGACGACGATCGTGTCGAAGCGGCCGAACGGCACCGGCAGCCGGCCGGGATTTTCGCGCACCAGCCAGTTGCGGGTGAAACTCGGAATGATGCGGCCGCCGATCAGCGCGATCAGCAGCACGACCACCGCGATGCCGACGCGGGTGCCGGTATCGGCGGCGCCCTGGAAATGCGCCTCGAGATGGAAGGCGACGTTGCCCGCGAGCAGGAGCGAGACGAGCATCACCACCGCGAGATTTCGCCAGTTGCGGCCGGCGACGATCTCGCGGGCCGCCGCCAGCCGCGACCAGCGCCAGGAAGCTGGCATCGACCAGCATCGCCGCCAGCCAGCCGGTCTCGGCGGACAACGTCACGCCGAGCCGTCCCGCGATCCAGACGATCACGAGCGCCAGCAGCGGCGTGCCCCGAATCGGCAGCCGTCCGGTCCAGTTCGGGATCGCCGTGAACAGGAACCCGGTGATGACCGCCGGCAGATAGCCGTAGAGCATTTCATGCACATGCCAGTCGCGCGGCGCGAAGGCCGAGGTCAGCTTCACCTCGCCATAGAACACCGGCAGCCAGACCAGGATCGCCAGCCCGGCATAGATCGACCCCAGCAGGAAGAACGGCCGGAAGCCGTTCGCGAGCAGCGCCGGTCCGTCATAGGATTGTCGGGAGGGAACTGTCGTCATGGCTTTGCCTCCGGGTTCCCGGTCATTTACCGGGAATACCGTGCATCCTTGTTGTGCCAGCGCAAACTTTCGCTTGATTGGACGGCGCAATCGCAGTCTAGCTTCGCACGGAAGTCGAGCCCGTGCCGGAGGGAACATGGCCACAGTCGACCCTTCGCTGGTCGCCCATCTGCCGCTGTTTGCGGGAATCGCCACCGACGATCTCGGCGAGATCCTGCGCGAAGCCCGCTCGGTGCGGTATCCGAAGAATAACGCGGTCTTCGAGCAGGGCGAAGAGGCGCACTCCTTCTTCGTGCTGCTGCACGGCCATGTGCGCGCCAGCAAGACCACGCCGGCGGGCGAACAGGTCGTGGTGCGCTATGTCGCGCCCGGCGAAACCTTCGGCGTCGCGCCGGCGATCGGGCTGCAGCGTTATCCCGCCACCGCTACCGCCGTCGATGACAGCGTCGCTCTCGCATGGCCGTCGACGGCATGGCCGCGCCTGGTGGCGAGATTTCCGCAGCTTACCGCCAACACGTTGCAGGCCGTCGGCAGCCGGTTGCAGGAAAGCCATACCCGCGTGGTCGAGATGTCGACGCAGCAGGTCGAACAGCGCATCGCGCACGCGCTGCTGCGGCTCGCCAAGCAATCCGGGCGCAAGCTCGAGCATGGCGTCGAGATCGATTTTCCGATCAGCCGCCAGGATATCGCGCAAATGACCGGCACCACGCTGCATACGGTCAGCCGCACCCTGTCGGGCTGGGAGAGCCGCGGCCTGATCGAGAGCTCGCGGCAACGCATCGTGCTGCGCGAGCCGCACAAACTGTTCGTGCTGGCCGAGGAAACCGAAGGCGGGCCGCCAACCCGGCCGTAATTTTCAGCGCGACCACTCGCCTTGCGGCGCGTCATGCGCGGCGCACAGCGCCCGGAAGAACGCTTCGCGGTCGACGCTGTGCTCGCGGCAGGCGTCGTCGACGGTGTGGAAGCAGGCGATCGGGCAGCCGACGCACCGCATCCTGAATTCGAGAAACACGCGGATGGTCTCCGGCGCGCGGCGCATCACGTCGTCGACCAGATCGTCGTATCGAATGGGCATACGCGTCTCCGTCCCAATTTGAAGGATAACGCTGACGGCGCGGGCACTGTTTGTGCCGGCGCAAATTGCGGAGCGTTCGAGGCTCGCGCGATGCCGCTGAGCTCTCCGTTCTCTCGTCATGGGGGCGGGCAGTGAGGGGGGTCCAACGACGTGCGTTCATCGTTCGGTGATGCCGCTCGCTGGCTGCTGTCCCGGGAATCCATCGAACACGTCTTGGCGGCAGCAAGGAAAGAACGTGGATGCCCGGCACAAGGCCGGGCATGACGAGCATGAAAACCGCGCCGGTATCCTCTAAACCGCGCGGCTGTGCAGCTTGTTCGATCCATCGAGATGCGCGTCGAAGGCGGCCGCGACGCTGCGCACGAGAAAGCGGGAATCGTCGGCCAAAGCCAGCGAAACGCCGTCGACTTCGACGATGCCGTCGGAGATCAGGTCCTGCAGACGGGGCGAGGACCGCAGCATCTGTTCCGGAACCGACCCGTGCCGCGCGCAAATCGGGCCGAGGTCGACGCCGAATTCGCACATGATGCGCTCGATGATTTCGGCGCGCAGCCGGTCATCGTCCGTCAAGGCGTAGCCTTTGACCGTCGCCATCCGGCCGCCGGCGATCGCTTCCGCATAGGCGTGGGTGTGAACCTCGTTCTGCACATAGCCTTGCGGCAGATGTCCGATCGCGCTGGCGCCGAAGCCGAGCAGGATGTTGCTGGCGTCGGTGGTGTAACCCTGGAAATTCCTGCGCAGCCGCCCCTCGCCCAGCGCCACGGCCATCTCGTCGCCGGGCAAGCGCGAAATGGTCGAGCCCGATCCGCACATATCCGGCTTCCGTCAAGGCATTGGCGATGGCGTTGGACTGGTCGAGCCTTTCGAGGCTGTCGGGAAGCCATGCTTCGTCGATCTTGCGCTGATGCTTCTTGAACGCCGGAACGTGCGCGTAACCGAACACGGAGAGGCGGTCGGGGCGAAGCTCGAGGCTGCGGCGAACCGTGTCGAGGCAGGAGGCGATGGTCTGGTGCGGCAGTCCATAGATCAGATCGAAGTTGATGCCGGTGACGCCGGCGCGCCGCAGGCCCTTGGTCGCGGCGGCGGTCTGCTCGAAACTTTGCACCCGGTTGATGGCGCGCTGCACGGTGGAATCGAAGCTCTGCACGCCGAGGCTCGCCCGGTTCACGCCGCCAAGGGCGAGCGCGTCGATCATCGGATCGGTCAGGGTACGCGGGTCGATCTCGATGGCGATCTCGGCCGAGGGAAGCACGAAGAAGGCGTGCCTGATCGATCCGATCAGATCCGTGAAGGTCTCGGGCGCCATGATCGTCGGCGTTCCGCCGCCGAAGTGGATGTGGTCGACCTTGATGCGGCGGTCGATCTGTCTCGATATCTGGTCGATTTCGCAGCGGAGCGCGGCGGCATAGGCCGCAATGGGCTCGTCGCGGCCGGAGACCGAAGTGTGACAGCCGCAATACCAGCACATCGACCGGCAGAACGGGACGTGCAGATAGAGCGACGCGGTGGCGTGCGGCGGAATGGATTTCAGCCATTCGGCGTAGGTGTCGGGACCGATGGCGGCCGAAAAATGCGGCGCGGTCGGATAGCTCGTATAGCGGGGCAGCCGTTCCTGCCCGTAGCACGCCGCAAGATCTGGCCGCATCATTTGCCCCGTCCCCGAATGGATCGAACCGCGTCGGGGCTTCGTCCGGGCACCCCAGGTTCCGCGATTTCATAGCCCGGCGGAAGGGAAGCGAATTTGCGCTCGCGCAAAGAGTGCATCGGAAATTTCGGTCGCGCCGGAAAAAATCGACGACCGGAGGTGAAACCTTGCGCTCGCGCAAAGCGCGGCGGCAGGTTCCGGACATGGTGATGCATCGAGCGATAATTGGAGTCGAAGCAATGGGCCTGTTCGTTCTGGACGCTGTTCTCTGGATTTTCGGAATCCGCGGTCATATTCCCCACCACGACGGGTTCCCGGCCGGCCGCAGCGAATCCCCGTTCGCCGCCAATACCGGCGGGTTGCTGCGGGTATTGGCCGCCGTCGTCATATTCGTCGCGGTGATGTCGCTGGTGCTGTGGGCGGCGGTCTGGCTCGCGATCAGATTGCTTTAGGCGCCGCGGCATCGCGCCTGTGCCCGATTGACAGGCAACGGTTAAGTTGAATCTCAGCTCGCCGCAGACCGCGCCGGCAGGAAATCGCCGATCGCATCCAGGAACAGCTCGGGCGATTGCAGCTGCGGGACGTGCGCGCAGCCGGGAATGATCTTAAGACGCGCGTTCGGCAGGAGGCGGCCAATTCGTGCGACATCGGCGGCGGCGTCGCTTCGTCATGTTCGCCGACCAGCACCAGGACGGGCACCGTGACCGCCCAAGCTCCGGCCGGAGGTCGAGTTCGGCCAGCGCCGCTGCAGGCCGCATGGAATCACTTCGGGGTCGGTTCGCAAGAATGCCTCGCGGCGATCGCGCATCAGGTCGGGATGCTGCGCCTGGAATTCCGGCGCGAACAACCGGCGCATCGCGACGTCGGTGATCGCCTGCAGTCCCTTGGCTTTGGCTGCCGCCGCCATGTTGCGGAAGGCCTGCGCGGCCCTGTTCCGAAAACGCCGCGCCGCAATCGGCGAGAATGAGCCGGCTCGCGATACCGGGATGGCGAATGGCCATCTGCAGCGCCACGAACCCGCCATAGCCGTTGCCGAGCACGATGGTCTCGCCGCCGCCGGCGGCCTCCTTCACGGCTTCCGCCATTCGGTCGGCGACAGCGGCGAGACCGCCGCTGACCGCCCTGGGATCCGCCAAAGCCCGGCAATTCGGGAACGATCACCCGGAACGACTGCGACAATCGGGGACGATGGCGTCGAAACTCGCGCGATCCGACAGCAGCGAATGAAACAGGAAAAGCGCCGGCGCCTTGCCGGTCCCCTGGCCGACTGCGCCGCATTGACCGTGCCGTCGGCGAAAAGTCGATCCATGCCGGTCTCTCTTTCAGGGTTGCAAAGGCGCCTCGCTTCGGGAAGCGGCGTTCGTCAGCGCGGGCGAATTGATAAATCAAAATTCAGATCTTTTCAAGCCTTTGTCCCTTGACGTGATATTTCACGGCTGCGAAAGTTATGCCCGCATCCAAGGAAATTATCGATGCTTTTGCGCGATAATGTCTACGAAAACCTGCGCGCTGATATTCTGACCTGCCGTCTGGCGCCAGGCGATGATATGCGCGAGCAGGAGCTCGCCGAGCGCTATGCGGTCAGCCGCCAGCCGGTGCGCGAGGCCTTGCTGCGGCTGGAGCGCGAGCATCTCGTCACCGTGCAGCCGCGCCAGGGTTATCGCGTCAATCCGATCTCGCTTGCGGATGCGCGCGACCTGCTGCGGTTTCGCCTGGCGCTGGAACCGGCTTGCGTCGCCGAAGCGATCGAGAATGCGCCGGACGATGTGCTGAAGGCGCTCGACGAATACAGGCGCTTCGCCGGCAACCACGAGGACTTCATCGCCTACAACCGCGCCTTTCACTCCGCGCTGGCGCATGCCTCGGGCAACCGCCGCATGGCGGCGGCGCTGTGCGACCTGATCGGACAGGCCGACCGCCTGGTGCGCGTCAGCGTCGCCAATGTCAGGGGCCACGACCCGGCGCAGCTGGTGGCCGAGCACGTCGCGCTGATCGAGGCGATGCAGCGGCGCGAGGGCGAGCCGCCGCGCGCATCATCAAGGCGCATATTCCGCAGACCGAAAAACGCGTGCTGCCGGCGCTCAAGCGCAACGCGGTGATCGTCGAAGGGAGAGACGTTTGAATATTTCCGCCAAGCCACCGCCGCCGAGGTCGAGATCCACGGCAATTTCGTCGACGGCCGCGAGATCGAGGCCGGCCGCGGCGAGATGCTGGACGTCCGCAATCCCGCGACCGGCGATGTGATCGCGCGGATTCCGAATTCGACCGCTGACGATATCGACCGCGCGATGAAGAGCGCGCGCGCAGCCTTCGAAGGCCGCGCCTGGGGCGGCATGGACATTCGCTCGCGGGCGCGGCTGGTCAACCGGCTGGCGGACGCGTTCGAGGCCAATCTGGAGCAGCTGTACCGGCTGGAGACGCTCAACAACGGCCGCCCGCTCAACGAGACCCGCGCGCAGCTGTCGCGGCTGCCGGATTTCTTCCGGTATTTCGCCGGCCTGGCGCTGTCGCGCCGCGACGCGGTCATTCCCGGTCGAAGGCTCGTACCTGAACTACACCCTGCGCACGCCGATCGGCATCGTCGCCAACTGCACGCCGTTCAATCACCCGCTGATGATCATGTGCAAGTCGCTGGCGGCGGTGCTGGCGAGCGGCTGCGTCACCGTCGTCAAGCCGTCGGAATATACGCCGCTGACGACGCTGAAACTGGCGCAGATCTTCACCGAGGCGGGATTGCCGCCCGGCGTGTTCAATGTCGTGCTCGGCCTTGGCCAGAGCGCCGGCAGGATGCTCGCCGAACACCCCGACATCAACAAGCTGGTGCTGACCGGCGGCACCGAAGCCGGCCGCATCGCCGGCGCCGCGGCGGCGAAAGTGTTCGCGCACCAGACCATGGAGCTCGGCGGCAAGACGCCGGTGATGGTGTTCGACGATTTCGATGTCGATCAGGCCGTCAACTACGCCGCGTTCGGCGCCTTCATCGGCGCGGGACAGACCTGCGTCTGCGCCTCGCGCCATCTCGTGCAGGCCTCGATCTATGACGAGTTCGTCGAGAAGCTGAAGGCGAAGACGCAAACCATCCGCATCGGCGATCCCTTCGATCCCGCAACCCAGCTCGGGCCGGTGATCTCGGCGCGGCAGCGCGATCGCGTGCTGTCCTATTGCCAGTTCGGCCGCGACGACGGCGCGCGGCTGGTCACCGGCGGCGTTGCCGCAAAGGTGCCCGGCCATGAGAACGGCTACTTCGTCGAGCCGACGGTGTTCGCGGACGTGAAGTCCGACATGCGCATCTTCCAGGAAGAAGTGTTCGGACCCTTCACCTCGGTGACGCCGTTCAAGGACGAGGCCGACGCGCTGCGGCTCGCCAATAATTCGCCGTTCGGGCTTGCGGCCGCGATCCGCACCCGCGACGTCGGCCGCGCGCATCGGCTCGCCGTCCGCCGTCAAGGCCGGCATCGTCTGGATCAACGATCATCACCGCCTCGACCCGGCCTCGCCCTGGGGCGGCGTCGACGATTCCGGCGTCGGGCGCGAATTCGGCACCGAAAGCTTCGACGACCATTTCAACATCAAGAGCGTGATGGTCGCGACTGGTGACCAGCCGTTCGACTGGTACCGCGACACGGCGACGCAACGACGATTGAACTGAACAAAACCGACGGCGGCTCCGCGTCCAGAGAAGGACCGGAGCCGGATTAGCCAACAAGGCAACACAGGGGGGAACTTCATATGGCTCATGCAGTAAACGCCGGCGCACGTCTCGACCGGCTTCCGATCTCATCGTTTCACTACCGGATTTTCTGGCTGGTCGGCGCCGGCATGTTTTTCGACGGCTACGATCTCTATATCGCCGGCGGCGTGCTGGCGTCCGCGGTCCAGACCAAATTCTCGACCGTTCCGCAAAATCTGCAATTCATTTCGCTGACCTTTGTCGGCATGACGCTGGGTGCGCTGATCACCGGATTTGTCGGCGACAAGTTCGGGCGGCGCTTCACCTATCAGATCAATCTCCTGATCTTCGGGCTGGCGTCGCTGGCGGCGGCCTTCGCGCAGGATATGACCCAGCTGATCGCCTGCCGCTTCGTGCAGGGCCTCGGCCTTGGCGCCGAAATCGTGGTCGGCTATTCGACGCTGACCGAATTCGTTCCGCCGAAGACGCGCGGGCGCTGGCTGTCGATGATGGCGTTCCTGGTGGTGGCCGGGTTCCCGGTGACCGCCCTGCTCGGCTATCTCATCATCCCGACCTTCGGCTGGCGTCCGATGTTCGTCATCGCCGGCATCGGCTCGCTGATCGTCTGGTATCTGCGCAAGAACCTTCCGGAATCGCCGCGCTGGCTTGAATCGCAGGGCCGCACCGCGGAAGCCGAATCCCTGATGCAGGCAATCGAAAAGGAATCCGCCGGCGGCGGAACGCTGCCGCCGGTGGTGGTGCCGGCTCCGGTCGCCCAGGTCACCGCATCCGACATGCTGAGGCCGCCGCTGCTGCAACGCATGATCGTGGGCTCCTGGGTGCTGATCACGATCAATACCTTGATCTTCGGCTTCGTGATCTTCCTGCCGCAGTTCTTCCTGCGCCAGGGGCTGACCATCGCCAATTCGCTCGCCTATACGCTGGTGTTGTCGGTCGGATCGCTGGTCGGCTGCGCGCTCGGCGCCTATCTGTCCGACGCCGATCGGACGGCGCTGGAGCATCATCGGCGCGTCGGTCGTCACCATCGTCACCGGCTACATCTATGCCCGCTTCAGCGCGGCGTCCGATCCGGCGATCGTGCTCAGCGTCGGCTTCGTGCTGATCGTCGCGATCTATGTGCAGACCGCGATCCTGTTCGGCGTCTATACGCCGGAACTGTTCCCGACCGAGATCAGGTTGCGCGCCAACGGCATCTGCAACACGCTCGGACGCGGCGCGACCGTGGTCTCGCCCTTCATCGTCGGCGCCCTGATGGCATCCTACCAGCTGCCGGGCGTGGTCTGGCTGATGATCGGCCTTGTGGTCGTTCAGATCGTGGTGGTGTGGGCCTGGGGCGTGGAGCCGCGCAACCGCGGGCTGGAGGATGTCGCCACCGCGACGGCGTGAGGGGCGCGACGTCGACAAGAATCGCCGTCGTCCTGAGAGTTAGCGAATGTCCGAAATTCGACGTCTCTGCAGGTCGCAAGTCCGATTCGACTCATGTCGGAAAACGCAAAATCGATAAACGTCACGAGCTCGGAGTGCGCGCGCATTTGCGCGCGTCGCGAAGCGTATGGGCCACACACGAGCAAGTCATCGCTTCGGGCTCGCCCGCAGCGGGCGAAGGCACCTCCGCTGACCGCGCCTACACGTTCTTCAGCGCGACGCGGAATTCGGCTTCGGTCTTCGACTTCACCTCGTCGAGCGTGACGCCCTCGGCGAGTTCGATCAGCGCCATGCCGTCCTTGCCGTGCTTGTCGATGGTGAAGACCGCCAGATCCGTCACCACCATGTCGACCACCCGCTCGCCGGTCAGCGGCAGGTTGCACTTCTTCAGGAGCTTCGGGCCGTCCTTGGCGGAATGCTCCATCACCACCACGACGCGCTTGACGCCGGCGACGAGGTCCATCGCGCCGCCCATGCCCTTGACCATCTTGCCGGGGATCATCCAGTTGGCGAGGTCGCCGTTCTGCGCCACCTGCATCGCCCCCAGGATGGAGAGATCGATATGCCCGCCGCGCACCATGCCGAAGGAATTGGCCGAGGAAAAATAGCTGGTCGAGGGCAGCTCGGTGACGGTCTGCTTGCCGGCGTTGATCAGATCGGGGTCTTCCTCGCCCTCATAGGGAAACGGCCCCATGCCGAGCATGCCGTTCTCGCTCTGCAGCACCACGTCGACGCCGTCGGGGATGTAGTTGGACACCAGCGTCGGGATGCCGATGCCGAGATTGACGTAATAGCCGTCGCGCAGTTCCTTCGCGGCGCGCGCTGCCATTTGATCGCGGGTCCAGGCCATCAGACTTCCTCTCCGGCGGCGGCCGCCGCCTCGCGTTTGCGGGTGGTGCGCTGCTCGATGCGTTTGTTGGCGGTGCCGACCTGAATGATGCGCTTGACGAAAATGCCGGGGGTGTGGATCTGGTCGGGATCGATCTGGCCGGCGGGCAGGAGATGCTCGACCTCGGCCACGGTGATCTTGGCGGCGGTCGCCATCATCGGGTTGAAATTGCGCGCGGTCTTGCGGTAGACGAGATTGCCGGCGGTATCGCCCTTCCAGGCGTGGACGATGGCGAGGTCGCCGAACAGCCCGCGCTCCATCAGATATTTCTCGCCGTCGAATTCCTTCACTTCCTTGCCCTCGGCGATCAGGGTGCCGACGCCGGTCTTGGTGTAGAAGGCCGGGATTCCCGCGCCGCCGGCGCGGATGCGCTCGGCCAGCGTGCCTTGCGGCGCGAATTCCAGCTCCAGCTCGCCGGCGAGGAATTGCTGGGCGAACAGCTTGTTCTCGCCGACATAGGACGAGATCATCTTCTTGATCTGCCGCGTCTCCAAAAGCCGGCTCAACCCGATACCGTCGACGCCGGCATTGTTGGAGACCACGGTCAGGTTCTTCACCCCGGAATCGCGGATCGCGTCCGACAGGGTCTCGGCGATGCCGCAGAGGCCAAAACCGCCGGACATGATCATCATGCCGTCCCTCAAAAGCCCGTCGAGTGCCGATTTGGCGTCGGGGTAGACCTTGTTCATGACAATTGCGACCTGGATGGAGGAAAGGCGCTTAAGGACCAGCGCGAATGGGGGGATTATTAGGCGAAATCTTCGCAGTGCGTCAATGACGGGGGCCGTCCTGTCGTCCCGGCGAACGCCGGGACCCATATGTGGACGGCCCCCGTGCCGCAAGAGTTTTTGATGGTCTGATCGGATCGCTTGCATCCATATGTCCGGCCTGTTGATGCGGTCGGTTTGAACCGCTGGCCAAGATGGTTTCCGCGACGCGAGTTCCAAACAACCACACGACCTGTCTTAGGCCAATGGGTCCCACGGAGTGTCTCGCACCTCGGATCGATCGATCCTACCATCTGCTCTCCTCTTGCAGCTCCGGCTCAGCCGGTCGGCGAACTCGCCGACCGGCCGATCTCTTAAGCGGCGACTGCCGATGCACCAGGCATCCGCGCACCGTCGTAACTCTCGCCCGTCACCATCAGCTTCCAGGCGATGCGGGCGATCTTGTTGGCGAGCGCCACGGCCGCAAGTTTCGGCGGCTTGCGCTTCAGCAGGGCGATCAGCCAGGGCGACGGACGGCCGCGGCCTTGCGTCGCCTGCTGGATCACGGCGGTCGCTCCCGCCACCAGCACGCTGCGCAACATCTCATCGCCGGCGCGGGTGATCTTGCCGAGCCGGGTCTTGCCGGCGGTGGAATGATCCTTCGGCGTCAGCCCGATCCAGGCCGCAAAATGCCGGCCGGAGGCGAACGCGCGCGGATCGGGCGTCTTCATCACCAGCGCCGTGGCGCCGATCGGCCCGATCCCTGGAATCTGCGCCAGGCGCCGGCTATCGGCATTGGCGCGGTGCCAGGCCATCAGCCTGGCCTCGATCGCCTTCAGCTCGACCTGCAACTGCGCGTATTCGCGGCCATGCATCGCAAACAGCTCGCGCGCCAGCGCCGGCACGGCTCTCGTCTTGCGCGATGTCAGCCAATAGCGGCTCGATCTTGTCGAGCCCCTTGGCTGCCGCTCAGGCCGAACTCCGCCGCGTAGCCGCGGATCGCGTTGCTGAGCTGGGTGCGCCTTGCGATCAGCTGCTGGCGAACCCCCGCCAGCATCAGGGCCGCCTGCTGCTCTTCGCTCTTCACCGGCACGAACTGCATCGTCGGCCGGCTCATCGCCTCGCACAATCCCTCGGCATCGCGCCCGTCGTTCTTGTTGCGCTTGACGTAAGGCTTCACGTGCTGCGGCGCCATCAGCTTCACCTCGTGACCGAGCTTGCGCAACTCGCGCGCCCAGTAATGCGCCGCCCCGCACGCCTCCATCCCGATCACAGTCGGCGGCAGCTTGGCAAAAAACGCCAGCACCTGGTTGCGCCGCAGCTTCCTGCGCAGCACCGGCCGCTCGGCGGCATCAACCCCGTGCAGCTGAAAAATATGCTTCGACGTATCCATTCCAATGCGGATAATCTGGTTCCACGGACGGCTCCCTTGTCTGAGATCTCAACAACCTCATTCTGGCACAACTGATGCCGTAGGGGGCCGTCCACACCATCAACCACAGGCTTTGGTTGGTTGCACGAAAGCCAACCAACAGCGTCTCTCAAAACGGGGGCCGCGGCGTATGGGTCCCGGCGTTCGCCCTAGGGCATGCACAGATCTGGTGCGACGGATTGACTCGGGGCTGGCTAGGGGAATTCCAGAATCGGGAATCCATGTGATTTCTATTGCGGCACTTCGGCGGTGGCGGAGGTGTCGACATGTTGGGGCAGATTGACTGGTCGTTGGGTCGGTTCGGGGATCGTCGTCTCGATAAAGGGGGGCGGCGCTCATCGAATGCATGGTTGCGGGCAAGGATGTCTGCCTGCGGCGGCTGGCGAGAGGAGTCGCGCCCGGGAGGTGCGGTTCAACCGCTTTCTCGGCAATGCCAAGGTGACGACCGAACGCGTTATCGAAAGCTGGAGCGAAGGCACGGCGGCGGCGGCAGAAGGTCGCCATATACTGGCGATCCAGGACACCAGCGAAATCAACTTCGCAACCACGGCCAAACGCCGGCGCGGGCTCGGGGAAGCCCGGGCTTGTCCCGGGCATCCACGTCTTTGGTGCAGGCAAGAAAGGCGTAGATGGCCGGGACATAGGCGAGCGGAAGCGACGCCGTCCTTCGGACGGCTACGCCCGGCCATGACGAATGTGGAGCCCGGCCATGACGAAAGCAGTTGGACAAGGCCGGGCATGACGAAAGTGGGTCAGCCCGCGGCGACAGGACCCCCGAAGACGGCCTTGAAAGCGTCAAGAAAACCCTTCAAGTTGCAGGGGTTGGCATGGGGGGCGCCCTGCCCGCCCCCTGATCAACAGCGGCCCGAGCCGGCATCGGTTTAACCAGACTTGGATATGTCATTGACGATGGCCCAGGGAATGAAGCGCCTGGGGACGCCGGTTGCGGCGTTTCTCGGCGTGGTGCTGATCGGCCTGATCGCGACCTCCTGGTTCCTCAACCGGGACGCGCTGCGCGCGGCGGTCGAGGCGCAGATCCGCGCGGTGACCGGGCTCGATCTGGTGATCAAGGGTTCCATCGACGTCTCGGTGTTTCCCGGCAGCTACGTCTCCTTTCATGACGTCGGGCTGAAGGGCGGGGCGACCGCCGACCCCGCGCTCTCGGTCGACGTGCTGACCGCGAATTTGCGGTTGCTGCCGCTGTTGCTGCAGCGGTTCGAGATCTCGGACGTCATGATGCTGCGTCCGCATATCCATGTCGTCCGCGACGCCGATGGCGAGAGCAACTGGACGCCGTTCATCGAGACCATCGCGCGCACCATGAAGCCCGGCGCCGACAACCCGGTGTCGTTCTCGGAAATCCGGATCCAGGACGGCGTGCTCGATTACGAGGACGCCGCCAATCACGTGTCCGAGGCGCTCGGGGACATCGACCTGTCGCTGGCCTGGCCGTCGATCTCGCGCTCCTTCGCCGCGACCGGGCAGTTCGACTGGCGCGGCGAGCGCGTCGACGGCTCGATCAGCGTCAGCGACTTCGTCGCCGCACTTGTCGGGCGACCGCTCCGGCCTGAAGGCGCGGCTTGCCAGCGCGCCCTTGAAACTGGCGTTCGACGGCGCCGTCTCCGACCGCACCAGCATGATGATGGAAGGCACGCTGACCGTCGACAGCCCGTCCTTGCGCAACGCGCTGCGCTGGACCGGCCAGCCGCCGCCGGGCTCCGGCGGGTTCGGCCGCTTCGCGCTGAAGGCGCGCGCCAATCTGGTCGGGCCGTCGGTCGCGCTGACCAATGTCAATGTCGAACTCGACGGCAACGTCGCCGAGGGCGTCATGACCTACGCCAGCAATAACGGCCGCCAGACCCTGCAGGCGACGCTGGCCGCCGGCAACCTCGACTTCACGCCCTATATCTCCACCTTCCGCCTGCTCGCGTCAGGCGCGCGCGACTGGAACCGGCAGTTGTTCGACCTCAACGCGCTGTCGACGACCGACCTCGACATGCGGCTGTCGGCGGCGCAGCTGACGGTCGGCAAGACCAAACTCGGCCGCACCGCGCTCGGCGCGAATTTGCGCGGCGGCGCGCTGGCGCTCTCCATCGGCGAAGCGCAGATGTATGGCGGCATCGCCAGGGGCTCGTTCGGGATCGCGCGCTCGGACGCGGTCGCCGACGTCAAGGCGCAGTTCCAGTTCACCGACGTCGACCTGCAATCGCTCGCCAGCGAAATGTTCGGCGTCACCAAACTGTCCGGCCGCGGCAATCTCAACGTCTCGCTGGTGGCCTCGGGCTCGAGCCCGTTTGGGCTCGCGCAATCGCTCGACGGCACCGCCACCCTGACCGGCCATGACGGCGCGATCGCGCGGCTTCAATGTCGAGCAGCTCCTGAAGCGGCTGGAGCGACGGCCGTTGTCCGGCGGCGGCAATTTCCGGCAGGGCATCGACGCCCTACGACAAGCTGACCATTAGCTTAAAATTCTCCGACGGCATCGCCACCGACAGAGGACGTCCGCGTCGAGGGCCCCGCCGCGCATCTCACCCTGACCGGCACCGCTTCCGTGCCCGCGCGCGAATACGACTTGAAGGGCGTCGCCAGCCTGAACGCGCCGGCGTCCGGCGGGCCGACCTTCGATCTGCCGTTCGTGGTGCAGGGCCCGTGGGACGATCCCCTGATCTTTCCCGATCCGGAAAGCCTGATCCGCCGCTCGCCGGCATCCGCGCCGCTGCTCGACGCGGTCAAGGACCGCAAGACCCGGGATGCGGTGCGCTCGGTGCTGGAGCGGTTTACGGGCGGCGGGGCGAAACCGGCGGCGCCGGAGGCTGCGCCGGCGGCGGCGGGGAGCGCGAAGACGGATTGACGGTTCCGTTTCGCGGTCGGAGGGCGGACTGGCGAGGGCGAATTCCGCCTTCGTGACCTCATGCTTTCCGTGGCTATCGCAATTTCTGTTTGATTTGATTCAGCAAAACATCGAGATCTCGGACGCCGGCCATGATCTGATTGACAGTTTGAAAGTCATCCTGTGGATCAATAGTATACATAATTGAAGAGCTATGCGCGGTGGCGCCCCGCTTTGCACCAAATCCATCAGTGGTCGACAGCCAAACGGTATCGATCTCAGCCTCCAAAACTCCAATGGGAAGGAGAATCTGGAGTATATTCGGAACGCGAATCCCGTTGTTTTTCGCAATCCCATGTTTGTACTGCGCTACAACCTTGCCTGTAACACTTAACACAGTGACTTGGGTGCCTAATTTGGACGGAAGTCCATGTTGGTCACCAACGATGTTGCTCAAAAGATGAACAATTGGACGTGAAACGCGCGCTTTTGCTTTGAACAAATCAAAGGCGCGATCTGCGATATCAAGCGCTCGTTCTTCGAAGAAATGTTCTATCTCGGCGTGCACGAGGACCCGAAATGCGCGAGCGTTGTCAAGTTCTGTTCGCGAATAATTGCCGCTCTGCGAAAAATTAGCTGGGAGAAAGCGATTTCGCAATTCGCTAACCCGTGTTTGCAATGCTTTGAAGCGGCTAGAGTTAGCCATGTAATTAGTCGCGAACTATCTTGTTGTTGACCAACTTTGGTAAAGCCGCAGGGATGCCGATCTTCTGCAACGCATCTCCCCAAAGTTTCAGCCTTGTGAAAATAGCATCGATTGATTTTGTTGTGCCTTCGATTGCCGACAGAAACCGCTCATCATCGCACAACAATTTAAAGGCTTCTTGAACGTCCGGCGCTTGCGATTCTGCAGCTTTGCAAATTTTTGTGCTCGAGAAATAATAAGTCATGACATCAAAGACGGCGCGATTCATCGGCCGCTCGTATCTGGCGCCATTCCATTTACGGAAGGCGCGACCTTCCCCAAAAATGTTCATGCTAGTAGCTATCGCAGATTCAAAATCCTTCGTTTGGCGTTGAATTAATCTCTGATCAGTTTCCCAAACTCTATTGAAGTGTTTAGCGGTATCATCGAGGAGCGGTTTTAAATTTCCCGTATAGGTCTGAAGAAAATTACGGAATGCGAAATAGCGAATAACAAGCTCAGCGTCTCGCATTCTCGGATCGGCCTTCTTTATTCCCATAACCGCGTGCAGCAATTCGCTGTCGCGCGAGTATTCATCAATAAACTTGACGAATTCTCCCGGATGCAAGGCTTGGCGAAGTTCCTGCGGAGACAATGGAACACTACCAGTATTTAACCTTAGGAATACTGTGTACGAAAAAGTCTCATCACCCCAGTTGCGGATTACTGCCGTTCTAATCGTGCTGTTTTCGAGGGCGTTATGATCTTGCTCCCGCATCAAATCATTAGATAATTGCTCGTATGTTACTCCGTTCAGATCCGTTCTGATCGACAAGCCCATTAGTGGATAAGATGGAAAAATATCGTCCTTCGAATGGAATTGCCTTAAAGCCAGCAGTCGTTGCTTCCCATCAATTACGATGAATTTCCCGCGACGGTCTTTGCGTTCTGCCAAAACAACTTGTGGAACGGGGACGTTCAAAATCAGAGATTCGATGTATTGGCTTTTACGCAGATTCTGCCACGCCTCTCGCCGTTGAAAAGCGGGATTTAGTTCTATGTTTCCTTTGTCGATCTGCTGAATAATTGTTTCAACGGTCCAATCCGCTGAGTTGATTACGGCCTGGTACTGCCTACCGGCTTCACCTAGATCTTCGAGACCTTCCTGTTGGTCCTCTGGGATACCGTCGTCATCAGTCATCGCTCGAAGCCTTCCTTGCAGCAGATCCGCACACTGGCGACTCGGCAGCATTCAATAACCGTATGTAAACTAGGGCAACCTAGCGCACATGCATTTTCTCGTTAATCCAGAATCCCTGCGAGGACACCGGGGGGCCTCCGAGTTCTACGGGCGCGGCTTGTCATACCATCCATTCATATTCCAAGCAGACTCCTTAAACCGGCGACGGCCGTATCGATGAAGATATGCTCGACAGCATCTCCTGTCAGACCCGCAATCTTCTTTTTGATCGTTTCATCGGTCTCGATTTTCCCTTTTTGCTTCAGCTCTCGAAGCACCTCGGCGAAAAGGCTCGTCAGCACCATCGACTGCTCGACAGCTGCCCGACTGATGGCATCCGAGCTAGCAATCCGTTCAGTTTGTGCTTTGAGAAGGCTCAAGGCGTTGACAGCGAAGTCGTTGCGGTCTGTTACTTCCGATCCTTCTGGTCTCCAAAGTGATATCAGCGTTGCACATGCCTTTTCGAAAAGCTTCCGTTCGAGCGGATGATGCACGATATTGTCGATACGCTCGTGGAATCGCCTGAGAAGCGCTTGAGCCGTTTCATCTTGCATAACGCTTTTGGCAAGAAGCCACCAAGTTCGATTTTTAACGTCGCTTTCGCCCTTGCGGACTAGTGCACGGTCAATGTTGTCGAATTGCCCTTTGAATTCTTCGCGCAAAGTGCCTACCACCGATCCTTCACGTCCCCCAGCTGAAAGAGCGCACAGTCGGAACAATATCTGAAAGCAGATGCACCGGGCGCGTTCGCTCAAATCGCGACTTTGAAGAGCAACTTCTTCGAGCTTTGCGTTCCATTCGTCGGCGCGCGAAAGGATGCAGTTGCAGAGCTCCATCACTCCGGCAAAGGCAATGGGACTAAACTTTAGCTTCGCAACCTCGGAACAGAGCTCGTACTCAACGCTCCGTTTTGTGAATAGGGCTCGTTCCGGAACGGGGAAATCAATCGGAATCCCCTTTTTCGCCCAATCTTCAAGCTGGGAGTAGACAGCCATGCCTACTTTCGTTTCCTGGAGTGCGTTGTCATACTCCCGTTTGCTGTACATGAAAGAAGCATATCGCCACTGAATAAGCGGATCTGAGAACACGTTCTTGGAAAAATAATCGTCCTTCCAGCCGGCGATCTTTTCTACCCCGTGCAGCAGCTTTGTATGAATGGCGTTATCGATGTGTTCTAAATTTTCGAAGAGTTCGACCAACCACTATGTCGAGGTCGGCTAGTTTGTGCGACTGTCGTCCAAAGCGAAGCCCCTTCACTAAGTCCGCCAACACAACCTCGTCGTGCACGTAAACCAGCATCACGCAGATGATCAAGACAATGACGCGCTGAAAGCTCCAGAACACGATGTCCGGATGCCCTATTGCTTCGAGATCGGTGATGTGCAGCACGTCTCCCGCGGAGATATCACCTTTGGTTTTGGCGCGGTACTCGATCTTCTTGTTGATGACTGCGATGTCCTTGAAAAACTGATCAAGCACCGCCCTCCGCTTCAACGTCGTTGTTTCGTTCGCAATTAGAGTCGGCAACAGGCCGACGTTGATCTTTTCGATGCGAGCATTCTCTCCCAAAATGTCATCTGGCAAACGACCTGCCAAATCAAACAAGCTGCCGGGATTTATTCTCGACGGAGCTTCGTATCGAATGCCGAACTTTTTGTGGATAGAGAAAACGTTCAGATCCACTGCGAGAAGATTCAACTTAAGAACGTCCAATCTCTCGGACAGATCGGCAATTTCGTTAGAGGAAATTCCCGGCTCATCGTCGCCTTTGGCCTGAAGAATGTATTCGTAGTGAGGCCGTTGAGTGCGATTGTAGATGTGTTGAGTTGCTGTCACTATCTGACACTCAATGGGCAACTGTGAGATTGCGCCAATCAAATCTGGTTCGGCTTTAAGAGCATCAAACAACTTATTCACCGCAGCAAGCTTCTCATTCCACGGAGGCGATTTCCGCCCTTTGAGCAAGCGATGCAAACTCTTCGCGGCCCGATCCAAAATACCTATCGATGGGGTGGGAGAAACGAATTATGAAGTTGATATCTTCGTACTCACGTCCTTCCTTCTGGATATACTTGAACCCGTTCGATTGCAGAAAACGATAAATGGGATGCGTCAAATCAGCTTTCGAGGAAATGTAGAATGTTCTCTCCGAAGTGGTAACGCGTTCGGTTATTAGAAAATAGGAAACCAGCCGATATATCTGGAAAGCATCGAAGCAGATGAACCGAACGCCAATGAGATCGTCCAGCGTTCCTTCTCCAGAGAGGGCAATTTCGAGGAGATCGGAATGCTTCGTTAGAGGAACCGCCTTTCGTACTAGCTTATCTAACGTACGCTCAAACGTCTTGACTCTCGTGGAAAAGACGATGTCGTCCTTTGTTCCGTAGGTTCTAATCCAACGGACAGTATCGTACTTCAGTCGGACCCTTAAATAATTCAGTAGCGGTAGCAGTCGTTTGTACTCATTACTGATCCGCTCAATGACTTCCGTCGGACTATTCGCCATGAAATCAATCTCCAGCAATACGCTCGTGGCGTGATTAAGCGAGAACACACTTACTCTCGCGGATGCCGACGAACGCCAATTCGAAATTTGTGCGATGCAATATGGTTTTGAAAAATGCTGATCTTCAATTGTGAGATCGCACTGAACCGGCAAGTCCTCCTTCTCGGTCTCAGCTGCCTACATTAAGCGCAACTATAGCGTGCGCCACTGTAGATGCTAGGGGTCTCGTTGCTGTCTGCGTTCGGATTGCATTCAGCCTGTAAGCCGGATCAGCAAACGTAATTTGCCGCTCGACGACGACAAATGGCGGGGTAAGCCCGGAGCCTGTCATAGGTCTACGCCTTGAACGGCGTGTTGCATTATGATGCTCCTTGTGGGCGCTCAGCGTTGGCGCCGCTGCCGTGAGTCGCCTCTCCGGTTTTCCACATCCGCGACCAGCGGTGGCTCTCACCGGTTCCGGACCCAACGGCTAGCCGCATTTGCCTTCAAAAATTCCGCGGCGCTTTGATGCGCCGATGGCTCGGCGACGAAAACCGGCAGGGTGGCTGCGTTACTGGAAAGGCCCTGTCGATCGGGACGCGGGCTTCCGGTCGGTGCTGGTCTATTGCGTCGGGCCGCAGAAGGGCCGGCTCTGCGGCCATTGCGGCCGGCTGCCGCTGAAGGATTTGCCCGATTGGGACTGGCAGGACATCAGCGCCCATCTGCGCTGCACAGAATGCGGAACGGTCGGCTATGTCGATACGCGGATGGACTGGAGCGAGGTTATCGACTTCAACAAGGGCGTCGGCTGATGTGCAATCCCAGTTCGATCACTACCAACCAGGCGGCGCGCGCCCGACGGGCAAATCAGTCGCGATCTCTTGCTTCAACGTGTCCAGCCCCTTTTGAAAAAATATTTCTGTTTTCCCGAAACCCAAATCAGTTTCATAACTCCACCGTCCCGTCCCACAAAGGGGCGTATCATGATCGTCGCGAGCGCGGGGCGGGATGCGGTGGACGCGGAGGGTGCTAGAGACGAGAGCGCTTGAAGCGGACGGAGAAGTCGTGTGGTCCTGACGCCCCGACGCTGGCGTCAAGTTCGCGGAAGTCATTCCGCGGGCGACGGTGGCAAGAAAGCCCGGTCGCCGGGGAGAGCGCGAAGGAAACCGTTAAAACCATTGCGCGGGGAATGCCGGGTGATTCCGGTGTGACCTGACTAACGCGTGTGCGTTCTGCCACTATCATTGCACACGCGGCTATCGGGCGCATCGGGCGCCCGGCATTCCCTGCGCCCTCTGACTGGAGGGCGGGAAGTTCAGAGCAAAACTCGCGCGAAACGCGCGGCGAGATCGCGGATGCTTGGCAATGTCATTCCGGGGCGATGCAAAGCATCGAACCCGGAATCTCGAGATTCCGGGTCTGGTGCTGACGCACCATCCCGGAATGACGAAGAACTACAGCGGCGCGGCGCTTTCGCCGCGCGCGCTTCCCAGTTTCGAGGCCAGCGACGCCACCACGATGACCACCGCGATCAGCGCGATCACCAGCGTGCAGATGGCGTTGATCTCGGGTTTTACGCCGAGCCGCACCTCCGAATAGATCCTTATCGGCAAGGTCGCCGAGCCGGGGCCGGTGGTGAAACTCGCGATCACGAGATCGTCGAGCGACAGCGTGAAGGCCAGCATCCAGCCGGCGGCGATCGCAGGCACGATCAGCGGCAGCGTCACCGCGACGAAGGCGCGCGCCGGGCCGCAGCCGAGATCCATCGCGGCCTCCTCGAGGCTGCGATCGAGCGCGCCGAGCCGCGACTGCACCACCACGGCGACGAAGCACAGGGTCAGCGTGGTGTGGGCGATTGTCACCGTCCAGAAGCCGCGCTCGGCGTCGACCGCGACGAACAGGAGCAGCAGCGAAAGCCCGGTGATGACTTCGGGCATCACCAGCGGCGCATAGAGCATGCCGGAAAACAGCGTGCGTCCCTTGAAGCTTTCGCCGCGCGACAGCGCCACCGCGGTGAGCGTGCCGAGCAGCGTCGCAATCGTGGCCGAGGTCGCCGCCACCTTGAAACTCATCAGCGCCGCCTCCAGCATGGCGCGGTCCTGGAAGAATTCAAGGTACCAGCGCAGCGACCAGCCGCCCCACACCGTCACCAGCCGCGAGGCGTTGAACGAATAGATCACGAGGATCACGATCGGCAGGTAGAGAAAGGCCAGCCCCAGCGCCAGCGAGACCGCGTTGAAGGAGCGTGGAGCGCGGCATCGGGGTTCGGCACGGCGCCTCCGTTCCGGGGGAGGGCGGGAGGGGGCTCCTGTCGATGCCGCATCGCGACGCCATCACGCGCGCTCCAGCTGGCGGCGCTGCAGCCGGTCGTACAGGATCAGCGGCGCCACCAGCAGCACCAGCAACACGACGGCGACGGCGGAGGCCACCGGCCAGTCCTTGTTGGTGAAGAATTCCAGCCACAGGGTCTGGCCGATCATCAGCGACCGGGAGCCGGCCAGCAGATCGGGAATCACGAATTCGCCGACGATCGGGATGAAGCACAGCAGGACGCCGGCGCCGACGCCCGGCAACGACAGCGGGAACGTCACCAGCCAGAACGCGCTTCGCGGCGAGCTACCGAGATCGGCGGCCGCCTCCAGCAGCGCCGGCTCCATCTTGGCCAGCGTCGCATAGAGCGGCAGGATCATGAACGGCAGATAGGAATAGACGATGCCGAGATACATCGCGCTGTCGGTGGAGAGCCAGACCACCGGCGCAGAGACCAGATGCAGCGCCAGCAGGATTTTGTTGAGCAGGCCGTCATGCTGCAGGATGTTGATCCAGGCATAGATGCGGATCAGAAACGAGGTCCAGAAGGGCACGATGACCAGCATCATCGCGATCCCCTGCCAGCGCTTCGGCAGACGCGCCATGCCGTAGGCGACGGGATAGCCGATCACCAAAAGGATCGAGGTCGAGACCGCGGCGACGACGAGGCTGCGCAGATAGGAGAAGGCATAAAGATTGTCGGAGACCAGCAGCCGGAAATTATCCAGCGACAGCCCGGCCGCCGCGGCCTTGATCGCGGCAAAACCTTGCGTCAGGTCGAACACCGGCAGATAGGGCGGCTGCGCGATCGCGGTCTGCGACAGGCTGATCTTCAGGACGAAGCCGAACGGCACCAGGAAGAACAGCAGCATCCACAGATAGGGCGCGATCGCGGCCAGCCGCGCCGGGCGGGTGAAGATGCGGGGCGCGCTCATTGTTCCAGCACCACGCAATCGTCGGGGGTGAACCAGGCCACCACGCGCTGGCTCGCGGCGTAGGCGTCGATATCGATCCGCGCCGTGTTCGCCATCGACGAGCGCAGCACCGCGCCGGAATCGAGCTTCACCTTGTAGCTGGTGACGCCGCCGAGATAGCTGACATCGGTCACGACGCCTTCCAGCCGGTTGATCGCATGCGCATTGACCGCGTCGGGCACCGGGCCGCGGCGCGACAGTTTTACCTTCTCGGGGCGGATCGCGACGCAGAGGAGCGATTTGGCGACCGGCTGGCGCGGCTCCGCCACCGCGATGGTTCCGGCGTCCCGGGTCGAAATCATCAGCCGGCTCGCCTCGCGCGACTTCGAGCTCGTCCCTCGAAGATATTGACGTCGCCGACGAACTCGGCGACCCAGCGCGAGGCGGGCGCCTCGTACAGCTCGCGCGGGCGTGCGACCTGTTCGAGCCGGCCGGCGTCCATCACGCCGATCCGGTCGGCGACCGTCATCGCCTCTTCCTGATCGTGGGTGACGATGACGAAGGTCATGCCGAGCCGGCGCTGCAATTCCACCAGTTCGAGCCGGGTGCTCTCGCGCAGCTTCTTGTCGAGCGCGGCGAGCGGCTCGTCGAGCAGCAGCAGCCGCGGGCGGCGCGCCAGCGAGCGCGCCAGCGCCACGCGCTGCTTCTGGCCGCCGGAGAGCTGATCGGGCTTGCGCTTCTCCAGCCCCTCGAGCCTGACCAGCGCCACCATCTCGGCCACGCGGGCGTCGATCTCCGCGCGCGCCATGCCGGCGCGCTTCAGGCCGAAGGCGATGTTGTCGCGCACGGTGAGATGCGGAAACAGCGCGTAGTTCTGGAACATCATGTTGACCGGGCGCTGGTGCGGCAGGACCTGCGCGATGTCCCTGCCGTCGAGCAGGATGCGGCCCTCGTCCGGCGTCTCGAACCCGGCGATCATCCGCAACAGCGTGGTCTTGCCGCAGCCGCTCGGACCGAGCAGCGCGAAAAACTCCCCGGCCCGGATGTCGAGCGACAGCCGGTCCACCGCCCGGAAGCCGCCGAATTTTTTCACCACCGCCTCGATGCGCAACAGCGGAATGTCCGCCGCCTCGCCTTGCGGTTCTGCTTTCGGTAATTCCCCGGCCATTTTCCCCGCCAGCCCCGTCGTGGCTGCACGCTAGCGGCGGAACGGCGTCGGCTCAACCGCGCCGGGCGCCACAATATTGTCGGCGGTCCTCCCCTCCGCGCGTGCGCTCCCCCGACCAGGTTGCGCTTTCCGCTGTCGATCGCTTGGCTACAGTATCGGTTCCCGATATCGTCAGGCGATGCCGGGGCCTGGTCACATGAACCTGAACGATGAAATTCGACGATCTGCTCACGGGCTTCATCCGGCTGCCTGTTCTGCAGCACGCGGCGGCACACGAAATCTGCCGATGTCCGTTGCCGGTCCTGCGACATGAACAGCTATGCTGCCGAGGGCCGCGCGGGCGAGGTGTTCGCGGCCTTTCTGAAACTGGGCCTGACGTCCTTCGGCGGTCCCGTCGCCCATCTCGGCTATTACCGCAACGAGTTCGTCGAACGCCGCAAATGGCTGGATGAACAGACCTACGCCGATCTCGTTGCGCTGTGCCAGTTCCTGCCCGGTCCGGCCTCCAGCCAGGTCGGGATTTCGATCGGCCTGTTGCGGGCTGGCTATTTAGGCGCATTGGCCGCCTGGGCCGGCTTCACGCTTCCGTCGGCGATCGCGCTGGTGCTTTTCGCCTATGGACTTTCCTCATCCGGCGCGGCGCTCGGGAGCGGCTGGCTGCACGGGTTGAAGGTCGCCGCGGTGGCCGTCGTGGCGCTGGCCATCCTCGGCATGGCACGGACCCTCGCGCCTGACCGCGAACGCGCCAGCCTGGCGGTATTGGCGGCGGTGATCGCGCTGGCGATCCCTTCCGCGTGGGGGCAAATCGGCGCCATCGTGCTCGGCGCTGCGATCGGCTTTGCGTTGCTGCGGGGAGAAGCGCCGACCGGTCAGGCGAGATTGAAGCTGCCGGCCAGCCGGGCCAGCGCCATCGTGGCGCTCGCGATCTTTGCCGTGCTGCTGGCGGGACTGCCAATTCTGGCGGCGACCACCGGCAATCCCGATGTTCGGCTGTTCGACACTTTCTACCGCGTGGGTTCGCTGGTGTTCGGCGGCGGCCACGTTGTCCTGCCGTTGCTGCAAGCCGAGGTCGTCCCGTCCGGTTG
>CAWGSB010000023.1:0-160819 GCA_963825105.1 uncultured Alphaproteobacteria bacterium
CCCGATGTCATCGTTTTACCACGATGTCGTCAGAATTGTCGCCGCCGTCGCCTTTCCCACATCGGATAGTGCCGACCAGAAATCGCCGCCATGCGCTCGGCCTTCTTGCCGCAGCAGGCTTGTTGCCGTCGCGAAGCCTTGCCGACGTAGCTCCCCAGCGCAGCGAGATTTGGCAAGGGCCTGGCCAGGCATTTTCTCGACGTGGGCACGGTCGGAACCTTCGTCGGCTACAAGGTCGACGACTACCTCGTCATCGCCAGCGACAAGAACAGGTCGGGCGAGGCCAGGCTGCCGGCCTCCACCTTCAAGATCCCGAATTCGGTCATCGCGCTGGAGACCGGCGTGGTCGGCGATCCCGACAAGGACGTCTTCAAATGGGACGGCGTCGTCAGAAGCATCGAGGCCTGGAACAAGGATCACACCATGCGCACGGCGATCGCTGTATCCGCGGCGCCGGTCTATCAGGAGATCGCGCGGCGTATCGGCGAGGCACGGATGCAGAAATACGTCGATCTCTTCAATACGGCAACCGCGATATCGGCGGCGGCATCGACCAGTTCGGCTCCTACGGCAATTTACGCATCGATCCGGTGCAGCAGGTCGATTTCGTCGACCGGCTGCGGCGCGGCGCCTTGCCGGTGTCGAAACGCAGCCAGGATCTGGTGCGCGATATATTGCCGGTCACCAGGGTCGGCGACGCCATCATCCGCGCCAAGAGCGGTCTGCTTGGCGCGGAAGCCGGCAAGCCGTCGCTGGGCTGGATGGTGGGCTGGGCCGAGAAGGGCGAGGCCCGGACGGTGTTCGCGCTCAACATGGATTGTCAGGAGCCGCGGCATATTGCCGATCGCATGGCGATCACGCAACAATGCCTCGCCGATATCGGCGGAATCTGATCCGGAAGGTGGCCGAGATGACCGATGTGCCGGAGGGTGACACGCCGCGCGCGCTGGACGAGATCGCAAGCTTCCACGCCCACGTCTATTACGATCCGGCGACGACGCGCGCCGAGGCCGAACGGCTGCGGGCATGGATCGACGAGCGTTTTTCCGTCACGCTCGGGCGCTGGCATGACGCCAGGGTCGGGCCGCACGATCAGGCGATGTATCAAGTGGCCTTTGCCAACGAGGTGTTTCCGGCGCTGGTGCCGTGGCTGATGCTGAACCACGGCTCGTTGAGCGTCCTGGTCCATCCGAACACGACCAATCCGCGGCGGGATCATCTTGCCGATCCGCTCTGGATCGGCAAGCCGATCGCCGTGCACGGCGAGAAGCTGCCGGAGGAGACCGCGCGAGCAGGCGCCGCCGCCGAATACAACCCCGGTGCGCAGTCCTGACCGGCCCGACCGCCGCCGGCTGGCACGGATGAGGTGGCTGGACGAAGCATATGGGTTGGAGTTGAATTGATTCAGCAAAAAACGCAAAGCGCTGACGATCTCGTGCGCCTGTCGGGCCGACAGCCCCGGCGCAGAATCACGAAAACAACCCCATGCAAAGTACTGGTACGGTCTCGGCGAGCAGATCGTGAAGGTCTCCAGCATCGGCATCGGCGGTCCCTACAATGCGATGCTGCGCAGCCCGGTGCTGGGCCAGCGGCTGTTCGATCTGTTTCATTACCTGCGCTGGGAAACTTCGGTCCCGACCAGGCTCAACGAATTTGCGATTCTGATCATCGCCGGCAATGGCGCTCGCAGGTCGAATGGTACGCGCATGCGCCGCTGGCGGCGAAGGCGGGACTTCGTCGGCCGTATCATCGCCGGGCTGAAAGCCAATCAGCGGCCGTCGACGATGGCCGAGGACGAGGCCGCGGTGTACGACTTCGTCACCGAGCTGACGACGACGCGAAAAGTTTCGGACCAAACCTACGCGCGGGCGAAGCAGGTGTTCAACGATCAGCAGATCGTCGATCTGACGGCGGTGGCCGGCAACTACGTCATGGTGGCGATGCTGCTGGCGATGGCGGAGGCAGACCGTGCCGCCCGGCAAGGAGCCGCCGTTCGGGGACGGCGAGGCGTAGGAGAGTTCGTCATTGCCGCTGACGGATGAAACAAGCATCGCTGTCATCGCCCGGCGGGCGACGACAGTTTGATTGTGCTGCACTGACACAATGGCACAGCAAGACGGGATCAGCCGCTCCTTGCCGATGCGGCCGAGATGGGTGAAGCCAAAACCGGCCGAGTATTTCAGGCCGTAGCCGAGCGCGCGGTCGATGCCGATATGCGCCAGCCAGATCATCGCGATCGAAAGCACCAGCGGCGACGCCAGCGCAAAGCCGGCGACCATCAGCACCATCGGCGCCAGATAGCTGTGCGCGGCGTTGTAGACGATAGCGCCGGCCCGCGGGCCGGCGAGATAGCCGGCAAAGCTCAGATCGGGCGCCAGGAACAGGATGGCAAAGACCCACCACGATCCGCCCCAGACCGCGTACAGCAGCGTCATGCCCGCAAACAGCGCCAGCCCCTCCAGCCGGAGCAGCGTGCGCAGTCCGCCGGTGACGCGGCGCCTGGGTCTCCGTGGTTGCGGTATCGGTCATGTCGTCGCCTCCGTTGGGTCCCGGATATATCTGCGGCTGCGCCACGGCGGTGCCAGATGCCGGAAGGGCGTTTCCCGCCGGCAAAATGCCGTGTTAGAACCCGTCCAAATCTGACGGCAAACGCGGGCGGGCGCCAATGAAGGACATCCTGGACACCCTTGAGGAACGGCGCGCCGGCGCCAAGCTCGGCGGCGGCGAAAAGCGCATCGAGGCGCAGCACGCCCGCGGCAAACTGACCGCGCGGGAGCGCATCGAGCTTCTGCTCGACAAGGGCTCGTTCGAGGAATTCGACATGTTCGTCGAGCACCGCTCGACCGAATTCGGCATGGAGAAGACCAAGGTGCCGGGCGACGGCGTCGTCACCGGCTGGGGCACCGTCAACGGCCGCAAGACCTTTGTCTTCGCCAAGGATTTTACCGTGTTCGGCGGCTCGCTGTCGGAGACCCACGCGCAGAAGATCGTCAAGATCCAGGACATGGCGATGAAGGCGAGGGCGCCGATCATCGGGCTCTATGACGCCGGCGGCGCGCGCATCCAGGAAGGCGTCGCGGCGCTCGCGGGCTATTCCTACGTGTTCCGCCGCAACGTCATCGCCTCCGGCGTGATCCCGCAGATCTCCGTCATCATGGGGCCCTGCGCCGGCGGCGACGTCTATTCGCCCGCCATGACCGACTTCATCTTCATGGTGAAGAACACCAGCTACATGTTCGTCACCGGCCCCGACGTGGTGAAGACCGTCACCAACGAGGTGGTCACGGCCGAAGAACTCGGCGGCGCCTCGCGTGCACGCCACGCGCTCCTCGATCGCCGACGGCGCCTTCGAGAACGACGTCGAGACGCTGCTGCAGATGCGCCGGCTGATCGACTTCCTGCCCTCCAACAACACCGACGGCGTGCCGGAATGGCCGAGCTTCGACGACATCGGGCGCGTCGACATGTCGCTGGACACGCTGATCCCCGACAATCCGAACAAGCCCTACGACATGAAGGAACTGATCCTGAAGGTCGTGGACGAGGGCGACTTCTTCGAGATTGTCCGAGATGTTCGCCAAGAACATCGTCACCGGCTTCGGCCGCATCGCCGGCCGCACCGTCGGCTTCGTCGCCAACCAGCCGATGGTGCTGGCGGGCGTGCTCGACAGCGATGCCTCACGGAAGGCCGCGCGTTTTGTCCGCTTCTGCGACGCCTTCAACATTCCGATCGTCACCTTCGTCGACGTGCCCGGCTTCCTGCCGGGCACCGCGCAGGAATATGGCGGGCTGATCAAGCATGGCGCGAAACTGCTGTTCGCCTATTCGCAATGCACGGTGCCGCTGGTCACGGTGATCACGCGCAAGGCCTATGGCGGCGCGTTCGACGTGATGGCGTCCAAGGAAATCGGCGCCGACATGAACTACGCCTGGCCGACCGCGCAGATCGCGGTGATGGGCGCCAAGGGTGCGGTCGAGATCATCTTCCGCCGCGATATCGGCGACACCGACAAGATCGCCGCGCGCACCAAGGAGTACGAGGACCGCTTCCTGTCGCCCTTCATCGCCGCCGAGCGCGGCTATATCGACGACGTCATCATGCCGCACTCGACAAGGCGGCGCATCGCCCGGGCGCTCGCCATGCTGAGGGACAAGCATGTCGAGATGCCGATGAAGAAGCACGATAATTTGCCGTTGTGAGAACATTGCATGTCCGTGATCGCTGCTGCCGACCGAAGTCGAAATCCGCATCCTGGTCGACAATGCGACCGACATGCTGTCGTCGAACCCGCCCTTCGTCGAAAGCGAGTCGGCCTTCATCGGCCGGCGTGGCATCACCAGTTCGGCACGCTGCCTGTGCTGCGCGGTGCATGGCCTGTCATGCCTTGTCACCGTTCACAGCGGCGGCAAGAGCCATGCCGTGCTGTTCGATACCGGCCCGGAGGACTACGCCTTCGAGCGCAATGTCACGCGGCTCGGCGTCGATCTCGGCGTGGTCGAGAGCATCGTGCTGTCGCACGGCCACTGGGACCATTCCGGCGCGATGCTGCTGGCGCTCGGCATGATCCGCGGACGCAGTGGCGGCCGCAAGGTGCCGTTCTATGCGCATCCCGGCATGTTCGTGACGCGCGGCGTCCGCCAGGCCAACGGCTCGGTGCGCCGGATGGACGATGTGCCGAGCGTCGTCGAGCTTTCGGATTTCGGTGCCGACATGGTCGTGACCACGGAGCCGCAGACGCTGCTCGGCGGACTGTTTTATGTGAGCGGCGAAATCCCGCGGGTGTCGGGCTTCGAACGCGGCTATCCCGGACAGGTGAAGCGGACGGCCGGCGGCTGGGAGCCGGATGAGCTTTTGATGGACGAGCGCTGGCTTGCGGTGAACGTCGCGGGGAAGGGCCTCGTGGTGCTGTCGGCCTGCTCGCATGCCGGCATCGTCAATGTGTGCAGGCACGCACGCGCCACATTCCCGGATATTCCGATCCATGCGGTCATGGGCGGCCTGCATCTGTCCGGCCCGAACGAAGCGATCATTCCGCAGACGGTGGACGGGCTGAAGGAGTTCGGCATCAAGACCATCGCCGCCGGTCATTGCACCGGCTGGCGCGCCATGACGGCGCTGGCGAAGGCGTTTCCGGATGCGCTTGCGCCCACCGCCGTCGGCAAGCAGTTTACATTCTGAGGGCGGGGTGGCCGTTCTGGTACGCGGCGGATGGGTTTAGGGCTCGCGTTGGGATATCATTTTTGCCCCGTCATTCCGGGTCGCGCGCTAGCGCGAACCCGGAATCTCGCGCCTATAATCTCTAGATTCCGGGTTCATCGCTGCGCGATGCCCCGGAATGACAAAAGAGAAAATTCACCGGGAGAAAGCCAATGCCTCTAGCCTATTTCGTCGTCCGCGCCACCGTCGCCGATCCCTCAAAACGCAAGGCGTTCGACGAGTGGTACAGCCGCGAGCATCTGCCAGACGCGGCAAAATCGTTCGGGGTTAAGAAGGCGTGGCGGTTCTGGAGCGTCACCGATCCCTCGCTGCATGAGGCGATGTACGAGTTCGCCGATGAGGGCGCGCTCGACCGCGCCATGAAGGGCGAGGATCTGAAGCGGCTGATCGCGGACTTCAACCGCGACTGGCCGGAGGTGACGCGCACGCGCGAGCTTCTTGTGCTGGCGGAAGCGTTCCGGGCGGGGTGAGGTGGGCCGTCATTCCGGAGCGCGCGAAGCGCGAACCCGGAATCTCGTGCCACATTATCTCTGGATTCCGGGTTCAGCCCTGCGGGCTGCCCCGGAATGACGACTGCGTAATTTTCCGGCGTTCGCCGGGATGACGGAAATATTTTGTGCGCGACGCACCTGAACGCGTAATTCAGCGGCCATTCATCTCGACGGATTCACACTCTCCCCGCATCACTTGCCACCCAGGAAGAGGGAGATGTCATGGAACGCCGTCATTTTCTGAAACTCGCCGTTGGAGTTGCCGCCGGAGCCGCCGCCTTGACAGCAAGCGCGCAGGCCGCGCCGCTGTCGCCGCAGCCGCTGGCCGGAGGTGAACAACCGCCGCCGGCGAATCAGGATGTTCATCCCGCGGTGACGTCGGAGGCCGAGGTTGCGCATCTGAAGCCCGAGCAGGTGCACTGGGGCTGGCACCATCACCGTCACTGGGGCTGGCGCCACCGCCATTGGGGTTGGCGCCACCGTCATTGGCATCGCCGGCACTGGTGGTAGGGCCGGTTGCGCGAGGGCATTTCCGCCCTCATTGATTTCACGCCGGCACGCGTGTGCCCGTTCCGTCCCGCAAACGGGGCGAGGCACGCGCGCTATTCGCCTCTGCCGAACAGCGCCGCGAACCGCTTCTCGCCGTTGCGGCTGAAATTGACGACGCGGCTGCCGGGCGCGGCGTCGCGCGCGGCCCATTTCAGTTCGGTGAACCGCGTCATGATCGCCGCCCCCAGCGTGCCCGCGAGATGATGGCGCCGCTCGCTCCAGTCGAGACAGGCCTTGCACACCGGGCGGCGCGGATGGGCCAGCGTTTCAGCCGATGATCTGCAAAGCATCTTGCCAGGAAGCGCTCGCCCTCGGCGGTCAGCTCGATGTCCTGCTTCTTCTGCCGCACCAGCCGCTGCTTCCTCATGCTGTCGAGCATCTGCACGCCGAGATCGCCGGCGAGATGGTCGTAGCAGATCCGCGCGCGGCGCAGCGCCGGATCCTTCGGCCCGGTGCGCACGCGCATGTGACCGGCGCGCGCGGCGAGGCCCGCGAGGCCCTCGAGCACGCCGGCGACATCGGGATCGCTGAGGCGGTAGTAGCGGTGGCGGCCCTGCTTTTCCGGCTCGATCAGGCCGCCGGCCTCGAGCTTGGACAGATGCGAACTCGCGGTCTGCGGCGTGACGCCGGCCTGGTGCGCGAGCTCGCTCGCGGTCAGCGCGCGGCCGGTCATCAGCGCCGTCAGCATGTTGGCGCGGGCGGGATCGCCGACCAGCGAGGCGACCATGGCGATATCGGGACCTGCTTTCATAGTTCGATGATAGCCGAAGCATCGACGTCGATCAAGCGGTTATTGTCCAAAGCTCTGGCTCGTCATTGCGAGGAGCGCAAGCGACGAAGCAATCCAGCTTTCTTTGAGCCATGGATTGCTTCGCTTGCGCTCGCAATGACGGCAGGCTTTGGCGCGGCACAAGCATCGGAGGTTCCCGTGGCCGTCACCGTTTTCATCCGCTACCAGCTCGATCCGTTCAAGCGCGCGATGTTCGAGCAATACGCCAGGCGCTGGCTCACCATTATCCCGAAATGCGGCGGCGATCTCGTGGGCTACTGGATGCCGCATGAGGGCACCAACAACATCGCGTTCGCGCTGATTTCCTTCGAAAATCTCGCGGCCTACGAAAGCTATCGCGCGCGGCTTCGCGCCGACCAGGAGGGCATGGCCAATTTTGATTTCGCCGAGCAAAACAAATTCATTCTGGCGGAGGAGCGAACATTCTTGCGCAAGGTGACATTATAGTGGCCCGGAAGGCGCAAAGGAGACGTGAATGATAGCCGTGATCTTCGAAGTCCGGCCCAGGCCGGAGCATAAACAGGAATATCTCGATCTGGCGGCCGAACTCAGGCCGATCCTCGAAACCATCGACGGCTTCATTTCCATCGAGCGGTTCGAAAGCCTGACCGAGAAAGGCAAGATCCTGTCGCTGTCGTTTTTCCGCGATGAAGCCGCGGTCGCAGCTTGGCGCAATGTGCCGCAGCATCGCAAAAGCCAGGGCAAGGGCCGTGCGACGATTTTCGAAAACTACCGGCTGCGCATCGCCGGCGTGATCCGCGATTACGGCATGAACGAACGCGAGCAGGCGCCGAAGGACAGCCTCGCCGTGCACGCCGCGCGCTAGCGTCTTGCGCGTCACGTGGCTATCGTCGCGCAACCGGTACAGCAGGGAGATGATCATGTCAGTGACCACGGCGGACAAGCGCGCCACATTCCGGAAAATGCACGAAGCCGGATGTTTCGTGATCCCAAATCCCTGCGATGTCGGCAGCGCGCGGGCGCTGCAGCATATCGGCTTCAAGGCGCTCGCCTCCACCAGCGCCGGCTTTGCCTGGTCGATCGGCAAGGCCGATAATCACGTCACGCTCGATGAAGTCTGCGACCATCTCACCGCGCTGTGCGACGCCGTCGATCTGCCCGTCAATGCCGATTTCGAGGGCGGCTTCGCGCACGAGGCGGAGGAGGTCGCCGCCAATGTCGCGCGCGCGGTCGCGACCGGCGTGGCCGGGCTGTCGATCGAGGATTCGACCGGCGACAAGGCAAAACCGCTTTACGAGCGCGCCTTCGCGATCGAGCGCATCAAGGCGGCGCGGGCCGCGATCGATGCCCATCATGGCGGCGTATTGTTGGTCGGCCGCTGCGAAGGCTTTCTGGTCGGGCAGGCCGATCTGAACATGGTGATCGACCGGCTGCAGGCCTATGCGGAAGCGGGCGCCGACTGCCTGTACGCGCCGGGCATCCGCACCAAGGAGCAGATCGCGGCGGTCGTGAAGGCGGTGCATCCGAAGCCGGTCAATCTCTTGCTCGGGTGGCCCGGCCTGTCGGTGGCGGAAGTTGCCGATCTCGGCGTTCGCCGCATCAGCGTCGGCGGTTCGCTGGCGCGCGCCGCCTGGGGCGGATTCATGCGCGCGGCGCGCGAGATCGCCGAGCAGGGAACCTTCACCGAGCTCGGCAAGGGTTATGCCGGCGGCGAGCTGAACAAGATGTTCAGCTAGCGCAAATAGAAGCGCAGCGGGCAATTGCCTGCTGCGCGGAACACCGGGGAAAGCAAACCTCATGTCAGGTGGTCGTCATTCCGGGGCGCGTCGAAGACGCGAACCCGGAATCTCGAGATTCCGGGTCTGGTCCTTCGGACCATCCCGGAATGACGACGTTACGGCCGCGCCTTGGCGACCTCGGCCGGCGTCACCAGGGGGGCCGCATTGCCCCAGGAATTGCGGATGTAATTGGTGACATCGGCGATCTCCTGATCGGAGAGCTCTTTGGCGTAGGCCGGCATCGATCCGGCATTGGGCGCGCGCGGCGTCGTCACCGTCTGCGCGCCGTCGAGGATGATGCGCAGCGTGCTTGCGGGATCGGCGGACTGCAGATTGGCGTTGCCGGGCAGCGGCGGATAGATTCGCGGCGTGCCGCTGCCGTCCGCTTCATGGCAGGCGATGCAGGCATGGTCATAGATCGCTTTGCCAGCGGTCATCTCCGCTTGCGGCGGCGGGGCGACCGCCGGTTCCGGCGCGCCTGCCGGCAGATCCTTGAGATACACCGCGATCGCGCGGCGATCGGCGTCGCTCATTTGCGAGGTCGAATGGACCACGACTTCCGCCATCAGCCCGCCGGCGTGGCTCCTGCCGTTGCGGCCGCTCGCAAGGTATTCGACGATGTCGTCGACGCTCCAGGATTTCAGGCCGCTGCGCGCGGCCTCGTCGAGGCGTGGCGCGAACCAGCCGTCGATCGATCCGCCGCCAAGGCTACGGCCGCGCTTGTCGGCGCCGAAGATGTTTTTCGGCGTGTGACAGGCGCCGCAATGCGCGGCACCCTTGACCAGATAACGGCCGCGATTCCATTCCGCGCTTTTCTGCTGGTTCGGCTCGACTATGCCGGGCCGGAAGAACAGCAAATTCCAGACCCGCATCACCACGCGGTAATTCAGCGGCCAGCGCAATTGCGGCGGCGGGCGCGTGTTGCGGAAGGGGGCAAGCGTCGCAAGATAGGCCCGGATCGCCAGCAGGTCCTGGCGGGTGAGTTTCGTGAAATAGGGATAGGGGAATGCCGGGTAATAGCGCGAGCCGTCAGGCGCCACGCCGTAGCGGAGCGCGCGATAGAATTCGTCGTCGCTCCAGGCGCCGATCCCGGTATCGCGATCCGGCGTCAGGTTCGGCGAATAGATGCCGCCAAAGGGGGTCTCGATCCGTTTTCCCCCGGCGAACGGTTTTGCGGGATCGGCGGTATGGCAGCTCGCGCAATCGGCGGCGACCGTGAGCGCCTGGCCGCGCGCGATCGTCTCCGCCGAGGGCTCGGCTCGCGCCCCGCCAAGGCTGAATGCGGTGCACAAAAGCAGACCAGCGAGAATCGCCCGCATTGCGCAATGCCGTCCCTGCACCAATTTGTCTCTCCCTGGACGGCAGTATAGCGCGAAAACACACGGGCGAGCGCGTCAGGTCGTTTCGCGCCCGGCGCGCACCGCGACACAAAGCGAAAAGGGTGGCGGCGTTTTCGGGCATGAAATTGCGATTCGAGAACACGGAACTCCCTTGCCGAGATTTGTGATGCGCCGGCCTCCAAAAATCGACATAGACTGGCGAGGTTCGGATTTCGGACCAAGCTCGCAGCCTTGTTCCAACGGGTTGAATGGCTAGGTAAAAACAGCCGCCGCGGCGAACCGCCGTTTGAGGGCGCAAGAGGGTGGAATGGGAATCAACCAGGGTCCGATCAGTCTCGACCAGAAATACACCCAAGGCTCCGGCCATGTCTTCCTGACCGGGATCCAGGCGCTGGTTCGCCTGCCGATGGCGCAGATCCGCCGCGACCGCGCCAGCGGCCTCAACACCGCAGGTTTTGTCAGTGGCTATCGCGGCTCGCCGCTCGGCGGTTACGACCAGCAACTGTTCGCCGCCCGAAAACATCTCGAACAGTACAACATCAAGTTCCAGCCCGGCGTGAACGAGGACCTGGCTGCCACCGCGATCTGGGGTTCGCAGCAGCTCAACCTCTCGCCCGGCGCCAGGCACGACGGCGTGGTCGGCATCTGGTACGGCAAGGGCCCCGGCGTCGACCGCTGCGGCGACGTGTTCCGCCACGGCAACGCCGCGGGCTCGGCGAAGAACGGCGGCGTGCTGTGTCTGGCCGGCGACGACCACGGCGCGAAATCCTCCACCGTGCCGCATCAGTCCGACCATGCCTTCATCTCGGCGCTGATGCCCTATCTCTATCCCTCCAGCATCCACGAAATGATCGAGATGGGCCTGCTCGGGATCGCGATGTCGCGCTATTCCGGCTGCTGGGTCGGCATGAAGGTGATCACCGAGACCGTGGAGACCACGGCGGAGATCGATCTCACCGACGAGATGAAACCCTTCATCATCCCGACCGATTTCGAGATGCCGCCGGGCGGCCTCAATCTGCGCTGGCCCGACGACCGCTACGACCAGGACCGGCGCCTGCAGGACTACAAGGGCTTCGCGGCGATCGCGTTCGCCCGCGCCAACAAGGTCAACCGCATCACCATGGATTCGCCGAACGCCCGCTTCGGCATCATGGCCTCCGGCAAGAGCTACGAGGATATCCGGCAGGCGCTGCGCGAACTCGGGCGTGACGCCGGAAGTCGCCGCCAAGATCGGCTTGCGGCTTTACAAGATCGGCATGCCCTGGCCGCTGGAGCCGCAGGGCGTGCGCGAATTCGCCGTCGGCCTCGAGGAAATCTTCATCATCGAGGAGCGCCGCGAGATCGTCGAGAACCAGGTCAAGCAGGAACTGTTCAACTGGCGCGACGACGTGCGCCCGCGCATCGTCGGCAAGATGGACGAGCACGACAAGCGCTTCCTGCCCTTCGCCGAGGAACTCAGCGTCGCCTCGCTGGCGAGCTCGCTCACCGAGCGGCTGCTGCGGCTCAATCTCAATCCCGAAATCGCAGCGATGCTGCGCGCCAAGGCCGACTGGTTCAACGGCCGTCAGGCCACCCAGATGCAGGCGGTGGCGCCGATCACCCGCACGCCGTATTTCTGCTCGGGCTGCCCGCACAACACCTCGACCAAGGTGCCGGACGGCAGCCGCGCCTTTGCCGGCATCGGCTGCCACTTCATGGCGCTGTGGATGAACCGCAACACCGAGACCTTCACCCATATGGGCGGCGAGGGCGTGCCGTGGGTCGGCGTCGCGCCCTTCACCAAGGAAGAACACGTGTTCGCCAATATCGGCGACGGCACCTATTTCCATTCCGGCAGTCTCGCGATCCGGCAGGCCGTCGCCTCCGGGGCCAATATCACCTACAAGATCCTCTACAACGACGCGACCGCGATGACCGGCGGCCAGCATGTCGACGGCGAGCTGTCGCCGCAGCAGATCACCTTCCAGCTGCATTCCGAAGGCATCCGCGACATCTATCTGGTGTCGGAAAATCCCGACGCCTATCCGGCTTCCGACATCGCGCCGGGCACCAAGACCGCGCATCGCGACGAGCTCGACGCGGTCCAGAAGACGCTGCGCCAGGTGAAGGGCGCTTCCGCCATCGTGTTCGTGCAGACCTGCGCGGCCGAAAAGCGCCGCCGCCGCAAGCGGGGCACGCTGGAGGATCCGCAGCGCCGCGTCTTCATCAATTCCGCGGTCTGCGAAGGCTGCGGCGATTGCTCGGTGCAGTCGAACTGCATCTCGGTCGAGCCGCTGGAGACCGAGATGGGGCGCAAGCGCACCATCAACCAGTCGACCTGCAACAAGGACTATTCCTGCGTCAAGGGCTTTTGCCCGTCCTTCGTCACCGTGGACGGCGGCAAGCTGCGCAAGCGCGCGCCGGCCGATCTCGGCAATATCGGCGATCTGCCGGAGCCGGCCTCGCGGCCCTCGCTGGAGCGGCCCTACAACGTCGCCGTCGGCGGCGTCGGCGGCACCGGCGTCCTGACCATCGGCGCGCTGCTCGGCATGGCCGCGCATATCGAGGGCAAGGCCAGCATGATCCTGGACATGTCGGGCCTGGCGCAAAAGGGCGGCGCGGTGCTGAGCCACGTCCGGCTGTCCGAGCATACCGCCGACGTCACCTGTTCGCGCATCGTCACCGGCACCGCCGATCTCGTGATCGCCGCCGACGAGGTGGTGGCCGCCGCCAAGGAAACCATGACGCTCTGCGAATCCGGCCGCACCACCGGCGTCATCAACAGCCACGTCATCCCGACCGCCGATTTCATCCTCAACCGCGATTTCAATTTCCAGAGCGGCAAGGTCAACCATGTGCTGGAAACCGCGCTGCGCAAGGACTCCTCGTTCTTCGATTTCACCAAGCCGGCCGAAATCCTGCTCGGCGATTCCATCGCCACCAACATGATGATGATGGGCTATGCCTATCAGAAGGGATTGCTGCCGCTGTCGGCCACGGCGATCGAGCAGGCGATCGAGGTCAACGGCGTCGCCATCAAGATGAACACGCAGGCCTTCCAGCTCGGGCGTCTGGCGGCGGCCGATCCGGCGCGGCTGGCTCGCGATGATGAAGGGCCAGGACGAGACGGTGGCGCCGAAGACGCTGGATGCGATGTCGCTCGATGAAATCATCGCGCACCGCAGCGCGCTGCTGACGGATTATCAGAACGAAAAGCTCGCCGAGCGCTACCGCAAGCTGGTGACGCAGGTGCGCGACGCCGCCCTCGATGGCGGCTACGGCGAGGCGCTGCCGCGCGCGGTCGCGATCAACTACGCCAAGCTGCTCGCCTACAAGGACGAGTACGAGGTGGCGCGGCTTTATACCGACGGCCGCTTCGAGAAGCAGATCCGCGATCAGTTCGACGGCGACTTCAAGATCAGCTTCAATCTCGCGCCGCCGATCATGGCCGGCGGCAAGGATGCGCTGGGACGGCCGAAGAAGCGCGCGTTCGGCCCCTGGCTGATGCCGGTATTCCGGCTGCTGGCGAGGATGCGCCACCTGCGCGGCACGGCCTTCGACATCTTCGGCCAGAGCGCCCACCGCAGGCTCGAACGCGACCTGATCGCCGGCTACGAGAAGGACGTCGCCCACATCCTGACCGTGCTGTCGCCGCTGACGCTGGATACCGCGATCGAGATTCTCTCGCTGCCGGATCGCATCCGCGGCTTCGGGCCGGTGAAGGAGAAATCGGTGCAGGACGCGATGGCGCGCTACGCGCAGCTGGCAAAGGACCTCGCCAATCCGCCGCCGGCGCCGCGGCAGATCGCGGCGGAGTAGAGCTCTACTCCTCATGGCGAGGAGCGCGTCTTCGCGCGTCTCGAACCATGAGGCCCCGGAGTTGGCCTCATCCTTCGAGACGCGGCCAACGGCCGCTCCTCAGGATGAGGGTCGGGCATTCCGTGTCGCGGGATCGCCTGACGGAATATTCTCGGCGCTTGCCAAGGCTCCCCCGAAAGGCGAGAAAACCGCTAGCGAAGAAGAAACGCCAGCGGAGAAACACTTGAGTATCAAGGGCAAGGCCTACATTGCCGGGATTTACGAGCATCCAACCCGGCATGCACCCGATAAATCCACCGCACAGCTCCATGCCGAAGTCGCCAAGGGCGCATTGGAAGACGCCGGCCTGACCAAGGCCGATATTGACGGCTATTTCTGCGCCGGCGACGCCCCCGGCGGGGTGATGGCGATGGTCGATTATCTCGGCCTGAAGGTCCGTCATTTCGATTCCACCGACACCGGCGGCTGCTCCTATCTGGTCCATCTCGGCCATGCCGCCGAGGCGATCGCCGCCGGCAAATGCTCGATCGCGCTGATTACGCTGGCCGGCAAGCCGCGCACCGGCGCCATGCCGCCGCGCGCCACCGGCGCCGAGGTCGATTTCGAGGCCGCTTACGGCGCCACCACGCACAACATTTACGGCATGTGCGCCATGCGCCACATGCATGAGTTCGGCACCACCAGCGAGCAACTGGCCTGGATCAAGGTCGCGGCCTCCCATCACGCCCAGTACAATCCGCACGCGATGCTGAAAGACGTCGTCACCGTCGAGGACGTCATCAACTCGCCGATGATTTCCGATCCGCTGCACCGGATGGATTGCTGCGTCGTCACCGACGGCGGCGGCGCGCTGATCGTCACCAACTGAAGCGATCGCGCGCAGCCTGAAGAAGCCGCTGGTGCGCATGATCGGGCACGGCGAGGCGCTGAAGGGGCCGCGCGGCGGCAAGGATCTCAATCTGACCTATTCGGCCGGCGTCTGGTCGGGCCCGCGGGCGTTCGAAGAGGCCGGCGTGACGCCTGAGGATATCAAATACGCCTCGATCTACGACAGTTTTACCATCACGGTGCTGATGCAGCTCGAGGATCTCGGCTTCTGCAAGAAAGGCGAGGGCGGCAAGTTCGTCGCCGACGGCAATCTGATTTCCGGCGTCGGCAAGCTGCCGTTCAACACCGACGGCGGCGGTCTCTGCAGCAATCATCCCGTCAACCGCGGCGGCATGACCAAGATCATCGAAGCGGTGCGGCAGTTGCGCGGGCAAGCCCATCCCAAGGTGCAGGTGCCGAACTGCGATCTCGCCATCGCGCACGGCACCGGCGGCCTGCTCGGCGTCCGCCACGCCGCATCGACCTGCATTCTGGAGCGCGTGTGATGGACAACCCCGTGAAATATCCGACCCCGCAGGGCAATCCCGAGACCAAACATTTCTGGGAGCAGACGGTCGAGGGCAAGCTCTTGATCAAACGCTGCACCGCCTGCGGCGAAGCGCATTATTTTCCGCGCTCGATCTGTCCGTTCTGCTTCTCCGACAAGACGGTGTGGGAGGAAAGCTCGGGCGAGGGCGAGATCTACACCTTCAGCCTGATGCGCAAATCCGCGTCCGGGCCCTACGCGATCGGCTACGTCACGCTGAAGGAAGGCCCGTCGCTGCTGACCAATTTCGTCGACTGCGACATGAAGAGCCTGAAGATCGGCCAGAAGGTCAAGGTGGTGTTCAAGACCACCGACGGCGCGCCGCTGCCGTTCTTTACGCCGGTGTAGTTCTTCCCTTCTCCCCTTGTGGGAGAAGGTGCCTTCGCGAAGCGAAGGCGGCTGAGGGGTCTCTCCGCGGAGAAATAGTTATCCGTGGAGCGAACCCCTCACCAAATTGGTTTGTGGCCGGCGCTCGGTGTAGCCCTCTCCCACAAGGGGAGAGGGCGCAGCAACGGGCGCCGAAAAGAAAAAGTTCGGAGAGAATACCCGCAAATGCCGATCAAGTACGACGAGTTGATGGCGCTGAAAAATCTCGGCCAGAAATACGCCTACACCGATCGCGAGGTGATGCTGTACGCCTATGGCATCGGCATGGGCGCCGACCCCATGGACGAGAAGGAGCTGGCTTTCGTCAATGAGGCCACAGCCACGCCGCGCGCCTTGAAAGTGGTCCCGACCTTTGCCTCCGTCGCGGCGTGGGGAGCCGGGCCCGGCGAGATGAATCTCAATCGGTTGATGGTGGTCGACGGCGAGCGCGACATCACCTTCCACCGGCCGCTTGCGATGGCCGCCCATATCACCGCCGATTCCACCGTGCTCGACGTCTTCGACAAGGGCAAGGACAAGGGCGCGGTGATCCGGCACCAGACCGTGCTGAGGGACGACAAGGGCGAGGAACTGGCGACGCTGGTCGCCTCGCGTTTTGCCCGCGGCGACGGCGGTTTCGGCGGACCGTCGGAAGGCCAGCCCGAACCGCACAAGGTGCCGACCCGCAGCCCCGACAAATCAATCGACATCACGACGCGCCCGGATCAGGCGCTGGTCTATCGGCTGTGCGGCGACCGCAATCCGCTGCACTCCGATCCTGAAACCGCCAGGCGCGCCGGTTTCCCGCGGCCGATCCTGCACGGCATGTGCACCTACGGCATCACCTGCCGCGGCATCCTGCAGACCTAGGCCGACTACGATCCGTCCGCCTTCAGGCAGCACGCTGTGCGGTTCTCCTCGCCGGTCTATCCCGGCGAGACCGTGACCATGGATATGTGGAAGGACGGCAATGTGATTTCGTTCGAGGCCAGGGTGAAGGCGCGCAACGTCACCGTCATCAAGAGCGGCAAGACGGTGCTGGCATAATCCGTCATTCCGGGGCGCGCGAAAGTCGCGAACTATGGTCGCGCAATTGCGCACCTGAGAAGGCTCGCGCCTACAATCTCCGCGATTCCGGGTTCAGCCCTGCGGGCTGCCCCGGAATGACGAGCAACTACAAGGGAGGCAAAACATCATGGGATTACTCGACGGCAAGGTGGCGCTGATCACCGGCGCGGGCGGCGGGCTCGGCGAGGCCTATGCCAAATTGTTCGCGCGCGAGGGCGCTTCAGTCGTGGTCAACGACCTCGGCGGTCCCCGCGACGGCTCCGGCTCCGACGTCTCGATGGCGCAGAAGGTGGTCGACGCGATCAAGGCCGAGGGCGGCCGCGCGGTCGCCAACGGCGCCGACATCTCCACGATGGCCGGCGGTCAGTCGGTGTTCGACGACGCCATCAAGCATTTCGGCCGCGCCGACATCCTCGTCAACAACGCCGGTATCCTGCTCGACCAGACCTTTGCCAAGGCGACGGAGGCCGCCTGGGACAAGGTTCTGAAGGTGCATCTGAAGGGCACCTTCTGCGTCAGCCAGCCGGTGTTCCGCTGGATGCGGGAAAACGGCGGCGGCGTCATCGTCAATACGTCGTCGACCTCGGGCCTGATCGGCAATTTCGGCCAGAGCAATTACGGCGCCGCCAAGGGCGGTATCTGGGCGCTTTCCAACGTGCTGGCGATCGAGGGCCGCAAATACAACATCCGGATCTGGACGCTGGCCCCGGGCGCGCTGACCCGCATGACCGCCGACCTGCCGCGCTATAAGGAGAACCCTGGCGCGGCGCTGGGCCCGGACGGCATCGCGCCGGCCGTGCTATACATGGTCAGCGATTTGTCGGGCGACCAGACCGGCAAGGTGCTGGGCGTCTCCGGCCCGCGCGGCGTGCGGGAGATGCGGATGATGGAAATGGAAGGCTGGAAGCCGCCGCATGCGGGGTGGAAGGCGCAGGATATCGTCGCGCATGCCAAGGAGATCTTCTTCTCCGAAGAACAGATCAAGATGGGCGCGCGAAGGTTTTGAGTTACGCTCGCCCTGCGGGTTCGGTTCACCTCTCCCATTGGGAGAGGTCGGCGCGAAGCGCCGGGTGAGGGGTTACAGTCTATCGATAGACCGTAACCCCTCACCCCAGCCCTCTCCCTATGGGAGAGGGAGCGCACCTCGCTCTTGGTGAGAGTGTACGTAATGTTTGAGGAACGCAGGCTGCGCAGTCAGAGATAGAGGCACACATGACAAAACTCACCGCCAAGGCCGCAGGCACCTTCGCGATCGCGCCGACGCCGTTCCACGATGACGGCCGCATCGACGAGAAATCCATCGACCGGCTGACCGATTTCTACACCCAGGTCGGCTGCGACGGCGTCACCGTGCTGGGCATTCTCGGCGAAGCGCCGAAGCTCGACGCTTCGGAGGCGGAGCAGGTGGCGATCCGCTTCGTCAAGCGCGCGAAGAAAATGCAGATCATCGTCGGCGTCTCCGCGCCGGGATTTGCCACCATGCGCTCGCTGGCGCTGAAATCGATGGATGCCGGCGCCGCCGGCGTGATGATCGCGCCGCCGCCGCATCTGCGCACCGACGACCAGATCACCGGATACTTCAAGCAGGCGCAGGAAGCGATCGGCGACGACATTCCCTGGGTGCTGCAGGACTATCCGCTGACCCTGACGGTGGTGTTCACGCCCGCGGTGATCCGCAAGATCGTGATGGACAGCCCGTCCTGCGTGATGCTCAAGCACGAGGACTGGCCGGGACTGGAAAAGATTTCGGCGCTGCGCGGCTTCCAGAAGGACGGCTCGCTGCGGCCGCTGTCGATCCTGGTCGGCAATGGCGGGTTGTTTCTCGATTTCGAGATGGAGCGCGGCGCCGACGGGGCGATGACCGGCTACGCCTTCCCGGAATTGCTGATCGATGTTGTAAACCTGTCGAAGGAGGGCCGCCGCGACGCCGCGCACGATTTGTTCGACGCGCACCTGCCGCTGATCCGCTACGAGCAGCAGCCGGGCGCCGGCCTGGCGGTGCGCAAATACGTGCTGCAAAAGCGCGGCGTGATCGCCTCGTCTGCGCAGCGCAAGCCGGGCGCGGGCATGTCCGCGACCGCAAAGGCGGAAGTGGATTACCTGCTGTCGCGGGTGGCGCGGGTCGACCGCCGCGCCAACCTGCAGCCGCAATCCAGCGCGGCGGGTTAACAGAAATCCTCATGGCTTGTACCGTCATTGCGAGCCAACGGGTCGCGCGAATGCGCGCCGATGAACTGCGAAGCAATCCATCGTTCGAATACAAAGAATCTGGATTGCTTCGTCGCTTCGCTCCTCGCAATGACGGCGTTATCAAAATCACCCTTTCGGATGACCAGACTCAGGAAGACATTCGATGCCCACGGAAATCGTTGCCCCGCGTCCCGCGTCCACCATCCTTTTGCTGCGCGACAGCGCCGAGACCAAGGGCCCCGACGACAACAGTCGCGGCGAAATCGAGGTCTTCATGATGGTGCGCCATTATGAGATCGATTTTAACTCCGGCGCGCTGGTGTTTCCCGGCGGCAGCGTCGACAAGGGCGATCAGGAGATCATTGCCAATCCAGCGCTTTATTCCGGCGGCGAGGGGCTGGATGCAGCCGATTTGAGTTTCCGGATCGCCGCGATCCGCGAGACGTTCGAGGAAAGCGGCATTTTGCTGGCGCGTCCCCGCGGATCGAAGGCGCTGGTCGATGCCAGGCGGGCCGCCGAGATCGAAGCCGCGCATCGCGCAGACTTGTGCGACAACAAGACGACCTTCCTGAAAGTGCTCACCGACAACGGGATGCTGCTGGCGCTCGACGAACTCGTGCCCTATGCGCACTGGATCACGCCGGAGGGCATGCCGAAGCGGTTCGACACCTGGTTCTTCCTCGCCGCCGCGCCGCCGGAGCAGGCCGGCGCGCATGACGGCAAGGAATCCACCGACTCGATCTGGGTGTCGCCGCGCGAGGCGCTGGCCGGCGGCGAGAGCGGGCGGTTCAAGCTGCCGTTCCCGACCACGCGCAACCTGATCAGGCTCGGCAAGCAGAACAGCGTGAAGGCCGCGCTCGACGACTCCAGGGGCAAGAAGATCGTGACGGTGATGCCGGTCATGACAAAGCTGAACGGCGGCCGTCAGCTTCGCATCCCGCTGGAAGCCGGCTACGACGGCGACGTCTTCGAGGTCGGCGCGGCGTGACGTAAGCGATTGCCGCACCCGTCATTCCGGGGCGACGCGAAGCGTCGAACCCGGAATCTCGAGATTCCCCGATGTGCAATTGCACATCTGAGGTCCACGCGAAGGCGCGTGTCCCGGAATGACGCCATTGGGCAGCTGAGACGTGCCGGGACATCTGGCGCGAAGACACGCTTCGCGCTTTAGCCGGCCATGCGTCGATGGGGCGGCGTTTACATCGACACTTCGACGCGTGACGAAATATCGCAGTTACCAGCCATGTAATGTTCCGCCTCGAACCTGAGAGCCGGAACCACGGACATGGACCAGACCCTTCGCAACATCCCGCCATCGCCGCCGAGCTGGCGCTGCTGTTGCTGCTCGCGACGCTGTGGGGCGGCTCTTACAGTCTCATCAAGCTCGGCGTCGCCACCATTCCGCCGATCACCCTGATCGCGGCGCGAACGCTGATCGCGGGATTGCTGCTGCTCGCGGTGATGCGCGGCGCGGGGTGTGCTGCTGCCGCGGGACGCCGCGACCTGGCGGCGCTTCCTGTTCCAGGCCTGTCTCAACAGCGTCATCCCCTGGACGCTGATCGCCTGGGGCGAGCGTTCGCTGGACGCGGGGCTTGCGACCATTCTCAATTCCACCTCGCCGATTTTTGCCTTCTTCCTGACGCTGGCGGTCACGCGCCATGAACCGGTGACCTTGCGGAAACTGTTCGGCGTGTTCGCCGGGATGGCCGGCATCTGCCTGATCGTCGGCGTGCAGGCGCTCGCCGGATTGGGCGAGCAGCTCGCTGCCGAGATCGCCACCGTGGCGGCGACCATCTGCTATGCCGGCGGCGCCATCTTCAGCCGCGGTTTCAAGGGCCTCGACCCGATGGCGCCGGCGGCGGGCTCGCTGCTGGCGGGCGCGGCGATCCTCGTTCCGGTCAGCCTCGTGGTGGACCGGCCGTGGACGCTTGCGCCGTCGATGAGCTCGATGCTGGCGCTGCTCGCGTCTTGCGGTATTCTCGACCGCGCTGGCCTTCGTGATCTATTTCCGGCTGATCCAGACGCTGGGTTCGGTCGGCACCACCGCGCAAGCCTATCTGCGGGTGCCGATCGGCGTCGCGCTCGGCGTGGTGTTTCTCGGCGAGAGCCTGACGCCGACGGCGTGGCTCGGCCTCGGCTGCGTGGTCCTTGGCGTGGCTGCGATGACGATGCCGGCAAGGAAGGTCGGGGCGATCGGCGCGGCGTCGTGAAGCCGATGATGGCTCGAATGCCGATGCTGATTTGCCCGACGGGCAAATCAGTTGGGCTCGTTTCCGACTTGCGAGTCCAGCCCCGTTTGCAAAAATATTTCTGTTTTTCCGAAACCCAAATCAGCTCTATATCCACGTCGTCCTGTCCCGACAGAGGGGCGTTGCGCGATCGTCACGAACGCGGGGCGGGATGCGGTGGACGCTGAGGAGCGCCACAGACGAGGGCGCTGTCAAGCGGACGGAGAAGTCGTGTGGTCCTGACGCCCCGACGCTGGCGTCAAGCTCTTGCGGAAGGCAAGCTTCCAGAGGTGACGGTGGCAAGAAAGCCCGGTCACCGGGGAGAGCTCGAAGGAAACCGTTAAAACCATTGCGCGGGGAATGCCGGGTGATTCCGGTGTGACCTGACTAACGCGTGTGCGTTCTACCACTACCATTGCACACGCGGCTATCGGGCGCATCGGGCGCCCGGCATTCCCTGCGCCCTCTGCTGGGGCGGAAGGATTTTGCAAAACCCGGGCGCATCGCGCCGCGGGATCGCGGACGTGCAGCCGCAGCCGGCATCGCCGCCGCTCTTGCCCGGCAAGCGGATTGCCGTCATCCTGACCGCAAGAGCGGATGCTTTAAGAAAGCGCCGCAAGAAACGATCAGGGCAGGAGAGCGCATCATGAGGATTTGGCGTATCGGCGCGGTCATGGCGGCGTGGCTGACGGTTGTTGCCGCACCTGCCGCAGCCTTGGCCCAGGAGACGTTTCCGACCCGGCCGGTGCGCATCGTCATTCCCTATTCGCCCGGAAGCGTCGCCGACGTGTTCGCGCGCATCGTCGCCCAGAACATGGCGGCGCAGTGGAACGGGACGATCCTCGTGGAATCGAAATCCGGCGCCAACGGCTCGATCGCCGCCGAGGAAGTCGCGCGCGCGGCTCCCGATGGCTACACATGGCTATTGGTGACGACGTTCTTTACCGCAAGCCCGGCGCTGGACAGCAAGCTGCGCTGGGATCCGCAGCGCGACTACATTCCCGTCGGCCAGATCTGCCGGGCGCCGAATTTCTTCATCGTGCCCTCCACTCTGCCGGTCAAGAACGTCGCCGAATATGTCGCTCTGGCGAAGGCGAAACCGGGGACGCTGAACTACAGCCATCCCGGCAAGGGCTCGACCGGCCATCTCGGCTTCGAACTGTTCAAGCGGCTGGCCGGGATCGACGTCACCGCGGTCGGCTATCGCGGCTATCCGCAGATGGTGCCGGATATCGCCTCAGGCCTGATCACCTCGACCTTCCTGTCCGCCAACCAGGCGCTGGCGCAGGTGCAGACCGGCTCGATCCGGATCATCGGCGCGATCAGCGACGGCCGTTCGAAATATTTCCCTGACGTGCCGACGCTCGCGGAGCAGGGTTATGCCGAGGCGCAGGTGACGCCCTGGTTCGGCATCGTCGTGACCGCCGGTACACCCGGGCCGGTCGTCGATCGCATCGGCAAGGCGCTGGAAGCAGCGCTGGCCACCGCGGACGTGCGCGAGAAGCTCGACATCGCCGGATGCGAGCCGAAGAGCGCGCCGCGGGCAGAGTTCGCCGACATCATCAAGTCCGACGTCGCGCTGTGGGCGAAGGTCGTCAAGGACGCCGGCATCACGGCGGATTGATTGCATCAGGCGGATCGGAGCGCGGCGCGGCGCGATTTTGCGTGGGCCATTCCGGGGCAAAACTGCTATTTTGGCCTTCCGCGGGCCGCGGCCTTTTGGCGGCCCGATCGGCAAATTCCGCATTGAGAAATATTGAGAAATACCGGACTATGCGCAGGCTATTGATTGTCGTCGCCCTGGGTCTGGCGACCGGCGCCGCCGCCGGCGCCGAGTTTGAAGTGCGGCAGGCCGGCCGGATATTTGCGCCGGCGTACCTCGCCGTGACGAAAGGCAGCGTCGTTCACTTCGTCAACGACGAGAACATCGTGCACCACGCCTTCGCCGAGACGCCGCAATTCGCGGCGGATACCGGCGACATTCCGCCGGGCGAGAGCCGGGACATCGTTTTTACCCGTCCGGGCTCCTACGTCATCCGCTGTGCGATCCATCCGCAGATGCACATGACGGTCGAGGTCAGCGAGCAGGAATGACCGGCGAGGGATCGCGCGCCTCGGCGCCAGTCAGCGTCTGCAGGAAAGCGAGGAGGTCGTCGCGCTCGGTGGCGGTCAGTCCCAGCGGATGAATATGCTCGGCGCGGCTCGGCCGCGCGATCCCGCCGCGATCGTAGAGCGCGATCACGCTTTGAAGCGTCGGCAGCGAGCCGTCATGCATATAGGGCGCGCGCTTCTCCACGTCGCGCAGCGTCGGCACCTTGAAGGCGTGGCGCAGCCGCTCCGAATTGGGAAACAGCCGGCCGCGACCCAAATCGTTGTCCCCGGCGACGCCGATGTCACGGAAGGAATCGTCGGTGAAGCGCCAGCCGGCGTGGCATTCGGCGCATTCGGCCCGCCCGGTGAACAGATCGAAGCCGCGCTTGGCGGCTTCCGGGATCGCCGCCTCGTCGCCCGCGATCCAGCGGTCGAACGGCGCGACCGCGGGCACGATGGTCCGCTCATAGGTCGCCAGCGCGCGCTCCACGCTCGAGCGCGAGACGCCTTCGCCCGGAAACGCCTTTTCGAAGGCGGAGCGATAGGCCTCGTTTTGGGAAATATCGCGCAGCAGTTCCTGTTCATTGCGGCCCATATTGGCGGCCGCACTCAGCGGCGTGAAAGCGACGCTCTCGAGCGTCGGAAATTTGCCGTCCCAGCCAAAACCTTCGAGCCAGGCGGCGCCGAGCATGGTGGGCGAACGGAACGGCAGCGGGGTGCGGGCTTCGCCGACGGCCCGCGGCAGGCCATCGCCCCAGGCCAGCCGCGGATGATGGCAGGTCGCACACGAGATGGTGCCCGATCGCGACAGCAGGGGATCGAAAAACAGCATCCGGCCGAGTTCGGCCTTCTCCGGGGAGAAGGGATTTTCCGCCGGAAAAGGCACGCTCTTCGGCCGCACGAAATTCGCCATCCGCGCCGCGCGGTCGGCCTCGGCGGCACGGGAATCAGCGACCGGAAGGTTAATGACCGACAGGGCAAGGCCCAGCCAGCACAGCCGGGCCAGCGTTGCCGGCCGTACGACGGTTTCGAGCATGTTCCCCCTGACATCCAATACATCGTATATATTACGACTGATTGAAGCCCGGTCTCAATAACCATGCCACCTGCATTCGCGGCATTGCTAGCAAGGATACGATCGTTCTCGCTTTCGATCGGTCAGCTGACCTTTGGCAGCTTCCTGTTGTTGCTGGCCGTCATCACCGCGACCAGCATGGCCAGCGTCGTCGCGATCAGGCACATCGATGCGACCTTTGCCGAACTGCAGCGGCTGCAAAGCGTCGGCGACCTGGCCGAGGAGATCGACCGCCGCATGAACGAGCTGCGGCTCGCGGCCCGCGATTTCGTCACCGATCAGGGCGTCCGGCCGGACCGGGTCGGGGAGGCCGCCTCGGCCTTGAGCGCGCTTTTGAAGAAGACGCGGCTGGAGCTCGCGCCCGAACAGCAGGACATGATCGACGGCGTCACGGCGCGGCTGCAGAACTACCGCGACGGTATCGAGCGCGTCACCGCCTTGATCGCGCGCCGCGCGGAACTGATCGCAGCCCTGCCGCCGGTGCGCGAGCGCTTCGAGCAGGCGATATCGGCGGTGCCCGACCGGGCCATCGCCAGGAGCCTGTTCCGGACACAGAACCAGGTCGCCGCGGCCTTGCTGGCGCACGATCCCGAAGGCGCGGAGCAGTGGGCGAAGAGCATGCGGAGCCTGCCGATCGATGATCCCGCGCTTCGCTCCGCGGCCGACGCCTACGCCGACGCGATCACGTCGATTTCGGGGACGGAAGACGAGATCGCCAAGCTCGACAAGGAGGTTCTGGGCACCGAAGGCCGGCTGATCGGACGGGTGACCGAATTGCTGCGCGAGCTCAGCGCGCGACGGGGACGGGTGCTGTCGCGGGATTTCGCGCGGACGCTGGCCGAGGCCAAGTGGCAAAGCATCGTGCTCGGCACGGCCGGCGTCCTGATCGGGATTTTCGCGGCGCTGTTCGTGGTTCGCCGCACCGTGCGTCCGCTGGCCTCGATCGCGGCCTCGATACGCGCGCTGGCCACGGGCCAGAAGGACGCCTCGATCCCCTCCACGGAGGTGGACAACGAGATCGGCGATATCGCCCGCGCCGCCGAAGTGTTCCGCCGCACCCTGGTCGATGCCGACGCCGCGCGCGAAGCGGCCGTTCATGCCCTGGCCGAGCAGCGGCTCGCCGAGGAAAGCTATCGCAAGCTGTTCGAAGGTTCGGTCGACGGGATTTATGTGACGACGCCGGCCGGCGCGCTGCTCAACGCCAATCCGGCGCTGGCGCGGATGATGGGATACGATACGCCGGAGGACCTGATCCGCGGCATCGGCGATATCACGCGAGACGATTTACGTGCATCCGGCGGCGCGCGCGGAATACCAGCACCTGATGCAGCGCGACGGCATGGTGCGCGAGTTCGAATATCAGGTGCGCCGGCGCGGCGGCGCTGTCCTCTGGCTCTCCGACAGCGCCACCGCCGTGCGCGACGAAAACGGCGAGATCATCCGCTATGAAGGAACGGTGCGCGACATCACCGACCAGAAGCGCGCCGAGGATGCGATCGCCGAAGGCCGGCGGTTGCTGCAGCAGGTGATCGACACCGTGCCCGCGGTCATCAACGTCAAGGACAGGGAGCTCCGCTATATCCTGATGAACCGCTACATGGCCGGCATCTTCGGTATCGAGCCCGCCGACGCCATCGGCCGCACCACCACCGACCTGATGTCGCGCTACGGCGCGCAAAAGACCGACGAGAACGACAGGCGGGTGCTGGCGGTGGGCAGAGAGCTCGGATTTTACGAAGAAGAGTATCTGGATTCGTCCGGCAATCTGCGGCAATGGCTGGTGAACAAGCTTCCGCTGCTCGACGCCGACGGCGAGATCGAGAGCATCGTCACCGTCGCGCTCGACATCGGCGAGCGCAAGCGCGGCGAACTGGAGATGCGCAAGGCCAAGGATGCCGCCGAAGCGGCGCTGCGCAATTTGCGGGAAACCCAGAACTCGCTGATCGAGGCGGAAAAGCTCGCAGCGCTCGGGCGGCTGGTGGCGGGCGTCGCCCACGAGGTCAACAACCCCGTCGGCATCAGCCTGACGGTTGCCTCGTCGCTGGAGCGCAAGACCGCCTTGTTCACCGCCGAGGTGGCGCGCGGCGATCTCAGGCGATCGAGTCTCAACGAGTTTCTTGAAACCAGCCGGGATGCCTCCTCGCAGCTGGTGGCCAATCTCAACCGCGCGGCCGAACTGATCACTTCGTTCAAGCAGGTCGCCGCCGACCGCAATTACTCGGATCAGCGCGTCTTTGACCTCGGCGACCTCACCGAGCAGGTCGTGATGAGCCTGCGGCCGGGCTTGCGGAAGCACAATCTGACGCTCACCGTCGACTGCCAGCCCAATCTCACCATGAACAGCTATCCCGGGCCCTACGGGCAGGTGCTTACCAATCTGTTCCTCAATGCGGTGGCGCACGCCTTTCCGGACGGCAGAGCCCGGCACGGTCGATATCCAGGTGCGGGAGTCCGGCAAGGACAATGTCGAGATCATCTTTTCCGACAATGGTTGCGGCATGAGCCTCGACGTCCGCCGCCGCGCCTTCGATCCGTTCTTCACGACGCGCCGGGATCAGGGCGGCACCGGGCTCGGCCTGCACATCGTCTACAGCATCGTGACCAACCGGCTGGGCGGCCGGCTCGACCTCGATTCCGAGCCGGGCGGGGGCACGCGGATCAAGATCATCCTGCCGCGCGTGGCGCCACTGGAGCAGGCCGCGGAGTAGCGACAGCCGGGCTAGTCGATGTCGGCCAGCTTGCGCAGCGTCGCGGAGAAGATCTGGCTGGCCTTGCCCACCAGCGCCGTCCCGCTCATCACCGCGGCCGTATCGGTGAAAGTGCCGGAAACACCGATGCCGACCGGGCTCGGGCCGCCGAACAGCGGATTGGCGTCGGGGCTGCGAGGTATGGCGCTGGACCAGAACCTCGCCCTTGAAGGTATCGCCCTTGGTCGTATAGGTGCCGGTGTAAAACAGATAGGCATCGCCACCGAGGATCTTGCCGTCCCGGAACATGATCACGCCGCTGCCCTTGCCCGTTCGCCCGTCCTGCAGGCTGACATGGATCGAATACAGACCGTTTTTCATGATGTGGCCGGTTGTGACATCCGTCCCCGCGGAGTCGGCGCTTTCTTATGCCAAAGTGGGGTGCGCAGCGTCAACGCGGCAGGTTGATCGCGGACACCGGCTCCGGCGCAAACTCGCCCGATCCCGCGTGACGCTGAAATGCCACCGAGGACGGCTCAGCAGTCGAGGCCGTGCTTTTACGGTATGTTGGCACGCGAAATGCTTGGCTATCCTTGCGCTGGCCGGTGAGTGCTGGAGCAAGAGACAGGTGGGCAACTGGATCGGTTCTGGCGGCGATGCGCCGCATTTACGCGCTGACGAAGATAACGGGAAAAATTCGCAGCCCCGCAATACCGGGCGTTGGAAAACGCTGCTGACGATCGGTCTTGCGGTGCTGTTGCTGGGGCTGGCTTCCCAATTCGGCCAAGCCCGCGACCGCGGCCAATATGCCAACGCCACCCCCGAACTGAAGGCGTGGTTTAATGGCCTGAAGAGCGGCAAGGGGCCGTGTTGCTCCGACGCCGACGGCACCGCGGTGAGCGACGTCGATTGGGAAAGCGGCAACGGCCATTACCGCGTGCGCATCGAAGGCGAATGGGTCGATGTGCCCGACGAAGCCGTCATCACCGAACCGAACCGCGTCGGCCGAACCATGGTATGGCCAATCCGCGGCTATCTCGGGCTGACCATCCGCTGCTTCATGCCGGGCAGCATGACCTGACTGGTGCCTTCGCCGGCGTTCACGCATATTTCTTGTCGCGTTCCAGGAGCTCGATCGAGATGCCCTGCGGCCCGCGGATGAAGCAGATGCGGACACCCGGCCGGATCGTCGTCGGCTCCTTGGTGAACTCCACGCCCTTGGCCTTGATCTCGGCGGCCACCGCATCGATGTCCTTTACCGTCAGTCCGAAATGATCGAGCCCCTGATAGGGCGTTACCGGCGGGGTGTTGACGCCGTCGCCCGCGGTCACCGGCGCGATGAACACGTTGGCGCCGCCGAGCTTGACGTCGATCCGCCCGGGGCCGCGGATGATCACGCCGCCGAGAATATCCTCAAGCCAGGCCGCGGTCGCCTCCGGATCGGGACTGCGCAAGTGAACGTGATCCCAGGTGACTATCGGCATCGTCGCTTCTCCCAATGGCTTGTCGGGCGTCGCCTGCTGCGGCGCCATCGTTGGCCGCGGCATCCAGCGGCGGCGCGATAATTTTAGCGGTCGGATTTCCGCAAAGCCATCCCTCGCACTCGCGACGCACAGCTGTCGCCGCTCAATATTGTTGGGTCGGGGCGGAACCATTGCCGGTTTTCGTCGATTGATGGGAAAGCGGCGGAACCGCGCAATCGGCATTCGTTCTTGGGAGCCGTGCGAGGGGTGCCCGCGCGGCAACTTGCTGTGCGGCGCAGCAAGCGATGTTCGTCCGCCGCCTGTCGGTGTGTACGATGAACACTGGGCTTTCTCGCATCGAATTGACCGGGCTCGGCGGCGGCTTTTCGGGCCGGCCGGAGCGCAGCGCGACCAGATATTTGCGGTCAGGGTTTATCTGGCTGCCTGCCGCCCTGATTGCCGGGTTGGGGGCGTGGATGCTGCTGTCCGGCTATGCCAGCAAGCCTGCCGAAAGCGAACCGGTGCGTCTGGCGACGGCTGTTGCGGCCGAGCCCGCGCCGTCGCCCCCCGCACTTGCCGTGCCCGCGTTCAATCCGCCGACCGCGGCGGGGGAGGCGATCGCGCCTGAGGAAACCGCGCCGGTCGATGGGCTGAGGATTTCGTCGCAGTCCTGGCGACGGGGCGGGCTGGGGTCGAATGCCCTGGTCACCTTCACGCTCCGCAACTTGAACGACTACGCGGTCAAGGACATCGAGATCTCCTGCGCCTTCAGCCGCCGGGACGGAAGCCATTTGACCGACCGCACCCGGGTGATCCACGACACCGTCAACATGCGAAGCCGGAAAACTTTTGCCCGCATGCACATCGGTTTTGTCAATGTCAACGCCGACAAGGCAAAGTGCTCGCTGGTCGCTGCCCGCCACGTCTAGCGCCGCGCGGGGAGGCGGTAACAAGGCGGTGACTTCGTTGTCATGTCCTGGCCGCGGGTCTGGAACCAATCGCGCCATCACCCGTTAGTCGATTGATCCACGCGGACCGCGCGGATGGAGCGACGCGGATAAAATGCCCCTGGCGCGATATTTCCTCATTGTTGGCGGAGTTCTGCTCGCGCTGCTGTTTATCTCGGATGCTTACTTGCCGAAAGTGCCGGCTGCGGACAGTCCGGACACGGACATGCCCGTCATCCGCATCCACTCCGATCGCAAATGGCCGGAGCGCGTGGTTTTCGATACCAGCCAGCCGACCATCGTTCCCCCGCAATCCGCGAGTGCAGAGGTAAGCGCCCCGGCTCCGGCAACGGTCGCCAACGTTTCGGCCAAGGCGCGCGTACGGGACTCCTTCGCGCAGTTGCAGCCGTCCGATCAACAGCAGGCGCAGCTATCCGATCTGAAAAGGTCGGAAAAGCAGGTGGTCCGGAAACGCAAAATTGCGAAGCGGCGCGCGGCCCCGCCGATCATGCTGGTGGCGCAGCAACCGCAATTCGGCTTTTTCGGCAACAACACCTGGTGAGCCGGTTTACCCGCGTGTACGCGAAGTCGTCCGAATGACCACGCTATCTCCGGTGGTAAACCTCAAAGCTTGATTTCGCGTTCGGTCACCTGTTCGACAAGGTCGAACGAATCCAGAAACTGCCTGATCTCCACAATCTGTCCGTTGCGGAACGTGTAGAAGTCCGCGACGTCCATTTGCACGACGCGGCCGCTGTCGCGCTTGTAATAGCGCACGCGGATGATCGCCGCAGCCTTGTTGCTGTCGGCGACGATGAATCTGATCTCGTGACGCATTTTGGAATATCGGTCTACCACCGCGCGCCAGGTCGCTTCCGTCTCCACCTTGCCGCGGCGGGAGCCGAGGTGCGGCAGAATGCCCGTGGGTGCGTAGCAGATATAATCGATGTCTTCGGCACAATTGGCGAGCGCAGCCTCGACGTTGCCGGAATAAAACGCCGCAAGACGATCGCGAACGCGCCGTTCCAGAATACTGGCGATCAGTTGCCTTCGCTCCCTCAAGGCCATGCCCGGCCTGCTTTTCAGGTACGACAGCTGTAGCGCCCCGGTCGGTAGCAGCGGGGTGTGCAGCGCGTATCCCTTCTGGGGCTTCACAGTCTCCAACTCGGTTCCCCCTGAAAAGCGACCGGTTTGCCGCGGCCGCCGGGCTTTTGATCTCGCGCAAAGTGCCCTTCGCCGGGAGCTTCTAGGCTGCCGCTGTTGTTGGGGAAAAGGCTTATGCCTGCTCCCAGGAGGTGCAAGGCATGCGAAAAATTCCAAATCTGTCGATCTCTCCGGAAAAGGTATTTTTCATCGTCGCGAAGGCGCGCCAGTCGGACAGCAAGGCGACCGAGTCGGACCTCGTCTCCGATCTGAGCGACGACGATACCGTCTATGGGCTTGAGGACCATAGCAGGGAAACCGATCGCTCCGAGTTGTCCGGCTTTATTCGGGGGTTGAATGTCGACGAGCAAATCGACCTCGTCGCCCTGATGTGGCTTGGCCGCGGTGACGGCGATCTCGACAACTGGCGCGACCTGCGCAGCGAGGCGGCGCGCGCCCACAACAACCGGACGGCCTCCTACCTGATCGGGACGCCGATGCTCGCGGATTATCTCGAGGAGGCCTTGTCGCAGTTCGGCAAGTCCTTTGAGGATTTTGAGGGGCATCTTTAACCCATTCTCAAGACCAAACTGCCTTCCTTGCTCAAGACCAAACGACTGGCTTCGGAGTTGTTAATGACAAAAATGAAAATCGGCACGGGTGACTGGATCGTTGTCTGCGATGGCCGAAAGGCGCTGATCCTGGAAAATCTCGGCGACCGCATGTTTCCGAACCTGCACACCAGGGAAGTGCACGAGCAACCCAACCCGCCGACCTCAGCGCAAGGCAGCAATTCGCCGGGCAGCGTGCATCCGTCGATCGGCGGCGCGCGGAGTTCGGTCGAACAGACCGACTGGCATGATGAGGCCGAACGCGCGTTTCTGAAGACCCTTGCCGAGCGGCTCAACGTTGCCGTCACCACCGGCGAGACCACGGCGCTGACCATGGTCGCGTCGCCGCGCGCGCTCGGCATGATCCGGGCGGACTATTCCGCCGCGGTCCGCAAGGCGCTGCATGCGGAGCTGCACAAGGACCTCGTCAAGATGCCGGTCCATGAAATCGAGAAGCAACTGCTGGCCTGAGCCCGCAATGCGGGATCCGCGCGCTCCCAAAGGGAAGCGCGCGGATCGCCGGACTAGTCGTTATCGTGATGAATGACGGTCTTGCTTTCGACGCCGTCACCATGGTTCTTCTTGATAATGGTCGTCCGTTCACTCGGCTCACGCTCCCTGATGATCGTGCGCTCGCGAACGCGGTCCCGGTCGTAATCCCGGTGGCCCTCGCCGACGGTGACGCCGGCGCCCACCGGGCCGACGCGAACGCCAACCTCATCCGCCAGCGCCGGCCCCGCGAGGGCGCCAACAGCCGCGGCAATCAACAAAATCTTCTTCATCGTGGTCTCCTTCCAATGGAATAGGAGACAAACGATCGATGGCGTCGGCCGTTCCAATGGAACTTGCAGAAAAAATATCGATCAGGCATGCATCGAATAGCCCCTTCGCGCAGAATCGTTTCGGATTTGGCAGAGGGGCAGGAATGTGCGCGGCGACGCGCAAAGCTGTCGATACGAATGGCGCGCTCGTGCGCGCCTTTTCCGATTGTCCAAATATTTTTCCAAGAAAAATTGCCTAGGGAGTTTTTGCGCCGATGAAACCCATGCTATTTTTTCAGAGCGATGACTCAAAACTCGTGGGGAAATAAAAATGAAGCTGGTGGGTTGGTTCCTGCTATTGTCACTCTCGTTGGTGTCTTCGTCGGCGGGAGCCCAAGACGCAAAGGCGACAAAATTCAGGGGCTTTTATATTGGCATGCCTAAGGCGGACGCTATCGCACTTAGTTCAAGTCTTAGTTCAACTACCGACAAAAACTGCCGTAGCAATGTTGATATTGACCACCCGTCACAGACGGTTGCTAAGATGTCGTTTGAGAAATGCTTTTTCGGTGCCATCGACATGTCAGATGACCAATTTGCTCAGGAAATTGTGAATCACTACGGTGTCCCAAGTTTGGAATGCGAGACCAAAAGAATAGAGGTAGGAACGCTAAACCGCATCCCGCAATATGAAGTCTACAAGACTTGCAAGGGTTTTGCTAAGAACGACGGAATTGTGCAGATTACAGGCGGCCGTCTAAGTGTGGAACGGAGACTCCAGAAGCCATCATTCGACTGAATTACCTGCGCTCGGCCATCGCCTCGAACGCCTCGGCCTGCGTCCATTCGCACGGGCCTTCGAAGCCGCGCAACGTCAGAACAAACATCTTGTCGGCTCTCAAGGTGGTGAACTCCGGATCGGCCCCGACGCTGCGGCCATGGGCACGGATGGCGCGATCCTGCGCGGCGACGAGCGGGGCCATAGCCCGCGCCGCTGCCCGCCGCTCCTGGAGCGTCGGCAGTGCGCGGATCAAAAACGCCTTGGGGGACAGGTGCTTTTTGCAACGTTCGCGTTCTGAAACGGACAATAAAAAACGGCCCCGGATGGGCCGCTGGCGCGCTCGGAGAGATTCGAACTCCCGACCCTCGGATTCGAAGTCCGATGCTCTATCCAGCTGAGCTACGAGCGCCTGCGGCTCGATTACCAGACTTGGCCGCACAGGGCTACCCAAAGAAAACCCAAAAGTGCTTCGTCATGGCCCGGCTCCGTCCCGGCCATCCACGTTCTTCCTTGAGTACGGCCAACGCGTGGATGCCCGCGTCAAGCCCGCGTATAACCACCTGGAGGTCAGCCGAATGCCGCGTCCTGCAGCCATAGCGCGATGCAAAGCAGCAACCCGACGGTGCCGCAAGATCGGCCGGGAGATTGATCGCTGCTGTCGCGCGTGCTCCTGCTGCCCGATGACGCCGCCATCATCATTCAGTCGGCGGCGTGGAACCCGCTCTGGCGCGCCCCGGCGCCGTGACTCCGGCCGGCCCTTTCGTCTTGATTCCGGCGCCTCCGCAGCGATCCCACGGGCAAATGCCTTGAGGTGAATCAAACGCCGAAATCCCGGTGGGGTTAGCTTGATTTGGCAAAACGAGGTTGGTCATGGCGATCAAGGACATCCTGCTCACGCTGACGAGTTATCCCGAGCCGACGCCGGTATCGGTGGTCGAGGATGCGATTTCGGTCGCTTCGGTTCTCGGCGCGCACATCGCGGCGCTCTCATGCGAAATGCATGTTGAGGTGCCCGGCCACTTCATTTCGGGGGCGGTGGTCGGCTTGCCCGGCGTGATCGCCGGAGAAGCCGCCAAGAGCCGGAAAAACGCCGAAGACCTGGTCGCGGCGTTCCAAGCCGCCGCGGCAAAGGCCGGCGTTTCCTATGAAGCCACGCTGCAGAAATGCAAGACGTTCGAGGTCCCGGACTTGCTGGTCGAATACGCGCGGCTTCGCGATCTCACGATCATGCCGGAGTCAGACGACCGATGGTACGCCGAGGCCGTGATGTTCGGGTCGGGCCGGCCGACCCTGATCCTGCCACAAATTCCGCGATCCCGCCCGTTCCAGCTCGGGACCGTCGCGGTGGCCTGGGATTTCAGCCGTGCCGCCGCCCGTGCGGTATCGGACGCGCTTCCGCTGCTGGAAAAGACGAAGAAGGTCCGCGTGGTCACCGTTCTCAACGAGAAACATCTCGACAGCAAGCACTCCGCCGAAGAACTGTCGAAGAACCTGTCCCGGCACGGCATCGATGTCGTGCTGGACAGGGTCGACGCCAAGGGCAGGCCGATCGGCGAGGTGCTCAAAGCCTATGTCGCCTCCCATGCGGCGGACCTGCTGGTCATGGGCGCGTACGGACATTCCCGTCTGCGGGAATTCGTCCTGGGCGGCGCGACCAAGAGCTTGCTGTCGAAGCCGTCGTTGCCGATCCTGTTTTCGCATTGACCGGCTGTTCCAGCAGCAACAGGGGGCGATATCGCGCTCTGTTGAGCCGGATCAATGCGTAAGGCAGGCCAGGCAATATTGGGTAAAAATAAGGAGTACGTGTCGTGCCATCGGCCAGTCCCATCAATCGGTACGAACCCATTCTCCAGTTCCTGCACTGGATGACGGTGATCCTGGTTGTCGTTGCGTGGACGCTTGGTACGTTTGGCGACGACCTGCCCAAGGGAGCCGTCCGCGCGACGGGCCTCTTCGTGCACATTTCAGCGGGACTGCTGATCCTGCTGGCGCTGATCGCGCGCTTGGCCTGGCGGGCGGCCAATCCGCCGCCGCCCATAGAACCAAACGAATTCGGCAGGTGGCTGGGCGCCTACGCCGACCCGGCAGCCCGTCTTGCTCATTACACGCTTTACGCTTTGCTGATTGCCGTTCCGGTCACCGGGATTATCGCGCAGTTTGCGCATGGCGACGCGCTGCCGTTGTTCGGAATCGGTGAAATCCCGTCACCCTGGACACGGGACCGCGCCTTCACCCATACTGTAAAGGAGATTCACGAAATCGCCGCCAACGTGCTTGTGATCGTCGCGAGCTTTCATGCTGCCGCGGCACTGGTTCATCACTTTGTGTTTCGCGACAATACGCTCATTCGCATGCTTCCTCGCGGCAAGGAGTAGGACCGGTACGCGGCGGTCTCGAATGTCCAATGAAGAGTGACCCTCCGATTGAAGCCGCGGTCCCGCTGCGGCGGCGGCTCGGCCTGGCCTTACTGGTGCTGTACGGCACCGGCATCACGGTGGGGGCCGGAATCTACGTCCTGATCGGCGCGGTCGCCGGCCATGCCGGGGTCTACGCCCCCTGGGCGTTCGTAGTCGCCGCCGCGGTCATGGCGCTGACCGTTGGCTCCTACGCCGAACTTTCAACGCGCTATCCGGTCAGCGCGGGCGAGGCCGCCTATGTCAGGGCGGCGTTCCGATCCCGCGCGCTCGCCACGGCGGTCGGTCTGTTGACCGTCGTGATCGGCGTGGTGTCGTCCGCCGCCGTGACGCTGGGATCGGCGGGCTATATCCAGCAATTCATCGAACTGCCTCACGGCCTGATCGTGGTGATCGTTACCGCGCTGCTCGGAGCGGTGGCGGCGTGGGGTATTCTGGAATCGGTCGCGCTTGCGAGCCTGTTCACCCTCGTCGAGGTCGGCGGTCTGGTAACCGTCATCGTCGCCGGCATTCGCGCCGACCTTCCCATCGCCACGACGATTGCCCAGGCGCCGCCGCTAGACGCCACGGTGCTGTCCGGCATTGGCTTCGGCAGTCTGCTCGCATTCTTCGCGTTCATCGGCTTCGAGGACCTGGCCAATGTCGTGGAGGAGGCGAAGGTCCCGCACCGCGACATCCCCCGCGCCATGGTGCTGACACTTGGCATCTCGACGGTCCTGTATGTCCTAGTGGCCGCCGTCGCTGTCAGCGCCGGGCCAATCGAACGATTGTCGTCCTCATCGGCGCCGCTCAGTCTGGTTTTTCGCGAAGTCGCCGGTGTCAGCCCGGCGACGATCAGCGCCATCGCCATCGTGGCGACCCTGAACACGACCCTCGCACAGATGACGATGGCGGCCCGGGTTATCTATGGGATCGCGCGAGAGGGCGAACTGCCGGCGATTTTCGCGCGGGTGCACCATCGGACCGGTACGCCCCTGGTTGCTACCGCCTGCATTTCCGTCCTGATTGTTCCGCTGGCGCTGTTCGTACCGCTCACGCCGCTTGCGGAAGGCACTTCGCTGGCGACGCTGGCGGTATTCGCGCTGGTCAATCTTGCTCTGCTGCGGCTGCGCTATCGCGGCGTGCCGTCGAATATTCCACACGTCACCGTGCCGATATGGATACCCGCGACAGGATTTGTGACCTGCGTCGCGATGATGGCGGGCGCCTTGTTCAGGTAAATCGGCGCGTCGCCCAGCCTAGGGTCTGTTGAGATTTAGGATTTACAGGTTGGAATGTTCGTGATTCAAGCTCCGAAAGGAGTTTGGCATGCACCGATTCGTTTTGACAGACGCCCAGTGGGCGAAGATGGAGCCGCTTTGTTTGGGTAAGCCCACCGATCCCGGCCGCAGCGGAAGCGATAACCGTATGTTTCTCGAAGCGGTGCTGTGGATCGCCCGCACGGGCAGTCCGTGGAGGGATTTGCCGCCGATGTTCGGTAACTGGAATACGGTGTTCAAGCGGTATCGAGATTGGGTGAAGGCTGGCGTTTTCAAACGGATTTTCGATGCCGCATCAGATGATCCGGACATGGAGTTCGCCATGGTCGACGCGACAATCGTCAAAGTTCACCGCCACGCGCAGGGAGCAAAAGGGGGACCCAAAATCAGGCCATCGGCAAGTCGAAGGGTGGCTGGACCACCAAAATCCTCGCGCTGACCGACGCGCTGGGGAATCTGGTGCGGTTTGTCCTTCTGCCCGGCCACCGCTTCGACACCATCGGCGTCGCGCCCCTGATCAAAGATATCGAATTCGGTGGCTTGATCGCCGACAAGGCTTTTGATTCCAACTGGATCGTCGAAGACTTGAACGAACGCAAGGCGAAGATCGTCATCTCGCAACATCAAAGGCGCACCAAGCCGCTCGATATCGACAAGGACATATACAAATGGCGTCACCTCATCGAGAATTTCTTCGGCAAGCTGAAGGAATTCAAACGCATCGCAATGCGATCCGACAAGACAGACAGCAGTTTCGAGGCGATGATTTACCTCGCTACCGCCGTCATCCACTCAAGATGAATCTCAACAGACCCTAGTACGGATGTTTGTTTCCCTTGAACATCTTGCGCAGGAGATCCTCGACATATCCGCTGCTGGCGATGCCCACCATCGCGATATAGCAAACGACCAATCCCACCGCGAAATAGGCGACAACCTCGTGCATCTCGTCAATCCAGGTCGTGCCCCACAGCGTATGCGTGAGTAACATCAGGATGAGCGCGCACAGGGGCAGCGCCGCCAGGATCAGGAACACGGAGGCCAGCGTCCTGGGAACGCGGTCGGCATTCTGAAACAATGCCTTGATTCCGCCCGGACTGTAGACGGTTGACGGAAACCGGACATGGCGCGGCCTGACGATCGCCCAAAAAATACCGGCGGCCACCAGAATGGCGATCGCGTAGCCGATCATGACATGGGTATGCGGAAATTCCTCGCCGGTGGAATAGGCGACAACCAGCAGGATCAACAATGCGATGCCCGACAGCCGGATCAGCAAATCCCAGATCATCTCCGGCCGCGCAGGCATATCGGCTCTGGTATCTCTCATGCGACCGGCCTCGTAGCGGATAGGGCCAATCGATAAACTTCCAGGATCGATCCGCCTTGACCTACATCAATTGCGCCGGTGCGCGCGGCGTGCGCCGGCAGCGGAATCATCCGAAGGCGTGCGCCAGCGCATAGGCGGCCGCGGCGGCAAGCCCGCCCACCAGCAGCGTCTGGCCTGCGGATTTCGCCTTGTTGATGCCGGTAAAATGCCCCTTGATGCCGCCGAATACGACGAGAGCCAGGCCCGTGAAGCCGACGGAATATGCGAATGCGTCCGAGATGCTCGACGTCAGGATATAGGGCGTGAGCGGAATCAGCCCGCCGACGAGATAGGAGACCGCGATCGTTCCGGCGCTGATCGGGGCGCGTTTTGGGTCCGGTTCTTCCAGGCCAAGCTCAAATCGCATCATGAAGTCGAGCCAGCGCTTGCGGTCGGCCGTTACCGCGGTGACGACCGTTGTCAGTGCCTCGCCCTGTAAACCGTAGTCGCGGAATATGTCCGTCACCTCGTGCACTTCCCTGTCGCGGAGATTGTCGATCTCCCAGTTCTCCCGCGCGCGTTCCGAGCCGTAATGCTCGGCATCGGTCCGGGCGGCAAGATAACCTCCAAGACCCATCGCGATCGCGCCTGCGACGATTTCGGCAAGACCCGCCGTCACGATCACCTTGGTCGAGGAGACCGCGGCGGCCAGGCCCGCGGCCAGCGCGAAGGGAACGGTCAGGCCGTCGGCCATGCCGATCACGACATCGCGCACGGCTTCCGTTGCGGTGAAATGCTTTTCTACATGGGGTGTCGCGGGCATAGCCGAGTTCTCCTCGTCGCAAACGCAGGGCGGGCTCTAACGACGAGATCCTTCGCAACCACGGGATACCAGATCCATCACTCTCGTCTACCGTTCAGGTTCGATGCTTGCCGACAGAGCGTTCATTTCGCGCCCGGCACGGCGGGCACCAGCGATGGAACGATGTCGCCGGTGACTGGATTGAAGTACACTTCGACCAGTTTGTTCTCTTTGCTGGAGCCGTAAATTTCGTAGCAGGACTCCGTTACCTTGAACGATCTGATCTTGTGATAACCGAGCGCCGCGATCTTGGCCTTGATCGCCTGTTCGGACATCCATTTTTCCTTCGGCTCGGTGGTGCAGGTCGGATTGGCATATGCTGCCAGCGGAACAATGACCGCGCCTGCAAGAACGAGGCTGAATGCAATGCTGCGCATAATGCGTCTCTCCTGGTAGATTGAACGTATTCGACCTGCGTGAAACTGCTATGGCCGAAGGTAAAGGAATGAGACGGCCGCAGCTGCCGAATTGCATTGATCGAAATCAACGTTCCGGAAAATCCCGAACCTCGGCCGCCCTTTCACTGTCCGCGCGCCGACGCAGGACGGCGTTTGCCATGATGGGGCACCGCTCAGGGCTCTGGTTTCGGAACAGGGTATGATTTTTGCTCGACGGTTGCCGCGGCAAGACGACGATACAGATCCCTTCTGCGTGCGAGCGGCAGCCAGTCATACAGGAATATTTCGAGGGGGCGCCAGTTTGCGACCCAGCCAAGAATCAGGAAACTCTCCTCGACCAGGCGTCTGAACGGGCTGTCGATCAGGTAGCCGCCCGCGAGATGCGCCGACAGCAGACATATGATCAAGATCGACACGCCGATCCCAAGCGAGCGCCGGCCGATCCGAAACAGCTCGTTGATCTCGCGCTGTATGGTGCCGGCGTGGTCGAAGAAATATCGACGGAATGCCTCGCTGAGCTCGCGTGCCGCCTTCGTCTGCGCCTCGGTTTCGGGAAAGTGAATGATGATCCTTATCGTACGGTCGGCGGCCAGTTCGCGAGCCCAGCCGACGATAAATTCTTCCGCCTCCTTATCCAGGTCGCGCTCCCGGAACGGAAACGGATCTAGCGTGTGGAATAGCTGCGCGAGATTATCGACGCGCAATTCGATCAAATTTCCGGAGCTGGTTTCAGTCATTGTCGGCCCAGTTTGAGCTGTGTAATATCACACCAAAGGATGCTCGCGAGAATGAAACGCGTTCGGCTCGATTCTCCGCATGGCCGTAGCGCCACCGAAGTGCTCGCTGCGTTGAGTGTGACCGTCGCCTCCGGCCTTTCCGAACATGAGGCGAAGCAACGGCTTGCGGTTTACGGAGCAAACGCGATTAGCTCGCGGCAAAAGGTCGGGCTGATTTCCGTCCTTGTTCATCAGTTTCAGAGCCTCGTGGTTGCACTGACCTGCCTGATCTTGTCAGGGCTTCGATGTCCTTGGTGGCCGGATGGAGCGGTTCGATTGTCCGCGCTTCATTCTCGGGCGCGATGAATTTGCTTTTGACCTTCTGCGAGATCGGGAAAAGGCGATCGCGCTGGCGCAAGAGACGCTGCCGCTGTCGGATTCCGAATTTGCGAAGATATCCGATCGATTCACGGGCACGATATTTGCCACGGTCGCGGGAACGGCGGCCGTGTCAACTCTCCAGGGCGCCCCGGGCGTGGTTAGAGGTCCGCTCGTGGTCTCGATCTCGCTGACCTTGATGGAAATCTGGAAAGCGCGAAATTTTGAGCCGGTCGAGTGACTGCCTGAGATGAGGGCGGTGGGGCCAAGATGACCTGCCTGAGGAATCGCGCTGCTCGAAACCTATTGGAACGAGCCAAAGCCCGCAGCCGGCGCCTAAACGCCCCGCGGCGGCCCAGTCAGCGCAAGCGCTCAGAAGCAGGGATGCCTGCGCCGGTCCTGGCCGATATAGGTCGCCGCGCCCTGCGCGCAGGCATTGGTCGAAGGACCATCGTAGTAGGCGAAGGTGCCGGGCAGGAGTCCCGGCCCGTAATTGTGCAGGTAGCTGATCTCGTAGGGCAGCCCGTAATAGAGGCGAGCATGATGGTGGGTCCGCGCCTGCGCCAGGCCCGGCGCCAGGGCCAGCGCGGACAGGATTGCGGCGGCGGAGAGCTTCAGGTGGGTCATCTGGATTCTCCGGCGAGAGGGCCTGAAGAGGACATTTTAGGCGATCCGCGGTTCCCATCCAGACCGCGAAAATGCCGAAAAAGTGCGGGAAATTCGCCACAGGACGGGGATTTTTGGCCCTGTCCGGGATGCTTAACGAAATTCCAACACAGTCTGGCCAGAGTTGTACCGTCTGGTCCGGCTTCGGACCCGGCTTTCCCGTGTCCTCCAGGCTATCCCGTTCCGACCGATCCATGCGCATCACGTCTCTCGCCCTGCTGTTGCTCTCGCTGCTGGCCGCCTCGCCGGCGCGCGCCGATCTGCATATCACCCGGGATCACGGCGGCTATGTCGAGGAATACAAGGCGAAGTACGAGCGCATCCGCGACCGCCACGAACGGGTGATCATCGACGGCATCTGCAATTCGGCCTGCACGCTGGTGTTCGGCATCGTGCCGATGAACAAGATCTGCGTGACGCCGAAGGCGAGCCTCGGCTTCCACCAGGCCTATTACGACAAGGCCTTTACCTTCGGCATCAAGGTCACCAGCGCGCAGGGTACGTCGGACCTGATGTCCTATTATCCCGACACGGTGAAGGACTGGATCCGCCGCAATGGCGGGCTGACCACCGAGATGAAGAAGATCAAGAACGGCGAAGATCTCTGGAAGATCGTCGATCCCTGCCCGGAAGAGTGGTGATCTTCTCACGCCAGATCGATGGTGCCTGACATCACCGGCACGCAGCGGCCGCCGATATAGGTCGCGGTCACCGCGCCGTTGTTCTTTTCGGCCTCGGCCCGCAGGATGCTCGGCCGCCCCATCTCGACGCCTTGCGCGATCGTCTTCGACAGTGAAAGGTTTGCCTCCGGGCGCAGCTTTGCGAGCAGGCCGATCAGCGCGACATTGGCGCTGCCGGTCGCCGGATCTTCGGGAATGTTCTGGTGGGGCGCAAACATCCGCGCCCGGATGTCGATGTCGCCCTCATGGACCTGGGTGTAGACCATGATGCTGACGGCAGGATATTTGGCGACTTCATGCCGAAACACGTCGCCGTTCGGGCTTGCCCCGATGAGCGCGGTGCGGCTCTTCAATTCGGCCAGAATGAACGGGGCGCCGCAAGAGGCGATGCACGGACGATGATTTGACGTCTCGATGTCGGCGAGCGAAATTCCGCAAGCCGATGCCACGAGTTCGCCGGCGATCTCCGCGCCGACCGAAAGCGGCTGCGGTGAAGCGAGTTTGGCGCCCACCGCGGTTGCGCCATCTCGCAAAATCTCGATCGGGACCAGGCCGGCCTTTTCCTCGAAGATGACGCGATCGCCGCTGACAGGCCGGCCGTAGCTGGTGCCGGCGCGGGCCAGCACGAAGGCGGTGCCGACATTGGGATGGCCGGCAAACGGCATCTCGCTCCGCGGCGTGAATATCCGGACCTCGGCCGTATGCGCCGCATCCTTGGGCGGCAGGATGAAGGTCGTCTCCGCCAGGTTGAATTCGGCGGCAATCGCCTGCATCTGCCCGGTCGACAACCCTTCGGCGTTCAGGACAACCGCAAGCGGATTGCCCACGAATTGCGTGCCGGTGAACACGTCGACGGTCTGGAATTGCAGGCGCATCGGACCTCTCTAGAACGTCACCACGCCGCGGATGGATTCGCCGCGCTTCATCAGGTCGAACGCCTTGTTGATCTCGGCGAGCGGCATCGTGTGGGTGATCATCGGATCGATCTCGATCTTGCCCTCCATGTACCAGTCGACGATCTTCGGCACGTCGGTGCGGCCGCGCGCGCCGCCGAAGGCGGTGCCCTTCCAGACCCGGCCGGTGACCAGCTGGAACGGCCGCGTCGCGATCTCGGCGCCGGCGGGCGCCACGCCGATGATGATCGACTGGCCCCAGCCGCGATGGCAGGCTTCCAGCGCCTGGCGCATGACCGTGACATTGCCGGTGCAGTCGAAGGTGTAGTCGGCGCCGCCGATCTGGTCGGCGCCCGCTCTTGGTCATGTCGACGAGATGCGGCACGAGATCGCCGCCGACCTCCTTCGGATTGACGAAATGGGTCATGCCGAAGCGCTCGCCCCAGGCCTTGCTTGTCGTTGTTGATGTCGACGCCGATGATCATGTCGGCGCCGGCGAGCCGCAGGCCCTGGATGCACGTTGAGGCCGATGCCGCCGAGGCCGAACACGATCGCCTTGGCGCCCGGCTCGACCTTGGCGGTGTTGATGACCGCGCCGATGCCGGTGGTGACGCCGCAGCCGATGTAGCAGACCTTGTCGAACGGCGCGTCCTCGCGGATCTTCGCCACCGCGATCTCCGGCAGCACGGTGAAGTTGGCGAAGGTCGAGCAGCCCATGTAGTGGTGGATCGGCTTGCCGTCGAGCGAGAAGCGCGAGGTGCCGTCGGGCATCAGGCCCTGGCCCTGCGTGGCGCGGATCGCGGTGCAGAGATTGGTCTTGCGCGACAGGCAGGACGGGCACTGCCGGCATTCCGGCGTGTAGAGCGGAATGACGTGATCGCCCTTCTTCACGCGTGGTGACGCCGCGGCCGATCTCGACCACGACGCCGGCGCCCTCATGGCCGAGGATCGCCGGGAACAGGCCCTCCGGGTCGGCGCCCGACAGGGTGAACTCGTCGGTGTGGCAGATGCCGGTCGCCTTGATCTCGACCATCACTTCGCCCTCGCGCGGGCCCTCGAGCTGCACGGTGGTGATCTCCAGCGGCTTGCCGGCCGCGACTGCAACGGCGGCGCGAACGTCCATGGGCAATTCCTCGTTGTCGGTCGTGCGTCGACTGCGTTATGTCATACCGCGCGAGTGGACCTGCGCAAAATGACGTTGCCGCAGAGCATACGATCGGGCACTGAGTGCGGCAAATGAATCATGAGTTTGAAAATCTTGCCGCGCGCGCGGCGCCGGCGATTTTTGTCGTGCTCTGGAGTACCGGCTTCATCGCCACCAAATACGTCGTGCACAATGCCGATCCGCTGACCTATCTCGCGATCCGCATGGCGCTGGTGGTCGGCCTGATGGCGGTGATCGCCGCGATCGCGCGGCCGCAATGGCCGGACCGTATCGGCGTCGCCCACAGCGTGGTCGCGGGCATTCTGGTGCACGGGTTTTATCTGGGCGGGACCGCGATCGCGATCGCGCATTCGATCCCCGCCGGGCTCTCGGCGCTGATTCCGGGACTGCAGCCGATCCTGACCTCGACGCTGGCGAACCGCTGGCTCGGCGAACGCGTCACGCCGCTGCAATGGAGCGGGCTGTTGCTCGGGCTCGCCGGCGTGGTGCTGATCCTGCACGATCGGCCGATGAGCGGGGAGGCGGGCTGGGGCTGGCTGGCCTCGGGCGTGTCGCTGGTCAGCATCACCCTGGGCACGCTGTATCAGAGGCGCTATTGCAGCCGGATCGACTGGCGTGCCGGCAATCTCGTCCAATACATCGCGGTCACGATTTTCTTCGCCGCCGGCGCGTGGCTGTTCGAGAACAATGTGGTGCACTGGACCCGGGAATTCGTGCTGGCGCTGACCTGGCTCGCGGTGGTGCTGTCGATCGGATCGATCGGGCTGTTGTACTGGCTGATCCGGCGCTCGGCGGCGACCTCGGTCGCCAGCCTGTTCTATCTGGTGCCGGCGGTGACCGCAGTGATGGCCTATGTCCTGTTCGGCGAGCGGCTCGACGCGGTCGCGATCGCAGGCATGATTGCCTGCGCCGCCGCGGTGTTTCTGGTCAACCGGCGCGGCTGAGCCCGCGAGGCCCAAATCCCAAAACAAAAGCCTCCAGACTTTCGTCTGAAGGCTCTCGCACACTCAAGGAAGCGGCCCAATCAGCGCTTCGACTTCCTGGCCTTCTTTTTCTTCTTGGCGGCTTTCTTGGCGGCTTTCTTCACGGCCTTTTTGGCGGATTTTTTCGCCGCGGCTTTCTTGGCGGCCTTCTTGGCTTTCTTGGCTTTCTTCGGCGCCGCCTTTTTCGCGGCTTTCTTGGCGGCCTTCTTTTTCTTTTTGACCGCCGGCTTGGCGACTACTTTCGGCGCTTCGGCGACGCTCGTCAGCTCCGGCGTCGGCTCTATGACGGGTTTGTCGTCGTCCATATCGTCCCCCAGGGTTTGTCGAAGTGATAACGATAGCGGGATTTCTAAAGCTGTCAAAGATATGCGGCGCGCTTGCGCGGCGCGGATGGTCGCATAGGCTTGCAGCGCGCGCTCGCGCCCCTGCTTGTGGTCGATGATCGGCTCCGGATAGGTCTTGCCGAGCTCAACCCCCGCGCCCCGCAATTCAAGCGGTGTCGCACTCCATGGCTGATGGATCAGGCCGGACGGCAACCGCGCGAGCTCCGGCACCCAGCGCCTGACATAGGCGCCATCGGGATCGAACTTCTCGCCCTGCAGGATCGGATTGAACACCCGGAAATAAGGCGCGGCATCGGCGCCGGAGCCGGCGACCCATTGCCAGTTGGCCGGGTTGCTGCCGGGGTCGGCATCGACCAGGGTGTCCCAAAACCATTTTTCGCCCTCGCGCCAGTCGATCAGGAGATGCTTGACCAGGAACGACGCCACCACCATCCGCACCCGGTTGTGCATCACCCCGGTGCGCCAGAGCTCGCGCATTCCGGCATCGACGATCGGGTAGCCGGTTTCGCCGCGCTGCCACGCCAGGCGCGCCTGGTCGTCGTGCCTCCATGGAAAGGCGTCGAAGGCGGGTTGCAGATTGCGGCGAGCGAGATCGGGCACATCGAACAGCAGATGCCGGCAGAATTCGCGCCAGCCCAGTTCGCCGAGGAACTTGTCGATATCGCCGGCAAGGGCAGGGCGCTCGGCCGCGGCAAAGCGCGCGGCGTGCCAGACCTGCCGCGGGCTGACCTCGCCGAAGCGCAGGTGCGGCGACAGATCCTGAGGTGCCCGCGCGATCGGGCCGGTCGCGCTCGCTGGCGTAGCCGGCCGCGCCGCTCGCAAGAAAATCCCTGAGCCGCTGCTGCCCGGATGTCTCGCCCGGCGTCCAGCTTTCCCGCAAACCACCGGCCCAATCCGGACGCGCGGGCTCGAGACCCCAGCTTTCGATTGCCGTCGCTTGCAAGGTCCGGCGCCGGATGCAGCGCCTTCGGTGCGGGCAGCGGCACGGGCGGATCGCCGAGAGACTGCACCCGCCGCCAGAACGGCGTGAATACCCTTGGTCCCCGGCCGTCCTTGTTGCGGATGCGGGCGGGGGCCGCCAGCAGATCGCCGGGGAAGCTTTGCGCGCTGACGCCGATCGCCGCCAGCATCGCGGCGAGCCTGATCGGCCACCGCCCGATGCGGCGCTTGCGCGATCTCGTTCCAGAACACCGCGCCGGCCTCCGTCTCGCGCGCGAGATCGGCGATGATCCTTGCCGCGGGCCCCTTGCGCAGCACGAGCGAGGCCCCCACCGACGCAAGGCTGTTTTGCAGCGCCCGCAGCGACTGCGCCAGCCACCAGCGCGCCGCGCCGCCAAGCGGACGCGCCTGCCGGCGCGCGCAGCGCGTCACTCGCTTCGTCGAATACGTAGAGGCAAATCACGGGCGCGCCGGATCTTGCGGCGGCATGCAAGGCGGGATGATCGGAAAGGCGGAGGTCGTCGCGAAACCAGACGATGCAGGGGGAAGCGGATGTAGTGGCCATCGGGCTGGTCAACTCGGAGGCTGCGCGAAAGGTCCGCGCGGACATTTTGCAACTTTGTTGGCCCCGATACGTACACGTCGCTGTCGCTGTTGAAGCACTGGACCTGGCCGGTCGCGCTGGTCGACGTGTGCTGGGGAGCCTTTGTCACTGCGCTGTCGTCGACCGCCGGACTGCTGATCGCGAACTGGCTGACGCCGAGAGACCTAGGTCCCGTCATTCCGGGATGCGTGCGCGAAGCGACCAGACCCGGAATCTCGCAGATTCCGGGTTCGATGCTTCGCTTCGCCCCGGAATGACGGCGAGTCGGTCACTTCGGCTGCGGCACGATCCGCAGGTAAGGCTTCGGCGCTTTCCAGCCCTTCGGATAGATGGTCTTGGCTTCGTCGTCGCTGACCGAGCCCGCGATGATGACGTCTTCGCCCTGTTTCCAGTCGGCCGGCGTCGCCACGCGATGCTTCGCGGTCATCTGCAGGGAATCGATCACGCGCAGGATTTCCTGGAAATTGCGGCCCGTGGTCATCGGATAGACCAGGATCAGCTTTATCTTTTTGTCCGGCCCGATGATGAAGACGTTGCGGACCGTCTGGTTGTCGGCGGCGGTGCGCTTGGCCGGGTCGCCGGAGGTTGCGGCCGGCAGCATGTCGTACAGCTTCGACACGTTGTAGTCGGTGTCGCCGATCATCGGATAGTTCGGCGCGGCGCCCTGCGTCTCCCGGATGTCCTCGGACCATTTCGCGTGGTTGGTGACGGGATCGACGCTGAGCCCCATCAGCTTGACGCCGCGCTTGTCGAATTCCGGCTTCAGCTTGGCCAGCGCGCCGAGTTCGGTGGTGCAGACCGGCGTGAAATCCTTCGGGTGCGAGAACAACAGCGCCCAGCTGTTGCCGATCCAGTCATGGAATTTGATCTTGCCTTCGGTGGTTTCGGCCTCGAAATCCGGGGCGACAGCGCCTATCTGGAGAGCCATGTTACGACCTCATGTCCTTCAAGTTGCAGGTGAATTTTTCGTCAGCTAGTATAGGAGGAGCGGGTCGCCGAAGGGAACGGCTACCGAAAAAGGGGAGATCTTTCTCCGCGTGCGCGGAACTCCTAGCATCTTCTTTTGATCCGCGCCCGTGCGGCAAAAAAACCACAGCGGCGGCAAAAGTCCCGATTGCCCCGATATTGCCGCTTATGGCCCCCATCACGCCGGCCCCGATTGCGATCCCCTGAACCGTGACTGATGTCACAGCGACAAATCGGCAACCATCTAAAAAACACGCGAACCAAGTTTCGAATCGTTAACCACTCGTTTACGCCCGCATGGAAATGCTGACCCAGAACAAGAAACTGAGAAGTAGTACCAATGTCTGCCCCCAGCGCTTAAGTTCGCCGAACCGATCGGCGCGCTCGAACCATCCGACATTTCCTGCCGCGACACCGCAGCGCTTGCTCTCACCGTCGTGCGCGACGGCGTGATCACCGGCGAAGGCCCCACCACCAGGGGCCGCGTTCATTTCTCCCGCGCGCTGGATGCCGATGACGCCGCCTGGTGCGCGCGCATCCTGACCGCGACCGCGGTCGAGCATCAGCCGGTCAGCCGGGCCGAAGCCGAAGCGCTGTTCGAGATCAACGACGCCGCCGCCGAGCGCAGCGACGACGGACGTTTCGACGATCTGCTGGCCAAGGCCGTCGTGCACCACGCGGCCTCCGCCTCCGGCCTGCCGGTGCCGCCGCGCACCGTGGCGCTGTCGCCGGAAACGGCGATCGAAAGCTGGGCGCCCACCAGGCGGTCGGCGTCGATACCGAAGTGCTGGAGTGGATCGCCAGCCAGATGCGCGGCAAGCGCCGCAGCAACCGCACCCTGATGCGCGCTGGTCGCCACCATCATCGGCGCGGCGACGCTGCCGCTGGCGCAGCTGCCGAACGTGTTCGACATCGGGATGTAAATTCAGGCCTCGCGAAGGCTGACGAGCTGGAGCGGCGGGGTTATTTCCCCGCCGTTTTTTGTTTGCCGCCTTCCGCGTCAAGCCCGACGGTGCGGCCCGGAAATCCCGCCGCGTCGAAATAGCGCTGCGCCGCCACGCGCTGGAAGTTCAGCACCGTGCGCAGGCCGTTGGCGGAGGCCTGCGACTTCACCGTGCCGGAAAACGCCTGCGGCGTGGCGCCGTTCGGCATCGCTTCCGTGATCACCCGTCCGATCAGATTGCCCCTGGGTCTTGGCGTCAGGCCGAGCAGTTTTGCCGCGGTGGCGCCGACATCGGCATTGCTGACCGGCAGCGCATCGACATATCCGCGCTTTGAAGTCCGGTCCGATCGCCGCCATGAAATTCATGGTGTCGCCGCGGCCGAAATTGCCGTGCATGCCCTGGCCCTGCCGCAGCACCGTATCGGCGACTTCGACGGAGCAATTGGTCGGCTCGTTGCATCCGCTCCACATAGGAGCGGAAATTGACCACGATCGACGGGTTCGGCGTCACCGCCTTGCCCTTCAGGCCGAGCTGCGACATCGGCAGGGTGCCGGGGAAGCGCCCGAGATTGTCGTCGACGAACAGCCCGCTGACATAGTCCTGTTCCAGCAGCGCCTTGATCGTGCGCTTCGCCAGCTTGCGGTCCTGGTTCGGCAGATAGATCAGGTCCGATCCGCCGTTGGTGGCGACCACCAGTTCGGGCTTGGCGGGATCCTTTCCGAGCACGCCGTTGCCGGCCTTGGGGTGGGCGTTGTCGGCAACGCGCGCGTTCTTGTCGTTGGGATCGAACAGCGGCAGGTCGAGCGCTTTCGCCAGATCGATCGCGAGAAAGCCCATCGGCAGGAAATCCTTCGGCGTGTCCGCGTAAGTCGCTTTGGCCGACGGGCTGGTCTTGCTTTCCTTCGAAATCGTCGAGAAGCCGTGGTCGGCCGCGATCACGATGTTGGTGGTGGCGGAAAGACCGAGATCGTCGAGCGCCTTGCGCAATTGCGCCAGATTGTTGTCGGCATTCTTGATGCCGGCGAGCGAGGTCGGGCCGTTGATGCCCGGGCGTCACGGTGTTGAGGCTGTCGCCGGTGTTGTGCTGGCTGCCGTCGGGATCGCGCGACCAGAACACCAGCACGAACGGCTTGTTGCGCGCCTTGAACATCGGCAGCACGATCTTGCTGGCGACATCGGCGAAATAGGCCTGCTGCGCGGTATTGGCTACCGTGGTGCCCGGCGTCTTGGCGTCGCCGGCCTTGCCGTTGTCGCCGCGCGAGGGGGCGGCAAGCGGAAGATTGGCTTTTGTCAGCGCGGCCTTCATCTCGTCCGACAGCGGAACGCCGTTCTTGGCGCCGGTGGAATCGTCGATCACGATCGAATGCAGGCCGGGACGGTCGGCGCGGTCGGTGTGGTCGAAAATCAGCGTCGGGCCGACCTTGCCGATCGCGGCGGTGCTGAAGCCCTTGGCGCGCGCCATCTTCAGGATCGGTTTCTTCGTTCAGATAATCGCCGCCGAAATGCTCATCGACATCGCCCAGCACCGCATCGTTTTCGAGGAAGGGGACGACGGTGTCGCCGGCGGGCGCGGACGAGAAACCGGTATAGATCGTGTTGCTGAACGTCCCGGTATCGCCGAGATAATGACCGGTCGCCATGCGCCGATCCGTTGGCCATGGTGAAGGTCGGGAACAGCGAGTGCGAATTCCTGAAATTGACGCCCTTGTCGCGGACCTCGGCCATCGCCGGCGCGGTCTGCGGCGTGACGATCTGCCCGCGCAGTCCGTCCGGCACGAACAGGATCAGATTGCGGGGCGTGTTGTTCTGGGCGAACGCCATGCCGGCGGACAGCACGGTCAGGCCAACGGATAGCAACACGATTGAGCGGCGCATTAAAATCTCCCCCTAGAGAGGCAAATTCCGGCTACGACCGTTGCCTCTATTTAGTTTTGCTGTACGACGGAATTGTTACATCCGCCCCCGCATGCCAGATTGTGCGCTCCGGCCTACGGCATGAGGGCCGGACCCCGCCCAAAGGTTGCAAGTAAGCAAGCACATGTTCAAACGAATTCTGATCGCAAATCGCGGCGAGATCGCCTGCCGGGTCATCAAGACTGCCCGCCGGATGGGGATCGAGACGGTCGCGGTCTATTCCGAGGCCGACCGCGACGCGCTCCACGTCGAAATGGCCGATGACGCCGTTCTGATCGGACCGCCGGCGGCCGCCGAAAGCTATCTGGTGATGGAGAAGATCATCGAGGCCTGCCGCAAGACCGGCGCCGAGGCCGTGCATCCCGGCTACGGATTCCTGTCCGAGCGCGAAGCCTTTCCGCGCGCGCTCCAGCGAAGCCGGCATCGTCTTCATCGGACCCAACGCGGGCGCCATCGCCGCGATGGGCGACAAGATCGAGTCCAAGAAGGCGGCGGCGAAGGCCGATGTCTCGACCGTGCCGGGCTTTCTCGGCGTCATCAAGGACGAAAGGCACGCGGTGAAGATCGCCGACGCCATCGGCTATCCCGTGATGATCAAGGCTTCCGCCGGCGGCGGCGGCAAGGGGATGCGGATCGCTTATTCGACCTCGGAAGTCGCCGAAGGGTTCGGTCTGGCCAAAGCGGAAGCCAAGGCGTCGTTCGGCGACGATCGCGTCTTCATCGAGAAATTCATCGTCGATCCCCGCCACATCGAAATCCAGGTGCTGGGCGACAAGCACGGCAACGTCATCTATCTCGGCGAGCGCGAATGTTCGATCCAGCGCCGCAATCAGAAGGTGATCGAGGAAGCGCCGTCGCCGCTGCTCGACGAGACCACCCGCCGCCAGATGGGCGAACAGGCGGTCGCGCTCGCCAAAGCCGTGAATTACGACTCCGCCGGCACGGTCGAATTCGTCGCCGGCCAGGACAAGAGCTTCTACTTCCTGGAGATGAACACGCGGCTGCAGGTCGAGCATCCCGTGACCGAACTGGTCACCGGGATCGATCTGGTCGAGCAGATGATCCGGGTCGCCGCGGGCGAAAAGCTGTCGCTGACGCAAAAGGACGTCACGCCTGACCGGATGGGCGGTGGAGTCGCGGGTCTATGCCGAAGACCCGTTCCGCAACTTCCTGCCCTCGATCGGGCGGCTGGTGAAATACCGCCCGCCGGTCGAGAGCAGCACGGACGGCATCACCGTCCGCAACGACACCGGCGTGCAGGAAGGCGGCGAGATCTCGATCTATTACGATCCGATGATCGCCAAGCTGGTGACGCACGCGCCGTCGCGCGCCGCGGCCATCGAGGCGCAGGCGACCGCGCTCGATTCATTCTACATCGACGGCATCCGCCACAACATTCCGTTCCTGTCGGCGCTGATGCTGCATCCGCGCTGGCGCGAGGGCAATCTTTCCACCGGCTTCATCGCCGAGGAATTTCCCAAGGGGTTTGCGGTTCGCATGCCCGAAGGCGAGATCGCGCGCCGGCTCGCCGCGGTCGCCGCCGCCATCGATCACGTGCTCGGCGAACGCAAGCGGCAGATTTCCGGCCAGCTGACCGACCGCCTGGTGCAGCGCGAGCGCCGCCGCGCGGTCTGGCTGGACCGCGACGAAATCGCGCTCGATATTGCGCGCGAAGCCGACGGTATCGCGGTGCGTTTTGTCGGCGCCGACGGCGCGCTCGGCAATCCGCATCTTCTGGTCTCGCCGTGGAAGCCGGGCGATCCGGTCTGGCAGGGCACCATCGACGGCCATCTGGTGGCGATGCAGGTGCGCCCGATCCCCAACGGCTTCCGGCTCGCGCATCAGGGCTATGAGGTCGCGGTCAACGTCTTCACCGAATCCGAGGCCGCGGCGGCGCGGCTGATGCCGGTCGGCGACCACGGCCGATACCGGCAAGAAACTGCTGTGCCCGATGCCCGGACTGGTGGTGTCGATCGCGGTCGCCGAAGGCCAGGAGGTCAAGGCCGGCGAAACGCTGGCGGTGGTGGAGGCGATGAAGATGCAGAACGTGCTGCGCGCCGAACGCGACGGCACGGTGAAGAAAATTCACGCCGCCGCCGGCGCCACGCTGGCGGTGGACGCGCTGATTCTCGAATTCGCGTAGAACTCGTCATTGCGAGCGAAGCGAAGCAATCCATGGCTCGCCCTGGGGGAAAGCTGGATTGCTTCGTCGCGGAGCCTGTCATCGGGCGCGCATTCGCGCGACCCGTTGGCTCCTCGCAATGACGAAAGTGTGAGGAACTTGCAATGACTTTCCGCAAGCGCCGCGAAGCGTTGCGTTCGATCCTGTCGGGATCGGCCTGCATTCGCCCCGGCTCGGTCTATGACGCGATTTCGATCCGCATCGCCGAGGACCTCGGTTTCGAACTCGGCATGTTCGGCGGCTCGGTGGCTTCGCTCGCGGTGTTGGGCGATCCCGACATCGCGCTGATCACGCTGACCGAACTCGCCGAGCAGATGCGCCGGATGTCGCGCGCGGCCGCACTTGCCGGTGCTGGTCGATGCCGACCACGGCTATGGCAATGCGCTCAATGTCCGCCGCACCGTCGAGGAACTGGAAACGGCGGGCGCCGCCGGCCTCACCATCGAGGACACCCTGCTGCCGCAGGCTTTTGGGCAAGGCGCGACGCAACTGATCTCGCTTGAGGAGGGCGTCGGCAAGATGAAGGCGGCGCTGGACGCGCGCGGCGATCCGTCGCTGGTCATCATGGGGCGCACCGGCGCGGCGTCGATCACCTCGCTCGATGACGCGATCGCGCGCGCCAGAGCCTACGAGGCCGACCGGCGTCGATGCGCTTGTTCTTCACCGGCATCAAGACCCGTGCCGAACTGGAGGCGATCGCGGCCGCGACGACGCTGCCGATCGTGCTGGGCGGCGCGCCCGAGGAAATGTCCGACCTGGACTATCTCGCCGGCCAGCGGGTGCGGATCGCGTTGCAGGGCCACGCGCCGTTCGCCGCCGCCACGCAGGCGGTCTACGAGACGCTTAAAGCGCTGCGCGAAGGCCTGTCGCCGAAGCATTTGAAGGGCCTTGCATCGGCCGAGCTGACCGGCCGCGTCACGCGCGAGGCGGAGGTGAAAGCGCGTAGCGCGCGAATTTCTCGGGCTCAGGAAATAGATGAGCGGCGCGATCCGTCAGGTGACGATCACCGGCCGGGTGCAGGGCGTCGGCTACCGCGCCTGGGTCGAGCACCGGGCGAGGGCGCACGATCTCGAGGGCTGGGTGCGCAACCGCCGGGACGGCAGCGTGGAAGCGCTGTTTGCGGGGCCGGCGGATGTCGTATCGGAAATGGTCGCGTCGTGCCGGCGCGGCCCGTCATCGGCGCGGGTCGAGGCCGTGCGGGAAGAACCCGCAGGTCCCGATGCGCTGAATCTGCGCTAGGCCGGCGAGCGGTTTTCGGTGTTGCCGACGATCTGACGCCATCAGCCCGTCGCTTCCGGCAGGCGTGCTTCTATGGCGCCGAACACCTCCTCGAACGCCTGCCGGAGCGCGATATCGACATCCGCCATGGTGGCGGTCTGGCCGAGATCGGCGAGGCTGGTGACGCCGTAGCGCGGGTCGGCCACGCCGCAGGGCACGATGGCGTCGAAATGGGTGAGGTCGGGCTCCACATTGATGGCGATGCCGTGGAACGACACCCAGCGCCTGCAGCCGCACGCCGATGGCGGCGATCTTGTCCTCGAAGCCCTGCGCCCTTGTCCGGCCGGCGCACCCAGACCCCGACGCGATCCTCGCGCCGCTCGCCCCGCACGTTGAAGGCGGCCAGCGTCCGGATGATCCATTCCTCGAGGCCCGCCACATAGGCCCGCACGTCGGGCCGCCGCCGCTTCAGGTCGAGCATCACATAGGCCACCCGCTGGCCGGGACCGTGATAGGTGAGCTGCCCGCCGCGCCCGGTGGCAAACATCGGGAAGCGGGGGTCGAGCAGGTCGGAGGCCTTGCCGCTGGTGCCGGAGGTGTAGAGCGGGGGGTGTTCCAGCAGCCAGACCAGTTCCGGCGCCTCGCTGCGCCGCGATCGCGGCCACCCGCGCTTCCATGGCCGCGATGGCCTCGGGATAGGGCACCGGCGCCTCGGATATCCGCCATTCGACCGCCCCGCCGCCGGCAGGCCGCGCGAGGGACGTCAAATCAAGGCTTTGGCGGTCATTAACCATTGGCTAACCATAACGTGGTGATCTCAAACCACGCAATTTTGCATATTTTCAGTTCGGGTCGCTCACCCCAGTGCCAACCCTCGATAAAGTCAGCGTCGACCTCATGGTGGTCCTCGGGACCACGACGATGCCCATCCATCAGGTAATGCGGCTCAGCCGCGGCGCCATCATCGAACTGGACGCCACCGAGGCCGACGAGGTCAAGATCCTCGCCAACAACCTGCCGATCGCCAGCGGCGTGGTGCTGGTCGATCGCAACCGCATCGCGGTCGAAGTCAAGCAAATGCTGCCGAAATCGCCGGGCAGCCGGTAGGCCGGTACCCGGTTCCAGGTTCGCTTGCCTGCGGGGCCAGCAGGCCTTGTCCCTCCATCCCTGATTTGTTACATCCCGCGCCGTTGATCCGGTCCGGCGCAATTCCGGTGCCGGTTTCCCAAGCGCTCGTGGCGGAATTGGTAGACGCGCTGCCTTGAGGTGGCAGTGAGTAAAATCGTGGGGGTTCGAGTCCCTCCGAGCGCACCAAAAAATTGTACGAATGCGCTGGCGCCAGGCCCAGACGGAGACGTCGACGCGTTCGCGTCTGGGCGGCGATGAACGCGGAGGAGTCCGGCGTCGCAACGTCGGCTGTAGTACCTGTCGCAGCGCACCAAAGAATCCTGTAGAATCGCCAATCCGTCGCTGGCGCCGCGCCGGCTCCTGATCGCACCCTCGCTGCGTGATGATGATTCGCCTTCTGGGACCTTTCGGGGCGCATGACGCCGGCAGGATGGGCGCTGGCGATTGCAGCCTTTCGGGCCGAAATCCTGCCGCAATGCCCTCGCTCAAGGACGACCTGACCAAATATCGATAGGAACGCACGCATGAAACTCCTGAGCCACGCCTATCGGGTCTTCTCCAACTTCATCTTTCTGGCGTTCGTATATTTCAGCCTGAACTTCATCGACAAGTACCAGCAGCGCGCGGTGGTTGCGATCCTTGTGCTGGTCTACGCCGCGATGCGCGCGGCCACGGCGCTGCGTTCGTTTTATTTCTTCCAGCGCATCGAGCGGCTCGAGTTCGAGGCGAGGCGTCTGGCGGGCGTCGCGGGCGAGGGCCCCGGCGCTTCCTCCCAGCGCAAGCAGGTCGTCACCGACGTCAGCGCACTGCGCCGCGCCGGCGAGATCAATTCCTATGTCGACCTGTTGTTTCTCGCCCTGGTCGTGCTGCTGTGTGTGTAAAAGATCGTGACGGATTGAACCGTCGCGTCACACGCTTCTTTTCCTGACCTGGACCAGATGCTTCAGCGCGCCCCGGCGGGCATGCGCCGCATGCGGGATTGCGCGGCCGGCCGCCTGGCGCACGCCTCCCCGATGATGTTTCCCGCGGATCCTCCGCGCGGAACCGCCGACCTCGTTCGCTTTCTCACGAGCCGGAACGGTCAGCTCGGCGCGACGGGAGGCGGCCCCAGACCCTGCGTCGCCGCGCGCAACCCTTCCGCGTATCTCGAAAACGCTCCGCGCCGGCACCGGCAGGGCATTGGCGGCGGCCTCCAGCGGCAGCGGCGATTGCCGGGGCCACGGCGCCTGCCGCGGCAGCGGAACGCCGCGCCCAGCCCGCCGGGTGCGATCCTCGGCCAGCGTCATCGACTTGCCGTCGCGCCAGTCCAGATCCGACAGCGCGGGCGCGGGAAGCGTTCCGGCGTCGGCAAAGATGAAATTGGGGATTTTCGGCCAGTGCGAGATCGCCACGTTTTCCGACGGCGGATGCAACTGCCATTGCTGCGGCTCGGTCGGCGTCGCCGGATTTTGCGGTGTCGCCGGCACCACGTGGACGATGCGATAGCCGCGCGCCTTCAGCTCGTGCAGAATCCTCGGCAATGCGGCGACCGTTCGCGCCTGGATGTCGTGCAGCAGCAGAATGCCTTTTCCCTTGTCCTCAAGCCGTTTGATCGCGAGGTCGTAGACCCGCGAGGAGGAAACATGCCGCCAGTCGTCGGCCGGAAAATCGGCGCTCCAGATCTGGATGCCCTGCGACGCCAGATAGTCCTCGACGCCTTCGGCGCGCAGCAGGCCGGGAATACGAAAGAACGGGGCAAGCGCTGCGTCATCGCCGAGCGCCGACTTCACCGACGCGATCCCGTCGTCGATCTCCTGCTTGGCGCGCTCGATCGACATGCGATCCATGGTCAGCGGATGATTCTGGCTGTGGGTGCCGACGCTGTGGCCGGCCGCGATGAGCTTGCGGACGCCTTCCGGATAGGCCTGGGCCATGCGGCCGATGGTGAAGAAGGTCGCCTTCACGCATTGCGAGGCGAGAATTTCCAGAACCTGGTTGCTGTTGCGCGGCAGCGGCCCGTCATCGAACGTCAGCACCACCTCGTGATCCCGCAGCGGCAGTGTTTCGGCATATTGCATGGTGCCGATGCGGGGATGTTCGCGCGGATCGACCACCAGGGTTCGCGAGGTGCCGAGCGCGTCGGGATGGCCGGGACAATCGGCGGCCGATGGCAGCCTGCGCGGTCATGCAGGTAAAAAACCCCACGCACAAGCCGACCCATCGCCGCGTCCGAACACCATCAACCGTACCAATCATGAAACACCGTCTGCATTCCCATTTTGGCGGGCAATCATTGCACGCGGCGCCATGAACGGCGGCTTAATGTTTGAGTTCCGCACATGATTTCGGCCTCAGGGGACGCCGCTAAAGCGGACGCCGGGTCCGGTCGGCACCAGATGAACCACGCGATAGTGATTGTCACGCAGATAGCGCAAAAACGCCGGCAGCATGGCCGCGGTTCGCGCCTTGGGGTCGTGGAACAGGATGATCCCTCTACCGGCGACTTTGAGCCGGTCGGTGATCAGCTTCAATTCCTGTTGCGGCGTCATCGCATTCCAGTCGCTGGCCCAGAGGTCGGCGCCGAACACCACGATGCCGCGCGATTGCAGCAGGTCAAGGGTGGCCGGCGTCGATTCAAAGCCGGGAAAGCGAAAGAACGGCGTGCTCGGCACCTTGGTCGCGACACCGTGCAGCACCATTTCAACCGCCGATATGCCGTGGTCGATTTCCTCGGTGGTCTGGCCTGGCGGGATTCGCATCAGGCTGCGGTGCATCCAGGTGTGATGCCCGATGGTGTGGCCCTCGGCCGCGATCCTCCGCACCAGCTCCGGATGTTCGGAGGCGGGCTTGCCGATCAGGAAGAACGTCGCCCGCACGCACTCCTCGGCAAGCGCCGCCAGCACCTTCGGCGTCGTCGGCGGCCAGGGGCCGTCATCGAAGGTCAGCACGACCTCGTGATCCCTAAGCGGCAGCGTCTGCGGAAACTTTTTCAGCCCCACCCGCGGCGTGGTGGCGGCATCGACGCGAAGAATGCGCGAGGTGCCGAGCGTTCCCGCGCGCGGACAGCTCCGCCGCCCGGGCCGCCGCGGTCCACGCCATCGAGACGACGAGCGCGGCCCAGCGCGGCATCGCTTCCGAGCCCGTTTTTGCCGGCGCATATTTATCATTGCGCTTGGTGTTGCCTATTGGGTAATGCGTGGAAAGCGACAACTCAGACGAGTTGAGCAATTCTGTCAAACCGGCGAGGCGTGGCATGGCCGAAGATATCGACGTTGCCCGATCCCGCCGTGCGTCCGTGCTCGACCGTCTGCCGATGCGCGACGAAGATGGCGAAATTCGCCACGAATTCGTCGAGGAAATCGCGCGCGCGATCCATGCCGCCGACACGCCGTTCCTGCGCGCGGTCGTCGCGGAACTCCACGAGGCCGATCTCGGCGATTTGATCGCGGCGCTCGAACCGGACGACCGCGTCAGCCTGGTGGAACTGACGGGTACGGATTTCGACTTCTCGGCGCTGAACGAAGTCGACGACTCCGTCCGCGAGGAAATCCTCGAGGAACTCGAACCCGAGACGGTCGCGGAGGGCGTTCGCGAACTGGAATCCGACGACGCCGTCGAATTGCTCGAGGGCCTCGACGAGGAGGACCAGGAGGAGATCCTCGAAAAGCTGCCGCCATCGGAGCGCGACGCGCTCGAGCGCAGCCTGGAATATCCGGAAAATTCCGCCGGACGGCGGATGCAGACCGAATTCATCGCGGTGCCGCCGGACTGGACCGTGGGCCAGGCGATCGACTACATGCGCGACACGCCGGACCTGCCGGACCGGTTTTACGAAATCTACGCGGTCGACAACGGCGCAGCACTGGCAGGGCGCGGTGTCGCTGGATGCGCTGTTGCGTTCGCGCCGGCCGGTGCCGCTGGCCGACCTGATCGACGAGGACCGCCGCCGCGTCTCGGTCATGGACGATCAGGAAGAGGTGGCGCGGCTGTTCGGCAAGTACAATCTGGTCGCCGCTCCCGTCGTCGATACCGAAAACCGGCTGGTCGGCGTCATCACCGTCGACGACGTGGTCGACGTGATCGAGGAAGAGGCCGACGAGGACCTCAAGGCGCTGGGCGGCGTCACCAGCGACGAAGAATTGTCCGACAGCGTCTGGACCATCGCCAAGGGCCGCTTCAACTGGCTCCTGGTCAATCTCGCCACCGCCTTTCTGGCGTCCTCGGTGCTCGGCCTGTTCGAAGGTCAGCTGGAAAAAATGGTGGCGCTGGCGGTGCTGGCGCCGATCGTCGCCAGCCAGGGCGGCAATGCCGCGACCCAGACCATGACGGTCGCGGTGCGCGCTTTGGCGACCCGCGAGCTCGGCTCCAACAACGCGTTTCGCGTGGTGATGCGCGAGGGCCTGGTCGGCCTCGTCAACGGGCTCGCCTTTGCCATCATCACCGGCATTGCCGCGGTGGCCTGGTTCAGGATCCCCGGGCTCGGCGTCGTGATCGGGCTTGCGATCATCTGCAACCTGGTTGCCGGCGCGCTCGGCGGCATTCTGATCCCGATGGTGCTGGAGCGGGTGCGCGCCGATCCGGCGGTGGCGTCGGGCACCTTCGTCACCACGATCACCGACGTGGTCGGCTTCTTTTCGTTTCTCGGCATCGCGACGCTGTGGTTCGGGCTGAAATAGCCCGATCCGCAGCCGCCGGTTTATCGTTAATCAAGCCTTAACGCGCATCGCCGAGACTTGCTGCGTGCGGAGTCGAACATGCAGCGCTTGCGGCTGAAAGCGGACGGACGGATCGTCGAATTGCGGGATGGGCAGGAGTTTCCGCTTGCTCCGCCGATGCCCTCCGTCGCGCCGGCAGAGGCAGCGAACGCCGCCGGCGGTGCGCGACCTGCGCCGGCGCGCGCGCCTGACCCAGCAGGAATTCGCCGCGCGGCTGGGGGTGCCGGTCGAGACCATCCGGAACTGGGAACAGGGCAAGCGCATGCCGCGCGGGCCGGCGCGGGCGCTTCTCGCCGTGATCGCGCACGCCCCGGAGACGGTGTTTGCGGCGCTGGCGCGCGCCTGATCTCTCAAAGCAGGCCTGATTTGGAAAAGACCGCCTGATCGGCAGCAGGCCTTGTTGGCAGCGCGACCCCGGCGGGACATAATGGGCTCGGTTCGGTTCAGAGTCCCCGCCAATGCAATTCGTCGAGGCCAATGGCGCTAAAATTCCCGCGATCGGGCTCGGCACCTGGGAGCTGCGCGGGCGAACCTGCGCGCGCCTGGTCGAGCAGGCGCTGAAGCTCGGCTACCGCCACATCGACACCGCGCAGGTCTATGAGAACGAACGCGAGGTCGGCGAGGGCCTGCGCGCCTCGCGGGTCCGGCGCGACGACGTGTTCGTGACCACCAAGGTCTGGACCACGCATTTCGCGCCGAACGATCTGGAGCGATCCACCAAGGAGAGCCTGACCAAGCTGCGGCTTTCCGAGGTCGATCTGTTGCTGCTGCACTGGCCAAATCCGCAGGTGCCGCTTGCGGAGACGCTGGGCGCGCTGGCGCATGTCAAGAAGCTCGGCATGGCCAGGCATATCGGCGTCTCGAACTTCACCGTGGCCTTGATCGACGAGGCGGTCGCGGCCTGCCCGGAGCCTCTGGTGTGCGATCAGGTCGAATACCATCCCTATCTCGACCAGACCAAGGTGAGGGAAGCCTGCGCGCGGCACGGCATGGCCGTGGTCGCCTATAGTCCGGTGGCGAAGGGCCGCATCAAGAGCGACGAGACGCTGGCGCGGATCGGACAGGCCCACGGCAAGACCGCGGCCCAGGTTTGCCTGCGCTGGCTGGTGCAGCAGAATGTCGCCGCGATACCGCGAACGTCGCGGATCGAACGGCTGTCGGAAAACATCGACATCTTCGACTTCGCGCTTTCCGACGACGAGATGCAGCAGATCTCCGGGATGGGCAGCGCCAAGGGCCGGCTCACCGATTTCGGTTTCGCGCCGAAATGGGATTGAGGCCCGCGCTCCGGCCGCTATGCTGGCGGCAGGGCGCGGCATTCGAAACGTTGATCGAGCACGATGAAACCACGGCGGATCATACGCACAGGCATCACGGCATCGGCGATTGCCCATCTGTCGGTCTTGATGCTGGTGCTGTTCTTTACCGAGGTGCATCCGTTCGGTTCGGTCACGGCCGAGCCGATCGCGGTCGATATCGTTTCGCCGGCTGAGATCCCGCCGCCCCCGAAGAAGGAAGAGCCGCTTCCGGAGCCGAACGCAAAACCTTCCGACGCCTTCGACCTGTCCTCGAAATCGGCGGCTTCGAGTTCACCGCCGCCCGCCGCGCCTCAGCCGGCGGCAACGCGGCCGCAACAGCAGGCGGCGCTGTCGCCACCGTCTCCTGCCGCGCAGCCGGCCAGCGCCCAGCCGCAGCCGCCGGCGACATCTCCAACGCCCGCCTACCTGCCTCCGGAGCCCGATCTTTCCATCAAGTATCACGTGATGCTCGGCCTGCCGCCGGATCTGCCCGCGGAGCCGCCCAAGGGCAAAGCCGGCGACGACTTCGACGCGCCGGCGTCGAAGAAGGCCGACATCGACATCCAGCCTGGTCGCCGAGTTCGGCGCCACCTCAAGACATGCTCGAAGCTGCCGCCATCGATCGCGCCCTCCGACAACGTCATGATCACGCTGCGGGTGTTCATGACGCCCCAGGGCAAGCTCGCGGCGGAGCCCATTGTGATCGAGGCCAGCGCGTCTGAAGGGCCCGTCTCCGATGCAAAGCGCGATCGATGCGCTGCAGGCCTGTCAGCCCTACGCGATGTTGCCGGCGGACAGATACGGCGAATGGAAAGTGCTCGACCTGAGCTTCACGCCGCAGGATTTTGCGGGAGCTTCCTAGAGCGCCTTCCACTTAAGTCAGATCTGAAAGTCGCCCTATTTTTGTTTTGACGCGTTTTCTTCACGCGAACCGGTACCCACTTCGCTTGAAAACGCTTTAGCTCCCCATCGCGCGCCAGGCGTTCGAGGCGAACTGCCGGCGCCAGGTGACGACCACGACCGCCGCGGTCGACAGGAACAGAACCCAGGGGCTGACGAACCAGCCGAGATAGCCCAGCGCGAAGAAGAACGCGCGCTGGCCGCGGTTGAAGTGCCGTCCTGCGGCTTCGAACAATCTTGTCGTCCGGATGACATGCGCTTCCGCCTCAGGCGTGTCGCGTTGCTGGGCCGGCGGCATCGCCCCGAGCAGGATGGCGACGTAGTTGAACAGGCGGTAGGACCAGGCGAATTTGAAGAACGCGTAGATGAAGATCAGGATCAGCCCGACGCATTTGATTTCCCACAGCGCCGGCGAGGGGGTGAGATCGATCGGCAGGGCGCGAAAGACGGCCAGCGCTTCGTTGGTCGATCGCAGCAGCGCCAGCGCGCCGCCGACCGCGATCAGGCTGGTGGAGGCGAAGAAGGCCGTGCCGTTTTGCAGCGCCGCCATGATCTGCATGTCGACCATGCGGGTCTCGCGGTCGAGCAGGCGCCGGATCCAGATCTCGCGGTAGACATGCATGCGGGCGGACAGGCTGTCGCGTCCGTAGGCGGTATGCTCCAGCGTGACGGCGTACACCGTCCATTCCAGGATGAAGAAGCCGACCGCCAGAATATCGACCGAATATGCACCCATGTCGCATCCCTCGCGGCTGTGAATGCTGCCATGCATGATCCAATCGCGGCAACCGGCAGCGATGGCTTATCGCGGGTTGAATGCTCGCCGGGCGCCATGGCAGGATGACGCGCGCAAAGAGGATTTCTTGCGCATGGCCTTGAAGCTCGTGATCGGCAACAAGAACTATTCGTCGTGGTCGATGCGGCCGTGGCTGGCGCTGCGCGCCAACAACATCGCCTTCGAGGAAGTCTTCATCCCGCTCTATACCGGCGACGCCGACAAGCAGCGCATTCTGGATTTCACGCATTCGGGCAAGGTGCCGGCGCTGATCGATGGCGACGTCACGATCTGGGATTCGCTGGCCATCATCGAATATGCCGCCGAACGGTTTCCGGACGCGCGGCTGTGGCCCGAGGACCGCGCCTGCGCGGGCGCATGCGCGTTCGATTTCGGCGGAGATGCATTCGGGCTTCATGGCGCTGCGCAACGAATGCGGCATGAACCTGCACCGGCCGGTCCGCGCGATCGCGCTGTCGGCCGATGCGCGCGCCAACGTCGCGCGCATCCAGCAGATCTGGATCGAGTGCCGCGAGCGCTACCGAAAGCTCGGGCCGTTCCTGTTCGGAAGCTTTTGGCGCGCGCGGACGCCATGTTCGCGCCGGTGGTGCATCGTTTTCGCACCTATGCGATTCCGGTTGAGCCGGAGGCGCAGGCCTACATGGATACGATGATGGCGTTGCCGGCCTTTCAGGAGTGGACCCGCGCGGGCCTCGCCGAAACCCTCGTCATCGAGAAGTTCGAGACGGTGTGAGCTCGAATTCGGCAAACGTCGACGCTATCGCGCCTTGACGGGGCCTTGCGAAAGCGGTCTGAATCCGAAGACCGACGTCGCGAATTCAGCGAAAGGGCATGGCCATGGGAATTCTCGATTCACTGGAAAATTCACCGGCGTTCAAGGGCGCGCTCGGCCAGCTTGAAGCGGCCGTGGTTCCGGTGGTGTTGAGCGAAGTGCTCGGCAATGGCGGCCAGGGCGGGCTGAACGCGATCGTCGCCAGGCTGCAGCAGGCTGGCTTCGGCGATCAGGTCAAATCCTGGATCGGAAACGGTCAGAACCTGCCGATCACGGCCGAGCAGTTGCAGCAGGTGCTCGGCAGCGACACCGTCAAGCAACTGGCCGCCCGGTTCAATATCCCGGTCGATCAGCTCGCCAAGGTTCTGGCGCAGCAGCTGCCCGCGGCCGTGGATCACGCCAGTCCCGACGGCAAGCTGCCCGCATACGCGCCTGAAGGCCCGGGGGGAACGGTTCCGGACGGCGGCTGGCCAGATTTGTCCGGAACCGCGAAATGCTTTATCGCACTGAAAAACCTGCAAAATTCGCGTATTTGCTATGTCCGGATGTAACTGGCCAACGGGACCGGCGCTGTGCTATACAGCCGCCGGGTTTTCAGTCGGCCGATGCAGCGGGACCGTGGGCGCGGCCGACGTTTTTGCGTGAATGGAGAGGGCGTTGAAGCACAAATTCAACGTTGGAGAGACCGTCTATTTCACTGCCAGCAATGTCGCGCGTCCGGCCGCCAGCGGCACCTATGAGGTGATCCGGCTGCTTCCGACCGACGGCGACGACTGCCAGTATCGGATCAAGAGCTCGACCGAGGCTTTCGAGCGGGTGGCCAAGGAAAGCCAGCTCGACGTCTCCTGAGCAGATTGCGCGCACGGCCGGGTGAGCCGGGTTCCGTTTCGCCCGCCGTCAAAAGGCCCCGTTCTCGGAACCATTCTGTGCAAGCTGAGTGCGAGGAAATCGGCATTCACTTCCGCTGAATGCGTTCTATGCTGCGTTGAGGGACATCGCGCATGAACTGGGCCTGGGCTACATCGCTCGACCAAATCTGGCGTTCGCCGGCCTTTCCGATGTGGCTGACCTTGGCCGCGGCGGGATTCTTCGGGGTCATCGTTCTCATCACGCTGTTGCGCGCCGAGAAATCGGTCGCCAACGGCGCGCTGACGGTGATCACGCTATTGGCTATCGGCATCGCGGTCGCCGCCACCATTCGCGGGTTCGGTCCGGCGCGGCCAGGCCACTTCCGCCGAGACCCGATCCTCCCCAGCCGATGATCGCGGCGCTGCCGGCATTGTCGTGTATCGACGATCTGGCGGGAGAAGCCGTTCTGACGGCGTGCGAAAAGGCATTGTTCGGCTCCGCCGGAATCGGCCGCCGCGGCGCTGTCGTATGCGGCGTCTCAGATCACGCGGCTGACCGCGTTCGGCGATGTCGCCACCGCAAACAAGAGCATGACGCCCGAGCTGGCAGCGCTGCGCCGCGCGGTGGAGCGCGACCGCTATGGCCTGATGGCCTACGTGCTGGTCGCGCGCGACCATTGCACGCCGTCGGACTGCGCGGCATTCCGGGCGCTGACCGATAACCACCAGATCGTGGCCAATATGGATGAGCGGGTCTATGACGGCCTGGTCGCGCGTTACGCGCCGTCCTGGAACGCGCCCGCCGCGGTCGCGCCGGTCGCCGCTCTTGCGCCGTCGATGCCGACCGGCAAACCCACCAATGCCGAGTTTCCCTCGGCTGCCTCGACCCCGCCGGTCAGCATCATGACGCCGGAGCCGGGCGCGGCGGCGCCGCCAGCTCCGCCGCGCGCGCCGGCATCGACGCCGGTCGCCAACGCGCCATTGCCGTCACCGCGTCCGGCCGCGGCGGCAGCGCCCGCGCCGGCGGCGGCCAAGAAACAGCCCGCGCCGAAGCACACGCCAGCGGCGGCCCAGCATACGCCGGCGCCGGTCCAGCTTGCGCCTGCTCCCGCAGCGCCGCCGCCGGCGGCGTCGAATGATTGATGCTTTTGAAGGCGGCCGCCGGTAGCCCGCGCATAATCTCTGCACAACTGAAATCGTTTGTCCGGGAAAACCGGTTTCCACTTTTCCGGATCATGTTCTAACGTCGCAACATGCCACTTCATCTCATCAAGCTTGCCGTCGGCTGCGAGTCCGTCAAGGAACTCAAGGGCTGGGTCGCGGAGCGCATGCAGACCGCGAAGAAAAAGGGCCTGCCGCTTCATCATATTCACATCACCCGGATGACGCCGAAGCGCGTCGACGAGCTGCTCGCGGGCGGCTCGCTCTATTGGGTGATCCGGGGCGAAATCGCGGCCCGCGAAAAAATCATCGCGATCGAGCCGTTCCGGGACCGCGACGGCATCGGACGATGCCGGCTGGTGATGCAGCCCAAGGTGATCGCGGTGTTGCCGCGGCCGATGCGGGCGTTCCAGGGCTGGCGCTATTTCACCGAAGATGCCGCGCCGCCGGATCTCGGCAATGGCTGCCGCCGCCAGCGTCGCGGCGATGCCCGAGCCGATGCGCCGCGAACTGCGCGATCTCGGGCTGCTTTAGAACGTCCGCGACCTGCGCATCCGTCACGGTTCGCTCGGAAACGTGTCATCCGGAATCCTAGCGCGATATTGTCGATCAGCCGCGTCTTTCCAAGCTTGGCCGCCACCAGAATTCGCACCGGGCCGTCCTTTACCGAGGCGATCGGCGCCAGCGTCTCGGCGTGGCGGGTCTCGAAATAGTCGAGGACGAATCCGGCGTTCGTGATCAGCTCGGCGCCGCCGGCCATCGCGGCCTCGATGTCGTCGCCGGCCCGCAAGCGTTTTGCGCTCTCCTTCATGGCGCGGTAGAGCACGGGCGCCGTGCGGCGCTCTTCCGGCGACAAATAGACGTTGCGCGAAGACATCGCCAGCCCGTCGCGTTCGCGCACGGTTTTCGAGCCGATCACCTTGACGCCGAGATCGAGATCCCTGGCCATCCGCGTCACCACCCGCAATTGCTGGAAATCCTTTTCGCCGAAGATCGCGAAATCCGGCCGGCATTGCGTGAACAGCTTGCCGACCACGGTGGTGACGCCGCCGAAGAAATGCGGCCGGAAGCGATCTTCCAGACCCGCAATGGCCGGGCCTTCGGTGCAGGATCTTCGTGGCAAAGCCGTCCGGGTACATGGTCTTGACGTCGGGATTCCAGATCAGGTCGACATTCTCGGCGGCGAGTCTGGCGACATCGGCCTTCCAGGTGCGCGGGTAGGAACTGAAATCCTCCGATGGCGCGAACTGGGTGGGATTGACGAAGATCGAGACGATCACCTTTTTGGCGCGACGTTTCGCCAGCCGGACCAGCGACACATGACCGTCATGGAGTGCTCCCATGGTCGGCACCAGCGCGATCGTGGCCTTTTTCGCGCGAAGGCCGTCGAGGGCGCGACGCAACGCAGGGACCGTGCGGACGATCATGGGGCTTCGCGACATCTGGGCTCGATCTCTGGGGGCAGGGAGGCAGCCAGCCCTGACCTTGTGGCGGGGAAGTCCGATCCTACCAAGGCCGATGCTTGGCCGCCAAGCCGAGGCCCGGCGATCGGACTTTCCGCCGATGTCACCGCGCTCAGCCTGGAAACGCATCGATACGCCATGCTGCCGCTGCCTGCATGCGATTCATGATTAAGGCAGACGATCAGCGATTTAGGGACGCAATTGCGCATTTCACTTGACCGCGGTCGCGCGGAATTTGAAGATATCCACAGGGGTCGAAACATGTTGGTGCAGACCAGTCAGGGGCAATCGGGCTCGGCTCACGTCGTTGTGCTGGGCAATGAGAAGGGCGGCTCGGGCAAATCCACCACCGCCTTGCATATCGCCGTCGCGTTGATGAAAGCCGGCCAGCGCGTCGCCACCATCGATCTCGATTGCCGCCAGCAAAGCTTCACCCGTTACATCAACAACCGCAGCGCCTGGGCGCGCCGCACCGGCCTCGATCTCGAAATCCCGGTGCATTGCTGCATCAAGCTCGGCGAGACCATGCAGATCGCCGACAACGAAACCTCCGAATTTCAGCAATTCATGGACGCCGTCAGCGCGGTCGAGCGGACCTTCGATTTCATCGTGATCGATACCCCGGGGTCGGACAGTTACCTGATGCGTCTGGCGCACTCGATGGCCGACACGCTGGTGACGCCGATCAACGACAGCTTCCTCGATTTCGACGTGCTGGGCACCGTCGATCCCGCGACCTATTCGGTGACCGGCGAGAGCCATTATGCGGAGATGGTGCGGGATACCAGGCGCAAGCGCCGCCAGCTCGACGGCGCCACCACCGACTGGATCGTGGTCCGCAACCGGTTGTCGATGCTGGGTTCGCGCAACAAGCAGCTCGTCGCCGACAGCCTCAATGATTTGTCGTTCCGGCTCGGCTTCCGCTCGATCGACGGGTTCGCCGAGCGCGTCGTCTACCGCGAATTCTTTCCGCGCGGGCTCACCGCGCTCGACGACCTCGACGAGGCGACGCTCGGCACCCGTCCGAGCCTCGGCCACGTCACGGCGCGCGAGGAGGTCACGAGCCTGCTGCGCCAGTTGAAACTGCCGCTCGATGAGCGCGGCCGCCGCCGCGCCGCCAACCGGGCCGAATGGTTCACCCAGGTCGACAAGCCGCTCGAAGTCCACGACATCCTCGGCGCCTAGGACTGTGTGGTAAGCGGCTACTGCCGGCGAACATTGCGCGTCGTCCCTGTTGACCCTGATCAAGGCGCCTGTTTTTACGGGGCCTTTATCCAAGATCTGAACCAGACTTGCGTTTGAGGCGTCCGAAAGGGAAGGAAAGGCGGTATCTGCTCCGGTTTTTGCCCAACCAGGGTGCGCCGCACAATGAACAGGCGGTCAATTCACAACATTTAGTCTTCCTGTCACGTCAGCCGTGACATATATTAGGGAACAAGGAGCCGCAGAGTCTCCGACCATTGGAATCTGGTCTCCTTAAATCGGTTGCGCCGAGGACGAACATGAAACGTGGAATTGCAATTCTGCTTTCGCTTTTCGCGCTGGTTACGGTCGCCTACTTCACCGTGAGCAAATGGGCGATCCGTCACGAGACGCTGACGTTCTACGATGCGAGCCGCGGCAACCGTCCGGTCGCGGTCGACATCGCCGTGCGGTGCGACAAGGAAATGCAGGCGAATGCCGGCATGATCACGCTGCCGGTGGCGATCCTCAACCACGGCAACACCGTCAAATTCACCGAGTACTCTTTCCTGGCCAACGTGTTCGCCGCGCGCGGCTATCATCGCGATCAGCATCCAGCATGATCTGCCGACCGATCCGCCGATGGTGACGAAAGTCGGCGAGCTCTATGTCGGCCGTCAGCCGCAGTACCTGCGCGGCGTTGCCAACATCCGCTTTGCCGTCGAGGAAATGAAGAAGGTCCAGCCGAACGCGGATTATGACCATCTGACCGTGGTCGGACATTCCGCCGGCGCCGACATCTCGATGTATTTCGCCAAGTTGCATCCCGAACTGGTCAAGAAGGTCGTGACCCTCGACAATCTGCGCGTGCCGTTCATCACCGACGGCAGGTTCAAGATCCTGTCGTTCCGCTCGAAGGATCCCGTGTTCAAGACCGATCCCGGCGTCATTCCCGCCGAAGAAGATCTGCGAGAAGGCCGGGATTACGGTCGTACGTACCGGCTTCCAGCACAACGACATGCGCGATACCGGTCCCGATGAGGCGAAGGCATCGATCCAGGGCATGCTCGACAAGTTCATCGATGACGACAGCCCGCTCAGGCCGGTCGTGACAAAAACGCCGCCGCTGATGACCGATGCCGGGCCGGTTGCGCCCTTCGTGCCGGTCACGCCGCCGACCAAACCGGCGGCCCCGCTTCAGAACTGACGCCGGGATCGGCGATCTGCGAACAGCCTGCCACAAGGTCGGCGGGCCGCGTTCACGCGCATTGACCGCTCCCCGATCGCGGCCCACATAAGGCTTGCTGCAATTTGCGAGCGCTGATGTCCGGCGAACCGACCAAACCGAAATCTGCAACCGAGGTGTCCTCGGCGCAAAAGGCCGCGTCCGGCAAAGCCGGCTCGTTGCCGGAGGCGAAGCCGTCCGCTTCGGAAGATATCGCCGCCTTCGTCGCCAAGGCCCGCGCGATGTCGCCGCATGCGGCGGGCGCGCGGGGCCGGCTGGTGTTCGCGCTCGACGCCACCATGAGCCGGCAGCCGACATGGGACATGGCCTGCGCGCTGCAGGCCGACATGTTTCGCGAGGCGGCGGCGCTCGGCAGTCTCGATATCCGCCTCGTCTATTATCGCGGCCTCAATGAGTGCCGCGCCACGGGATGGATTTCCGACAGCGCGCAACTGGCGAAGCTGATGGGCAAGATCGATTGCCGCGGCGGCAACACCCAGATCGGCAAGGTGTTGTCGGAGGCGCGGCGCGAGGCGGTCGCCTCCGCCGTGCGCGCGGTGGTGTTCGTCGGCGACGCCATGGAGGAAAGTGTCGACGATCTCTGCGCCAAGGCCGGCGAACTCGGCCTGCTCAAGGTGCCGGTGTTCATGTTCCAGGAAGGTCACGACGCCGTCGCCGAGCAGGCGTTCCGGGAGATCGCGCGCCTGACCGGCGGCGCGTGGTGCCGGTTCGATCCCGGCGCGGCGGCGCAACTGCGCGAACTGTTGCGCGCCGCCGCGGCCTATGCCGCCGGCGGACGCGAGGCGCTGCTGCGGTTGTCGAAGACCGGCAGCGGCGCCGCCAAATTGCTCGGCCAGATGAAGTGATCGCCGGATCCGGCTTCCCTCGGAGGCGGAGAGCGGCAAGCAGCATGCTTTTTGCCGTTGATCCCACTATATTGACTTCATGCCTACCCTGATCGCCGGCGTCGTCGCCGTCATTCTTCTCTATTCGCTGCTGCAGATGTTTCGTGCGGCCAATCCGGTCGTGCTCGCGCGCGCCATCAAGATCGGCGGCGGCGTCGTGGCGCTCGCGGTCGCGGCCTTTACCGGCATCAAGGGCGAACTCGCGGTCGCCATCCCGCTCGGCATTTTCGGCGCGGGGCTGTTGGGCTGGTCGCCGTTCGGGGCGTCGGGCTTCGGCAATATCGGCGGGATGTTCGGAGGCTCGCGCAACGCTCGCCGGGACAGACCTCGCGGGTCCGCTCGCAGTTTCTCGACATGACGCTCGATCACGACAGCGGCGAGCTCTCAGGGCAGATCGTGGCCGGACCCCATGCCGGCCATGCCCTGGGCGAGTTCGACCTGCCGCAGCTGACGGCGATGATTTCCGGCTTCGACGCCGAAAGCGTGTCGTTACTTGAAAGCTATCTGGACCGCAGGTTTCCCGCCTGGCGTCAGGACACGCAGGGAAACGCGGCAGGGGGGCAGAGCCGCGCGGCGTCGAGCGGCAAAATGACGGACGAGGAGGCCTATCAGATCCTTGGCCTGCAGCCGGGGGCGGGGCGTGACGAGATCGGACGGGCGCACCGCGCGCTCATGAAGAAACTGCATCCCGACCAAGGGGGGTCGACGTACCTCGCCGCCCGTGTAAACGAGGCCAAGGATACTCTGCTTCGCACGCATCACAGCTAACTCCGGACAACGCTACCAAACGCTACGAACCGATTTGGTTTCTGCAGTCTTCTCCGGTTGACGTCCCGTTGCCGCCCGCCGTTGTCCGGCGTGGTCGATCGTTCTGTCATCAGTATTATCCGCTAAATCTTGACGAGAAGTTTGCGGCACGAAGATCAATGGTGATCCGGGCTAAGCCATCGTGCTGCGATGCCGGCGATCGCCGGCATTCCAGGCAGCCGTTTCCGGCCAAGCGGATTCCGCCTGGCTGGAAAACGCTCCGGGAGCTGCGGTCAGTTGCGAACGGTGATGCAGGAGATGTCGGAGCGCTTCAGCGTCCGGCATACCGCTTCGGCCTGATCGCGGTCGAGGCCGGCGAAGCGGGCCCGGAACAGCTTCCTGTCGCCTTTGGCGACGACCGGCTCGGTAAACGGATCGGCCTTCGCCAGCAGACCGCGGGCCTGACTGCGCGCCGCGTCGATGCGCTGCCGCGCTTCGCTCTCGCTCTCCAGCGCGCCGACCTGAATGATCCATCCGGTGTGGGCTGCGACCGGCTTGATGGCGCCGTTTTGCTGAACGGCCTGCGGCTGGGCGCGGGGCGTCGGATCGGCGTAGGCCATCGCCTGCGAGGCGGAGGAGGAGGGGACGCTCGATGCCGGAAGTACGCCGAGCAGACCGTTGCCGGTGCCGTGGTTGGCCGGCTGCGGCGGCATTTCGGTCTTGGCGACGTCGGCTTGGGCTTCGGCTTGTGGTTTCAGCCTTGTTGGTTTCAGCTTTGGCCACCACCGCGCTTGATGTCTCCGGCACTTCCGGGCGGGCCGCCGGTATTGCGCTGGTGATGGGGGTTGCCGGCTGGGCCGTACCGGCCGAGGCCAGCTTCATCTGTCCGGCCTTGACCTGGACGGTCTTGACCCTGACCGGCTTCATCGGCTCGGACGAACCGGGAATGGCGGCAAGCGCCTGGGTCTGGATCACCCCATTGGTCAGCGGGGCGGGCTCGGTCTTGGCTGGCGGCACGGCAGCGGTCGCGGCGGCGAAGATCGATCGGGTAACCGATGCGGTCGAACGGACCGGCGGCGCCGCGGCCGGCTCGGCGGAGGCGACCTGAACGGCGCCCTGGGCCTGAACCGTCTGCGTCGGCCGCGACTCGGCTTCGGCTTCCGCAACATCCGCATTGGCGTCCGACGGATTGCGCTCGGTGATCGCGGCAACGGTGCGCCTGGAGGCGGCTTTGTCGAGATTTTCGGCGAGCAGGTTGCGCATGATGGCGTCGCGCGAGCCGCCGCTGCGGCCGCCCATGCACGACGCCGACCAGATGGCGGTTGCCGCGGCGCATCGAGGTCACGAGATTGAAGCCCGATGCGCGGGTGTAACCGGTCTTGATGCCGTCGACGCCCTCGACACTGCCGAGCAGGTGATTGTGGTTGCGGATCGACTGGCCGCGATAATTGAACGCCGTGGTCGAGAAGTAGCGATAATAGCGCGGAAAGCGGTCCTGGATGGCGCGGCCCAGCGTCGATTGATCGCGCGCCGTCGTCACCTGTTCGTCGTCGGGCAGGCCAGAGGCGTTGCGATAGATCGTCCGGCTCATGCCGAGCGCGCGCGCCTTGCGGGTCATCAGCTTGGCGAAATCGTCTTCATCGCCGGCGATGGCTTCCGCGATCACGACGGCGGCGTCGTTGGCGGAGCGCGTCACCAGTCCCTTGATGGCGTCTTCGACGCGGATGGTCTGACCCGGGCGCAGGCCGAGTTTGGTGGGAGCTTGCTCGGAGGCGTGTTCGGACACCTCCATTTCGGTGTCGAGCTTCATCTTGCCGGCGTCGAGACGCTCGAACAGCAGATACAGCGTCATGATCTTGGTCAGCGAGGCCGGATGACGGCTGGCGTCGGGATTGGTGGCGGAAAGCGTGGCGCCGGAATTGCCGTCGACGATGATCGAGGAGAATGCCGGGCTGTAGCTCTCGTGCGCCTGGTGGTGATGGCGCGCATGCGCGTAGTGGCGATGATGCCGGTGACGGCGCGCTTCGGCGCTGTCGCTTGTGAAGATGACCGCTGTGGTAACCGTGACCAGTCCGAAAACGCAAACCCGCAAAACATGCGAGGAAGCCAAGGTTGTGCGAAGCATAAACTTCCCCGTCCCAATTTCTGTCTTGATCACCGGTTCGTGAGGCCAAATTATGCCCAACCGCCGGCGACGTTTCCCTGCTCAAACCGCTCGATCCAGGCGGGCTTTTCCCGCCGATCGGCCGTTCACGCCGCTATTCCAGCTAAGAGACTGTACGCAAACGCATTTTCAGGCGCTCGCCCGAACCGCGGACGAACCCCGAATCAGGTTAGGTGGCCCGAGTTTCCAAAAGATTAAGCAACCCTTGCGCAATCCCCCGGTATTCGCCGCTAATGCCATCGATTTGTGCGTCGCACAAAGATTCTTGACTTTTTTGTGCGCTGCACTATATAAGGGATGGCGTCAGGGAGCCGGGACCTCCCGGCACGATGCACATCAGTCTGGGAAGGACTCCATCATGATCAAAGTTGAAGACATTCAGCAGTACGGCAAAGAACAGCTCGAGACGGTCGTTGCCTCCGCAACCACCGTTCAGAACGGCCTTCAGGCCATCGCCAGCGCCTATGGCGATTACACCAAGAAGTCGTTTGAAGACACCAAGTCGTTCGTCGAGAAGCTGTCCGGCGTGAAGTCGCTGGACAAGGCGATCGAAGTGCAGACCGAATTCGCGAAGTCCGCCTACGAGAACTTCGTCGCGGAGTCGCAGAAGATCGCGGGGCTCTATACCGATCTCGCCAAGCAGACCTTCAAGCCGCTCGAAGGCATCGTCGCCAAGTTCACCCCGGCCGCGGCCGCCTGACTTCGGCGTTGCTTTGAAAATCAAAAAGCCCGGCTGTTGCAGCCGGGCTTTTTCGTTTTGTTCGGCGAGGGATTATCGCGCCACGCGCAACTTCGCCAGCGACGTTCCGATCGAGTTGAACACCGAACCCGTCGGGGTAGCCGAGGTGACCAGGTAGAAGTTCTGCAATCCGCTCGCGCAATATTGCAGCACGCTCGAAGTCGGGTACGAGGGCTAAAGGGTGTTGACCTGGACCGCATAGATCGTGATGCCCTGCGCCTTGATGTTGTCGCACAGGATCTTCCGCCGGGCATCGATCCGGCCGCCGAATTGGGTCCTGCCGTCGCCATAGGCCGGCCAGCGGTCCCTCGGTGTTGAGACCGTCCGATAAACAGGATGATCGCCTTCGCCTGGGTGTAGTTCGGGTGTTCGGCGGGCGCGTTCATCGGCGCCGTCTGTTGCAGCGTCTGCCACGCCAAGGCCAGACCGATCGGCTGATTGGTGCCGCCGGTCGGCTGCATCGCGCCGGTCATCGTCTTCAGCGATGTCCGGTCGTGGCTCGGCGGCCGTCAATAGCCGCGCAAATCGCGAATCAGCCGCCAAATGCGTCGCTATCGTCAATGGCCGCTGAACGGCCGGCGTTCTTTTTTGTCAAATCCGACAGGATTGATTAATCTTCCCGGGATCGCCGAGCCGGGATTCGGGCCCGCCGCAGGTCGCATTTGGCCAATATTTGCGCGCTTGCGGCGAGCCGAAGGCGGACCCATATTGCTGCTATCGATCCAGCGGATGGGGTCGGGCCGGCCGGGAGCGGCGATCTGGAAAGCGTGTCCGGGAACTCGTTAACGCCCGGTCGCTGTCTGGTTTCCCTGGGGATTTCGAACGCCTGTGCCATGCTGCAATTAACTTCCAGATTTGGCTTCTCCGCGCCAGCCGTCGCCGCATCTGCCCCCCGAATGGGCAACGATGAGAACCGCAGCGGGGGCACCGGCGGTCCGGCCACCTCCGTGATCGCCAAGGTCAAGCCGAAGACCAAGCGCCCGAATCTCTATCGCGTCCTGATACTGAACGACGATTACACGCCGATGGAGTTTGTCGTTCACGTGCTGGAGAAGTTCTTCCAGAAGGATGTCGAAGCCGCGACCAAGATCATGCTCCACGTCCATCATCATGGAATCGGGGAGTGCGGGGTGTTCACCTACGAGATCGCCGAGACCAAGGTGACGCAGGTGATGGATTTTGCGCGCAAGCACCAGCATCCCCTGCAATGCGTGATGGAAAAAAAGTAGCGTCGCGCGAAATCCGCCAAAACGGGAACGGGTTTTGCATCAAAAAAGCGACGGATCGGGCAGGCCTACGGCGTTCTCCGGGCGTTGCCCGGGTTTTTTCGGATGTAAGCTTACGGTCTTGCGTAAACGAGTTGCGGGAACCGCTCTTTTGCCGTGATCTTGTGTAACTATATGACAAAGGTTGTTGTTGCCTGACCGGGCAACGGCGATCATGATGGGCGGGGGCCACAGAGGACGCGAATGCCGACTTTTTCCCAAAGCCTTGAACAATCCCTGCATCGAGCGCTGGCGATTGCAAACGAGCGTCACCATCAATATGCGACGCTTGAACACCTTTTGCTGTCGCTGATCGATGACTCGGATGCGGCAGCCGTCATGCGTGCCTGCAGCGTCGATCTCGACAAGCTGCGCACCAGTCTCGTCAACTATCTCGAGACCGAGTTCGAAAACCTGGTCACCGACGGCGCCGACGACGCCAAGCCGACCGCAGGCTTCCAGCGCGTGATCCAGCGCGCGGTCATTCATGTTCAGTCGTCCGGCCGCGAGGAAGTCACCGGCGCCAACGTGCTGATCGCGATCTTCGCCGAACGCGAGAGTCATGCCGCCTATTTCCTGCAGGAGCAGGACATGACCCGCTACGACGCGGTCAATTACATCAGCCACGGCATCGCCAAGCGGCCCGGGGTTTCGGAGGCGCGCCCGGTGCGCGGCGTCGACGAAGAGACCGAGACCAAGGGCAACGAGGATTCCAAGAAGAAGGGCGAGGCGCTCGATACCTACTGCGTCAACCTCAACAAGAAGGCGCGCGACGGCAAGATCGATCCGGTGATCGGGCGCAATTCCGAGATCAACCGCGCCATCCAGGTGCTGTGCCGCCGGCAGAAGAACAATCCGCTGTTCGTCGGCGAAGCCGGCGTCGGCAAGACCGCGATCGCGGAAGGGTTGGCCAAACGCATCGTCGACAGCGAAGTGCCGGAAGTATTGGCGGCGGCCACCGTGTTCTCGCTCGACATGGGCACCTTGCTCGCCGGCACCCGCTATCGCGGCGATTTCGAGGAGCGGCTGAAGCAGGTGCTGAAGGAACTCGAGGCGCATCCGAACGCCATCCTGTTCATCGACGAAATCCACACCGTGATCGGCGCCGGCGCGACTTCCGGCGGCGCGATGGACGCCTCCAATCTGCTCAAGCCGGCGCTGGCGTCGGGCACCATCCGCTGCATGGGCTCGACGACCTACAAGGAATACCGCCAGCATTTCGAGAAGGATCGCGCGCTGGTGCGCCGGTTCCAGAAGATCGACATCAACGAGCCGACGGTGGAGGACGCGATCGCGATCCTCAAGGGCCTGAAACCCTATTTCGAGGACTACCATCGGCTGAAATATACCAACGAGGCGATCGAGGCCGCGGTGCAGCTGTCGTCGCGCTACATCCACGACCGCAAGCTGCCGGACAAGGCGATCGACGTGATCGATCGAGTCCGGCGCGGCGCAGATGCTGGTCGCGGAGAACAAGCGCAAGAAGACCATCGGCATCAAGGAAATCGAGACCACGATCGCGACCATGGCGCGGATTCCGCCCAAGAGCGTGTCGAAGGACGATGCCGAGGTTTTGAAACATCTCGAGCAGACGCTGAAGCGCGTGGTGTTCGGCCAGGACAAGGCGATCGAAGCGCTGTCGGCCTCGATCAAGCTGGCGCGGGCCGGCTTGCGCGAGCCGGAAAAGCCGATCGGCTCCTATCTGTTCTCGGGCCCGACCGGCGTCGGCAAGACCGAAGTGGCAAAGCAGCTCGCGGCCTCGCTCGGCGTCGAACTGATCCGCTTCGACATGTCGGAATATATGGAGCGGCACACCGTGTCGCGCCTGATCGGCGCGCCTCCGGGCTATGTCGGCTTCGACCAGGGCGGCCTGCTCACCGACGGCGTCGATCAGCATCCGCACTGCGTGGTGCTGCTCGACGAAATCGAGAAGGCGCATCCGGATCTCTACAACGTGCTGCTGCAGATCATGGATCACGGCCGGCTGACCGACCATAACGGCAAGCAGGTCAATTTCCGCAACGTGATCCTGATCATGACCACCAATGCGGGCGCCGCCGATCTGGCGCGTCAGGCGTTCGGCTTCACGCGCAACAAGCGGGAAGGCGACGATCACGAAGCGATCAATCGCCAGTTCGCGCCCGAATTCCGCAACCGGCTCGATGCCATCATTTCGTTCGCGCATCTCAATCCCGACGTGATCGGCATGGTGGTGGAGAAGTTCGTGCTGCAGCTCGAGGCGCAGCTCGCCGACCGCGACGTCACCATCGAACTGTCGGAGCCGGCCAAGGCGTGGCTGATCCAGCATGGCTACGACGAGCAGATGGGCGCCCGGCCGATGGCGCGGGTGATCCAGGAGCACATCAAGAAGCCGCTGGCCGACGAGGTGCTGTTCGGCAAGCTGAAGGGCGGCGGCCACGTCCGCGTCGTGCTGGTGAAGGACGAGGCGGCTGCGGAAGCCGGTGCGGAAAAGATCGGCTTCGAATTCGTCGAAGGGCCGGTGACGCCGAAGCCGGAAAAACTGCCCGGCGCGCGCAAGCGCACCGTGCCGCGCAAGCCGAAGCCGAGCGGTCCCGGCGGCGGGTCGAAGGGCCCGGCCTCGCGAGGTCCGCTGGTCAAGGTGTGAGCGGCTGATATTGCCAATTGAAGAAGCCGGCGCGTCGCAAGACCGCCGGCTTTTTGTTGCGCTGTCCTGGCTGGTCCGCAAGGACCGCAAGGCAATGGCGGCGGCCACGCCTATTTTGACTTTTTGCGCGCCTGAATGGACTTGAGGTAGTTCACCGCGGCCTCGGCATCCTCCCGGCTGAACCGGAACGTCGGCATGTCCGGGTGAATGGTGCTCAGGCCGTCCTGCAAGCGTGCTGCAAAGTCATTGTCGTAGAGCTTGCCCTCGCCGAGCGTTCGAAATGGCGGGGCATCGACGTGCGGGCTCCGGCCCCTCGCGCCCACGGCGTGGCACCGTCCGCACAGCGTCTCGAGCAGGGCCTTGCCCCGCTGCTGCTCGCGGTCGAGCGCGTAACTGGCATTGCTCCAGGCGCATATCACCAAAAGAGCGAGGCAGACTTTCTTCATGGCCGATCTCTGTGATGTCTGAACTACCAGCGCGAGGTAGCCTTTCCGTACACGTACAGTGCGATAAGCCCGATGGTGACAGAGGTCGAGAAAATCAGGATCACGCGATCCCAATCAAGGCGCTTATACCTCGTCCTGCTCAGAGTAAGGACCGCGAAGAGAGCCTTTAATGGAAGCCTTCGCATCGGGATTCCCTGAATCGATCATTCAGAAAACTACCATGAGCGCCGGGAGGTGACTTGAGACACATCAACGAAGCGCAAAGCTCGCGCGCGCGTGGAAACCGGAGTAGCAGGCGCCCGGGCCTCGCTCGGCTTCAGCCTTCGCCCAAAAGCTGGTTGATGCGGCGCTGCAACTGGCGCTTTTTCTTCTCGCTCTTGCGCAGCCGCTCCTCGAGGTCGGAGACCGGCAGGTCGTAGGGGCGCTCCGGGCTGAAGGCCACGCCGACGAAATTGTCGCGCCACCAGACGATTTTGGCGAGGAAAGGAACGGCCCTTGCGCGCGATCGTCAGCGACATCTTCTCTTTCGGGAGTTTTGTGACGTTGCTGAATTCGAGGCGGGCGCCGTGTTCGGAGATGTTGCGCACCACGCACTCCCGGGTCGCGCCGCGCTCGTCGATCTCGGCGACGCCGCCGTAAATCACCTTGTCGCGCGCGCTCTGGCGTCGGTCCGGCATCGAACAATCTCCCAATGAGAAGGGAGGACCTTACCCGGCTTCGCCACGGGCGAAAGGCCGTCACCGGCAAAATGAGGCGTTAACGTAAACCGGAGATGGGCGGGATGGCCCGGATTTCGCTACGCCGGCTATTTCTCTTTGACGCGCTCTCGATGCAACCCGTCTAGTTGTTCTGCCGTTTCAGGGCCGACGCGACGGCTTCGTACTTCTCGGTGACGACGCCGCCGACCACGTAAAGCGTGGCGGAAAGCGCCAATCCGACACCGGCCGCGATAATTACAAATTCGAGCCCGGTTCCGCCGCCTTCAGCCGCGAGGAAGGCCCGGAACGTTCGCATGTTCGTTCGCATCGATGGCAATGCCATTTCAGTGCTCGGACAGCAGTTGAGCGATGCGGCTCTGCAATTCTCGCCGCTCGGTTTCGCAAAGCCTTAGCCGTCGCGCCAAGTCCAGCGGAATGGGCTCGTTGCGCGATGCCGAGCGAAACGTCAAACCGGCCTGGTTGGCGTTGGCCCAGACGATTTTCGCGCGAAACGCGCGGTTCTTTTTCGCGATGAACAGATCGATCTCATCCGGCAGCAGGGCCGGATTTTCGAACTCGATCCTGGCGCCGTCGTCCGAAAAATTGCGGACGACGCACTCGATCGTGGAGCGGCGCTCGTTAAAGGCGACGACGCCGTTATAAATCACACGCGAGCGCAAGGTTTGACGCTGTTCAATCATGCTAGCAACTCCGGTTAACGAATTGCTAATCATATACTCTTGGTTGTCGGACGTGAGAACGCGGGACTTTGGATTGTTGCCGTTAGGGTAAATCAGGATGTCGGCAGCGCTGTGTTGCGCCGCGCTCTCGCGCAATCCGCGCGCGATTTCCTTCTGTGCGTCGAATTCGCGCCGCGGTGATGATGGTGACGCGCGATTGGCTGAGCGGCTTCTTCAGCGGCTGGAACGGCGGATAGACATCATGCGCCCAGCGATAGGGCGGGGTGTAGCCGATCGCCGCGCAATATTCGTGGGTGAGCGCCATATAGGGGATCGGCGCGTCGTCGGGCGCGAAGCCGAGCTGGTCGAGGGCACCGTCATGTCTTGCGCTCCCATACCCGGGCCATCATTGTTTGATAGCTGGACAACCGGTTCCATGTGTCAAGCGCGGTTTCCGGAAACGAGATATGGCAGTGCAAACGGTCATCGGTCTGCGTGCTGCGCTTTGCGCTGCGGCCGTGATGCTCTTGGCGCCGGCGATCGCGCAGGACGCGGCGCCGGCGAAGACCGATATCGCAAGGCCGAGCGTCGAGGAACTCGCGGCGCCAAAGCCCGCGGACAATGCGCGCGACACCGACACCCGCGAGGCGATGTGCCTGATGATCGAATCGGCGGCGCGGGCGAACGACCTGCCGCTGGAGTTTTTCGCGCGCGTGATCTGGCAGGAAAGCCGCTTTCAATCCGATGCGGTCGGACCGGTCACGCGCAACGGCCAGCGCGCGCAGGGCATCGCGCAGTTCATGCCGGGAACCGCCAGCGCGCGCCGGCTGCTCGATCCCTTCGATCCCGTGCAGGCGCTGCCGAAATCCGCCGAGTTCCTGAACGAATTGCGCAATCAGTTCGGCAATCTCGGGCTTGCTGCGGCTGCCTACAATGCCGGACCGCGGCGGGTGCAGGAATGGCTCGCCGGAAGCGGCCCGATGCCGCAGGAAACGCGCAATTACGTTTCCGCCATCACCGGCACATCCGTCGACGACTGGGCCGCCGCCGGCAAGAACGCCAAGATGCTGGACCGCGCGCCGCGCGCCAGTTGCCGCGAATTGATGGCGTTGCTCAAACGCGCGCCGAATTCCTTCGTCACCGAGCTTGAACAGCATGTGAAGCTTGCCGCGGCGAAATTGTGGGGCGTCCAGCTCGCCGCCGGCTTCGACCGCAACAAGGCGCTGGCGATGTATGCGCGCGCGATGAAGCGGCTGAGCGCCGTGATCGGCGATCAGGACCCGAGCCTGTTGAGCTCGCTGATGCGCACCCGGGGCACCCGTACCTTCTACCAGGTGCGGATCGGCGCCGACACGCGCCCCGCGGCGGACGATCTCTGCAACCGCATCCGCCGCGCCGGCGGCGCCTGTTTCGTGCTGCGAAACATGAATTTCAGGGGGTGAGGGGGGCTGCATGACAGCCCTGAGGCCGTGTTCGCTTGACGCTGGCCTGTTTCGCCAGCGTTATGCGCGGCACGACTTGAAATTGTCCGGTTGCCCTTGGCCCTTCCTGCGCTCGACTCGCACCAGTTGGCAAAATCCCGTGCGCGCGTTCGCATGGGGAATGCGGTCGGTCACCTCGACGGTTCTCACGCTGGTGCTTGTTTGCGACCTATCTCGGCATCGGCGCGCTCGCGCATGACACCCATTTCAGCCTGGGATGGGTGCTGGCGAGCACGGTGTTCGTCTGGGCGGGGCCGGCGCAGATCATCCTGATTTCGACGCTCGGTTCCGGCGCCACCGTGGTGCAGGCGGCGATCGCGGTGACCGTCAGCGCCATCCGGCTGTTTCCGATGGTGGTCTCGGTATTGCCGATGCTGCGAACGCCACAGACAAGACGGCGGCATCTGATACTGGCGACCCATTTCATCGCCGTCACCCTGTGGGTCGAATGTTTCCGCCTGCTGCCGCAGGTGCCGCGCGAGCGGCGCATCGCCTTCACCCATGGGCTCGGTTGCGGTCTGCTCTCGGTCTGCCTCTTCGCCACCACGCTCGGTTACGGCCTCGCCGCCAACCTGCCGCAACTGTTCGGCGCCGCGATCCTGTTGCTGACGCCGCTGGCGTTTCTGCTCTCCACCGCGCGCAACTGCCGGCAGCTTTCCGACGTGCTGGCGCTGGTGCTGGGGCTGGCGCTGTTTCCGCTCGTGTCCCGATTGCACACCGGCGTCGACATCCTGATCAGCGGCGTGTCGGCCGGCACCGTCGCCTATGCCGTTCACTGGTGGCGGGAACAGCAATGAGCGAGTTCTTCGGCGACTGGAACGCGCTGCTGGTGCTCCTGCTCGCGGGCTTCCTGCCCAACGAGGTCTGGCGCATGATCGGGCTCTGGCTCGGCGGCGGCGTCGACGAGGGCTCCGAGGTGCTGGTGTGGGTGAGGGCGGTGGCGACCGCGATCCTCGCCGGCGTCATCGCGCAAATCCTGCTGCAGCCGCCGGGCGCGCTGGCCAGCGTGCCGGACTGGCTGCGCTATGCCGCGGTGGCCGCCGGGTTCGCGGCTTTTCTCGTGACCCGGCGGTCGACCCTGGCCGGCGTGGTCTGCGGCGAACTCTTGATGCTGGCTGGCAAATGGTGGCTCGGGTAATTAGCTTGGGGCGTGAGTGAGGCAAAAATGATTCAAGACAAAGAGCTCCGCGAAGGCGAACTCGCCGTCGAGATGCCCAGGGCTGATGACGCCGGGCTGATCTTCATCGGCCGCATCCGCACGCCCTGGACCTCGCGCGAGGATACGCCGCGACAGGGCCGTCACGACGGCCCGGTCTGCCGGCTCGAGATTTTCGAGCCATGGGTGCCGGCGCTGAAGGGGGTCGATTTCTACAGCAATCTCGAAGTGATCTACTGGCTGCATCGGTCGCGCCGCGATCTGGTGCTGCAAAGCCCGAAGGACAACCGGTCGACCCGCGGCACGTTTTCGCTGCGCTCGCCGGTGCGGCCGAACCCGATCGGCACCTCGATCGTCAAGCTGGTCAAGGTCGAGGGCAATACGGTGTTCGTGCGCGGGCTGGATTGCCTCGACGAGACGCCGCTTCTCGATATCAAGCCCGACCGCTGCGAGTTCACGCCGTTGGCGCAGCAGCCGCAGGCCGGGGATGTCGAGGCGGAGTGAGGTCTGTCATTCCGGGGCGATGCAAAGCATCGAACCCGGAATGCCAGGCTTCGCCCGAATGTGCAATTGCACATCCGGGTTCGCATCTTCGATGCGCCCCGGAATGACGGCATCCACATAGTCACGCCCCCTTCAGCGCCGCCACCAGCTTCGCCGCGTTCTCTTCCAGCACCTTGCCGTCTTCCTTGCGGCTCGCCGGCGGCAAGCAGCGCGACGCCGTTGTGGCGCGGCATCACATGCATATGCAGGTGAAACACCACCTGTCCGCCGGCGGGTTCGTTGAATTGCTGCACGGTGATGCCGTCGGCCTTGAAGGCTTTCATGGCGGCACGCGCGATTCTGTGGGCGCCGCGCGCGACATGGGCGAAATCGTCGGGTGAAATATCGAGGATGTTGCGGGCCGGCGCCTTCGGAATCACCAGCGTGTGCCCGGGACAGCGCGGCATGATGTCGAGAAAGGCCAGCACGTGGTCGTTCTCATACACCTTGTAGCTCGGGAATTCGCCGCGCAGGATCTTTGCGAAGGGATTGTTGGTGTCATAGGCGGTCATGGCGTCTCCCGGTATCCGGTTTTAATCAAGAAGGCTCGGCGGTTTTGCGGAACGGTCCGGCCTCGGTGAGTTCGCGCCCGGCTTCCGCCACATAGGCGCGTTCGCGCCGCAGATAGTCCGCGATCGCGCGGCGCAGATCGGGGTCGGCGATGTAATGCGCGGAGTAGGTGGTTTGCGGAAGATAGCCGCGCGCGATCTTGTGCTCGCCCTGCGCGCCGGCCTCGACGGTTTTCAGGCCGCGCTGGATCGCAAAATCGATCGCCTGGTAATAGCAGACCTCGAAATGCAGGAACGGATGATGCTCGATCGCGCCCCAGTTGCGGCCGAACAGGGTATCGGAGCCGATGAAATTGATGGCGCCGGCGATCCAGCGGCCGTTGCGCCGGGCCATGACCAGCAGCACGTCGTCAGCCATGCTCGCGCCGATCAGCGAGAAGAAGGAGCGGGTGAGGTAGGGCCGGCCCCATTTCCGCGAACCGGTCTCCATGTAGAAGGCGAAGAAGGCGTCCCAGGCGTCTTCGGTGATGTCGCTGCCGGTGAGCGCGTGGATGGTGATGCCGCTGGCGAGCGCCTCGCGCCGTTCGCGCTTGATCGCCTTGCGGTGGCGCGAGTTGAGGGTGGCAAGGAAATCCTCGAAACTGCCGTAGCCCTGGTTGTGCCAGTGAAACTGCTGGTCGGTCCGCTGCAGGAATCCGTGAGCGGCCAGAAACTTCCATTCCGCTTCGCGCGCAAACGTCACGTGAACCGATGAGGCGTTGGTCGCATCGCACAGCGCCACCAGTCCGCTCGCGAGCGCGGTGCCGATTCGCTCCTTGTCGACGCCATCGCGGATCAGGAGGCGAGGGCCGGTTGCCGGCGTAAAGGGAACCGAGGCCTGCAGCTTCGGATAATAGCGTCCGCCGGCGCGTTCATAGGCATCGGCCCAGCCGCGGTCGAACACGTATTCGCCCTGCGAGTGCGATTTCAGATAGCAGGGCACGATGCCGGCGATCTCGCCGTCGAGCCGGGCGAGCAGATGCCGCGGTCCCCAGCCGGTCCGCGCACAGGCCGATCCGGAGGCTTCCAGGCGGAGAAAAATGCGTGTGAAACAAAGGGGTTATAGGCAGGTTTTGAACCGGCGCCGGAGTCGCCTTCGGCGCCGGGTGAAGCCAGGGTGTCGAGCCCATCGAGGCTATCCGGGACGGAAGCCGGATTGGCGCAGGCATCCCAATCCTCAGCCGGAATCTGGCTGACGGACGACACGGCCTCGAGGGTTATTTCGGATGAATCCATCGACGATTTGAACCGGTCACGCGTTACGATCAGCCATCGCACATGGTGACTCATGGATCGACCAATGCAAAGATCGTGCATTGCACCGGCGACTTCAAGGGCGAGACGGCGTCTCAAGTTAGGGCATGATCCCGAAAAGTGGAGACCGGTTTTCCCTCGCGACAAACGCGAAGCGTTTGCGCGGAGATCATGCCCAAACATTGGAGATGGACGGGTCTGATCGAGCACTGGATCAGACCCTATGGCAGAAACCCTTCAAAGATCATCTGATCCGCGTAGCGGGCGGCGCGTTCGCGCTGCTCGGGCGTGCGCACCGTCCAGGTCAACAGCGGCAGGCCGAAGATGTTGCGCGCGATCCAGGGCGCCGGCGCCGGCAGCTGGTTGACCCAATAGGCGACGAAATGCGGCCGGGTGCGGAACGCGTGGCGCAGATGCAGCATGCCCTGGCGCTGCTCCGGCGTCAGCTTCTTCCAGTAGTCGTCGTCATAATTGCGCTGGGCGACGATGCCGCGGGGAAGCGCCGGCATGATTTCGCGCAGCGCCAGCACCTGATCCGGGTCGAACGACATGCCGACGGCGGGTCCGGAATAGGCGGCGAGCACCTCGGCCATCCGCCGGACCAGTTTGCGGTCGCCGTCGAAATGGCTCTTCACCTCGATCACCAGCGGCACGCGGCCCTTGACCAGCGCGCAGAGATCGCCGAGCGACATCATCCGCTCCGGGGTATCCTTGAATTTCACCGCCCTGAGCTCGGCCGCGGTCATGTCGAGCAGCGCGCCGCTTCCTTCGGTGAGGCGGCCAAGCGCGTCGTCATGATGCACCATCGCCTCGCCATCGGCGGTGAGCTGGATATCGCATTCGATGCTGAAATTGCCTGATATCGCGGCCTCTGCCGCGGCCGGCATGTTCTCGATGATGCCGCGCGCGGCGTCGTGCAGGCCGCGATGGGCCACCGGCCGCGCCGTCAGCCAGTCTGGCGCGCGCACCTCAAATCTCCGCTACGAGACCTCGAATAATCCCTCGACCTCCACCGCCGCATCGGCGGGAAGCGAAGCAACGCCGACGGTGGTGCGGGCATGGCGGCCCTTGTCGCCGAAGGCCGCGACCATCAGGTCGGACGCGCCGTTCAGCACCTTCGGTCCGTCGAGAAAATCCGGCGCCGAATTGACGAAACCGCCGAGCCTGACAACGCGCACCACCTTGTCGAGGTCGCCGAGCGCGGCCTTGATCTGCGCCAGGAGGTTGATGGCGCAGCCGCGCGCCGCGGCGTTGCCCTGTTCCACGGTGACGCCGGCGCCCAGCTTGCCCTTGGCGATCAGCTTGCCCTGCGGGTCGACGCAAACCTGTCCCGAGACGAACAGCAGATTTCCGGTGCGCACAAAACCGACGTAGTTCGCTACCGGGCTTGCGGGCTCATGCAAGACCACGCCCTGTGCCGCAAGTTTCTGCTCGACCGTACCCGCCATGTTCCGTCCCCGTTTGTTGTCGCTAGCGCCCGAAGGATGCCCGATCGGGTCCGCTTTGTTTCGCGCATCGCGCCCTCCCATGCAAGTGAGCGCGGTCCCAGCCGAAATGCCGAAAAACAGGGCAACGCCAGCGGCCAATTCGTACATTTTCGTGAAGCGGCCCTAGTTGCGGCGCAATAGGGCGGTCAATAATGTGACGATTCTAAAGGGCAATTTCTTGAGGGTTATCCATGGCTCGCTGGTTCCGGATTTCGCGTACCCGATCGCTGCTGCTGACGATTGCCGCGATGGCCGCGGGATCGGGCTTTGCGACGGGCAGGCCGCCAACGCGGCGAACGCCGCGTTTCTCCCGCATCAGGCGCTTTACGACCTCAGTCTGGTGAAGTCGCGCGGCTCGGCCTCGGTCGACAGCGCGCGCGGGCGCATCCTCTATAATTTTTCCGGCAGCGCCTGCGAGGGCTACACCTCGGAATTCCGGCAGGTCTCGGAACTGAACAGCGGCGAGGGCAAGGTGACGCTGAGCGATCTGCGCTCGACCTCCTGGGAGGATGGCGAGGGCAAGAGCTATCGTTTCAAGATCGATACCCGTATGAACGACACCGACTCGAGCCCGGTCGACGGGATCGCGGAGCGGACCGGCGATCACATCACGGTCAAATTGAACAAGCCGGAAGCCAAGACGTTCACGCTCGACGGCTCGACGGTGTTTCCGACCGAGCAGATCCGGCGCATCATATCGGCGGCCAAGGACGGCAAATCCGTGCTCGAGCTGACGGTCTATGACGGCTCGGACAACGGCGAAAAGGTCTACAACACGCTGACCGTGATCGGGCAGCCGATCTCGGGCGACCGCGCCATCGCGTCGTCCGATCCCTCCACCACCAACGATCAGATGAAATCGCTGACGCGCTGGCCGGTGACGGTGAGCTATTACGACCGCGACGCCAAGGCCAAGGACGGCGAGCAGACGCCGGTCTATGCGATGTCGTTCGAGCTGTACGAGAACGGCGTCTCGCGGGCGCTGGTGCTCGACTACAACGATTTTGTCATTTCCGGTGCGCTGGGAAAATTCGACGTCAAGGATTCCAAGCCGTGTAAGTAGGCGGAAACGCCAAAGTAGCCTTCCGTCATCGCGAGCCAAATGGGCCGGCGCGAGCACCGCCGGGCGCGAAACAGGCACAAGTCGAAGCAAATTACTCCTAAAACTTGGCAAGGCCGATTTACCCGCCGTTAGAAGAGGTGCGGTACATTGCCACGGTCGAACAATTTCACGCGACCCCAATGGAGGCAGACTTGAAGCGCACCTTTTTGAAATTCGTGTCGGACGAATCAGGCGCGACTGCGATTGAATACGGTCTGATCGCAGCCGGCATTTCGCTGGCGATTATCGCTGTGGTCAACGGCCTCGGCACCAACCTGAACGAGAAGTTCACCTCGATCAATACCTCGTTGAAGTAATGGCCTTCGGCAGGCGCGCTTTCCCAAGGGGGAGCGCGTTGCCTTCACAAGGTCAATCATGACGCCAAACCCGCGCGAGGGCCAATCTTCGCGCGGGTTTTGGTTTGTGGCGCCGCGACCTGAGCGCGGCAAGGCGCCTCGATCGATAGCGGAAGACGCTACGTCGGGATGACGCTACTCCGCCTTCTCCGGCCCTTCGTAGGCAATGCCCCTGATCACGGCGGTGTTGCCGAATTTCCTGCGCAGATCGTCGATGGCGCGTTCGGCATGCGCCGAGCGGCGGTCGAGCATGTCGGTGTCGTCGGCCTGCGATCCCGGGCGCAGCGCGCTGACGCCGGCGCCCATCAGGCGGAACGCGGTGCCGTCGATCTCCTTCGCCAGCATTTCCCGGGTGGTGGCAAAGATCTTCGCCGCGAGCTGCGTCGGCGCGTGGATCGATTGCGAGCGGGTGCGCTGCCTGAAATCGGCGGTCTTCAGCTTCAGCGTGATGGTGGATCCCGCAAGCTCGCTGTGCTTGAGCCGCGCGGAAACCTTCTCCGACAGCCGCCACAGCATCTTTTCCAGCGTGGCGAAATCGCGGACGTCGTTGTCGAAGGTGGTCTCGCTGGAAATGGTCTTGGCGCCGCGATCGGGCACCACGCGGCGGTCGTCGATGCCGCGCGCCAGCCGCCACAGCCGGCGGCCCTCGGTCCCGAACTGCTTCATCAGCTCGATTTCGTCGGCGCGCTGCAGATCGGCGATGGTGCGAAAGCCGCGCTGAACCAGCCTTTCCTGGGTCGCAGGTCCTACGCCGAAAATGAACCCGACCGGCTTGTCGGCCAGCATCGCGCGGGCCTCGTCCTGGTCGAGCGCCGCAAAGCCGCGCGGCTTGTCGAGGTCGGAGGCGATCTTGGCGAGGAATTTGTTGCAGGACAGCCCGACCGAAACCGTGATCCCGATGTCGCGCTCGACCTCGCGGGCAAAGCGCGCCAGCACCTTGGCGGGGATCATGCCGTGCACGCGCTGGGTGCCGGCAAGATCGAGAAACGCCTCGTCGATCGACAGCGGTTCGACCAGCGGCGTCAGCGCCTGCATGGCCTGGCGCACCTCGCGGCCGACCCGGACATATTTCGCCATGTCGGGCCGGATCACGACCGCGGACGGGCACAGCGCCAGGGCCTTGAACATCGGCATCGCCGAGCGCACGCCGTAGGTGCGGGAGATGTAGCAGGCCGCCGAGACGACGCCGCGCTTGCCGCCGCCGATGATCACGGGCTTGTCGGCGATATCGGGATTGTCGCGCTTCTCGACGGTGGCGTAGAACGCGTCGCAGTCGATATGGGCGAGCGTCAGCGAGGGCAGCGCATGGTGCCGGACCAGGCGAGGGGAGCCGCATTCGCCGCATCGCCGGGCCGCAAAGTCCAGATCATGGAGGCAGTCCCGGCAAAAGCAGGTCGGTCCCTCCAATGCTGGCGCGGCTGACGTCACGGCACGTCGCGCTCCCATTGCGGGTCGTTGAGCGCCTGGTGAGCGGCGGCAATGTTGGTGGGATGAAGCTGCGAGACGCTCGCAAATGCCTTCACGGTTGCGTCATCGCGCATCACGAAATCGAGCACGCAGGCGAGAAAGCGCGGGTCGGCGGCGGCGTTACGCAGCGTCTCCGGACCAAATCCGCTTTCGGCCAGGAAGAGACCCAGCCGCTCGGGCTCGCCGGCGATGAAGGAAAGCGCCTGAATCGCAACGATTTCAGCTACTTCCCGGGGGTTTTGAACAGGCTTTTTCAACGGCGATGTTTGCCTTTCGCTAACTTATGGTCTCTATTTTGGAACGATCATGCCCGAGTCTGCGGAACGTGTTCAAGCAAGTGGAAACCACTTCGCATAAAGATGGCAGTCGGGCTTAACGGGTTAGAGCGAATCTGGCGCTAGTTTGACTTCACTTTTCGACAAGTCCGGCGGCGGTGCGCGGTGCAACGAAGGCCGGGCCTGCATCCTGGGGATTGGAGGGACGGGATGGCAAAAACCGTCCTGATCGTGGAGGACAACGAGCTGAATATGAAGCTCTTTCGCGATCTGTTGGAAGCGCACGGCTATCAGACCTCGGGCACCTCAAACGGTTTCGAGGCGCTCGATCTCGTGCGCAAGCTTCGTCCCGATCTCATCCTGATGGATATTCAGCTTCCGCAGGTGTCCGGGCTCGAAGTCACGCGCTGGATCAAGGACGATCCGGAGTTGCGCTCGATTCCGGTGGTCGCGGTGACGGCGTTTGCCATGAAGGGCGACGAGGAACGCATCCGCGAGGGCGGCTGCGAGGCGTATTTGTCCAAGCCGATCTCGGTCGGCAAATTTATTGAAACGGTTCGACGGTTTATCGGGTAGGGGGAATTTCGATGTCCGCGCGTATTCTGGTCGTCGACGACGTCCCCGCCAACGTCAAGCTGTTGGAAGCGCGGCTGTCGGCCGAGTATTTCGATGTGCTGACCGCGTCCAACGGCACCGAGGCGCTCGAAATCTGCGCGCGCGCCGAATGCGACATCATTCTGCTCGACGTGATGATGCCCGATATCGACGGTTTTGAGGTCTGCCGCCGGCTGAAGTCGAATCCGGCCACGCATTTCATTCCGGTGGTCATGGTCACGGCGCTGGACAGCCCGGCCGACCGCGTGCGCGGCCTGGAGGCCGGCGCCGACGATTTCCTCACCAAGCCGGTCTCCGACATCGTGCTGATCGCGCGGGTGCGTTCGCTCACGCGGCTGAAGATGATGACCGACGAGCTGCGCATGCGCGCCATCACCTCGCTCGAGATCGGCGTGCAGGCGCCGGAACGGAGCGCGGTGGCCGACACCGGGAAAGGCGGCCGCATCCTGCTGGTCGACGACCGGCCGTCGTCCTATGAGCGGCTGGCGCCGGTGCTCTCCACCGAGCACAGCGTCGACGTCGAAACCAATCCGGCGGAAGCGGTGTTTCGCGCCGCCGACGGCAATTACGATCTCCTGATCGTCTCGCTCGGCCTCGACAATTTCGACGGCTTGCGGCTGTGCAGCCAGGCGCGCTCGCTGGAGCGGACGAGGGCGGTGCCGATTCTCGCCATCGCGGATGCCGACAACAATGCACGGCTGCTGCGCGGGCTCGAAATCGGCGTCAACGACTATCTGCTGCGCCCGGTCGACAAGAACGAGCTGCTGGCGCGGGCGCGAACGCAGATTCGCAAACGCCGCTACACCGACCATCTGCGCGACAACGTGCAGAACTCGATCGAGATGGCGATCACCGACGCGCTGACCGGGCTGCATAACCGCCGCTACATGGAGAGCCATCTGGGGACGCTGGCCGAACAGGCCTCGAGCCGCGGCAAGCCGCTCGGCGCTGATGATGCTCGACATCGATTTCTTCAAGGCGATCAACGACAATTACGGCCACGACGCCGGCGACGACGTGCTGCGCGAATTCGCCGTCCGGGTCCGCAAATCGATCCGCGGCATCGATCTCGCCTGCCGCTACGGCGGCGAGGAGTTCGTCATCGTGATGCCGGAGACCGACCTGCATGTCGCGGGCATGGTGGCCGAACGGCTGCGCCGTTCGATCGCGGGCGAACCCTTCGCGGTCAACAAGGGCACAAATCGCATCGAGGTCACGATCTCGATCGGGCTCTCGACCCTGGAGCTCAAGGGCGAGGCGGTCGCCGACGTGCTGAAGCGCGCCGACACCGCGCTCTACCGGGCCAAGCACGACGGCCGCAACCGCGTGGTGGCGCAGGCGGCGTAAGCCGGCCGGCATGCTCCGCGGACGCCGCGCAGCGCAATAGCGCGCACCTCGCGGGACAAATAAAAACGGGGCCGCAAGGCCCCGTTCAAACCGCCAGCGCTGCGGCAAAATCTTACTTGATCTTGGATTCCTTGAACTCGACGTGCTTGCGCGCGACCGGATCGTACTTCTTCTTGACCAGCTTGTCGGTCATGGTGCGCGAATTCTTCTTGGCGACGTAATAGAAGCCGGTATCCGCCGAGGAAACGAGCTTGACCTTGATGGTGACCGCTTTGGCCATGTGCAAAACCCTTGATGTCTGGAATCCGGCGCCGGCCCACGGGGGAGGGAGCGCATTTGCGGCGCAACCTAGCTTCTGACAGCCCAAAGTCAAGGTTTTGGGGGTGAAAAACCGCGCCAATCCGGGTGATTGACCCTCAAAGAAGCGGTTTTTCGGCCCGGGCAGGCCTGGATTTCTCCCGCACGGTTTCGGCGCGCTACGCGCCCAACACGTCCTTCTGCATCTTGCCGCCGTAGAAATGGAAGAACGGCACCGGCGCCTCGTGGCTCAGGGGCCCGGTGGCGAGACGCTTTTCCAGTTCGCCCAGAACGTTCCTGGTCATGGGGTGCAGATCGGCGAGCGGTTTTGAGCCGATCTCGACCCAGACCAGTTCCACCAGTTCGGCATCGGCATGGATCACGCCCTCGACGCGATGGGCGATGGCGGAAGCGTCCGCGGTGAAGAAGCGGGTATCGAAGCGGCGGACGCGGCCGGGCGGAGTGATCGCCCGCGCGATCAGAAACAGTCCGGACGGGTCGGGCAAGAGGCTTGCCTCGGTAAAGGGCTTCCACGCGCCTTCCAGTGTCGGCGCAGTGCCATTGCTCTTGCGGCCGAGACAAAGACCGGTTTCCTCGCAGGCCTCGCGGATCGCGGCGATTGCCAGCGAGCGCGCGCGCGAGGCCGTGATCTTCGGGCTGCCCTTCAGCAGGTTTTCCTCAAGCTCCTTCGGGATCGGCGCGGCGACCGGAACGCGGTTGTCGGTCTTGTCGACGCGGCCGCCGGGAAAGACGAATTTGCCGGGCATGAACACCACCTTGTCGTGGCGCTTGCCGACCAGAACCTTTGGGGTGGAGGCGGCACGATCGACCAGGATCAGCGTGGCGGCGTCGACCGGGCGGCGATAGGGATGATGATCGGCTTCCTTCTCTTCTTTGACAGTCTCGCTCATTTGGCTCCCGTCGCCCGTCTCGTTTCTTGTTGGTGAGATATTCCGATTATTCCGTCGGATTTTGCTCGTCAAATCCATGCATGCGCAACGCCCATTGCACCCCGACCACGGCGCCTTTGATCGGTTGCAGCAACGCCAATGAGGCGATCAGGGTGCCCGGCAGATAGATCGCCAGTTGCAACGCCACCGGCGGCGAATAGTTGGTTTCGATCGCCAGCGCCAACGGCACCATGATATGGCCGACGATGACGATCACGAGATAGGCCGGGAGATCGTCGGCGCGATGCGGCGTGAAATCCTGGCCGCAAGTGGAACAATGATCGTCCACCTTCAGGAAGGCGCGAAACAGCTTGCCTTTGCCGCAGCGCGGGCAGCGGCCGCGAAAGCCGCGCCTCAGCGCGGTCCAGACGTCGCGCTTTTCGGCGCCCGTGGAATCCCGGGTCCAGACGATCGGATGTGCGCTCACGCCTTCCATGACTTGCCCTTCTTCGATTTGCCGGACCTGGCTTTGCCCGGCTTGCGATCCTGCTTGCGCGGGCTTCGGCCCGGATGCGCCTTGGCCGGCGGCTTGGAAACACTCCTGGCGCTTGCGTCCGCGCGGGGCGAGGCTGCCTTCCGACAGCAGTTCGAACCGCAGCGCGCCCGCGACTGGCGCTGCTTCTACCAGACGCACGTCGACGACGTCACCCAGCCGGTGCATGGCACCGCTGCGCGAGCCGACCAGCGCGTAGCGGGTCTCGTCATAGTTGAAATATTCCGTCCCCAACGAGCGGATCGGGATCAGGCCGTCGGCGCCGGTATCGGTCAGTTTGACGAACAGGCCTGCGCGGGTGACGCCGGAGATGCGGCCCTGAAAGGTCGCCCCGATGCGGTCGGCGAGGAAATGCGCGATCAGGCGGTCGGCGGTTTCGCGCTCCGCCTTCATGGCGCGGCGTTCGGTCACCGAAATCTGCGCGGCGACCTCGGTCAGCGTTTCCACCGTCTCGGTCTCCGGCAATGCGCCTTCGCCAAGCCCGAGGCCGCGGATCAACGCGCGATGCACGACGAGATCGGCGTAGCGCCGGATCGGCGAGGTGAAATGCGCATAGCGCCGCAGGTTAAGGCCAAAATGGCCGTAATTCTCGGCGGCATATTCGGCCTGGGCTTGCGAGCGCAACACCACTTCGTGCACCAGCAGTTCGGAATCGTGTCCCCTGACCTGCGCCAGCACGCGATTGAACAAAGAGGGGCGCAGCGCGCCGCTTTTCGCGAAGGGAAGATCGAGCGTTTTCAGGAATTCCTGCAGGTTTTGAACCTTCTCGAGCGTCGGTTCATCGTGCACCCGGTAGATAAGCGGCAGCGTCTTCTTTTCAAGCATTTCCGCCGCGGCGACATTGGCCAGGATCATGAATTCTTCGATCAGTTTATGCGCATCCAGCCGCTCCGGAACGATGACGCGATCCACCGTGCCGTCGGGTTTCAGCAGGATCTTGCGTTCGGGAATGTCGAGATCGAGCGGATCGCGCTCGTCGCGCGCGCGCTTCACCACCGCATAGGCGTCATAGAGCGGCTTCAGGATCGGATCGAGCAGGGGGCCGGTGGTGTCGTCCGGACGTCCGTCGATCGCCGCCTGCGCCTGGGCGTAGTTGAGCTTGGCGGCCGAGCGCATCAGGATGCGGTGAAAACTGTGCGAGCGCTTGCGGCCGTCATTGCCGATCACCATCCGCACGGCGAGCGCGCCGCGCGGCTCGCCCGGCACCAGCGAGCAGAGATTGTTGGAGATGCGTTCGGGCAGCATCGGCACCACGCGGTCCGGAAAATACACCGAATTGCCGCGCGTGAGCGCGTCGCGGTCCAGCGCCGATCCCGGCCGCACATAGAAAGCGACGTCGGCGATCGCGACATTGACGATGTAGCCGCCCTTGTTGTTCGGGTCGGGATCGGGTTCGGCGTGCACCGCGTCGTCATGATCCTTGGCGTCGGGCGGATCGATCGTGACCAGCGGCACGTCGCGCCAGTCCTCGCGGCCCTTCAGCGTGGCCTGCTTTGCCTCCTCGGCTTCGCGCAACGCCGTGGGCGAAAAGGCTTGCGGAATTTCGTGGGCATGAATCGCGATCAGGCTGACCGCCTTTTCCGAAGCCAGCGAGCCCAGCCGCTCCTTCACTTTGCCGGAGGCAAGGCCAAAACCGCGCGAGCGTACCAGCTCGACGCTGACGAGATCGCCATCCTCGGCGCCGCCGCTGTCGGCCTTGCCAATGTTCAGTTCGCGGCCGGCCTGTTTCTTGTCGACCGGGATCAGCCGTCCGCCGCCGCCGGGCAGCTCGCGGAAGATGCCGAGCACGCGGGTTTTGGCGTGATCGACCACCTTGATGACGCGCCCGCGATAAACCGAGCCTTCGCGGTCGCGCTCTTCCAGTTTCTCGACGCGCAGCAGCGCGCGGTCGCCGACACCTGCCGCCGTGCCCGGCTGCGGGCGTCGGGGAATGTGGATACGGATTTTCGGCGGTTCGCCGCCTTCCACCTCATCCCATTCGGCGGGAGTAGCGATCAATTCGCCGTCGCGGTCACGCCCGGTGATGTCGGCCATCACGGTCGCCGGCAGCGCCGCGGGTTCGCGGATCTTCTTGCCGCGCTTTTCAATCGCGCCTTCGTCGGCCAGTTCGCGCAAGATGCGTTTCAGCTCGGCGCGGTCGGCGTTCTTCAGGCCGAATTCGCGCGCGATCTCGCGGGTGCCGACCTCTCCTGGATACGCGCGGACGTAGGCGACGATGGCGTCCCGGGTCGGAAAGCCGCTGTCGCGTTGTTTCGCCACGTTATCCCCGGACCTTGCCCGCGCTTTTCTTCGCAGGCGTTTTGGCGGCAGGCCGAGGTTTGGCGGGAGAGGTCTTGGCCGTCACCGGCGCGCGCGCCTTGCTGACGGCATCGGATTTCGGCTTGGCCGCGGATTTTTTCGCCGCCGCCTTCTTGACCGGCTTTGCCGCTTTCGCATCCGCTTCCACCTTGGCGGGCTTCGCCGCCTTCGCTTTCGCGCCACGCTTGGGCTTGGCCCCGCCCTTCGCGACGCGTTCGTCGATCAGCGCGATCGCTTCGGCAAGCGTGATGGTGTCCGGCGTCTTGTCGCTGGGGATCGTGGCATTGACGCCGCCCGATGTGACATAGGCGCCGTAGCGTCCGTTCTTGACCGCGACGCCGCCAAGGGTCGGATGATCGCCCAGCGGCTTGCCGGGATCGGCGCCGAAGCGGCGGCCGCTCGGGCCTTTTGCGACTTTTTCGGCGATCAGCGTCACCGCGCGGTTGAGCCCGATGTCGAACACCTCGTCGCCGGCCTCGAGGCTGGCATAGGTCTTCTCATGCTTCACGAACGGACCGAAGCGGCCGAGGCCCGCGGTGATCGGCTCGCCGGTCTCCGGGTGCTTGCCGATCTCGCGCGGCAGCGACAACAGTTTCAGCGCCAGATCGAGTTCGATGTCGGAGGGCGACATGTTCTTCGGAATGCCGGCGCGCTTCGGCTTTTCGCCCTCCGCGTAATCCTTCTGCTCGCCGAGCTGGATATAGGGACCGAACCGTCCGGCCTTGACGACGACGTCGAGATCGGTCGCCGGATCCTTGCCGAGGATGCGGTCGGCGCTGGCTTCGCTGTCGGCCGCGAGCGGACGGGTGTAGCGGCACTCCGGATAATTGGAGCAGCCGACGAAGGCGCCGAATTTTCCGGCCTTGAGGTTGAGCTTGCCGGTGCCGCAGCTCGGGCACTGCCGGGGATCGCCGCCGTCCTCGCGCGGCGCATAGATGTGCGGGCCCAGCATGTCGTCGAGCGCATCCAGCACCTGGGTGACGCGCAGATCCTTGATCTCGTTGACGGCGCCGATGAAATCCTCCCAGAAATCCTTCAGCACCTGCTGCCAGGAAATCTCGTTGTTGGAGATGCGGTCGAGCTGCTCTTCGAGGTCGGCGGTGAAATCATATTCGACATAGCGCGCGAAGAAATTCTCCAGGAACGCGACCACGACGCGGCCCTTGTCCTCGCCATGCAGGCGCTTCTTCTCGAGCTTGACGTAACCGCGGTCCTTCAGGACCTGCAGGATCGAGGCATAGGTCGAGGGACGGCCGATGCCGAGCTCTTCCATGCGCTTGACCAGCGACGCTTCGGAAAAGCGCGGCGGCGGTTCGGTAAAATGCTGGGTGACGGAAAGGTCCTGCCGCTTCAGCGCTTCGCCTTCGCTCATGGCGGGGAGGCGGCGTGAGTCCTCGTCGTCGCCGTCGTCGTCGCGGCCTTCCTGGTAGAGCGCCAGAAAACCGTCGAATTTGATCACCTGGCCGGTGGCGCGCAGTTCCAGCACGCGCGAGCCGGCTTTCGCCGCGATATCGACGGTGGTGCGCTCCAGTTCGGCGGATTCCATCTGGCTGGCGATGGTGCGGATCCAGATCAATTCATAGAGCCGGGCCTGGTCGGTATCGAGGCGGCGGCGCATTTCGGCAGGCCGCCGCGACAGGTCGGTCGGGCGGATCGCTTCGTGCGCTTCCTGCGCGTTCTTGGCCTTGGTCTGGTACTGGCGCGGCGCTTCCGGCACATAGGCGTTGCCGTAGTCCTCGCCGATCACCTTGCGCGCCTGCGTGATCGCCGAATTGTCGATCTGCACGCCGTCGGTCCGCATATAGGTAATGAGACCGGTGGTCTCGCCGCCGATATCGATGCCTTCATAGAGCCGCTGCGCGATCCGCATGGTGTGCGCGGGCGCAAAGCCCAGTTTGCGGCTGGCTTCCTGCTGCAGGGTGGAGGTGGTGAACGGCGCCTGCGGATTGCGCCGCGCCGGTTTTGCCTCGACGGTGGAAACCGTGAAACTCGCGGCTTCGATCGCTTTCTTGAAATCTTCCGCCTCGGCGCCGGTGCCGATGTCGAGCCGCTGGATCTTCTTGCCGTCGGCGCCGACCAGCCGCGCCTCGAACGCTTCGCCACGCGGCGTGGTCAGGGTCGCGACCAGCGACCAGTATTCGCGCGGCACGAATTTCTCGATTTCGAGTTCGCGGTCGCAGACCAGCCGCAGCGCCACCGACTGCACGCGGCCGGCGGAGCGCGCGCCCGGCAATTTGCGCCACAACACCGGCGACAGCGTGAAGCCGACCAGATAGTCCAGCGCGCGGCGCGCCATATAGGCGTCGACCAGCGCGCCGTCGATCTGGCGCGGATGCTTCATCGCGTCCGTCACCGCCTGCTTGGTGATGGCGTTGAACACCACGCGCTCGATCTTCTGGTCCTTGAGCGCGCGCTTTTCCTTCAGCACCTCCAGCACGTGCCAGGAGATCGCTTCGCCCTCGCGATCGGGGTCGGTGGCGAGGATCAGCCGGTCGGCGCCCTTGATCGCCCTGGCGATGTCGTTGAGCCGGCCGGCCGCCTTGGGGTCGATCTCCCAGATCATCTGAAAATTGGCGTCCGGATCGACCGATCCGTTCTTGGCCGGCAGGTCCCGGACATGCCCGAACGAGGCCAGAACCTCGTAGGACGAGCCCAAATATTTGTTGATCGTCTTGGCTTTCGCCGGCAACTCCACAATGACGATATTCATGTCATTCCAATGGCTTACGGGAAAAATAAAGGCCGCTTCCGCGAGATTCGCGTCGGCCGTTTCGCTCCGAACATGGGTGTAGCGGAGCCCCCTGTCAAATCGACAGATGTTGATGGGGGCCTAAAAGACCGCGACTTAGTATCCAAATAGTTGTGAAATACGTCCAAAAGTTGCGCACGTAAAAAGGGTATCAATCAATAACTCTCGGTATCAGATGCTGTCTTTGACCAAGGCAGGGGGCTGGCGAACGCGCGCATCTCCGGGCCGGGGGCGGCGTTCGCGAACCGATGAGCCAGCGGAGGAAGGCGGGCCGGACGAGGCCGCGGCCTTCATCGCGGAGGAGCGACAGCGACGAAGCAATCCAATCGTGCTTGGTATCTATGCATTGCTTCGCGGAGCCTGTCATCGGGCGGCGCTTGCCCGACACGGTGGCTCGCAATCACGGTCTCAGGCGCGCCAGCGGCGCTTGATCCTGAATTGCGTCAGCCCGATCTGACGAAAATCGCATCGCAGTTGTGCTGATCGGTTTCTTCGTCCCCCCGGACGTATTTTGCGGAACTCCACGCCATGCGTTGAACCTTGGCCGCAGTGCGGAGACATCTTGGTGGGCCGGGATTTTGATGACGTATTGGAGGGCCTGACATGCCGAAAGCCGCTCGCACTGCTGCACTCATTTCCAGATCGACCACTTCATCCAATAACGCCGACAACACATTTTTCAGTGTCGCCATTTTTTCCGGAATTGGCCTTCTGATGTCTTTGGTCGCCATCATCATGGGCGTGCCCGGCGTGGGCTTCTGACGCCGGTCCGCCGGCTTTTCAGATCAGCGACACCAGCCCGCCGCCGTGACGCTCGAGCCTGCCTGCAAGTTCGAGCTCGAGCAGCACGGTGCGCACGATGGCCGGCGAGGTTCCGGCCATCCGGATCAGGTCGTCGAGCAGAATCGGGCTCGGTCCGAGCAGGCTCACGATGCGCGCGCGTTCGTTCGCTTCGGGTTCGGAAGCGAGTGGCTCGTCGTCGGGCTCGCGCAACGCCAGCGGCCGCCCCATGATCGGCTCGACCGCATTGATGACGTCGGATGCTTCCGTGGTCAGCGTCGCGCCCTGCTTGATCAGATCGTTGGTGCCGGCGGCGCGCGGATCGAGCGGCGAGCCCGGCACCGCGAACACCTCGCGGCCCTGTTCGGCGGCAATCCGCGCGGTGATCAGCGAGCCCGAGCGGTGCGCGGCCTCGACCACGACGACGCCGAGCGCCACCCCCGAAATCAGCCGGTTGCGCCTCGGAAAATCGTGGGCGCGCGGCGCATGGCCGAGCGGCATTTCGGAAATCGCGGCGCCGCCGGAGGCGATCAATTCGGCCAGCAGCTCTTCGTGCTCGGGCGGATAAACGCGGTCATGGCCGCCGGCCAGCACCGCCACGGTGCCGCTTGCGAGGCTGGCGCGATGCGCCGCCTCATCGATGCCGCGCGCGAGTCCCGAGGCGATGACAAAACCGGCTTCGCCGAGATCGCGCGCCAGCGTGCCGGCGAATTTCAGGCCGGCGCCGGAGGCGTTGCGCGAGCCGACGATGGCGATCACAGGCCGCATCAGCACGTCGCGCGCCCCGCGCACGCCGAGCAGAGGCGGGGCGTCGTCGAGCACGGCGAGCCGCGGCGGATAGCCGTCTTCATCAGGCGCGACCAGATGGACGCCGAGTTTTTGGCCTGCGGCAAGCTCGGCGCGCGCATCCTCCTCGCTGCAGATCCGCCCGGGGCGGGCCGCGCCGCCGCGCCGCGCCAGCTCGGGCAGCCGCTCCAGCGCCGTTCGCGCGCTGCCGAAATGGTTCAGCAGCGACCGGAACGTGCGCGGCCCGACATTGTCGGAACGGATCAGCCGCAGCCAGTCGATGCGCTGCGCGTCGGTCAGGTGTGTGGTGCTTGAGGTTTTGATGTCCACGCTGTTCTCCGTGAGCAGCATGGATCAACCTGAGGGCGTGGGGAAGGGGGTTTGAACGCGGGATGTTCTGCACGCCAACCCCGCAGGCCGTCATCCCGGGACGCGCCACTTGGCGCGGACCCGGAATCCATACTCCCGATCGTGGTTATGGATTCCGGGTTCGCGCGAGCGCGCCCCGGAATGACGGCCGTGGATTTGGCCCGATCCGCTTGCCCCATCCCCACGCGCTCCGTAAAAGCGGTGCGGTCTTTCGCCAGGAGAATAATGCCGATGATCTCGCTCGCCGACCTCCAGCGCCGTATTTGTTCCGGCGAGCTTTTGCCTGATGCAGCGATCCGCCAGTCGCGTGAGGCGATCGAGGCGCACGACAAGACCATCGGCGCCTTCGTCTGTCGCGCCGACAACGTCCGCGCGGCCAGCGCAGGTCCCTTGCGCGGCATCGCCGTCGGCATCAAGGACATCATCGATACCGCCGACCTTCCGACCGAGATGGGTTCGTCGATCTACAAAGGCTGGCGGCCGCGCGCGGATGCGCCTGTGGTGATGATGCTGAAGCAGGCGGGGGCGAGCATCGTCGGCAAGACCACGACGACCGCGTTCGCCTCGCGCGATCCGACGGCGACGCGCAATCCGCGCAATCCCGATCACACGCCGGGCGGATCGTCATCGGGCTCGGCGGCGGCGGTCGCGGCCGGCATGATTCCGCTCGCGCTGGGAACGCAGACCGGCGGCTCGGTGATCCGGCCGGCCTCATTTTGCGGCGTGGCCGCCATCAAGCCGTCGTTCCGGATGCTGCCGACGGTCGGCGTGAAGTGTTTTCGTGGACCCTGGACACGGTCGGGCTGTTCGCGGCCGGCGTCGAGGATCTGGCGCGCGGGCTTTCGGCGATGACCGACCGAAGCGAATTGCTGCCGGGCGCCATGATCGAGAGGCCGCGCATCGGCGTGGTGACGCAGGATTTTGCCGGTGCGCCGGAAGCAGCCAGCGCGGAGGCGTTGCGGATCGCTGGCGTCGCGGCCGAACGCGCCGGCGCTTCCGTTCGCGCATTGGCTTTGCCGGAGATCTCGGGGGAGGCATGGCAGGCTCATCAGACCGTGCAGCAATTCGAGGCACATCAGGCGCTCGCCTGGGAGTACCGGACGCAATACGATTCCATGGCGCCGCTGGTGCGCGCCACGCTCGACGAAACGAGGGGCATCCAGCCTGCCGACTACGACGAGGCGCGCAGGATTGCCAACCGGGCCCGCAAGGCGCTGGCAAAAATCTTCGATGATGTCGACGTCCTGCTTGACCTTCTCCGCGCCGGGCGCCGCGCCGAAGGGACTGGCCTCGACCGGCGACACGCGTTTCAACAAGCTGTGGACGCTGATGGGCGTGCCCTGCGTCAACGTTCCCGCCACTGTCGCCGACGGCGGATTGCCGGTGGGCGTGCAGGTGATCGCGCGGTTTGGCAACGACGCCGGCGCGCTCAAGGCGGCACGGTTCGTGGAAGCCGCGCTGGCGCGCGGATGAAGCATACCGTCATTCCGGGACACGCGTCTTCGCGCGGACCCGGAATCCAGAAGTTATCGGCGCGAGATTCCGGGTTCGCGCTGGCGCGTCGCCCTCAGATGTGCAATTGCACATCGGGGAATGACGATCCTTACTTCTCCCCGATCTGCCCTCGGTGCCCGCCTGCAGCCGCGCGATGTTTTCGCGGTGCATGTAGAACAAGAGCAGCGTCAGCACCGCGAACAGCGAGGCGAGCGCGGGATGGCCGAACCACCACAGGAAGATCGGCGTGACGAAACTGGCAACCAGCGCCGACAGCGAGGAGTAGCGCGTGGTGAAGGCGGTCGAAATCCAGATCACGCAAAACACGATGGCCGCCGGCCAGAACAAGCCGATCAGCACGCCGATATAGACCGCGACGCCCTTGCCGCCCTTGAATTGCAGCCACACCGGAAACAGGTGGCCGAGAAAGGCGCCGAGCGCCGCCAGCATCGCGGCATTGGGTCCGCCGTAATAGCCCGCGATCAGCACCGCGGCCGTGCCCTTCAGCATGTCGCAGAGCAGCGTCGCCGCGGCGAGGCCCTTGCGTCCGGTGCGCAGCACGTTGGTGGCGCCGATATTGCCGGAGCCGATCGAGCGAAGGTCCTGGGTGCCCGCGAGTTTGGTCAGGATCAGCCCGAACGGGATCGAGCCCAGGAGATAGCCGAGCACGAACGCCACCGGCAGGAATGCTTCAGGTGACATCGGCGTTCCTCCCTTGATGGTATATCCCGCCCTCATCAGACATGCTCATAGACCGTCCGTCCACCGACGATGGTGCGCACCACGCGGCCCGAGAACCGCGCTTCGTCGAACGGCGTGTTCTTGCATTGCGATTTGAGATCGGCGGGATCGAGCACCCAGGGCGTATCGGCATCGATCACGATCACGTCGGCAGGCGAGCCGGCGCGCAGCGTTCCGCCCGGCAGGCCCAGCAGTTCGGCGGGGCGCGTCGACATCGCGCGGATCAGCGTCTTGAAATCCATGTCGCCATTATGGATCAGCCTTAAGCCGGCCGGCAGCATGGTCTGCAGGCCGATCGCGCCGGAGGCGGCTTCCGCGAACGGCAGCCGCTTCACCTCGACGTCCTGCGGATTGTGGTCGGACATGATGACGTCGATCAATCCGGAGGCGAGCGGCTGCGACCAGCGCCAGGCGGTCGTCCTCGGTGCGCAGCGGCGGCGACAGTTTTAGAAATGTCCGGTAGGGGCCGATGTCGTTTTCGTTCAACGTCAGATGATTGATCGAGACCGAGGCGCTGACCGGCAAGCCCGGCGTCGCGCGCGCGTTTCAGGATTTCCAGCGACTCGATGCAGCTCAGCGAGGCCGCGTGATAGCGCCCGCCGGTCAGCGCGACCAGGCGCATGTCGCGCTCCAGCATCACGGCTTCGGCGGCATTGGGAATGCCGACCAGTCCGAGGCGCGCGGCGAATTCGCCTTCGTTCATGACGCCTTCGCCGACCAGATTGGGGTCTTCGGTGTGATGCACGATCAGCGCGTCGAAATCCCGCGCGTAGGTCAGCGCCCGCCGCATCACCTGCGCATTGGTGACGCTCCTGTCGCCATCGGTGAAGGCCACGGCGCCGGCGGCCTTCAGCAGGCCGATCTCGGTCATCTCCTCGCCGCGCATGCCTTTTGTCAGCGCCGCCATCGGATGGATGTTGACGATCGCGGTGTCGCGGGCGCGGCGCAGGACAAAATCGACCGTCGCCGAATTGTCGATCACGGGCGAGGTGTCGGGCTGGCAGATGATGGTGGTGATGCCGCCGGTCGCGGCCGCCTGGCTCGCGGAAGCAAAGGTTTCGCGGTGGCTGGCGCCGGGCTCGCCGACAAAGGCGCGCATGTCGATCAGCCCGGGGGCGACGATCTTGCCGGCGCAATTGACGATGTCGGTGCCTTCGGGCACGCCGGCCGCGCCGATGCCGCGCCTGGACTCGCGGATGGTGCCGTCGGCGATCAGGACGTCGCCGATGCCGTCGAAATCGCGCGACGGGATCGATCAGGCGGGCGTTGGCGAGCAGGATCGGGCGGCGGTCGGTCAGCATGATCACGCGTTCGGCAGGTTGCGGGCGAGCGCTTCGAGCACCGCCATCCGCACCGCCACTCCCATTTCCACCTGTTCGCGGATCAGCGATTGCGCGCCGTCCGCCACGATCGAGTTGATCTCGACGCCGCGGTTCATCGGACCCGGATGCATCACCAGCGCGTCCGGTTTGGCATAGGCCAGCTTCTTCTGGTCGAGGCCGAAATAATGGAAGTATTCCTGGCTCGACGGCACGAACGAGCCGTTCATGCGCTCGCGCTGCAGCCGCAGCATCATCACGATGTCGGCGCCGTTGAGGCCCTCGCGCATGTCGCGGGCGACCTCGACGCCCATCCGCTCGATGCCGCGCGGCAGCAGCGTGGAGGGCGCGACCACGCGGACGCGGGCGCCCATGGTGTTGAGCAGCAGGATGTTGGAGCGCGCCACCCGCGAATGCATCACGTCGCCGCAGATCGCGATCACCAGCCCTTCGAGCCGGCCCTTGTTGCGGCGGATGGTGAGCGCATCGAGCAGCGCCTGGGTCGGATGCTCATGGGCGCCGTCGCCGGCATTGATCACGGAGCCGTCGACCTTGCGCGCCAGCAGTTCCACCGCGCCCGAGGCATGGTGCCGCACCACCAGGATGTCCGGGTGCATGGCGTTCAGCGTCACCGCGGTATCGACCAGGGTTTCGCCCTTGCGCATCGAGGAGGAGGACACCGACATGTTCATGACGTCGGCGCCCAGCCGTTTTCCGGCGATTTCGAACGAGGATTGGGTGCGGGTCGAGGCCTCGAAGAACAGGTTGATCTGGGTGCGGCCGCGCAAGCTGGTGCGCTTCTTGTCGACCTGGCGGTTGAGCTCGACATATTCCTCGGAGAGGTCGAGCAGGCCGGTGATATCGGCAGCGGAAAGCCCCTCGATTCCCAGCAGGTGCCGGTGACCGAGGACGAAGGTCGATTTCGATGCAGGGGTCATTAAAACGAGAGCTATAGGCAGAGATGCAACGCGGGGCAAGGGCGAATAGGGCGCTTCCGAGTTATCCCCGATCTGTCGGAAGCAGGGTAAACGCTGACGCCGCAAAGTCGCCGCGATTGGATCGCCAAGCATCTGTTCATGCGCAGTTTGAAATGGTTTGCTCCGATCCTGTTGACGGCCATCGCGCTTGCGAGCCCGGCCGGCGCGCAGACCTTGCCCGGCGGCTTCGTCTTCCTGCGCGACATCGATCCGACCATCCTTCAGGACATCCGCTACGCCGGGGCGAACAATTTCGTCGGCCGGCCGCTTGCCGGCTACGAGGCGGCCGAATGCGTGGTGAAGCGTGAGGTCGGGCTGGCGCTGAAGCGCGTCCAGCAGGAACTCGCGCCGCAAAAACTGTCGCTGAAAATGCTGGATTGCTACCGCCCGGCGCGCGCGGTGCGCGACATGGTGGTGTGGGCGCAGAACGGCCGGGAGACGCCGGCCGAGCGGCGGTATAATCCGGCATTTTCCAAGAAGGACCTGTTCCGGCTCGGCTATATCGCCGAGCATTCCGGCCATTCCACCGGCGCCGCCGTCGACCTGACCCTGGTCGATCTGACGGCCGACAATTCCTTGGCCTTCGACCCCGACAAGGCCTATGCCGACTGCACGGCGCCGGCGGACGCCCGCGCGCCGGAAGGCAGCGTCGACATGGGCACCGGCTACGACTGTTCCGACCTCAAGGCGCACACCGCGGCCCGCTCCATCACCCCGGCCCAGCGCCGGTGGCGGAATGCGCTGGTTGCCGCGATGGCGAAGCAAGGTTTTGTAAATTATGCGAAGGAGTGGTGGCATTTTTCGCTGCCGGGCGCTGGCGGGCCCGCGTATGATTTTCCGATCACCGCGCGGATGAGATAGAAGAGGGTTCTCGTTGAGTCACCTCTCCCCTTGTGGGAGAGGTCGGATCGGACCGGCGATGCGAAGCATCGTCCGGTGCGATCCGGGTGAGGGGTCGCGGCATCGGGACTGCCCGTGTTGCAACCCCTCACCCCAACCCTCTCCCACAAAGGGGAGAGGGAGTTCACTTCCGTTGACGCTGCATAATTGTCTTCAGTCAGGACCGGCCATGACCCAGCCTTCATTCGCGACCCACGAGGTGTTCAACCAGTCGCCGCCGTTCGAGGACGTCGACCTGTTCGCGCTGGACCGGCCGCTCGCGGAAGCCGTCGCGGCCAATGGCGGCGCGGCGGCCGAAAAGGAACTGTCCGAATTCGGCCAGCACTGGGGTTCGGCTGCGATGGCGGAGCGCGGCCGCATCGCCAACGAGAACACCCCAAAGCTGCGGACCTTCGATTCCCGCGGCAACCGGCGCGACGAGGTCGAGTTTCATCCGGCCTATCACGAAGTGATGGCGCGCAGCGCCCACGCCGGCATTCACAATTCGACCTGGGACGCGCACGGCAAGCCGGCCGGCGGCGCGGCCGAAGTGGTGCGCGCGGCGAAATTCTATATGGCAGCCCAGGTCGAGACCGGTCATCTGTGCCCGATCACCATGACGCGCGCGTCGGTGGCGGCATTGGCGGCGCAGCCGGACCTGCTGGCGAAGGTCATGCCGGTCATCTCGGCACGCGCGCCTACGATCCCACCTTCGCGCCGTGGCCGACCAAACGCGGCATGACGCTCGGCATGGGCATGACCGAGAAGCAGGGCGGCACCGACGTGCGCTCCAACATGACGCGCGCGGAGCGCGACGGCGATGCCTATCGCATCACCGGGCATAAATGGTTCATGTCGGCGCCGATGTGCGACGCCTTTCTGGTGCTGGCGCAGGCCGACGAAGGCCTGAGCTGTTTCTTCATGCCGCGCTTCAAGCCGGACGGATCGATCAACGCGATCCAGTTCCAGCGCCTGAAGGACAAGCTCGGCAACCGCTCCAATGCCTCTTCCGAGGTGGAATTCGTCGGCGCCTATGCGGTGCGCGTCGGCGACGAGGGCAAGGGCATCCGCACCATCATCCAGATGGTGCAGTTGACGCGGCAGGATTGCGCGATCGCTTCCGCCGGCCTGATGCGGTCCGGGCTTGCGCACGCGCTGCATCACGCGAGGCATCGCAGCGTGTTCCAGAAACATCTCGCCGATCAGCCGCTGATGCAGGCGGTGCTTTCGGACATGGCGCTGCATGTCGAGGCTTCGATCGCGTTGGTGATGCGGCTGTGCCTTTCGTTCGACCAGGCGCCGCACGACCAGAGCGAAGCCGCCTACATGCGGCTGCTGACGCCCGCGATCAAATACTGGGTCTGCAAGAGCGCGCCGGGATTTCTGTACGAGGCGATGGAGTGCCTCGGCGGCAACGGCTATGTCGAGGAGGGCATTCTGGCGCGGCATTACCGGGAGTCGCCGGTCAATGCGATCTGGGAAGGCTCCGGCAATGTGATGTGCCTGGACGTGCTGCGGGCGTTGTCGCGCGAGGTCGAGGCGGCGAGCGCGGTCCTGCAAAGTCTCGCCGAGGAAACCAGCGGGCTTGTCGGGCGCCGGCGACGCCGTGGCGTTCATCGGCAAGGCATTCCGCAGGCCGGACAGTGAGCGCGTGGCGCGGCTGGCGGTCGAAAAACTGGCGCTGCTCGCGGCGGCGGCGGCGCTCAACAAGGTGTCGCCGCGTCATGCCGAATTGTTCGCGCGGACGCGGCTTGCCCAGAACCACGCCAGCATGTACGGCGCCGTCGATCTCGCCAGCGGCGATATCAGGGGACTGCTGGACCGGACGCTGCCGTGATTGCTCGTATGCATCGTCATGGCCGGCCTCGTGCCCGGCCATCCACGTCTTCTTAGAATCCATGCCGCACAGAAAGACGTGGATGCCCGGCACAAGGCCGGGCATGACGAACCAAGAGCTGAAAGCCAGTTGATGGATTCTCCGAATCCCTGAAATTCTACCGCGCCCGCGCCGGTCATTCCCGCATCACGCCCGCCGCGCATCTGGAAGTTCTGGGGCACGGCGCTGTGGGGCCTGTTCGTCTTCGCCGCGATGTTTGCCGGGCAGATGGCGGTCGTGGCCTGGTTCGTGCTGCGGCGGGAAGGGCCGATCGACATGGCCGCCGCGATCCATGTCGTCGGCGGCGGGCTGACGATTTCGCTCTCGGTGATCACGGGGCTGCCGGCCGTGCTCGCGGCGTTGTGGATCGCGATACGCATCTCGCGGACGCCGTTTGCCGATTATCTCGCGCTGCGCGGGACCTCCTGGATCAATTTTGTGATCGGCGCCGTCGCGCTCGGTGTTCTCGTGATGGGATGGGACGTGCTGTCGCGCGCGGCGGGACGCGAGGTCGCGCCCGGATTCATGGGGGAGGTGCTGCAATCGGCGCGCACCGACGGCGCGCTATGGCTGCTGGTGATCGCGTTCTGCGTCGCAGCCCCGGTCTCGGAGGAATTGTTCGCGCGCGGCTTTCTCTACCGCGGCTGGTCGGAATCCTTTCTCGGGGTCCCCGGCGCCATCCTGCTGTCGTCGATGGTGTGGACGGCGCTGCATCTGCAATATGACTGGTTCTTCTTCGGCGAGGTGTTTTCGATCGGGCTGTTGCTCGGTTATCTCCGCTATCGCTTCAATTCGACCTGGCTGACGATATTCGTGCACGGCCTCAACAATCTGGCCGCGGTGGTGCAGACCATCTGGCTCGCCGGACATAGTTGATGGTTCCTGCCGCGAACTCCCTTCACCTCTCCCGATGGGAGAGGTGACGCCCAGTTCGCAGCCGCCGTGGATAAGGTCAGCGCGCTTCGCGCAGGTTCGCCAGCCGGTCGAGCGCGCCCTGCAGGATGAAGATCGCGGCGTGTTCGTCGATCACCTCGGCGCGGCGGGCGCGGCTCATGTCCATGCCGATCAGTTCGCGTTCGACGGCCGCGGTGGACAGCCGCTCGTCCCACAGGGCGATCGGGAGCGCGGTGAGTTTGGAAAAATTGCGGGCGAAGGCGCGGGTGGATTGCGCGCGCGGGCCCTCGCTGCCGTCCATGTTGATGGGCAGGCCGAGCACGAAGCCGACCGCGTTGCGCTCGGTGGCGATGGCGCAAGCAGCCGCGCGGCATCGGCCTTGAAGGCCTTGCGCTGGATGGTCTCGACCCCGGTCGCCAGCCTCCGATCGGGATCGGACACCGCGACCCCGATGGTCTTGGTGCCCAGATCGAGGCCGACCAGCGCGCCGCGTTCAGGCCAGTGCGCGGCAGCGTCGATCAGCGGTAGGATGAGGGCAGGCATGACGTTCGCATAACACGCGGGCTGCGATACCGGGCAAAGTGGTCCCAAGCTGTCCCGGATCGGACACAACGGCCAGCGGATCGCGCTGCGGCGCTGGCAGCCTCAGGCGGCGCGCGAATGCATGGCTCTCGCGGTTCGTGCGAGTGCTAATCTTTCTAAGGCTACCGGCAACGACGCCCGCGCCAATCCTCCCACTCACCGAATGGAGCAGACCATGTGGCCGGACCGCACGACTTCTCGAGCTCTTCAAGACCGAATTCCCCATCGTGCTCGCGCCGATGGCCGGCATCATGGATGCGGAACTGGTGATCGCGGCCGCGCAAGGCGGGGCGCTGGGCTCGCTGCCCTGCGCGATGCTGTCGGCGGACAAGGCGCGCGAGCAGGTCAACATCATCCGCCAGCGCGTCTCGGCGCCGGTCAACATGAACTTCTTCTGCCATAAGCCGGTCGACGCCGATCCGAAGCGCGAGGCCGGATGGAAGCGGCGGCTTGCGCCCTATTATAAAGAGCTGGGGCTCGATCCGGCGGCGCCGGTCAACGCCGCCAACCGCGCGCCGTTCGATGCCGCGATGTGCGCCCTCGTCGAGGAGCTGAAGCCCGAAGTCGTCAGCTTCCATTTCGGCCTGCCGGATCCAGGCGCTGCTGCAGCGCGTCAAGGCCGCCGGCTGCCATCGTGATGTCGTCAGCCACCATCGTGAAGGAGGCGATCTGGCTCGAGGAAAACGGCGCCGACGCGATCATCGCGCAGGGCGCCGAGGCCGGCGGCCATCGCGGCATGTTCCTGACCGACAATATCGCCGAGCAGCCCGGCACTTTCGCGCTGGTGCCGCAGGTGGTCGATGCCGTGAAGGTCCCGGTGATCGCCGCGGGCGGCATCGCCGACGGGCGCGGCATCGCGGCGGCGTTCGCGCTGGGGGCTGCGGGCGTGCAGATCGGCACCGCCTATCTGCGCTGTCCGGAATCGAAGGTGAGCGCGCCGGCGCGCGTGGCGCTGGCCCAGGCGCTGGACGATTCCACCGTCATCACCAACGTCATGACCGGGCGCCCGGCGCGCGGGGTCGCCAACCGGGTGATGCGCGAGGTCGGCCCGATTTCGCCCGATGCGCCGGCCTTTCCCCATGCCGCGACCGCGCTGGCGCCGCTGAAGGCGGCGGCGGAAAAGCTCGGCAAGGTCGATTTCACCAATCTTTGGGCGGGGCAGGCGGTGCGGCTGGGGCGCGAAATGCCGGCCGCCGAGCTGACCCGGGCGCTGGCCGGCGCGGCACTGGCGCGGATGAGCCAGATGGCGGGCTGAGAACCCGCCGGTTGCGGCGCAAAAGCGACCTCTGCTATACGGCGGGCTGAAACTCCCGCTTGAGGCCATATATAATGTCCGTCGACGCCGCCACCGTTCGCCGTATCGCGCATCTGGCGCGGATCGCGGTCACCGACGCCGAGGTTCCGCATCTTCAGGGCGAGCTGAACGCGATGCTGGCCTTTGTCGAGCAGTTGTCAGAGGTCAATGTCGAGGGCGTCGAGCCCATGACCTCGGTGACGCCGATGGAGATGAAGAAACGTCCCGACGTGGTCAATGACGGCGAGATCGCCGACGATATCGTCAGGAACGCGCCGGCGTCGGAAAATCATTTCTTCCTGGTGCCGAAGGTCGTCGAATAGACGCTAAGAAAACGCGTCGGACAAACGAGATGAACCATGTGTCTGCTCTGCGACGATGAGAAGGCTTATCAGGCCTACATGAACTATCTCGACGCCATGGAGCGGCAGGGCAAGCCGGCCGATCCCGACAAGGCGATCGATGCCGTGCTCGACGCCCTCGAAGCCAATGAAAGGACGCGTCCGAAGAAGGACGATCCTTCCAACGACAAGACGCTCTCTCCGTTCTTCTGCAGCCCGATCAATAAATGACCGACTTGACTTCGCTGACGATCGCCGAGGCCCGCGACGGTCTCGCGAAAAAGTCCTTCACGTCGCGTGAGCTGACCGACGCCCACTTGGCGGCGATGGAGGCGGCGCGCTCGCTCAATGCCTTCGTGCTGGAAACGCCGGACCAGGCGCGCGCGATGGCAAAGGCCGCCGACGACAGCATCTCCAGGGGTGAGGGCCGCCCGCTTGCCGGCATTCCGCTCGGCATCAAGGACCTGTTCGCGACCAGGGACGTGCGTACCACGGCCTGCTCGAAGATCCTCGGCAATTTCGTGCCGACCTATGAGTCGACCATCACCTCGCAGCTCTGGCGCGACGGCGCGGTGATGCTCGGCAAGCTCAACAATGACGAGTTCGCGATGGGCTCGTCGAACGAGACCTCGTGCTTCGGCCCCGTGGTCAATCCGTGGCGGCGCGAGGGTTCCAATACGTCGCTGGTGCCGGGCGGCTCGTCCGGCGGTTCGGCCTCCGCGGTATCGGCACTGCTGTGCATGGGAGCGACCGCGACCGATACCGGCGGCTCGATCCGACAGCCCGCGGCGTTCACCGCAACTGTCGGAGTCAAGCCGACCTACGGCCGCTGTTCGCGCTGGGGCATCGTCGCCTTTGCCTCATCGCTCGACCAGGCCGGCCCCATCGCGCGCACCATTCGCGATGCCGCGATCCTGCTGCGCTCGATGGCGGGCCATGATGCCAAGGACACGACCTCGGTCGATATCGCCGTGCCCGATTACGAGGCCGCGATCGGCAAGTCCGTAAAGGGCATGAAGATCGGCATTCCCAAGGAGTATCGCCTCGACGGCATGCCGAACGAAATCGAGAAGCTCTGGAGCGAGGGCGCGGCCTGGCTGAAGGCGGCCGGCGCCGAGCTCGTCGAGGTGTCGCTGCCGCACACCAAATACGCGCTGCCGGCCTATTACATCGTGGCGCCGGCGGAAGCCTCGTCCAATCTCGCCCGCTATGACGGCGTGCGCTACGGCCTGCGCACGCCTGGTCGATCCATCGTCGATATGTACGAAAACACCCGCGCCGAGGGATTTGGCGCCGAGGTGCGCCGCCGCGTGATGATCGGCACCTATCTGCTCTCGGCCGGCTATTACGACGCCTATTATCTGCGCGCGCAAAAAGTGCGTACGCTGATCAAAAAGGATTTCGAGGACTGCTTCGCCAAGGGCGTCAACGCGATCCTGACGCCGGCGACGCCGTCGGCGGCGTTCGGCATCGGCGAGAAGGGCGCCGATCCCGTGGAAATGTATCTCAACGACATCTTCACGGTGACGGTGAACATGGCGGGACTGCCCGGCATCGCGGTTCCCGCCGGCAAGGATGCGCAGGGCCTGCCGCTCGGACTGCAGCTGATCGGACGTCCCTTCGACGAGGAGACGCTGTTCTCGCTCGGCGAGGTGATCGAGCAGGCGGCCGGCCGCTTCACGCCGCCGAAATGGTGGTGAGCATGGCGGAGTTCAAAGCAAGTCTTTCGGGCGCAACACCGGCGCCCGATCTCGACGCGCCGCTTGCCGCGCTGTGGTGGGCGGCCAAAGGCGGATGGGACCAGGCGCACAAGATCGTGCAGGATGAATCGACCGCTGACGCGGCGTGGGTCCATGCCTATCTGCACCGCGTCGAGGGCGATCCTGCCAACGCCGGCTATTGGTACCGGCAGGCCGGCCAGCCGGTGGCGAAGGGGCCAGTCGAAGCCGAATGGGAGCGGATCGCTTCCGCGCTGCTTGGGGCTGCAAGAGCATGAGTGCGACAAGCGCAAAACTGATCAAAGGCGCGACCGGCGACTGGGAAATGGTGATCGGGCTGGAAGTCCATGCCCAGGTCACCTCGAAGTCAAAACTGTTTTCCGGCGCCTCGACGGAATTCGGCGGCGAGCCGAACACCCATGTCTCGCTGGTCGACGCGGCGATGCCGGGCATGCTGCCCGTGATCAACGAGGAATGCGTGCGCCAGGCGGTGCGCACGGGCCTCGGCCTCAACGCAAAGATCAATCGGCGCTCGGTGTTCGACCGCAAGAACTATTTCTATCCGGACCTGCCGCAGGGCTATCAGATCAGCCAGTACAAGTCGCCGATCGTCGGCGAGGGCGAGGTGGTCGTCGAACTGGCGGGTGGCGAAACCGCCACGATCGGCATCGAGCGGCTGCATCTGGAGCAGGACGCCGGCAAGTCGCTGCACGACCGCAGCCCGACCATGTCCTATGTCGACCTCAACCGCTCCGGCGTCGCCCTGATGGAGATCGTCTCCAAGCCCGATATCCGCTCCTCCGAGCAGGCCAAGGCCTATGTGACAAAACTGCGCTCGATCCTGCGCTATCTCGGCACCTGCGACGGCGACATGGAGAAGGGTTCGCTGCGCGCCGACGTCAACGTCAGCGTGCGCAAGCCGGGCACGCCGCTCGGCACCCGCTGCGAGATCAAGAACATGAACTCGATCAATTTCATCGGCCAGGCGATCGAGTATGAAGCGCGCCGCCAGATCGGGATTCTCGAGGACGGCGGCGCCATCGACCAGGAAACCCGGCTGTTCGACCCCAACAAGGGCGAGACTCGCTCGATGCGCTCCAAGGAAGAGGCGCACGACTACCGCTATTTCCCGGATCCCGACCTGCTGCCGCTGGAGTTTTCGCGAGGCCTATGTCGACGAGCTGAAGGCCGGCCTGCCGGAACTGCCGGACCAGAAGAAGGCCCGCTTCATCGCCGACTTCGGGCTGTCGCCCTATGACGCCGGCGTGCTGGTGGCCGAACGCGAGAGCGCGGATTTCTTCGAGACCGTGCTGGCGAAGCTCACGGACAAGGCCCGCGACGGCAAGCTCGCCGCCAACTGGGTGATCAACGAGCTGTTCGGGCGGCTCAACAAGGAGGGCCGGGATATTACGGGATCGCCGGTATCGGCCGATCAGCTTGGAACCATCGTCGATCTGATCGGCGAGGGCACCATCTCCGGCAAAATTGCAAAAGACCTGTTCGAGATCGTCTGGCAGGAGGGCGGCGACCCCCGCGCGCTGGTCGAGGCGCGCGGCATGAAGCAGGTCACCGACCTCGGCGCGATCGAGAAGGTGGTCGACGACATCATCGCCGCCAATCCCGACAAGGTCGCGCAGGCGAAAGCCAGGCCGCAGCTCGTCGGCTGGTTCGTCGGCCAGGTGATGAAGTCATCCGGCGGCAAGGCCAATCCGCAAGCCGTCAACGACCTGCTCAAGTCCAAACTCGGCATCTGACGTCGGCGCGAGGTGACGCCGGCATCGCCGCCGGCGCCTCACGCGCATGCGCGCGTGCACCGATCGTTCACCATAAGGTGGCGATGCATCGCGCGAGACGAAAACTCCGCTCCCGAATCAGCCGCGGCGATTCGCGCAAAAAACCGGTTTTGGCGAGCGGCGATGAGACGCGAAGCCGGTGAGCATGAAAATTTTTTTATTGCCAAAATTCGCGACTTCAGAGTCCGCGCAACGCGCTTTCGGCCGGCCTCAATGCGGCGCGACGACATCGCTCGCGTAGTGATCGTTGAATGCGCGACATGCGAAAACACCTGCGGCACAGGCATTTCCTGCAATATTGACAATTGCCGGCCGCGGTTTTTCGCGCACAATCCGCATCGTCGTGCGAACGCTTTGTCGTCTTGTTGTCGAACGCGCGTTGCGCGCTCTCACTTCAGCGCGTCAACACTTCCTTAAGCAGGACGCTGTTTTTTTCGATGTGTTGGTGTATTCGGGATGTAGTGCATTTCGATTCCCGAGTGCACGCAGCGACTAAGCCATCTCACTACATTAGGAGGGCAACATGGCCAAGAAAGCTAAGAAGGCAAAGAAGGCGAAGAGCGCAGTGAAGAAGACTGCGAAGAAGACCCGCAAGGTCGCCAAGAAGAAGAAGTAAATCTCGCTTGAGAAAATTGCCGGCGGCTTGATGCCGGCACGTCACAAGAGCCTTCAGGACGATTTGCTTCTCGAAGCAGACTTTAGATCGGAAAGCTCTGGTCGACGAAAGAGGGTGTCGGCGAGACATCAGGTCAAACGGCTGGATCGACCTTTCGAAGAGCCTAGCGCTTCTTCGAAAATCGGTCCGGCAGAAGAAACAGGTTTTCTTCGTTCGGTGCGGATCTCCAAGAGGTCCGCAATTTCACCGGGCCCTGAGCCCAAGTGAAATCTGGTCCTGACGTGTTCGCCGACGCCCTCGTTCCCCGAGCCGGGGCAGCCCGTGCCCTGCGCATTCGATTTCCCAAATTCCATAAGATTATTGTCCCGATCATCCGCGGCCCGCGCGTGCGCCGACGGCTTTGCGCGAGCTGGCAGGTCCGCAACAATCCCAGTCGTCATCGCCCGCCACCGGGTCTCGCCTTCGGCGAGCCCGACAGGCTCCGGCGGGTGATCCCCGCATTGCGGAGAGATTGTGGTCAATCGCGAAGCCGCGACGTACCGGATAGCCCGCTTTCGCAGGCGATGACGCCAGCAAGGGAGCGTCGCTGCGAACGCGTCGCGTACGCTCCGCCTTCTCCAATGGTTATCGCTTTGCCAAATGGCAGGGTAAACCGAATTCCGCGAACGCGTGAAGACGCCTGTGAAATAAGCACTCCTGCAATTTCACGGCCGTGCGGGCCGGCGATGCGTTTACGCCGGATTCATCGCGATACTTAAACTGCCCTTCAAATTTGATCGGTCATGATCATCCCAACAAGCCGGCAAACGGCGAGCGCATGATCCGCCAAAGTGTGGGCGGTTTGGCGATCAGATCATGCGCTCTTTGATATTTTGGCGCGCGATCGGACGCAAAACCGAAGTCCACTTTTGCTGATCGCGCGCTGAAATAACGGGACGTTTTGCAACTGGACAGGAGCCGCGCTCGGGCGCGAGGCGGCAAAGAAAACAAGAAGGGGAGACGGCGGATGTTTCAGGGGCACATCGATCAGGATACGGCAACGGCGGTGGAAGCAAGCGCGATCCCCGACGTGTTGTTCGAGCGCGGCCTGTACTGGGCGAGCGGGCGTTCGGGCGTGGTCAATCTCGTCGCGGCGCACAAGTGGTTCAACCTTGCAGCCCTGAAAGGCCGCACCGACGCCATCCGGCTGCGCCGCGAGGTCGCCGAGATGATGTCCGAGGTCGAGATCGCCATGGCCCAGCGCGAAGCCCGGGCCTGGATGACGGCGCACTAGAGATTCAGCTTGAGATGCCTTCGGACGTCTGGGCGTTCTTCCGGCCCGCGAACGCCCCGTCGCCTTGACAAATAGCGGCAGGGTGGCCGCATTGCGTACTAACCGCCGGCTTGGTGCACGAGCGGGGTAGCGGCGAGAGTCCCGGCGCGGCAACGCGGGCATCGACGCTGTGTGGATGCTAACCGGCCGGCGTCGCTTGTGGACAGCCAGGTCGTCAACTGGATTAGCTCAATAGACCGCGGCGATGCCGCCGGTCGTTTCGTCCCGGCGACGCTGTTGCGCCCGCGTAATACGGGTTGATGTTGCACTGGCCCGCGCGGCCGGAAGCCGACTCGCACATTGGGCCATCGTGTAGTAGGTGCAATCCTCGAAAGGGCCTCCCCAGACGGCGACGTGCATGCATACCGGAAAAGCCGGATCATATGTCTGAGCCCGGGCTTGCCCTGCTGCCGAAACCATTCCGATCGCCAAAATCGCCAAAGCCAGAATGCGCATCGGAACCTCCTTCGAAATCGGCACACTATCAGCGCACGGAAGCAGACAGGCCATATTGATCTCAGTCAATTCACGTTCTCGCGCTTGCCTGCGTAGGCGCGGCGCGAGAAATTCAGACCGTCTGCTTGTCGCAAAGCTGACGTCACCGTCGCTTTTGTGAATGTCCGCTGTTGAGGGGAAGAGCGGACGTTGAGCAGTCGATGCTTGAAGTCCGCTTTTTCATTGATCTTCTGTCCCTTTTTCTTACCCGATCCCGCAACGTTGACCTTGCTGCCGGCGTTGGACGCTGTCCGGAGATCTGCCTAGCCTTACCCGGATGCTTGCTCGATCGAGCACACGGCTTTGTGACCATATGCCAGACTGATTTTTGATCTGTCGCAACGTCAGAATTTCCTTCTCGTCGAAATTATTGCCAATTAGCCGATCGGAACGTTTCGTCACTTTCTGGGTGAGCGACGGGACCGGAAATCTGGTGATAGAAGCTGGCGCATCGAGAGGAGAAATTGAAATGCTCAAGATCATTGGCGCTGCAGCGTTTGTAGCCGTGGCGTTCACAGCATTACCGGCGTCCGCTCAACCAAGTGATCCCTACGATTATCCCTACTGCCTACAAGGCAGGGTCTGGGGCTACCCGGGGTTGTGTCATTTCACAACCTACCCGCAGTGCCATGGCTACGGCCTCGGGTACGGATGCGTATTGTGGCCCCAACCCTCGATTTGCTTACGGATGGCAGCCGCGCGGCCGACGACCTTATCGGGCACGGTGATCAAACCGACGTCCTAAACCGCCCCCTGGGCATCAAGGAGGTCGATGACGGCATTTGGCTTGCCAGCTTCATGCACTATGATCTCGGATACTTCGACCTGGAGCAGAAAACCTTGCAACCCCTCGACAACCCGTTCGGCACGAGGTTGTCACCCATGTCTTAGGTACGACCTGTTACCGATGTCTCCGGGCCGGACAGTTGTTTCTTGGCGGAGCCGGAGGGGATTCGAACCCTCGATAGGGCTTTACAACCCTATAACGGTTTAGCAAACCGCCGCCTTCAGCCACTCGGCCACAGCTCCGTCAAGGCCGATATGCCCGACGCAGGGGCGAGCCGCAAGCGGCAGATTTGCGGTTGCCGAATTCGCGAGCCATTTCATGACTCCCGGCCGCTCCGGCGCTCCCAACCGCTGCCCTCGGACGAACCTCTTTATATTTATGTAGAGTCGGGGCGTCGCGGCGCTGGATGTGCCGCGGCCGTCGCAAATGTGGCGCGAAGCCGGCAGCGTCCGCTTCGGGATTCCTGGCGCGCGGCAGACTGCATGATGCGTTTCGGGGCGCCGGCCGTTCTGCATTTCGCGTTCGCCGATGATCATTTTGCGTCGATCGTTCGAAAGCGCCGCTCGAGGCGATTCGATTCCTGCATGATCCGCCACTATCGGTTGTTCGCGGCGTTAGATGCATTCCAGGCCCGAAATATATGGGCTTCCGCCATCTCGTCGCCGGCGGCGCGGAACTCAATTGCCGCCACTGGAATCCTCGAAGTGGCAGTCCTTAAGACGCGCGCAACGCCGATGCGGGCTGCGATGTCGCCTGCAGAACTCCGGATTCCCTCGCGGATTGTTTGGGCGGCAGTTGGCCGCTCGCGAAGCTCGATTCGGCCAGGAGTCGAGGCGCGAGCGGGGAAAACGGGCAGGCAGAGGTGCCTATGCAACGATCTTGGAGGCAAATGGAACTAATCGAAAACAGCCTAATAGAACAAAGGCTTGCGAGGAAAATTTGATCGCGGTTGAGTGTTATTTGTGCAACACCTTTCCAAAAACGGCCTGTCAGGCACCGTTCTGAGCGGTTCCTTTGTTGCGTGTGCAGAGGTGTTCGGTAATTGTGATGTTGCGACGGAGGGGGGCATCCCGAGGTCGTCCCGTTCTAGGTGGTTCGCTTAAGTCCCTCGCGTTCATGCGGGAGTGTCCGAAGGCGCGAAGCGGCTAAGCGGGTTTCAGGGGATTAAGGGAACCAACCTTGGGGTGTTCACACCCAGCGGATCCGGAACCTTCCCTACATGAGCAACTTGGAGGTTAACATGAAGATGGTTAAGAGCCTTATCCTCGGCTCAGCGGCGGGTCTGATCGCCATGAGTGGGGCTCAGGCAGCCGATCTTCCCGTCAAGGCCAAAGCGGTCGAGTACGTGAGGATCTGCTCCCTGTATGGTGCCGGTTTCTACTACATTCCGGGCACCGACACCTGCATCAAGCTGGGTGGTTATCTGCGCGTCGACTTGGCGCTCAACGCCTCCGGCGACTTTACCGGTGGCACCGTCGCCGGCAACTATGGTCAGCAGAACCGGTTTCGCAATTACTATCCTCGCCCGTTCCCGCGAAGACCTGAACATTGATACGCGCACTGCGACCGAGTACGGCGTGGTCCGCACCTACTGGGATGCGACGTTCAGCTGGACCACTGCGAATCCCGGCCTAGCCGGAACCTTTGGCAATGCCGGCATCGCGGGCAGCGATACCATCGGCGTTTACCACGCGTTCATCCAGTTCGCGGGCTTCACGATGGGTAAGACCATCTCCCAGTTTGACGCGCCCTGGTCCGCCTATCCAGGCAACAACTTCGACGGCCTGGTCGGCGGCGGCGGCGACGTCACCGGCGTCAACCAGTTCACCTACACCGCTCAGTTCGGAAACGGCGTGTCGGGCACCATCTCGGCGCAAGACCCGTACGCCTACTTCCAGTCCAACCTCTATAACACCTCGTTCCCGGGTACGGCGGCGCAACCATCCTGCAACTACAATCGGTACCAACCTTGGAGCCGGCGCCTATGGTACGAACAGCTTCGGCGGCGTGGTGGCTCCTGATCTCGTCGGTGTATTGAAAGTTGACCAGGCTTGGGGTGGGGCCCAGTTGTCGGTAGCGGCGCACGACAACCATGCCAGCTATTACACCCCGACGGTCGAGACCTCGGGTCATCCGACCGACAAGTGGGGTTGGGCCATCCAGGGCGCCTTGTGGATCAAGAACATCCCGACGGGTGCCGGCGACACCCTCAACATGCAGGGCGTGTATACTAACGGTGCGACCCGTTACAACTTCCACAGCTTGGCCACGAACAACTACGTGATGTACGCTGGCACCGGTCTGCCGGGCGCTTACCAAAGTCTCGGATTTGCAGCCACGTCCGACGCTGTGTTTGCCGGCACATCGGATATCCATTGGCACTGCAGCTTCAGCTGACTACCACGTACGGTTTCCGTGGTGGCTTCAACCACAACTGGGATCCCTACTGGAGTTCCTCGCTCTACGGTGCGTGGGCTGCTACGCAGTACAACGGTACGGCCAAGGCTCTTATCTGCGCCAACGTCGCCCTGGTGCTGAACGCAGGTGGGACCTGCAACCCCGACTTCCAGGTCTGGCAGATGGGTACGATCACGCGCTGGACCCCGGTCAAGGGCCTGACGTTCTCGGCCGATGTCCTGTACGCCAACCTCGATCAGAAGTACGCGGGCACGGTTACGCTACCGGCGATCCCGACCAAGCCGGCAGCAGTGTACGAGCTCAGGGACCAGAACACCGTGAGCTTGCTCCTCCGCGCTCAGCGCAACTGGTAATCCAGTTCGTCTGATCACGCTATAAAAGAACCCCCGGCAGGAAACTGCCGGGGGTTTTTCTTTGTCTTGTTGGCAAGAGGGTAGAAATTGCGTCAACCATGCATGCCGCTGCATTGCGCAAATGAGTGATGTCGCCTTCTGTCATGTCTTCCGCCTGCTGAGACGCTTGCAGACGGTCGATCGCGTTCCCGCTTCTGCGGCGCTGATCGATCTGTGCCGCTGCAGTTGGGCGGGGTAGGGGTCATGGCCGCAGCACCCGCGCACGAGCCCGCAGGTGTGCTTGAGCAAAAGCTAGAGCATGATCCGGAAAAGTGGACACCGGTTTTCCGAAAAGATCATGCTCAAATAAAAAGATAGAGCGGGATGACGATTTGAAGAAAAGTCATCCCGCTCTAGTGTCCTGATCGGCAAATCAGTTACATTCTAGCCTGGCTTTAGACCGGGAGGCTGGAATGGGCAAGGGACGAGCTGTCGCAATTGTACTCGATGATGTGGAGAAGCGCGAACTGACGGCTCTGACGCGCAAGCACGGCGCGCCGCAGGCTCTGGCGGAGCGAGCGCGCATTGTGCTGGCGGCAGCTGGCGGGTCGAAGAACAAGGCGATCGCGTCGAAGCTTGGGGTCTGCACGCACACGGTCGGTACCTGGCGCAATCGCTTTGCCGAGCGAGGAATGGACGGTCTCTACGACGAGCCGCGTCCCGGCGCACCGCGCGAGATAGGTGACGACGAAATCGCGAGCACGATCCGCAAGACGCTGGAGACGCGGCCAAAGGGTGGCACCCACTGGAGCCTCAGGAGCATGGCCAAAGAGATCGATCATGCGCCTTCGACGGTGCATCGCATCTGGCGCGCCTTTGGTCTGCAACCGCATCGCGTCGAAACTTTCAAGCTCTCCACCGATCCGCTGTTTGTGGAGAAGGTACGCGATATCGTCGGGCTCTATTTGTCGCCGCCAGAACGCGCTATCGTGTTGTGTGTCGATGAGAAAAGCCAGGTGCAGGCGCTCGACCGCACGCAACCGCTGTTGCCGATGCGGCCTGGACAGGTCGAGCGGAGAACCCACGATTACAAGCGGCACGGGACGACATCGTTGTTCGCGGCGCTCGATGTGAAAGCCGGCACCATCGTCGGCAAGTGCATGGCCCGCCACCGCGCGAGCGAGTTCCGCAAATTCCTGGACGAGATCGAGCGCAATGTGCCGGCCAACCTTGACGTTCATATCATCATGGACAATTACGCAACCCACAAAACCAAACCGATCCGCGACTGGTTCGCCAAGCGCCCGCGCTGGCACGTGCACTTCACGCCAACCTCAGCGTCATGGATCAACCAGGTCGAGCGCTTCTTCGCACTGTTGACCGAGCGAGCCCTGAAACGAGGCGTGTTCCGCTCCGTCGCCGAACTCGAAATTGCGATCAAGGCTTACATCGAGGCTACCAATGCCAACCCCAAACCGTTCCGCTGGACCAAGGCCGCCGACGACATCTTGGCCAGCATCCACCGCTTCTGCCTTCGCACACTCGCCGCAAACGCCTAGAATGAAGCTGACTTCAGAATCAGGACACTAGCCGGCGCGCTCCACCTGCTCGTGTCACTTAATCTGGTCGGGTCTCGTCCGAAACAGATCGCCCGAACCCGTCGTCTCGTGCTGCTTTGGTCGCACCGCGCTCGGAGCTCCGGTGCGCCAGTACTGGCCCCATGGCGGTTTGGCCGACGCTATTCCGTCTGCAAATCAGATCAGGATTGAGCGGGTTCGACCGTGGATCAGCCGCAACGGGCCAACGTTAACCTGGGAGTTTACTTTGTCACCATATGCCGGGTTGGCGTTACAGCGGTAGGTACAACCGGTGAAATCGAAAACATCAACCACGTGTTCCAGCCTGATGGCCGGTTTGCCGCGTTAAGCCGTATCCTTTCAGATTTAAATACCCCCGCATGCCTTCAATTGGAAAAAAGTAACCGATCTGCGGGCCGACGCCAACAGCACGTGACCGAAATCCCCCCAGAACAGGGTGTACACCGCTATCGCCAGTGGCCTGTTGATATACATATCCAACGAGGCCAACGAATACCTGTTTCGAGAGAATGTGCGATGCGCCCCGGTCGAAGAAGAAATCAATGCCATTTTGGTATTGCGTATCGGGGTTCTTGAAATCGTATGTAAATGCCAACCCTGTCCGCGGTCCGAGCCGAATTTGAGACCATTGACATCAAATGATGGTCTGCCCGCAAATGCCAGAGTGATGGCATTATTATTCGCTGCGCGGTTGAGCGAAGAATTGAACATCCTTCTCATAGGGCGTCACGCGAAAAACTGCTATCCGTGATCGACATCTTGATCACCGCTGTTCGCAACGACGAGCTTGATGAGCAGTTAGGTTTGGTAGGTAAGGCCTCGACGAAGCGTCGAGCTGTTTGATTGAGCAAGACTCCAATAGCGGCCATATATAACGCTCTTTCCCCGACTTCGTCGAATGTGATACAAAATCAGAAACTCTTTGAATATTTTGAACGGGTCAACATATGCACCCTGCTCTTGCGGTATTTGATAGCCTATTGGCACTTCGGAATTATGCAATTCAAAACCCGATGGATCCTGCTGCCATTTTTGCAAGACTTTGCGCAGAACATGCAGGTGTTTCAAGGTCACAACTTTTTCAAGACGTACTAGTGCTATTTTTATTGCGAGGAAAGCGTAACGGCTTTTTCGTTGAGTTTGGAGCAACAGATGGGATCAATTTGAGCAATACGTATTTGTTAGAATCGCGCTTTCAATGGAAGGGCATTCTAGCTGAGCCTGCTCGATGTTGGCATGATAGCTTAAAGAAAACCCGAGCCGTCACAATCGATGATCGCTGCGTTTGGAACAAGTCGGGTGAAAAACTGGCATTTTTCGAAGCCACAGCAGCAGAGCTTTCAACCGTATCAGACTTCCGCCATCGTGACTTCAACAAAGATGGCAGAGAGATTGGCAAAACCTATGATGTGCGGACTGTGTCTCTGAACGATCTACTCATCGAGCATGGCGCCCCCGCAATTATTGACTTTATGTCGGTCGACACGGAAGGCTCGGAATTTATCATTTTGAACGCGTTTGATTTTCATAAGTACAATACAAAGATCATTACAGTGGAGCACAATTTTTGTAATCCCGATAGGCAGCAAATATTTGAACTACTAACCTCTAAAAACTTTGTAAGGATATTTGAGCCATTTTCAAAATTTGATGATTGGTACGTTCAAAACTCTATCCTCGATGAATTATCAAAATAGTCAGGCGATTTAGGCTTCATCAACTTTCGGGATATTGGCAATCCTGCCTTGAATGACAGCAGGACGATCAGTCGATTTCTGTCGGCGTGTTTGCGAGTGTCGAGCCGAGCGAGCAGAGCTTGCTGCTGATGTTCAGAGGCGATTCAGCGAAAAGCCAAACGCGTTTATTTCAATTCGCCACAAAAATATGATCGGGCGCCAACCCCGCCTGATGACGCTCGTACATTGCGTTGTAAGCTGCTTCGATATGCCGGGTGAAAAGCTTGGTATCGAACAAAGGCGTAGTAAGACGATTGTTAGCCAGCTTACGTTTGATAGCCGCCAGTTTTTCGGAATGCATAGCAAGATCAATCGCTAACCGCTCATACTCTTCTGGCGTTTCGGTAATGAGTTCTGGCAGATTGATCGCATTCAATAAACTTGCCGCTACCCGACCTGCAAACGTATTGCCGATTTGCGTTAGAACAGGCAAGCCAGCCCATAAAGCATCACTCGCTGTTGTGTGAGCATTGTACGGTAGGCTATCCAGAAATAGATCGGCAAGACGATGCCTAGCCAAGTGATCCGCCGATGATGGGAGGCGCTTGGCGAATACTATTCTTTCGGGATTAACGCCCACACCGATTGCTTCTTTCCGTAAGTTGTCGGTAGCTGTAGTATTATTCTCAGACAACCACAAAACGCTACCTTCAACTGCCTTCAAAAGCTTCATCCATAATCGGAAAATATTCGGATTCAGCTTATAGGCGTTATTGAAGCAGCAGAAAACAAAGCTCTGTTCGGGCAATCCAAATTCACTACGCTCGAAAGCCCGATCCGAGATTATGCGGCTTCTGTCGTCATGTGGCATATAACTATGCGGCAGATAAACGACCTTCTCGCTATAACCATTCTGCTGTGATGCGGGAATGAGAATCGGGTCACCGACAATGTAATCAATATAACTAGCCCCCATCGTCCCAGGATACCCAAGATAATTTACCTGTATCGGCACAGGGCGGCGAGCAAAGACTTCGGTGCGTGCTTGTTGAGTGAAGCCGTTTAGATCGACTAATATATCAATCTCCGCTTCTCTAATTTTCTTTGCGATGTCCTCGGAGTTAAGGGCCTTGCATCAACGAATTTATCGAAGGAGCTCTCTAACCGCTGACGCATTTCTGAGCCATCGTTCGGTCCGATAGAAATTGCTGTAAACTCAAATTGTGACCTGTCGTGGCATTCGAAAACGCCGGCGAGAGATTGGCCACTGGATGTTGACGAAGGTCAGCGGACACATAACCAATTCGAATTTTATTGTGTTTATAAATCTCTCCTTTCCAGAGAGGCTGGTTCGCAGGTGGGTGTTGCTTGCTGACCCACAGCCTTGCGCAATTGTACTGATCTTCAACAGATGAATTGATAGCGAGAAATGCAAATGGATCATTTGGCTTGTTGTATCCGACTCATCCAATCAGATGGTTGCAATCGGACTCAAAACTTTCCCAATTGCAGAGATTCATTTTCGAATGAAGACGAGAACCTTCGACACCTACCAGATCAGGCTTGATTGCAAACGCTTTGTCATAAGCTGCAAAGGCCTCGTCATAACGCTTGAGTTCGGTGGATGAATTGCCACGACCAAGCCACGCCTCGGCTAGGTCTGGCTTGAGTGCCAGCGCTTTGTCATAAGCCGCAAAGGCTTCGTCATAACGCTTGAGTTGGGTAAATACATTGCCACGACCAAGCCAAGCCTCAGCCAGGTCAGGCTTGAGTGCCAGCGCTTTGTCATAGGCCGCAAAGGCTTCGTCATAACGCTTGAGTTCGTTGAATACATTGCCACGACCAAGCCAGGCCTCAGCCAGGTCAGGCTTGAGTGCGAGCGCTTTGTCATAAGCCGCAAAGGCTTCGTCATAACGCTTGAGTTCGGTCGAATACATTGCCACGACCAAGCCAAGCCTCGGCCAAGTCAGGCTTGAGTGCCAGCGCTTTGTCATAAGCCGCAAAGGCTTCTTCATAACGCTTGAGTTCGGTCGAATACATTGCCACGACCAAGCCACGCCTCAGCTAAGTCAGGCTTGAGTGCCAACGCTTTGTCATAGGCCGCAAGGGCTTCTTCATAACGCTTGAGTTCGGTGAATACATTGCCACGACCAAGCCAGGCCTCAGCTAAGTCAGGCTTGAGTACCAGCGCTTTGTCATAAGCCGCAAGGGCTTCGTCATAACGCTTGAGGAAACTCAGCGATTTACCCTTGTTACAAAAAGCGTCTGAATAGGTTGGCGCCAATGAAATTGCTTGGTCGAAATCACGTATTGCATTTTCGTATTGCTTAAGATCATTAAAAACCGTGCCGCGATTATTCCATGTTTCGGGAACTCGTGCGTTAAGGCGGATGGCTTTATCAAATTGTTCCAAAGCCTGCTGAGATTTACCAAGTCTTTTCGATATTAAACCGTAGTTGTAGTAAGACACATCTGAACTCTGGTTAAGTTTGATTGCTTTCGAAATAAACGCCTCCGCCTCCCGCATGGCGCTCCATGCTCACAAGAACTACGGTTAAAAGATTTAACGCCGCAATGTTGTTCGGGTGCCCCTTTAAAACATTTTTGAAAAGCCGCTCAGCCTCAAGAGGCTTCCCACTATTCATTGCTTTGATAGCTTTTTGGAATGTTTCTTCTACAGTGCCCATAATACAACCTGGTCGTGTATCGTATTGAAGTTTTGGTCTGAAAATAGAGCGACCACTAGCGACTGGTCGCCAATCAATTTCAATGTACCAATGTGCTTCTTATCGCCGATGCTCGGATATGCCTTGAAGATTCGAGGTGCAAGGGTGTGACCGGCCCCCACCGGGTGGTCCGTTTGGAATGTTAGTTTAGAGCAGGGATTTGTGCCACCAGTTTTGGTGCTGGCCGGACCAACGCCTCGGTGCCGGTGGTCGATATCTCAGCGATGAATGTGGACGCACCGTATTGTAGTGGCGCCGCCAGTTCTCAATCACAATCTGCGCCTCCTTCATTTTGTAGAAAATCTCACCGTTAAGTAGCTCATCGCGCAATTTGCCGTTGAAGCTCTCGCAGTAGCCATTCTCCCGCGCTCCCGCGGGCTTCCTGGTTCGATGTATGCGGTTCTGGCTCCGACGGCAGCAATCCATTGGCTTGATTGGATAGGGTTCCGGGCTCGCGCCACCGGGCAGCGCAAGCACGCTACCGGGAGTGCGCCTGGCCGGCATGGCGCCGAAATGGTTAAGTCATCCGTGGCGCGCAGGCACGGCGAAACACCGGGCTATTCGACGCTGGCGCCGCGGTGCAGGTCGGCCTCGATCTGCAGCCGCGTTCCGCCGCCGAAGCGGGCGCGATAGACCTGCAAATTCTCCATGATCCGCTGCACGTAGTTGCGGGTCTCGGAGAACGGAATCAGTTCGACCCAGTCGACCGCGTCGACCTTGGGATCGCGCGGGTCGCCGTAGCGCTCGACCCATTTCTTGACGCTGCCGCGGCCGGCATTGTAGGCCGCGAACGTCATGATGTAGGAGCCGCGGTAGTCCTCGAGCAGCCCGCCGAGTTCGGCGGCGCCAAGCGCTGCGTTATAGACCGGATCGGTCTTCATGCGGTGGAGATCGAAGCTGACGCCGGCCCTCTTGCAGACATAGCGGCCGGCATCCGGCGTCACCTGCATCAGCCCGTAGGCTTGCGCCGGCGAAACATCATTGGGATTGAAGGCGCTTTCCTGCCGCGCGATGGCGAAGACGACGCTTTGCTCGACTTCCGGCCCGATCGACCTGAAGGGCGGGATACCGTTCACGGGATAGGCATAGAAATCGAACGGCAGCCCGCGATTGAGCGCGGCCTTGCCGAGCAGCAGCATGCCGCGCGCGTCGCCGTTGCGGGAGGCCAGTTCGCCGAGGCCCACCAGCGCGTCGGGATCGCCGTTCTCGCCCATGTCGGCGAAAATCGGGATCGCGATTTCGCGTTCGTCCAGCGCGTACAGTAGCTGCACCGCGCGGACGATCTCCAGCCGTTCGACGCCGCGCGTCCGGCCGGCCTGGGCGCCATTCAGTTCGATCTGCGGCAGTCCGAGTTTGGCCCGCGCCAGCTGGCCGTAATAACTGGTCGATTGCTCGGCCGCCCTTGTGTAGGCGGCGCGGGCCTCCTGGGCGCGGCCCGCGGCTTCCGCGGCGCGGCCCTGCCAGTAGCCGGCGCGCGCCAGCGTGGTCGGGTTGACGCTGCCGACGCCGATCCGCGCAAAATGCTGCGCGGCGGTGGCCGGATCGGTGAGGAAGCGCAGCGCGATCCAGCCCGCGGTGAATTCCTGCTCGGTCTTGTAGATGTCGCGCGCGGGCAGCGCGGCGTCGCGCGCGATCAGATAGGCGGTGCGGTGCTCGCCGATGTCGATCATCTTGCGCGATAGCAACCGCCGCTCGATCCACCATTCGTCGAGATTGTGCAGGCGGGCCGGGTCCCTCGGCGCGCTGAGCATGAGTTGGGCGGCCTCGGCGAATTTCTCTTCGCGGCGGAGCAACTGGATCTTGCTGAAGATGTAGCCGGGATCGCCGTGCAGTTCGCGCGGCACCGCGTCCAGCAGCGCCTTGGTGTTGGAGGCCTTGCGATAGGCCGCGATGCGCGCTTTCGCCAGCGCGACCTGGCCGGCGCCCAGCCGCTTCGCGGCGCGCAGCGCCGCTTCGTGGTCGCTGCCATAGAGCAACAGGTCCATCCGCGCCTTGTGATCGCCCGGCGTCAGCAGCGCGCCGAACAGATCGAGCGCCGTGTTCTCGGTGTCCTCGGACATGGAATCGTTGCGCCAGGCGTCGCGCACCAGACGCTCCGCATTGGCCCGGTCGCCGCGCGCGAGCATCGCGCGCGCCAGCGAGAACTTGCCCTTGGCCGATAGCGGCGATTCGTTTTCGAACCATGCCCACACCGTGGCGTCGTCGCGACGGTCGTCCCACAGCGCCGCCTCGATGCGCCGGCGCAGGAAGGTCTGCGACGGCCAGCTCGGATTGGCCGACAGGAAGGCGCGATAGCGCTCGACCGAGGCGCCGTTGTCGTCGCTGCGCAGGATGATCCATTCCGCGAGTTTTCTGGCGACCGGATCGGTGATCGCCGCTTCCGCCTGGGTCGCATCCGCCGGCTTGTGCTTGCGCACCAGCTCGATGACGTTTTCCAGCGCATCGGTATCGGCCTGTGAGGTCGATGACGTCGCGGCCACCGCGGCGGGGGGCGGCGGCGGCTTGCGCGGCGTCGGCAAGGCGGCGTGCTGGCGTGTCGCGGGCGTCACGGCGGTCCCGGGCGCGGTCGCCGCGGCGGCGGACGGTATCCCTGGCCGCGGTCTTTGCCGGGGGCGTGGTTTTGGGCACGACATTGCGCGCGATCGGCCGCGGCTTCGGCAATGGAACTTTTTTGGCTTGGCCCAGGCGTCCGCCGCCAATGCCGATAGTCCGACGGCGAGCGCCAGGCTTGTCGCCAGCGCCGTCGATCGCAAGGCGGCTGCGCGGCGGGAGGGGGTCACGGCGTTCCTTCGCGGCGAATCATTCAATCGCTCAAGCCCTAGCTCTATTTGATTGAATATGTGGGACAAAATACTAAATACGTCCGGCAGCGGAGATGTCTGCGCCAGCACCGCGGCAAAATCGCGACCAGGGTCGGACCAGGGCGGGCCTTTCGCCTGAACGTCAGACCCGATATGAATTGTCGGTTCCGGTAACTGCAAAAACCGCAAGCGCGCGTTCGGAGGAAATCCATGGCAGCCAAGACGAATTTCCGGGGTTCATTCACCGCCTTGGTCACGCCGTTCAAGAACGGCTCGCTGGATGAAGCGGCCTTCCGGGCGCTGGTGAACTGGCAGATCGCCGAGGGCACCCACGGCCTGGTGCCGGTCGGCACCACCGGCGAGAGCCCGACCGTGAGCCACGACGAGCACAAGCGCGTGGTGGAGTGGTGCATCGACGAGGCGAAGGGACGCGTTCCCGTGATCGCCGGCGCCGGCTCCAACTCGACCAGGGAGGCGGTCGAACTCGCGCAGCATGCCGAGAAGGCGGGCGCCAACGCGGTGCTGGTGGTGACGCCGTACTACAACAAGCCGACCCAGGAAGGCATGTACCAGCACTTCAAGGCGATCAACGATGCGATCGGCATTCCGATCATCATCTACAACATTCCGCCGCGCTCGGTGATCGACATGAGCGTCGACACCATGGCGCGGCTGTTCGAGCTGAAGAACATCGCCGGCGTCAAGGATGCGACCGCGAGCATGGTGCGGGTTTCGCAGCAGCGCGCCAGGATGGGCGAGGATTTCAACCAGCTGTCGGGCGAGGACGCCACGGTGCTGGGCTACATGGCGCATGGCGGTCACGGCTGCATCTCCGTCACCTCCAACGTGGCGCCGCGGCTGTGCTCCGAATTTCACCTGGCCTGGCAGAAGGGCGATCTCAAGACCGCGCTCAAGCTGCACGACAAGCTGATGCCGCTGCACACCAATCTGTTCATCGAATCCAATCCGGCGCCGGTGAAATACGCGCTCTCGCTGCTCGGCAAGATCGACGAGACGCTGCGCCTGCCGATGGTGCCGGTGACCGAACCCACCCGCGTGGCGGTGCGCAGCGCCATGGTGCATGCGGGCCTGATCAACTAAGCCTTCGACGTTGCCGCCATGAGTCTTCCGGTTCGCGAAGCTGAAGAGAAGGGGCTGCAGATGCTGAAGGAATTTCGCGAATTCGCCATGAAGGGCAATGTGGTCGACCTCGCGGTCGGCGTCATCATCGGCGCGGCCTTCGGCGGCATCGTCACCTCGCTGGTCGGCGACATCATCATGCCGATCATCGGCGCGATCACCGGCGGGCTCGACTTCTCCAACTACTTCACGGCGCTGTCGAAGGCGGTCACCGCCAGCAACCTGGCGGATGCCAAGAAGCAGGGCGCGGTGCTGGCCTGGGGCAATTTCCTCACGCTGACGCTGAATTTCGTCATTATCGCCTTCGTGCTGTTCATCGTCATTCGCTCCATGAACACCTTGAAGCGGAAGGACGAAGCGGCGCCCGCGCCGCCGAAGCCGACCCGCCAGGAAGAACTGCTTACCGAGATCCGCGATCTGCTCAAAAAGTCTTGACGTGCATGCGCCCGGCGGGGTGCTATCGCTGACGTTTCCCTGAGATAATCTTGTCATGGCCGAAAAGAACGAGCGCGCGATCAAGGTCGTCGCGGAAAACCGCAAGGCCCGGTTCAACTATGCGATCGAGGACACGGTGGAGACGGGCATCGCGCTGACCGGCACCGAGGTGAAGTCGATCCGCAGCGGCAAGTCCACGATTGCCGAATCCTATGCGGATTCCAAGGACGGCGAGATCTGGCTGATCAACGCCAATATTCCGGAATATCTGCAGGCCAACCGCTTCAATCATGAGCCGAAGCGGCCGCGCAAGCTGTTGCTGCACAAGAAGCAGATCAACAAGCTGATGGGCGCGGTCGAGCGCGAGGGCATGACGCTGATCCCGCTAAAACTCTATTTCAACGAGCGCGGCCGCGCCAAGCTGCTGCTGGCGGTGGCCAAGGGCAAGAAGCTGCACGACAAGCGCGAGAGCGAGAAGAAGCGCGACTGGAGCCGGGAGAAGGGCCGCCTGCTGCGGGCGCGGGGATAGAGGCCGGTCTTATGTTTTCGTCATTGCGAGCGAAGCGAAGCAATCCATTCGGGGAAGCAAAAGCTGGATTGCGTCGTCGCAAATGTTCCCTTGCGCAAACGCTTGGCGTTTGTCGCAGGCAATGAATCGAGCCATTGGAGGATCGTGCGATGAACCAGAGAAATCTGCTTGAAGTCGACTGGAGCAAAATTCCGGCGCCGACCGACGACGGCGCGGCGGCGCATCTTGAGGGTATGACGATCCCGCCGATCAGCCTGGTCGCGACCGACGATACGTCGGTGACGCTGTCGGCGCTGCCGGGGCGCACCGTGGTGTTCGCCTATCCCCGGACCGGCGAGCCCGGCAAGATCGCGCTGGTCGACGACTGGGACATGATTCCGGGCGCGCGCGGCTGCACGCCGCAAACCTGCGCGTTCCGCGACCTGTTCGCGGAGCTGAAGGCGGCCGGCGCCAAACACGTGTTCGGCCTGTCGACGCAGAGCAACGCCTACCAGACCGAGATGGCCTCGCGGCTGCATCTGCCGTTCCCGGTGTTGTCGGACGAAAAGCTGAAACTGACGCGTGCGCTTGACCTGCCGACCATGCAGGTGGCGGGGCTGACGTTGATAAAACGGCTGGCGCTGATCGTCGATGACGGCCGCATCCGCCACGTGTTCTATCCGGTGTTTCCGCCCGATCGAAACGCCGGCGACGTGCTGGCGTGGCTGAAGCAAAATCCGGTTTAGCCGCGACGTAAATTCGCAGGGTAGGCAAAGCGCAAGCGTGCCCACCATTCAGCTCGCGAGAACCGCGGTGGGCACGGCGCAAGCGCGCCTTTGCCCACCCTACGAGCTCTTCTCCAGATCCGCGCGCACCCTGGCGAACACCTTGCGGAACATTTCCGGCGTCAGCACCCGCGTATTGGTGTTGTAGCGCGAGCAGTGATAGCTGTCGTAAAGCTTCAGCGCGCCGGCCCGGTGGATTGCGCCATGCGCGAACGGCGCTGCGGCGCTGCGCAGGCTGAGCGCCTTCAGCGCCGATTCATGCGCCACCCGGCCAAGCGCCACGATCGCGCGCAACTTCGGCATCGCCGCGATGGTCGCGACGAGAAATTGCCGGCAGGTGTTGATTTCCGCAGGCAGCGGCTTGTTCTGCGGCGGCACGCAGCGCACCGCGTTGCTGATCCGGCAGTCGATCAGCGTCAGCCCGTCGTCGGGCCGGGCCTGATAGACCCCCTTGGCAAAGCCGTATTCGATCAGCGTCGCGTAAAGCAGGTCGCCTGCGAAATCGCCGGTGAAGGGGCGGCCGGTGCGGTTGGCGCCCTGCAGGCCCGGCGCGAGGCCGACGATCAGAAGCCGTCCGTCGGGATCGCCGAACGACGGCACCGGCGAATTGAACCAATCCGGTTCGCGCTTGCGCGCCGCCTGGCGGAAGCCGGCGAGCCTCGGACAGAGCGGGCAATCACGGTCGGGTTCGGTGCGAAGCAGGGCGGGCAGCGGCTTGCCGCCGGCCGGATCGTTCTCAATCCTCGAAATCGTCGTCATCGCCCCTCGGCGCCATCGTGGTGGCGCGCTGCAGGAATTGCGGCGCGTGGTGACGCGGCTCGCGCGGGGCCGGGCGCTCGGACGGATCGCGGCCGAGCTTGGATTGCAGTTCCACCAGATCGGTGAAGACGTCGGCCTGGCGCCGCAACTCGTCGGCGATCATCGGCGGCTGGCTCGAGATCGTCGAGACCACGGTGACCCGGACGCCGCGGCGCTGCACCGCTTCGACCAGCGAACGGAAATCGCCGTCGCCGGAGAACAGCACGATCTGATCGACATGCTCGGCGAGCTCCATGGCATCGACCGCGAGTTCGATATCCATATTGCCCTTCACCTTGCGGCGGCCGCTGGCGTCGATGAATTCCTTGGTCGCCTTGGTGACGACAGTGTAGCCGTTGTAATCGAGCCAATCGATCAAGGGACGGATCGACGAATATTCCTGATCTTCGATGATCGCGGTGTAATAGAACGCGCGCAGCAGCGTCCCGCGGCTCTGGAATTCCTTGAGCAGGCGTTTGTAGTCGATATCGAAACCGAGCGTCTTGGCGGTCGCATAGAGGTTGGCGCCGTCGATAAAAAGCGCAATCTTGTTGGTGGAAGAAGATGACATCAAAGTGTTCTCACGTGGTTGTTAACGTTTTTGGCGCAGCGGCAACCGACCGCGCATTTCCAGGATATGCTGCCCAAAGCTCGGTGAATTTGACCCCCGACAAACACCACCGCAATGTGGTGAGCCAAGGGCGAAAAGACCTATACTTTTGACGTCGCAACGAAGCGATTTCTTGTCCCAGACGGCCCCCGCCTTGTGTCTGGACGCTTCGGCCTCTTGGCCCCCGGCGGGAGTTGTGTTCCCCCGGCAGGAGTTATCAGAGCCGAATGGGAAGGCAAATCACAAAATGACCTTGCGGAAAGGCCCTGGTCCCTATAACTACCGCCCATAATCAACATAATCGTCCCATTTAACGAAAGCGACAGTCGATGGCGCGCGTCACCGTAGAAGATTGCATTGACAAGGTGGACAACCGGTTCGACCTGGTCCTGCTGGCCGCGCACCGCGCCCGCATGATCTCGTCCGGCTCCCAGCTGACAGTCGATCGCGACAACGACAAAAACCCCGTAGTTTCCCTGCGTGAAATCGCGGATTCCACCATTTCTCCCGAAGATTTGCGGGAAGAACTGGTTCACTCCTTGCAGAAATTCGTCGAAGTGGACGAGCCGGAACCCGATACGGTGCCGCTGATCGGGTCGGCCGGCGCCAGCGTCGATGCCGACGACACCGAGGTCGCCGTCGAGCGCATGACCGAGGAAGAGCTTCTGAAGGGCCTCGAGGGCCTGGCGCCGCCGGAAGAGCAGCCCGAAGAAGACGAGTAGTAGGCCGGCAGGCTGCAATTTCAGGGTGTCTCGACCCCGCTCCATTTACCAAAGGCCCGGACATTGATCCGGGCCTTTGCTTTTATTGACGTTTTCGTGGTTACCATGGACGCCATCACGGGCGCGGACGGATTCCGCCAAGGCGGGCTCCGGTCGGGGGCCGCCGGTTCGGCGCCAGACTGCGCCCGCGTGTCCTGAATCGAGCGTTTTTACGGCCCATAAGGGTGCCGCTTCGCTCGCGGGTGCACTAGGTAATATGAAGCGGGCCGCTTCCCGGGCCCGGACGTGAAGGCAGTGATCGGAAATGGCGTATTGGCGCCGCAGCACACCCCAGATGCAGGCCGCGACCGAATCGGTCGCCGTGGCGCCTTCCTCGCCTGCGCCGGTGAGGGCGGCCAAGTCGCCGCGTTCGCGCATGATGCGGCAATACGACCTTGTCGAACGGGTCAGGTCCTACAATCCCGATACCAACGAAGACCTGCTGAACCGCGCCTACGTCTACGCCATGAAGGCGCACGGCGCGCAGACCCGCGCCTCCGGCGACCCCTATTTTTCGCACCCGCTCGAGGTCGCGGCGATCCTCACCGACCTCAAGCTCGACGACGCCACCATCGTCGCGGCGCTGCTGCACGACACCATCGAGGATACCGAGGCGACCCGCGCCGAAATCGACACCGTCTTCGGCCCCGAGATCGGCGCGCTGGTGGAAGGCCTCACCAAGCTGAAGCGGCTGGAACTGGTATCGCGCGAGGCCAAGCAGGCCGAGAACCTGCGCAAGCTCTTGCTGGCGATCTCCGACGACGTCCGCGTGCTCCTGATCAAGCTTGCCGACCGTCTGCACAACATGCGCACGCTGGAATTCGTGCCGCCCACCTCGCGCCGCCGGATCGCCGAGGAGACGCTCGACATCTATGCGCCGCTCGCCGGCCGCATGGGCATGCAGGAGATGCGGGAAGAACTCGAAGACCTGTCGTTCCGCACGCTCGATCCGGAAGCTTACGCCGTCGTGACGCAGCGGCTGGATTCGCTGGCCGAGCGCAACCGCAACCTGATCGGCGAGATCGAAAGCCAGCTCACCAAGAACCTGCAAAAGAACGGCGTCGCCGCGCATGTCTACGGCCGGCGCAAGCGGCCGTTTTCGATCTGGACCAAGATGGAGCGCAAGTCGGTCGGCTTCGAGCAATTGTCCGATATCTTCGGATTCCGCGTGGTGCTGAACGACGTCGAATCCTGCTACCGCGCGGTCGGCGTCGTGCACACCACATGGCCCGTGGTGCCCGGCCGCTTCAAGGATTACATCTCGACGCCGAAGCAGAACGATTATCGTTCGATCCATACCACCGTGATCGGCCCCGGCAACCAGCGCGTCGAATTGCAGATCCGCACCGAGGAAATGGACCAGATCGCCGAATTCGGCATCGCCGCGCACGCCTTCTACAAGGATGGGGTGGGCTCGCCGACCGAGCTCTTGAAGCGCGAATCCAATGCCTTTGCCTGGCTGCGCCATACCATCGCGATCCTGTCGGAAAGCGCCAATCCGGAAGAGTTTCTGGAGCATACCAAGCTGGAGCTGTTCCACGACCAGGTGTTCTGCTTTACGCCCAAGGGCAAGCTGATCGCGCTGCCGCGCCAGGCCAATGTCATCGATTTCGCCTATGCCGTGCATACCGACGTCGGCAACAGCGCCGTGGGATGCAAGATCAACGGCAAGTTCGCGCCGCTGTCGTCGGAGCTGCAGAACGGCGACGAGGTGGAGGTTCTGACCTCGGAAGCCCAGTCGGCGCCGCCGTCGGCGTGGGAATCGCTGGCCGTGACCGGCAAGGCGCGGGCGGCGATCCGGCGCGCGACGCGTACCGCGGTGCGCGACCAATATGCCGGGCTCGGCCGCCGCATCGTCGAGCGGCTGTTCGTGCGCGCCAAGATCGAATACGCCGACGACAAGCTCAAAGGCGCGCTGCCGCGGCTGGCGCGCGCCTCGATCGACGACGTGATGGCGGCGGTCGGACGCGGCGAAATGAAGGCCTCCGACGTCGCCCGCGCGATGTATCCCGATTACAAGGAAGAGCGGGTCGCGCGCTATGGCGCCAAGAAGAGCCTGGCGGTCAAACTGAAGCTGAAATCGCCGCCCGATCCCTCGCGCAGCCCGACGGCGATCCCGGTGCGCGGCATCAATTCCGATTTGCCGGTCAAATTCGCGCCGAACGGCGGCGCGGTGCCGGGGGACCGCATCGTCGGCATCGTGACGCCGGGCGAGGGCATCACGATCTACCCGATCCAGTCGCCGGCGCTGAAGGATTTCGAGGAGGAACCGGAGCGCTGGCTCGACGTGCGCTGGGACGTCGACGAGACGACGCCGCAGCGCTTTCCGGCGCGGATCCTGGTGGACAACGTCAACGAGCCCGGAAGCCTCGCCCAGGTCGCCACCGTGATCGCCGAGCACGACGGCAATATCGACAATATCAGCATGCACCGGCGCTCGCCCGATTTCACCGAGCTGACCATCGATCTTGAGGTCTATGACCTCAAGCATCTCAGCGCTATTATCGCCCAGTTGCGCGCCAAGGCCGTGGTCGCACGGGTCGAGCGCGTCAATGGATAGCTTCACCTCTTAGGCTTCCCGCGAGTCCTTAAATGCCCCATCCTCCGCTGCGCCTCGGAGTCAATGTCGATCACGTCGCCACCCTGCGCAACGCGCGGGCCGGGCGCAATCCCGATCCGGTGCGCGCGGCGCTGCTCGCGATCGAGGCCGGCGCCGACGGCATCACCGCGCACTTGCGCGAGGACCGCCGCCACATCCGCGACGACGACATGGCGCGGCTGAAGGCGGAGATCTCGAAGCCGCTGAATTTCGAGATGGCGGCGACCGAGGACATGCTGCGCATCGCGCTGGCGACCAAACCTCACGCCGTGTGTCTGGTGCCCGAGCGCCGCGAGGAACTCACCACCGAGGGCGGCCTCGACGTGGTCGGGCAGCACAACGCGCTGGCGCCGTTTATCGCAAGACTGAACGATGCCGGCGTGCGGGTATCGCTGTTCATCGCGGCCGAGCCGCAGCAGATCGAAATGGCGGCAAAACTGCGCGCGCCGGTGATCGAGATCCACACCGGCGCCTGGTGCGACGCCGTGGTCGATCATCATGCGGCGAAGGCGGAGGCGGAGTGGCAGCGCATCGTCGCCGGCGCCCGGCTGGCGCGTTCGGCCGGCCTCGAAGTCCATGCCGGCCACGGCCTCGATTATGTGACCGCGGAGAAGATCGCTGGCCTGCCCGAGATCGTCGAACTGAACATCGGCTACTACATGATCGGGGAGGCGCTGTTCGTCGGTCTTGGCGAGACGGTTCGCATGATGCGGGCTGCGATGCATCGCGGCCGCAAAAGTCTCGTCGGCCACGTTCTGGCAGGCAAGCCATGATCATCGGCATCGGCTCCGACCTGATCGACATCCGCCGGGTCGGCAAGGTGATCGAGCGCCACGGCGACCGCTTCCTCGACCGCATTTTCACCGATGCCGAGCGCGCCAGGGCCGGGCGCCGCGCCAAGAACGAGAACATGGTGGTGGCGACCTACGCCAAGCGATTTGCCGCCAAGGAGGCCTGCTCCAAGGCGCTCGGCACGGGAATCCGGCGCGGCGTCTGGTGGCGCGATATGGGGGTGGTGAACCTGCCGGGCGGCCGTCCGACCATGCAACTGACCGGCGGGGCGCTGGCCCGGCTCGAGGCGCTGACGCCGGAGGGGTATGAGGCGCGGATCGACCTCAGCATCACCGATGACTGGCCCTTGGCGCAGGCCTTCGTCATAATTTCGGCGGTCGGTCCGGGCAAACCGTGACGCGCCGGGGCGGTTTGGCCGGCGGCCAGCCGCAAAACTAAAAATCCGATATTCCTCAATGGATTAGCAAGTTTTGATGCGACCATTGATTGCGCGGCTGCGAACAACGGTCTAAAACGCCGCAGGTTGGATCGAGGCCGGAGCGAATTCAGGTTAGCGCCGGAATTGGCTCTCAACATCAGAATCAGGACCATTTTCTTGACGCGAAGCGATGAGCGATTCGCGTGAGGAAAATGCTCTGCCACCGCGCGGAAAACCGCGGCGGGGAATTGGGAAAGCGATGAGCGTGACATCCGGGACAAAAACTGAAAGCGGCTTGGGTGAAACCATCCGCGTCGTCATCCACGCTCTGTTGATCGCGCTGGTGATCCGCACCTTCCTGTTCCAGCCCTTCAACATCCCGTCCGGCTCGATGAAGGCCACGCTTCTGGTCGGCGACTACCTGTTCGTCTCGAAATATTCCTACGGCTACAGCCACTATTCGATCCCGCTGTCGCCGCCCTGTTTTCGGGGCGCGTCTTCGGCTCCGAGCCGGCGCGGGGCGACATCGTCGTGTTCCGCCTGCCGAAGGACGACACCACCGACTACATCAAGCGCGTGATCGGGCTGCCCGGCGACCGCATCCAGATGAAGGAGGGGCTGCTCTACATCAACGACATACCGGTGAAACGCGAGCGGCTGAGCGACTTCATCGGCGAGGACCCCTGCGGGTCGGACGCCACCGCGCGGGTCAAGCGCTGGAAGGAAACGCTGCCGAACGGCGTCAGCTATGAATCGCTGGATTGCGTCGACAACGGCTTCTACGACAACACCAATGTCTACACCGTGCCGGCCGGCCACTTCTTCATGATGGGCGACAACCGGGACAACTCGACCGACAGCCGCGTGCTGTCGGCGGTGGGTTACGTGCCGTTCGAGAATATCGTCGGCCGCGCGCAGATGATTTTCTTCTCCATTGCCGAGGGCGAGCACGCCTGGATGTTCTGGCGCTGGCCCACCGCGGTGCGCTGGAATCGCATATTCAATATTGTGCGATGAACGACGAAACACCTGACATCCAGACCACGCCGCCATCGGGCGAAGCAAGCTCTCAGCCTGACGCCGTCCATGAACCCGTGGCGGCGAAAAAAAAGCGCAAGCAAGATCAGCGCCAAGGCGGCCACCGCGGCAATCGAGGCGCGCATCGGACACAAATTTGCCGATCCGGCTTTGCTGACGACCGCCTTCACCCACGTCTCGGCGCTGAAACCTGCGCACAAGCGCGCCGACAGCTACCAGCGCCTGGAATTCCTCGGCGACCACGTGCTCGGACTGATCGTGTCCGACATGCTGTATCGCGCCTTTCCGAGCGCCGACGAAGGCGAATTGTCGAAGCGGCTCGCCGATCTCGTGCGCAAGGAGAGCTGCGCCGACGTCGCGAAGTCGCTCGGGCTGCTCGATGACATCAAGCTCGGCGCGGTCGGCGCGGGCGCCGGCGCGCGCTTGCGCAAATCCGTGCTCGGCGACATCTGCGAGGCGGTGATCGGCGCGGTGTTTCTCGACGGCGGCTACGCGGCGGCGGCGCAGTTCGTCGAGCGCAACTGGACCGAGCGGATGCGCAAGCCGCGGCGGCCGCTGCGCGATCCCAAGACGGTGCTGCAGGAATGGGCGCAGGGCAAGGGATTGCCGACGCCGGTCTACCGCGAGATCGAGCGCACCGGACCGCATCACGATCCGCAGTTTCGCGTCGCCGTGGATCTGCCGGGGCTGGCGCCGGCCGAAGGCGTCGGCGGCAGCAAGCGCGCCGCCGAAAAGGTCGCGGCGTCCGTGATGATCGCGCGCGAAGGCGTCGGCGGCGGCAGCAATGACGGATAAACCTTCAGGCGATGCCGCACCGGTCGCCACGCGCTGCGGCTTTGTCGCGCTGATCGGCGCTCCCAATGTCGGCAAGTCCACGCTGGTCAACGCGCTGGTCGGCTCCAAGGTCACGATCGTCTCGCGCAAGGTGCAGACCACGCGCGCGCTGATCCGCGGCATCGTGATCGAAAACAACGCGCAGATCATTCTGGTCGACACCCCCGGAATCTTCTCGCCGAAGCGGCGGCTCGACCGCGCCATGGTTTCCACGGCATGGAGCGGAGCGCACGACGCCGATCTGGTCTGCGTGCTGCTCGACGCCAAGGCAGGGATCGACGAGGAAGCCGACGCGATCCTCGCCAAACTCGCGACCGTGAGCCACGAGAAGATCCTGGTGCTGAACAAGATCGATCTGGTGCCGCGCGAAAAGCTGCTGGCGCTGGCGAAAGCCGCCAACGACCGCCTGGGCTTTGCGCGGACCTTCATGGTGTCGGCGCTGTCGGGCGACGGCGTCGACGACCTGCGCCGTACGCTGGCGGAGATGGTGCCGCCCGGACCGTTTCATTATCCCGAGGACCAGATGTCCGACGCGCCGATGCGGCATCTGGCGGCCGAAATCACCCGGGAAAAGATTTTCCAGCAGCTGCACCAGGAGCTGCCGTATCAGTCGACCGTCGAGACCGACAGCTGGACCGAGCGCAAGGATAAATCCGTCCGCATCGAGCAGACGATTTTTGTCGAGCGCGAAAGCCAGCGCAAGATCGTGCTCGGCAAGGGCGGCGCCACCATCAAGGCGATCGGCGCGGAGTCGCGCAAGGAACTCGCCGAGATCGTAGGCGTGCCCGTGCATCTGTTCCTGTTCGTCAAGGTGCGCGAAAACTGGGGCGACGATCCCGACCGCTACCGCGAAATGGGGCTTGAGTTTCCCAAGGAATGAATAAAGGAATAGCCGGCTTTGCGATGAACGTCCCCAGGAACGTGCTGTGGTTTGAAGTGCTGCTCTATCTGTCGCTGACGCTGGATGCGCTGTCGGTCGCGTTCCAGGACCGCACGCCGAACGCCGAGATGACGGAATCCATGATCATGGTCGCGACCGTGATGGCGGGCGGCCTGATCCTGCTCCTGGTGTTTTTCGTCTGGCTCGCCGCGCAGAAGCGCAAGAACTGGCCGCGCTGGGTGCTGGCGGCGGCGCTGGTGCTGTCGGCGGTCTCGCTGGTGCAGATCATCGGCGAGAGCGGCCTCAAGCTCGACAGCGCCATCGAGGTCGTCTCCTGCGCGCTGACGGCGGCGGGGCTGTATTTTTCCTTCACCGGCGACGCGCAGGGCTGGTTCAACGCGTAGTAATTTTGCATCGTCATTCCGGGGCGATGCGAAAGCGTCGAACCCGGAATGTGCAATTGCACGATCGGGGAATCTGCGCATCTGGGTCTGGTCCTTCGGACCATCCCGGAATGACGGCTGTGAGACGGCTGCGCACTTCCACGGAATCCTGTAAACTCCACCCCATGGAATGGACCGACGAAGGCATCGTGCTGGGGGTGCGGCGGCATGGCGAATCCTCAGCCATCGTCGAACTGCTGACGCGCGGCCATGGCCGCCACCTCGGCCTGGTGCGGGGCGGGGCCGGTTCGCGGATGCGGCCGTTGCTGCAGCCCGGCAACAGCGTGACCGCGGTATGGCGGGCGCGGCTCGACGAGCATCTCGGCTATTACGCGATCGAAGGCACGCGCCTGCGCGCGGCGACCGTGCTGGCGTCCTCGCACGCGGTCTATGGCGTGACCCATCTGGCCTCGCTGGCGCGGCTGTTGCCGGAGCGCGATCCGCACGAAGACATCTACGAGATGCTGGACCGCACGCTCGACGATTTCGACGACGTCGGCGAGGCCGCCGCCCATCTGATCCAATTCGAACTCGCGATGCTGGCCGAACTCGGCTTCGGGCTCGATCTGGAAACCTGCGCCGCGACCGGGGAGACCACCGAGCTGATCTATGTGTCGCCGAAATCCGGCGGCGCGGTGTCGCGGGCTGCCGGCGAGCCCTGCCGCGACCGGCTGTTGCGGCTGCCGGCATTCCTGCGCCAAAGCGAGGGCGGCGCCAACGGCTGGTCCGACCAGGACCTGCAGGACGGTTTTGCCCTCACCGGATTGTTCCTGCTGCGCCACGTGCTGGAGCCGCGCGGGCAGGGCCATTCCGACGCCCGCGACGGGTTTATCAATGCGGTGGCCAAATATCGGGCCAGGATGGCGGTTCCGTAGCGCCGTGGTGCGGCCTAAATTGCCTGCTGATTCGCGTCTTGCCCGATTCACCGCGAGGGTTTAACGCCTCCCCATGGGAAAACGACAGTTACCACCTGAAGAACCGGCCGAAATCCACGAGGTCCCGCTGCGCGATGCGCTGGAAGAGCGCTATCTCGCTTACGCGCTCTCGACCATCATGCACCGCGCGCTGCCGGACGCCCGCGACGGGCTGAAGCCGGTGCACCGGCGCATCCTCTACGGCATGCGGCTGCTGCGGCTCGACCCCGGCACTCCGTTCAAGAAGTCGGCCAAAATCGTCGGCGACGTGATGGGCTCGTTCCATCCGCATGGCGACCAGTCGATCTACGACGCGCTGGTGCGGCTCGCCCAGGATTTTTCCTCGCGCTATCCGCTGGTCGACGGCCAGGGCAATTTCGGCAATATCGACGGCGATAATCCCGCCGCCTACCGCTATACCGAAGCGCGCATGACCGACGTCGCGCGGCTTCTGCTCGACGGCATCGACGAGGACGGCGTCGAATTCCGCGCCAATTACGACGGCCAGTCGAAAGAGCCGGTCGTGCTGCCCGGCGGCTTTCCCAACCTGCTCGCCAATGGCGCGCAGGGCATCGCGGTCGGCATGGCGACCTCGATCCCGCCGCACAACGCGGCCGAGCTGTGCGAGGCGGCGCTGCATCTGATCGACAAGCCGGAGGCGAAGTCGAAGACGCTCTTGAAATGGGTGAAGGGGCCGGATTTCCCGACCGGCGGCATCATCGTCGATTCCAAGGAGGCCATCGCCGAGGCCTACATGACCGGGCGCGGCTCGTTCCGCACCCGCGCCAAATGGAAACAGGAAGAGGGCGCGCGCGGCACCTGGGTCGTCGTCATCACCGAAATTCCCTGGCTGGTGCAGAAGTCGCGGCTGGTCGAGAAGATCGCCGAGCTGCTCAACGAGAAGAAACTGCCGCTGGTCGGCGACGTCCGCGACGAAGTCCGCCGAGGACATCCGCCTCGTCATCGAGCCGAAATCGCGCGCGGTCGATCCGGAACTGCTGATGGAATCGCTGTTCCGGCTGACCGAGCTGGAAAGCCGGATTCCCCTGAACCTCAACGTGCTGGTGAAGGGCCGCATCCCCAAGGTGCTCGGGCTCGCCGAGTGCTTGCGCGAATGGCTCGACCATCTGCGCGACGTGCTGGTACGCCGCACCAACTATCGGAAGGTGCAGATCGAGCATCGTTTGGAGGTGCTCGGCGGCTACCTGATCGCCTATCTCAACATCGACAAGGTGATAAAAATCATCCGCAACGAGGATGAGCCGAAACCGGCCTTGATCAAAGCGTTCAAGCTGACCGAAATCCAGGCCGACGCCATCCTCAACATGCGGCTGCGCGTCCTTGCGCAAGCTCGAGGAATTCGAGATCCGCACCGAGGACAAGAACCTGCGCGCCGAGTTGAAGGGCATCAAGGCCGTTCTCGCCTCCGAGACCGAGCAATGGTCCAAGGTCGGCGAGCAGGTGCGCAAGGTGCGCGACATGTTCGGGCCGAAGACGCCGCTCGGCAAGCGGCGCACCCAGTTCGCCGACGCGCCCGAGCACGATCTCGCCGCGATCGAGGAAGCTTTTGTCGAGCGCGAGCCGGTCACCGTCGTGGTTTCCGACAAGGGCTGGGTGCGCACGCTGAAGGGCCATGTCGAGGATCTCTCCTCGCTGACCTTCAAGACCGACGACAGTCTCGGCTTTGCCTTCTTCGCCGAGACCACGTCAAAACTGCTGCTGTTCGCCACCAACGGCAAATTCTATTCGCTCGATGTCGCAAAACTGCCGGGCGGGCGCGGCCATGGCGAGCCGATCCGGATGTTCATCGACATGGAGCAGGACGCGGCCATCGTGTCGCTGTTCGTCAACAAGGGCGGGCGGAAATTCCTGATCGCGAGCCATGAAGGGCAGGGCTTTGTCGTCAACGAGGACGATTGCGTCAGCAATACCCGCAAGGGCAAGCAGATCCTGAACGTCGAGATGCCCAACGAAGCCCGCGCGCTCGCAACCGTCACCGGCGATACCGTCGCGGTGATCGGCGAGAACCGCAAGATGCTGCTGTTTCCGATCGATCAGGTACCGGAGATGGCGCGCGGCCGCGGCGTGCGGTTGCAGAAATACCGGATGGCGGGCTGTCCGACGTCACGACCTTCGAGGCCAAGGCCGGCCTGACCTGGAAGGATTCCGCGGGGCGCGAGTTTTCGGCCACCATGAAGGAACTTAGCGAGTGGCGCGGCAACCGCGCCGACGCCGGCCGCCTGCCGCCAAAAGGCTTTCCGAAGTCCAACAAGTTCGGACGAGGCGTGGAGTAGGGGCGCAGTCGTCCCGGTCTTCGTCGGGACGGCTTGAGCATGAGCGCAATGGCGCTCGTCGCGCCCCATCAGGCCCCGCTGTCTGCAGCTTGCCGGCGGCGGCGACAAGGCCGATCGCGCCGGCGGGATTCATGCTGTCGACCATGGCGGTCGGTATCAGGATCGTCGCGCCGCGCTCCTTGGTGGTTTCATAGATGATGTTCATGGCGCGAAGCTGCAACGCGGCCGGACTGCGGGCATAGAGATCGGCCGCTTCCACGAATTTCTGCGCGATTTCCTGTTCGGCCTGGCCGAGCAGCACGCGCGCCAGCTTCTCGCGCTCGGCCTGCGCCTGCCGGCTCATCGCGTCCTGCAAGGCGGGCGGCACGCCGATGTCGCGGATTTCGACCGAGAGCACCGACACGCCCCATTCCGCCGTCTTGCGGCCGATCTCGTCGCGCAATTGCTGATCGCCCTGCTTGCGCTCGGACAACAGCGTCGACAGCAGCGAGGAGCCGACGATCTCGCGAAGCGAGGTTTGTGCGACCTGGGTGATGGCCTGGCGGTAGTTCGTGATTTCCAGTGCGGCGCGCTGGGGGTCGTGGATCTGCCAGAAAACCACCGCGTCGATATTCACCGGTACCGTGTCCTTGCTCAACGCCTTCTCGGCGTTGATTTCGGTGGTCTGGATGCGCTGATCGAGCCAGGAGGCCACATTGTCGATAAACGGCACGATGGCGAACAACCCCGGGCCGCGGATGGCCGTGAGCTTGCCGAGCCGAAGCACGACGGCGCGTTCCCACTGATCCGCCACCAGGATGGATTGAGGAATCAGAAAGGCGATGATCGCAAGGCCGCCGGCAACCCAATAATAGGCACGTGCGCCCGTGTCATAGGCAAACCACGCGCTGACGGCCGCGGCCGCCGCGACCAGGACGGCCAGCACGATCGCCGGCCGGTTAGCACCGTTGGCTCTAAAATAGCTGTTCATGACGACTATTCCTTCTGCTTCACGAGGGCCCTTATTCGGTCGGCCACGGCGATGGGATCGATCCCCATCGCGGCCGCTGTGGCGAGAACCTGCTTGGCCAAACTGTCGGCCTGATTCTGCTGGGCGCGCGCGCCCATGACGGGAGGGGGCTTGGCGACAAAGCTGCCGCGCCCGCGGACCAGCGTGATGGCGCCCATCCGCTCAAGCTCGTCATAGGCGTGCCGCACCGTATTGAGGTCGACCTTCAAGGCGACCGCCACTTCACGCATGGTCGGCATCTGATCGCCGGCAGCCAGCACGCCGGCGCCGAGCTGCCGCAAAATCTGTTCGCGCAGCTGGACATAGATCGGAACGCCCGAGCTTTCGAGCCGGAGGGTTTTTAACAGGTCTGTATGCATTGACTAGTACACTAGACAATATATACTCCCTTGGTCAATACATTTCGCCGTTGCGGTCGGGAGGGATGCATGGACAGGGCAGGAAGGCTGGCCAACGCAGCATCGAAGGGGAGCCTTAAATCAATTCGTCCCCGGCTCGGGCTGGCGCGCGCAATCCTGATTGCCGTTGCGGCAGCCTCCGCGATGGCCATGCCTGCCGGCACCTCCTCTGCCGGGAAGGCGGGAGGCACCATCACGATGGGCCTCGAACTCGACATTCCCGGATTTGATCCGCTGAAGGTCGGCGTCTTCGATACCGCAGCCCAGACCGCCGCGGCCGCGCTGTTCGATACGCTTACCTATCTGGACGAAAACGGCGTGGCGCAGCCGAAGCTCGCGCTGTCCTGGACCCATACGGACGATTTCAAGACCTGGACCTTCAAGCTGCGGCCTGGCGTCAGGTTTCATGACGGCACACCATTCAATGCCGAAGCGGCGAAAGCCAATTTCGACCGGCAGAAGGATCCGGCCAACAATTGCCGCTGTGCGTTCTACATCTCTGCGATCCACGACGTGCAGGCGCCCGACGAACTGACGCTGATCTATCATCTGAACAACCCGTCGCCGAACCTGCCGGCAATCCTGACCATTCAAAGCGCCAATAACGTCATTCAGTCGCCGACAGCCTGGAAGACCATGGGCGACGACTACAGCCGTCATCCCGTGGGGACCGGACCTTTCATCCTGAAGTCTTGGACCGCGGGCGATCGTTTGGTGCTCGAAAGGAACCCGGACTACTGGAACAAGGATCATCCCTATCTTGATCGCATTGTCCTGCGACCCTTGCCCGATGCCCAGTCGCGCTTCGCCAGTCTGGAGGCCGGCGATGTCGACATCATCTGGGACGACGAAGCCGACGCGGACAATATTCGCAAGGCCCGGAAGGACCCGAAGCTGACGGTCCATTCCTACGCCGGCTCCGGCGCTTCAGCCTTCGTCTTCAACACCGCGGTCGCGCCGTTTGATGACGTGCGGGTGCGTCAGGCCATCGTGATGGCTTTCGACCGCAAGAAGATTTCCGCCGCAGGCTTCGGCCGGCCGGCAAGCAATCCCTACGGCGACGGCTCCTGGGTCAAATGCAGGGACGACGGCGCGCTTCCTTACGATCCGGAAAAAGCCCGGGCCCTGATCAAGGAATACGGCAAGCCCGTCGAGTTCAAGATGATTGTCAGCGCGACGCCTCGGGGGCGCGCCGGCGGGCAGGTCCTGCAGCAGTTCTGGAAACAGATCGGCGCCCATATGGAGATCGAGCAGGTCGAGCAAACGACCATTGTGCCGCGCGCCTTCATGCGCCAGTTCCAGTTGATACCATGGCGCATCGTCGATCTTGCCGACCCCAGTCCGCAACTGTTCGCAATCCTGCACAGCGGCAGTCCGCTTGCGCTCGCAAACTACTCGAACCCCGAGCTCGACAGGTTGCTCGAACAGGCGCGAGCGACGGCCGACACCCCAAAGCGCATCGAGGATTATTGCGCGATCAGCCGGCTTATCAATCGTGAGGCGGTTTGGATCTGGACCTTCCAGAACACCTATTACGCGATCTCGAGCGCGAGGCTGAAAGGATTGCCGAAGATTTACGGCGGTGTGGTCGACGTGTCGGGCGTGTGGCTGGAGTAATCGGCTAGTGACCGAGAAAATCCCTCACGCCGATCAATGGCGATTCCAGATTGATCTGCCAGTCGCAACAATATGCCGGCGGCGCAGCAGTCGATCGCGGCTTTCGGAAGGAAGGCACGAGACCCGGGAGAGGCAATGTAAGGAGGACGGAATGATCCATCGCGCGATGACGATCGGCGTCGTGCTGGCTTTGCTGGGCGCGCCGCATGTGGCGAATGCGCAGGCGATCCCCGGTGCGCTCCCTGAATCCGCCAGGGCGCTGGCGCGGGGCGAATGGCCGGCCTATGCCGGCACCTCAGCCGCGGCGCGCTATTCGCCGCTGACGCAGATCGATCGCACCAACGCCGGGAATCTGCACATCGCCTGGCGCTGGAAGTCGCCCGATCAAGCCGTCAGGGACGCCAATCCCGCGGTCGGCCCGAGCTTCGCCAATGAATCGACCCCGCTGATGATAGGCGGGGTGCTCTACACCTCGACCTCGCTTTCGCAAGTGGCTGCGATCGACGCCGCCACCGGGGTAACAAAGTGGGTGTTCGATCCCAAAGTCTACCAGAACGGTCTCGGGCTTCCCGCCAATCTCGGCTGGCTCAATCGCGGCGTCGCCTATTGGCGCAACGGCGATGACGAGCGCGTCGTGATCCTCACGGCCTTCGCGCAGATGATCGCGCTCGATGCCAGGACCGGCAAACCGGTGTCGACGTTCGGCAAGGACGGCCGGGTCGACCTGGCGGAGGGCCTGCGCCGCCCGGTCAACCGCAATTACTACACCATGACCTCGCCGCCGATGATCGTCCGCGGCGTCATCGTGGTCGGCTCATCCGTGTTTGACTTCTGGGGAGAGCGGCCTTCTCCGCCTGGCGATGTCAGAGGTTTTGATGTCGCCACCGGGCGTCTGTTGTGGACGTTCCATACGGTCGCGCAGGGAGAGGAGCCCGGCGTCGAAACCTGGGAGAACGATTCCTGGAAGGAGACCGGCAACGCCAATGTCTGGGCGCCGATGAGCGCCGACGAGGAACTCGGCTACGTCTATCTGCCGGTCTCGACGCCGACCAACGATTATTATGGCGGACACCGGCCGGGCGACGGCCTTTACGGCGAAAGCCTCGTCTGCCTCGACGCGGCGACGGGGAAGAAGGTCTGGCACTATCAACTCGTGCATCACGGGCTGTGGGATTACGACCCGCCGGCCGCGCCCAACCTGATCGACATCACCGTCGGCGGAAAGCGCATCAAGGCCGTCGCGCAGCCGACAAAGCAGGCCTTCCTCTATGTGTTCGACCGCGTCACGGGAAGGCCGGTATGGCCGATCGAGGAGCAGCCGGTACCGGCTTCCAGCGTGCCCGGCGAGAAGGCGTCGAAGACGCAGCCGTTTCCCACAAAGCCCGCGCCATTCGACCTCCAGAGCGCCCGTGACGAGGACCTGATCGATCTGACGCCGGAGATTCACAAGGAAGCGATCGAGATCGCCAATTCCTTCGATCGCGGCGGGCTGTTCACGCCGCCATCGGAGCGCGGCACGATTGTCGTGCCGGGCATCGCCGGCGGGGGGAACTGGAACGGCGCGGCGATCGATCCCGAAACCGGCATGCTCTATGTCGGCACCGTCCGGCTACCGTTTATCGTCAAGGTCCACAAGCCGGAGCCATGGGAAGGCTCCTACGACTTCGTCGGCAGCACCGGCTATCTGGCCGGGCCGCGCGGCCTGCCGCTGCTCAAGCCGCCGTTCGGCAGCATGGTCGCGATCGACATGAATAGCGGCGAGCGTCGCTGGCGGATTCCGGTCGGGCACAGCGCGGCTATTCCGGCGATCCAGCGCCTCGGCATTCGCGAGCAGCTGGGGCTGCCCGGCCGCAGCTGGGCGCTGGTGACCAAGACCGTCCTGATCGTGGTTCAGCTCGGATATTACGGCACGCCGCACTTCGTGTGGGAATTGATGCGTCCGATCTCCGATCTCAACAATCGCGACCCGCATCTGTGGGTCTACGACAAGGCGAGCGGCGAGATGCTGGCGGAGCTCGCGCTGCCGGCCAACGCCACCGGCGCGCCGATCACCTATATGGCCGGCGGCAAGCAGTACATCGTTTTCCCCGTCGGCGGCGGCCCGCTGCCGGAGGAGCTGATCGCGGTTTCGCTTTGAACGGGATCATCCGGTGGAGGTGTTATGCGACCCGTCTGTTCTGACGCTCCATCAGCGGCAGGGCGATGACGCCGCTGACGAGCAGGAGCCAGTCCTGCGGCACATCGAGAAGGACAGCGGCGCTGCCGCCGATCAGCGACCAGACAAAGGGGATGACGAGAAGCCAGCGCGGCGGCGGCGATGCCGCCAGAAGAAATAGCCCGAACGTGAGGATCGTGACGGGGCACGGCGTGACGCCGAACATGGGTATCCCGGGATAGCGGTGGCCCGTCGAGAGACCGATCAGCGGATAGAAAACCGCCGCATAGGCGAGAAACGTCCAGCCGGCCCAAGCGGCCAATCCCGAACCAAGACTGAAGCGGAGCTGATTGCGATACACGCCGGCGTAAATTAGTGCTCCGCCCTGGAGGACGAACAGCGCGGCAAACAGATAGGCCGCCTTGTTGATCGCCGAGAAGAAGAACGCGTGATAGGCGAGTCCGGTCCAGAGCCATATCGCCGCCACGATGCCGGCGATCATTCGGTCCGCCGCCCGCGGCCTTCGGAACAACAGGGCAACCACGATGCCGCCGAGCAGATACGCGCCGATCTGGATCGGCCAGATGGCGGTGTTGTAACTGGCGAACACCGCGAGAAATTGTTCTGAAGTAAACGGCAGCATGATCGGCCCCACGACCCTGGAGGCACGATAGTTCGGCAGACGAAGAGCAATTTGATTTGACGCAACGTCTACTCGCGGCGGGACACGCCGCGAGTATGTGCACCATTTCCTCGCTTCATTGCGTCTTGGCGATCGCGGTCGTTTCCAGAGCCGTCCGGATGCCGCGCGCAAGTTTCAGCGCGTCGTCATTGGCCCAGAAGTGAATGAAGAACAGGCGAGGTTGCTCATCCAGCATATGACTGTGGATCGCCGTCACTTCGATATTGCCGGCGCGCAAGGCGCGGATCAGCGGGTTCACCTCGTTGCCCGTCACCAGGAAATCGCCCGTGATCGCGGCCTTGCCGTTGCCGGTCGGCTGGAAGTTGACGGCGTTGGCGCCGCCGAGCGGGCCGGTCACCTGCATTCCACTCTCCATGATGGGATCGCGGCGCGGCACGCCGAACTGATAGACGCCGCCGACGGCATTGCCCTTGACGCCGATGATCTTATCGAGATTCGCGGTATCGAGATCGACGGCGGGCGCGGGACCCGCGGTCGTTGCCGGCGGATCGAACGGGGTGTTGCTTGCCGAAAGCGCCGCGCGAATGACGGCCGCCATTTTCACGGGGTCGCCGTGGCCGCCGACATGCATGTAGAAGGTTGCCGGCGAGGCGCGCAGGATGTGATTGTGAATGGCTGTGATATCGAGCCCACCGTCGAGCAGTTTTGTCATGACCGGCGTGATTTCGTTCTCCAGCAGTACGAGATCGCCCATTACCATGGCCTCGCCGTGCACCGGCGCGAAGGCAACCCAGCCGCCCAGCGCCAGCGCGGGCTTGATGGCCACGCCGTCAAGGGTCACGTGCAGATCGGAGCGCGGCAGGCCGTAGCGATGCACCTCGCCGGAAACCGCGGCGGTCTTGCCCAGCGCGGCATCGACTTTCTTCCAATCGATATCGGCCGCTATGGCGAAAGTGGGCAGGGCCATCGCGGCCAGCAGCGTCAAGAGCGTCAGGTGTCGTTTCATCGTTCTCTCCTTTGGTCTGCCCCAAAGCTTTGATCGATGCCCCTAGATCACCCCCAACAGCCTTAACAGCACCCCCGCGGCGCACGATCCGCCCAGCACCGTCAGCATGCCCAGGTCAAAACGGAAGATCGCGGTGGCGGCGGCGATCGCGAGCGCCAGCGCCGAAAAATCGACGCTCGACAAAACGGGCATGTCGAACGACAGCCCGAGGGAATGCACCGGGTATGTCGCCCGGAACACGGTGTGCAGCGCGAACCAGATCGACAGATTGAGGATCACGCCGACCACGGCGGCGGTGATCGCCGTCAGCGCGCCGGCCAGTCCCTTGTTGCCGCGCAGCGTCTCGACGAACGGCGCGCCAAGGAAGATCCAGAGGAAGCAGGGCGTGAAGGTGACCCAGGTCGCCAACAGTCCGCCGAGCGTGCCGGCGAGCATCGGCGACAGCGCGCCGGGATCGCGGTAGGCGGCCGTGAAGCCGACGAACTGCAGCACCATGATCAGCGGCCCCGGCGTGGTCTCGGCCATGCCCAGCCCGTCCAGCATCTCGGGTGGGCTTACCCAGTGATAATGCTCGACCGCCTGCTGCGCGACATAGGCCAGCACCGCATAGGCGCCGCCGAACGTCACCATCGCCATCTTGCTGAAGAACAGCGCGATCTGGCTGAACACATTGGCCTGGCCGAACGCGATCAGCAGGGCAGCGACCGGCACCAGCCACAGCAGCAGCCAGACGGCGCTCACGCGCAGCGCGCGGGACACGCTGGGACGGACGTGGTCGGGCAAGTCCTCCCCTAACATGCTGTCGACAACAGCCGAATTCTTGCCGCCGCCATGCGGCACTGCCGCAAATTCCGGCCGTCCGCTTCTGGCGGCGACATAGCCGATCACGCCGGCGCCGATGATGATGACCGGGAAGGGCACGTTGAAAAAGAAGATCGCGACGAAGGCAATGGCCGCCAGCGCGACCATGATCCGGTTGCGCAGCGCGCGCTTGCCGACGCGGACCACGGCCTGGATCACGATCGCGAGCACCGCGGCTTTCAACCCGAAGAACAGCGCCTCGATGAACCCGACCTTGCCGAAGGCGGCGTAGACATAGCTCAGTCCCATGATGGCGATGATGCCGGGGAGAATGAACAGGCCGCCGGCCATGATGCCGCCGGCGGTGCGGTGCAGCAGCCAGCCGATATAGGTCGCAAGCTGCTGCGCTTCCGGGCCCGGCAGCAGCATGCAGTAGTTCAGCGCGTGCAGGAAACGGCTTTCCGAAATCCAGTTCTTTTCCTCGACCAGGATGCGGTGCATCACCGCGATCTGCCCGGCCGGGCCGCCGAAGCTCAGTACGGCGACCCGCGACCAGACCCGGAAGGCCTCGCCGAAGCTGATGCCGTGGCCGGCATCAGCTTCGGTATTCGTCTCGTTTGCGGTAATATCGATCACGGCTTCGCCTTGTTGGTGGGCCAGTTATGGGTCTCGCCCGTCGCGTCGCGGCACCAGCGGTACAACGCATCGTACAGCACGATGCCGGCCTCGAGCTGCTCGAGATCGTCATCGTACATCCGCGACAGGCCGAGCGAGGCCGCCAGCAGGCCGGGCGCTTCCGGACTGAGATCGAGCCGTCCGGTATCGGCGGCCCGCACCATCGTCGCCAGCCGCAGCATCGGCGGCGTCGCCAGCCCGAACTCCTCGACCATCACGTCGAAGGTGCAGAGTTCGCCGCGATGGCTCCAGAACACGTTTTCGATGTCGAAGGGGACGGCGTTGAAGCGCTCGCCGACCGCGACCACCTCCGACGGCGCCACGTACAGGAACACCGCGTTTGGATCGACAAAGCGCCGGATCAGCCAGGGACAGGCGATGCGGTCGATCTTCGGCCGCGCGCGGGTGACCCAGACGGTGCGGCCCTGCGCGTCGCGCGGGGGCAGTTTGGACGCCGACACCAAGGGGAGTTTGGCGTCCTTCCAGCCCTCGAAGCCGCCTTCGAGCGACTCGGCCTCGACACGGAGCTGCCTCAGCCAGGCCGCGGCGCCCTGGGCGAGCTTCGCGCCGCGCAGGCAGACGACGACGGCCGAACGCCCCGAAAATTCCTCGCCCCATTCGGCGGCGGTCTCGTAGCTACGTCTGACCGCGCCGGGAATCAGCCGCGGGTCGGCGGCAAAGTCTTCCTCGGTGCGGACGTCGATCAGCACAGGCGTATGCGGCGTGCCGATCAGTCGGGCAAGTTTGTCTGTAGATATCGTTGTGGGGGATGACATGGATGCGCCCTCGCAAAGAGATACGGGACGCGATACTTGGGCATGTCGCCTCGTGGGGGGATCGCAGAACCCCCATAACCCTATTACAGCCAAACCGGCGCGGGCTGTCAATGCAGTTCGCGCAGGTTCCCGGCGTCGGAACGGTTGGGGATACCAGCAGGCATGGTTCGACCTGATGTTCGACGCGCGGGCACGGCGGCGACGTGCTGCCGCCGAAGTGTTGGCACGGAGGCCTGTCCGATACCGCCTGGTCGCATTTGTCGATGCTGCTGACACTTGCCGCCATCTGCTTCGCGCCACGCGCGGGATGGATGGAAAAGCCGCGTTGAACTAACATCCGCTCCATCGGCGTGATATTCCGCGTCTGTCCTTGGGGGAGAAATGAGATGAAGCGAGCGAGCGTTTTCGTTGCCGCGCTGCTGTCGGTCGTTGCGTCGGTCGATCCCGGCCAGGCGCAGTCGAGCAAGCCAGGGGTCGAAAAACTTTACATTCTCGATTGCGGCGAAGGCGTTGCCGGCGATATTTCGCGCTGGTCTCCCGGCGTCAACGAAGGCAAGTCGATGGATTTCGTCGACACCTGCTATCTCGTCAAGCACGCGCAGGGCTGGTTTCTGTGGGACACCGGCATCCCCGACGCGGTAGCGGCGATGCCGAACGGGCTGGCGCCACCAGATCCGAAGGCCATTCACTGGCGCCGGCCGAAGACGCTGGCGGCTCAGCTCGACCAGCTCGGGGTCAAGCCTGCTGATATCAAGGCGATGGCTGTGTCGCATACCCATCCCGACCATGTCGGCAATGTCGAGCTGTTTCCCACCGCCATGCTCTATGTGCAGAAAGCCGAATACGAATGGCCGGGTCCCAACAATACGCCGCGATTCAAGCCGGAGCATCCCGTGACAAAACTGGAAGGGGACCGTGACGTGTTCGGCGACGGCAGCGTGACCATCCTGTCGACGCCCGGACATACGCCGGGTCATCAGTCATTGCTGGTGAAGCTGCCGAAGACCGGCGCGGTCGTGCTTTCCGGCGACGCCGCCCATTTCAGGGATAACTGGGACAACCGCAGGGTTCCTTCCATCAACTTCAACAAGGAAGCGACGCTGGCCTCGATGCAGAAGATCGCGGACGACGCTGGCGAAGGAAAAGGCGCAGCTCTGGATCAACCACGACAAGGCGCAGCGCGATACCTGAAGATGTCGCCTTCGTTCTACGACTGAGAGAGCGCGCGCCGCACCGCGCTGCGGCGGAGACACGGGAGAAGGGGGTGAGCGAATGGATCGGGGTGGCGATCGCACTGGTGTCGAGCTGCCTCGGCGGGTCGGCGGCGGCGATCACCCGCTATCTCGTCGGCAACGCCGATCCGGTCACGCTCGCCATCCTGCGCTGGGGAATTGGCTTTGCCTGCCTGCTGCCGATCGCGCTGTTGCTTGCGGGTACGCTGGCCCCGCGTCGCGATTGGCCCGCCGTCGCGGCGCTCGGGCTCTGCTTCTTCGGGCTGTTCTTCGTCCTCTATAACATTGCGATCGGCTACACGACCGCCGCCCGCGCCAGCCTCGCGCTGGCGACGTTGCCGCTGCACACCATGGTGGTCGGGGCGCTGCTCGGCGTCGAGCCGCTGACGATGCGGAAGACGGCGGGCGTCTGCGTCGCCGTGCTCGGCGTCGACGCGGCGCTGGCATCCGGCCTGTCGGCCGCGCCGTCAGGCGCGTGGCGGGGCGAGCTCATCATGACCGGCGCGGTGTTTTGCATGGCCTTCTACAACGTGCTGTCGCGCCCGTTCATCCAGCGATCGAGCGCGCTCGGTTTCCTGACCGTCGGCATGGGCGCGGGCGCCGCCGCGCTGATCCTGACGGGAACGCTGACCGGCAGCATCGCGGCGCTGCGCAGCTTCGGCACTTCGCAATGGATTGCCGGCGTCTATCTCGGCGTCGGCGGCGGCGCGCTGGCGTTCATCCTGTGGGTCATGGCGCTGGAGCGGGCGACGCCGACGCGCGTCGCCTCCACCATGACCGTCAACCCGATCGCGGCGGGACTGCTCGCCACCCAACTCGTCGGCGAGCCGATCACGCCCAATCTCGTCGTCGGGCTGCGTCGCGGTGTTCGCCGGGATCTGGATCGCGACGACGGAAGCAGCGCAAGCGGTGAGGCGCTTTTCCGGTCAGGCCAACTGCAGCGCCGGCCGCCGCTCCGGCTCGGTGCAGCGGGCGACGAAGTCCCGGATATGCTCGGGAACGGCGGCGCCTTCGATGTCGCAACGAGTCTGGATTTCGGCGGCAACATCCGGCGAGACGTCCTTCGCCCAATGCTCAAGCGTGTTGAAGGCCACAACGCGGACCGGGTTATTGAACTGCCCCGAGAACAGCTCGGCGATGATGGTTTCGATGTCCGTCCGCTCAATCTCGGTTTCGCGGCAGACGCCGCCCTGCCGACTGAGCCGGTCGACGACGAGGTAGACGGTTTGATCCGCGCCATACGGCACGATCATCGGCTTCCAGGCGGTCGGTTTCGGCATTTGCGAACTCCGGCGCTGCGGAACGGTGAATCAAGCGCGGTGCGGCGGATTGGTTCCGGTCGGCGCGGCGCATATTCGCCGGGCCTAGCTCTGGGCGAGTTTGATGGTGGAGATCGGCCATTTGCCGTCATGGCCCCTGATGGTGATGCGCAGGCCGTGCAATTCATCAAGCCAAACTCTATCGACGGTCCCGGCCTTTCCGTCGGTGAGGATCACGGCCTTGCCGACAAGCTCGGTCTGGGATTGCTCGAATTCGGCGAGAATCGTCGCCGCGCGTAGCTTCGTCTTGGGCATGGACGATCAGGACCGGAAGTTGAACGGGGCTGTTTGCACGCAAAACGTGCGCAAGTCGTGGCCGGCGCGCGGCAAACGCGTGTCCGGGCGGAACCGGGTTCCGGTGCGCGCGTGAGGCCGCTCTACGACTGCTCCGACTTTTGCGCCGAGGCGGTTGCCGGGCGGCGGACGACGTAACCGACCCTGAGGCCCGGCTCGAAGCCGCAGCGCTGATAGAAGCGATGCACGCGAGGGTCTTTCGGCCGGTCTGCAAGAGGATGTGGTAACAACCCTTGCTCCAGGCCGCGGCGAGCGCCGCCTCCACGACGGCTTGCCCATGACCTTGGCCTCGAAATTCCGGGTGCGTGACAACGTTTTCGAGAAACCCATGTGCTCGCTCCAGCAAGGGCGAGCAGCGCTTGAATGGGATCGCCATTTCATGGGGAGGCTGCGATGTCCCCGGTCTTGAGGTATGCCGGCGATGGCCCGGCTCGCAAGAAGCCCGGGAGCGTCATACCGCCGCGATGGCCTCGATCTCGATCATGAAATCCGCGCCGTAGAGTTTCGACACCTCGACCAGGGTCACCGCGGGCGCCGCCGGCGGCGTGACCGAGGCGAAGAAGCGGTTGCGCGCCTCGCGATAGAGCCCGAGATTTTTCATGTCGGTGAGAAACACCGTCAGCTTCACCAGATTGGCCGCCGTGCATCCGCTCGCCTCCAGCGCGATGGCGAGATTGCGAAACACCTGGGCGGCCTGGGCGGCGAAATCGGATTTGCCGACCACATTGCCGTCGCGGTCGAGCGCGGTCTGGCCTGATATGAAAATGATGCGGCCGGCGTTGACGTCGACGATTTGCGAGTAGCCGGGCGGGATGCCGAGTTCGGGCGGATCGATGCGGACGATCGCAGGCGTCGTGTCACTGGTCATTTGGACCTTCCTCTGTCTGCACCGTCATGCCCGGCCAAAAGCGCGAAGCGCGTCTTGGCGCTAGATGTGCCGGGCATCCACGTCCTGATCAAATCGCCGAAGCGAAGACGTGGATGGCCGGGTCAAGGCCCGGCCATGACGAAAGGAGTGGTTCTTCAGTTGCGCGGGACGGAGACGGGCGGCGGACCGAGGCCGACCGCCTTCTTCGGCTTCAGCGTCCCGACGTAGAACGACAATCCGGCCACCAGGAAAAGCGCGACGAGATAGACCGCGATCGCCTGCGGCGACGTCATCGCCCACTTCACAAGCCCTCTGAATCCGTCGGCCGACCCGCTCTGGTTTTCCATGCCGTGGTTTTGCTTGAAATGCTGCGGAATTGGAAGGGGCAAATGCTCCGGACGCGTTCACATCAGGACGCCACCGGTTCCTTGCGCAGAAGCGACAGCGCCAAGAGCGCGGAGAGACTGAGCGCGGAGGAGACGATCAGGACGCGGCTGCCCATGCTGTCGATCAAAAGACCGAACGCCAGGGGAGCGGCGGCCTGCGCCATCCGCGCCGGCGCGCCGATGATGCCGAGCCGGTAGCCATAATTTTGCGGGCCGAAGATCGCCAGCGGCAGCGTGCCGCGCGCGATGGTCAGCACGCCGTTGCCGGTGCCGTGGAAGATCGCGAACGCGCTTGCCGCCCCGCCGCCGACAAGCGCCACGACGACGGCGCCGATCGGGTGCGTCAGGCAGGCGAGCCGGGTCGACAGCAGCGGATGATAGCGGCTCAGAAAACTCGCCTCCACGATGCGGGCAGCGACCTGCGCCGGCCCGATCAGGGCGCCGGCCGCTACCGCCTGCACGGTGGTGGCGCCGGCGGCCTCCAGAATGCGCGGCAGATGCGCCGCCATCGCGCCGGTGACGCTCCAGGCCGCGGCGAAGGCGAACGCCAGCAGGATCATGGCCCGGTCGATCGGGATGTGCGGTTTGGTCGATGCCGCCGCCGCGACCGCCGCCTTGGCGCCCTTCACGGGCGGCAGCATGAAAAAGTTGATCGGCAGGCCGATCAGGATGTGCGCGGCCGCCCAGGCGAAGCAGGTGTTGCGCCAGCCGATGCTTTCCAGGCCCAAAGCCGTCAGCGGCCAGCCCACGGTAGACGCAAAACCCGCGAGCAGCGTGATGCCGGTGATCGAGCGGCGCGCTGAATCGCCGTAGATGCGCCCGAGCGCGGCGAAGGCGGCGTCATAGAGGCCAGCTCCCATGCCGACGCCGAGCAGCAGCCAGGCGATCACGAGCACGGGAATCGAATAGGTGGCGCCGAGCAGCGCCAGGCCCGCGGCCAGCGTCAGATTGGAAAACGACAGCACGGACCTGCCGCCGACCAGATCGATCTGCCGGCCGACGCGCGGGCCGAGCATCGCCGAGATCACCAGCGACGCCGAGAAGGCCGCAAAAATCCAGTTCGAGGAAACACCGAGGTCGCGCGCGATCGGGTCGGCCAGGATCGCGGGCAGATAGTAGCTGGAGGCCCACGCCAGCGTTTGCGTGGTGCCGAGCGCCAGAATGATCGGAAGCTGGCGTCCGCTCATGGCTGCAGCGCCGCTCTTCTGGACCAGTAGAGCGCCACCGGACCCAGCAGGATGCCCGCCGCCAGCACGGTGAACGCCGCCATCCAGGCCGAGGCATCAAGCGGGCCGCCCGCCGCATCCAGCGCGACGCCGACGACCCAGGCGCCAAGCGCCGACAGGCTGAAGCCTATGGTCGAATGCGTCGCCATCGTCGCGCCGCGATAGCTGGGCTCTGCGGCCATCGCCATGCCCGAGGTCAATGCGCCGGAGTCGGCCGGCACCGTGATGGCATAGGCCATGATCAGGGGCAGCAGGAACCAGGGCGACCGGTCGGCGAAAAATCCGATCAGCAGCGCCACCGCCGCGGAAGCGATCATCACGGCGGTGATCGCGCGGTGCCGGCCGATCCGGATTGCAAATTCGTTGCCGAGAATGCTCGCGGGCATCGCGAGCACGGAGAACAGCACGCTGACGACAACGGGAGTTAAAATCGAGGAGTCCGGGTTCCTGAGCGTGACAAACGTCCAGAACGCGACGATCCAGGTCCTGATGCCGTAGAGCTCAAAACAGTGCGCGCCATAGCCAAGAACAAAACCCATCGCTTTGGTGTTCTGGAACACCGGCGCAAAATCCAGCAGGCGGCCCTGCGCGGGTTTCGGCTCGACCGGCCGCAGCAGGAAGCAGACCGTCAGCATGACCAGCGGACCAAAGGCCGTCACCAGGAAGGCGGCCTGCCAGCCAAAACCGTCCGCGACCAGTTGGGAGATCAGGAAGGACAGGCCGACGCCGAACGAGAAGCTCGAGGTGTAGAGCGTGATCGCGCGCGATGTCTCGCCGGGCGCAAGGCGGTCGGTCAGCGCCTTGAGCCCGGGCATGTAGGCGCCGGCAAAGCCGACGCCCGCCACCGCGTTGAAGAACGCGCCCGACCAGAGGTCTGTGGCGAACAGGCCGAACAGCGCCGTGCCGAGCGCGCTCAAGCCGGAGCCCGCGATCAGTATTTTGCGCGCGTCGATGCGATCGGTCAGCGTCGCCAGCACCGGCACGGCGCACATGTAGCCGGCGGCGCCGGAACCCGCGAGCAGGCCGGCCTGCGCGCCGCTCAAATGCCATTCCGGAATCAGGAACGCGGCTAGAATAGAGGGCACGACGACGTGAGGAAGCAGGCTGCCAAGCTGCCCCACGCACATCGCGACGATAACGGACCGACCTTCTAGCCTAATGCCGCTCACCTCGTGCGTTTGGAGTCTTCGATTCCGATTGAATCAGAACCGAAGGCTCCAAGTTCTTGTTTGACGCGCTTTCTTCACGCGAACCGGTACCCACTTCGCTTGAAAACGCTTCAGGACGCGCAGCCGCACCCCGTCTTGCCCTGTTGCCTGGCATTTGCATCCGCCATGCAGCAGGCGTCAACAGCCGATAATGCCGGGCCACCACAGCAATTATTCGCATCACTCGCGGCCGGCCGGTTGCAGACGCCGGTTTCCGGCAGCACCTGTTCGGTCCATCCGGCGGCCTCACGGTCGCCGGCGATATCGGCGGCGATCGAGCGCAGCTTTCGGCGCAACGCTGGCCTCAACTGGTAGGGCCGAACGCGCTCATCAAATCCGCCGACGGCATTGAAGCGAGGTCTGGAGCAGCATCGTCCGATGGGAACGTGCGCCAACATGCTACCCTCCATGCTTCATCGTTGCGGGGCTGAGGCAGGTTTCGTCGCCCGCACAAAGGCGCTCATGAATTTTCCGTCGACCTGTGGTGCTATGGCGTCGATGTCGACGCCTTTCTCCGTCAGAAACCCGCGCGCATCCTCGATGTTGTACACGCGCGTCGGCTCGATTCCGATGTGATCGAAGCCCGCAGCGGCGAGTTTGGCGCGGTAGTCGCTTTCATCAAGCGCGCCGGCAATGCAGCCGATCCAGAGCAGCGCGTTCTTGCGCAAGTTCTCGGGGATCTGCCCGCGCGTCACGACGTCGGAAACGGCGAAGCGCCCCCCAGGCCGCAGTACCCGGAAGGCTTCTTGCAGGACGCGGTCCTTGTCAGCGGAAAGGTTGATGACGCAGTTCGATATGATGACGTCGACGGAGTTGTCCGGAAGCGGGATATTTTCGATCTGGCCTTTGAGAAACTCGACGTTGCGGGCGGCCGCCTTGCGCTGATTTTCCCGCGCGAGTTCCAGCATCTCGTCCGTCATGTCGAGCCCGTAGGCCTTGCCCGCCGGGCCAACCCGGCGAGCCGAAAGAAGAACGTCTATGCCGCCACCGGACCCGAGATCGAGCACTGTCTCGCCAGGCCTGAGTTCGGCCAATGCGGTCGGGTTGCCGCAGCCCAGGGAGGCGAGCAATGCCGCTTCCGGAAGGGTTTCCATCTGGGTCTGATCGTAGAGATTGGATGTAATCGGACTGACGTTGGCCATTGCACCGCCGCCGCAGCATGTACCTCCTGCCCGCAGCGCCGCCTGGGCGTATTTCTCGCGTACCACTTCGGTAATATTGGTCTTTTCCATCGCATCCTCCTGTTCGTTGGCTTCCGGATTGTCCTATTCTTCTAGAAATATAAAAATATCGGCCAAAGAAAAAGTCACGCGGCCGTCCTGGCGTCCTTGCTTTCGGTCAACTCGGCGCAGCATTCGGCGACCAGGAAATTCACCAGCCCCTGCATCACTTCGTAGTTGGCGTGACAGACGAGCGTCGTGGCCTCGCGGACCTGCGTGACCAGGCCCACCACCACCAGCGCCTTGATGTGGTGGGAGAGGGTGGAGGGCGCGATCTTCAGCCTGTCCTGCAGGCGTCCGACCGGCAGCCCGGCGGCGCCCGCGCGAATCAGCGTGCGGTAGATTTTCAGCCGGGTCGGATTGCCGAGGGCTTCGAGATGTGCGGCGGCGT
>CAWGSB010000024.1:0-131396 GCA_963825105.1 uncultured Alphaproteobacteria bacterium
ATTTAACGAATGCGACCTGTGCCATATCGACGGGACAGATCAACGCGGCTTGAGATTTCCATTTTTCGGCAGAGGCTCTTTCGCCTGCTCTTCTGCCAGCAACCTCAGGAGTACCTCTCGCTCCGCGTCTGTGTGCGGCTCCGCGAGACGCTTCTCCAACAGGGCGAGGTTTTCTTGGTGAACGAATTTCTCCATTAGCGGACCTCCATGCTTATGCGCAAAGCTACTTTTTGGGGCGGGAAGCGCCTGCAATCCAACCGCTCCAAGCCATCGACTTCATGGGGTCTTCCGAGCTTCCAACCGTCTTGATGAGGTGCATCGCATTTGGGCATCCCTCGCACCCGGGAAAACTCAGTACGCAGAACTCATGGCTCGAATCCCTGTCTGCTGCGGTCATCGTGAATTGGCACCGCACGCTGACGGGCTGATGCTGGCCAGGCTGAATTTCGGGCATGTGATGCAGCCCCGTGGTCCGTGCTTTGCCGGGCATAAGCGCGGGGTGTGCCTCAGGCAGCGCCACCCAGTTTCTCGAATGCAGAGCTTTTCAGACGGTTTAGGTCGCGTTCGCCGGACGCCGCCTGTCGAAGTATATGCTCCGCCACTTCAAGGGGCGTGACAGACTTTCGGATGACGAAGCGACGATCCATGACGACCTCGTTCAGCGCCTGCCTCATGACGGCTACCATCGATGCATCGTATTTTTGCTTCAGATCATTCATCGTCGCAGCCCCAATTGTTGCCGCGTCTTTGGAGCTCTTTTGTAAACCCATGATGTTAACTTTCCCTTAGGATCCGACGCAGACTAACGTTTCAGTTGCGCTAAGGAATGGTGCACATTGCCACGCGATCAAAACGCGCGCGACGAGACGTAGCATTGTATTTTTGGTCGCAAAGACGCGTCCTTTCGACAGAGTGGAATTTATCGGCTGTGGGCGCGCTCTGAGAGAGGCCAGCGCATGCTTGAGCTTTGGCGCAACTGTTACGGAGACCCCGGCCTCGGCGGAGGTGCTTGCCACTGTCATCGTTATTGTCGTGGTGGCTGCCGGCGTTATTACGCTAGCGGAAGGTCGGCGGCGATAGACGCGTCCGACAAAAGATTGATTTGGGAGACGTCGGCAATTGAAAAAACCAATCGGCTGGTCTCGTTCGGAAGTAAATTCAGTGGCAGGTAATCTCTGCGGGACGATGACGAAATATACTAGATTCCCATTGTGTCAGGGAGTTGACAAAAAAAGAATTTTGCTTTCCCAGTGGCAGGCAGGGAATGAAGGCACCGCGTGCATTTCAACTTAGAACACCCTGAAACGCACAACGCCACCAAGCTGAATAATGCTGGCGGCGTTTAACAGAGGCGGCCTACTTAACTCGGTCCCCTAACAACTTACCTGTCGAATTGTGAATGAAGTGCAGCTTGGCGCAGGCCGGGCAAGTCACGGATGAGTGCCTGTCCTTTGCATCCACTGGCGCGTCGGCCAGCCAATGCTGCACGTTCATCCCAGTTTGGGGACATTTGAATACGATAGGCTGAGCCATGGTGTGCAATATGCCAGTGGCGGCCGCTCACCAAAACTCCGGATGTTTGCGTAGGTGGTCAAAACCGGCCACTGCGATGCAATATGAAGATCAGCCTCAATGTCTCTAGTGGATCTCGGAGCTTGCTCGCTCGTTGACGGGCTTCATATCAACAATATCACCATCATCGACGTGGTCGCGGATCGTCTCGAATTCTGCCGAGTTAATCTCAAGAAGCCACCTGCTCCACTCTCTTGGATGTCCCGAAGGAGCGGTCTGCTCGCCACCTGCGGTGTATCTATACTTCGCTAGCGCCCCCATCGCTCTTTCCATCGCGTCGCCGTCCTTCAGAGTTACCACGCACCTCATCACTTACCTCGCCTGTCTCTAGTTAAGTTTAAGTATGGCACGGGGCCTCGGCAGCATGTTGACTAGGATCAAAGCAGGTGCGGCGTCCACCCGGGCCCGCCGCTTGCCTCTCACGCAGCTACGCCTGCCGCTTTGCGGTTCGCCGAGCAAACGATCGAACTCTTTTTTTGAAACGCCGTAGCATTCGCAGGAGCGGCGGATCAGCCCACTGCGATCGAGCATTGTGACGTTGCCGCGACTGTAGCGGATGAGTCCGGCCCGCTGCAGGGCGCCCGCCGCGGCGGTCACGCCGGTTCGCTGCACTCCCAACATCATGGCCAGGAATTCCTGGGTGAGCAAAAATTCATCCGCGTGCATGCGGTCATGCGTCATCAGCAGCCAGCGGCAGCATCGCTGCTCAAGGGAATGAAAGTGGTTGCACGCCGCAGACTGGGCGACCTGGTTGAAGAAGGCGTGAGTATAGCGGAGCATCACCGCGCGCATCGACGCGCTGCGCGCCAGTTCTTTTTTAAACAGAGCGGTCTTCATGCTCAGACCAGCGCCGGGCACCTGGACGTAGACGCTGGTGGGGGCCCGGTCGTCGCCCAACACCAACGGCAGGCCCACGATGCCTTCATTGCCGATCGTTCCGACCTCGGCTGCCTGGCCATTCGCCATGGTATTCACCAGCGACCCAACGCCGGTTTCGATGAAATAGACAGAACCAATGGGCTTGTTCGCACCGTAGAGGGATTGCCGGTACTTCAACGGAATACGGTGAAGGTGCGGCCGAAGCCGCTCGTAATCCCTGCGCGACAGCAAACCCAGCAACCGGTTGCCGGGTTGAACCTCAGTTTTTTGAATAGCCGCCATTTTACCGATCTTAGACAAGATCAAGGACCCGCTTTGATTCAGAACAAGGAGCTCCCGCGAGTCCGACCTAGGTTCGCTCTTCCCCCTAACAGCGACCGCATTGCGGACCCGCCGACACGTCGCAAGGGTGCCAAAGGGCGACATTACCTGGCTGCTTGAAATGAAAGAGGCCGCCAACTGAGGTGGCCAATAAGAGTAGCCCCGCCCAGTAGGGGGATACTGAGCGGGGCGCTTACACTGAGCTTCGGAGGGGGCCGGAAGATCGCCCAATGTAAAGAGAATTAGAGATCGAGCATGCACTAGCGCTTCTGCGGCGGCGGTTCTTTCGCCTCCTCATCCGCCAGCAACTTCAAAAGCACTTCCCGCTCCGCGTCATTGTGCGGTTCAGCGAGACGTTTCTTGAACAGGGCCAGGTTCTCCCTGTGAAGGTACTTCTCCATAGTGACCTCCCTGATTGGAGCGAAAAACCATTTTTTTGGCGGGATGCGCGCGCAACCCATGCGCGCAACGCCTCCGACTTCATGGGGTCTTCCGAACTTCCCACCGTCCGGACGGTGTGCAGCGCCTTCGGGCATCCCTCGCACTCGGGGAAATCAAACACGCAGAACTCATGACTTGAAGGCGCATCTGCCGCTGTCATTTCGAAGCGGCACCTCAACTTGCTAATCTGAACTTGGCTGCGCTGAATTTGGGGCATGATGCTTCCACCTTGGATCAGGCGGGAGCACAACACTCTCAGTCACCGATGAAGGCCGAGATCGGGGCGGTGATGAAATTTATTAGATTCCCCTTATGTCCGGGAGTCGACATAAAAATGAAACTTAGGACACCGGCCCTCAAATAAGGACAGCGTCACTCACCTACGGAGGCGGAAGTTAGAGCATTTTCTGAACCGGCAGGTAGCAACACAGATCGCTCAGACTAAATGTCCGAGATGGGTCAAACTCGGAAATACTCACCGTGAGCAAATGACTTCCGCTCTGCCCCCAACAACGGACATGGCCGAACGCTGTGGCCAGGGCCGAATGCCCGAGTGACTTAAACCAAGAATCTCGGCACACAGAACAGCGCGTCTGGCGTCTCCCACGTAGCCATCAGGCCGCGTTCATAAGACTCGAAGACCTTCAACTGATGATCTATCGCCATCGACCCTTCAGGCACTCCGGTGCTCAATAGCAGTTCGACGTTCGAAACTGCCTGTGCCGCAGCGTCGGCGATCGAGGTTTCCAGCCACCCGAGCTGAGCCGAGACGGCCCTGACCCAGAACACTTCCTCGGCCGACAGGTTCGCCGATATCGCTTGGGACTTCGCAAGCAGTTTCGGAGCCATTAGGGTCCGGTCATGACTTTCCACGCCGAGGAGTTCGTTCGCCAAAATCCGGACTTTGAAGGCCCGGTCGAACGTTTCCTCGTCACGCGATGCCGGAGGCTGAGCCCGATGCCAGAAACTCGCCGTTCCCATGTTGAGGAGCGCGTCGAGGCCGAACCGACTTAGATGGTCGAACGCGTTCGTCGGGGTATCCATCCATTTTATAATAAGAGGTTTGGTCGAGCCCGACGTGTCGGCGAACTGGCGGATGGCCCGTTCGACCATGGCTCGGTCAGGAGCACGACGGTCCCGGCTGATCCTCCGGGCGCGTTCGAGGAGGGAGCGGGTCAGGGGATGCCATCCCTCAGTGCCCGATACATCAGGATCAACGAGGCTAGGGCCGACGCCCCTTTCTCCGACGGCACCGGTCAAGGCAGCGCAAACCGTACCAACCAATAATTGCCTTCGGTCGATGTCCACCCTGGGGCTCCCGGTCTTCTAGGAGGGGGGCAGCCCTAAACTGATGTCAGGGGGGAGGACAGGGGAAGGCCGTCGGGCCTTAAAGGGGGCGGACCGGGCCGGCCGGGATTCTAGTCGGCCTTCCTGCGAGAGCCGGACCTGGAACGCCGCTGGAAGAACTCGGCCAGATCGACCTCAAGGCTGCTCGACCGGATCAATTCTGCAGAACGTACACCAGACGAAGCTGCTTCTGGATCTGCTCCATTCGCCTGCCCGAAACTGGATGTCTGGACCGCGCCCAGGCGTTCGTCACGGCTGTCCACCCTTCTCGATCGGGGACGATCGCGATCGGGATACTCGGCTCGCAGTCGCCAAACGACGCAAGCTTCTCACGAAAAATCCAAATCAAATCCGTGCTTGAAATCTTAGTTTTAGCCATGCCCCACCTCCCTGGTTACTGAGGATAGAGCAAAGCCGTAAGCTGTGAACAGTCGCTGGTGGTTGACGGTTACGAGCGGAACATCCCGAGCGTGTGGCAACGGTGCGGGGGTCGGAGCGAGGATTCAACCGTGTAGGCAGTTTTACCGAGTAAAACTTGATCGCACAGTTATCGCATCCTCTCAGTGTTCCGATGCTTCGTCACCTCGGTCGCCGTCTTCGGATCCCGCATCCGTTTCTTCCCGTAGAAGTCCTCCAGCATCTCAACGGACGTCCCCATGTTGGCCGCAAGCTGGAAGACGCTCACCCCCTCGGATATCCTTCACGCGTGACCTTGCTTTGAAATCCGTTGGATGGGCTCAGTTCGCTGGGCTGCGTAGCTCACTCCGCCGCATTTCAAGTGATGACGGTGAGATTTTAAGCGCGGTGTTGAAGGAGCAGAATGAGACCCGTCGCCTGTATCCACTGACGGGACGTGACGAACAATTACTTTCTGAGCGGAAGACGGTGACCGCTGCTGACCGTACAGTTCTCGTCGAGGTGCCCGTCGATGCGCCGGACGAGGAACCACCCGCAGAGCAAGCTGAAGAGTCGTCGACTGATGAGAAACTCGATTTCCGGACTTCCTTGAAGATGCAGGCAACTCTCGCCCGCATTGGCATTGAGATGGGATTTCGCGTTTGGATACCACGCAACGACAAGCAAGCTGTTTTAGACCAAGTCTCACCCACTCTCCACGGGTCATTCTTGAACCAACTTCCACTCAACTATGACGACATTACCCTAAAGACTATTGAACAGATCGACGTAATTTGGATGCGCAACAGATCGATGGCACGGGCGTTTGAAGTCGAGCACACAACTGCCATCTATTCTGGCTTGTTGAGAATGGCAGACCTCTTGGCGCTGCAACCCAACATGGACATCAGGCTTCACATCGTTGCACCGGATGACAAACGAGCAAAAGTATTGCGAGAGATAAAACGACCAGTCTTTTCGTTGCTAGATCGAGGACCGCTCTACGAGAATTGCTCCTTCTTGTCATATAGCGCCATCGAGAAAATCTCGAGCATGGGGCATCTCCAACATATGAGCGATACGCTCATCGAAGAATTTGAGGAATTCCCTGCTGATGATTAGGAGTGCCATGTGTCATCTGAAAAAATTCCTGGAGATAAATCGGATTGGTACTACGCGGAGGGACAGGAGACTGTGGGACCCATCTCACAGGATCAACTCATCGGTTTGCTCAGGAGCGTCGTCGAAATCGACGCATGCACCTTGGAGGCAAGGTGCGTGTCGGTGGGCTTGGAGCGCTGTTGAAAGTCGCTGCCCGATGTCCGCTATGGAGCGCATAGCGGGACTGAAGTCGGACATCACGCCATGTCCGAGAAGTGCCAATACCGGAAGTCGAGAACCTCATTCGATCATCTCGTTGGCGCGCATCGATTTCATCTATAGGACAGCAACGCTGGCTTGATCAGCAGCAGTGCTGGTAACATATCGTAACTATCGGGGATCGTTGGCCCGACACATTGGCAACGCCGGACGCCTCATTGAGGCCGTGCGACCCATGGCGAGGCAGACACAGGCCGCGTTCGAGCACCGCTCGAAGCAGCACACCTCCACGCAAGCGCAACGCAACGGCTGAGCCGTCGAGGGAAACCTTGGCGGCTTTTGCGTGGGAAATCATGCTCTAGTCTTCGTCCGGCTCGCGCACGACCGGCGGTTCGTCAGCGCGGTCCTCCTCCTCCTCTTCGTCCTCGTCGTCTTCATCAGGATGATCTCGGGGCGGCATCGTGTTGCCCGTGATCACGAATGAACTCCAGAAGCTGGTGGAAAATTCCTCGGGGATGCGTGGGGTCATGTTGTCGCTCCTCCCAGGCAAGGCATCATCGAAGCAGTCGCGCCGTGTTAGCGGCGGCCTCGGCCAGCATTGCATTCAGCTGTGACTTGGTGAGTTCCTCAGGCTGCTTCAATACTGGCTTGCGCGTAGAAACAACCTTATGAACCGGGCGAATACAGGCCGCCAACAGCGCTGGCTTTCGCTTCGGCATCGACACGATCTTGGGTTTGGCGGTGGGCGGCTTGTGGCCGCGCTTCAAGCCCATGCGCAGCAACTTGGCGCACACCGCGTTGCGGCTGTGTCCTAGTCGAGTGGCGATCTGCGCGGCGCTGTGGCCGCTGGCCCAGAGTTTTTTGAGGAGTGCAACGCTGGCGGCATCCCACATGCTCATTGCAATACACCCAAAGGTCGGATGATTGCAATCAGCTCCGCTGTCCCGTTGCTTCACCAAGCCAAGCGCGGAGGTACGCTCACCAAGCGGTAGCCAATTTCTCAAGTGCAGAGCTTTTCAGCCGGTTGAGGTCGCGCACGCCCAACGCCGCCTGCTGAAGAATATGCTCCGCCACTTCAAGCGGCGTGACAGACTTTCGCATCAAAAAACGATGGTCGATGACGACCTCGTTCAACGCCTGCCGCATAACGGCGACCGTCGATGCATCAAATTTCTGTTTCAAATCATTCATCGTTCGCAACCCGTTGGGTGCGTCTTAGGGTTCTTTTGTAAACGCATGATGAATTGAGCGAGGTTAGGTAGGGCATATGCACAGAAACGGCCCCGGCGCGGACCGCGTGCCGAGGCCGCTTGTGTCGGAACTCCCGGCTAGGTGGGGGCCTTGGGGGGCTTGGCCAGCCGAGGTTCTTGCACTCAGATATGAGTTAGGCTGCCTTTTTGCCACGATCTATCTTGGCCTGTTGCAGGCGCTTATTCTCAGCCTGCGTATTGCGGACGGCCTCAGTCAGCATCTCACGCAGCTCAGCCTTGGTCTTAGTGGGTTCTCGGCTAAAGGACTTTTGCCATTGGGCCATGGATACTATGTGGGGATGCATGAGGGAGAATTAAACCCCCGGTAGCAATAACGGGCACATATTCCATGTCCGTTTTTGTACGCATAACGGACTCAACTCGGACATCGCGCCATGTCCGAGTTGTGCCATGAACGGAATCATGCACCGCAGCAAATTTGACGCTGTCAGCCGGTGAACTCGAGGGCGGATTACCTTTGGTTCGTCCGCGGCAACACGATCTTGAACTCAGTGAAAAGTCCGGGTTCCGTCTCGACATCTATGCTGCCGCCGTGTTGCTTTACGATGATGTCGTGGCACATCGACAGGCCAAGCCCGGTACCTTCGCCCGAGGGTTTAGTTGTGAAGAACGGGTTGAATATTTTCTCTTTGACCTCTTTCGGGATGCCAGTCCCGTTATCGCGAATACGGATTTCAACCTTGCCTCCGAGGTTCTTCGTAGTAGCGGAAAGTATTGGCTCGAAGCCGTCACCAGCTTCCACTTTGCGTTTCGTCGTAGCGTAGAATCCGTTCGATATCAGATTGAGCAGGGCTCGCGTGATCTCTTGCGGATAGACATCAGCCATGCCAATGGACGGATCGAGATCGCGTTGCAAAGCGATACTGAATCCAGGCTTTTCTGCGCGGGCACCGTGATAAGCCAGGTTCAAGCTCTCATCGACGATCGCGTTGATGTCGGCGGGGCGATGCTCGCCGGAACCTTCGCGAGAGTGCAGCAACATGTTTTTCACGATGGAATCCGCGCGCTTGCCGTGTTGAACAACCTTTTCGAGGTTGTCTTTCAGCATTTCCGTCAGGTCGTCTACCTCCAGCCGCATCTTGCTCTCCAGTGCGGCGGGTTTGAGCGTGTCGTTAAGCTCATCGACCAATTCTGCCGATAGCGCTGAAAAATTATTGACGAAATTGAGCGGGTTCTTGATCTCGTGGGCGATACCGGCGGTGAGTTGGCCGAGCGAGGCGAGCTTCTCGGTCTGCACCAGCCTGTCCTGCGCGGTGCGCAATTCGTCGAGCGAGGCTGCAAGTTCCTTGGTCCGCGCCTGCACCTCCTCGAACAGCCGCACATTACCGATCGCAATCACGGCCTGGTCGGCGAATGTCTGCAGCAGATTGACCTGCTTGTCGCTGAACGGATGCACCTCGGTGCGGCGCAGCAGGATCGATCCCACGCTCTCATTGTCGCGCAGAAGGGGCACCGACAGAATGCTGCGAATGCCGGGGGTTTTGGTGTAACCGGACAATTTCCTGCTGTCGGGGAATTCCGCACCTTCGTCGGAGAGCATGTCGTGCACATGCACCGGCTTGCGGTCCAGGAACGCCCGTCCGGCGGTCCAGTTGCGGCTGATCGGCCACTTTTCCAGATTGATCGCAATCGGACCGTGATGGGCGCTGAAACGCAGGTCGTCGCCATTCTTGAGCAGCACCACGGCATCATGGGCATCGCAGACCTCGCAGGCATTGTCGACGATCGCCTGGAGAACCGGCCCAACATCGGTCGGCGAGGCCGCGATGACCTTGAGGATGTTGGCGCTTCCGGTCTGGTAGGTCAGCGCTTCGGAGAGGTCGTCGGTGCGCTGATGCAACTCCGTGATCAACCGCGTGTTCTCGATCGCGATCACGGCCTGGTCGGCAAAGGTCGTCACCAGCTCGATCTGCTTGTCCGTGAAAGGCTTTACCTCGCTGCGCGCCAGCGTAAAGGTACCGATCGGGTTGCCCTCGCGGAGGAGGGGGACGACAAGCGCGGTTCGCACCTTGCCGAGCGTGATGGTCTCCTTGAGCTGATATTCGGAGTCAGCCGCCAGATCGGCGATATGGAGCACCCGGCCTTCGAGCACAGCGCGTCCCGTCAAGGTGCCGCGTCCAGGCTCGAGCCTCTGCGTCTGCATGTAGCGCTCATATTCCGCCGTCATGCCGACCGCGGCGACCGTGCGGTAGGTTTCGCCGTCGCGGCGGTAGATGAAGGCCATCTCGGCATCGCAGATCTGCTTTGCCGTTCTGACCAACGTATCCAGCACCGGCTGCAGGTCGAACGCGGAACGGCTGATCACCTTGAGCACATCGGCGGTTGCGGTCTGTTGCTGAAGGGATTCCTCAAGGTCGCGCGTTTTGGCCTGCACCTCGTCGAACAGGCGGACATTTTCGATCGCAATCACCGCCTGATCGGCGAAGGTCGCGACCAGTTCGATCTGTTTCTCGGTAAAGGCACCCGGCTCGCTGCGGTTCAGCGATAGCGCGCCGATCAGCCGGCCTTCGCGCAACAGCGGTACGGCAAGCGTCGCGCGATAGCGTGCGCGACTCTGCTCGCCGGTCAGGCCGTAATCCGGATCGGCCAGCACGTCGGGAATGCAGACAGGTTTCAGGGAGGCGCCGGCGCGTCCGATCGCGGAGGGATGGCCGGGCATCAACGGGCGGCGTTCGAGCATTTCGTGAACTTCGGGCGGGAAGTTCCAGCTCGCAAGGATGCGGAACACGGCGCCATCGTAGCGGAAGAACATCGTCTGCTCGGATCCGCACAGTCGCGCCGCGGTATCAGAGATGGCCTCGAGCACGGGATTCAGGTCCGAAGGAGAGCGGCTGATGACCGCGAGGACTTCGCTGGTCGCAGTCTGTTGCTCCAGCGCCTCGCGGAGGTCGCGCGACTTGGCCTCGACTTCGTTGAAGAGCCGCGTGTTCTCGATCGCGATCACGGCCTGGTCGGCAAAGGATTTCAGCAACTCGACCTGTGCGTCCGAAAATGGGCGTGCCTCCTCGCGGGTGACATTGATGGCGCCGATCGGCTCGCCATTGCGGAACATCGGCACGGAGACCGCGCTTCGAAATCCTGCCTTGACTATGGACCCTGCGCTGTATTCGGGATCGGCGGCGATGTCGGGAACATGGGCCACCGCGCGATCGACAATCGCTCGTCCCGCCATGAAGCCACGATGGGGCGGCGCGGGAAACGCCTTCGGCACGAAGGCAAGTTGCTCCGGCGAAAGATTGTGGTGTCCTGCAAGATGGACGAGGCCGTCGCGCAGGCGAAACACGCCGCTGTTGGTTCCCTCGCACAATTCGGCGGCACTGCGCGCGATGGCATCGAACACCGGCTGGGTGTCGGTTGGTGAACTGGCGATGACGTTGAGAATATCTGATGTTGCCGTCTGCCGCTCCAACGCCTCCTTGGTCTCATTGAATAGTCGTGCGTTCTCGATCGCTATCGCAGCCTGTGCCGCAAAGCTTCGCACCAGATCGATCTCCCGATTCGAGAACGGCCGCACCTCCTGCCGATAGATAACAATTGCACCGACCAGAACGTCATCCTTGAGAATCGGTACGCCGACTGTCGATCGCGCGCCCCCAAGCTTAGCCGCGAGACCGGGGGCGGCGTCAGCGGCATAGTCGGGCGTGTGTTGCACCTGTCGTGTCTTCAGAATGCGATCAATCATGCCACCCGATAACCCTTGAAGCGGTCCGGGCCGCCTCACGTATTCGGCAAGTGCCGCCGGGGTGCCAACGTCCGCCGCGAAGTAGAACGCGTTGCCATCGAAACGGAGCAGCGTGCCGAACCGGGCGTCGCAAATACTGGTCGCATTCTCGAGCACTGCTCTGAAAACCGGTCCAAGTTCACCGGGCGAGTTCGAGGTGACCTGAAGCACCTCGGCGGTGGCAGTCTGCTGCTGCAGGGCTTCGCCGAGCTCCCGTGATTTCGCCTCCACCTCGTTAAACAGCCGCGCGTTCTCGATCGCGATCACGGCCTGGTCGGCAAAGCTCTGCTGGAGGGCAAGCTCATCTTCGGTGAAGGGCAGGAGTCGGTCACGGAAAATGATGAGAACGCCGATTGCCTTGCCCTCGCGTCGGAGCGGCGTGCCACACACGGTGCGGGCACCCCCCGCCCGGGCATGGGGCAGGCCAGGAAAGTCGGACATTGAGGGATCAAGATGATCGAGGTCCGGAATGTGGATTTGCCGATTCTCGAAAACCACCGTGCCCGGCAGGTTTCGGCCGCCGACACGAATATTGGATCGAGGATATGCCGACCCGATACGTTGCGCGATGGCACCAACGCGGTACTCCCGGGTGAACTCGCCGCCCTCGGCAAGCTGGATCGACACGCTGGGCGCGCCGAACAGTCGCGCGGTCGTCTCGGCGATCTGCTGCAACGGCCGCGCCACGTCGCCCGATGCGTTGGCGACCGCGCGCAGGATTTCAGCGCTTGCCTGCTGTTGCATCCGCGCGGCTTTGAGTTGCCTTTTCAGGCTTGCGGTCTCCGACGGCAGAGAAGGCTTTCCCTTGCGGGGCCCGGGCTTGGCCGGTTTCAGCTTGCGCAGTTTGGCATTGTGGGTTTTGGCCACGCCGGATTTGCGCGCCCGCAGCCCGCCGCGACCGGCCGCCGTGGCACGTTTTCCAGCTTTTCTCGTGGTCTTGGCCATGTGTCGTGCCCCGGGGCCAAATTACCCGATCCGAGCGCGAGCGCAAATGTCTGCAAAGCAAGGGACGTCCGAAGTGGGTCAAAAGGCGAAATACTCGCTCCGAGCACATAAAGTCCGCTTTGCCCCTGAGAGCGGACTCAAGTCGGCCATCGCGCCATGTTCGAAAAGTGCTGCCATTACCGGAAGTAGCGGGCTTGTGCTCGCGCCTAATTGTCGAAACCGACGAACACCGTAGCTTCGTCGACAGACTTTCGTTCGGACACGACCCTATTTGCCGGGAAGCTTTCATCCGGCCAGCCCAGCGCTATACTTTTCATGATGACCTGATCGTCGGCTATTCCCGCGTGCTCACGCACCACCGGTGACTGCATGATGCCCTGGCTGTTAATCACGGCGCCCAGTCCGCGAGACCAGGCGGCATTGACCAGGGCGTTCGCCACAGCGCCGCAATCGAACGGCGTATCGTCGCTGCCGTCCAGCACGCGGTCATAGGTCACGATCACGCATACAGGCGCGTCGAATTGACGGAAGCCGCGCAGTACCCAGTCCTGGCGCATATCCTTGTCATCGCGCTCGATCCCCATTGCGGAGAACAATTGTTTGGCGACGGCAACCTGCCTGTCGCGGTGCTTACCTGCAAAGGCCTGACCCGTGCGGAACTCACGCGACTGCGGTACACCTGTCACCATCCGCTCAGTGTTGCCGGCGCGGATCCGATCCAGCGGTTCGCCGGTGATGATGTAGAAATTCCAGGGCTGGCTGTTCATCGACGACGGAGCGCGCATCGCCAAACCGATGATTTCCTCAATCAGCGCCCTGGGTACTGGATCAGGTTTGTAACCGCGAATGCTCCGGCGACCAAGAATAACGTCATCAAACCGCATTTGTGTGGGACTTCCCGGACGACTCCTGAACTGGCTTGAATAGTCGCGGTTTCTCGGCCTTCGCGCAAGGGCGGCCTTATCTACGAGGTCCGCTTTACAGCGCAAATAGCGGACTAAACTCGGACATCGCGCCATGTCCGAGAATGCCGGAAACCGGCTTGGCGACACTATCGTCAGCGGTCGCTGGCAGGGAATTCAGGCGCCTTGGCATTCGAGGGGTCGCGAGACTGCGGGGTGCTCGCTCTAAATCACGTTAAGACGATGTCAGCACCTCAGATGTGCAATATGATGCTAGTTGGTGCATCGGATGCTGTCCGTTTGAGCATGCAAGCAGGTGCGCAGTTTGCGCCACGCATGAACCCTAACCTAACATTGTCCGATGCCAATTTCGGCAGTCAACGGGGGTCTCTCATGCGAATTGCTATTCTGTTTTCATTCGTCCTTCTAAGCGCCGCGACACTTCCTGCCCAAGCAAAGGAACTGCCGGAACACACCGTATTGGCATTCAACCTGCCCGGATGCCCCAAGGGTTGGGTGGAATACGCTGCTGCCGCGGGGAAACTACCGGGACTGCTGTTCTGCGAGAAGGCTCTCAATCGACGATAGAGATTGAGCACGTTTCAGAACCGCTGCGCGTTCATTCAACGCTGGGCTTCGCAGCCCAGCGTTGAACTTGCTTGCTACCTCGGATTACCGAGCGGCTGGCCAATGTCCGAATCGGGTCAAAAGCTGAAAAGCTCAATGCGAGCATATGTTTTCCGCTTTGCTCCCGAAAGCGGACTCAACTCGGACATCACGGCATGTCCGGTTCGTGCCACAACCGGACTCATGCACCGCAGCAACCAACCCTTCGCTCAATCACCGACTTGCGATGCTACTGATTCCTCAATTTCCTCTACTGGCATTGGGCCAGAGAAATGCGCTGAGTCCTGCAGCGAGAATGACATAGCGTATGCTTTTTCGAACAGCTCGTTGATTTGAACGCAGATTGGGCGCAACTGGAAACCAAGTGCAGTCAGTCGGACAGGCGATGCGCGTATGAACAGATCGCCACCGATTGCCTGCTCCATGCGCTTGATGGCTTGACTGAGCGTTGGCTGTTTGATCCCGCACTTTTGCGCGGCGCGCGTGAAGCTCAGTTCGTCACAAACTGCCAGGAAGTAGCGGACGTTTTGCGGTTCCATGACCAACATCTAAAAATATTCGCGTCGAAACGATACCGCCTGAGCGCAAGACGGAGGCTGTTATCAAAATGCAATCTTGAATTCAGATTGTAAATTTTGCGCGTTCTTAACGCTTTGTCGCTGTCGAATAGACCAGTGACTGATCCTCAAAATCCTCGATCGGGAGCTTATTTGCGTCGGCCGCGAGTCCTCTAAACGACATCATGCCGGCGGGCGCGATAGGACGGTCGGTTGAAGGCGAGTACGCCCGCATATTCGCGGCGATGGCGGCGGCAGCGAGCAGAGCAACAGTCACGAACCCAGTAATCGTTCGATGCTTCGTCATGGGAACCTCCGTTCCCTCAGCCCATAGGGGTGGGTCTGGGGAACCGGGCAAAGGTTCAACGGCAGCGGCACCAAAATGCAGCTCGCGTTCACAAGTTATTGCTGAGGTTCAGGCCCGCACATATCCGCCTCCAGCGACTTCACACGCTGGGTAAATACTCGGTTTGGCGCCTCGCCAGACCGAATGTCCCCTCCGGCCGCTCCCCCCTCAACAGCGGACATTCGTCGCGGCGGCGTAGGAAACCTCTTGCCATATTCTTGGGTATTCAAAGCGCAGATACCTGTAAATCTTGGCCATCAAGCTCGTGGCAATGTTCAGGCGTCCGCGCTTTGGCGTTGATAGTCGTCTCTAGAACTCCTTACCGATGATGCGATCGATCGAGCACCGTCCCGCGCCGCGGAAAACGATGACGATATAGATCAACAGCATCAGCAACGGAAATTCATAACCGCCTTTCGGCGAGGTAAAAAAGTAACCGTTGGGGAAATGCCATTTTGTAACGAATACCATTTCAATGGCGAACATTAATGCGATCGGTCGAGTTAGTAGCCCCAAGGCGAGCGCCGCCCCTCCAAACAATTCCAATACACCGAGCAGGTTGGCCAGCAAGTCTGGCATTGGAAAGCCCATCGGCGTCAGAATATTCTTTGCGACGAATGCGCCGAATCCCAGGAAAAGCTTGGCGTAACCGTGATACATAAAGATCGCACCCGCACCAAAGCGGATGAGTGGATAGCTATAAGGCGCGATGCCTTCATAGAGGCTCGCAAGCCCAGGCAATATCAGTCGGCTTTTGTCGATTGTGCCCTGCATCATTTCCTCCCGGCAAGTTTGAAAGTGCTGCTCACAGTCGCGCAGTCCTGGCTGCGCAGCAAGCCATCCTCAACAATATCTAAGAAGCGGCTTTTCACTCCACTGGAGAAGCTGTCCAATGTCGCTTTTGGGTCAAAACCGGAAAACCTCAATGCGAGCAAAACTCTTCCGCTTTGCTCCCAACAACGGACATCACTAAAGGCGATGCCCAAGCCGGAAAGCCATCGGAAGCGCGGTGGCTTATCATCAGAGCCGGGCGATGGATGAACCCGTCGCCGGCTTTGTCGTGTCTAGACGACGACCGGTCGCGGCACGCAGGCCATTTCGGTGGGAGTCTCCCAGGTCGCCAGCAGACCCGCCTCGTGCGCTTCGAACACCCTCAACTGATGATTTATTAGCTGGCAATCTTCCACCTCTCCGGCCTGCAAGGCGAACTCTATCTCAAAGATGGCGTTGGCCGCAGCCGCAGCCCACGATGTTTCAAGCCATCCAATCTGCGCCAGCTTTGCTCTGACGACGAACAGTTCCGACGGAGATGCTCCGCTGGCGATCGCCGAAGACTTCGCCGCTAGCTTTGGAACCATGAGGGCGCGATCGTTCTCCTCCACGCGCAGGATGTCGGCTGAACTACACCGGACATCGAACGCTCGATCGAAAGCTCCCACGTCAAATGGCCTGTCCAACCCCGGGACGTGCCAGAAATTGGTACCTTCCATGCTCAGAAGCTCGTCGAGTCCCAATCGGTTGAGATAATCAACGGCCTCTGCGGGATCCGACAGCCATTTTATAACGAGGGACCGGTCGTATCCCGCTCCCTCCGCCACTCGACGGATGGCGGGCTCGATGGATCGCTTCTCTACTGTCCTCACCGCCGTCGCGATCCGCTCGGCTCGATCCAGCAGCGAGCGGGTCAAAGGATGACATCGACCGACAGCCGGCAACTCGGTCTGAGTGGATAGGGAATGTGCGGGGCGCGCCATTCCCGTCAGCGCAGCGCAGGCGGCAGTGGTCAACAGACGCCTTCGGTCGATCTTCATCGGGTCCTCCCCAATCGTCTAGGAGGGTCGGCCATAAACTGAAATCCCCGGGGAGGACATGTCGGCGGCCAAGGCCGTTTGGAGAGACGGACGGGGGCGGCAGGAGCTTGGGTCGGCCATTGGGCCCAGAAGGCTGGCCCCGTTTTACCCGGCAGAAGAAGGACCCAGGGTCTAATCGGCCTTCCTGCGAGAGCCAGACTTGGTAGGCCGCTGGAAGAACTCGGCCGGATCGACCTCAAGGATGGAGGCCAACTTCGCGATGATCTCCAACCCAACATAGGTCACGGCCCGGTCGATCCCGGCGGTAGCTTTCTCTGATGCCGGATGCGGCGAAGGTTCGCAGCGTCGGTGTCTTGATAAGGGAGTCTCTCCACTTGATAAGTCCAGACTCGCCGTGGAGTGGCGAATCGCCTAAGATGCTCGCCAAGGATGACGACTATGAACAAGCGATTGGTCTTCTGCTTCGATGGAACCTGGAACAGGTTGGATGCAGAGCATCCCACGAACGTGCTTTTAACTGCTCAGAGCGTCCTGCCGCGGTCTCAGGATACAACGCAGGTTATCTATTATGACGAAGGCGTGGGCACCGGGGGAACGGTCGATTATTGGAAGGGAGGCATCCTTGGCGAAGGATTGCTTCAGAACCTCTCTGAGGCCTATCAAAATCTTATCTTCAACTACACGCCGGGTGACGACATTTTCGTCTTCGGCTTCTCGCGCGGAGCGTTCACTGCGCGAAGCTTCTGTGGTTTGCTGAGCAATTCCGGAATTCTCGACCGAAGACACGCGTCGAAAGCCAGAGAGGCGGTTGAACTCTACCGCTCACGGGAAGACACTTCGGCACACATCGATCAAATGATGTCCTTCCGACGGGATTACTGTTCAGACACTCTTGTTTCCCAGCAAGAACATGAGTGGAGACAAACCAACTGCGAAGGATTTGCCTTGGACGAGACGCGACGTATTGGTGTTCGCTACCTCGGCGTTTGGGATACGGTTGGTGCACTAGGCGTTCCTAAGAGCATGTTATTTTCTGACAAGCTAAACAGGAAATTTCAGTTTCATGATACGGCTCTATCGGATTTCGTGAAGAGTGCGCGCCATGCGGTTGCGATCGATGAGACGCGAGAGGACTTTGAGCCGACCCTGTGGGGGAATCTTGCCGAGCTGAACCAAAAAGCCGGATCTGATGCCAGCGACGTGCACGCTCTGTATCAGCAGAAGTGGTTCCCTGGCGTTCACAGTTCGGTCGGCGGTGGTGCTGAATGGCGAGGCCTTTCCGATCAGGCGCTGCTTTGGGTTTGGATCGGCGCGATGCAAGCGGGCCTACAATTCGACACAAGCCAGCATTCCCGTATTTTTGAACTGGCCCCTAAGTTCAGTGAGAAGCTCGTTCACTCCGATGATCCTGGCTTTGCGTACAAGGAAATGTCGAAGCTCGGACGTAGCCGCCTGCCCGGGCCAGTGCTCCTGCATGAAGTTAGTTTGAGCGCGCAGCGGCGCTGGCACGAGAATCCGGCGATGTTCCCTGAGAAGCAGCCCTATCGTCCCGCTACCTTGGAAGCGGTGGGCACCCAGCTTGCGGGTCTCGATCCGATGATCTTGGGCGTCGGAGACAAATATCGTGAGATGCTATCAAATCTGGAGTTCGTCACTTATCGCGTGCAGCAGCGAGATGGGCTTCGCGCGATTGCGAAGCGTTTCTACGGAAATGCAAACGATGCTGGCAAGATCTTCGATGTGAACCGCGACGTTCTTGAACACCCCGACCTGATTTTCGCTGAGCAGGAGCTTCGACTTCCAAAGGCTGGGTTGCTCGACGAAGAGACGGATAACCAGCAGATTGCAGTAGTACCGGGTTCTTCACAGCAGTCTTCGGTCGGATGAGATCGTTCGCAGCATCGCCAAATCTATCCCGGAGCAAACGTGGTAACTGATGATGCTTGATCACTTCTATCATCAGTTCGCACAAGCCATTGACCGGATAGGGCTTGCTTGCCGGGCATTCATCCGTCCCTCAAAGACTGATGATATTTTATGGGCTTCAGGGGGTTTCAACATCAGTTGTCCCCGAGGACGAGGGCTTTTTACCGAGTAAAGCCTCGTCATAGCGAGCGTCGAGAGGGTGTACGATTTCCAACTCACGAAGAAAAAATGTGGGGCGGAATGTGGTATGAAATCTTTACTTCTCCGTATAGCTTAATATTTCCAGGGGTTTTTTAAACTTAGTGGCGGAGAGAGTGGGATTCGAACCCACGGTACAGTTTCCCGCACACACGCTTTCCAAGCGTGCGCCTTAAGCCACTCGGCCATCTCTCCGGATGGTACTGTCTTGAAGCGCGATGACGACTTTTGCAAGTGAGCGCGGCCGTCATCGCCGAAATTTCCGTAAGTAACTGATTAGATTTGGAAATTTTAACTCCCGCTTTCCGGGACGCATTGAACCGAAATCCGCTCAGGGACGACGATTGTTGCAGTGGTAACCCAAATCAGCTGGGGGGCGGGCATGACCATCAGGCGGACCTTGGTGTTTTCGATTTTGCTGTCCGCGATGGTAGCGGGCTCCGCGCTGGCGCAAGTCTGCACCCGTCAAGGTGTCGACGTGAGCTGCGACGATGGCCGGCGCGGCATCCTGGCGGGCGATGCGATCATCTGGCCCGACGGCACGCGATCGAGCCTGACGTCGCCGCATCCGAGCGTCATCATCGGCAATAAATCGTCGGTGATTGTGGGACAGGGCGTGTTCGTCGGCCAGGGCAAGGGTGTCGTGCCGCTGGAGAATCCGAGCGCGCCGGAGAAGGCGCGCTGCCCCGTTCTCGATGGGGTGCCTGCTCGTAGTTCGCTACATAGACCTCGCGAGAGGGAGCTACGCGTTGGCTCGAACGCTAGTGATACCGCGCGCTGCCGTTGACCGAACGCCGCGGCCAAAGCGTCGGCGGCTCCGCCAGCAGCGGTTCTGTCCCGCACTTGTCGATCTGGCTTTCCTGCAATGCGTCGACGAAATCGGCGAACCATCGCTGGATCGTACCGGCGCGAAGCTTCTCCATCATTGCTTCCCAGCGCATCCGCCGCTCGGTCAAGGGCATCGAAAGCGCGGTCGCAATGGTCCGCGCCATGCCGTCGATATCGTGGGGATTGACCAGGAGCGCGGTGTCCAGCTCGTTGGCGGCGCCGGCGAATTTCGACAGCACCAGCACGCCGGGATCGGCGGGGTTTTGCGCCGCGACATATTCCTTGGCGACCAGGTTCATGCCGTCATGCAGCGGCGTCACGACGCCGACCTGGGCGGTGCGGTAGAGCCCCGCCAGCACGGTCTGGCTGAATCCCTTGTTGAGGTAGCGGATCGGGGTCCAGTCCACTTCGCCATGGCGGCCGTTGACGTCGCTGACCAGCTTCGCGAGTTCGCTCTGCAGATTGCCGTAAGCCTCGATCGCGCCGCGCGAGGGCGTCGCGATCTGCAGCAGCGACACGGTGCGCGCCAGCGCCGGCTGCGAGGCCCACATGCGGTCGAAGGCGCTGACCCGGTTGATCAGCCCCTTGGAATAGTCCAGCCGGTCGACGCCGATCGCGAGCTTCTCGCCGTTCAGGCTTCGCCGCAGCCGCGACACGTCGGGATGCGACGCCGCCCTGGCGGCCTGCCGGGCGAATTTCTCGGGGTCGATGCCGATCGGAAAGACCGCAACATGCGTCTTGCCAAAGCGCGAGGTGACGATACCGTCTTCGATTCCGAAACCGGGATCCGACGCGAGATATCCGAGGAAGTTCTCGCAGTCGTCCCTGGTCTGGAATCCGATCAGATCATAGGCCAGCATCGCCTCGATCAATTCGCGATGATGCGGCACGCCTTCGATGACGGCGCGCGCAGGCCAGGGCGTATGCAGGAAGAACCCGACCGGCTGGGTGACGCCGAGATCGCGCAATTCCGCGCCGAGCGCCAGGAAATGATAATCCTGAATCCAGAACGCTGTGTCCGGCTTTTTGAAGCGCAGCAGCGCCCGCGCCATGAAGGCGTTCACTTCGCGATAGCTGCGATAATCTTCGCCGGAAGCGAGGATCAGGTCGGAGCGGGAATGCAGCGCCGGCCATAATGCCGAGTTGGCGAAACCCTCATAATATCCGCCGTAATGCGCGGCCGGCAGGTCCAGCGTCGCCAGGGCGCCGGCGCCGAGCGCTTCGATTTCGGCGAAGGGTTCCTTCTGGGAACCGTCGCGGACGCGGCCGGAGGAACCTACCCAAATCGCGCCGGATTTCTCCACCACCGGCAGCAAGGCAGCCGCAAGCCCTCCCGTCATGGGTTCGTCGGCCTTGCCCCGCGCTACGCGATTTGAAACGACGACGAGGTTCACAGGGTCCCCTCCTGTTAGTCCCGTATTTAACAACCATTCATCAATATGGTTCCGCGTCACCCTTTCAACGAAATGAAACCAAATTCGGGCCGCGCCGCGGCGGAACCCGGCCGCTCCACCGCGAAGAAATTTTGCAGCGAAGATTTTGAAAAATGTCAGCTTGAGTGACAGATATCGGCTCGGGTGTTGTGGCTTCCGCCGTTCCGATCACCGTCCGGCCGCAGCTTCGCCATCGATAAGACGCGCGAGCCATTCCCGCACGTCACGCGGTTCGTCGAAATGGTGGGCGACGCCCCGCGCGCGCCGGCCGACGGAAAATGCCAGGCCGCCGAGATCGGGCATGATCGCGAACACACTCTCGTCGGTGACATCGTCGCCGACAAAAACCGGACGGCGGCCCTTGAAAGGCTCGTGCGCCATCAATTCGATGACGCCCGAGGCCTTGTTGAAACCGGAATGCTTGATCTCGCAGACGCATTTGCCGGGCATCACTTCGATCGGCGCGTTCGGCAGGTCGGCCCTGATCAGGGACACCGCCTCGTAGATCGCCTTCTCGGCGTGCGGCGCCAGCCGGTAATGCAGCGCCAGCGAATAGCCCTTGTCTTCCAAAAGAATGCCCGGGCTGAGTTTGGCGATTGCCGCCAATCGCCGCTTCAATTCCTTGTCCATCGGTGGCGCATGGGTGGCGACCGCTTCGCTATCCCCGGAGAGCCGCATTTCCGCGCCGTGGCCGCCGACCGCCGGAAATTGTTCGGGAGCAAAGATCAGATCGATATCGTTGAGCGAACGTCCGCTGACCAGCGCCAGCGCGCCCGAGGTTTTCTCGAGCAGGCGGTTGAGCGTCGTCGCCAGCCCCGGCGGCACCCACACCTCGCGCGGCGTCGGCGCCAGATCGAGCAGCGTCCCGTCGATATCGAGCAGGACCGCGCATTGGTCGAGCCGCCGCGCGAGGTCGGTCGCCGTCAGCTTCGACGATGTCGTCTCCGGCGATGGGATGTCCTGTTGCAATGGCGCCTCGGCCAGACCGTTCATTTCATTCTACTCCACAAAGGCCAGCGGGCGGGCAACCGATTCCAGCGTCCGGCGCTCGGCCGCGATGGCGTAACGCCAGGCGATCACGGCCGCCGCGATCATCAGGAAGGAGCCGAGCAGGTAGCCGGCGAAAACGCTGTTGCGCGATCCGGTATCAATCAGCGCGCCGAACAAAGCCGGGCCGATCACGCCGCCAACGCCGGTTCCGATCGAATAAAACAGCGCAATGGCCAGCGCGCGGACTTCCAGCGGAAAGGTTTCGCTGACGGTGAGATAGGCGGCGCTTGCGGCTGGCGAGGCAAAAAAGAAGATCACCATCCAGGCGATGGTCTGGCTCCCGGCGCTCAATACCCCGATCGAGAACAGATAGCCGGAAAGCGCCAGCAGCGCGCCGGAAACGCCATAGGTGAACGCGATCATGGCGCGGCGGCCGAGCGTGTCGAAGAGACGGCCGAGCAGCAGCGGCCCGAGGAAATTGCCGGCCGCGAACGGCAAGATATACCATCCGATCTCGTTCGCCGCGATGCCGTAGAAGTCGGTCAGCACCAGCGCAAAGGTGAAGAAGATCGCGTTGTAGAAAAACGCCTGCGCGATCATCAGCGCCAGTCCGACCAGCGAACGCCGGCGATAGAGGGAGAACAGCGTATGCGCCACCTGGCGCAGCGGCGTATGATCGCGCATCCGCAGTTTTATCTTTGGCCATGCATGTTGACGCGGGTCCTGCACGCGTCCGGCGACCGATCGTTCGATATCGTCGACGATCGCATGCGCCTGATCGGGATGACCGTGAATCATCAGCCAGCGCGGGCTTTCGGGGATCCACATCCGCATCACGAACACGATCAGGCCGAGAAAAGCGCCGGTGAGATAGGCCAGCCGCCAGCCGAGATCGGGGCCGATCAGCTGCGGATCGAGCAGGACAATCGCGCTGGTCGCGCCTACCGCCGCTCCGATCCAGAAACTGCCGTTGATGATGAGGTCGGTCCAGCCGCGATAGCGCGCCGGCACCAGTTCCTGGATCGTCGAATTGATCGCGGTATATTCGCCGCCAATGCCGGCGCCGGTGAGAAATCGAAACAGCGCGTAGCTCGCCACATTCCAGGATAGCGCCGTCGCGGCGGTCGCGGTAAGATAGAGCGCCAGCGTGATGAAGAACAGTTTCTTGCGCCCGATCCGGTCGGTGAGCCAGCCGAAGCCGAGCGCGCCCAGCACCGCACCCGCGAGATAGGCGCTGTTGGAAAATCCGACGTCGAAATTGGAAAAATGCAATGCCGGACTTTGCTTCAGCGCACCCGACAGCGCGCCGGCCAGCGTGACCTCCAGCCCGTCCAGAATCCAGGTGATCCCGAGCGCCAGCACGATTCGGGTGTGGAAACCGCTCCAGCGCAGACTGTCGAGACGCGAGGGAATGCTGGTTTCGATGACGCGATCGTCGCTTGGTCGCGCCGGCGCGAAAGCGGGCGCGCCGCTGGTCAAGGCTGAACTGCGCTGCAATCGCAAATCCATCGGATTTAGACCAATCAGAACATGCCCGGAAATGTCACATTCCAGGCTCTGAAGTGTGAGTTCGGCAACCGTTGGGCCTGCCACTTTGGACAACGCCCGGGCGGACTTCAGAGTTCCCGCATTGCGGTAAAAGGGAACCGATCGGGTTCGTTGCGGTTCTCGGCTTGAATGACAGGGAGTCGATGATGCCTGAACGTCGGAAAACAGCGCGTTCGCGCAAACCTGCAAGACGCAAAGCCGCGCGCAGGAAGACGACGGCCCGGAAGACGAGCCCGGCGCGCAGAAAATCCGCGGCGAAGAAGACCTCCCCAAAGCGCTGGTCGCAGCGCGTGACGCAGGAAAGCAACGCGCTCGATCTGGAGCAAGGCGTGTTCACGCTGCAAGACCCCAGGCAGATCGCGGCTTCGCTGAAGCGCTCGGCGGAGCATAGCTCCCGCCGCAAGGCGGCTCCCTATCGCTCGGCGCTTTCGATGCTGACCTTTTATATCAACCGCGCCGGAAAGGGCCTGCCGAAGGCGCAACGCGAGCGGCTGGAGCGGGCCAAGGCCGAATCTGAGGCGGCAGTTTCATCGCGGCGCGGGAGATTCCGCGCGATCGCCGCGGCTGCGGCATCATCCGCGGCCGAGTGACCGGCGAACGCCGGGACCATCCGGAAGCGTGCAGGCGCGAGATATACTCCCGATGCGCAAATTGCGCGATCTGAGGTTCGCGCTGCCGCGCGCCCCGGAATGACGCAAGCCTTACGCCGCGCGGATATTCGCCATGAAGCGGTCGAGCTCCTCGCGCAAGCCGCGTGCTTTCGCTCGAAAGCGTCTTTGCCGAATTCAGGACTTCCTCGGAGGCCGACCCGGTTTCGGTGGCGCCGCGATTGACCTGCATGATATTGGCCGCGGCTTCATGGGTGCCTTGCGCGACGTTCTGAACGTTGCGCGCGATTTCCTGGGTGGCCGAGCTCTGCTGCTCCACGGCGCTGGCGATCGCCGAAGCGATGTTCGAGATCTGGGCGATGGTGCCGCCGATCTCCTTGATGGCCGCGACCGATTCCTGCGTCGCGCCCTGCATGCCCGAGATGTGCGACGATATCTCGTCGGTCGCCTTCGCGGTCTGGCTGGCCAGCGACTTGACCTCGGCGGCGACCACCGCAAAACCCCGGCCGGCCTCGCCGGCGCGGGCGGCTTCGATGGTCGCATTCAGCGCCAGGAGATTGGTCTGCTCGGCGATCGCCGTGATCAGCTTGACCACGTCGCCGATCTCCTGGGCGGCGCGCGACAATTTGCCGATGCGGCTGTCGGTCTGCTGCGCCTGCACCACCGCGGCTTCCGCGATCCGGTTGGAATCGCGCACCCGCCTGCCGATTTCGTCGACCGAGGTGGACAGTTCCTCCGTCGCGGTGGCGACCGATTGCATGTTGCTGGAGGCTTCTTCCGATGCGCCGGCGACCTGGCTCGACAGGCTCTGGGTGGTTTCCGCGGTCCGCGTCAGCGTCCCCGCCGCCTGTTCGAGCTGAACGGCGGAAGCCGAGACATTCGAGACGATGGCGCCCACCGCCGCCTCGAATTCATCGGCGAAGCGAATGAGCTCGGTGCGCCGCGCCGCACCGGTCGCCTTGTTCTGGGCCTCCTGGGCCGCGGCGTCGCGTTCGGCCTTGGCGATGGCCTGCATCTTGAACTCTTCCACCGCGGCCGCCATCTCGCCCAGTTCATCCTTGCGTCCCAGGCCGGGCAGCACGACGTCGAAATTGCCGCCGGCGAGTTCGCGCATCGCCTTGCACATTTCGATCATCGGCCGGGAAATTCCCTTGCCGAGCAGGAAAGCGAGCGCGCCGCCGAGCAGGAAGCCGCCGACCGCGAGCATCACGATCAGGCGCTCGGTCTCGCCGATGGTCGCGTGCGACTCCGATTCAAGCCGTTGCTGATCGGAAAGCAGGTCCGCCTTCATCGCGCTCGCGCCCTTCACGATCACGGCCGCGGAGGCGGCCATCTCGGCGACGAGCTTGTCGATCGATTTCGAATTTTCGACCAGTTTGGTGAGCGCTTGCCGATATTCTTCGAGCAGCGCGGTGGCCTCCTTGAGACCCTGCGCGATCTTTTCATCGTCCGACGGTATCGTTCGCAGCGAGTTTTCGACGAATTTGAGGCGCGCCAGCGCGCTGGCGGCGACGGCCTGGTCGGAATTGATGACGAAGTTGTTGGCGAGCGCCGTCACCGCCTGAAATTGCTCGACCACTTTTTTCGCGCCGAATTCGATCGCCTGAAGCTCCGAGTCGTTGGCGTTGCTGGCGAGATCGTCGAGCTTGTAACGCAGCATGTTGCCGCTGCGCGCCAGCTGGTTTTGCGTCACCAGCGCGCTGTCGCGCTTGACCTTGAGAATATCGGCGAAAATCCGGGTGAAGGTGCCGAATTCCTTGGCCAGGCCCGCGACCTGATCGCGGCGCGCCGGATTGGCGGTGCCCTTCATCGATTGATCGATGACGTCTTTCAGGCTGGCTTCGGCCGCCAGCGCCGCCGTGGCGTCGTCTTCTTTTCCGGTCACCACATAATAGCGCGCCAGCGCCCGGTACGAAATCAGCTCGCGGTCGATATTGCGCGCCAGATCGGCTTCCGACAACGCTGTTGCGGTAAGTCGCGACGCCGGAGGAGACGCGCTCGAATCCGATATAGGCGATGCCCATGCTGACCGCCGTGATGGCGAGCACGACGGCGAAACCGAGGGTGACTTTGCCGCGAAAGCGCAAGGTCGGGAGTTTTAGACGACACCGATTTCGAACCCACCCCGGACCTCCCAGCTGCTATTTCCCAAGAATCGACGCACCCGGAAGCACAGGCTTCCGGATCCGGGGCCGAAAACTAGAGCAGAATCGATAAGGGGCCGTAAATTCGCAGGCCAATCCTCTCACTCGGGGTCGGTCGAAAGCCGGCAAATGACCCCTTTGCCGGCCTGGCCGGGGTGGCGAACGCCGGGATCCAGCCCCTGGCGTTGCCGGCAAAAGGCACGACCACCCCGCCCAAACGAGCACCTGCGGAATAGGGGTCCCGGCATTCGCCGGCACGACCGTGCAACCGAAGACGACATCACAATGACTTCCGCGACGAAATTCCTAGTTGCAAAGTTCCACCCCAGTGCTTCTAATTGGAACAATTAAAAATCATCGGGGAGGTATCAGGCGTGTCTACAGTCAAATTGACAGTGAACGGCAAGGCGGTCTCGGCCGAGGTCGAGGACCGGACCCTTCTTGTCCATCTCCTGCGCGATCATCTGAACCTGACCGGCACCCATGTCGGCTGCGACACCAGCCAGTGCGGCGCCTGTGTCGTCCATATCGATGGCCGGGCGGTCAAATCCTGCACGGTGCTGGCCGGGCAGGCCAGCGGCGCCAACGTCACCACCATCGAGGGCATTTCGAAGGGCGACGAGCTGCATCCGATGCAGGCGGCGTTCCGCGACAATCACGGGCTGCAGTGCGGCTACTGCACGCCGGGCATGATCATGTCGGCGATCGATATCGTCAACCGCCACGGCGGCAAGCTCGACGAAGCCACCGTCCGGCACGAGCTGGAGGGCAATATCTGCCGCTGCACCGGCTATCACAATATCGTCAAGTCGGTGCTCGACGCCGCCGGCCGCATGAAGGTTTCGCAAGCGGCGGAATAGTCCGTCGCCTGCAAGCTATTTTATCTTTCGAAATTCAAAAACCGGCTGCCGTCTGCGCCTCCAGATTTTCGCGCAGGTGATGCGGTCCGACAGGGAGAGATGCGATGGGTGTTGAAGGTATTGGCGCCAGCGTGGTGCGCAAGGAAGACCGGCGTTTCATCACAGGCAAGGGCCGCTACGTCGACGACATCAAGCTGCAGGGCATGACCTATGCCCATTTCGTCCGCAGCCCGCACGCGCATGCCAAGGTCAAGAGCATCGACACCTCGGCGGCGATGAAGATGCCGGGCGTGGTCGGCGTGCTGACCGGCAAGCAGATCGTCGATGACAAGGTCGGCAACCTGATCTGCGGCTGGGCGATCACGTCCAAGGACGGCACCGCCGATGAAGATGGGCGCGTGGCCGGCGATGGCGCCGGAGACCGTGCGCTTCGTCGGACAGGCGGTCGCGGTGGTGATCGCCGAGACCAAGAACCAGGCGCGCGATGCGGCGGAAGCCGTGGTCGTCACTTACGAAGAACTTCCTGCCGCCGCCGATATTCGCGCGGCGATCAAGCCGGGCGCGCCGCAGCTGCACCCCGAGGCGCCGGGCAACGTGATCTACGACTGGACCATCGGCGACGAGGCCGCGACGGAGGCGGCGTTCAAATCGGCGGCCAACGTGGTCTCGCTCGACATCACCAACAACCGGCTGGTGCCGAACGCGATGGAGCCGCGCGCGGCGATCGCGGAATATAACGAAGCCGAAGAGCACTTCACGCTGTACACGACGTCGCAAAATCCGCATGTCGCGCGGCTGGTGCTGTCGGCATTCTACAATATCGCGCCGGAGCACAAGCTGCGGGTGGTGGCGCCCGATGTCGGCGGCGGTTTCGGCTCGAAGATCTTCATCTATCCGGAAGAGATGGTGGCGCTGTGGGCCTCCAAGAAGGTGCGGCGCCCGGTGAAGTGGACCGGCGATCGCACCGAGGCTTTCCTGACCGACGCCCATGGCCGCGATCACCTCACCAAGGCCGAGATGGCGTTCGACGCCGAGCAACAAGATCACCGGGCTGCGCGTCAAGACCTACGCCAATCTCGGCGCCTATATGTCGCTGTTCTCCTCCTCGGTGCCGACCTATCTCTATGCGACGCTGCTGTCGGGCCAGTACAACATTCCCAACATCTTCGCCGAGGTGATCAGCGTCTACACCAACACCACCCCGGTCGACGCCTACCGCGGCGCGGGCCGGCCCGAAGCCAGTTTCGTGGTGGAACGGCTGATGGAGACGGCGGCGCGGCAGTTGAAGGTCGATCCGGGCGAGTTGCGCCGCAAGAACTTCATCACGACCTTCCCGCATCAGACCCCGGTCATCATGGCCTATGACATCGGCGATTTCGGCGCCTCGCTCGACGCCTCGCTGAAGGCGATCGACTATGCCGGTTTCCCCGCGCGCAAGGCAAAAGCCAAGTCTGAAGGCAAGCTCCGCGGCATCGGCTTCTCCTGCTACATCGAGGCCTGCGGCATCGCGCCCTCGAAGGCGGTCGGCAGTCTCGGCGCCGGCGTCGGCCTGTGGGAGTCCGCCGAAGTCCGCGTCAATCCGGTCGGCACCATCGAAATCCTCACGGGATCGCACAGCCACGGCCAGGGCCATGAAACCACCTTCTGCCAGCTGGTCGCGGAGCGCCTCGGCGTTCCCATCAGCCAGGTCCAGATCGTCCACGGCGACACCGACAAGGTGCAGTTCGGCATGGGCACCTACGGCTCGCGTTCGGCCGCGGTCGGCCTGACCGCGATCCTCAAGGCGATGGAGAAGGTCGAATCCAAGGCCAAGAAAATCGCCGCGCATCAGCTTGAAGCTTCCGAAGGCGACATCGTCATCGAGAACGGCGAGTTCAAGGTCACCGGCACCGACAAGTCGATCGCGCTGCCGATGGTCGCGCTCGCCGCCTACACCGCGCACAATCTGCCCGACGGCATGGAGCCCGGCCTGAAGGAAAGCGCCTTCTACGACCCGACCAACTTCACCTTCCCGGCGGGCGCTTATATCTGCGAGCTCGAGGTCGATTCCGCCACCGGCAAGACCTCTTTCGTCAATTTCGTCGCCGCCGACGATTTCGGACGGCTGATCAACCCGATGATCGTCGAGGGCCAGGTCCATGGCGGCCTTGCCCAGGGCATCGGACAGGCGCTGCTCGAAGGCGCGGTCTATGATTCCAGCGGCCAGCTCGTGACCGCGTCGTTCATGGACTACACCATGCCGCGCGCCGACGACCTGCCGTCGTTCAAGCTGAACCACACCACGACGCTGTGTCCGGGCAATCCGCTCGGCGTCAAGGGCTGCGGCGAGGCCGGCGCGATCGGCGCATCCGCCGCCGTCATCAACGCCATCACGGATGCGATCGGCAACAACAAACTGGAAATGCCGGCGACGCCCGACCGCGTCTGGCACGCCATTCACGGCTGAGAGGGAGCACCACCATGTATCAGACCACCTACCATCGCCCCTCCTCTGTCGATGAAGCGGCAGCGCTCTTTTCCAAGGGCAAAGAGGCAAAATATCTCGCCGGCGGCCACACCCTGATCCCGGTCATGAAGCAGCGGCTGGCCTCGCCATCCGACGTGATCGATCTCGGAAAGATCAAGGACCTCGTCGGCGTTGAGGCTTCCGGGGATACGCTGACGATCAAGGCGGCGACGACGCATTACGACGTGGCAGGAAGCGGACCGGTGCAAAAGGCCATTCCCGCGCTCGCTTATCTCGCCTCGCAGATCGGCGATCCCGCCGTGCGCCATCGCGGCACCATCGGCGGCTCGATCGCCAACAACGATCCGGCGGCGGACTATCCGGCGGCGGTGCTCGCGCTCGGCGCGACGATCAAGACCAACAAGCGCTCGATATCGTCAGACGATTTCTTCAAGGGCCTGTTCTCCACGGCCCTTGCGGACGGCGAGATCATCACCCAGGTCGCGTTCCCGATTCCGGCCAAGGCGGGCTATTCCAAGTTTCCGCATCCGGCGTCGCGCTTCGCCCTGACCGGCGTGTTCGTGGTGAAGACCAAATCGGGCGACGTCCGCGTCGCCGCCACCGGCGCGTCGCAGAACGGCGTCATGCGGGTGCCCGCGATCGAGGCGGCGCTGAAGGCCAACTGGTCGGCATCGGCGCTCGACAGCGTCAAGATTTCCGCCAGCGGCTTGATGAGCGATATTCACGGCTCGTCGGACTATCGCGCCAACCTGATCAAGGTGATGGCGCAGCGCGCGGTCGCTGCCGCCGGCTGACCGCGTATCCCATCCCAAACCATGCAAACGGCGCGCTAGCTAAGCGCGCCGTTCTGCATTTGGTCATATTCGCAGCAAAAGACGCTTGCCACGCTCCCCGCAAGGCGAGACAATTTAGCTAATCAGCTAATTAAAAGACGTCCCGGGAGCGCCCATGAAATTCGGCATTTTCTACGAGCACCAGCTGCCGCGGCCGTGGAACGAGGGCGACGAACACCGGCTGTTTCAGGAGGCGCTCGATCAGGTCGAACTCGCCGACCGGCTCGGCATCGACTACGCCTGGGAAGTCGAGCACCATTTTCTCGAGGAATATTCGCACTCCTCGGCGCCGGAAGTTTTCCTCGCGGCCTGCTCGCAGCGCACCAGGAAAATCCGTCTCGGCCACGGCATCTGCCTGATGCCGCCGAAATACAATCATCCGGCGCGGGTGGCCGAACGCATCGCCACCCTCGATCTCGTCTCCAATGGCCGCGTCGAATTCGGCACCGGGGAGAGCGCTTCTTTAATGGAGCTCGGCGGCTTCAATGTCGGCTTCGATCCGGCCGAGAAGCGGCGGATGTGGAAAGAGGGCGTCGAGCAATGCACCGACATGATGGCGATGGACCCCTATCCCGGCTTCAAGGGCGAGTTCTTCGAGATGCCGTGCCGCAACGTGGTGCCAAAACCGCTGCAGAAGCCGCATCCGCCGCTGTGGGTCGCCTGCTCCAACCGCGAGACCATCAAGATGGCGGCGCGTTGCGGCATCGGCGCGCTGACCTTTGCCTTCGTCGATCCCCGCGAGGCCCGGCAATGGGTCGATGACTACTACCGCATCTTCAAGGAGGAATGCGTGCCGATCGGGCATGCGGTCAATCCCAACGTCGCGATGGTGACCGGTTTCTCCGTGCACCCCGACGAGATGGAATCGCGCCGCCGCGGCGAAGACGGCCTGCGCTTCTTCCGCTACGGCCTCGCGCATCATTATATCTTCGGCGAGCACAAGCCGGGGCGCACCGACATCTGGGCCAATTTCGAAAAAGCGCGGCACGCGCTGCCGCCGGCCGGCGCCGATCACGGCATCGGCACGCCGGAGCAGTTGCGGACCCATCTGCGGCATTTCGAGGAATCCGGCGTCGACCAGACCGTGTTCATCCAGCAGGGCGGCCGCAACAAGCACGAACACATCTGCGAAGCGCTCCGACTGTTCGCGCGGGATGTGATGCCCGAGTTCCGGGCGCGCGAGATCGAGCGGGAGAAAAAGAAGCAAGAGGAGCTCGCGCCCTACATCGAAAAGGCGATGGCACGCAAACAAAAGACAAGGCCGATGCGCGACGAGGAGATTCCGGTCTATGTCGCGCTTGGCCGCAAGATCGCCGAGGAAGGCACCGGCACCGAACGCCAGAAGCAGAACGCCAAGCTATGGGCCGAAGCCGCCAAGGTAACCCTTGGCGATCCGCAGCGGCACAATCCCAAAGCAACCGTCAAACAATAAGAAATGGATTCCTGACGTGACCGATACCATGACTTCTTCCGAAACCGGGGCCTCCACGCAGCGCGCCAGCGGGCCGCTGACCGGCGTTCGCATCGTCGAATTCGCCGGCATCGGACCCGGCCCCTTCGCCTGCATGCTGCTGGCGGACATGGGCGCGGAGGTGGTGACGCTCGACCGCGTCGGCGCGAAGAAGAATCTGAAATCGGTGGCGGGCCGCGGGCGCAAGGTCGTCGAGCTCGATTTGAAGGACAAGGCTGCCGTCGCGCAGGTGCTCGACCTGCTGTCCAACGCGGATGCGCTGATCGAAGGTTTCAGGCCCGGCGTGATGGAGCGGCTCGGGCTCGGGCCCGACGTGGTGCAGGCGCGCAACCCGCGCCTCGTCTATGGCCGCATGACCGGATGGGGTCAGGAAGGTCCGCTGGCGCAGGCGGCCGGCCATGACATCAACTATATCTCGGTGACCGGCGCGCTGGCCGCGATCGGGCCTAAGGAAAAGCCGGTGCCGCCGCTCAACCTGGTCGGCGATTTCGGCGGCGGCGCGCTCTACCTCGTGGTCGGCGTGCTCGCAGCACTGCTGGAAGCGAAGAAATCCGGCAAGGGCCAGGTGGTCGATACGGCGATGTGCGACGGCGCGGCGTCGCTGATGTCGATGTTCTTCGACATGACGGCCATGGGCCGCTGGACCGAAGGCCGCGAGAGCAATTTCCTCGACGGCGGCGCGCATTTCTACGGCGTCTACGAATGCGCCTGCGGCAACTTCATCTCGATCGGCTCGATCGAGCCGCAGTTCTACGCGCTGTTGCGGCAGCATGCGGGCCTTGCCGACGCCGACTTCGACGCGCAAATGGATCGCAAGGCCTGGCCCGCCCTCAAGCAAAAGCTGACCGAGGTGTTCAAGAGCAAGACCCGCGAGGAGTGGTGCAAAATCATGGAAGGCACCGACGTTTGCTTCGCGCCTGTTCTGACCATGGCGGAGGCGCCGCATCATCCGCACATGGCGGCGCGAAAGATTTTTGTCAATCGCCACGGCGTCACCCAGCCCGCGCCGGCGCCGCGCTTTTCGCGCACGCCCTCGGCGATCCGGGAGCCTGAAAAGGCGGATATTGCGAGCCTCGCGGACGAGTGGAAGGGCGGGCGGTGACGCTTCCAACTACCGTCATTCCGGGCTGCGCCAGGCGGCGCATCCCGGAATGACAATTTTCGAGCTTTAGCCTGTCCGAAATCGAGGGTTATTCGCCATTCGAATTGGGCGCTCGATTTGCGATGGTTGGCTTCAATTCCACAGGATGAGACCACCATGGCGCTGCAACTCCGGCCGAACTGCGAATATTGCGACAAGGACCTTCCGCCCAATTCCAGGGAAGCGCGCATCTGCTCTTACGAATGCACCTTCTGCGCGGACTGCGCCGAGAACAAGCTTCACAATGTCTGCCCGAACTGCGGCGGCGGTTTTGTGCCGCGGCCGATCCGGCCCGCAAGGGAATGGCGGCCCGGCGTGTCGGTCGCAAAGCACCCGCCGTCGGACAAGCGCGTGCACCTCAAATACAGTCTCGACGATATCGCCGCGCATTCGGCTCGGATCAGGAATATCCCGCCGGAGGAGCGCTGACTTATCGCCACACCGTCATTCCGGGGTGATGCGAAGGATCAGAATCCGGAATCTCGAGGATTCCGGGTTCGCTCGCTCCGCATCGCGCCTCGGAATGACGGCGCTTAAGTCCGCCGGCAGGATCGTGCCTTCGACCTCGCCAAAACCGACGCGATAGCCGTTGCCCTGGCACCAGCCGTGGAAGCTCAAGCGAGTCGCCGTCTTCGAGGAACGTCCGCTTGATGCCGCCGGCCAGCTCGAGCGGCTCGCTGCCGTTCCAGCTGATTTCGAGCAGGCTGCCGCGCTGATCCTTCTCCGGGCCGCTGATGGTGCCGCTGCCCAGGAGATCGCCGACATTCATGGCGCAGCCGGAGGAAGCGTGATGCACCAGTTGCTGCACCGACGACCAGTACATGTATTTGAAATTGGTATGGCAGATGCGCAGCCCCTCGTTCATCTGCGCCGCGCGCAAGCCTACGTCGAGCTCAAGGTCGTAATTGTTCGGCTGCACTTGCTGCAGATACGGCAGCGGCGCCGGGTCCTGCGCCGGGCCCTGGACACGGAACGGCTCCAGCGCCTCGCGGGTGACCACCCACGGACTGATCGAGGTGGCAAACGCCTTCGCCTGGAACGGCCCGAGCGGCACGTATTCCCACTGCTGGATGTCGCGCGCGCTCCAGTCGTTCAGCAGCACAAAGCCGAAGATCATCGCTTCCGCCTGCTTTTCGGTGAGCATCTCGCCCATCGGCGAAGGCTGGCCGACCACGACGCCCATTTCCAGCTCGAAATCGAGCCGCTTGCAGGGGCCGAATGACGGCACCTCCGCGCTCGGCGGTTTCAATTGCCCGCGGGGTCGGCGCACCTTGGTGCCCGAGACGACCACGGTCGACGCGCGGCCGTTGTAACCGATCGGCATATGCAGCCAGTTCGGCTGCAACGCATTGTCCTTGCCGCGGAACATGACGCCGACATTGGTGGCGTGCTCCTTCGACGAATAGAAATCGGTGTAACCGGCGACCGCGATCGGCAAATGCAGTTTTGCGTGCGCCATCGGCACCAGCGCGCGTTCCCGCAAGACCTTGTTGTCGCGCAGCTGCGGATGGTCGTGGCGCAGCAACTCGCTGATCCGCGCGCGGGTGCGCGACCACACCTTCGGCCCCAGCGCCATGAAGGCATTGATCGAACTTTGCGCGAACACGTCGAATGCGGGCGCGAGATCGATCAAGCCTTCGGCTTCCAGCACCGCGAGATCGAGAATGCTATCGCCGATCGCGACCCCGACGCGCGGGGCGGGCGTGGCTTTGGTCGAGAACACGCCATAGGGCAGATTCTGGATCGGAAAGTCCGACGCGGCGTCGACCGGAATGAAGGAACGAAGGGCGGGATCGTTGGGATGGGGCATATTTTCGGTTCTGCTTATTGTTCACCGTCATTCCGGGATGCGCCGCAATGGCGCAGGACTCCGGCAGATCCAGAAGTCGCATCGCGGATACGAGATTCCGGGTTCGATCGCTGCGCGCGCCCCGGAATGACGGAGAAGAGCAGCGACTCACGGCCGGTTCGGATCGAACCGCTTTTCCAGTCCCTTCCAGCAATCCGCGTAATCGTCCTGCAGCGTCGAGGTCTTCGCCGCATGCGCGGTGATGCGCTGGGGAAACCGCGTTTCGAACATGAAGGCCATGGTGCCCGTCAGCTTGACCGGCTTCAGTTCGAATTGCTGGCGTGATCGAAGGCCTCGCGGTCCGGGCCGTGCGGCAGCATCATGTTGTGCAGGCTCATGCCGCCGGGGACAAAGCCTTGCGGCTTGGCGTCGTAGACGCCGTAGATCAGCCCCATGAATTCCGACATGATGTTCATGTGATACCACGGCGGCCGGAAGGTGTTTTCCGCCACCATCCAGCGCTCCGGGAAAATGACAAAATCGATGTTGGCGGTGCCGGCGGTTTCCGACGGCGACGTCAGCACGGTGAAGATCGACGGATCGGGATGGTCGAATCCGATGGCGCCGACCGGCGAGAAGGTGCGCAGATCGTATTTGTACGGCGCGTAATTGCCGTGCCATGCCACCACGTCGATCGGCGAATGCGGCAGCTTTGTCATAAACAGCGAGCCGCCCCACTTCACGAATAATTCGGTCGGCGTGTCCTTGTCCTCATAGGCCGCCACGGGGGTCAGGAAATCGCGCGCATTGGCGAGGCAATTGGCGCCGATCGGGCCGCGCTCCGGCAGCGTGAAGGCGCCGCCGTAATTTTCGCAGAGATAGCCGCGCGCCGGCCCGCCGGGAATTTCGACGCGGAATTTCACGCCGCGCGGAATCACCACGATCTCGCCGGGCTCGGCGTCGATCCGGCCGAACTCGGTGACGAAGCGCAGATTGCCCTGCTGCAGCACGAACATCATCTCGCCGTCGGCATTGTAGAAATGCTGATCGACCATCGATTTGGTGATGAGGTAGACGTGGGCCGCCATGCCTCCTTGCGTGTTGGCGTCCCCCGCCGTGGTCATGGTCTGCACGCCCTGCAGGAAGGTCATGTCCGTCTTTCGGGATCGGCGTCGGGTCCCAGCGCAACTGCTCGATCACGATTTCCTGCTCGTGGCATGGCGCGGTGCGCCACAGCCCGGCATCGACCCTGGCGAAGCGGCCGGAATGCTTCACCGACGGCCGGATCCGATACAGCCATGAGCGTTCATTGCTGCCGCGCGGCGCCGTGAAGGGCGAGCCGGAGAGCTGTTCGGCATAGAGCCCGTAGGCGCAGCGTTGCGGCGAATTGCGCCCGATCGGCAGCGCGCCGGGCAGCGCCTCGGTCTCAAAACTGTTGCCGAAGCCGGACATGTAGCCCGGCGTGATATTGACGGAGCTGCGGCTGATCACGTCAGGCGAGGTATTGATATTCATGGTCATCCTCCTTGCAAGGCAGCCCACATTTGATGGTCGCGTTCGGCGGTCCAGATCACGGGGTCGTCGATCCCCGAGGCTTCGTCGAATGCGCGCGAGACATTGAACGGCAGGCAGTGCTCGTAGATGGCAAAACTCGAAAACTTCGGATCCATCACCTCGCGGGCCGCCGCCATCGTCTCCTTGAGATCGCGGCCTTTGGCGACCGCGCTTTCCGCCGCGCCATAGAGCGTGGTGACGAAATCGCGCGTCATCGCGATGGCGTCGCGCCCGGTGGCAATGCCCTTGAGGGCGTCGCCGCGCCCCGGCGCGATCGCCTTGGGATTGAAGGCGCGGATTTCGTTCAGCGTCGCCGGCCATTCGCGCAAGTAAGCGTCGCCGCAATAGCAGGCCGAATGATATTCGATCAGGTCGCCGGAGAACATCACTTGCGCGTCCGGCACCCACGCCACGATATCGCCGGAGGTATGTCCCGCGCCGAGCTGCATCAGCCGCACCTCGCGCTTGCCGAGATAGATCGACATCTCGCCTTCGAACGCCAGCGTCGGCCAGGTCAGGCCGGGAATGCTCTCGGCGTCCTGGAACAGGCGCGGAAAGCGGCCGTATTCGGAATCCCAGTCCTGCTGGCCGCGTTCCTCGATCAGCCGGTAGGTTTCCTGCGAGGCGACGATGCCCTGCGCCTTGTAGGCGGAGGCCCCGAGCACGCGCACCGCGTGATAATGCGACAGCACCACATATTTGATCGGCTTGTCGGTGACGGTGCGCACCCGCTCGATCACCTTGTTCGCCATCGCCGGCGTCGCCTGCGCGTCGAACACGATGCAGCCGTCGTCGCCGACGATGACGGCCGAATTGGGATCGCCCTCGGCGGTGAAGGCATAGAGATCGGTGCCGATCTCGGAGAAGGTGATTTTCTTCTCCGCCATGTCGGTCGTCGATGCGAAACCTTTTGTCATTAATTCAATTCCCTTTGCGATAACCCTGAACCCGTTCCCGTCATTGCGAGGAGCGAAGCGACGAAGCAATCCAGCTTTGTTCTAGGCTCGCTATGGATTGCTTCGCTTCGCTCGCAATGACGACTTTGAGCATGTTCATACCATTCATATTGTTATTGCTGCTGTTGCTGCTGTTGCTGGCTCGCGTCCATCATCCGCCGTTGCGCCAGCGCGAGCGCCTCGCGCAGCACGTCGAGATCGCCGATGTGATTGGCAAGGATCAGAACCAGCGCCGCGTCGAGATCGGCGCTCTGCTCGTCGGACAGTCCGCGATGCGCCTCGACGATGGCGCGAAACGCATCGTCCGGCTTGGCGAAATTCGAGCTGGTGGACAATGCCATCGGGAGCCTCAATTGATGCCGCAAGCGCGCGCCAATGCGGCGTTGAGCGCCGATCGTGTCGGGTGCCGGAAACGTGCGGCGATATAGCCGTCGGGCCGCAACAGATAGGCCGTGCCGGGCTCGGCGTCGTAGCGCCTGGCGGCCAATCCCACGGGGTCGGGAAAGCCATTCTTGCCGCCGATACGGATCACGCCGACGCCATCGGGAACGTCAACCGCGGCGCCATTGGAAAACTCCAGCAGCGTGAACCGCGTTCCCGCCTTGATGAAGGCGTCGGTCAGATATGTGGAATTGCCGTCGTGCGAAGCAATCGGCGCATCGGGCATCGAGGCGCCCGGCCGCGGGCCGCCGCGCCACACCTCAGTATCGGCCGTCGAAAGGACTGAGTCATAAATCGAGGGAACCGAGAGCCGCCCGCCATTGATCATGCGCTTGCCGAATTCGGTTTCCTTGGCGAGCGAAAGCACCGCCTTTCGCAACCGCGCCTCCTGGGCAGAGCTCGGCGCCATGAAGTCGGTCGCGCGGGTCGATTCCCGGATGTTCTCGTCGGCCGCAGCACTGCGCTCGGCGTGATAGCTCTCCAGCAAGGCTTCCGGCGACAGCTTTCGCAGCACGCGGTCGAGCTTCCACGCCAGATTCTCGGCGTCCTCCAGGCCGGAATTGGCGCCGCGGGCGCCGAACGGCGACACCTGATGCGCGGCATCGCCGGCAAAGATCACGCGGCCGTGGATGAATTTGTCCATGCGGCGGCACTGGAATTTATAAAGCGAGATCCATTCGAAATCGAAATTCTCGTGCCCGAGCATGCGCGCGATCCGCGGCCGCACATTTTCCGGCCGCTTCTCGACCGCCGGATCCGCATCCGGGTTGAGCTGCAGATCGATCCGCCAGACGTCGTCCGGCTGCCTGTGCAACAGCGCCGACCGCCCGGCGTGAAACGGCGGATCGAACCAGAACCAGCGCTCGGTCGGAAATTCAGCCGTCATCCTGACGTCGGCGATCAGGAACTGATCCTCGAACACTTTGCCGGCGAATTCCGCGCCCACCATCTGCCGCAACGACGATCGCGCGCCGTCGCAGGCGATCACGTATTTGGCGCGCATCCGATAGGGTCCGTCCGGAGTCTCGATCGTCAGCACCACGAGGTCGTTGCGCTGTTCCAGGCCGGTCACCTTGTTGCGCCAGCGCAGGTCGACCGCGGGAAGCTCCTGCACCCGATCAACCAGATAGGCTTCGGCATAGAATTGCTGCAGGTTGATGAAGGCGGGCCGCTTGTGCCCCTCCTCCGGCAACAGATTGAACTGATAAAGCTGCGAGGCGCCGTGAAAGATCTTGCCGACGCTCCACACCACGCCCTTATCGACCATGCGCTGGCCGATGCCGAGCCGGTCCCAGTACTCCAGCGAGCGCTTGGAAAAGCAGATCGCGCGCGAGCCCTCGCCGATCCGGTCGGCATCGTCGAGCAGCACGACCGGCTGGCCGCGCTGCGCCAGATCGATCGCGAACGACAGCCCGACCGGCCCGGCGCCGACCACCACGACCGGATGTTCGGCCATATCGGCGCCGGCCCGATCCTGATCGGCGTGGCGGCGATAGCCGAACTGGATGCTGGATTGCGTCATGCGCTCAGGTTGCTCTGGCAAAGAAGCCTCATTCCCGCTAGATAGTCGCAATTGCAACTATCTAGACTACCCGCACCCGCCGTCAACTCAAATTGGAGCGATTTTTGCCGAAAGCGTTTTCAAGCGACAGCATGCTCCGGACGCGATCCGCGGCGGGTACCGGTTCGCGTGAAGAAAACGGGTCCGAAAGAGGCTCCACCCTCGATCTGTTCAGATTCGCGCCGTTCCGGCTGAACCGGCTGGCGGCCGAGGTCTCCGCCGCGCTGTCCAGCGAATACCGGGAGCGCTATGGGCTTGATATTCCGGAATGGCGCGTGCTGGCGACGCTCGGCTTCCGCGACGACGCGTGCAGCGCGCAATACATTGCGCATTGCACCCGGACCCACAAATCCACCATCAGCCGCGCGGTCACGGCACTGATGAAGCGGCAACTCGTCGAGCGCGTCGAGAATGCGGACGACCGCCGCGAATTCCGGTTGCGCATGACGCGGAAAGGAAAAGCGCTGTACCAGCAGCTGATCCCGCGGCTAAAGCGCCGGGAGCGGGAAATCCTGTCCTGCCTGTCGGCGCAGGAGCGCAGGGAATTTGCGAATTTGCTCGGCAAGATCGAGAAGAGCCTGGGTCTGGTGCAGACCAGCAGCGAGGCGGGGAAGGCGGACGCGTATTGAAGCGTATCAACCAACTCGCCGTCATTCCGGGATGCGCCGAAGGCGCAGACCCGGAATCTCGAAATTCCGGGTTCGACGGGAGCCTTCCGGGCTCGCTCGCGCGGACTCGTCGCCCCGGAATGACGTTCAACCCCGATCGAGATGCTTCGCGATGACCGGAAAATACGCCCCGCCGGAGCCGGCATCGATCGCTTCCTGCAACACCTGGCCGACCAGTTCGGCGCCGCGGATCTTGATGCCGGCGTCGTTAGCCAGCTCCAGCGCGTAAGTCAGGTCCTTCAACGCATATTCGGTCGAGAACGCGCGCTCCGGGAAATTGCCCGGCACGATCGCCTTCATGCCGTGATTGCGTAAGGCAAAACTGTCGGCCGAGCCTTTCGACAGCGTATCGAGCAACAGCGCCGGATCAACGCCGTTGCGTTTGGCGAGCGCGACTGCTTCCGCCAGCGCGTTGACGGTCTCGAACAGCACCATGTTGTTGAGGATCTTTGTCACCTGCCCTGCGCCGACATCGCCGCAATTGGTTACGTCGGTGGCGAAGCAACGGATCAGCGGTTCGATGGCGGCGAACAGCTCGGGCTTCGCGCCGACCATCACGCTCAGCGTGCCGTCCTGCGCGGCCTGCCGCGTGCGCGCGATCGGCGCATCCGCCCATACCGCGCCGCTGGCCTGCAATTGACGCGCGAAATCGCGGGTCTGCTTGACCGACGAGGTGCCGAGATCGACGACGACCTGATTCTTGCGGATATTTTTCAGGATGCCGTCGCCTTCGAACACGCTGCGCACATGTTTGGCGCTGGGCAGGCACAGGAACACAATGTCGCTGTTGCCGACGATTTCGGCCACGGAGCGGGCGACAACAGCGCCCTCTCGCGATAGCCGCGCCAGCGGCTCAGCCGCGAGGTCGAACGCGATGACGCGCGCGCCGCTCTTTTTCACGAGGTTGCGGCAGATCGGCTCGCCCATCACGCCGAGACCGATAAAACCGATGGTCTTGTACTGTGGCATCTGTTCGCCCGCTTTTTTGTTTTGACGCGTTTTCTTGACGCGAACCGCTACCCACCCCGGATCGCGTCCGGGGCATGCTGTCGCTTGAAAACGCTATCCTACTTCACGAACGAGCGCGACGGCGGCAAATGCAGGGCAAATGCATCGACCTTGTCGCTGGCGCGCGGATAGATTTCGCTGACGATCGGATCATGCCCGGGAATGATGCGGTCGGGATGACCGGCGAGGCGCTCGACGGTTTCCCAGCCCACGCACATATCGCCGAGGTTATAGACGATCGGAAACGGACTGCGGCGATGCATGTTGGCGTAGTAATGCGAAGCATCCGACGCCAGCACCACCGGCCCTCGCGCGGTCTCGACCCGCACCACCTGCAGGCCGTCGGAATGGCCGCCGACCCGGTGCAACGTCACGCCCGGCGCGACCTCGCCTTCGCCGGAATGGAAGGTGACGCGCTCAGAGAAGACGTGACGGACCATCAGCGTCACATGCTCCACCGAAAACGGATGCCGCAGCGCGCCAAAGCACATGCAGCGCCCGGTGGCGTAGCTCATCTCGCGGTCCTGCAGATGAAATCGCGCGTTCGGAAACAGGTCGAGGTTGCCGGCGTGGTCGTAATGCAGATGGGTGACGACGACATCCCTGATCGCGTCGGCCCTGACACCGAAGCGCGCCAGCGCGTCGACCGGGTTGAGCGTCAGCTTGCGGTTGCGCAATTGCGCTTCCGCCGCGTTGAAGCCGGTATCGACCAGGATGTCGCGGCCGCCTCCTCGGATCAGCCAGACGAAGTAGTCGAGGTCCTGCGCCGTGGTCTCATGCGGATCCGGCACAAGAAAATTGAGGTGGGGCGTGCGCGGCGACATCGTCGCATAGCGCAGCGCGTAGATTTCGTAGGCGTTTCCCATCGGTTCCACTTCTTGCTGGTTGGGTTGTTGGGGCGATTGGCCCGACCGCAGCAAGCCATCGTCATGTCAAAAGGTCAAACCGGGCGGGACAGAAATGTGAGATCGGTCACATTATGCCCCGGCATCCCGCGCTGCGGCGATTACTCGTCATGCCCGGCTATGCCCAGCCATCACGGAAACACGACAAAAACGAGCGACGCGCTGCGATTGATCTCGGGGTGAGAGCCGCAGGCTCCGCAAAGTTTTGTTGCGGCTAATTGACGGAATAAACGAGGCTTTTGGACAGTTGACAGGGCTTGCGGGCCCGGTTTGATAATGCAGTTTGCGTAGAGTAAGGTCGCCGAGGCGCAAGCTGGAATCGGCGCCCTGTTTGCTGGACCGCCGTGGCATGAGAATTCGTCTCGCATTGCTTGTGACCTTGATTTTGTCGGTCACGCCGATCTTGCCGTCGGGTGCTGCGGATCGCGGCGACCGGTTTGCGCTCGTGATCGGCAATTCGAAATATCCCGACGCCGAGGCGCCGCTGAAGGAGCCGATCAACGACGCCCGCGACGTCGCCGACGAGCTCAAGCGCGACGGCTTCAACGTCGAGGTCGGCGAGAACCTGACCGGCGACGCGATGCGCCGCGCCTTCGACCGGCTCTACGGCCGCATCAAGCCCGGCTCGGTCGCGCTGATTTTCTTCAGCGGCTTCGGCGTCCAGTCCAACCGCCAGAGCTACATGATCCCGGTCGACGCCCAGATCTGGACCGAAGCCGACGTTCGCCGCGACGGCTTCAGCCTCGAGACGGTGCTGGGCGAAATCAACAGCCGCGGCGCCGGCGTCAAGATCGCCCTGATCGACGCCTCCAGGCGCAACCCGTTCGAGCGCCGGTTCCGCAGTTTCTCCGCCGGGCTGGCGCCGGTGATCGCGCCGAACGGAACGCTGGTGATGTATTCGGCGGCGCTCTCCTCCGTCATTTCCGACAATGGCAGCGACCACAGCCTGTTCGTGCAGGAACTGCTCAAGGAAATTCGCGTCCCCGACCTGATGGCGGAGGAGACGCTCAACCGGACCCGCGTCGGCGTCACCCGCGCCTCCCGCAGCGAGCAGGTGCCGTGGATTTCGTCCTCGCTGGCCGAGGACTTTTCGTTCATTCCCGGCACCGGTACGCGGCCCTCCGGTCCGGTGATAGCGACGCTGCCCCAACCCGCCCCACAACCCCCGCCGCCGCCGTTACCGCACCAGGACCCGTTGCCGCCGCCGAAGGTCGAGGTTCCGGCGCCTCCCGCCAACAAGCCCGTGGAGAAGGCCGACAAGCCTGTGGAGAAGAGCGAGAGCTCGCCGGTCATCGCGCTTGCCGACGATCCGACCATCAAGAGCCTGACCGCCAAGCTCGCCGACAATCCCGACGATCAGAACGCGCTGTACCGGCGCGGGCAGGTCTATGCCAGCAAGGGGGCGTATAACCTTGCCATCAAGGATTTCGACGGCTCGATCCGGCTCAACCCCAAGGACGTCGAAGCCCTCAACAACCGTTGCTGGGTGCGCACCGTGATCGGCGACCTGCAGGCGGCGCTGAGAGGATTGCAACGAAGCGCTTCGGCTGCGTCCGAACTTCGTCGATGCCCTGGACAGCCGCGGCCTGGTCAACCTGAAGAGCGGAGCGATCAAGAACGCCATTGCCGATTTTGACGCCGCCCTGAAGATCAATCCGCGATTGACCTCGTCGCTGTACGGGCGCGGCCTTGCCAAGAAGCGCAACGGCGCGATTGCGGCGGGCGATCTGGATATCGCCAATGCCAAGGCGATGGACCCGAATATTGTCAAGGAATTCGCGGATTACGGGGTAAATTGACGATAATTTGAGTCGCAAGGACCCGCGTCCCTCGAACCCCGGGGCGGGCGCCGGAGACAAATGAGGCAATGGCCGCGACCGATTTGTCCTTGCGGCTTATTTGCAGACTTAATTGGAACCGCGCGGGCAGCGCAGGAGGGACTGGCAATGTCGAAAATGTCTGGAAGGAGAAGTCTTGCCGCGATCCTTTCGCTTCTGACGATTGGCGCCGCGCTTTCCTTCGGCGTGGCAACGGCCGATCGCCGGCGATGCCAATGTCACCGAGGATCAGATCGTCCGGGCGCTTGCGCCCGGCCAAGACAGCCGCTGACCCGGGGCCTGTCGGTGGGTCCGCAGACCCAGACCGATCCGGCGGCGGCCGCCGCCGAGGGACGTTTCGTTCAGACCATCCGCGGCCGGGCGACGCGTTCGCTCTCGGTCACCGAGCGCGAGGAGATCGCCACCATCGCCAAGGACAAGCCGAAGATCGATCTGGAAATCACCTTCGACTACAACTCGGCCGATATCAGCGCGAAATCGCTGCCCTCGGTTCAGGCGCTGGGCAAGGCGCTTGACCAATCCCGACCTGAAGGGCTCGACCTTCATCGTCGCCGGCCATACCGACGCCGCCGGCGGCGAAGCCTACAATCAGGACCTGTCGGAGCGGCGCGCCGAACTCGATCAAGAAATATCTGGTCGACAAATACGGCATTGCCGGCACCGACCTCGTGACCGTCGGATACGGCAAGAGCAAGCTCAAGGACCCGGCCAATCCGACTGGCGGAAGTCAATCGCCGCGTGCAGGTCGTCAATATGGAAAACAAGACCACGGCGTCCAAGTGAACGATCGAGTGAACGGGTCGTGGCGCTGAGCAAGGTTTTGCGGCTACAATGCGTCCCGCACCCCTGCGGGACGCTTTTTGCGTCATTGCGAGGAGCAAACGGGTCGCGCGAATGCGCGCCCGATGACAGGCTCCGCGACGAAGCAATCCAGTACCCGCCGGCTGCATCCTTTGGATTGCTTCGCTTCGCTCGCAATGACAGTCTAAAACTCCTCTCGACTTCAGGTCTGGATTGATCCGGCGATGATGCTCTCCGAATATCCTCAAACCTGCGTTAGCCGTGGTCGTTCGTCGCCGCTCTCGGCGCCGGATGGTACTGGTTCGAGCATCGTTCCCGCCCGCAGGAAAAGGACACGCCGGGCAACGCGCTCGTCATCGTGACGAAGTCCACCAATGCCTGCTTCTCCGACATGGTGCGGGTCACCGGCTATTGTCGTGCCGCGCCGGGAAGCGGTGGTCGGGGTCGATCAGGAAGGATCCAAGGTCACCGATGTCCTGGTCCGCGAAGGCGACATGGTCACCGACAATCAGGAACTGGCCCGGCTGACGCCGCCGCCGGCGCAGCCCGGCCAAAGGTCGTCCGCCGGGACCGACGTCGCTGCGCGCGCCGGCCGCCGGCCTCGTCACCGAGGTCAGGACCATCGCCGGCGCGCCGGCCTCGCCGCAGGCCGGGCCGATGTTTCGCATTGCCGTCAACAACGAAATCGAACTGGATGCCGAGGTGCCGGCGGTCCACATGCTGAAACTCAATCCGGGCGCGACGGTGCGGATCAGCCGGGACAATGCGCCGGATCTCGTCGGGCGCGTGCGGCTGGTTTCGCCGCAGATCGATCGCGCCACCCAGCTCGGCCATGTCCGGATCTCGCTGACCAGCAATCCCTCGCTCAAGGTCGGCATGTTTGCCCGCGCCAACATCGACGCCAAGCGCAGTTGCGGCGTCGCCGTTCCGCGCACCGCCATTGACCATCTGACCGTTCAGGTGGTCAAAGGCAATACCGTGGAGACGCGCAAGGTCCGGACCGGCCTGGTGTCCGACACCTCGACGGAAATCCTTGAAGGCCTCGACGTCGGCGAAATCGTCGTGGCCGACGCTGGCTCTTCGCTGCATGACGGCGACCAGATCAAGACCATGTTCGCCGAGGAACTCGATCGGACGCGGGTACGCTGATGGCTCTCAATATCTCGGCATGGTCGATCCGCAACCCGCTTCCGTCCGTCGTCTTTTCGATCATCCTGCTGGTGCTCGGCTGGGTCAGTTTCACCAAGCTCGCGGTGACGCGGCTGCCCTCGGCCGATATCCCGGTGATCTCGGTCGCGGTGTCGCAATTCGGCGCGGCGCCGGCCGAGCTGGAATCGCAGGTCACCAAGACCATCGAAGACGGCGTCTCCGGCGTCGAGGGCGTGCGGCACATTTCATCGTCGATCACCGACGGGCTGTCGCTGACCACGATCCAGTTCGCGCTTGAGACCAACACCGATCGCGCCCTGAACGACGTCAAGGACGCCGTCACGCGGGTGCGCGCCAACCTGCCGCAGAACGTCAACGAGCCGCTGATCCAGCGCGTCGACGTGATCGGCCTGCCGATCGTCACCTATGCCGCGATCTCGCCCGGCAAGACGCCGGAGCAACTGTCCTATTTCGTCGACGACGTCGTCAAACGCGCGCTGCAGGGCGTGCGCGACGTCGCCCAGGTCGAGCGCATCGGCGGTGTCGAGCGCGAGATTCTGGTCTCGCTCGATCCCGACCGGCTGCAGGCCGCGGGGCTGACCGCCGTCAATGTCAGCCAGAGCCTGCGCGGCACCAATGTCGACCTCGCCGGCGGCCGCGCCGAGATCGGCAAGAACGACCAGGCGATCCGCACGCTGGCCGGCGCCAAGACGCTGAACGATCTCGCCGGCACCATGATCCCGCTGTTCGGCGGCGGCGAGGTGCGTCTCGACGATCTCGGCACCGTCACCGACACCATCGCCGACCGCCGCACCTTCGCCCGTTTCAACGGCGAACCGGTGGTGGCGCTCGGCATCAAGCGTTCCAAGGGCGCCAGCGACGTGGTGGTCGCCGCCGCCGTGCAGAAGCGCATCGATGCGCTGAAGGTCGCCTATCCCGATGTCGATCTGAAGCTGATCGACACCTCGGTGGAGTTCACCAAAGGCAATTACGAGGCCGCGATCTCGACCCTGTTCGAGGGCGCCATTCTCGCCGTCATCATCGTGCTGTTGTTCCTGCGCGACATCAGGGCGACCATCATCGCCGCGATCTCGCTGCCGCTGTCGATCTTCCCGGCGTTCTGGGCGATGGACATTCTGGGCTTCTCGCTGAACCTCGTCAGCTTCCTCGCCATCACGCTGTCGACCGGTATTCTGGTCGACGACGCCATCGTCGAGATCGAGAACATCGTCCGCCACATGCGGATGGGGAAGTCGCCCTATCGCGCGGCGCTGGAGGCCGCCGACGAAATCGGGCTTGCCGTGATCGCGATCTCGCTGACCATCATCGCGATCTTCGCGCCGGCAAGCTTCATGTCGGGAATCGCCGGGCAGTTCTTCAAGCAGTTCGGCATCACGGTGTCGGTGCAGGTGTTCTTCTCGCTGCTCGCCGCGCGCTTCGTCACCCCGGTGCTGGCGGCCTACTTCCTGAAGGATCATCCGCACGACGAGCCGGCGCCGGGGCGCGCCATGCAGACCTACACCCGGCTCGTCACCTGGTCGGTCAAGCACTACTTCATCACCGTGCTGATCGGCTTCGGCATCTTCGCCGCCTCGATCTGGAGCATTGCGCTGTTGCCGCAGGGCTTCCTGCCGGCGCAGGACTCCGCGCGCTCGCTCCTGGCGATGGAGCTGCCGCCGGGCACGCAACTCGCCTTCACCGAGAAGGTCACCGAGGAAATCGTCGCGCGCCTGCGCAAGCGCCCCGAAGTCGAGAAGCGTGTTCGTCGACGGCGGACGGGTGCCGCCGGGCACCTTCGAGGTGCGCCGCGCCGCGCTGATCATCAACTACACGCCGAAGACCGAGCGCAAGATCACGCAGCGCCAGCTCGAACTGGAGATCGGCCAGGAACTCGAAAACGTCCCCGACATCCGCTACTGGTTCCTCGACGAAAACGGCCTGCGCGCCATCTCGCTGGTGGTGACGGGCGCGGACAGCAACATCGTCTCCAACGTCGCCAGCGAGTTGGCGACGCAGATGAAGCGTATTCCGATTATCTCCGACGTGATTTCGGAAACCTCGCTCGACCGGCCCGAACTGCGCATTCAGCCGAAGGCGGATCTCGCCGCAAGGCTCGGCGTCTCCACCGAAAGCCTGTCGCAGACCATCCGCGTGGCCACCATCGGCGACGTCGGCCCGGCCTTGGCCAAGTTCGACGCCGGCGACCGGCTGGTGCCGATCCGGGTCCAGCTCGAGGACGCCGCGCGCGGCGATCTCGCGCTGCTCGAGCAGTTGCGGGTGCCGCTCGGCCAGCGCGGCGAGAAGGGCGGAGTTCCCCTATCTGTTGTCGCCGACATCAAGCTCGATCAGGGCCCGACCAGCATCAACCGCTATGACCGCGAACGTCAGGCCACGGTCGCCGCCGACCTCGTCGGCTCCGCCGCGCTCGGCGACGCCACCAAGAAGATCTACGAGCTGCCGGTGATGAAGACGCTGCCGAAGGGCGTCAAGGTCAGCCCGTCCGGCGATGCCGAAAGCCTGAACGAATTGTCGGAAGGCTTTGCCACCGCGATCACCGCCGGCCTGATGATGGTCTATGCGGTGCTGGTGCTGCTGTTCGGCACCTTCCTGCAGCCGATCACGATCCTGTTTTCGCTGCCGCTTTCGATCGGCGGCGCGATCGCGGCGCTGCTGGTGACCGGCAAGCAGCTGACGACGCCGGTGTGGATCGGCATCCTGATGCTGATGGGCATCGTCACCAAGAACGCCATCATGCTGGTGGAATTCGCGGTTGAATTGATGCGCGAGGGCAAGCCGCGCGAGGAGGCGATCATCGACGCCGGCATGAAGCGCGCCCGCCCGATCGTCATGACCACGATCGCGATGGCCGCCGGCATGATGCCCTCGGCGCTGGCGTTCGGCGCCGGCGGCGAATTCCGCTCGCCGATGGCGCTGGCCGTGATCGGGGGCCTGGTGTTCTCCACCCTGCTGTCGCTGGTGTTCGTGCCCGCGATGTTCATGATGATGGACGACATCGGCGCGCTGATCTGGCGCTTCAGCAAAAAACTGATCGTCTCGACCGCCGAGACCGAGCAGGCGAAGGCGGATCATTCCGGCGAGCCCAAGGAGCCGCCGCCGAGCATCATGCATTCGCCGGCGGCGGAGTAATCCCTTGCAAGGAAACGGCGCGTACCGACCGCAAGCATCGGCCCTTACCGAACCCGCGCCACCCGCCCGCCTTCAGGCGCGATCGTTTTCGCGATGGCATCCGCAAGCTGGCGCTGGCGAAACGGCTTTGACAGTTTTGGAAGGCTCTCGTCCGCGCCGGGCGGAAGCTCGGCAAATCCGGTCGCCAGAATAATCGGAAGGCCCGGTTTTTCGGCCCGGATTGCGGCGGCGAGATCCGAGCCTGTCATGTGCGGCATCGCCTGATCGGTGATGACGAGGTCGATGCTTTGCTCGCGCCGGATGATGTCGAGGGCGCTGTTGCCGGAAGTCGCCTCCAATACGGTGTGTCCGAGATCTTCCAGCATGGCCGCGGTATTGAGCAGCACCAGCGCATCGTCATCGACCGCGAGGATCACCAGCGGTCCTTCTTTTCCATCGAGCGCCCTGCCATCCGCTTCTTCCGGCACATGGCCGGAACCGGCGGCGGCAACCGGGAGCCAGAGCTCGGCGGTCGTACCCTCGCCCTTCCTGCTCTTCAGGACCAGCCTGCCGCCGGATTGCTGCATCATGCCGTGAACCATGGACAGTCCCAATCCCGTGCCTTTGCCCACGCCCTTGGTGGTGAAGAACGGCTCCAGCGCCCGTCCGCGCGTCGCTTCGTCCATTCCGCATCCCTCGTCGGTCAGCGAAAGGCAGACATAACGCCCGGCCTTCAGGTCCGGCGCGCCGGCGACGTTCTCTTCCTTCGCGGCGATGAAAATGGACCCGCCTTTGGGCATCGCGTCGCGCGCATTCACCGCGAGATTGAGGATCGCCAGTTCCAGCTGGTTCGGATCGGCCAGAACTTTTTTCAGCCCGGGAGTAAAATCCGCCTCGATCTGCACGGTAGCCCCGAGCGAACTGTGCAGCAGATCCGTCATGCCGCGAACAAGCTCAGCGACGTCGAGCGCCACCGGGTTGAGTTCCTGCCGTCGGGCGAAGGCCAGCATGCGCTGCGTCAAGGCGGCGCCACGCTGCGCGCCGTGCATGGCGTTTTCGACCAGACGCATCATTTTGGGATCGGCGGGAAGACGCTTGCGCAAGAGTTCGAGACTGCCGAGCACCGCCATCAGGAGATTATTGAAATCGTGCGCGACGCCGCCGGTGAGCTGGCCGATCGCGTCCATCTTCTGGGACTGGAACAACGCCTCGCGGGCCTCCTGAAGGGCGCGCTCGGCCTCTCTGCGCTCGGTAATATCGCGCGTGATCTTGGCGAAGCCCAGGATCGTCCCGTCGGGGGCGCGGATCGGGTCGATGACGACGCTCGCCATGAATTGGCTGCCGTCTTTACGGATGCGCCAGCCTTCCTTTTCGAACCTCCCTTCCCGCGCGGCCGTTTCAAGCGCGGCCTGCGGGACCCCCGCGCGCCGGTCTTCCTCGGTATAAAACCGGGAAAAATGCTCGCCGATGATTTCCTCCGGACCATAGCCCTTGATCCGCTGCGCACCCGCGTTCCAGCTCGACACCCGGCCCTCCGGCGTCAGCATGTAGATGGCGTAGTCGGTGACGCCCTGAACGAGACGCCTGAACTGCTGCTCGCTTTGCCGAAGCGCGTCCTCCGCCAGCTTTCGCTCGGTCAGGTCGCGCGTGATCTTGGCGTAGCCGACCAGATTGCCGGAGGCATCCCGGATGGGGTCGATGACGACATAGGCCCAGAACCGGGTGCCGTCCTTTCGGCAGCGCCAGCCCTCGCCTTCGAATTTTCCCTCGCGCGCCGCGGTCTCGAGCGCTCTTTGCGGCAGCCCGGCTTCGCGGTCCGCCTCGGTGTAGAAGCGCGAGAAATGCTCGCCCAGGACTTCGGATTCTTCGTAGCCCTTGAAACGCCGGGCGCCGGGGTTCCAGCTCGATATCCGGCCGTCCGGATCGAGCATGTAGATGGCGTAATCGGTGATGGCTTCAATCAGCATGCGGTAGCGGCCGTCGTTGGACAATGACGCGTCGAACCGCTCTTTACGCTGCATTGACTCCCCCCGGGCTCGGTTATAACCGGGGAAAACACCCCAGCGGCCGGATAGTTCCACGAAGAGGTGGACGGCGCTCGACCGGACCGAAGCCCGCCCCTATTCGTTCCGCGCCACCGCGGTCAGCTTGCCCATGTTCTGCAGCAATATCCGCCCGCGCTGGAGGTCCAGAATGCCGTCCTTGCGCCAGAGCTGCAGTTGACGGTTGACGCTTTCGCGCGCCGCGCCGACGAAGACGCCCAACTGCTCCTGCGAGATATGCACCTCGGAGCCGAAATCGGACGCCAGCGCGCAGAGCCGGCGCGCCAGCCGGACCGGCAGCGGCTGCAGCATGGATTCTTCCATCCGCTCGCTCTGCCAGCGGATGCGCTGGCACAACAGCATGATGATCTTGATCGCCACCTTCGGTTCGCGTTCGAGAAAGCCCAGGAAATCCTCGCGCCGCAGCACGAACAGTTCGGTCGGCTCGCCGGCGGTCGCGTCGGCGGTGCGGCTGAAGCCGTCGAGCACCGCGACCTCGCCGAACAGCTCGCCCGGCCCCATGAAATTCAGGGTCAGCCGGCTGCCGTCGGAAGCGCCGGTCTCGATGCGGATCTGGCCGCGGCGGACCCCGAACAGGGCGTCGCCGGGATCGCCTTTCTGGAACAGCATCTCGCCGGCTTTCAGATGCCGGGTGTGGCAAAGGCCCGAAATCCGCGCCAGTTCGTCGGCGTCCAGATCCGCGAACATCGGATTCATTTTCAGGATGACCGCAAATTCGGCCGCTTTACTCATTGCAATGTCTTCCGGAAAATCCGCCGCCCGGGAAGTGTGTCATAAGTCACATAACTTTACAGCACCCCCGGATTATTTTCGGGCCTTTGAGCGGTTTTCCCGTTTTCGGGATAGGCTTTTGCCCGTCTGGAATGTCGTCATGAGAGCCTTGAAATAAGTGTGGCGCGATCGCTACTCCACGGGACTCCCGCGAATCGGTTAGACTCGCGCCCGGACGTCAGGAGTTCCACATGGCCGCAGACAGTAACAGCATGATTGCGTGGCATCGGGCCCAGATCAAAAAACACCGCGAGGCGCTAAAACAGTTCGAAACTGCAAAATTCACCTTTGGCGAGATCGCCGGCGCGAAGGCGGCCGATGGCGCGCAAAAGGCGCAGGCCGAGCTGAAGCGCAAGATCCGGGAATCCGAACAGATCGTCGCCGCCCATGAGCGGCAGGCCCGCCGCCCGCTCACGACCGACTTCCAGACGCTCGCCAGCGCGCCCTGGAGCAACTGGAACGCCAACGGGCGGACGGGGCAGCGGTAGCAAGGGCTGAAGAGCAGCGCGCGATAGATTTCAGCCCCGTCATTCCGGGGCGCGCGTAGCGCGAGCCCGGAATCCATACTCCCGATCGTGGTTATGGATTCCGGGCCTGCGCCAAGCGGCGCATCCCGGAATGACAGGCCGGCCCCGGATTTCGCTCCGCTCATCGCTACGGGATTTCAATTTTTCAAACAGCCAATCGCAAACGCACCTTCGCATTCCCGCGGCGCGAAGCGCCCGGGTTGTGCCTGAAATGTCCGCCCCGAAAACAGAGGGCGCAGGGAATGCCGGGCGCCCGATGCGCCCGATAGCCGCGCGTGCGATGGTAGAAGCAAAATGCACACGCGTTAGTCAGGTCACACCGGAAATCACCCGGCATTCCCCGCGCAATGGTTTTAACGGTTTCCTTCGTGCTCTCCCCGGCGATCGGCTTGTTTGTCACCGTCACCCCTGAGAAGCTTGCTTCTCAAGAACTTGACGCCGGCGTCGAGGCGTCAGGACCACACGACTTCTCCGTCCGCGTTCAGCGCCGTTCGTCGTTTCAGCGCACCCGCGTCCACCGCATCCCGCCCCAACGTTCGTGACGATCGCGAACGCCCCTCTGCGGGACGGGATGGCGATGGATATAGCGGTGATTTGGGTTTCGGAAAAACAGAAATATTTTTGCGAAGGGGGCTGGACAGGTTGAAGCAAGAGGTCGCGACTGATTTGCCCGTCGGGCAAATCACGGCGGTGGCGGCGGATTCTCTGGCGTTAGAGCTCCGGGTCGAAAGTCAGCTCCAATTGACGCAAAACGCGAGCAAGCCGCCTGATAACGCCGCCGCCTTTTCCACTTTTTGCCTTTGGCCGAACCGCGGATTATGCTGCGATGGCTGCCATTGGATGGTTACATGCAAAACGAATGGACCAAACCGCGCGAATATTCTTTTACTAACGCGGCCGGAGAAGTGTTTCACGAAATCGCCTATTCACGGCAGGACGTGAACACTCTTGCGAAGATGCACAAGGCAACGAACTACAAACCAACGGAGGACAGTTCAATCTGCAAATCACTGGTCGCGGATTGATTTGAGCAACACCACTGTCCTGTGAAATGCAGTGTTTTTGACCGTTCAACGTTGCCTGGTTTCTGAGGACCTGTGAGCCAAGCGATCGGCACGCCGGCGATCAAGAAAACGACGCGCGCCAAATATCGGGACGCAAGTGGAGCATTTCATTCAGAGGAGGGGTTATTTGAAAAATACGCGGATTTTGGGCGAATGAGATGCACGCGATACAAACGCCACGATTCCGCAGATGCTGCAGCTTTTTGACATTCATTTTCAGAAAGAAGAATGGCGTTCTAGCTGCTCCATTCGTCGTTTTGACTTCTATTAGAAGCTCTCGACCGTCGGGCTCGAAAGAAAGGATATCGTATCCTGCGCCATCGCCCTCTTCCGTCGATATCCATCTTATTTTTTTCAAAAGATCGAGTCGCTGGAATTTTTCGAGCTTCCTTCTTTCTATCTCCAAAACGAATTCTTCGCCCGCTCGTCCCAACGATCGGTTGCGGAGATCGCGTTCCACAGGATCGAATTTTCTAACCAACCGCTCAAGCTGCCATGGCCGTCGGATGGAGGCTCTAATTTCGGAGCATCCACGAAAGTAGCGCCATCATCGGCAACTGCGAGCACTTTCGGGGGTAACTGATGATAGACTACATCTTGGTTCGACGAAAGATATCGATCAATTGCGCCAAAAATCGACGCCTGATAATTTCTTTTCGGTTTGTAACCGACGATCCAAGGCAATCCCATTTCTTCCAAAACGGCTGATATGTTTTGATGCTTGAACTCCACAGATCGATGCGTTCGTCCGATCTGTTGCATGAGGACGGCGCTGTGGTGAGATTTGACATATTGCTGCCGAGATAGGTCCGCCCTCAACATCGAAAAATAATCGGCGACAATGGCATCGAGCTCATCATCGTTCCACGGTTTTCCGATCTTCTCTTCGTCAGCCATACCCTTGCACTGCGTTGGGGCCGAAGTTGTCTAGGGCTAGGTCACTCTACGTTAGAAGCCAGCGTTTGACTGCTGGACTATCATTTGGATTGATGCAGCCTAGGCTAGACTTTCTTGTCCGAATTTGCCCAATTCTCTGTTATCACTATACCCAATTTTCGTTGCTGATGGCACCAACGCCCGCCTTCTGATATCGATAACCGTGACAACGGAACAGATCTACCGATGAATCCCTTCACCTCGCGCACGCCCTTTCGCGAAACCTGCTCGCCCTCGCCGCCGCCTCCTCCTCGCCCTCGCCTCGTCCCCGTCCCTCGCCGCCGACGAGGCCGACGCCCCCAAGGGCGCCGCGGTCACCGTGCTCACGGCGAAAAAATCCTGCTTCGGCGATATCGTCGAGGTTTCGGGCATCGTGGTCGCGCGCGAGGAAACGTCGGTGCGCCCCGAGCGGCCGGGGCTGAAGGTCGCGGAAATCCTGGCCGAGGCCGGCGACACCGTCACCGCAGGGCAGGCGCTCGCCCGGCTGACGCCGCCCGAAGGCGGCGCGGTGACGGTGCAGGCGCCGGTGGCCGGGCTGATCTCGGCGTCTACGGCTCTGATCGGCGCGGTGGCGTCCGGCAAGGGCGAGGCGCTGTTCTCGATCATCGCGCGCAGCGAATTCGATCTGGTCGGCATGGTGCCGGTGCAGGACATCCCTAAAATTTCGGTCAACCAGACCGCGCGGATCAAGATCATCGGCGCCGGCGAGGTCGACGGCAAGGTGCGCCGGATCGCGCCGACGGTCGAACCCAACAGCCAGCTCGGCCAGGTTTTTATCGGTGTCACCACCAACCGGCGCCTGCTGGTGAATTCGTCCGGCCGCGCGCTGATCAAGACCGGGCAGAGCTGCAACAACGTCTCGGTGCCGCTGACCGCGGTGCTCTACGGCCCGGCCGGCACCGTGGTGCAGGTGGTGCGGCGCGCCCGCATCGAGACCAAGCGGGTCGAGGTCGGGCTGATGTCGGGCGGCCAGATCGAAATCCGCGAGGGCCTGAACGAAGGCGACGTCGTGGTGGCGCGCGCCGGCGCGCTGCTGCGCGAGGGCGATCCGGTGCGGGCGGTGACGGCGGCGGCGGACGGGAAGTAAACCGGAGCAGCGCTCCGTGCGCTACTTCACCTCTCCCATGGGGAGAGGTGGCAGCGAGCGCATGCGAAAGCAGGCGGGAGTTCAATTTCCGTCATTCCGGGGCGTGCGGAGCACGAGCCCGGAATCCATAACCACGATCGGGAGTATGGATTCCGGGCTCGCGCCAAGAGGCGCGCCCCGGAATGACAATGGATAGATGAGAGACAGCGGCCTTAGCTGCCGGCCTTTGCGGTCTCGGCGAAGCGGACGTCTTCGGACAGCGACGACGACACGGTCGGCACCTGCGCGCCCTCGGAGGCCTTCGAGATCGCGACGCGGGTCTTGTTGAAGACGGCCTCGGCGCCTTCGGCCCTATTCACTTCCTGCGCATTGAGGTTGTTGAGCAGCTCGGAAACCAGCACGCTGTACTGGCCCTTGCCGTCGTCGGCGACCTTGCCCGGCGTGGCGGAGGTCAGGATCAGGGCGTTTTCCGGCGCGCTGATCGGCGCCAGTCCATGGGAGAAGGCGCGGAAGCGGCGCTCATAGGGGTTGCGCCTCGAGGCGTCGATGACGGCGAGCCTGGCGCGGGCGCCCTGCTCCTTCATCGCCTCCAGCACCGATTCAATGCTGACGCCGTTGCGGCGGACGTCGGATTCCTTCCAGATCGTGGCGTCGACCGGGATCATGTAGCTCTCGCGGCCGACCTGGATGCCGTAGCCGCCGAAGAACAGCATCACCACGGAATCCGGCTTGATCTTCGATTTCAGCCGGCCGATCGCCCGGTTCATGTCGTCCCTGCTGGCGTCCTCCACCACGTCGACATCGAAACCGTTGTTGCGCAGCGCCGCGGTCAGGCCGCGCGCGTCGTTGATCGACTGGGTCAGGGGCGCGCTGGCATCGGGGTAATGACCGTTGCCGATCACCAGGGCGATCCGCGAAGCCTTGTTGGCCGCCTCCACGCTCTGCTCGGCGGCGACCGCGTTGGCGGCGTCCAGCGCCCGCTTGTTCAGCGCCGCGTGCGCGCCGATCGCCAGCGACACCATGCCGACAAGGGCTGCGGCAATGGCGGTCGAGCGGCGGGAGATGCGAAGCTGCGTTACATTCATCGCGGGTCGTTCCTGGTCATTGCCGACGGCGCGCAGATTAGTCGCGCCTGGGTCAATTAGGTTTGAGGGGGTGCCGGACGGTGTGACGTCCAATTGCGCTCAATTTGCGGCACCGCAACAAGGAAGGCTTTAGCCTGCCGGGGCGGACCCGGCAACCGCATTACGCCCTTGACCGATTTCTTTTGTTAATACAAATACTTAACACTGCACCCGGGTCCCGGTCACCGCAGCCCGGGGCCGGAAAAAGCGCCCGATGGCGCCGTGACGCCAGTCACATTTGTAATTCCCGGGCTTTCGGATAGTTTTTTCAGGGATTTGCAGGTTTTCGGGAGGGGACGGCGGCCGCGGACCGCGGATCTGGGGCTGCCCGGGGACGTGCACGCCCGTCGCGCGGAAAGAAATTTCATGAGTTTTCAGCATTTTGCCGGCGCCGCCTACCGCGCGCTGACGGCAGCCAAGGACGGCCCGTCGCTCTACGACGTCTGCGATCCCCTGCTCCTGAACGACGAAGGCTTCGACCCGCATCTGGGCAAATTCTATCGCACCGCGCTCGGCAATCCGGCGCTGCGCCCGCTGCTGCGCCGGACCGGGCTCTTCGAATTACGCGACGAGGCGCGCCTGCAATCGCTTCGCGACGCCTTGAGGCGGGCCCGCGACGAGGAGGCGCCGGACTGGGCCGCGATCGGCGCCCCGGTGGCGGCGCTGCTGGATACGGTCGAGCTGCGGCATCCCAGGCCGAAGCCGGTGGCCTTCTCCGGCCGCGCCCCCGGCCTGGCCGAGATCGAGCCGGTGATCCGCGCCTGCGGCGCGCATCTCGTGCGCTCGTTCCGCAAGAACGGTTTTATTCCGACCTATGCGGCCTTCAACCTGATCGGCGACCCCGACCTGCGCGGCCGCGAATTTTTGATGGCGCTCACCGGGCTGAATTCGCGCGGCTACAAGAATTCGACGTTGCTGTTCAACCTGGCGCGGGTCTTCATCGCCCGCTCGCCGGCGCGCGACCTCGTCAACCCGCCCTGGCGAGGGGTCGCCGAGCCGATGTGGGAGCCGGTGCAGATCCGCCACCGCTCCGCCTATTACGACGCGTTCTTCACCGAGTCGCTCTTGAGTTTTGTCGAAACCGGGCTGGCCTCGTCCGGCGAGACCGCGGCGGCGCGCCGCGCCATTGCCGAGATGGTCGAGTTCTGCCTCGTCACCAGCCGGGAGGAAGTGCGCGCGCAGGACGGGAGCAGCTTCAACGTCATCACCGCGCTGGCGCCGCTGCCGCATCCGCGCTTTTCCCGCTTCTTCGCGCAGATCAAGCAGGATCTGGGCTTTGGCGTTTACGTGCCGGATTGCGACACCACCGCCTGTTCCTTCTCCGCGGCGACCCAGGCCGGCTCGACCGATCCGATCCTCGATCAGCCGCTGCTCGACTTCTACGCCGGCTACCAGGTCCGCGGCGGCGCCAACGAGCCCAAGGTGACGGTGCCGCTCAACGACAACATCGACTACGAGGGCGGCGTCGTCACCTGGATCGACAATTTTGCGGGCGAGCGTCCCTTCGGCAACGATCTCGATCCGACGCTGAACCTCGATGTTCTCGAGGTGAGCTTCCGCAACCTGGCCCGCTGGAAAGTCCTCGAGACGCCGCAGCGGCTGGACACGGTTCATCGCATCGTCGGCTTCCAGAAGCGGCTCGCGGCAAGCGGCGCCTTCGCCGATCCGCGCTCGCATATCTATTATCTGCCGGAGCTTTATTGCGCCTATTTCGGCCGCTGCTACGCCGCCTTCCTCGCGCTGCCGCTGGCCGCGCAAGCCGCGATCGATCCCGACGGCGCGTTCGATTTCATCCGCGGCAGGGTGCTGGCCTATGTGCAGACCGAACTGATCGCGCGCGAGATGAACGCGTTCGACGCGGCGCTGGCGCTGATCGCGCTCGGCCATCTCGGCGCGGATCCCAAAACCTTCGCGCCGGCCCTGCACTGCATCGTCGCCAGTCTCGGCGAAGGCGGCCGCCACGGGCCGTTCAGGGCCTATGAGTGGAACAAGATGAAGACCCCGACGCGCATCCTGGTCGGCGGCCCCGAGGTCACCTCGGCCTTCGTGCTGATGGGGCTCGCGCTGGCGCGGCGGGCGATGCTGCAGGGGGCGGCGCATGATCCGGCTGGCTCGATCTTCCGAAGTCGCTCACAGTGCGGGATGACTTCGAGAGTCATCCCGCTCCCTGAATTCGCATCACGCCGATTTCGCTGCCCATCCGGGCTACGCTTCTCGCGTTAAGTTGAAAGCGGGCACGATGCCGGGCGCTGGTGCCGCGGCCAAATCCGCACCACAATCCGGGGGTCTGGTGGCGTGATTCCATATTGAAGGCGGCCTTTTTGCATGCGCATGAAATTCCTGCTGGCGATTGCATTGTTTTTCCTGCCCGCACTGGCCGAAGCCGCCGATATCACCGGTGTTCCGAAGATTCGCGAAGGCGATCACATCCAGATCGGCTCGGCCCGGATTCGTCTGGGCGGGATCGACGCGCCGTCGGTGGATCAGCTTTGCCTCAACAACACGGGCGAGCGCTGGACCTGCGGCGTCGCGGCGCGCGACGAACTGATCAAGCATGCCGGCGGCAAGAGCTGGACCTGTCACAGGCGCCAGGCCGCGGACCGCCGCGGCCGGGTCGTGGCGCGATGCGAGGTCGACGGCGAGGACATCCAGAAATGGATGGTGAGGAGCGGCTGGGCGCTGGCCTATGTGCGGGTTTCCCATGACTACGACGCCGACGAGAAGGCCGCGCGCGAGGCCAAGGCCGGGATGTGGCAGGGCGCCTTCATCGCGCCGTGGGACTGGCGCGTCCGCAACAAGAAGACCGCCATTCTCGGCGCCGCCAAGCCGCCGCCGAACGCCCACGCCATCCTGCTGGCGTCGGCCTCGGGATCGGTGGCGCCCTCGCCCGACTGCACCATCAAGGGCAATGTCAACCGTTCCGGCGAATGCATCTATCACAAGCCGACCAGCCGCTGGTACGCGCAGATCAAGATGAAGATCTCCAAGGGCACGCGCTGGTTCTGCTCGGTGGAAGAGGCCGAAGCCGCCGGCTGCCGCGAGACCCGGCGATAGCCGCTTTCCGTGCCCTGATGTTCCCTGGCCTCATGGTTCGAGACGCGCGGCGTTGCCGCGCTCCTCACCATGAGGACTTAGGACCTCATCCTGAGGAGGCGCGAAAGCGCCGTCTCGAAGGATGAAGCCCCCCAACTGGAAAATGCGCTAGTCTCCGCGATCCGAAACGCGGAGTGCGGCGTGCCTGATACCGGCAGCGTGCCATTGCAAGACCTGCATCATCATGCGCGGCTGGAGCGCGTGCTGCTGTTCGCGCTGGCCGTCGTCATCGCCTATGCCGCTGCTCGCCTATCTCGCGCTGCCGGCGCTGTGGACGCATTACGAGCACCAGAAGGGCCTCGCCAACCTGCCGATGGTGACGCGGACCGCGCAGGGCATTCCCGGCGATCCGATCAATGTCGGCCTGGTCGGCGACAACAGGGACGTGCTCTGCGCCATGCAGGCCGCCGGCTGGTTTCCCGCCGATCCCGTGACGCTGCGCTCTTCCATCGAGATCGCCGGCAGCGTGCTGCTGGACCGCCCCTATCGCGATGCGCCGGTGAGCCCGCTGTTTTATCTCGACCGGCGCGAGGATCTCGCGTTCGAAAAGCCCGACGGCCGCAGCGCCGACCACCGCCATCATGTGCGCTTCTGGAAAGTGCTGGACCAGGGCCAGGAGCAGCGGCCGGTCTGGCTGGGAGCCGTGACCTATCGACCGCAGCGTCGGCGTCAGCCACTATACCGGCGCCATCACCCACCATATCGGCGCGGACATCGACGCCGAACGAAAACTGCTCGCCGCCGACCTGGAAGCGGCGCGCATGGTGGACGCCAAATATCAGGTGACGGGCATCGGACCGACGATGGACGGGCGCAACGGCGGCGGCGATCTCTATTATACCGACGGCGAGGTGTGGATTCTGCGTCTGGTCACGGCGTGCCGGAAGCGGGAAGGCCCCGCCACCGTCATTCCGAGCCCGTCGGCGACCGAGATCAAGGATCAGATCTGGCGCGGGATCGCCAGATGCGCTGGGGAAATAGGCTGGCATAGCACCCGTCATTGCGAGGAGCGAAAGCGACGAAGCAATCCATGGTTCGTCATTCCGGGATGGTGCGTCAGCACCAGACCCGGAATCTCGAGATTCCGGGTTCGATGCTCACGCATCGCCCCGGAATGACGGCACCCTCCATTGCTTCGCGGAGCCTGTCATCGGGCGGCGCTTTGCGCCGACCCGGTGGCTCGCAATGACGGCTCCAATTGGATATCATGATGTTGTCGCTTGAATTTCCCGCCCTGCCGCTGCATCCCTTCCACATCGCAACAACAAGGAACAAGAAAAATGGTCGTTCGCGCGGGCCGGGAATTCCTGGCGATCCCCGGGCCCACCACCATGCCCGACGAGGTGCTGCAGGCGATGCATCGTCCGGCGCTCGACATCTATTCCGACCAGATGGTCGATCTGACCGACGGCCTGTTGCGCGATCTCTCCAAATTGTTCGCCACCAAGGGCCGCTCCTACATCTACATCTCCAACGGCCACGGCGCGTGGGAAGCGGTGCTCTCCAACGTGCTGTCGCGCGGCGACAAGGTGCTGGTGCTGGAAAGCGGCCGCTTCGCCATCGGCTGGGGCAATGCGGCCGCCGCGATGGGCGCCGAGGTCGAGGTGCTGAAGGGCGACTGGCGCCGCGCGATCCGCCCCGCTGAGGTCGAAGCCCGCCTGCGGCAGGACAAGGACCACAAGATCAAGGCGATCCTCGCGGTGCAGGTCGATACCGCCTCCGGCGCCTACAACGACATCGAAGCCATCGGCAAGGCGATCAAGGCTAGCGGCCATCCGGCGCTGTTCATGGTCGACGCGGTGGCCTCGCTCGGCTGCATGCCGTTCGAGATGGATGCGTGGGGCATCGACGTCGCGATGTCCGGCTCGCAGAAGGGCCTGATGACGCCTCCGGGCCTGGGCTTCGTCGCCGCCAACGACCGCGCCCGCGAGGTGCACAAGACCGCCGGGCTGCGGACGCCCTATTGGGACTGGACCGAGCGCGAAGGCAGCGAGCACTACCGCAAATATGCCGGCACCGCGCCGGTGCATCTGTTGTTCGCGCTGCGCCAGGCGATCGACATGCTGTTCGAGGAAAAACTCGAAAACGTGTTCCTGCGCCATCGCCTCTTGGCCGAGGCGGTGCGCCGCGCGGTCGCGGTCTGGGCCGAGGGCCAGGTGCTCGGCTTCAACATCGCCGAGGCAGCCGAACGCTCCAACACGGTCACGACAGTGGTGATGGGAGGCGGCCACGATCCGGTCGCGCTGCATCGATATTGCAAGGAGAAATGCGGCGTGGTGCTCGGCGTCGGGATCGGCGAACTGCAGGGCCAGGCGTTCCGGATCGCCCATATGGGGCATGTCAACGCCCCGATGATCCTGGGCACGCTCGGCGTCATCGAAGTCGGCCTCAACGCGCTCGATATCCCGCACGGCAAGGGCGGCACCGAGGCCGCGATCGACTGGCTCGGCGAAAGTGTGGGTGCCTGACTCATGGATGGCACGTTCCGCATACTCGATGCCACCTCTCCCCTTGTGGGAGAGGCATAGGCCGCCTTCGGCGGCCGTCCTTAGCGAACGATACGCCGAAGCAAGGCTTCGGCTATGTCGCATCGCCAGATGCGATCCGGGTGCAGGGGTCAAGCTCAATCGATAGACCTGAACCCCTCGACCGGCCAACCCTCTCCCACAAGGGGAGAGGGAGCGCAGCCGCCACTGGCCGGGATATCGAGCCAAGGCTCCCATCCAGGCGGATCAGACTTTCGAGTACCAAACCTTTCCGGCGCCCCTTCATTCGTGCTTATATTGATCCAGCGATAAATAAGAGGCCGACAACGGCGCGGCGCCTCAAGCGCAAAGAGTACAGGGAGGGGTTCGATTGGCGTCCGTTGAATTGCGCGGCCTGACCAAGCGATTTGGATCGCTTGCGGTCGTCGATAACGTCTCGCTGCGGATCGACCACGGGCAATTGGTCTGCCTGTTAGGTCCCTCCGGCTGCGGCAAGACCACGACCTTGCGGCTGATCGCGGGCTTCCTGGAACCCTCGGACGGCGAGATCCATGTCGGCGATCGCGTGGTGTCCTCTTCGCTGCGCACGTTGCCGCCCGAGAGCCGCAAGATGTCGATGATCTTCCAGAGCTACGCGCTGTGGCCGCATATGACGGTCACGGAAAACATCGTCTATGGCCTGCGCTTACGCAAACTCGACCGCGACACCATCGCGAAAAAACTCGCGGCGATCCTTGCGACGACAAAGCTGGAAATTCTCGCGCAGCGCTATCCCGGCGAATTGTCGGGCGGACAGCAGCAGCGGGTGGCGCTGGCGCGCGCCCTGATCGTCGAGCCGGAAACGCTGTTGCTCGACGAGCCCTTGTCCAACCTCGATGCCAACTTGCGCGAGGAGATGCGTTTCGAAATCCGCCGGCTGCACGACGAGTATCGCTACACCACGGTCTACGTCACCCACGACCAGTCCGAGGCCATGACCACCGCCGACCTGATCGCGGTGATGAACGGCGGCAAGATCGATCAGCTCGGGACGCCAGAGGATATCTACGACCGGCCGCAGTCGGAATTCGTCGCGCGCTTCATCGGCGCCAGCAACGTGATCAAGGGCACCGCCCGCGACGGCAATCACATCTCGTTTTCGGGCGCCACCCTGCAGGTGGTGGGCGCGAAACTCAACCCCGGCCAAAACGCCGTCGTCGCGATCCGCCAGCACGACATCCAGCTTTCGACGCAGGCGCCGCAAACCCCCGACAACGCGGTCAAGGCCACCGTGACGCGGCAGGTCTTTCTCGGCGCGAGCCGCGACTACATGGTCGAAACGTCCGACGGCACGACCTTGCGCGTCGTTACGTCGACGGAAAACGCCGTACCCAGGGGCACCGAGGTCTGGCTCACTCTGCCGCCCGAACGCTGCCGGGCGCTGAGCCGATAACAGAGCAGGAGGACGCGATGAGAGAGCCAAGACTTTCCAGACGCGACATTACTGCAAAGGCTCGACCGCGCTGGCGCTGGGCACCGTGTTCGCCTCTCCCGCTCGCGCCGCGGCGCCGCCGGCCGAGGCGATCACGCCGGACCTGATCGAAGCGGCGAAGAAGGAAGGCAAGATCGTCCTGTATTCCTCGATGGATCTTCCCGTCGGCGAGAAGCTCGGCAAGGCTTTCGAAGCGCAATATCCCGGCATCGCCGTGCAGATCGAGCGCTCCGGCTCCGAGCGGCTGTTCCAGCGGGTCGCCCAGGAATATGCCAGCAACATCCACGCCGCCGACGTGATCAACAGCTCGGACGCCTCGCATTTCATTCCGTGGAAGAAGAGCGGCTGGCTGATGCCGTTCGTGTCGGAAGACATCGCCAAATATTTTCCTGACCAGTATCGCGACCCCGACGGGATGTTCGCCACCTCCCGGATCTGGCTGTCGTCGATCGCCTACAACACCAAGCTGGTGAAGCCCGAAGACGCGCCGAAAAGTTTCGCCGACCTGCTCGATCCGAAATGGGCCGGCAAGATGGTCAAGGGTCATCCCGCCTATAGCGGCACCATCATGACCGCGACCTTCCAGATCGTCCGCGAGCTCGGCTGGGAGTATTTCGAGAAACTTTCGAAACAGCGGGTGATGCAGGTGCAGTCGTCGACCGATCCGCCGAAGAAACTTTCGCTCGGCGAGCGCGCGGTGATGGCCGACGGCAACGAGTACGGCGTCGTGCTGCTGAAGGAAGCCGGCCAGCCGGTCGAGCCGGTGTATCCGACCGAGGGCACGCCGACGATCTCGGGGCCGACCGGAATTTTCGCGACCGCGCCGCATCCCAACGCCGCAAAGCTGTTCCAGGCCTGGCTGCACACGCGCGAAACCCAGCAATTCTTCATCGACTTCACCGCGCAATATTCGGTTCACGCGCAGGTGCAGTCGAAGCCGGGACGCCGCAAGATTTCCGACATCAAGCTGATGAAGGAAGATGCCGAAGGCGTCGAGAAAATGACGGACGAGATCAAGACGCGCTATGCACGGCTGTTTCGGGTGTAGGTCTTGCTTTGGCATCGCAATAACCGCCGTCGTCATTCCGGGATGCGCCCTCTTGGGCGCAGGCCCGGAATCCATACTCCCGATGGTGGTTATGGATTCCGGGCTCGCGCTACGCGCGCCCCGGAATGACGAACGGTTTTGGATTGGGAAATACATGACCATCACGACCAGCATCGACGGCACGCGCGCAAAAATCGACTGGACCAAGCCGGTGCTGTGGCTGTTCGCGGCGTGCCTGATCGTGCTGATCGTGCTGCCGCTGTCGTGGCTCGCGGTCTACAGCGTCACCGACAAGGCCCATCACGTGACGCTGCAGAATTTCGTCACGCTGTTCACCGATCCGGATTTCCTCGATCCGTTGCTGACCACCGCGATCATCGCAACCACTTCCGCCGTGATCTGCTGCGCCGTCGCGGCGCCGATGGGATGGCTGGTGTCGCGCACCGACATGCCCGGGCGGCAGTTCATCCGCGCGCTGGTCACCGCCTCGTTCGTGACGCCGCCGTTTCTCGGCGCGGTCGCCTGGGAATTGCTGGCGGCGCCCAACAGCGGATTGCTCAACCAGCTGTTTCGCTTCGTCACGGCGGCGGAAGCCGACGAGCATCTGTTCAACATCTATTCGCTGACCGGAATCATCTTCGTCATCTCCTGCTACACCTTTCCCTTCGTGTTCGTGCTGGTTGCCAACGCGCTCGACAACATGCCCGGCGAACTCGAAGACGCTTCCGCCATCCTCGGCGGCAAGGCCTGGACCACGGCGCGGCGCGTCACCATTCCGCTGGCGCTGCCTGCCCTCGTCGCCGGCTCGCTGATCGCCTTCCTGCAGGCCATGACCCTGTTCGGCTCGCCGGCGATCCTGGCGCTGCCGGCCGGCTTCCACACCATGACCACGAAAATCTGGAGCCTGTTCCAGTATCCGCCAAAACTCGAACTCGCCGCCGCCGCCGCGGTGCCGCTGCTGCTGCTGACCATCCTGCTGCTGCAGGCGCAAAAGTTCATCCTCGGCCGCCGCGGCTATTCCGTGGTCGGCGGCAAATATGGCGCGCCGCGCCGCGTCGAAATGAAGAAATGGCGCTGGGCGGCGCTGGCGTTCTGCCTCGTGGTGCTGCTCAATCCGGTGTTCCTGCCGTATTTCGCGCTGCTCAACGCGGCGTTCTCGCCGAACGCCACCACGCTGGTGACGCCGTCGACGCTGACGCTGCATAACGTCGTGTTCGTGTTCACCGAATTGTCGTCGACCCAGCTCGCGCTGAAGAACACGGTCATCCTCGGCACCGCGACCGCGACCGTCGGCACGACGCTGGCGCTGGTGATCGCCTATGTCACGACGCGCCGCGTGATCGCCGGCCATCGCCTGCTCGGCTTTCTCGCCACCGCCCCGGTCGCCGTTCCCGGCATCGTGCTCGGCGTCGGCCTGTTCCTCAGCTACACAAGGCCGCCCTTCGTGCTCTACGGCACGCTGTGGATCCTGCTGATCGCGTTTCTCACCATCAACCTGCCGTCGGCCTATCAGCAATTGCAGGCGGCGTTCGCCACCATCCATCCCGAACTCGAGGACGCCAGCCGCATTCTCGGCGCGACGCGGCTGCAGTCGCTGTGGCAGATCACCGCGCCGCTGTTGCGCACCGGCGTGATCGCGACCTGGTGTTTTATCTTTATCGGCGTGATGCGCGAACTGTCCGCGGCGATCGTGCTGTTCACCTCGCAGACCAAGGTGCTGACCGTGCTGATCTACGACCTCAACGAAAGCGGCGATCTCGCCGCGATTTCGGTGCTGGGCATCGCGATGCTGGTGATCACCTTCGCGGTGGTGCTGGCCGTCAACCGGATCCCGGTGTTCGGGGCCAATGCCGGCGCGCGGCTGCGGAATTAGGCAGTGTTCGACTGGCCTCAGGCTCTCTCGACGACAAAGCGACGCTCCCTCTCCCTTAGGGAGATGTCGTCAGGCTGCAACCCTCACTCGGATCGCAAGGGCGATCCGACCTCTCCCGACGGGAGAGGTGTACCGACTACCGTTCGAGACCTTCGACCCGATACGCCTCGACCTGCGCCTTCAGCCGCTCCAGCGAAGCGGTCGGCGCGTCGGGTTTGACGACGTGATCGCCTGCCGCCAGCCAGGAAAGAACTTTCAGGTCGACCGCCGGCGAATGGTGAATCACGTCGCCGTAGTTGCCGAGATCGTGCGTGACTTCGCTGCACCGCGCGAAAATCGTGCAGGCGGGCGTTCGGGAACTGGACCAGCCGCTGGGCCATATAGGCGGAGAAGTCGTAGACGATTTTCAGCGTCGCCGGCGAGGCGTCCCGCATCGCCACCCATTGCAGGATCGAATAGGGCGGAAGGTAGATGTCGAACCGGACGTCGGGATGCCCGGCGATCAGGCCGACCGCATCGCGCTCGAAGTTGCGGACCATCGCGTCATAGTCGTACCCCTTCGCCAGGTAGATGCGGCGTCCCGGAGCGGTGATGTATCTGAAGGCGGCAACCGCCTTCTTGGCGTTGTAGGCTTCGGCCAGGTCGACATCGGGCCTGAGGATGTTGATGTCGTCGACGCGGGGAATCGGGAATTTGAACAGGACGCCGGTGGTCAGCCGCGTGATGATCGGCTCGATCGGCCGGATCGACCGCGCCAGCATCCACGCCGACTCGCGCGCCATGGCGCCGCTGAGAAGGTAGCCCGCGATGCCTCTGGCATTCCGTCGGTAGAGATCGGCGGGGAAATAGACGTCCTGGTCGACATCCGGCGCATCGGCGAAGATCCAGTCGTCGACCTGCCAGATGACCCGTTTGGCATGGCGCTCGAGCGCCGCGGCGAGCACAAAACTTTGCTCGTGGGAATTCGATCCCGTCATCGCCAGCTTCAGCGACTTCACGCCGAGCAGCCGGTCGATATCGCTCTGCCGGAAGTGAATCGCGAGCGAGGTGCCCATGAAGACCGTGTCGAAATCCTGACTGCGGATTAATCCGGCGTTTTGCATGCGGCTGTCCTGCGAATACATCGCGGGCAAACGCGCGGGCCGGAACAGCTGCAGCGGATCGACGACGAAATTGAGCGCGGCCGCCATCAGCATGATGGCCGCGCTCGCGCACAGGAACCGGAGCAGATTTTTGGCGGCTGCGCTCATCAGAACCTGAAGTAGATGAATTCGCTGTGCTGCTGGATTCCGAGGATCCCGAACGCCAGCACCGCCGCGCCGGCATAGAGCAGCGCGGAGCGCATCTGCCACGCGCCAAGCCCCTCGCCGACGGTCCGGTTCTTGTGATCGTAACCCATGATGGTCTGCGTGTTCGGCGCAAACCAGGCGATCGCGGCATAGAACGCGATGAAGGCGGCGTAGGCCATTTCGACGCGGCCGAACACGATCCGGGTGGGATCGGCCATCTTCGACAGGATCGACAGCGCCGACGACATGCTGTCGGCGCGAAAGAACACCCAGGCGACGACGACCGACAGGAACGTCAGGATGAACGCGGCGATATTCGCCACGGGCTCAAAGCGCGGCGCGATCCGCGGGGCCAAAACTGTTCCAGGCGTGATTGACGCAGAGGTACACGCCGTGCAGCGCGCCCCAGGCGACGAATGTCCAGGCCGCGCCGTGCCAGAGGCCGCCGAGCACCATGGTGATCATCAGGTTGACATAGCGCAGCACCGGGCCGTGCCGGTTGCCGCCGAGCGGGATATAGAGATAGTCGCGCAGGAACTGCGACAGCGTCATGTGCCAGCGCCGCCAGAAATCGATGATGCTGCGGGCCTTGTAGGGCGAGTTGAAATTGAGCGGCAGGAAGATGCCGAACATCAGCGAGATGCCGATCGCCATGTCGGAATAGCCGGAGAAATCGAAATAGAGCTGGAAGGTGTAGGCCAGCGCGCCGATCCAGGCCTGATCGAACGACGGCGCGGTCGGGGCCGAAGGCGAGCGCGACCAGCGGCTGGATGCCGTCGGCCAGGCAGGTCTTCTTGAACAGGCCGATCGCGAAGATGATCAGGCCGCACAGGATCAGGTGCGGATTCGGCCGCTTGGCTTCCGCGCGCTCGAACTGCGGGATCATGTCCCTGTGGTGCAGGATCGGTCCCGCGATCAGATGCGGGAAATAGGTGACGAACAGCGCGTAATGCGGCAGCCGGTAACGCGCGACCTTGCCCCGGTAGGCGTCGACCAGGAAGGCGATCTGGGTGAAGGTGTAGAAGGAAATCCCGACCGGCAGCAGGATGTCGACCGCAAGGCCGGTGGAAAAGATCGCATTGAGGTTGGCGGCAAGGAAGCCGGCATATTTGAAGGTGCCGAGCACCAGAAGATCGCCGGCGACGCCGACCGTGAGGACCGCGAACCGCACGCCGCGGCGCGAGCCGCCTGCGATCAGCAGCAGGCCGATGACGTAGTTGAACGCGATCGACGCCAGCAGCAGAGCCACGAATTGCCAGTTGCTCGACGGAGTAGAAGGCCAGCGACGCCAGCGCCAGCCAGATCACGGGCGCCAGATTGCCGAGCCGGCCAAGCGCGAAATAGCCGATCAGGGCGATCGGCAGGAACAGGAAGATGAACGGATAGGAGTTGAAGAGCATCAGGCGTTGTCTCAGATCTCGCAGGCGGGCCGTAGCCGTCCCAACGACGGCGTCGCTTCCGCTCGCCTATGCCCGGCCATCCACGTCTTTCTTGCTTCAGCAAAGACAGGACGTGGATGCCCGGCACAAGGCCGGGCATGACGAATTACTTCATGCGGCCGCCGGGCTTCGCGGCGGGCCGAAAAGCCTAACCATACAACCCGCCCGCCAACAAGCCGTGCGCGGCTCTGGCGCAATGGCGGCATTTCTGGCAATCCGCTGGCGAGAACCGATATGGCAGTGCGGGACGTCGCCCGATCCGCGAGCACGACGAGGCCGAGTGACACACCGATGGACAAAAAGAGTTCCCCGACACCGCCCGTCGCGCCGCGCCGGCCGCATTCGTTCACCACCCACGGCATCACCGTCGTCGACGACTATGCCTGGCTGAAGGATGACAACTGGCAGGAAGTGCTGCGCGACCCCGGCGTGCTGGACCCGGATATCCGAAAATATCTCGAAGCGGAGAACGCCTATACCGAAAGCCTGCTCGGCCATACCGGCGCCTTGCAGAAGACGCTGGTCACGGAAATGCGCGGGCGGATCAAGGAAGACGATTCCAGCGTGCCCGCGCCGGACGGTCCCTATGCCTATATGCGCAAGTTCCGCGAGGGCGGCCAGCACGAAATGTTCGGCCGCATGCCGCGCAACGGCGGCGAGACCGAGATCGTGCTCGATGGCGACGCGCTTGCGGCCGACCATGAATATTTCAAGTTCGGCGGCGCCAGGCATTCGCCGGATCACCGGCTTCAGGCCTGGAGCGCCGACATCAAGGGCTCGGAATATTTCTCGATCCGCGTGCGCGACTGGGCCGACCGCGCCGACCGTGACGACCTCGTCGAGGAAACCGACGGCGCGGTGGTGTGGAGCACGGACTGCAAAAGCTTCTTCTACGTCAAACTCGACGACAACCACCGCCCGATGCAGGTCTGGCGTCATCGCCTCGGTACGCCGCAGGCGGACGACGTTCTGGTCTACGAAGAACACGATCCCGGCTGGTTCACCCATATCCATGAAAGCTCCAGCAGCCGTTTCTGCGTGATCGCCGGCGGCGACCACGAAACCTCCGAGCAGCGGCTGATCGATCTTGCCGATCCCGATGCGCCGCCGCGCCTGGTCGCGGCGCGCGAGAAGGGCGTGCAATATTCGGTCGCCGACCGCGGCGACGAGCTGTTCATTCTCACCAATGCCGATGGCGCCATCGATTTCAAGATCGTCACCGCGCCGCTGAAGTCGCCGGAGCGCGCCAACTGGCGCGACCTGATCCCGCATCGCGCGGGCGTCTATGTCATCGATATCGAGCTTTATTCCGGTCACCTGGTGCGGCTGGAGCGCGCCAATGCCTTGCCCGCCATCGTCATCCGCGATCTCGCGATCGGGCGAGGAGCACGCCATCGCCTTCGACGAGGCGGCGTATTCGCTGGACACCATGGGCGGCTATGAATTCGACACGACGAATTTGCGCTTTTCCTATTCGTCGATGACGACGCCGTCGGAAGTCTACGACTACGACATGGCGAGCCGGACGCGCAGTCTTGCGCAAGCGCCAGGAAATTCCCTCCGGCCACAACCCCGCCGATTACGTCACCACCCGCATCATGGCGACCTCGCATGACGGCGCCGAGGTGCCGGTGTCGATCCTGCACCGCAACGATCTCAAGCGCGACGGCAGCGCGCCGCTGTTGCTGTACGGCTACGGCTCCTACGGCATGGCGATGCCGGCGTCGTTCTCCGCCAACCGGCTGTCGCTGGTCGATCGCGGGTTCGTCTATGCGATCGCGCATATCCGGGGCGGCACCGACAAGGGCTGGGGCTGGTATCTCGACGGCAAGCGCGAGAAGAAGACCAACAGCTTTGACGATTTTGCCGCCAGCGCGCGCGCGCTGATATCGGCCAAATACACCGGGACAAAACGCATCGTCGCCCATGGCGGCAGCGCCGGCGGCATGCTGATGGGCGCGGTCGCCAACCGCGCCGGCGAGTTGTTCGCCGGCATCGTCGCCGAAGTGCCGTTCGTCGACGTGCTCAACACCATGCTCGACGACACCCTGCCGCTGACGCCGCCGGAGTGGCCGGAATGGGGCAATCCGATCGAGAGCGAAGCCGATTTCAGGACCATCTTGTCTTACTCGCCCTACGACAATGTCGCGGCGAAGGATTACCCGGCGATTCTCGCGATGGGCGGCCTGACCGATCCGCGCGTCACCTATTGGGAGCCGGCAAAATGGATCGCGCGGCTGCGCGCCACCATGACCGGCGGCGGCCCTGTTTTGCTGCGTATCAATATGGGCGCCGGCCACGGCGGCGCGTCGGGCCGCTTCAACCGGCTCGACGAAGTCGCGATCGCCTACGCCTTTGCGCTGTGGGCGGTGGGAATGGCGGACAAGGGCACGATGATGCGAGCCCGGATGGAGCGCAGCGAAATCCGGGTACCCCTTCTCCGTTGAGGCGCCCCGGATTGCGCTTTGCTTCATCCGGGCTACGATCCCTTACGGCAGCGTGTAGGCCGTCTTGACGGCCGTATAGAATTCCGCGGCGTACTTTCCTTGTTCGCGCGCCCCATAGCTCGAGCCTTTCGGCCGCCGAACGGCACGTGATAGTCCACGCCGGCGACCGGCAAATTGACCATCACCATGCCGGCTTCGGCGTTGCGCTTGAAGTCGCTGGCATGTTTCAGGCTGGTGGTGCAAATGCCGGCGGACAGGCCAAATTCGGTGTCGTTGGCGGTGGCGAGCGCCTCCGCATAATCGTTGACGCGAATCACAGCCGCAACCGGCCGAAGATTTCCTCGCGCGCGATCCGCATCTTGTTGGTCACGTCGGTGAACAGCGCCGGCTGCAGATAGAAGCCGGGCGTATCGCGCTTGAGGCGCTGCACCGAAGGCAGCTCTCTCGCCGGCCATCGGCGGGCATTCGACGAATCTGTCGGCGCGCCGCTGGGGCGGCTGATCGCGGGAGTTTATCAGCGCGCCGACGCGAGGCGAATCATCCGCTGCAAAGCGGCCTCCGACATCGTCTGCCCTGTACCGGGCATACCAAGGCCTTGATCCATCGCTTTTTTTCAACAACATCGGGCACGGCCCGCGAAAGAAAAGCTTGCGCGAGTACGGGCAACGGATTCACAACCCAGCATTGGACGCAAATCGCGCTCGCGGAAGGGCGGCTGTGGCAAAAGTTCTGATCGTCGACGATGACGTCGCCGTCCAGGCGACCATCCGGCTTTTGCTGGAGCGGGCCGGCCACAGCGTGGTTGTCGCCAGCGATGGCCAAAAGGGGCTGGCGATCTTCGAAGCCGGAAAATTCGATCTGCTGCTTCTCGATATCTTCATGCCGGGAATGGACGGGCTGGAAACGATGCGGCTCATTCGTCAACGCCAGCCGCTGTTGCCGATCATCGTGATCTCCGGCCGGCCGATCGCCTCGGATCCGGCCGCAGGTCCGGATTTCCTGGCGATGGCGACCAAGCTCGGCGCCGTCTGCTCCTTGCAAAAGCCTTTCAAACCTGCCGCCTTGCTGGCGGCCGTTGCGGATTGTCTTGACGCCGCAAAACGCCCGTCGTCATCTGTCCCAGCCGGTAATTTTGCCTCCGGCCCATGATGCCAGGAAAGCGTCGCCCGTTCTGCCCGGCTGCGTGCCAAAGCGGGACGGAAACGGCGCGAAGGTAGAGATGACGCTTACAACCCGACTAGCCATCGCGATGGTTCTGCTGGTTGCGATCGCGGTATCCGCGGTCGGGTGGCTGAGTTATCGCAGCCTGGAGCAGGCGCTGTTGCCGCGCGTCCTCGATCGCATTGAGACGCATTCACGGTTGGTCGCCGCCGATCTCGAATCCTACGTTCGCGGCGCACGCGGCGATATCGCGAGCTTTCGAGCCGCGGCGGCGGTGAACGGGTTGATGCGCGCCCGTCTGGCAGGCGGGATCGATCCGATCGATGGCGTCTCCGAGAAGACGATGGCGCGAGCGGCTCGAAAATGGTTTTTCGGGCGTCAGCTCAATGCCAAGCCTGCCTATTCGCAGTTTCGCGTTATCGACGTCGAATGACGGCGGGCGCGAAATCTTCCGCGTCGACCGCTCGGGCCCGAACGGCGCGGTTCGCATCGTTGCCGAAGCAGAACTGCAGCCAAAGGGCGAACGGACCTATTTCAGGGAAACGATCAAGCTGGCCGCCGGGCGAAATATACGTCTCACCGCTCGACCTGATCGGGACAACGGGGTCATCGAGACGCCGCATAGAGCCGACGTTGCGCGTCGGCGACGCCGATTTTCACGCCCGACGGCAAACCGTTCGGCATTTTCATCGTCAACATCGACATGCGGCCGGCTCTCGACCGCGTCCGGTCATCGGGGCGGCAGGGCGGACAAATATACGTCGTCAACGAACGCGGCGACTATCTGCGTGCACCCCGATCCTGCTCGCGAATTCGGCTCGCAGCTCGGCACGCCGACCAACTGGCGGAGCCGACTTCCCGTATCTGGCATCGTCGCTCGGAGCACGGCAGAGCGTCGCGCAGATCGTGCCGGATCAAGCTGGACAGCCGGGCGGGGTGGCGCTCGCTCCCGCCATTCTGGCCGGCAGTGAATGGATCGGGGTCATCGAAACCGTTCCGAACGCCGTCTTCATGGCGCCGGCGGCGGCCATCCAGAGTACTTCCCTGCTGGTCGGGTTGATCGCGGTGTTGTTCGCGGCAGCATTGGCCGTGTTCGTCGCGAGCTCGCTGACCCGGCCGATCCGTCAATTGACGGCAGCCGTCGAGGGCATCGGCAAGAACGATCCGGTCGCGATTCCGGTCAATGCGAGCGGCGAGACCGGCGTGCTGGCGCGGGCGTTTGCGCGCGTGCTGGACGAGGCGAACGCCAAGACCGCCGCGCTGCAGCGCGAGGTCCAGGAACATCGCCGCACCGAGGCCGCGCGCGACCACTACGCGGCGCGCGAGCGCATTTTCAGCGCCGCCGTCGAATCGTCCACCGACGCCGTCGTTACGACATCGCTGGACGGCACGATCACCGGCTGGAACCCGGCCGCGGAACGCCTGTTCGGATACACTGCGGCGGAAGCTGTCGGCAAAAATATCGATCTCATCGTGCCGCCCGACCGGACGGCAGAGGTGGCTGACATCCTGCGCCGGATCGGCTGGGGCGAAACGATCGAGCACTACGAAACGGTGCGAGTGCGCAAGGACGGCAGTCCGGTGGAGGTTTCGCTCAGCATATTTCCGATCAAGACGCCGCCGTCGGGGGCGATCATCGGCGTATCGACGATCGCGCGCGACATGACTGAAAGCAGGAAGACCGAGCAGGCGCTCAGCCAGCAGATCGAGGAACGCCGCCGCATCTTTGAAACCTCCCAGGATCTGATCCTGGTCTCGGACCCCAAGGGCATTCTGGTTCAGGTCAGCCCAAGCTCGGAAACCATCCTGGGATATCTGCCGGAGGAAATGATCGGTCACAGCGCGGGCGAATTCATCCACCCTGACGACCTCGAGAAGAACCGCGAGGAAATGCGCGCGGCGCGGCGCGGACGACATTCGCGGAACTTCGATTCGCGATTCGTCCATAAGGACGGCCGGATCGTGACGCTGTCGTGGTCGGGGACATGGTCCGAGCCGGTCAGGCGGTATTTCTCGGTCGGCCGCGACATGACCGAAAGCCGGTTGGCGCAGGAAACATTGCGCGAGAGCGAACAACTGGCGCGCGGCATCATCGATACCGCGCTCGATGCCTTCATCCAGACCGACGAGAGCGGCAGCATCCTGAACTGGAATTCGCAGGCGGAAAAGATGTTCGGCTGGCCGCGCCAGGACGCACTTGGGAAAAGCCTGATCGAATTGATTATTTCGGGACCTGACCGCGACGAACTCAAAGCTGCTCGGGAGAGCTTTCTGCGCTCCGGGCAAGGCCAGATTCTCGGAAACCGCCGCGAAATCAGGGCCCGGCGGCACGATGGCAGCGAATTCACCGCCGAGTTGAGCGTCACCGCACTGAAGACCCGGGAGGGTTTCCTGTTCAACGGATTCTACCGCGATCTCACTGACAAGATCGCTGCGGAGGAACGGATTCGGCAGGCCGAAAAAATGGAAGCGCTCGGCCAGCTCACCGGCGGCATCGCGCACGATTTCAACAATATCCTGACGGTGATCACGGGAACCATCGAAATTCTGGCCGAGGCGGTCGCGAGGGAACCGCAGCTCGCGGCGATCACAAGAATGATCGACGACGCCGCCGCGCGCGGCGCGGATCTCACCCAGCATCTGCTCGCGTTCGCCCGCAAGCAGCCGTTGCAGCCGCGCGAGACCGACGTCAACACGCTGATCATCGACACCGTCAAGCTGATGCGCTCCACGCTGGGCGAGCACGTCGAGATCGAATCGGTGTTCGAAGACGAAACCTGCATCGCCACCGTCGACCCCAATCAGCTGGCGACCGCTATCCTCAATCTCTCGCTCAATGCCCGTGACGCCATGCCCGACGGCGGCAAGCTTATCCTCGAGACCGGCTCGGCCTTTCTCGATGAAGGTTACGCAAGCATGCACGGCGACGTCCGGCCCGGCCGCTACGCCCTGATCGCCGTCAGCGACACCGGAACCGGCATTCCCGCCGGCATACTCGACAAGGTGTTCGACCCGTTCTTTACGTCGAAGGGACCCGGCAAGGGCACCGGCCTCGGCCTGAGCATGGTCTACGGTTTCGTGAAGCAATCCGCGGGGCACATCAAGATTTACAGCGAGGAGGGCCACGGCACCACGATCAAGATGTACCTGCCGCCGGGTACCGGACCCCTACCCGCCTCCGAAGCCGCCGCCGCGCCGGTCGGTTCAAGGCGGGCACGAAACAATCCTTGTGGTCGAAGACGACAAGCTGGTGAGAGACTACGTGCTGACGCAACTGCATTCGCTGGGCTACGTCACGCTGGATGCGGCGAACGCGGCGGAAGCGCTGGCTGTCGTCGAGGCGGGCAACGAATTCGATCTGCTGTTCACCGACGTCATCATGCCGGGCGCAATGAACGGCCGCCAGCTTGCCAACGAGTTGCAGAAACGCAAACCCGGGTTGAAGGTGCTGTTCACCTCGGGCTACACCGAAAATGCGATCATTCATCACGGCCGGCTCGACACCGGAGTCCTGCTGCTCGCCAAGCCGTATCGCAAGTCGGACCTGGCCGCCATGATCCGCAAAGCGCTCGCCGGTTGAGGCCGTGCGATCCTTGCCGGTCGAGGGATATCAACTCGCGGATATCTGTTAGCGGAACAGCCGGCACGCCGGTTCAGGACGCGCGCGAGGCGGTCATCACGATCCGGATGAGATCGGCCGCATTCCTTGCGCCGAGCTTTTTCATGATGTTGGCGCGATGATCCTCGATCGTGCGCGGGCTGATTCCAAGCTGGCGCCCGGCTTCCTTGTTGGACGCGCCGGACGCGAACTGCTCCAGCACTTCGCGTTCGCGCCGCGTCAACGGTTCGCGTCCGGGAAAATGCAGCGATGCGATTCTCGACGCGGAATTCTCCGCCTGCCGGCGCGCATACGCCCCGATCGCCTCATCCAGCCGGGCAACGATTTCGCTGCCCCGGAACGGCTTTTCGATGAAGTCCAGCGCGCCGCTCTTGATGGCGCTGACCGCCATCGCGATATCGCCCTGCCCGGAGATCATGAAGATCGGCGCGGGATAGTCCTCGCCGTGAAGTTCTTTCAGGATATCGAGGCCCGATTTACCGGGAATGTGCACGTCGAGCAGGATGCAGGATGGGGTCCGGGTTCGCGCGACCGCCAGCAGCGCGGCGCCGTCCGCAAAGCAGATCACCTGATAGCCAGCCGCCGACAAGACCACCGAAAGGGTTTCGCGCACGGCCGGATCGTCGTCGACCACGAAGATTTCGCCGCGGGAGAGTGGTTTCTCGGCCATGTACCATCGTCCATAGACAGTGAAAGATGACGCTCACTCGACGGAATCACGCTTACGCTCGGAACAGATTCGAGCCCGCCCGTATTTGTACGGGACCACGACTTAACGCACAAGTAGTACCGGAGGTACAAAAAGACGCGGTCAAGGAGAGCTCTCATGCAGAGTGCAGCAGGCGGCGGCGCCTCGGACCCACCGGACGATCGAAATGACGGCCATCACTCGATCGTTTCCGACCTCGCATCGCCTGATCGAGCACGTCCGGGCGAGCATGAAGCTGATCGAAACGGCCATCGCCGGGGCCGCGCCCTCGGGCGATCAGGAAATTGCCGCCAACGTTGTCGTACTGGATGACGTCACGCCTCGCTACGTGAAGGCGCGTGCGGCATTGAGCGCTTGCGAGGCGGGTCTCGGCGTCGCCCTTCACGTTCTGCTGGACAGGCGGACATCGAAAAACGCGACCGGCAAGGCCGGATGCGGCCGGTTCATTCGATTGGTCGAACCTGAGGCGTCGCGAAACGTTTGCCGGCGCGATGCGCTCACGCGCCCATAAGAGAATCCTGGGGCGACGCGGCCCCCGGCCGCTTCTTCTTGTTCTTGCCCTTCAGAAACTGGACATCGATCTCGGTGCCGTTGACGCGGACCAGTTCGCATCGGCGATAGGCCAGGCCGGTCGACGATAGCAGCAGAAAGAACTCCTTGAGATTGAGGCCTTGGATGGAGCCCTCCACGGTCAGGATGGCGTCATTGTCCGATATGGCGTTGAGCAGACAATCCCGGCGCCACGTGCCGTCAATGCCCATGATGCAGACGCCATATCCGCGGCTGAACGTTACGCGTTCCGGTCCTTTGGCGTCATCTGCCATTTGTCAAAGCCCCGCCATCGCAGCGACCTTCGGCGCAGCCGCACCGGCCGCCGGCATCTTTGCCGGCGTCGCGCGCGCACCGCTGGGCCGATAGAGACCGCGCCGATCCGGATAGGGCTTGAAGACGTCGGTCAGCCCGACCACCGTTTCCGCAGCGCCGAGCACGAGAAAGCCGTCCGGCTCGGTCGCCTTGGCGAGGCGGTTGAAGATGTTGATCTTGGTGTCCTGATCGAAGTAGATCAGGACGTTGCGGCAGAAGATCACGTCGAAGACCCCGAGCTGGGAAAAATCGTGCAGCAGATTGAGCTGCCGGTGCTGCACCATCGCGCGGATGTCGGCATTGATCTGCCAGAGCTCTCCGGTCTGCTTGAAGTATTTGACGAGCATCTGAATCGGCAGGCCGCGCTGGACCTCGAATTGACTGTATATTCCCGACCTGGACTTCTCGAGCACCTCCTGCGAAAGGTCGGTGGCGAGAATTTCGACCCGCCAGCCGGTGAGCGCGGCGCTCATTTCCTTCAGGCACATCGCCAGCGAATACGGTTCCTGGCCGGTCGAGCCGGCGGCACACCAGATCCGAATGCTCTTGCGGCCGGCGCGCGCCTGCAGGATTTCGGGCATGATCGAATCGCGAAAGTGATCGAACGGAACCTTGTCGCGAAAAAAGAACGTTTCGTTGGTGGTCATCGCCTCGACCACCTGGGCTGATGATAGAGGTGGATCCGCCCTTCATTTTTTGCACGAGTTCGCTGATGCCGGACAGGCCGGCTTTCCGCGAAAGCGGAAGCAACCGGCTTTCGATCAGATATTGCTTGTCGGCAGACAGATCGAGGCCGGAATGGTCTCTTGAGAAGTTTGCGCAGGTATTCGTAGTCGGGCGGGGTCACGGGCGGCCTCTCGAAACGAATTGCAATGATTTCGGATTGACATCGCCGGACGACACCGCCGTGACGCGAATGCCAATATGCGGGGCGGCGTGCGTCGATGACGGACGAGACATCGGCGGCGCGGAAAACCGCCCCTCCGAATGCAACCGTGTTGGGGATTTCCCCCGGCAGTTGGTTCAGTACCCATGACTCGACCTGACGCAACCAGATGTAAAGTTAACAAACGGCGGAACCGGACTAGACCGGCACCGGAACCTCGATCAAACCGACTTCCTGGAACTTCGCGGCGACGATGTCCTTGTCGAACGGCTTCATGATGTATTCGTTGGCGCCGGCGTGCAGCGCGCGCGCGATATGGTCGATTCCGTTCTCGGTGGTGCAGAACACCACCTTGGGCTGATCGCCGCCGGGCATGCGGCGCAGCTCGCCGAGGAATTCATAGCCGTCCATGACGGGCATGTTCCAGTCGAGCAGGACGGCGTCGGGCAGTCCGCGCTTGCAGACTTCGAGCGCCTTCTCGCCGTCCTCGGCTTCGACGATCTGGAAATCGAGGCCTTCCAGGATGCGCCTTGCGATTTTCCGGATGACGCTCGAGTCATCGACAACAAGACATGTTCTCATTTCGGCCTTCTCCCAAATGGGGCGTTGCGATCGCAACTCCGGCTAAGCGGCAAGCGAGGTTTTGGGCACGATTTCGAGGACGCGATCGACGTCGAGGACGACCATGAGCTGGCCGTCGAGGCGATGCACGCCGCCGGCGAGCTTGGCCATGCGGGGATCGAGGTTGACGGGGTTTTCCTCGCGGCCTTCGTCGGGCAGCCGCAGCACTTCGCCGATCTGGTCGATCAACAGGCCGTAGGATTCGCCGCGCAGGTCGACGCCGACCGCCATCGGCGGCTTGCCGTCGTCGTTCCTGGGCAGGCCGAGCCGGACGCGCATGTCCACCACCGTGACGATGCGGCCGCGCAGGTTGAGCACGCCGGCGATCTCGGTCGGCGACAGCGGCACCCGCGTCAGCCGTTCCGGCATGAACACGTCCTGGACGCGGGAGATCGGCAGGCCAAACAGCTGGCCGCCGATCATCGCGGTGACGTATTCGGCCATGGTGCCTTCGGTGAGTTCGGTCTTGCTGGTCATGCTGGATTCCTTCACGCCGTCCGGCTGAACCTGTTTCATGCCGCCGCCCTGGAGAGCTCGGCGGTCTGTTCCTTCAGCGCCGCGATCAGGCCGGGACGGTCGAACTTGGCGACGTAATCGTGGAAGCCGGCCAGCCGGCCGCGCTCGATCGCCGCCGGCGACACCACCGAGGACAGCGCGATGATCGGCAGCGAGCTCAGATGCTGGTCGGCCTTGATGGTCTCGGCGAACTCGAACCCGTTCATGTCGGGCATTTCGATGTCGGTCAGCACCACGTCGAACGATTGCCCCGAGCGCAGCGCCATCAGGCCCTCCTGGGCGTTGGGCGCCACCCGCACCCGGTAGCCCGCCGCTTTGAGCACCGGCGCCAGCATGTTGCGGAAGAACGCCGAGTCGTCGACCAACAGCACCGATTGCGCGGATGCGGCCGGGCGCATCTCCTTGCGGCTGAACCAGTCGGCGAACGCCATCGGCAGGAAGTGGCCGACGTCGATCACCTCGGTGGCCTGGCCCTTGATCACGGCGGAGCCGAGAATGCCGTCCTTGCCGCCCGCGACCTCGATGTTGAGCTTCTCCTCGACGATGTCGATGATCTCGTCGACCACCAGCCCCATCGAGCGGCCGTCGTCGGCGAACACCAGGATCGGCTGGGCGCCCGTGGTCTGCACGCTGACGCCCTCCATCTGCACCAGCGGCATCAGCTGGTCGCGGTATTGCACCATGTAGCGGCCGTTGGAGAGCTCGATCTTGTCGGTGGCGAGCTCTTCCAGCCGGGTGACGAGGCCGAGCGGCACCGCCTTGGGCTGGGTCGAGCCGGCGCGGAACACCAGAAGCGAGGTCAGCTGTTCGGCGGCGCTGGCGCGCGAAGCGGCATTCTCGTCGGCGATCTCGTGGCTGGCCGCCCCCGAGGCGCCGAGCGCCTTCGCGATGCCGTTGGGATCGATGATCATGATGACGGCGCCATCGCCCAGGATGGTGTTGCCGGAGAACATGTCGATGTGGCGCAGTTTGGTCGACATCGGCTTGACCACGATTTCCTCGGTGTGGAACACGCCGTCGACCACGATGCCGAAGGTCTGGCTGCCGACCTGGGTCACGACGATAAAGCCGTTCTCCGGATCGGAGGAGGAGCCGTCGTCGATCTTGAGCAGCTTTTTCAGGTGCATCAGCGGCAACAGCTTGTTGCGCAGCCGAAGCACCGCGGTGTCCTTGATGCGCTCGATGCGGTGCTCGGAATTGGCCCGCGCCCGCACCAGTTCGACCACCGACAGCTGCGGGATGGCAAAGCGGTCGCCGCCGGCTTCCACGATCAGCGCCGAGACGATGGCGAGCGTCAGCGGGATCTTGATGGTGACGGAAGAGCCCTCGCCGGCCACCGACTTGATGTCGATGGTGCCGCCGATCTGGTCGATATTGGTGCGCACCACGTCCATGCCGACGCCGCGGCCGGACACGCTGGTGACGGCGGCAGCGGTGGAGAAGCCGGGCGCGAAGATGAACTTGTGGATCTGGGCCTCGGTCATCTTCTCCAGTTCGGCCTCGCTGACGAGACCGCTTGCGATCGCCTTGGCCTTGATCTTCTCGGTGTCGAGGCCTCTGCCGTTGTCGGCGATGCAGATGATGATGTGGCCGCCCTCATGATAGGCGGACAGCCGGATGGTGCCCTGCTCGGGCTTGCCGGCCGCGGCCCGCTCGGCCGGGGTCTCCAGCCCGTGGTCGGCGGAGTTGCGCACCATATGGGTGAGCGGATCCTTGATCAGGTCGAGCACCTGGCGGTCGAGCTCGGTGTCGGCGCCGTGCATCTCCAGTTCGATCTGCTTGCCGAGTTCGCCGCGAGAGGTCGCGCACGATGCGCGGCAGCTTCTGCCAGGCATTGCCGATCGGCTGCATCCGCGTCTTCATGACGCCTTCCTGCAGCTCGGCGGTGACGTTGGACAGCCGCTGCAGCGGCACCTTGAACTCGGTGTCCTCGTTGCGCCGGGAGATCTCCAGCAGCTGGTTGCGGGTCAGAACCAGTTCCGACACCATCGTCATCAGATGTTCCAGCGTATCCACGTTCACACGGATCGACTGGTTGGCGACTTTATCGGCCTCCTGCACTTCCACCTCGACCACCGATTTGGCTGCCGCGGGTTTTGTCGCCTTCGCGGCCGGCTTCGCCTCTTTGGCCGGCGCAGCGTGCGGCTCCTGCTGCTTCGGCGGCGCGGGCGCAACCTCGGTCGCGGTCTCGCGGAATGCGCGCTCCAGTTCATCCAGCGACACTTCGCCCGGGCGCAACGGCCGCTCCAGCGTCTGCGGCACCAGGCTGCCCTGCGCAACCGCCGGCTCGACGGCAGCCGCCGGCTTGGACTCGACCGGTTCAGCCTGCTCTGTCATCGATTCCATTCCACGCTCCACCATCGCTTCCAGTTCGTCGATCAGGTCCTGATCGGAGCCGTCCGGCTCCGCCTCGGTCGCCTCGAGCTGGCCCAGGATGTCCTTGAGCCGGTCGATCGTGGTCAGGATCAGCGTGACCGCCTGCCCGGTCACCGGCATTCCGTCGCGGAATTTGCCCATCAGGGTCTCGGCGGCATGCGCCAGCGCTTCCAGCCGCGGCAGCCCGAGGAAGCCGCAGGTGCCCTTGATGGTGTGAACCAGGCGAAAAATGTTATCGAGTATCTTGGCGTTGTTCGGTTCCTGCTCGAACCGCACCAGTTGGTTGTCGACGGTGTCCAGGCTCTCGCTGGTCTCCGTCAGAAATTCCCGCAATAGATCATCCATCAGAATACGCCTTCCAAGCAATAATGTTGCGGTCGATCGCGAACCATTCCCTCGCGTCGTCACGCGAGATGGTTAAGCGGATATCCCTGCCTGCAACCGATAGCCCTAACGGTTGCTCATTCACGTTAATTTCAATGTCCGTGCTAATACGGATGATGCGCGGGGCGGCCGCGCGCGAAGGCTGCACCCGGCCTGCGTCGGCGCACTTCGTTAATTTTCCTAAAATTGCCTCGAACGCCCGGCAAAGGCGCCGCATGGAATATGAGTGGCGATCTTGAGCGGATAGCAACAGGCTGTGACGCCTCCGGCATATTCTCGATGCCGGCCTGACTGAGAAACGTCAGCCGCGGTTGAACCGGGCGGCCCGGGGCGAGGCGCCACAAAATCAGGAACGCCTGGCTCAAGGCCGCATCATCGGCGACTGCCGAGCGTGTCGCATGGAATATCCTGCCACGAAAGGTAGCTGACCGAAGCTTCTATCGTTTGCAGAACAACGCGCCTGGCAGCGAAGGCCGTGCAGGAAGATGCACCTCTATGCCAATTTTTCTTGCCAACAATACGTGCAAGGCTCATCCTTTATCTTCAATACCGTGTATAGGCGTTGGCGGTACCTGAGACCAGTTGTGCTCCCTTGAGGAAGGAGGTTGCTTTGGACTCGGCCCTTCGTTCACCCAACGGGTTTTTGTCAACGCTTTCGGCGGATGATTTCGAATTGATCCGCCCGCACCTGCGAACCGTCGATCTGGTTCCGGAATTCGTGCTGGTCGAGGTGGGCGAAACGCTCAAGCGCGCCTACCTGCCGCACAAGGGCGTGATCTCCCTTGTCGTCAAACTTGCGAAGGGAGACCATGTTCAGATCGCCATGGTCGGCCGCGACAGCGTGTTCGGCGCATTCTCCGCCTTCGGCGATCCGACCTCGCTCAACAGTGCCGTGGTGCTGGTTCCCGGCGCCGCTTCGACGCTCGACATCGATCGCCTGCGGGCCGCGGCCGATCAAAGCGCTACCTTTCGAGCGGAGCTGGTTCGGCACGGGCTGGCGGTCTACGCCCAGGTCCAGCAGACCGCGGCGTGCAACGCCTCGCACACGGTGGAATCCCGGCTGGCGCGATGCCTTTTGCACACCCACGATTTTTCCGGCGGCGGCAAATTTGTGCTGACCCAGGAATCGATGGCGCAGATGATCGGTGCGCGGCGTAACAGCGTATCGTTGGTGGCCAGCACGCTGCAGCAGGCCAATTTCATCCACTACAGCCGGGGACACATCGAGATCACCAATCTCGAAGGTCTCAGCAATACCTCGTGCGAATGCTACGCCACCGTCAAGGCACAGTATGACAGACTGCTTCGGCCTCGTTGGCTGTCGTGAGCAACCGACGCCGACGGTTAATGAATGATTTTGGCCGGTCGCATTTGCAGGCCAGGCGAACGGGGCGCTCGAGCCCGCGCAGCACAGGCGATGAACCCCGGCGGCGATGTTGTCCTCCCCGTATAACTACGACCTCGTCGCGCCGCCGCCCGTCAAATTTATCCGGCGGCGAATTAACGCGGTGTTCAAAGACCGCTGATAATTGTCACGGTGCTGACGAGCGCAAATTCGAGAAGCGTCGAAGGTTTTTCGCACGCTACGATGGTCGCACTCGTGTTCGGCAACCTGAACTGTGCGGAGTACGGACATGGCCTTTGATTTGTCGATGCCGATCCTGGTAGTCGATGACTACAACACCATGATCCGGATCATCCGCAACCTGCTCAAGCAGATCGGGTTCGAGAACGTCGATGATGCCAGCGACGGTTCGGCCGCGCTCGCCAAGATGCAGGGCAAGAAGTATGGCCTGGTGATCTCCGACTGGAACATGGAGCCGATGACCGGGTATGATTTGCTCAGGGAAGTCCGCGCCAGCCCCGAACTTTCGCAAACGCCGTTCATCATGATAACCGCGGAATCGAAGACCGAAAACGTCATTGCCGCGAAGAAGGCCGGCGTCAGCAACTACATCGTCAAGCCGTTCAACGCCGCAACGCTGAAGACCAAGATGGAAGCGGTGTTTCCGGGGTCGGCCGAGTAACCGTCGCGGGCGACGCGAAACAGTTTCTGGCGGGCTGCAGGCAACGGAGCGGCCATCGGCCGCTGCGAATGTGGATTTACCCGTTCGTCGCCGGCAGGACCGGAAACGAGTCCGGACAATTCTTTCAATACAAGCGAGGCCGCTTGCGCCGCGGCTCGAGCGCAGAGCCGTTCGCCGCGGGCGAGTATCGAGCGCCTCCCGAGCGATGGACGCGGCCTGTTGGTCCGACGCAGCGCGGGAACCGCAGGGCTGAGCACGCCCCGGCAAGGTGGCCGCCGTAATTCTACGGCGCCGCATGTTCATACACGGATAATCTTAAATCGCGATAGTTTCGTAAACTAAGGAGGATTCCATGTTTACGTTCGAAACGGCCGACCAGAAAGAAGTCCGGCGTTTCCGCATCGCGCAATTCAACGGCAGAGCCGCGACCGTGAGGTCGGGTGGATCGACAATCACGGGTCACGTTCGGTCGGTGCTCGAAAACAAGTCCAGCGTTCCGCAACGCTGGACCATTACGATCGTCCCGAGCGCGCCCAAGACCGAGAGTCCTGCGGCCCGCGCCCCGTGTGCACACCTTCGTGGAAGACCTCTACTGAGCGGCCGCGTTGCCCGGCACCGCCGGCTTCACCCTCAATCGGCAAATGCAAGACGATCCGGCGAGGGATTGCGCGCTTGATGCGCCGCGCGATTTTCGAAACGCTAGAGCGGGATGACTTTTCTTCGAAACGTGCATCACCGCTCTATCTTTTCGTTTGAGCATGATCTTTTCGGAAAGACCGGTGTGCCGACTTTTCCGAGAGTCATCGCTCTAGACTGCGGGATGCAGGAGCGCCAGGCGGACGAGGTCCGCGGTGTTGCGCGCTCCGAGCTTTCGCATCGCCTCGGCGCGATGGCTCTCGAAGGTCCTGGGACTGATATTCATCCGCAGCGCACCTTGCTTGTTGGAGTAGCCCTCGCTGATGAGGCTCAGGACCTCGCGTTCGCGCTTCGTCAGAGGCTTCTGACCGGAGCCCGAGGCAAACATGACGCCCGGGATCCGAGTCCCGTCCTTGCTGCGACCGGCCCGCTTCTCCGATCCGGCGTTGCGGGCGGCCTCAACGGCTGGTTCTTCATGCGCGTCCGCGATCTGCTTGATCATGGCGCAGACACGCTCGGTCTGTTGCAGCGCGTTCTCGACCACCTGCTGCAGGTAAACCCGGTTACCCGCGGCCTGAGACAACTGCTGGCTGTATTGTTTGATCTCGCCCATGTAGAGGAGCAGCGCGGTCAGAGGCCCGTTGAGCTGTCGGGCTATCGCGGCGCCTGCCTCATCCATCGCCCGCGTGCGCGCGGCGGACAGCCGTACGGTTTCCGGATCGTCTTCGGGAGGCGCGCTGCTTTCGATCCACTTCGAGAAAGGCGAATCAGTGATTCGGTTTTCTTGATGTCCCATACGATTTGTTTAACGAGCCTCCCCTCTTCGAGGGTTAATTTTTTAACCAGTAGGAATACGGGGTTTTTGGCAAGCCCCTGGAAGCAAGGACCGCCGGCGCTTGCCGGAAGATTCGCGCAAGATCAGCCCCAAAACGCCGAATATGAGCGGCTTGCGGCAAAAATCTCCGTAGTTCCACGGCCCTCAAGCGCGCCTTCGATTTAACCGGGTATCCCCGTATTTTCACGGGAATCCGCATTTACCTCTTAATCTGGCGCGAACTGTTTTCGTGGTCTTATGCCCACAGGTTTGCCCGCCTGCGCGGCGCGGACCCGTTGGTATTTGATCACATCGCAGAAATTTACGACGCAATGACGCTCGCCGACCGGATCCAGGAGTTTCTGCAGCGGCTGACGCCGCTAACGCGGAATTGTCTTCTGACCGAGCTCGAGCGGCTGGAGACGTCCGACGGCGAAATACCCGGCTCCGCGGAGATCATGGCCAAATTGCGCGCGGAATTCCGCAAGGATGGCTCGACGCAAAATCGCATGAGCAATCCCCCGCGGTACTTCTTTGCGCCGTTGGAGCCGGTGCTCGTCGACGGGGCCCCCGAGCATGCCAATTCCGGACAGATACAGCGCGGCTCGCTGACTGCGATCTGGGAGTGGATCTGCCGGGATCTGCTGCCGACGATGGCGCGGGACTATGTCAAGAAAATCGACGAGTTAGTCGCCACCAACCATGAGCGGGAAGCCCGGCGGGTCGCCGCCGCGTTCCAGATCAAGGTCATCAAATCTCTCGAGGGCAGGCTGAATTCGCCGGACGGCGCCGATCAAACCCGCAAGAAGCTCGCCGCCTACACGGCTTCGCGCACGGCCTATGACGACCTGACCAAGATGCTTTCTGTGCTGCGCGCGCGCGATGCGCTGGCCAAGTTCAATGAAGCGCTGCCGGCCGCAATCCAGAAATTCGATGACGCGCGTGTCGCCAAGATAACGGCGCTGCTGAACGCGTTCAGAAAATCCCATGCCGGGGAAATCCCGTTCGCGCTGGCGCTGGTGGCCAAGCGGCTTAGAACTCACTGGCAATTGATCCGCCTCGCCACCAAGCTCGCGGCAAGCAAGAACGCCGCGGACATCGCCGCCACGCCTTATGCGATCGTCGTCTCGATGGTGCTGGACCGGCTGGAAGACAGTCGGTCGGCGTTGCGCTATGCGCTCAAGAACAACCGGGTGCTCGTCGCCCGGGAACTTCTGACCGAAATTTACGACACCGAATACGCATTGCGGGTCCGCATCGACCTGCTCGACCAATCCGACTGGGGAGCCCGGCTCGACAGCCTGATGACATCCATCGCCGCGCTGGTGGAGGCCGAAGTGAAGCGGTTTCCCGACAATGTCGGCCATGTCCTGGGATCGCGCCGCCTGCGCAGCTATCGATTCCCTCGCCGGACGCCTGACCTATCTGGCCTATAAGGGCCGCGACGTCGGAACGGCTTTTTGCAGGAAGCTGATCGGGCGGGCGGCCTGAGCGATCAAGCGCCTGGAACAGTGGTTGGCGAACGGCGCCGGCACGCGTTCGCTGCTCGCTCGCATGTTCTTGCCGCGCGCCGCTAGCTCTGCCTCACGCGCCGCGCGTTCAGGAATTTGTCCAGAAATCGTCCCGAGACGACGAACCTGAACCACCAGTAAGCCATCCGCCGCGTCTTCATTTGCCCGTCCTCCATGGTGGAAGTGGCCCCGGCCGGCGTCATCAATAGCGCCGAACCCGGCACCCGGCTGTGACATGCTTCACACTTGCCGGCATAAACGCCGCGGTCGGGAACCGGATGCGATCCAACCTGCGATTACGAGGCGGTCGGCATGGCGAACCGCAACGAGGCGCAATAGGCGAGCCGCGGCCAAAGCGTTTTCAGAGCGAAGCGGGAACCGGTTCGCGTGAAGAAAACCCGTCAAATCGAGAGCTCTAGACCACGGCGTTCCTCGCGATCGCTTCGCGGAAATAGGCCGCACTGAGTTTCGGGGTTCGCTTCTGCGTCTTGAAGTCGACATGGACGAGGCCGAACCGGTTGGCAAAACCGTCGCTCCACTCGAAATTGTCCATCAGGCTCCAGTGGAAGTAGCCTTTGACGGGCACGCCCTTCGGCGGTCGCGCGGCGGAGCTGGCCGAGGTGGTTGCGAAGGAACATGATGCGGTCGGAATCGTCGACGATGCCATTGGCGGACATTTCGTCGCTCGCCGCGCAGCCGTTCTCGGTGATGTAGATTTCTTTTGCATTCCACAGCGACTGCGACCTGCCGCGGCGCCCAGTACATCGCCTCGGGACCCAGCAGGTGCCACGACGAAAGCATGTGCGGGTGCGACTTGTTGAACGGTATCGGCCGAAACCCGCCAGTCCCTTCGGAAGCCACGACATAGACGGACGGCCGATAGACGTTGAGGCCGATGAAATCGACCGGCGAGGCGATGATCTTCAGGTCTTCATCGGTGAATTTCGGCGCGTCCTTGCCGGCAGCGGCGAGATAGGCGTCGGTGTATTTTCCCTCGAGGATGACGGTCAGGTAGCCGGCGTTCATCTCGCGCGTTGCGATCTCCGCAGCCCTGATGTTGTCAGGTGTTTCGATCGCCGGCACCGCCGTAGAGAGGTTGTCGGCCGGGCCGCATCTGGTTCCTGCTTTTGCGTTGGCGCGGATCGCCTGGACCGAAAGCCCCTGGGCGAGGACGGCATTGTGCCGGACCTGGTTCAGCCTGGCGTTCGACAGCCGCAGGCCCGGAGCCAGTTCGATCCGGACCTTCTTGCCGTCGACCGTCGTTTCGATGCCGCGGTGGCCGATGTCCACGATGGAGAAGAATTCGTTGATGGTGAAGAAGTGCTTCGCCCGGTCGCTGAGCTGCCCCGCGACATAGCCGGCATAGTCCGCGAACGCTTTCGCCGTGTCGCGGGACTGCCAGCCGCCCTTGTCCTGCAGCGCCTGCGGCAGGTCCCAGTGATAGAGCGTCGGAAAGGGCTCGATGCCGGCTTCGAGCAGCGCATCGATCAGGCGGTTGTAGAATGCGAGGCCCCTGGCGTTCGGCTGACCGGTGCCGCCGGGAAAGATCCGCGGCCAGGCGATCGAGAACCGGTACGCCTTGACGCCGATATCCTGCATCAGCCGCACGTCGTCTTTGTAGCGATGATAATGATCGTTGGCGACGTCGGCGTTGTGGCCGTCTTTGATCTTGCCCGGCGTATGCGCGTAGGTGTCCCAGATCGACGCGCCGCGGCCATCTTCCTTCACCGCGCCCTCGATCTGGAACGCGGAGGTGGCGACGCCCCAGGCAAAACCGTCCGGAAAAGTGCCGGCGATCCCTTGCACGGGCGTCGGCTGACTTTCCGCCGGGCGTCTGGGCGAAGCCGGCCACAGGCGCCGTCGTCATCCCGAGCGCGGCGCTGCTGACGGCCTTGGCGACGTCGCGTCTGGTGGGATTGCTGGACATTGATCGACTGAGCCCATTTGCGGCCCGGGGAATGCCGGACGAGATCGAATAGCTTCCTTCGCGAAAGCGGCCAACGTCAAGCAAGCCGGCGCATCGATTTGGCGGTTTCCCTTTCAGGAGAAATTGCCATCCACGAAAAAGCCCGCCGGCTGCTGCCGGCGGGCTTTGGTCTCGTGTCGCTCGAGGAACGCCGTCGATCAGAGATTCCGGTACATCCGCGGTAATCTCAAATCGGCTGGCGTTACATGGCGCGAAGGTTTTCCGCGCTGGTCTTGCCACGCTGGCTGTCGACCTTCGCCTCGAACGAAAGCTTCTGGCCTTCGTTGAGCGAGCCCATGCCGGCGCGCTCGACGGCGCTGATGTGCACGAACACGTCGTTGCCGCCGTCGTCAGGCTGAATGAAGCCGAAGCCCTTGGTCGCGTTGAACCACTTAACTGTTCCGGTAGCCATTTTAACTTCTCCAAGATGCGCAAATGCGCGATGCGCCCGCACGACCTTCGCGCGGGCTTGATCCGATTTCAGCGATGTCTTGGGGAGTAGAGCCGGTTCGGCGCGATCAACAAGCAAATCGATTATTCGAATATGAGGCATATAAGCGGTCGCGCCGGATATAGCAAGTCGAACCGGCTAATATGACGAAATGCTAATAATAGAGAATTGCAGCAGATCAGCCGAGCCGGCTGATCTGCTCCTCGGTCACCACGCGCTCGATATTCCCGGTCTTGCTCTTGATGCGGTAGCGCGGGCGACCGTCGGCCTCGATCGGCAGGCGGCTGACGATGGTATAGACGCTGCGCTCCTTGACCACGGCGCGGCCCTGCGGCCCCTGCGGCTGGTGATGGACGTCGTCGTTGATCGCGAAATTGTGGGCCATGGCCGCTGTTCCCGTTGCTGGAGGGCTTGTAGGCGCAACCGCCCGGCAAGGCAACTCATCGATCGGCCGCATGAACGCGGCGTGGCGCCTCAAGGGTTTCCGGCGCGAGCGCTCGCGCCGCATCGACGATAGACTGCAGCAGGAACGCTTCGATGCCTTTATCCGCGAGTTCAATGCCGAACGGCCGCATGAGGCGCTTGATATGAAATGTCCCACCGAACTCTACGTGGCCTCACTACGCCCTTAGGCTGGCTTGCCCGAGCTGACCTATCCGTTCCACGATCGCGAACTTCTCGTCACCGCCTGTGGCCGCCTCTGCCTGCATCGCAAGAGGATCAACGTCTCAACCGTGCTGGCCGGCCAGAAACTCGGCATCAAGGAAGTCGACGCGGCATTTGGCTCGCCAGCTTCATGCGCTATGAACTCGGATACTTCGACCTGGAGCAGAAAACCCTGCAACCCCTCAACAACCCGTTCGGCACGAGGTTGTCACCCACGTCTTAGGTACGACCTGTTACCGATGTCTCCGGGTTGGACAATTACAGTGCTGGCGGGCCATGCCCGACGATGAAGAGCACTATGTCTACGTCATAGCCCTATGACGAGGCTGGCATTCAGACGAAGCACCTCGCCGAAAGTCGCGATTCCGCGCTACAATACGTCTTGTTCCCCTGGAACAAACGTCAAACTCGGCAGGCGCGGATCAAGGAATGGCTCGAAAGAAGCAGTGGATGCCGTCAAGCCGCGCGCCCCGTCCGGCGGCGCCCGACGCGTCGGAGAAGGCGGTCATCGTCGCCGCTTGCGAGGCCTTCATTGGCGACGTCCTCAAACCGCGTTTCCTGCCGCAGATCAGGCCGACGCAATGGAACTACGTGATCGACATCCATGGCGCGTGGGCGGCGGGACGATACCGGTTCATGCAGCGCTACAGGTCGGGCATGGTGCACAATCGCGGCGATGAGTTCGATGCGCCCTTCGCCCGCATCGACCGCATGGGGCCGGACCGTTTCGATATCTACTGGATGCGGCACACGGGCAAATGGTGGCGTGTCCATGTCGGCGTGACGCTTGCCGAGGCGCTTCGAATCCTCGAAACCGACGAAGTCCTGTATCCGGTCTGACCAGACCAGCCCGCTGGACGTAAGACCTGTCTTCGTCCTCGATTTGCCGCGACGGCCGTCACCATGAGCGAATACCAGTATTACGAATTCCAAGCGATCGACCGTCCGCTCAGCGAAGCGGATCGTCAGGCCCTTCGGGATCTATCGACACGAGCGCGGATCACGGCCACCACCTTCACGAACTCCTATGAATGGGGCGACTTCAAAGGCGATCCAGCCAAACTCATGGAGCGCTGGTTCGACCTCCATCTCTATCTCACGAACTGGGGTTCGCGCCGCCTGATGATTCGGCTGCCTAAGCGGCTGGTCGATCGGCGCCTCCTCGACGCCTTCCTCGGCGAGGTCGATTGCGCCACGTTGTCGGTCTCTGGTGAGAACCTGATCGTGGACATCAGTTGCGACGAGGTTGAATTCGAGGATTGGGATGATGGCTCGGGCTGGCTCGCCGCTTTGGCTCCCCTCCGCGCCGAGGTTCTCGCGGGTGACCTGCGACTGTTCTATCTCCTCTGGTTGACGGCGGTCCAGGCCGAGGTTTTCGAGGCTGACTGGCCGGAGCCCATGCCCGGGATTGGGCCGATGTCGGCAAGCCTGGAAGCTTTCGCAGAATTCTTCGGCATCGATTCAGACCTTGTCCAAGCGGCGGCCGAACGCTCCACTGTCGCAATGGCGAGCGCCATGTCTGCGGAGGCCGTCGAGGGGATCATTTCGGCGATGACCGATGCCGCCAAGACGACGATGCTGTTGCGGCTGTTCGACGGCGATCGACACGTCGCCGCCGAACTACGGGCCAAGGTCAGGAACCGTATGGCGAGCGACGCCGACGCCCCGCCGATCGCCGCCCGAACCGTCGGCGAACTACGCGCGCGCGCCGCCGCGATCGGCCTTGCGCGCGAGCAGGCCGCCGCCGAGAAGCTCGCCGCCAAACACAAACGGCGCGTGAAAGAGGCCGAGAAAGACCGCCAAGCCCGGCTATTGGCGATAGCGCGGCGGGGCGAAGGCGTCTGGCGCGAGGTCGAGGCCGAAATCGAGCGGCGCAACGCTGCGGCCTATGACAAGGCGGCGGGGCTTCTCCTCGATCTTCAAGCGGTCGCCAAGGAACGAGGTACGATCGAGGACTTCCTTCGTCGACTTCACGCGATCCGTGAGAAGCATGTCCGCAAGGAACGGTTCATCGAACGGCTGGCTGCATTGGAATAGTGCATCGCGCCTTGGGGTAAATTTGGCGGGCCACGAACGACGATGATGAGCACTATGTCTACGCTATAGCCCTATGATGTGCTTGAGCGCTCCCGTGCGCCGAAGACGCTTCAGCACCGAGGACGCTAGGCAGTGCGTCGGCAGATTCGGCCGACGCCGCCACACGTGCCACGCAGGCTGGCAGACTGTCTCGGACTTCGTAAACCCACAATCTGAGAACGTCCCATCCCATCTCAATAAGCCGCAGATTCCTTAGCTGGTCTCTGCGAACGAGCTCTCCATCCCAATCGCGATGGTACCGCTCGCCGTCGATTTCGATATCAAGTCGCCTGCCGTTGGGACGTATTAGCGCTAGATCAAGATCGTACTGATCCACATCGAACTGGGGTATCGGGCGGAGACCAGCGTCAACAAGCGCAGCATAGAGGACCTTCTCCCAACCGGAGACACGCTCCGGATGAGCGACAGCGGGATAGTCTCGGTTCGTCCCGTCGGGTGCCGGAGCCGCTATCGGCTGCGGTGCCGGCCTGCCGTGATCCGCGACGAAGCGGGCGAAAGCGCTCAGATATTCTACCTCGCTCGATGCGCATGCCGCAGCATCCCCGACAATAATAAGCGCGCCACGAGCGCGGGTGATGCCAACGTTGAAGATATTTCCCTGGCTCTTGAGAAATCCCGTCGCGCCGACGGGAATGCCGCGCGACACCACAGGCGAGAACACTATCAGATCGCGTTCATCGCCTTGGAATTTGTGTGCCGTCTCGCAAATGAAGTTGCGTGTCGCGAGCACTGGCGCTAGCGCATCATCTCGAGCCACCAGCTCCTCGATCAGGTTCGCTTGCGCCCGGAACGGAGTCACAACGCCCATTTCCCCAGAAAACCGCTGCGCGATCGCAATCCTTCGTAATTCTTCGACGACCGCGGCGGCTTCCGTTTGGTTGACAGCCCCTCCCGTGGGCGGCCGGACGGCGTTGCCCGCCACATTCACCCACTGGATGGCGGGTCCGTCCGGTCGCCTTAAGCGACGATAATCTGTCGCGACTCTCAACCGTCCGCCATAGAAGAAGCTATTAGAGAAGCTGATGATATCGGCGTGACTTCGATGGTGGTCACGCAAGACCACGATCGACGTCGAACTAGCTTTGGCTACAGCCAAATCATAGAGGCTGTTCGCACGATAACCCCAAGTCGGTCCCTGGGTTATCCAGGAGATCGTGTTTAACGATCAAGGCCTGATCGCGTTGTTCCGATAGTCGGCTGATGTGCCGAAGCTGTTGCGGGTCACCGATTACGACGGCGCGTTTTGCGCGGAAAAGTAATGGTAAGGCGGATGCGATGTCGCACTGGCTAGCTTCATCAATCACTACGAGATCGAATTCTCCGGCTGTAAACGGCACCTGCCACGCACTGAAAAGAGAGGTCACAGCCCAACACGGAAGGGCCTTCGTTGCTTTTGCGGCAAGTTGGTAATAGCGGCGCCAAACCTGCTTCGCGATTGTGCTCCCTTCTTCATCGGCTCTCGAAATTGTTCGGAGAATTGCGGCATAGTCACCCAAGGCTTGCGCGGGTCTTGGTGCTTGTTCAATCGATCTGGAAGGAGGGCGGTCCAGGTACTCCAGGCTTCGCCGGATATTTCCGCCAGAGTTCGGGTCTCATTTGCCACATCCGCGGCGACAGCCCCTGTGTCTGGTGTGCCCGATAAGATCTTGAGAGCGGCTCTGTAGGCCGATGCGGCTTTCAAGGCTTCGATAAATTCCCAACCGTCAGTCAAGCTGAGCCCGCCAGCGGATACGCATCGAAGGCGGCGGCTATCGCCGCGACCATCTGCGTGCCCTGGCCCAAAGGGTCGAAGTCGCCGACCGCGAGGTCCGCATCATGGGATCGAAGAGCGATTTGCTCAGAACGCTCGCGGCCATTTCCGGCGTAAAATCGGCTACTGGCGGCGTTCGCAGTTCTGTTCTGGACTGGCGGAGAGGGAGGGATTCCCCGCGGGGGGCATGAAACCCTTCCATACAAGTTTATCCTTCTATTTCAGGGGTTCTTGAACGGCCGGGCGCTACACCGAGGTGCTCCACCATGCCGACGATGAAGATGCCAACCCCGCGAAAACGTCCGACCTCCGAGTTCTACTGGATTCGGAAGAAAGTACCCGTAGGGCTGCGCGCCCTGGTCGGCAAGACCGAGGTATGGGCGAGCCTCAAGACCAAGGACGAGCGGAAGGCCAACATCAGAATCGGCGCCGTCAACGCCGAGATCGAGGCCGAATGGGCCCGCCTCCGGGCCGGCGGGCTGCCGGAACCGGGCGCCGACCGGGAGATCGAACCCGCTCCCTTCAAGCTCACCCACCAGGACCTGCACGCCCTGCGGGGCGCCGCCCACGTCGAGATCCGCGATGCCTGGATCAAGGAGCCACCGACGGGCTTCCGCAAGCTGAGGCTGTCCTCGCGGGACGAGGAGTCGCTGCAAGAGGACGCCGCGGAATGGCTGGAGAAGGGCGGTTACGAGGTCTCGATGGAGAATATCGAACGTCTCAAACCCCTCCTGCTCAGAGCCCGGAATGAAGCCACGAAGGACGTCGAACGTGCCCGCGCCGGGGACTACCAGCCAAGCCGTGATCTGGAGGGGCTGCCGCGGCGAACGACGCCCGGGCTCGACTTCGTCAGGGCGTTCGAGGAGTTCGCGGTCAAGGGCGGCCTCAAGGGCGGCAAGTTCGGGCCGACGGCGAAGCGGTGGCGGCCGAAGATCAAGGCGTTCTGCGATTTCATGGGCCACCGCGACCTGAAGCGCATGACGACCGGCGACGGTTACAATTGGGTAGATCGCCTGATCGAGGACAAATATGCGCACAAGTCGATCAAGGACGTGTGGGTAGCGGCCCTGTCCGCGACGGCCGGCTTCATGGTGGAACGTCGCAAGCTCGACCAGAATCCGTTTCTGCGACTGACGGTCCGCGAGGACAAGTCGGATGCAGCCGCGGCCGAAATGCGGCAACAGCAGCCGCCCCGAAAGGGCTTCACGCCGGAGGAGGCCAAGCTCATCCTGAACGCCACCCTGGCCACTCCGAGTCACCTCCTGTCCGTCGAAATGAGGGCGGCGCGGCGCTGGCTGCCGTGGCTGTGCGCCTACAGCGGCGCTCGCGTCAACGAGCTTACCAGTCTGCATCCGGACGACATTTCTGCCGTCACGAACAGGATCTGGTGCATGACCATCAAGCCGTCGCTCGAAAAGACGGCGCAATGGCGCGTCGTGCCCGATCCATTCGCACGTGATCGAGCAGGGCTTCCTGGACTATGTCGCGGAACGCCGAAAACTGAACAAGCCGCTCTTTTACGATCCGGACCGCAGCCGCGGCGGCAAGCCCGGCAATCCGCAGTTCAAGAAGGTAGCCGAACGGATCGGCGAATGGGTGCATGGCCTCGGCATTCCGGTCGGCGTGAAGCCGAGCCACGCCTGGCGCCATCTGTTCAAGAGCGTGGCGCGGCACGTGGGGATGGATCGCGAAGTAGAAGGCTTCATCACGGGTCACCGTCCGAAGGACTCGAACGCGGGCAACGACTACGGCGACCGGTGGATTAGGACGATGTCCGCGGAAATCGAGAAATACCCCCGCTTCAATATCGCCGCCTTTGGCCGACCGCCGGCTCCGCACCGGCGGCATCGGCGCACCGATGCCGAGGTCGCCTCGGCGAAGGCAAAGAAGGCGGCCCGCAAGGTGGCACGGGCCACACGGGCTCCGGATTCGGTCTAGCAGTTTGCTGAAAAACCATGAAACGGAGAGTTTTCTTGTTCTGGCCGGTCGTTGTTGGGGCGGCGCGGAGGAGTTGGACGTAATTTTCTAGTGTTGGGCGCGTCCCTGACGCGGGGTGGTTAAGCGGTAACCAGTTTGGGTATGCGGATCAGGTTATAGGCGATCAGATTGAGCAGGAAGTCGGCGGCGACGCGAGCGATGCCACGATGTTTGGTCTTGCGCATGGTGCCGTGCTGCTTGCCCCATCCGAAAATGCACTCGACCATCGCCCGGCGCGATTGCGACATGCCATAGCCTTGATGCCGGGTCGTTCGTTGATCGATGGCGCTGGTGCGGGTCTTGCCGGTTTTGGTGACGGCCTGGTTCTGTGTCACATGCGGCGTCACGCCGATGATGCGAAGATTGGCGACATGATCGGCCGTATCGTACGCCTTATCCTCACCGGCCGTGATGCGGCGGCCTGCGGCTTTGCGTCTCGCCTTCAGCATGGCCTCCGAAGCCCGGCGTTCAGCGGTGCCATTGGCATGCGTGACCATGCCGGCCACCGCCAGCCCATGCCGGTTCTCCATGGTGGCGTGGCCCATATAGCAAAGCTTCGGCCTCCCGTCCGGCCGCCTTGCGATAAAGCCTGCTGTCCGGGTCGCTGGTACTCGCATGGCTGTCGTTCTTGCGCTTCTGGCCATGGAAGTCGGCGCCACCGTCATCGTCGCCGCTGCCGTCCTTGGGGCGAAAACTCTTCTGCGAAGCCCAGGCTTGGATCAGCGTTCCGTCCACCGAGAAAATGCTCGTCCGACAGCAGCGGCTTGACCTGCGGATGGTTCAGAAGCCTGGTCATGAACTTCGCGAACACATCGCCGTTCTGCAGCCGCTCCCGGTTCTTGGTGAAGGTGGTCGGGTCCCAGACCGGATCGTCCGGCGACAGCCCTACGAACCAGCGATACAAAAGATTGTAGTCCAGTTGCTCCATCAACTGGCGTTCCGAGCGGATGCCGTAGAACACCTGCAGCAGCAAGGCGCGTAGCAATCGCTCCGGGGGGATCGAAGGACGTCCCTCGCTGGCATAGAGCCTCCCAAGGCTGCGGTTCAAATCACTCAAAACATCCCTGGACAAGTTCCCGGACCTTCCGCAGCGGATGGTTCGCTGGCACACGCTTATCGGGCGCGATGTACGAAAACAGGCCGCCCTGATCCGTAAACCTGCCGCGCATGATCGCCTCCGCCGAATTCGAGATGATAAAGTGAATGCGATCAAGCCTCCTCCGATGGCGAGCGAGGTTCTTCAGCAGACTGCTAGGAGACATGCCATCCGTCGGCGAGCCGGTTGACCATCGCGGCCCTTCCGCCAAGGTCTTGTCGGCCTTCCCGCGGCCCCAGGCTCGGGACCGTCCAGGCAGATCCGCGAGATCGTCGGGTGCGCGGCTGCCGACCGTGTAAGTCGAGGAGCAACGTGGGCAAGAAAAACATCCGCTCGGGGGGACGTCGTCCACCCCCGTGGGCGCTCATCGACGCCCCTTTCGCAGCCGCACGCCTTCTCCCGTCTTCTCGTTCGCGAAGACGAATTCGACATCCAGGTCGTCTTCCATCTTGCGCCTCAGTTCCTCGAGCATCCTCCTGCGCCGTGGATCCATCGGCCCCGGCTTCATGATCTCGATCAGCGCGATCGTCTTTCGCGATATTCCAACCTTCCCGGCGAGCTTCTCCTGATCGAAGCCGAGAAGCGCACGCGCCGCCCTTATCAGCGTCGGCGTCAGTAGATCGGCGTCCCTGTCATCCAAAAGCCCCGTCCCCTCACCGTTCGTTAAGCATACGAAATGATCGGTAATTTTATGCTACCAATCTCTCCGGCAAGCTGCTATATGATATATCACATAATAGGTGAGGCGAAATGAACTACGTGATCTACATGGCGAGCCATCGCTGGAGGACCAATCCGGCCCGCGTGGCGGAGCTGCAGGGTGCCGCCGGACGCTGCCGGGTTTGCTTCGAGCAGTCCCCGCTCGAGGCTCACCACGCGACCTACGCGCGTCTCGGATGCGAAGCCGACGGCGATCTTCTTGCGGTCTGCCGCCCGTGCCACGTCGAGATCACGACGTTCCTCCGCCGCCGCCGCTACCAGCACAGGAAGCCGATCCGTACCGACGTGCCGCATGTCCGCGACACGCGTCGTCCGTTGGTCGACCCCACCCGCTAAGGAGATCAAGGAATGAAGCCCGAAGCCATCCGCCTGCGGCTCACCGAAACCAAGCGACTGATCATGCACAATGGGCCGCTCGCCGATCCGCTCAACCCGATCACGAAGGAATTGGGTCGCCTGACGTCGAAGAGCGCCGAAGACGGAAGCCGATCACTTGCAGATCAGCCGCGTCGAATGGTTCGGAGGCTTGTGGCTGGACGACGGCAAGCCCTGCATCCCGGCGAGGCGTTGATGGCGACTTTCGTGCAGGCTGCGAAGACGCGCAAGAAGGGCGCAGAAGCCAAGGTCGGCCTCATCGTCGATAGCCACGCCGCTCTCGAATACGTCGGCCCCGCTGACCTCGACGAGCTCTGGGAAGACAAGCGCTTCCGATTGCGCGTCGGCGTGAAGGTGCAGAAACGCGCGAACGATGCGCACGCGGCCGCGCTTCGACGACTGGAGTGTGGAGTTCACGGCCCACTACTTTCCGAGCCTGTTCGACCGTCAGACGGTCGTCGACCTCTACAAGGTCGCGGGCTTCATGAAGGGCTTGGGCGACTGGCGACCCCAGCACGGCAATTTCTCGGTGGAAGTCATCGAGTAGCGAGCTCCACAGGTGGGGCGTGGCCCGGCGAGGCAGGGCACGGTCCGGCGTGGCGAGGCGGAGAACGCAAGCCGTTCTCCCGACAGGTGGAGAGCTCGGGTCGAGCTCTCCACCACCATCAGGAACGCAAGCAACCAGCGCCGCGAGCACCTCTCGCGCGAACGGTCGAACTTTGACGAAGGAGAACTAGATGAATGTGAGTACGAAGCGCACCACCGTCGTGGCCAGCAATGTCCCGGTCGCACCCGCGTGCTCGCCGACCGGGTGGTGGCGCTCCATCGCCGCGCCGAACTTCCACCCGATGGCTCTAGGCGCGATGAAGGCCGCGGTCGAGAAGGTCGAAATGTTGGGCGAGCCGAGCTGGCGCGATGCGGTCGCGGGGGACGCCGCCGCCGCCGTCGGCATGGCTATCCTCTTCGACCGCCAAAAGGCGACACCGGGCAAGCTCGACCTCGTCATGACCGCGCTCGTGATCTGCGCCTGCGAGGGAAACGCCACCGCCTGCGTGGTGCTCTCCAACATCATCAGGCGGCTCCCGAATGCCGGCAACCACGAGGCACGCGTCGCGACCTCGTGGCTCATGCAAGCTTTCCGCCCGCTCGCGGATCGTCACCTTTCCCGAGGCTGAAATGAAACTTCAGATCATGAGCGACCTACATATCGATTATCCCGGCGGCCGCGGCATCCCTCCGCTGGCGCCGAGCGTCGACGTGGTCGTCGTCGCCGGCGACACGTGCCAAGGTCTCGTCCCCGCGATCGAGACGCTGCGTCGTGCCTATCCGTCGCCGACGGAGATCGTCATGGTCGCGGGGAATCATGAGCTCTGGTCGCGGAAACTCGGCTTCGAAGAGCACTTCGAAGAGGGACACTCCGCCGCCGAACTGCACGGCGTCCGCCTTCTGGAGAATTCGGTCGAGACCATCAAGGGCATCAGGATCCTGGGGTGCACGCTTTGGACGGACTACGAATTGTTCGGTCACGGCCTGCGGGAAGCGGCGATGCGGACCGCCGCCGAGAACATGCTCGATCACCGGCGCATCAAATGGTCCCGAGAGCCTTGGGCGAGGTTTCGGCCCGCCGAGGCGCGCATCATGCACCATCAATCGCGCTCGTTTCTCGAGGACGAGATGAAGAGACCTCACCACGCTCCATCCGTCTGGGTCGCGCATCACGCCATGACCATGGACGCGGTGGCGCCCGCCCATCAGCGCAGCATCCTGACCGCGGCGTACGCCTCCGAGATGCTGCCCATGATCGATCGCCTCAAGCCCGATCTCGCCGTCACGGGGCACACCCATCACAGCATCGATTTCAGACGTGGCCGAACTCGGCTGATCAGCAACCCCGCAGGTTACGCGGGAGAGAACGGCGCCTTCAAACCGAACCTCGTCGTCGAGTGGGTTCCCGATGTCTAGACCTGCCATACGCGCCTGATCCTCCGCCGCCGCGAACTCGGCGCATCCGTATCGTTCGATTTCCCGGCGTCCGGAACTTTCCGGACGCCACGTTGTGCGGAAGGCTGGTTGCGGAGCGTGCGCGATGACCACGACGGAAATCGATCGACTCCGAGACGAAGCCGGCCGTGGCTTCCTACCGGCTTCGCACGCCTGGCCGCCTCGCATCGCCGGCACGCGGGAGAACAGCACGCGGGCGACGACGCGGACATCGATCTACCGTCCGGTGGATGACGACGACGGGCTCCTGCCGGATCGCCGGCTGCCGGCGCCGACGGCAAGACCGCCACGGGATCCTCGCACGGCGCTCGTCGCCATCGCGATGGCTCGGCGCCCTCACGCCGCACGATCGAGGAGGGGCTACACGGCCGGGTCGACGCTGGCTCTGGTGGTGTCGGTCCCGACCGCCGATTGGATCGCGCCGGTGACGGAATTCTTCCAGCAGCGCCCGTTCGGGAGGGAAGTGGCTCGCTTCGCGCGCGATGGCTCCGATCGCCTACCGTCACAAGGCGTCCTGGGCAACGCGGAGGTGGCGTCCGACCTTGCGGCGGGACGGTCGGTCGTGGGCATCGCCGTCAATCCCGAAGCAGTGCTTCCGGCCACCCTGGTCGCCGCAGCGGACCAGCGGATCAAGGTGGGCTCGACGGGTCCGCGGTCGTTCGAACCATCCGCGCTCTGTACGACGAAATTCCGCCGCGCATCGACGACGTCGACTTGGTCCGTCTGGACTCGACGATGTCGTGGCCGCGATGCGGCCGGGCGCCGGACACGCGCGACGTCGCCTCGCGGATCGCTGCGGCGGCGGAGGGCCGCGGCGGGGATCGGAAGCATCGACGACGTGCCGGATCTCGCCACCGCGGTCGAGTACGGCGCCGCCAGGGAATGGGGCCTCGCTCTGGCGCGCGACATGCGCGACTATCGCGCGGGCGTCCTTGCTGGAGCGCGGTGGACCGCGGAGCCGTCTTCTTCTCGGGCCCCGGCATGGGGAAGAGCGTTCTCGCAAGGAGCATCGCGCGCGCATGCGAGGCCACGCTGGTGGTCGGCAGCATCGGCGAGCTGTTCGCGACCAGTTCCGGCCATCTGGATGGCGTGATCAAGAGCATGCGCGAACTGTTCGCGCGTGCCGCGGCGGCCGCACCCTCGATCCTCTTTCTCGACGAGATCGACGGGCTGCCGTCCCGCGAAGTCTTTGAACTCGCAGGAATCGGGACTGGTGGATGCCCGTCATCGAGGATTTCATGCTGCAGTTGGACGACGCGACCAGTGGCAGGCGAGAGGGCGTCGTGGTGATCGGCGCGACGAACCGGATCGGCGCCGTCGACCCGGCGATCCTCAGGCCCGGCCGGCTCGAACGAGCCATCGAGGTGACAGCGCCGGGCCCCGACGGCATCCTCAACATCTTGCGGTTTCACGTGCGCGGCAGCCTCTCCGACGAGGAGTTACGCACCGCGATCGGACCGCTCGATGGATGCACGGCCGCAGAGATCATGGAGACCGTACGCAGCGCACGCAGGAAAGCACGGCAGGCCGGGCGCGATGTTTTGATCGGCGACCTGAAAGATGCGGCGCTGCCAGAGCCGGAACTGCCGCCCGAGGTGCTCTACAGGATTGCGGTGCACGAGGCAGGGCACGTCTTAACCGCATATTGCTGCGGGCTCCGGGTGAAGTCGGTCCGGATCGGCGGACGGGACGGTGTCGGCGGCGTCACTCGTATCGAGCAATCCGCCGACTGGTCACGAGGCACTGGATCGAGCAACAGGTCGTCGGTCTGCTTTCGGGGCGCGCGGCGGAGATCGTCCTGCTCGGCGCCGCCTCGATCGGAGCCGGAGGCAGCGAGCGTTCCGATCTGTCGCTCGCGACGCGGTTGCTTGCGGCGATGAACCGCTCGTACGGATTGGGAGACGACGAACTGATCTATCTCGCCGACGCGGACGGCGCCCACCGCGAGCTAGGCCGCGATCCCGTCGCGCGCCGGCGGATCAATGACGCGCTGAGGCGGCTGCAGGCACGCGCCGTGGACATCGTCGGCCGCCACCGCGCACAGGTCGCCGACGTCGCTCAGGCCTTGCTCCGTCGGCGCTTCCTTTCGGCGGAGGACATCGAGGTCATTGTCGGACGGGATCGGCCTTCGCCCGAATGCGTCATGCCCGCTGGCTCCGGAAGCCGGCCGTGAACATGCTTCCGGCATCCCGCGATCGCATCGATGACCTGGAGCGCTGCGCCTCGGTACTCCAGGCGAGCGGCGAATATCGGGTCCTTCGGCGGCTGCGCTTGACGACGGCGCTTCCTCTTCCCGAAGGAGTACCGACGCGACGGGGGGTCATCGTCGACGTCGAGACCACCGGCCTGGATCCGGCGACGGACGAGGTTCTCGAACTCGCCATGTTGGCGTTCGATTACTCGATCGACGGAGCGTCCGTCTCGGCCATGGCGTCGTTCGATCAACTGCGGGATCCGGGCCGTCCCATTTCGCCGGAAGTGACGAAGCTGACCGGCATCACGGACGAGATGGTGGTCGGGAAGAACATCGACCCGGCCGCCGCCGACGCGTTCGTGAAGCAGGCAGCGCTGGTGATCGCTCACAACGCGGCGTTCGACCGCCGCTTCTGCGAGCGACTCTTGCCCGTCTTCGCTGAAAAACCCTGGGCCTGCTCCCTCCGAGAGGTAGGTTGGATCGACGAAGGATTCGAGAGCGCGCGCCTGTCGCAACTGGCCAGCGGTTTCGGGCTCTTCTTCGACGGTCACCGCGCGGGTCACGATTGCGAGGCCGCGCTCAATCTGCTTTCGCGTCCCCTACCGCGCAGCGGACGGACCGCGCTGAGCGCACTGCTCAAATCGGCCCGGCGCCCACGCTGGCGGATCCGCGCGGAAGGCGCGCCGTACGCTTCGCGCGAGACCCTGAAGCGGCGAGGGTATAGATGGGATCCCGGCGACCGCGCGAGGCGCGGCGCTTGGTGCACCGAGGTCGTGGAGGACATTCTCGAAGCCGAGCGCGACTTCCTACGGGCCGATATCTATCGCCGACAAGATGCCGTCATCGACGCACGCCTACTGACCGCATTCGAACGCTACTCGGAAAGGTCGGACGTGTGAGGAGCGGCGCAGTTGCCCTCGGCGCTTGGAGCCTTGGCCCTTCGGATATGCGCGGGTGCGCAACCCGGAGGGCGAGTTGGCGCTTGCCCAGATGACCGCTTAGCGCCAGAAACGGTCATTTGCCCGAGTCGAGTTTGCATCGCCCGTCGTGCCATTGTCCACGCGCCCGCAAGCGGAGGCGATATTCATCGCGGTTACGAGAACATGAAACCATCGCCCGCGATGTCGGCGTAAGATGATTGATGTTGTGTGATCCAGGGCACCAGACTGACATTCCAAACCGAAATGCCGCCTAAGCTCGCCAATCAGATTTTGCCTATGATCAAGACACTAAGTGGCGCGCCATTCAGAATAAAACTGCGAACTCTTACCTTATTGAAATTTCTATATAATTTCCACACCTGTGTCCCCAGAGGATGCTGTTATCGAAACCAATGTATCCCCGAGTTACCCTTGAACAGGAAAAGCCCCGGCCATCGCCGCGGCTACTCCTCGATGATTTGCTCAAAAACCTCGGCAGGTGCGCCGCTATGCGCGGATGCGAACTGATCGGTCGGAATTGTCGCCGTCAGCGTGACCAGATTTGTGTCCTGGACCTCGACCAAGATGGTCCGCGCTTCTCCGAGCGCTTCGATACCCTTCCTGTCGATGGGAGCCGCCGCGATGCAAAGGTTCGAGAAGCACCAGGAGTAGGGAAGCCGAATCTCGCGTGCCTTGCTGTCGAGCCGCAGCTTCACTCCCGCCTGCAGATAGAGGCCGACCGGCAGCAATATCTGGAGGCGTGAGCTTCCTTCCCGCTCGATGAGATCGAGACGAACGGCCATCTGTCCGGTCTCCCACGTGCCCGTGATGGTCGTCCGGCAGAGCGCCTCCTTTCCGGGCGCCTTGAAGCACAGCTTGCGCCATTGCGAATATTTGATGTCCCTCGGCGAATTCCGTCCGCGCGGCGCGACTTCCGGTTCGGATAGCGGCTGGTCTTCCATCGGCGAAGTCAGCGGCGCCGGCGAAGCTGCAAAGCCCGGTTGAGGGATCGCAAGCAAAAAGAGAGCGAGCATCGCGCTCAGGGATGACCAAGGAATAGCGCTCATTTCCGTTCTCCTCCGGCTCGGACTGGTGGTCATTGGTGCTGATCCAGGAATTTACTGACGAGCGGCGACCAGATCTCGACGCCCTTGGGAGCGTCGATCAGAAAGTGGCCATCATTTCCAAACGCATCCAGCAGATGGTATTCGGCATTGCCGCCGGCGCCGACGAACGCCTCATGCATGCGCGCCGACAGTTCGGGTCCGAAAAAAGTGTCGTTGCGGGTGTAGATCCAGAGCATCGGGATCCGCGCCCTTCGGCCGAACTCGGCCGTCGCCGCGACAAGCCTGTCGGGAGCGCAGTTGTTATTCGGCTTGCCGTCGACCCGGCCCCCGCGGCCCGCCGCAAAAACGATGACCGCCTTGACGCCAGGCGGGTTCAGGCTGGCGAGCGCAATTGACCCCCAGCCCCCCGCTGACTGTCCGACGATGATCGTGCTGTCAGGCAGAATAATCTTTTGGTCGGTCAGATACCTGATGGTTGAAAGATCGTACTGCGCGATCGCCAACCCGGCATCCCGGAAGTTGGGGTTGGCGCATTTGCCGATCTTGGAAAAGAACGAGCCATAGAGCCCCCGCTCCGGAACATCCAGGCCGGCGGCGCCATAGCCGGGTCCGGCCGGGGCGACGACGAGATAGCCCCGGCGGGCGAACCAGAAGGCCGCATCGCGAAATTCGACCAGTGGAAAGAAGCTGCGTTCCCTGGGATCCATGGCCACGCCATGGTTCATGATCGCAAGGGGGAAAGGCCCTTTCCCCGCGGGCCTGATGACATAGGCGATCGAGGGAAGCGAAAGCGGTAAAGCCCAGGTCTCTTCTTGCAGAGCCGGCCTTGGCGCATCCGACGGCACGATCGGCTCGGCCGAAGCCCCCGAAGCATAGGCTGCGACGGTCAGCAGCAAGCTTGCCTGTCGATACAAACGGCTCAGCATCGCCGGTCTCCCAGTTGCCGAGGGGCCCCAAATTGCTCATTCCTCGGCGTCGGTATTAATCTGAATCAGGAGGCTGAGGGGCCTACACCGCGGTCCAGCCGCCTTCGATCGGGATGTTGGAGCCGGTGATCTGCGCAGCGTCGTCGCCGCAAAGATACAGCGCCAGCGCCGCGACCTGTTCGGAAGTGACGAACTGCTTCGTCGGCTGCGCTTCCAAAAGCACGTCGTGGATGACCTGCTCTTTCGTCAGGTTGCGCGCCTTCATGGTGTCGGCGAATCTGCTTCTCGACCAGCGGCGTCCAGACATAGCCGGGGCTGATGCAGTTGCAGGTGATCTTGAAGGTGGCAAGCTCCAGCGCCACGGTCTTGGTGAGGCCGGCGATGCCGTGCTTGGCCGAGACATAGGCCGACTTGAACGGCGAGGCGACCAGCGAATGCGCCGAAGCCGTATTGATGATGCGGCCCCAGCCGCGCTTCTTCATGCCGGGCACGGCGGCGCGGATGGCATGAAACGCCGACGAAAGGTTGATCGCGATGATCGCGTCCCACTTCTCGATCGGAAACTCCTCGATCGGGGACACGTACTGGATACCGGCATTGTTGACGAGAATGTCGACCGAGCCGAAGGTCTTCTCGCCGAACGCAATCATGCCAGCGATTTCTGGGGGCTTGCTCATGTCGGCGGGCGAATAAATCGCCTTGACCTTGAAGTCCTTCTCGATGCCGGAGCGCTCCTTCTCGATGTCGGCGGGCGCGCCAAATCCATTGAGAACAACATTGGCGCCGGCACCGGCAAAAGTGCGCGCACACGCCAGTCCGATGCCGCTGGTCGAGCCGGTCACAACCGCGGTCTTGCCTGTCAACGTGCCCATTTCATGCACTCCTGATTGCGCCAAGCCGCTCAGTCTCCGCTAGTGTCCTGATTCTGAAGTCCTTCATTTTAGGCGTGCGGCGAGGGTGCGAAGGCAGAAGCGTTGGATGAGGCGAGGATGTCGTCGGCACTCTTTGTCCATCGGAACGGTTTGGGGTCGGCATTGGTGGCATCGATGTAGGCGGTGATGGCGCGCTCGAGGTCGGCCACCGATCGGAACACGCCGCGTCTGATGGCGCGGTCGGTCAGCAGCGCGAAGAAGCGCTCGACCTGATTGATCCATGACGCCGACGTGGGCGTGTAGTGGACGTGCCAGCGTGGCCGTTTGGCGAACCAGCTGCGGATCAGCTTTGTCTTGTGTGTGCCGTAGTTGTCCATGATGACATGGACGTCGAGATCGGTAGGCACGTTGCGCTCGACCTCGTCGAGGAACTTGCGGAACTCCTGCGTGCGGTGGCGCGGCATGCATTTTCCGACCACGGTCCCGGCTTTCACGTCAAGTGCGGCGAACAGCGAAGTGGTTCCGTGCCGCGTATAGTCGTGGGTGTGCCGCTCGGGCTGGCCGGGCCGCATCGGCAGCAGAGGCTGGGTTCGATCGAGCGCCTGGACCTGGCTCTTCTCGTCGACGCAGAGCACCACGGCGCGCTCGGGTGGCGACAGATACAGGCCGACTATGTCGCGCACCTTCTCGACAAACAGCGGGTCGGACGAGAGCTTGAAGGCTCCGAACGATGCGGCTGCAGGCCGAACGCCTGCCAGATCCGATGAATCGTGGACGGCGCATGACCGATCTCCTTCGCCATGGTCCGCAGGCTCCAGTGCGTCGCACCTTGGGGCCGTGTTTCCAGCGTCTTGCGGATCGTGGCTCGCGATCTCGTCGTCACCGATCTCTCGCGGTGCGCCGGGACGCGGCTCGTCGTAGAGACCATCCATGCCATCGCCGGCGAAGCGATTGCGCCACGTGCCGGCCGTGTGCGCGCAGACACCAAGCTTGGTCGCGATCTCCTTGTTGTTCGAGCCCGCTCGCCGCCGCAAGAACAATGCGCGCTCGCTCCGCCAGCGCCTGCGGCGCGCCATGCTTGCGCGTCAGCGCCGTCAGCTCGCCTTCTCCGCGTCATCCAGTACGATCGCCACCGCTCGTCCCTTCGCCATTCCCGCCTCCCTGTCCAAGGTCAGGCAAGAATGTAATTCATTTGTCGATCAGGACACTAGAGCGGGATGACTTTTCTTCGAAATCGTCATCCCGCTCTATCTTTTTGTTTGAGCATGATCTTTTCGGAAAACCGGTGTCCACTTTTCCGGATCATGCTCTAGGGTAACTCAATGGCTTCACGTTAAGCACCGTCAGCGGACAGAGCATTGAAGATTTTGCGTCACTCCATGGTGATCGTGACACCGCCCACAGCGGCCGACAATTCCACGCCGACCTTGACGCCGTGCAATTGGAGAATCACGCCCTTTGCATTTTGCAGCTGCACACCCCCCGCGCCGGCAGCCAGCGCCCCACCGGCGCCGATCGCGCTGTAGCTGCCGGCGATGTCGCTCGGAGCGTGCATATTCAAGGCGCGCCCGACCAGCTGTGTGGTCGATCCCCCGATCGTGAAGCCCACGCTCATGCCCGAAACCGTGAACGGATAGTTGCGGCCGCGGAACGTCACGACGCCCTGGCCACCGCCGACACCCACGATAAATCCCGCCTTGGTGAAGACGACGCGAACCGCGCCGGTTTCCGCCTGCGACGCCGTCGAAAGACCCGCCACCGCCACCAGCCCCAGCATTGCTCCACCAATCAGCGTTCGAAAGATTCTGGTTCCATTCGTCTTCATCTCGATCTCCTGTTGGATTTTCCTGTTGTAGGCAAAGCGGCTGGCGCCCAATTCTTAACCTCATCGCTCCGGAGCGGTGACGTCGACCTTCTTCCAGGTCTGATCGGGATTGAACGATGTCATGCGCTCGGCGAGTCTCGCCGTGCGTTCCCCGAGGTCCTTCTGGAAAACGGTGCCGGCGTAATTGACGACGAACGTCATCACGCCGGAATTGCCGTACTCGGCCGGATAGGCCACCAGAGCGAAGCCGCCGATCATCTTGCCGCGCACGACATAATCCACTTCGCCGCCCGCGGCCATCGGACCCTGGCGCGTCAATATCTTGAAGTAGTAGCCGTGGAAGGGGATACGGTCGCCGCCGATCGCGTAACCCTCGGTCGTTGCCTGGGCGACGAGCTCGCCAAGCGGACTTGGTTCTTCGCCCGGCGCCGCCGGCCAGTAGAGCCCGTCCTTCTTGCGGGGGCGGCTGACGATGCGCTGCGCGTAGGTGGCGCCGCCGGCGCTGGTGCGATTCTTGTCGGCGTATTCGTTCTGCGCGTCGACATAGGCGAGGCAGGCCTGGATCGCGCTGAGTTCGTTGCGGCCGATACGCCGATACAGAATCTCAAGGCGGCCGGCGGCGGTGTCGAACTGCCAGGCCGCGCCTTTGCGCGTGAGCGGGATCGGGAAACGGAAAGTCCTCGGTCCCGATGATCATCACGGCCTTGTCGTCGCCTTCCTTCGTCACCTGATGTTTGGCGTCGTAGGCCGCGAGAAATTTCTGGCGCATGGCTTCATCGGCAACCTTGTCGCCGGAGGAGACGATATCGGCGCCATCCTCTCCGAGCACAGTCGACCACGCCTTTGGGCCAATTGTCCTTTGTGGCGCTCACAAGAGCCCCCACTGCGTCCTCGGGTGACTTGAACGATTGCTGTGCGCTGGCGACCGACACCGACGCAAGGATGACGGTCGCGGCGGTCCAGCAGGTCAATTTGCCAAGCAACGAAATGATCTGGGTCATGACGATCTCACCAATATTGGATTTGCGTGTGCCGTATCCCGGCAGCGGATGGAACCCGCGCGCCGGAGGCAACCCAGTGGTCGTAAGTCTCGAACTTTAGCCCGAGCTTGTCGTAGAAAACTCGCAGGTATCCGTCCCGGCCGCGCACGACCGCATCCGGCATGATCGTCTGCACCTCCTGCGCCATGACGCCGACATAGGCTTTGTCACTGCCGTTGTAGCGATAGCGATAGAAGCCAAGTCCGTTGTCGAGCCGGCCGATCAGCGCGATGTCGTGCTTGGCGTTGATATCCGAGCGACGTCCGCCGCCGCCACCACCGCGCTGCCGCCTCCTCCGCCCCCGCCGCCCATCCTGGCGCCGCCACCACCAAAGCTCGCTCCGCCACCTCCGGCGCTGCTGCGCACCGCCGCCGCCGGCACTGACACGCGCTGCGGCGCCGCCACCGAGACTTTCCCTGCCTCGCGCGGCCTGCGCGTTGGCCACCTTGCCGGATTGGATATTGCCCATGGCGCTGTCGCGCTTGGGGGCGCCGCCGGCAGCAGGGCCTTTGCGGTGGCGCCTTTCGCAGCGGGCTTTTGTCTCAGGCTTTGCGCCCGCTGACGGCCGGTTACCGGCAGTGCGGTCGGCCGTAGCGGGACGGTTGGCCGCCTTGTCGCCAAGGTTGGCGCCGCCGCCGCCGGGCTTGATCACCTGTTCGCCGCTGCGGCCGCGGAAATCCATGCGGTCCTGACTGCCCGCCCGAACATTGTTGTTGCCGAACTTCTGCTGCACGTTCGGTGTTGCTGTACTTCACGCCCTGGCGGTGCTCGGGATTGTGCTGCCAGTTGTTGCCGCTGCATTGATGTTGTTGATGTTGACCGGGCGGTTGACGTTGATGTTGCCGCCGCCCCAGTTGACGCCGCCGCCCCAGTAGTTGCCGCCCGATGCCCAGCGACCGAGCGGCGTAGCCCGCGCCGAATGCAATCCCCGTTGCGAGGATCGCGCCCGGCACATAGCCGAGCGGCGGCGGGAAGTAGTAGGCGGATAGGCGGGATAGGCCCAGTCGCCGTAAACGACGGCAGGATCGTAATAGGGCACGTAGACCGTGTCGGGCACGGTTGGTTCAATGACGATGACCTGCTTGTTCTGCTGCTGCGTTACCGAAACTTTTTGCTCCTTGGTCGAGGTCAGCTTGTTGTTCGCCTGGGCTTTGGTGCGCAGGCGCTGAACCGCATCCATGACGTCCGGCTGCTGCGCAAGAACGGCGTCGCCCAGCTTTTGGGTCCAGTCGAGTTTTTCGCTCATCATCGCGAGCACCGACGGCGTCGCGACCAGGGACTTCACGCTCTCGTCCCAGCTTTGCTTGTCGACCGCAGCCTTCAACTGGTCTCCCTTGAGCGCCTTGTTCGCGGTCGCCCATCGATCCGCCTGCACGACCTCCAGCGGATAGGTCGATGCCATCAGCACCTCGGCAAGCAGCGCGTCCGGATAGAGCGCGATCGGAGCAACCAGCTGATCGAGCTCTTCGGCCTTCAGCAATTGTTGCGACTGAGCAGAGGCGGCCGGCGGTGCAGGGGTCTGTGCGTGCGCCGTTGCGATTTGCAGCACCGTCAACAAGAGTGCCGCAATGATTGACCGCGTCGTTGACGTATTCATGCCATCTCTCCGCGTCCAAACATGTCTACTTCGCGACGAAAGAAATTATTCAGGCACTGTCTGTTCACGATCACGGTTTCGCGGTTGGCGGCAGTCCGCCAAACCAGGCGCCAAAATATCCGGCATACAGCGCCGGCAGTTCGAGATTCATCGAGTGGCCGATCCCGGGCACGGTAACGAGCCGGCAGTCGGGCATCGCCGCCGCCATCGTCTTGAGATCGGCTGGCGAGATCCAGCCGTCCTTTTCGCCCCACAGCACCAGATGCGGTTGCTTGATCTCCGGCATGCGGCGCTGCAGCTCCCCGCTCTCCCGCTCGAGATTGAGGTTGAAGGGCGTGCCGATCCAGATGCCTTCGGAGACGCCAAAGGTCTGTTCCAGAATTCGTTCGTAGAAGCGCCTGCAGATTGCCGAGCCCCTCGCGGAACCGGGGAACCATGTTCGGCGCGAGGCTCTCCGGCACGAACAGCGAGGCCGCCGCCGTCGCCATGACCGCGCGGGTGACGTCGCGGCTCGCCATCATCGAGCGGAAGAGACCGATCTGCTCGGTATTGAACGCCATGCCGAGCGGCGTCACCGGATCGAGCGCGAAGACCCGGCCGAACCGCTGCGGCTGCATCAGCATCATGCGGGCGGCGATGATGCCGCCGGTGGAATGGGTGGCGAGGTGGCAGAACGGGAATCTTCAGCGCGTCGAGCGCTGCCAGCATGTCCTGCGCATGCTGCTGCATCGAGTAGTTGGCATAGTCCTTGGTGGGTGGCGGGCGATCGCTTTCGCCGCAGCCGCGCCAGTCGATCCCGATCACCCGTGAGATCGCCGGGAAACAGCGGTGCGGCGAGCTCGATCCAGTCCTTGCTGGCGAGATTGCCGTGGATGAAGACGACGGTGACGTCGCCCCTGCCCCACTCCCGCCAGCCGAGCTGCACCTCGCCCGCACGCACCCGAGGCATCGTCTTCACCTACTTGTTCAGGCCGGCGGTCGGCGACGCGCCCGGAGGCGTGGGCGCGACAGCGTACGCGTCCTCGTTGGCCGCGCCGTTGACCAGCCGGTCGATGGCGACCGGCGAGTTGACGACGATGCGGCCCGTGGTGATGAACTCGACGACATCGTTCGGGAACTCGACCGGGTTGTCGGTGTGGATGAAGTGCCCGGTGTCGGGATAGACCTTCACGGTCGGACGATTTCCGGCGAGCGTCATGCGGTCGGTGAAGGGAACGATGATGTCGCCGGCGAGGTCCTTCAGGCCGTTGAGCGAGGTTCCGGGAATGAACGGCTCCTTGGCGCCGAAGGCCAGGAAGATCGGCGCCTTGATCTGCGTGAGCCGCTCGATAGAGGTTTTTGGGGTCATCCTTCTGCAGCTCGACCACCATGCCGTAGATGTCGAAGATGAAGACGTTGGCCCATTGCTCGAGCTCCTTCGGGTTGCCCTTGGTCAGGCCGACGCGCTGCTCGGTGTGGAAGCGGGCGTACTCGCTGTCGTTCATGAAGTAGCCGCTCTTGGCTCTTCGACACCACGTCGGTCACCGGATCGCGCTTCTTGAAGTAGTAGAAGTCGCGGATGTTTTGTTCGGTACGTGCGATTTCGCTCTTCAGGACTGCCGGTCTGGTCCCAGACCTGCTTCCATTTGCCGAAGTCCCGCCCGATCGCCGGGTCGAACAGCGGTGCCGTCTTGCCCGGCGCGACCGGAACGTCGCGCGGATATTCTTCCAGTCCCGCAGGCGCTTCGAGGATCAGGCCGCTCACCGCATCCGGCCAGCTCAGCGCGTAGCCGAGTATGACCTGACCGCCGAGCGAGTGGCCGAGATAGAACGCCTTCTTGACGCCGAGCTGGTTCACGACGAGATCGTGCACGACGTCGCGCATGTCCTGCATCGAGCGTGCCGGATTCTTGTCGAGATTGCCCGGACCGGACATGCCGTAATGCGGCAGATCCGGCGCAATCACGCGCAGTCCGCGCTGCACGGCGAACTTGATGACGTTGCCGTAGTGGCCGGCGAACGCGCCCTTGCCGTGGATCACGACCAGCACCTGCGGATTGGGATCGGTGCCGGCATATTCGTCCATATAGCCGATCTCCCAGGACGTTCCGGTGCTGTCCTTGGCGGTCTTGTATTTGACCGGGAACGGATAGGTCACGAAATCCTTCCAGAACGACTTCTTCGGGTCGATATTCTCGGCGACGCCGGGAACCCGGTAGTTCTTCGCCTCGAACTTCTGGGCATTGTCGAGGCGCGCCACGTCCTCGAGGAACGACACGAATTTCGGGTCGTGAACCTTGTGGTTGACGATCGAGAACACGCCGTAATGCGCGACCGGGCTTTCCTCCGCGATCAGGTCGGCGCCCGGAATGCGCTCGACCGCCTTTTGGGCGAGCTTGAAGTTCAGCCACAGGTCGTTGGTGATGTGCATCACCAGCGTGCGAGCCTGAATCGCGGCCGAGATACGGGTTGATGTTGTGAGTTTCACCGACGCGATTGCGCCATACGAGGTCGACGGCATCGTAAATCTTGGCCCGGTTGGTGACATTCAACCCGGCCTTCTCGTTCGGCGGATCCCAGTAAAACACCTCGGGCTGCACCGAGGCAAAGCTCTGGGTGGTGCGGAACGCGAAGTCGTAACCCGTCAGTCCGAGCACCGACCAGCCGAAGGCGACGCCGGGCTGCGGATGCTTTTCCTTCGGCAGCTTGTAATAGTCGCCTTTCGTCGCCTGCCAGACCGGATCGGACTCGATCGCCGCCGTCATCATCTGGAAAGTCCAGTTGCCGACGGGATCCTCGGCGTCGGATTGCGTGGTGCCGCCGATCGGCATGATCGCGCAGACATATTCGGGATGCATGACGCCCCAGACATAGGTCTGGGTGCCGCCCATCGACACGCCGGTGGCGAGCGCCGCGTGCGCGACCTTGAGATGGTCATGCAGCAGCCGGTAGTTGGCCTGCACCATGTCGAAATAGCTGTATTGCGGGAATTTTATGCCGAGCCCGTCGGAGGGCTTGCTCGCGCCCCAAGTGCCGAGCGGATCGACCATCACGACGTAATAGCGATCGGTGTCGATCGGCCGGCCGGGGCCGATGACGGGAACACCACCTGACAGCGCCGTGCCTTTGACCCACTGCTCGTACATGTCGGTGGAGTCGCCGGAGTAGTAGGAGTTGACGATGACGGCATTGGTGATTTCGCCCGCCGCGTTACGCCGCGGCGTGCCGATGGCGATGTAGGCGGTGCGCAATTTGCCGCCGCCGAGCAATTCCAGCGTCTTGCCGCCCTCGCCGCCGTTTTCCCATTTCGACGGATCGGCGAGGTCGTATTTGCCGCCCAATTTGAAGTTGCTGATTTCGTAGTATTTCTTCAATCCGTCGTGCTTCTCTTGCGAAGAACGCCGTGTGAACGGCTGCGCGAACGCGACGGATGTGCTGATGACAAGCACCAGCAGGCTGATCAGAAACCGCTTCACGGCAATCCTCCCTCAGCGTTTTTGGTTGTATGTTTTCAGTATTACCCGGTCGAAGGCCGATATGTTGACTTGCATCAAAGAAACGCTGCGATCTGCGTTCTAAGGGAAAATGGGTTCTGATTGGGAATTGCATGGCCTATCTGTCATATGGCTCCCACACCATCCGCTATGAATTGAGCGGCCCCGAAACGGGCCCGGCCTATGTGCTCGTCAACGGATTGACGCAATATGCGGAGCTTTGGAGCGCCTACCGCGATGCGCTGGTGGCAAAACATTTTCGCGTTGTTACTTTTGATCTTCTGGGCCAGGGCGAGTCCGACAAGCCGAGCCTGTTCATCAGCCAAGACGACCATGTCGCGGTGCTGCGGCTGTTGATCGATCGGCTCGGCGATGGCCCAATCTTTCTTGCCGGTATCAGTTTCGGCGGCCTGGTCGCCCTGCGCTATGCGATCGAGCATGGCAACACGCTGGCCGGGCTGGTTCCAATGAGCACGTTCGCGGAACTCTCGCCGCAGCTGTTCCTGCTCGGCAATGCAATGCGGACCGGGCTGATCCTCGGCGGAACCAGCTACCTGCAGGACATGCTGCTGCCGATAAATCTCAGCGATGCATGGCTGGAACCGCTCCTGAAGAACCTCGAGGCGGTGAAGCGACAGGGCTGGCTGGTCAATGACGTCTATGCGCTGCAAAACCTGATGGAATCCTTCATGGATTTCGAGCCGTTGACGCCGCGCCTCGGCGCGATCCGGATCCCGACCATGATCCTCAACGGCGAATTCGATTTCCTGACGCCGCGCGCGCTGCACGACAGCCTGCGCACTCATATTCCGGACAGCGCGCTGATCATCATTCCCCGCGCCTATCACGCCTTCACCCTCGAAAAGGCGGCCTTGACGGCGGATCTGCTCGCCAGGTTTGCCGCCGACGTGATGGCGAAACAGTGGAAGGGCGGCGGATCGGTCTGGATCGCGCCAGATGAAGCCGGCGGCGAAATCGTCCCCTTCCCCGCGGGATACGATCACCTGCGTGCAATTCCGGTGAGGACGGGGGCGACATGAGCATGTTTCTCGGCCCTCTCGATTCCGTTGGTGGTATTCCGGCACGCCAACAGACCCGGCTTTCGGCATTTCTGATCTCGGCGCATGGCGCGCTGGCGCGACAGCTTTCCGTCGCCGTACCCATTCATCTCCGGTTCGGCTGGGAGACGGAACTGCATGCGCAGTTCTATCGCGAAACCGAAATCGTCTCGCTGTTGCTCCACGCCACCTCGTGGGCGCCGGATCCCGAACTCGCGTTGCTCAGCCTTTCCTGGGAAGTCGCCTGGTTGCCGAAACCCTCGACCGATGTGACAGACTGGAGCCAGGGCCTTCTGATCGACACCGCGGCGTTCGGGCATGCGCTGCACGCGGCGATACGGCCGGCGGCGCTGCTCCCGCTCGAAGCGTCAGCGCAGGACCCGTTCGTGGTTGCGCTGCGAAGGATCGAGTTCGAGAGCGGGCGCCTGATGCAGGCCCAGATCTTGTTCCTCAAGAGCGCGCAGCTTCTGCCGGTTCGCGACGCCGTCAACGCCGCCGTCGAACGTCGTCACGCGCAGGTGCGCGCGCTGTGGACCGTCATGCTCGAAGGTATCGGTGTGCGCCGCGACGAGCCTGAAGCGTCACAGGCATAGCCGCGTTCCAGATGCTGTCTCTCCCGGCAACGCAATCTCGCGCTCATCAGGCTGGTGCTTGATACAAGTCAACATATTCCTTGGCGCTTGTGTTCGGATATTTTCCGACTTCCAGCTTGACGGAGAAGCCGATCATGAAGGTCGTTTCCGTAGAAGAAGCAGTCGCCAAGATCCCCGACGGCGCGAGCGTCATGATCGGTGGATTCATGGGCGTCGGAACACCGGAGCGCCTGCTGGACGAATTGGTGCGACAGCGCAAGTCCAATCTTTACGTCATCGCCAACGACGCCGCGCGTGCCGGCAAAAGGCATCGGCAAGCTGGTCGATGCCGGGCTGGTGACCCGCATGATCGCGAGCCATATCGGTCTCAATCCCAAGGCGCAGCAGCAAATGATGGCGCAGAAGATGGCGATCGACCTGGTGCCGCAGGGAACGCTCGTCGAGCGGATCCGCGCAGGCGGCTGTGGCCTCGGCGGCGTTCTGACGCCGACCGGCGTCGGCACGTCAGTCGAACAGGGCAAGCAGAAGATCGAAGTGGGCGGAAAAACCTATCTGCTGGAGACGGCGCTGCATGCCGACTTCGCGCTGGTTCATGCGTTCCTGGCCGACTATCTCGGCAATCTTGCCTACGCGCTGACGGCCCGCAATTTCAATCCGGTCATGGCGATGGCGGCCGACACCGTGATCGTCACCGCGGAGAACATCGTGCCGGTCGGCGTCGTCGCGCCGGATCATGTCGTGACCCCCGGGCCGCTCGTCGACTATCTCATTGCCAATGGGTGATACCATGGACGCACAAACGATTATCGCCCGGCGTGTCGCCCTCGAACTGCGCTCGGGAATGCTCGTCAATCTCGGCATCGGCATTCCGACGCTGGTCGCGAACTACGTTCCGGCCGACCTCAAGGTCTTCTTTCAATCCGAGAATGGATTGATCGGCACCGGCCCTATTCCGGAACAGGGCATGGAGCATCCGCTGCTGACCGACGCCGGCGGGCGCCCGATCAGCGCGCTTCCCGGCGCGTGCTGCTTCGACAGCGCCATGTCGTTCGGTCTGATCCGCGGCGGCCACGTCGACATGACGGTGCTGGGCGGGCTCCAGGTCGACGGCGCAGGGCCAGCTCGCCAACTGGACGATCCCGGGCAAGATGGTCCCGGGCATGGGCGGCGCGATGGATCTGGTGACCGGCGCCAAGCGCGTGATCGTCGCGATGCAGCACGCCGCCAAGGGAAAGTCGAAGATCGTCAAGAAGTGCAATCTGCCGCTGACATCGGTCAGGGCCGTTGACCTTGTCGTGACCGATATGGCGGTGATCGGATTCCCTGATGGCCGCGCCACCCTGATGGAGACCGCGCCGGGCGTCAGCGTCGCGGACGTCATCGCCAATACCGAGGCCGAGCTTGTCGTCCCTGCCAAGGTGCCGGAAATGGCGATTTGAGCCGACATCCCGGCTCGTTTGCGAGCCGAACCCGAAAGTAGCGCGCGATGCGAGTGTTCAACGATTTCGAACGAGCTCAAGGCCACGGTCGGCACCGAGGTCGGCGTCAGCGACTGGGTCGAAATCACCCAGGACCGCATCAACAAGTTCGCCGAAGCGACCGGCGACGAACAATGGATCCACGTCGACACGGAACGCGCTGCACGCGAGTCGCCCGGCGGGACCACGATCGCGCATGGCCTGCTCTCGCTCTCGCTGATCCCGATGTTCATTCGGTCGATCATCGGCGTGAAAGGCCTGAAAAATACGCTGAATTACGGCGCCAACAGGATTCGCTATCTCACCCCGGTCCCCGCCGGCTCGCGCCTGCGAGGGCGGGTCACCGTCACGAAGGCAGACGATGTACCGCCTGACGCGCTGCGCGTCACATACGCAGTCACCATCGAGATCGAGGGTGGGAAGCGTCCTGCCTGTGTTGCAGAGGTGATCGGGCAGCACTATCGCTGAATTGCCCAGCGTCGAACACCTTGGCTGCCTTCGCCGCCCGAGATTTCTGACTCTGCCGCTAGATCAGCCGAAGCGTGACGTGCAGGCTCCCCGCATCGCGTCTGGTGCTGATCGGCAGGCCGCTCTTCTGGAAGACGTTCAACATCTGCCTGTTGTCGGGCAGTACGTCTGCAATCAATTCCCGCAGCCCTGCCCTGCGCGCGATCGCAACGAGATGGCGCATCAGCGTCGTGCCGATACCTTGCCCCTGATATTTGTCGACCACAGCGAACGCGACCTCGGCCTGTCCCGGGTTCGACAACGATATAACGCCCACCGCCGGCGATCGTCGGTTTGCCGTCTTCCTCTACCACCGCGACCAGGGCGACGTGATTGACAAAATCCACGTTGACGAAGAATGAGGTTTCCTTCTCGCTAAACTCACGTTTGACTGCGAAGAAACGCCGATAGAGAGAATCCGTGCCGATACGGCGGACCGCCGCGACGAGATCGTCCCGGTCTTCCGGCCGAAGCGCGCGGATTTCGACCCGGCGCCCGTCTCGCAAGGCCTCAACTTCTGAATATTGGGCAAATTCGGACATGGCGTCGCCCTCTTTCAGCGCCGCTACAACTATCAGTGCTAAGGTGCGCACCTTGTATATTTGAGCGTCATTCCCGGGATATCCGGGAACAGCCTGTTCAGGTTGTTATCGTCGATGACTTTCAGGCTGAAACGGACGTTCTGGTTCATGATGCTCGTCGCGCAGGCCGCACCTAGTTCCAGATTATCGCCGTCCTGCTTTCTCGAGGTGATCGTGCATCGAGCGCTTTTCCCCCTGATCCGGTTTCCCTCAATGATGAAGCCTGAACCAAAGAGGTCCGACAGCTCGGCGAACACGACCCCGTTGCCCTTCTTGGTGAACACGCGGCTGCACAGATCCGCTTCCGTTGCCCAAGCGCCCGAAAGTTCGATGGCGTTGGCCCGGACCGGCAGCATCAGCACTGCTCCGAGACAGAACAGCGCCGAGGATTGCTAAGCGATGAAAGTCAAACATTGCATTCTCCTTGGAGACGGTGACGCCTATTCTGCGGCGATATGTTCGGGTGGCTTCGGTTGCGCTGGCGTTGCAGCAGGCTGCTGCTCGGTCGCGGGACGTGCGCCGGGCCGCAGCCGTTCGCGAATGGCCTGGAACATCACGTACAGCGGCGGGATCGCGAAGATGCCGATGAAGGACGCCAGGATCATGCCGCCGAACACCGGCGTGCCGACGCCGCGCCGCGCCAGCTCCGAGGCGCCCTGTGCCACGACCAGCGGATAAAGCCCGAGAATGAACGCGAACGACGTCATCATCACCGGGCGGAAGCGCAGGCGCGCGCCTTCTGTCGCGGCTTCCAGCAGGGGAACACCGTGCTCGCGCTTCTCCTTGGCGAACTCGACGATCAGAATGCCGTTCTTGGCCGCAAGCCCGATCAGCACGACCATGCCGATCTGGCCATAGAGGTCGAGCGTAAGCCCGCTCATGACAATGGCGCCGAAGGATCCGAGAATGCCGATGGCGACCGACAGCAGCACCGGCACCGGAATGGTCCAGCTTTCATAGAGCGCGACCAGGAACAGGTAGGCGAACAGCACCGCAAAGCCGAGAATGATCGCGGTCTTGCCCTCGGCGCGCTTTTCCTGAAATGCCGTATCGGTCCATTCGCCTGCATAGCCTTGCGGCAGCGTCTTCGCCGCAACCTGCTCGAACGCCTTCAGCGCCTGGCCGGACGACACGCCGGACGCGGGACCGCCCTGAATCGTCACGGCGCGAAGGTTATTGTAGCGGATCAATGCCGGCGGACCGACGACAATGCGCGTCTCGGCGAGACTGCGCAGCGGGATCATCTTGCCCTCTGCATTGCGCACATTGATGCGATAGATGTCGTCGATACTCGACCTGTCGGCAGCTTCCGCCTGAACCTGCACCTGCCAGGTGCGGCCGAACAGATTCAGGTTGTTGATGAAGTAGCCGCCGAGCGAGGCCTGCAGCGCCTGGAACACATCCTTGAGCTGGACGCCAAGGATCTGCACCTTGTCGCGGTCGATATCGAGATAGATCGACGGATTGGTTGCCGAGAACGTGCTGAATACGCCGCGCAGTTGCGGATCCTGGTTGGCCGCCACGATAACCCCGCGCAGGACCTGGGCGAGTTCCTTCGGATCGCCGCCCCGCAAATCCTCGAGCACATAGGTGAAGCCGCCGCCTGTGCCGAGACCGACGATCGGCGGCGGCGCCAGCGGCACCACGGTGCCGCCCTGGATCTCACGGAATTTCGTGCGCAGCCGGGCGATCACTTCGCGAACGCCGAGCTCGGCGCTCTTGCGTTCCTCGAACGGCTTGAAGGTCACGACCATGAAGCCGGCATTGGGCTGCGAATAGTTGTCGATGAAATTCAGTCCAATGATCGAGGTGTATTCGGCAACGGCGGGATCTTCCTTCACCATCGCCTCGGCCTGGCGCATCACTTCCGACGTTCGTCCGACCGAAGCGCCGCCCGGCAACTGAACGACCACGAAGATCGCGCCCTGGTCGTCCTCCGGCACGAATCCCGTCGGCGTTATCCTGGAAAGGGCAACGGTCCCTGCCCCCGCCACCACCACCATCACCAGACCGATGATCGAGAAGCGGACCATCCGCGCGACGATGGCGCCATACTGGTCCCGCACCCAGTCGATCGAGCGCATCAGCCAGCCGATAATGCCGCGCTTCGGCCCGTGATGGGGCTGAAGCAGGACGGCGCAAAGGGCTGGAGAAAGCGTCAGCGCGTTGACGGCGGAAAGCAACATCGCTACCGCGACCGTGACCGCGAACTGACGGAACAATTCGCCGGAAATGCCGGGAATGAAGGCGATCGGCACGAAGACCGACAGCAGCACCAGCGTGATCGCGATGATCGGCGCGGTGATTTCCGCCATGGCGCGCTTGGTCGCATCCGCCGGCGAGAGTTCGGGATTCTCTTCCATCACCCGCTCGACGTTCTCGACGACTACGATGGCGTCGTCGACGACGATGCCGATCGCAAGCACGATGGCGAGCAGCGAGACCGTATTGGCGGAATAGCCGACGGCCTTGAGCGCGATGAAGGTGCCGATCAGGCTGACCGGCACCGCAAGGGTCGGAATCAGCGTCGCGCGGACATTGCCGAGGAACAGGAAGACGACCAGCACGACGAGAACGAAGGCCTCGAACAGCGTCTTCTTCACCTCGTGCATGGTATCGGTGACGAAGATCGTCGGATCGTACGTGATCTTCCAGGCCAGATCGTCGGGAAAGCGCTTTTCCAGTTCGGAAAGCTTTTCTCGCACGGCATTGACGGTAGCGATCGCGTTGCCGCCCGGCGACTGGTAGATCACGATCGCGGCGGCATCATCGCCGTTGAACCGCGTGTCGCGATCGAGGTTGGCGGCGCCCAGTTCGAGCTTTGCGACATCGCGCAAGCGCAATACCGAGCCGTCGGGATTGGTCCGGATCACGATGTTTTCGAAATCCGCGACCGAGTTTAGCCGCCCCTTGGTCTGGATGTTGAGCTGCAACTGCTGATCGTTGAAAATCGGCCGTGCGCCGATGCGGCCCACCGCGGCCTGGACGTTCTGCGACTGAATGGCATTGATGATATCGGTGACGGTGAGATTGAGTCCGGTCAGGCGTTCGGTCTTGACCCAGGCGCGCATCGCATAGTCCTGGGCAGCGAACAGGAACGCGTCGCCGACGCCGGGGGTGCTCTTGATCGAATCCAGAAGATTGATCGTGACGTAGTTCGACAGGAAAAGCGGATCGTGGGTCTTCTTCGGCGAATAGACGCGTTACGAAGGCGAGGATCGCGGTCGATTTCTTCTTGACGTTGATTCCCTGCCGCTGAACTTCCGGCGGCAATAGCGACAGCGCGGTCTGAACCCGGTTATTGACGTTGACCGTATTGATGTCCGGATCGGTGCCGAGTTCGAAGGAGGCGGTGAGCGTATAGCTGCCGTCATCGCCGCTCGTGCTCTTCATGTAGATCATCTTGTCGACGCCGACGACCTGCGCCTCGATCGGCTGGGCGACGGTGGCGTCCACCACGGCGGAATTGGCGCCGGGATACATCGTCGTGACCGAGACCTGGGGCGGCACGATGTCGGGATATTGCGCAACCGGCATCGCCAGATACGCCAATGCGCCGGCAATCGTGGTGACAACGGCAATAACGATCGCCAGACGCGGACGGTCGACAAAAATCGCTGAGAACATCGCATCAGCTCCTGTCGGGCGCTGGCGGCAAGGGCGTCGCACGGACCGCCACGTCCCGGCGCAGTCCCTGAATTCCCTCGACGATCACCTGTTCGCCTCCCGTCAGGCCCTGCTCCACGACGATGCCGGTCCCGCTTGCGACCGGCGGTCTTGACCCTGCGTACCGCCGCTTTTCCGTCGCTCACGATGAAGACGTAGACGCCTTCCTGGTCGGAAATCAGCGCCGCCTGCGGAATAACGATCTTTTCCTCCGCGGCTTCCGCTCTCCAGCGCCACGCGGACCAGTTGGCCGTCGATCAACCCGGAATCGGGATTCGGGAAAGAGGCGCGCGCCAAAACCGTGTCGGTGGCGCGATCGACGGTGACGTCGACGAAGTTGATCTTGCCGGGGTACTTGTACGCGCTGCCGTCGGCAAACCGTAGCGCTGCCTTGATGCCGGTGACGTCGACGCTTTGGCCGGCCTGCTGGGCACGCAGGAATTCGCGCTGGCTGACCGGAAATGTCACATACATCGGGTCCTGGCTGACGATGACCGTGAGCGGCCCGCTCTGCGGCGTTACGACGTTGCCCTTGGTGATATTTGTCCTGCCGACCTTGCCGGAAATCGGGGAAGTGATGCTCGGCATAACCGAGGTTGATCTTGGCCGTCTGAAGATTGGCTTCGTCGACCAGAATAGCCGCCTTCGGCCGATTGATCGGCCGCGAGCGCCTGATCGCGGGCGACCGGCGGTACCGGAGCCCTTCGCCAGCAGGTCTTCCGCTCGCTGCAGCTGAACTTCCGTCAGTACCTTCGCGGCCTTGCTTCGCTCCAATTGCACCCTCGGCCTGCTCGACCGCTGCCTCGAAAAGTCCCTTTTCGATGCTCGTAGAGCGGCGCCCCTTCCTTGATGAGATCGCCTTCCTTGAACGCGACGTTCTCGAGATATCCGGTGATGCGCGCCTTCACCTCGACCCGCTGGACAGCTTCAACGCGGCCGACAAAGTCGAGCGTCTTGGTGACGGCCTTGCGTTCGGCGGTGATCACACCGACGGGGACAGCCGCGGGCTCTTGCGCCGATTGAGCGTTGGCGGGAGACGAAATTCCCCACACCCCCAACAAAATGCAAACGATCTTGCGCATCACAGCCTCCTATTTCCCGGTCAGACGCCGCTAACGGCTCTGCAACCAGTTAGCACGGGGATGCACTTCCGATTTATTCTGGATCAAGCAGTCCAGCCTTCGATCGGCGGCTCCGTTCAATCGATGATGTGATAGCCGCCATCGATGTAGATCGTGTCTCCCGTCATCAGCTTCGCGCCGTCGAGCGCGAGGAACGCCACCGCTTTTCCGACGTCGTCGATGCTGACAAGGCTTCGCGCCGGCGCCTTGGCCTGTGCCTTCGCCATCAGTTCGTCGAATTCGGGAATTCCGGAGGCCGCGCGCGTCGCCAGCGGACCGGGCGAAATGGCGTGAACCCGAATGCCCTTCGGCCCGACTTCGGACGCGACGTAACGGACGGCGCATTCCAGCGCGGCCTTGGCGACGCCCATGATGTTGTAGTTCTCCACCACCATCTGGCTGCCGTAATAGGTCATGGTGAAGAGCGTGCCGCCCTTCTTCATCAGCGGCTCCGCCAGATGCGCCATGCGGAGGAACGACCAGCACGAGACGTCCATGGTCGCCAGGAAGCCGTCGCGGTTCACGTCGATCACTCGTCCGTGCAGAGCTTCCTTGGGTGAGAACGCGATCGAGTGAACGAGAAAATCGAGCTGCCCCCATTCCTTCTGAATTCGCTCGAACACGGCCTCCAGTCTGTCCGGAAGCGCCGACGTCGAGCGGCATGAAGATCGGCGCCTCGAGCTCGCTGCGCCAGCGGCTCCACATGCTTCTTTGCCTTTTCGTTCAAATAGGTCACGGCCAGATCGGCGCCCAAGGCGCGGAACGCCTTGGCGCACCCCCATGCGATCGACTGATCGTTGGCGATGCCGACGATCAATCCCTTGCGGCCTTTGAGCGCCACCTGGTTTCGGGGTAAACGGGAATTGTCATGACACCCTCTCGTATTTCGGAGAACTCTTCGGCTGCTGCGACAGCAGCGACAATGTGTGGCGGGCGATCATCAGCTCTTCGTCGGTCGGCAGCACGTAGACCGCGACACGGCTTTCGGACCGCGAAATCAGGCGCGCGTGCTTGGCGTTGGCGTCCGCATCGATCGAAATCCCGAGCCAGGCCAGCTTCTCGGCGATCGCCTTGCGGACACGCACTGAGTTCTCGCCAACGCCTGCCGTGAATACCAGGGCGTCCACCCCTTGCAGGGCGGCCGCCAGCATTCCCGCGAACAGGCTGGCGCGGTAAACAAAATAGTCGATCGCAAAGGCGGCGCGCGGGTCGTCGCTCGCCTCAAGCTGCCGCATGTCGTTGCTGATGCCCGACAGGCCCTTGAGGCCGCAATCCTCGTAAAGGAAATTCTGCACGTCGGCCGGCGACATGCCCTTCTCGGAGATCAGATAAAGCACGACACCCGGATCGATCTGACCGCATCGCGTGCCCATCGGAAGTCCGTCCAGCGCCGTGAAGCCCAGGCTGCTTTCGACGCTGCGGCCGCCGCTGATGGCGCACATCGAGGCGCCGCTGCCGAGATGGGCGACGATCACCCGCCTGGATGCAATGTCCGGCGCGACTTGCGGAAGAACGCTCGCGATATACTCGTAGGAGAGCCCGTGGAAGCCATATCGCCGGATGCCTTCGGCATGCAGCGAACGCGGAATCGCAAAATGATCCGCCAGCGCGCCGTGGCCGCGATGAAAGGCGGTATCGAAACACGCGATCTGCGGCAGATCCGGGTAACGCGCCAGGATCGACCGGATCGGCGCAAGATTGTAGGGCTGATGCAGCGGCGCCAGCGAAACGTATCGTTCCAGTCGCGCCAGCACGTCTTGATCGACCCGGACCGGCTTGTCGTAATCCGGGCCGCCATGCACCACGCGATGCCCGATCGCGATCGGATCGATTTTCAGCTCTTCGCGCAACCATGCGCCCGCGGTCGCGAGCGCCACCGCCACATCGGGGACGGTTCCGCTGTCGTAGGTACGGTCGACCAGCACCGCGCCATCGACCGCGGTGACGCGCAGCCGCGGACGGCTTCCGACGCCGTCCATCTGGCCCTTGATCTGCCGCTTCAGAGCTGCCGTCCGCGCTCGATCCCGAAAACCTGGAACTTGACGCTCGACGAGCCGGCGTTGGCGACGAGGATCGTATCCATGACAGTCACGCCGCCGCAACGGTTGAGGCACGACGGCGGGCGTCGGCATAGAGCACCGCGATCGCGCACGAGGCCATGCGGCCCCGCAGCGAATCGGCGCGCGAGGTGAGAATGATGGGAACGCGCGCGCCGAGCACGATGCCGGCCGAGTCGGCTTTCGCCATGAAGGTGAGATTCTTCGCCAGCATGTTGCCGGCCTCGAGGTCGGGCACCACCAGGATCTGCGCCTGGCCGGCGACCGCCGATTTGATGCCCTTGATCCTGGCGGCCTCCGGATCGATGGCGTTGTCGAACGCCAGCGGCCCGTCGAGCAAGGCGCCCGTGATCTGGCCGCGATCCGCCATCTTGCACAGCGCGGCGGCCTCGATGGTCGAGGGAATTTTCGACGTCACCGTTTCCACCGCCGACAGGATCGCGACCCTCGGCACGCCAAGGCCGATCCCCGCATAGAGATCGATCGCGTTCTGCACGATGTCACGCTTGCAATCGAGGTCCGGGAAAATATTGATCGCCGCATCCGTGATGAACAGGGTCTGGGCGTAACCGGGCACGTCGATGGCGAAGACGTGGCTGATCCGCCGGTCGGTGCGCAGTCCCGTCGATTTCGCGGTGACGCTGCGCATCAGTTCGTCGGTGTGAAGGCTGCCCTTCATCAACAGCTCGCCCTTGGCCTCGTGAATCAGTTCGACGGCCCTGGCGGCTGCCGCCTCGCTGTGGACGCGCGTCGACGATTTCGAAGCGCGAGATATCGAAGTTGTGCTGCGCCGCAACCGCCTTGATCTTGCCTGCCGGGCCTACCAGGACCGGCTTGATGATGCCGGCGGCGGCGGCTTCGCAGACGCCCCGCAACGATGACTCGTCGCAAGGATGCACCACGATGGTCACAGCTGACGGCACCTGCTTGGCGGCAGCGACCAAGCGCTCATACTTCACATGGGCCTGGCCTTCGCCGGCATCGATCGGAACTACGCTCATGGCTCGACTCCCAATTGGTTCGGCCGCAACCAGGCTATGAGGCCTTGGCTCGCTCGATTGCCGGAAACCCGGCGTCACTGGCCTCGAACAGCGCCGTAACCTTTTTCAGCCGTTCCGCGGCCTCGCCGGAGATTTCGCCGGCAGCGCTCAGAACGTTGCGGATGGCGGCAAGGCCCTTCCGCCGCTCGGCAACGTCGTGCCGGCAGCAGTTTTGGAATAGCCGCGAGCGTTGCTTCCGGGTCCAGCAGCAGGAGGAAGAACTGCTCGCGCGCCATCGCCTTGAACTGCGCGAGCGTCAGTCGCGATCCTTCTTCGGTCAGGCGAATGCGACGCAGTGCCGCAACGCCGCGCTCGTCGACGTACCCGCGCGCCATGCCGACATAGATCAGGCCGCGAATGGTGCATTCCTGAAGGCCGCCCTTGGTGATCTGCGATTTCAGTTCCGCAATGCGCTTCTGCACGAGTTCGCGATGCAGCAGGGATTTTCCGGGCCTTCGCGGCCGGGCGGCTTCCGGATTGACGCCGACGGCGGCCTGAAGCACCGGCGATCCGTAGATGGCGAGGAACATCTTCTCGGAGAGTTTTTCCAGCGTCTCCCGCCAGGCATCCAGCGCCTTGACGATTTGCTCGGAGACCTTTTCCTGTGCGGCGACGAACGGATTGTCCGATGCCGCGGGCTTGCGGCTGCTCGCGGACCTGTTCGGCGGCTCTTGCCACCGCAGGCATGAACGGATTGGCGTCGGTGAACGCCTCATACGACAACCGGACCGGATGCCAGCGCTTCAGCCATTCCGCCACCTGCGGAGTGACCATGGCCTTGACCATCGGCTGCATCGAACGCGCGGTAGAGCGACAGATTGATTTCCGAGACGCGCGCGGCGGTCGCGAACCGCCGTTCGTCCTCCGGCGAATTGCCGCCCATGGCGCGGATATCGTCCAGCGTCCGCTGCTCGCAGCGCATGACCCACTCTCCCGATGTGAGATCGGGGCTGGTGGTGTCGCCGGTCTTACGCTCGAACGTTGCCTCATAGAGACCGGGAGGCAGCATATCGATCAGATCGATATTGCTGGAGAATTCATTGTGCTCTTTCTTGGCCACCCCGCCGGAGACGAAGATTCCGAGGTGACCGACCGTCTCATGCACGGTGTAGACGATGGTCTGGCCGAACGACCTGATCTCGTCGACATCGTCATAGAGGTCGAGAATCCAGTCGAGCGCCTGCTGCGGCGGCGTGATGTTGTCGCCCTTCGAGCAGAACACCACGATCGGCGAGCGGATGGTGCGAAGATCGACGGCGGTGCCGTCCGACGTCTCGATGCGCCCCGCCGCCAGATTGTTGCCGACGAACAGCTCGTCGACGATGAACTGGATTTCCTCGGCATTGAGGTTGACATGCCCGCCCCACCAGCGTTCGAACTCGAGGTATCGGGGCCCTTCGGTGTCGACCTTGGAGTAGACGTTATACTGCTTGCTCCACAGCGTGTTGGCCGGATTCTGGTTCTCGAAATTTTGCACCAGCCAGCCGCCGTCGAACTTGCCGGCGCCCATGTCGCTGGTCAGCGCCGTCAGCCAGCTGCCGCCGAGCAGACCGCCGGAATAGCGCATCGGGTTTTGTCCGCGAACACCTGCCCAATAGGACAGCGGCGATCCCGCAAGGATGATCGGGCCGAACAGCTCGGGCCTGATCGCGGCCAGGATCATCACGGCCCAGCCGGCCTGGCAGTTGCCGATGACGCACGGCTTTCCGTCCGCCTGGGGATGAAGCGAAATGACCTTTTCCAGGAACACCGCCTCGGCGCGGGCGATATCTTCGATGGTCTGACCCGGCATGGGGTCGGGCATGAAGCCGATGAAGTAGCAGGGATGGCCCGCCTTCATGGCAACGCCGATTTCACTGTCGGCCTTGAAGCCGCCGATGCCGGGGCCATGGCCGGCGCGAGGATCGACCACCACGAAAGGCCGGCGCAGGGGATCGATCTCGACTCCCGCCGGCGGAACGATGCGCACCAGCAGGTAATTCACCGGCCGCTTCAGCGTCCGGCCGTCCATCACCAGTTCGGCCTTGTAGTCGAGGACATGGGGGACCGTTTCCGCGAGATGCTCGCGATACTGGTTGCCGCGCTGGCGCATCACGTCGAGGAACAGGACGCTGCGCTGGGCCGCATCCGTCATGTACTCGAGGGCGAGCCCGAAGAAGATTGAGGGGCGTGCTGCCTGCCTGCTGATCGTCGCGTGACATTTTTCAGCTCCATTTTTTCGCGGTTTCCCGCTTCCCTTTTTAACTATCGATGCGGCGCAGTATTATGTTGATTTACCTCAAGCAAGTCTTTCGGCGAGCGAGTTATTTTGATATTCGAAACGCTTGGTACTCCGATACGTCAGAACTCTCACGGACAGTGAACATTCAGGAGATTCAACCATGAACATCGACGAACTGCTGCCATCGGCAAAAGATATCCGGAAACAATCCGCGCTCAAGGAAGCCGAGAAAGCCGAAGAGCATATGCGCCTTTTGGCTGCGGCCGAAGCCGAAAAGAAGGCGCTGATCGAGGAACTCACCAAGCCTTCCGGCCTTTCGGAGGAGGAAAAGGTCAAACGTCGCTTCCACAGTTATCCAGCGCGCGGTGCGAAACGGCCTGCATGAGGTTCAGGTCTACCGGTTCCCGAACATTCTCTGTACGGACCGCGGCCGGGCGATCAACCAGATGGAAGCAGGCTGGGAAAACACGCTCACCGGAATTCCCAAGGAGATCTATCAGCTTTGGAAGGACTACCTGCAGCCGCGCGGCTACAAGATCGCCTATCAGATCATCGATTTTCCCGGCGGCGTGCCCGGCGACATCGGCATCACCCTGAGCTGGTGATGAGCGGTTATTGCCTGATCCCAATTCAGGCAGGATGTTCTGGATCCAGCGGGGCCAATGGCGATGGCAAAAGACGACCCGGATTCAAAGATGAAGCGCAAGCTCTATGAAAAAGAGCTGCGCAAGCTCCAGGTCGAGCTTTGCCATCTCCAGCAATGGGTGACGACCAAGAGGCTGCGGGTCATCATCCTGTTCGAAGGACGCGATGCCGCCGGCAAGGGCGGCACGATCAAGGCCATTACCGAAAGGGTGAGCCCGCGCGTATTTCGGATCGTGGCCCTCCCCTCTCCTTCCGACCGGGAAAAGAGCCAGATGTTTCTCCAGCGGTACATGCAGCATTTTCCGGCCGCGGGAGAAATCGTGATCTTCGACCGAAGCTGGTACAATCGCGCCGGCGTCGAATACGTCATGGGCTTTTGCACCCCGGAAGAGCACAAGCGCTTTCTCTCGCTTTGCCCGGAAATCGAAAAATATATCGTCGACGGCGGCATCATCCTGATCAAGCTCTGGCTGGAAGTCGGCATGGAGGAGCAGGAGAAGCGGTTCGCCGCCCGGATCGACGATCCGCTGCGCCAGTGGAAATTGAGCCCGATGGATATCGAGTCCTATCGGCGCTGGTACGATTATTCCAGGGCGCGCGACCTGATGTTCAAGGCCACGGATTCGAAGCATGCGCCGTGGTACGTCGTTCGCTCCGACGACAAGAAGCGCGCGCGGCTGAACTGCATTTCGCACTTGCTGAAGACGATTCCCTACAAGCGCGCTGTCGCAGGAACGGGTCAAATTGCCGAAACGGTCCGACAAGGACCGATACAACGATCAGGCCATTTTGCGCCGAATGAAGTTCGTGGCTGAGCGGTACTAGTGTCCTGATTTTGAAGTCAGCTTCATTCTAGGCGTTTGCGGCGAGTGTGCGAAGGCAGAAGCGGTGGATGCTGGCCAAGATGTCGTCGGCGGCCTTGGTCCAGCGGAACGGTTTGGGGTTGGCATTGGTAGCCTCGATGTAAGCCTTGATCGCAATTTCGAGTTCGGCGACGGAGCGGAACACGCCTCGTTTCAGGGCTCGCTCGGTCAACAGTGCGAAGAAGCGCTCGACCTGGTTGATCCATGACGCTGAGGTTGGCGTGAAGTGCACGTGCCAGCGCGGGCGCTTGGCGAACCAGTCGCGGATCGGTTTGGTTTTGTGGGTTGCGTAATTGTCCATGATGATATGAACGTCAAGGTTGGCCGGCACATTGCGCTCGATCTCGTCCAGGAATTTGCGGAACTCGCTCGCGCGGTGGCGGGCCATGCACTTGCCGACGATGGTGCCGGCTTTCACATCGAGCGCCGCGAACAACGATGTCGTCCCGTGCCGCTTGTAATCGTGGGTTCTCCGCTCGACCTGTCCAGGCCGCATCGGCAACAGCGGTTGCGTGCGGTCGAGCGCCTGCACCTGGCTTTTCTCATCGACACACAACACGATAGCGCGTTCTGGCGGCGACAAATAGAGCCCGACGATATCGCGTACCTTCTCCACAAACAGCGGATCGGTGGAGAGCTTGAAAGTTTCGACGCGATGCGGTTGCAGACCAAAGGCGCGCCAGATGCGATGCACCGTCGAAGGCGCATGATCGATCTCTTTCTCGGCCATGCTCCTGAGGCTCCAGTGGGTGCCACCCTTTGGCCGCGTCTCCAGCGTCTTGCGGATCGTGCTCGCGATTTCGTCGTCACCTATCTCGCGCGGTGCGCCGGGACGCGGCTCGTCGTAGAGACCGTCCATTCCTCGCTCGGCAAAGCGATTGCGCCGGTACCGACCGTGTGCGTGCAGACCCCAAGCTTCGACGCGATCGCCTTGTTCTTCGACCCGCCAGCTGCCGCCAGCACAATGCGCGCTCGCTCCGCCAGAGCCTGCGGCGCGCCGTGCTTGCGCGTC
>CAWGSB010000025.1:0-14842 GCA_963825105.1 uncultured Alphaproteobacteria bacterium
CCAGAATACTGGGATCGGAGGCCTGCCACGGATGGTGGCACCTCTCCCATAGGGAGAGGTCGGATTGCCTCGGCGATGCGAAGCATTGTCCGGCGCAATCCGGGTGAGGCGTTACGCTCTAACGACAGACCGTACCCCCTCGCCCCAACCCTCTCCCCATGGGAGAGGGAGCCCAGTTCCGTTGCCGCGCGAGCGCTACGCCGGCTGCGCTGCAGCCTCGATCTCGACCACGACCTTCCCCGTCGTGACCTGCTCGCCCTCGGCGACATTGATGGCCGCAATCGTGCCCGCGATCGGCGCGGAATGCACGTGTTCCATCTTCATGGCCTCCAGCGTCATGACGGGCTGGCCGGCCGCAACGCGCTCGCCCGCCTTGACCAGAACCGCCACGACGCGGCCGTTCATCGCCGCGCGCACCTTGCCGTCGCTGCCGGCCGCCGCGGCGGCGGCCGGCGCCGCCAGCGTGAGATCGCGGACCGCTGCCGTGACGCCCCGGTGCAGGATGTAAAGCCGGTCGCGATCGCGGAAGAATTTTGCCAATTCCGCAAGGCCGCCGGAGCGGAAGCGGATGCTGTCGCAGCCGAGTGTATCGATCTCGAACCGGTGCTCGCCACCATTCAGGCTTGCGACATAGCCGCCGTCGCGTTCGCGCACGATTTCGAGATCGTAGACGCCATGATCAAGCTCGATACGGACGGGAACCGGAAACGCTGCCGCCAGCGTCCGCCCGCGCCGCCACGGCGGCGCAAAGGGGTCGGTGATATGGAACAGCAATGCCGCCAGCGCCGCTTCAGAGGCCGGTTCCTTGCGCGGCGCCAGCAGCGCATCGCGATGGTTTGCGATGAAGGCGGTGGTCGCGTCACCTGCCGCAAACGCCGGATGCGCCAGGCAGGCGGCAAGAAACGCCTGATTGGTGGTCACGCCGAACGCGGCGGTCTGTTCGAGGCCGGAAATGAGCTTGCGCCGCGCCTCGTCGCGGGTGGCGCCATGGCTGATGAGCTTGGCGATCATCGAATCATAAAATGGCGGGATCTCGGAACCGGATTGCAGCGCGTGCTCGACGCGGATTCCGCTGGGCATCTGCCACAGCGCCATCCGGCCGGATTGCGGCATGAAATCGTGCGCCGCATCCTCCGAGCACAGCCGCACCTCGATCGCGTGTCCGGAGAATTTGACGTCCGCCTGCGCGATCCCGAGCGGCTCGCCGCCCGCGACGCGCAATTGCAGTTCGACCAGATCGAGCCCGGTGATCGCCTCGGTGACGGGATGCTCGACCTGCAGGCGCGTGTTCATCTCCATGAAATAGAACTCGCCGCGGCCATCCAGCAGGAATTCCAGCGTGCCGGCGCCCTCGTAGCCGATCGATTTGATCGCGTGCACCGCAATGCCGCCCATCAGGTCCCGCAACTCCGGCGAGACCGCCGGCGACGGCGCTTCCTCGATCAGCTTCTGGTGCCGCCGCTGCACCGAGCAATCGCGCTCGCCGAGATGGATGGCATTGCCGAAAGCGTCGGCGAACACCTGGATTTCGATGTGGCGGGGATCGACGATCGCGCGCTCCAGAATCACGGCGGCGTCGCCGAACGCGCCTTGCGCCTCGGATCGCGCGCTACGCAAGGCATCGGGAAACGACGCCGCGTCCGCGACCCGCCGCATACCGCGTCCGCCGCCGCCGGCCACCGCCTTGATCATCACGGGAAAGCCGATCTTGCTGGCCTCGGCCAGCATCGTGGCGTCGCTCTGGTCCGCGCCCTGATAGCCGGGCACGCAGGGCACGCCGGCGGCCATCATGATCTCCTTGGCGCCGGCCTTGTTGCCCATCGCCTTGATGGCGTCGGGCGACGGCCCGATGAACACCAGACCCGCATCGCGGCAGGCCCTGGCAAAGTCCTCGTTCTCGGCGAGAAAACCATAGCCGGGATGAACTGCGTCGGCGCCGCTTGCCTTTGCCGCCGCGACGATCGCTGCAATATTCAGATAGGACTGCGCCGGCAGCGCCTCGCCGATCCGCACGGCTTCGTCCGCTTCGGCTACATGCAGGCTTTCGCGATCCGCGTCGGAATAGACCGCGACCACGCCATAGCCCAGCCGGCGCGCGGTACGCATGATCCGCAGCGCGATCTCGCCGCGGTTGGCGATCAGGATTTTTCCGAATGGCCCGGCCTTCATCTGAAAACTCATGGCCGGGCCACCGAAAACTGCATGCGCTGGGGGTAACGCGCCTCGGCCTCTCGGCAGATCGCCAGCACCTCGCTCAAGACCGCTCGCGTGTCGCGCGGATCGATCACGCCGTCGTCGAGCACGCGCGCGCTGGTCGAAAACACGTCCATCTGGCCGTCGAACACGCCGATGATCTGCGCCTTCATCGCATCGAGCTTTTCCTTCTCGATCGGCTTGCCGCGCCGGATCGCGGCGGCCTCCGTCACGATCGCCATGGTCTCGGCGGCCTGCTCGCCGCCCATCACGGCGGTCTTGGCGTTGGGCCAGGAGAAGCAGAAGCGCGGGTGAAAGCCGCGCCCGCACATGCCGTAATTGCCGGCGCCGAAGGACGCGCCGCAGTAGATCGTGATCTGCGGCACGGTAGCCGAGGTCACGGCCTGGATCATCTTCGAACCGTGCTTGATCATGCCGGCTTCTTCGTAAGCCTTGCCGACCATGTAGCCGGTGGTGTTGTTGAGATAGAGCAGCGGCGTGCGCGACTGGCAGCAGGCCTGGATGAAATGCGTGGCCTTGTTGGCGCCGGGGACGTCGAGCGGGCCGTTATTGGTGATGATGCCGATCGGCTGGCCCTCGATGCGGGCGTGCCCGCACACCGTGGCGGGGCCGTAATTGGCGCCGAACTCGGTGAAATCGGAATCGTCGATGAAGCGGGCGATCGCCTGGCGCATGTCCACGGGGCGCTTGTGGTCCATCGGCATGATGCCGAGCAGTTCCTCCGGATCGTGACGCGGCGGAAGACAGGATGTTTTGCTCGTACCCGGCCGGTCCCATCTGAGATTGGCCATGATGTCGCGGGCGATGCGCAGCGCGTCGCGGTCGTCCTCGGCGAGATAGTCACCGAGGCCGGAAATGCTGGTGTGCATCTCGGCGCCGCCGAGTTCCTCCTCGGTGGCGATTTCCCCGGTGGCGGCCTTCAGCAGCGGGGGGCCCGCGAGGAAAGCGCGGGTGCGGCCGCGCACCATCACGATGTAATCCGACAGCCCGGTCTGGTAGGCCCCGCCCGCCGTCGACGACCCATGCGTCACCGTGACCACCGGCAGGCCCGCCGCCGACAGCCGCGCCAGATTGCGGAAGATGTTGCCGCCGCGCACAAAATCCTCGACGCGGTAGCGCAGCAGGTTGGCGCCGGCGCTTTCGACCAGCTGCACGTAAGGCAGCTTGTTCTCCAGCGCCAGTTCCTGCACCCGCAGCGTCTTGTCGAGACCGAAGGGCTGCAGCGCGCCGGCGTCGATGCCGGCGTCGTTGGCGCTGACCATGCAGCGGATGCCGGCGACGAATCCGATGCCCGCGATCAGTCCGCCGCCGGGAACGCTCTTGTCAGGGTCGGGAACATCGAACCGGTAGCCTGCGAGCGTGGAGAGCTCGATGAAGGGCGCGCCGGGATCGAGCACCAGCGCCACGCGCTCGCGCGGCAGCAATTGTCCGCGCTTGTGAAAGCGGTCCTTGGCTAAGGCCGACGCCGCGCGGGCCCGCTCTTCGAGGCTGCGCATCCGCGCGATCAGCGCCAGCATGCCCTCGCGGTTCGCCTTGTAGGCGGCGCTGGAAGGGGCGATCGTCGATTTAATGACGGCCATGGACCTTGATCATTCCTGTTCGAAACATTTACTTCGTCATTCCGGGATGGTCCGAAGGACCAGACCTCAGATGTGCAATTGCACATCGGGGAATCTCGGGATTTTTGGCGCGAGATTCCGGGTTCGCGCGGACGCGCGCCCCGGAATGACGTGCTGTTGCCGGCGTGTTCGCCGCCACTACGCGCTCTCTTTCGCGAAGTGATCGGCAAAGGCCTGTCGCAGCTCGACCTTGCGCAATTTGCCGGTGGCGGTCATCGGCATTTCGTCCAGGATCCGGACGAATTTGGGTACCTGGAACCCGCCGAGATGCTTGCGGCAGTGCTCGATGATGCCGGCTTCATCGGCCTGCGCGCCCGGCTTCAACTTGACGAAGGCGGAAACCGCCTCGCCCCATTGCGGATGCGGCAGGCCGACCACGGCGGCGTTCTGCACGGCGGGATGGGCGAGCAGCGTCTCCTCGATCTTGACGGAGGCGACGTTCTCGCCGCCGGACTTGATCATGTCCTTCTTGCGGTCGAGGAACAGCACTTCGCCGCGCTCGTCGATCAAAGCGAGGTCGCCGGTGTGATGCCAGCCGAACTTGCGCGCCTCTTCGGTCGCCTTCGGGTCCTTGTAGTAGCCCATCATGACGTTCGGTCCGCGATGCACCAGCTCGCCGACCTGTCCGCGCGGCAGCAGGTTGCCGGCATCGTCCATGATCGCGGTCTCGTTGACGATGAGCGATTCGCCCCAGTAATTGCCGAAGCGTTCGAGCTGCACCTCGGGGCGCGACATCGTAGTGGCCGGATACATTTCGGTCTGGCCGCTACAGAGAACGAAGTTCGGACAGAGATCGGCGATGGCGCGCTCCAGCAGCGGGCGGCCCATCGGCGCCATGGTGTAGATGCAGGTCCGCAAGCCGGAGAGATCGAACTCCCTGCGGCGCGGATGATCGAGGATCGCCTGATACATCAAGGACAGGCCGACGAAGACGGTCAGCTTGTCGCGCACGATGGCCTCCATACAGACCACCGGATCGAAGCCGCGCATCAGCGCCATGCGTCCGCCGACCGACAGATAGCTCAACAGCAGCACGTGGCCGGCGCAATGGAACAGCGGGAACTGCCCGGTGATGCCGTCGTCGCGGGAAAGCTGCATCTCGATGCAATTGCTCATCACCGCCATGACCACGGCGAGATGGCAATGCATCGCGCCTTTCGGCCGCGACGTGGTGCCCGAAGTATAGATGATCATCGCCAGATCGCGGTCGTTGATCTCGATCTCGGGCTCGATCTCCGACCGGCCCTTTATCAGGTCGTTGAAACGCTCCAGGCCTTGCGCGGCCGCCGTGCCGGCGAGATCGACCGCGATCAGGTCGATGCCGCGTTTTGTCAGCGCCGCGCGGCGGTCGGCCTGCGCATGGAGATTATCGTCGATCAGCGCAAAATTCACTTCGGCATGATCGAGGATGTAGTCCATGTCGGCCGGGCCGAGCATGGTGTTGACCGGCACCCAGACGAGGCCCGCGCGATGGATGCCGAACAGCGCTTTGACGAATTCGACCGAATTGTTGCAGATGGTCGAGATCTTCTCGCCGGGTTTCAAGCCCCGCGCGACCAGGTAATTCGCAAAACGATTGGCGTCGCGCTCGAGCTCGGTGAAGGTGACGCGCCGCGCGCCGTCGGTCAGCGCCGTGCGATCGGGAAAGCGCGCCGCCGCGCGCTTCAGGAGATCGCCGATCGCCACCCGGCCGATGCGGCCAGGGCCCGGCACGCCGCCGGTTGCGGTTAGATCCTGCATATCGTTTCCTCCCCTATAGCATCGGCCGCAGTGCGCCCCCTCTCCCATGGGGAGAGGGTTGGGGTGAGGGGGTACGGTCTATCGATGGACCTGATCCCCTCACCCGGCGCTGCGCGCCGACCTCTCCCGATGGGAGAGGTGAAGTTCAGTGCCTGATCCCGAAAATCTTCCGCGCCTCCGCCGGGCTCGCGATCTCGCGCCCCGCGCGGCGCGCGCAGGCGGCGATGCCCTCGATCAACTGGCCGTTCGAGGTCACCTTGGTGCCGTCGCCCAGATAGAAGGTATCCTCCAGCCCGGTGCGCAGATGGCCGCCGAGGTCGGCGCAGCGCTGGTGCAGCGGCCAGATTTCCGCCCGCCCGATCGCGGTGACCTGCCAGTGGGCTTCCGGCGCTTTCAGCTTCAGCAGGATCGGCAGCAATTCCGGATCGGCCGGCATGCCCGAGGCGACGCCCATGACGAAATTGTACTCCAGCGGCCCGGAATACATGCCGGTCTGCCGGTACATGCCGACGCAGCGCACGATGCCGACGTCGAAACATTCGAATTCGGGAATCGTGTCGGCCTGCTTCATCGCGTCGAGAAAATCCTGCACCTTCTCGACCGCGTTATCGAACATCATCGGCGGCCAGGCCCAGGTATTGTCGGCCTTCACCTTGAGATAATTCAGCGAGCCGGCATTGCAGGCCGCCATCTCGGGTTTTGTCTGGCGCACGCAATCGAGCGCGCCCTGGTAGTTGGGTCCGGACGTTCCCGTGGTGTGATTGATGATGACGCCCGGGCAGGCCTCGCGGATCGCCTGCTGGATCTCGCGGGAGACGCTGACATCCCAGGACGGCAAATGTCCCTTGCCCGGCGCCTGCTGGCGCAGATGGATATGCATCACGCTGGCGCCGGCGTTGAAGGCGGCCTTCGCCTCGCGCGCCATTTCCTCCGGGGTGACCGGGACGTGGTGCTGCCTGGGGTCGGTCAGCACGCCGTTCAGCGCGCAGGTGATGACAGCCTTGTCGCTCATGGATTTGATCTCGATCTATCACGCAGGGCCGCGAAGCGATCCCTCACGATCATGCGTTCGGCGTCATCCGGCTTCTTGCGTCAACGCGCTATCGCCCGATCCGGCCCGGCCGCTGCGATAGATCGCGAGATCGCGGGAGCCCGAAAAAATCGCGCGTGGTTTCAGCCCGTAAAACCTGCGGATGGAATGGCTGAAATGCGTGGAGTCGGGATAGCCGATATCCTGCGCCAGATGCGCGAGGTTGAGGTCCTGATTGGCGAAGTGCAGCAAATGCCGCGCGCGTTTCCAGGCGCGGAAGGCGCGGAACGAGATGCCGGTCTCCTGCTTGAACAGATGCAGGAAGCGCGAGGAGGAAAGCCCGGCCTCCGCCGCGCAGCTGGCCGCCGTCACCGGCTCGCCGGAAAACCGGCCGATTTGCGCGGTCGCCCGCACCACGCGCGGATCGAGGATGCGCCGCGGCAGCGCTTCGCCAAAGCACATGATGTCGAACGCGGCACTGACGATATCGCCGCCGCATGGCTGACGCAGCAACTGCCCGTAAGCGGCGCGGACGCGGTCCGCGAAGAAGGGCCGCTCGGCACCCAACAGGCGCTCTGCCAGCTCATCGAGTGCGCCGACGCCGACGGTTTCGGGCTCGATCAGGACGCAGATCACCGAGCGATAGTCGCTGGCGATGGTGTGCCGCACATCCGGCGGCACCACGGCCAGTTCGCCGTAACTTTCGCCGACGCCTTCGACCGCAAGCCTAAGACCCCCTTCGATCGCCACATAGACATGAAATGCGCCCGAGCCGCGCTGGCGCGGACGGCCGAGCAGCCCGGCGTAAAAGACGCGCTCGGGCGTAATCAGCATCAGATGCCGGGATTCCCGGCCTTTTTCGTCCATGGTCGAGCCTCCCCGCGCGGCTCTGTTCGGCCGCTGCGTCGCGGTGACCATAGCGTAAAATCGGGGAGTGTAGAGGCCCAATTTCCGTGGGCGGAAATCGAATTTAGCCGTCATTGCGAGCGATAGCGCAGCAATCCAGGGCCCAAGCAGGGAAAGAATGGATTGCTTCGTCGCGTTGCTCCTCGCAATGACGGCGAACCCGGAATCCCTGGTGACCGTCATTCCGGGGCGATGCGAAGCATCGAACCCGGAATCTCGAGATTCCCGGTTCGCGCTAGCGCGCGCCCCGGAATGACGGGCCAATTCAGGCCCGGTAGCGGGGTGCCTCACAGCCGCCGCGCCACCTTCTGCTGCTCGCCGGCCAGCGTTTCGGCGGCCACGGCCCGCTGGTAGCCGTCGCGTTGCTGCAGGCGCTGCCAGTAGGCGGCGACGTTGGGCCCGAAATCCTTGGCCAGCCCGATGGTTCCGGCGAGCCGCAGGGCGTAGCCGATCACGATGTCGGCCGCGGTGAAGCGGCCGGCGACGAGCGTCTCCACCCCGGCGGTGGCGGCTTCGACCGCCCGCAACCGCCCCAAAAACCATTTGGCGTAGTCGGCCGCGACCTGCGGATTGCGCCGCTCCTCCGGCTCGAGCTGCGTGTAGCGCAGCACCAGCGTCTGCGGAAAGGTCAGCGTGGCGTCGGAAAAATACATCCAGTTCAGGAAGGCGCCATAGGCCGGCTCGTCAACGCCGACGATCAGCGGCGTCGGGCCATGCCGCGTGCCCAGATAGTGGCAGATGCCGGAGGACTCCGTCATTTTGGTCTCGCCGTCGATCATCAGGGGAATGGTGCCGAGCGGGTTGAGCGCGAGGTACTCCTTGGCGAATACCCTGGGCGGGAACGGCAGCATTTTGAGGTCGTAGGAGAGCCCCATCTCCTCCAGCATCCACAACGGCCGGAACGAACGCGCCCCGTGGCAGTGATACAGCGTGATCATGTCGTTTCCGTCCTTTCTGCCGTATTTTTCGTCATTGCGAGGAGCGACGAAGCAATCCAGAGCTTTCGTGTCCACGGCTATGGATTGCTTCGCGGAGCCTGTCATCGGGCGCGCATTCGCGCGACCCGTTGGCTCGCAATGACGGTCTCAAACGCATTATTGCTTTTGCCCCATTCCCGGCAGCGTGCCCATCATCTTGCACAGCACCGACAGCATCACCTCGTCGGCGCCGCCGCCAATCGAGGTCAGGCGGGTGTCGCGATAGGCGCGGCTGACCGGCGTCTCGTTCATAAAACCCATGCCGCCCCAGTATTGCAGGCAGGCGTCGGTCAGCTCGCGGCCGAGCCGGCCGGCCTTCAGCTTGGCCATGGTCGCGAGCCGCGTGACGTCCTCGCCGGCGATCAGGCTTTCCGCCGCGCGATAGGTCAGCGCCCGCAACAGCTCGACCTCGGTCTGCATTTCCGCGAGCTTGAAGTGCACGACCTGGTTGTCGAGAATGCTTTGGCCGAACGCCTTGCGGTTGCGGGTATATTCGATGGTCTCGTTGATGATCAATTCATGCGCCTTGAGGCAGGCCGCCGCGGCCCACAGCCGCTCCTCCTGGAATTGCACCATCTGGTAGGTAAAACCCTTGCCCTCCTCGCCGATGCGATTGCGCTTCGGCACCCGCACGTCGTCGAAGAAGATCTGCGCGGTGTCGGAGGAGCGCATGCCCATCTTGTCGAGTTTTCGGGCGACCTGCACGCCCTTGGTCTTCATCGGCACGCAGATCAGCGACTTGTTGCGATGGACCGGCCCGTCGCTGGTATTGGCCAAAAGGCAGATCCAGTCGGCCTGCACGCCGTTGGTGATCCACATCTTGCCGCCGTTGATGACGTAATCGTCGCCGTCGGAGCGCGCGCTCGTCTTGATCGAAGCGACATCGGAGCCGGCGCCCGGCTCGGACACGCCGACGCAGGCGACCGCGTCGCCGGATATGGCGGGCGCGAGGAATTCGCGGCGCACCTCGTCGGAGCCGAACCGCGCCAGCGCGGGAGTAGCCATGTCGGTCTGCACCCCGATCGCCATCGGCACGCCGCCGCACCTGATGGCGCCGAGTTCCTCCGCCATCATCACCGCATAGCTGTAGTCGAGCCCCTGGCCGCCGAACTCGACCGGCTTGTTGAGGCCGAGAAAGCCGAGGTCGCCGAGCTTCTTGAACAGCTCGTGGGAGGGGAATTGTTCCGCCTTTTCCCATTCGTCGACGAAAGGATTGATCTCGGCGGCGATGAATTTTTGCAGAATGCGGCGGGGTTCGTCGTGGTCGGGGGTGAAGAGCATGTTGTCATTTCCTCGTCATTCCGGGGCGATGTGAAGCATCGAACCCGGAATCTCGATGTTAATTTACCAATCTCCAGATTCCGGGTCTGCGCCTAATCGGCGCATCCCGGAATGACGGCGATTCTCATGTCATTCCAGGGCTCGCTCGCTTCGTTTCACGCGTTTTGCTCCCCTCCCCCCGCGCAGCGGCGGGGAGGGGTCGGGGGTGGGGGGTAGCGCGGCGTTCACCGAAGCAGCGGTACCTGCCGATAGACCCCCCACCCCCGACCCCTCCCCGCCACGCGCGACGCGCGTGGAGGGAGGGGAGTTAACTTTGCCGGACCACCTCCTCGCTGACGCCCTCAGCGGCAAGCGAAATGACGGCGATTCTCTCGTCATTCCGGGGCGGCGCGAAGCGCCGAACCCGGAATCTCGATGTTGTTTTACTTACTTCTGGATTCCGGGTTCGCGCTGACGCGCGCCCCGGAATGACGGCGTTTGTCACAATCCCATCTGGCGGCTCGCCAGATCCTTCATGATCTCCTCGGTGCCGCCGCCGATCGCGTTGACCTTGACCTCGCGGTAGATGCGCTCGACCTTGACGCCGCGCATGAAGCCCGCGCCGCCGAAAATCTGCACCGCCTCGGAGGCGCAGAACGCCATGGTTTGCGTGGCCTGGTTCTTCATCATGCAGATTTCGGCGACCGGGCTTTCGCCCTGCCCGAGCCGCCAGGCCAGCATCTCCAGCATCGCCTGCGACGCCGCGACCTTTTGCGCCATGTCGACCAGCTTGTGGCGGATCACCTGATGCTGTGAGATCGGCTTGCCGAAGGTCTTGCGCTCCCTGGCATAGGCGATCGCTTCCTCGAGGCAGACGCGGGAAAAGGCCGTGCAGCTCGCCGCCATGCCCATGCGCTCGCTGTTGAAGTTCTGCATGATCAGTTTGAACCCCTGACCTTCCTCGCCGATCAGGTTTTCGCACCTCACGCGGCAATCGTCGAAATGCAGCGTCGCGGTGTCGGAGGCCCACCAGCCCATTTTCTTGAGTTTTGTACGCGACAGGCCGGGCGTATCGCCTTCGATCAGGAGCAGGCTGACGCCGCCCGGCCCCTCGCCGCCGGTGCGCACCGCTGTCGTGATGTAGTCGGCCCGCATGCCCGAGGTGATAAACGTCTTCTCGCCGTTGACGACATAATGATCGCCGTCGCGCCGCGCCCTGGTGCGGAGATTCGCCACGTCCGAGCCGCCGCCCGGCTCGGTGATCGCCAGCGCCGAAATCTTGCGGCCCGACAGCACCTGCGGCAGCACCCGCGCCTTGATCTCGGGGCGCGCGGCGCGGGCGATCGGCGGCGAACCGATGGTGTGGCTCATCAGGCTGGCGCTGACCCCGCCGGCGCCGGCGCGGGCGAGTTCCTGCGAGGCCACGATTTTCATGAACTGGTCGGCGGGAACGCCGCCGCACTCTTCCGGGAAGCCGAGCGCCAAAAGCCCGATTCCGGCCGCCCTGGCGTAGAGCTCGCGGGGGAATTCGCCGGCCTCGTCCCACTGGCTGGCGTAGGGCTCGATCTCCTTTTCGACAAAGCGGCGCACCACCTCCCGATAGGCCTCGTGCTCGGCGGTGTAGAACGGGCTTCCCATTCGCGTGCCTCCCGTGATTCCTTCTGCCGCGCGCCTACGATGGCCGGAATCTTATAGCCCAACTTGCGTCGAGTGGCTGGCTACGGCCGATCAAGCCACGCCCCGGCCGATCAACGCAAGACCGCTGACGCGCCGCCTTCCTTATCCCTCCCCCCGCACTTGCGGTGGGGAGGGTGGCTGGCCGAAGGCCAGTCGGGTGGGGGGTGGCTCCGCGAGTGAGCCGACAGCGGACCAGCTTCTATCCAGCCGCACTTCTCAGGCCGCTTCCAGCCGCCTGATTTCCGCCTCGAACTCAAAGCGCAGTTGCGCGCCTTCCTCGTCGGGCAGCCAGTTGGTCATACAACCGCTTTTTCCGCTTGAAAACGCTTCGGTAATCCACAGTCAGGCGCGCCGAACGCTGCAGAGTCGGTCGACGACCTGCCTTTTTGATTCTAGGAGTCAAGTCCTTTTCCAGAAAATATTCCTATTTTCCACCCCAAATCAAATCTATATCCCTCACCGTCCCGTCCCTTAGAAGGGGCGGCACGCGATCGTCACGGCCGCGGGGCGGGATGCGGTGGAGGGGGCCGTGATGGCCCGACGGGCAAATCAGGTCGCTTTGTGATTGTGGCGTGTCCAGCCCCGTTTGCAAAAATATTTCTGTTTTTCCGAAACCCAAATCAACTCTATATCCCTCGACGTCCCGCCCCACAGAGGGGCGAGTCGCGATCGTCACGGCCGCGGGGCGGGATGCGGTGGACGCGGATGGCGCTAGAGACGAGGGCGCCTGATGCGGACGGCGAAGTCGTGTGGTCCTGACGCCCCGACGCTGGCGTCAAGTTCGCGGAAGGCAACTTCCGCTGATGACGGTGGCAAGAAAGCCCGGTCACCGGGGAGAGCTCGAAGGAAACCGTTAAAACCACTGCGCAGGGAATGCCGGATTGCCTCCGCTGAACCTGTATGCTCGTGTGCGTTTTTTTTGTGCACGTTTGCACACGAGACCGCGGGTGCAGCGTGCACCCGGCATTCCCTGCGCCCTCTGATCGGAGGGTAAGGAAATTTCTGGCAAACCTCGGGCGAATTGCGCCGCGAGATCGCGAAGCTGTGTCACGGTAAGCCCCCTCCCTCCACGCGCATCGCGCGTGGCGGGGAGGGGTCGGGGGTGGGGGGTCTATCCGCAGAAAACGCTGCTTCGGTGTACGCGGCACCACCCCCCACCCCCGACCCCTCCCCGCCGCTTCGCGGGGGGAGGGGAGCAACGGTTGCCGTCATTGCGAGGAGCGACAGCGACGAAGCAATCCAGACTTTCTTTGTGGCGGCATGGATTGCTTCGCTGCGCTCGCAATGACGTTTCAAACTCCATTGCGTTCCGCCAGCCCCCCGGCCACTGAACGCAAGACAGGTTCGCGACGGCATCGCTCCACTCGCCGAAATGGCGTAGGATCGTCAGGACCAGGCGGCGCAAGACCGCTTTTACCCCGGGAGGAAATTTTGCCGGTTCGCCACTATGACTGGATCGCGCATTTCGGCCGCCGGACACCGGACAAGGTCGCCGCCGTCGACCTCGCCAGCGGACGGAAGCTCACTTACGCGCAATTCGACGCCCGGATCTCGCGTTTGGCCAGCCATCTGCGCGGCCTCGGCATCAGGCGCGGCGACCGGGTCGCGGTGCTCGCGCTCAACACGACGGATACGCTGGAGGTGCAGTTCGCCTGCGGGCGGCTGGGCGCGGTCTTCCTGCCGCTGAACACCCGCCTCACCGTTCCCGAACTGCACTACATCGTCGGCGACGCCGCGCCCTCGCTCATGATCCATGATTCCGAGCTCGCCGAGGTCGCGTTGTCGGTGGCAAAGCTGTGCAAGGTTCCCTCCTCGCTCCTGCTGGGGCCCGGCGGCGCCTACGAGGCCGCGATCGCATCCTCAAAACCGCTCGAGGAGGCGGAGATCGTCACGCTCGATGACATCTCCACCATCATGTACACCTCAGGGACGACCGGCCAGCCCAAGGGCGCCATCATCACCCACGGCATGACGTTCTGGAACTGCGTCAATCTCGGCGGACCTGCCTATGTCTCGCCGTCGACGGTGCTCCTGACCGTGCTGCCGCTGTTCCATACCGGCGGGCTCAATTGCTACACCAACCCGGTGCTGCATGCCGGCGGCACGGTGCTGATCATGCGCGCCTTCGATCCCGGCCTGGCGCTCGAACTGATCAGCGATCCCGCGCACGGCATCAACCAGTTCTTCGGCGTGCCGTCGATCTATCAGTTCATGGCGCAGCATGCTTCGTTCGCCACCTCCGACTTCAGCCGGCTCGTGATCTGCGGCGTCGGCGGCGCGCCGATGCCGGTGCCGCTTTTGAAAGTGTGGGAGGAGCGCGGCGTCGCGCTACAGCAGGGTTACGGCATGACCGAGACGAGCCCCGCGGTGCTGATGCTCGACCGCGAGGACGCCCGCCGCAAGGCCGGCTCCTCCGGCAAGCCGGTGCTGCACACCGAAGTGCGGATCGTCACGCCCGACGGGCGAGATGCCGGCGTCGGCGAGCTCGGCGAATTATGGGTCAGGGGACCGAACATCACGCCCGGCTACTGGAACCGGCCGGACGCCAACGCCTCGTCCTTCACCGACGGCTGGCTGCATACCGGCGACGCCACAAGGATCGACGAGGAAGGTTTTTACTACATCGTCGACCGCTGGAAGGACATGTACATTTCCGGCGGCGAGAACGTCTATCCGGCCGAGGTCGAGAACGTGCTGCACCAGCTTACGGGAATCGCGGAAGCCGCCGTGATCGGCATTCCGAGCGAGCAATGGGGCGAAGTGGGCCTCGCGATCATTGCCGTGAAGCCGGGGCACGACATTACCGAAACGGAAATCAATGCGCACTGCGCGGCCAACCTCGCGCGCTTCAAGCGCCCCCATGTGATCAAATTCGTCGACGCCCTGCCGCGCAACGCCACCGGCAAGATCCACAAGCCGACCCTGCGGAAGGATTTCGGCGCGCCTTCGCCGGCCGATATCGCCAGGGCCGCCGCCTCGTGACGGGCGCGACGCAAGCGGACGACCCCTAAACTAAAGTGAGATGGTTTTGCTTGGATCAGCCTGTCCGCGGCCTCAGTTCACCTCTCCCCGGCGGGGAGAGGTCGGAGCGCGACGAGCGATACCGTCATTCCGGGTGAGCGGGACTTACCACGCGATACCGTCATTCCGGGGCGACGCGAAGCGTCGAACCCGGAATTTCGATATTGTTTTACTTACTTCTGGATTCCGGGTTCGCGCTGACGCGCGCCCCGGAATGACGGCAACGTTCGGTGCACTCCGGTGAGGGGGACTTACCACGCATACATCGTCGTCCGCATTTGCCGAGACAGCCCCTCACCCCGACCCTCTCCCCGGCGGGAAGAGGTCGGAGCGCGACGAGCGATACCGTCATTCCGGGGCGACGCGAAGCGTCGAACCTCAGATGCGCGATTGCGCAT
>CAWGSB010000026.1:0-225913 GCA_963825105.1 uncultured Alphaproteobacteria bacterium
ATCCGCCGCTCGCGTAGGCGGCCGGCTATTCCGTCACCGGCTTGTCGGAAATATCCCAGTCCTTGCCGTTGAAGATCGAGATATAGAGCGTCTTCATCGGCGTGTAATCGTCGGGCGTATAGCTGTAGGTGATGCCGTCGAGGAAATACGGCGAGTGGAAGCCGGCCGAGCGTCGTCGCCTGCTTCAGCACGTTGGCGCGGGTCAGATCGTCGCCGCAGCGGCGCAGGATTTCCGCCATCGTCGCCACCTGGCCGTAGCCGGCAAAGGCGATGGTGTTGTCGGGATCGACGTTCGGGCAGATATTTCTTGCGCAATTCCTCGAACGCCATCACGTCGGGATCCTTCACCCAGCGCGGCACGCCGACTTCCTTGGCGTAGCGGATGGCGACGATGCCGGCCGCGTTCTCGAAGCCCGCGGCATTGAGGATCGAGCGGCCGGTGGAGCCCGCCGACAGCAGATGCAGCGGTTTCCAGCCGAGCTCGGCCACTTTGCGGATCGACTGCGACGTCGCCTTGCCGGTGGTGATGTTGTAGAAAGTGTCGGCGCCGGACTTGGCGAGGTTGATGAGCTGGGAATCGATGGTCGGGTCGGTGAGATCGTAGGTCTGCTCCATGATCACCTTGGCGGTGCCGCCGGCGTCCGCCAGCACCTTCTTGAAGGGCCCGAGGAAGTCACGGCCGAAATCGTCGTTCTGGTAGAGAATTCCGACCTTCGCGTTCGGCTTCACGCTGACGACATGCTTGGCGAGAATCCGCGCTTCGGTCGGATAAAGCGGCAGCCCCGCCATGGTCCATTTGTTGTTCTTCGGATCGTTCCATTTCGACGCGCCGGTGTTGAGCAGAAGCTGCGGCACGCCTTTGGAGTTGAGATATTTGTGCACGGCGGTCTGCGGCGCGGTGCCGAGCGAGCCGAACAGGGCCAGCACTTCCTCCTGTTCCACCAGCCGCCGCGTCGCTTCGACGCATTTCGGCGCGCTGTAGGCGTCGTCCATGGTGAAGAATTTGATCTTGCGTCCGTTGATGCCGCCCTTTTCGTTCAGCATCTGGAAATAGGCCTCGCCGACCCGCCCCAACACGCCATAGAGCGAGCCCGGGCCGCTGTGCGGCACGGTCTGGCCGAGCTTGATTTCGGTGTCGCTCGCGCCCGGATCGTATTTCTTCTCGGCCGCCCGGACGTAGGGGGCGGGCAGGACGGACGCTGCGATGGTGGCAAGAGCGGTGGCGCCGAATTCGCGCCTTGTCTGTTTGTTCTTCATTTTCTTGTTTCTCCCTGAGGCGCGCATTGATCTACATTCCCGCTGATACGGCAATAGCGAAGTTGCGGCTTTGCGACGCAATGCCGCCCCGCTCTTGAAGCATGCTTCATTCCGTGGAACGAATTCAGGTCTTTGCCGCGACCACGACCAGGCCGGGCACCGGCACATTGTCCTCGTTGCGGGCCGACAGCTCTTCAAGCTGCGACAGCGTGAGCCCGGCATCCCCGATCGACGCGCGCACGTAAGGCGGCACCGTGCGCGTAGCGCAGGCCCTCGCCGAGAATGACGCCGTCGCCGCCATGGGTTTCCACGGTGAACGCCACGAGGCCGCCCGGCGTCAGCACGCGTTTCGCCTCACGCAGCACCGGCGCAAGATCGGCGACATACACCATGGCATCGGCGGCGAGAATGAGATCGGCGCTGGCGTCCGGCTTGCCCCGCAAGCCTTCCAGCATGTCGGCGACCTCGAGCTGTGCATAGAGCCCGGTGAGCCGCGCCTTCTCGATCATGCGCGGCGACAGATCGATGCCGATGAAATGATCGACTTCGCTGGCGAAGGCGGTGGCCGCCAATCCCGTGCCGCAGCCGAGGTCGATGGCGCGCTTGAAGAAGGCCGGCTTCGCACCGCGCGGCGGGCGGCCAGCACGGCCCTGAACAGCAGCGCGGGACCGCGATAGCCGAGATCGTCGACCAGCGCGGCCTCGAATTTCGGCGCATATTGATCGAACAGCGCGCGCACATAGGCCTGCGGCATGTCGGACAGTTTTTCGGCCCCCAGCAGCATCAGCCGCAGGCTGGCGCCGTGCCGGTCCTCGGGATCGGCATTCCCGGGCTTTGCGAAACGCCGCGATCGCCGCGTCGCGCTCGCCGAGCTGTTCGCGGATTTCGCCGAGCGTGAACCAGGCGGAGGCGAAGCCGGGCGCAAGCTCGGTCGCCTGCAACAGCAGGTCGGCGGCGGCGGCAAGATCGCCTTTCAGCTGCAGGTCGCGCGCGAAATCGAACCGCCGGTCGGCAACCAGATCGCCTGATGACAGGAACAATCGCGCGGGCATGGGCTCGATACTCGACCCGGGGTTCACCTCTCCCCGCAGGGGAGAGGTCGGTGGGACGCGAAGCGTCTCACCGGGTGAGGGGCTGGGTTCCATCGATGGAGCAAGAACCCTCACCCGCCACGCCTTCGCTGCGCTTCGGCGCAGCGACCTCTCCCCTCCGGGGAGAGGTAAAAATCGCCGCTGCACGGACTATATAGCTGACATGCGTCCGCAAGACATCCTGATGCCGGCTCCGGCCGGCCTGTGCTGCAAGCCCGGCGGCTTTCATATCGATCCGGTCAGGCCGGTCGAGCGCGCCGTGATCACCCACGGCCATTCCGACCACGCCCGGGCGGGCCATGGCGCGGTGCTGGCGACGCAAGAGACGCTCGACATGATGCGGCTGCGCTACGGCGACGATTTTGCAGGAAGCACGCAAGCTATCGCCTATGGCGAAACGATAAAACTCGGCGACGTCAAAATAAGATTTCACCCGGCGGGCCATGTGCTGGGCTCGGCGCAGATCGCGGTCTCCTGCAAGGACACCTGCATCGTCGCCTCCGGCGACTACAAGGACGCGCCCGACCCGACCTGCGCGCCGTTCGAGGTGGTGCCGTGCGACGTCTTCATCACCGAGGCCACTTTTGGCCTGCCGGTGTTTCGCCATGGCAATGCCGCGGATGAAGTGAAAAAACTGCTGGCCTCGGTGGCGCTGTTTCCCGAGCGGGCGCATCTGGTCGGCGCCTATTCGCTCGGCAAGGCGCAGCGCGTGATCGCGCTGTTGCGCGCGGCCGGCTATGACGCGCCGATCTACCTGCACGGCGCGATGGAAAAGATCACGCGCTATTACGAGAGCCGCGGCGTGGCGCTGGGCGAGCTGCGCCCGGTCAGGGGCATGAAGAAGGCCGACCTCGCCGGCACCATCACGCTGGCGCCGCCGTCGGCCACCTCCGACATCTGGACCCGTCGTTTTCCCGATCCGGTCACGGCGTTCGCCTCGGGCTGGATGCGGGTGCGCGCCCGCGCCCGGCAGCGCGGCGTCGAATTGCCGCTGGTGATCTCGGACCACGCCGACTGGGACGGGCTGACCGCGACCATCGCGGCGACCGGCGCCGGCGAAATCTGGGTCACCCATGGCCAGGAAGACGCGCTGGTGCATTGGTGCACGACAAAGGGCCTCGCCGCGCGGCCGCTCGATCTGGTCGGCTATGGCGACGAGGATGAAGGCGATGCGGCGCCGGCGGGCGAGGAGCCGAGGCATGAACCGCTTCGCCGAACTGCTCGACCGCCTCGCCTACGAGCCCGGCCGCAACAACAAGCTGCGGCTGCTCACGGACTATTTTCGCGAGGTCGGGGATCCCGACCGCGGCTATGCGCTGGCGGCGCTCACCGGCGCGTTGTCGTTCAAACACGCAAAACCGGGGCTGATCCGCGACCTGATCGCCGCGCGCACCGATCCGGTGCTGTTCGCGCTGTCGTATGATTACGTCGGCGATCTCTCGGAGACGGTGGCGCTGATGTGGCCGAAGACTGCTCCACAAGCACTCTGCTCCCTCTCCCGCGCTGCGGGGGAGGGGTTGGGGGTGGGGGGCAGCCGCATCGGCAGCCACCTCGAGAAACGAGCCCGCCGACCCGGACGTCCACAGCCAACGCGCTCGACCGCTCTCCGCCTCCCGCGCTGCGCGGGAGGGAGGGGAGCAGTCACGCGCGTGCTCAATGATCGAGCCTCCACAACAACCCGCCGCCTCCCACCCTCACCGAAGTCGTCACCACGCTTCGCACGCCTCGGCAAGACCGAACTGCCAAAGCAGCTCGCGCGCTGGCTCGACGAGCTGGACGAGACCGGCCGCTGGGCGCTGCTGAAACTCGTCACCGGCGCGATGCGGATCGGGATTTCGGCGCGGCTCGCCAAGACCGCGGCGGCCGAGCTCGGGGACAAGGACCCGCACGAGATCGAACTGATGTGGCCGGGGCTCGACCGCCGCCCTATCTCGATCTGTTCGCCTGGCTGGAGGGCCGCGCCGAAAAACCGGTCAATCTCGATCCGGCGCCGTTCCGCCCGGTGATGCTGGCGCATGCGATCGAGAATACCGACTTCGCCAATCTCGACGCCGCCGATTACATCGCGGAATGGAAATGGGACGGCATTCGCGTGCAGGCGGTCAGCGGCCGCGACGCGCACGGCCACAGCGTGGCGCGGCTCTATTCGCGCAGCGGCGAGGACATCACCAGGAGTTTTCCCGACCTGCTGCCGTCGCTGCATCTGCCCGGCGCCATCGACGGCGAACTGCTGGTGGTGCGCGACGGCCGGGTGCAGAGTTTTAACGTGCTGCAGCAGCGCCTCAACCGCAAAGTCGTCTCGCCGAAACTGATGAAGGAATATCCGATCCACCTGCGCGCCTATGACCTGCTCGGCGAGGACGACACCGACCTGCGCGCGCTGCCGTTTGCCGAACGCCGCAAGCGGCTCGAAGCCTTCGTCGCAAAACTCGGCGATCCCCGGGTCGACCTGTCGCCGATGATCGCCTTCGACAGCTGGGACGCGCTGACGTCGGCGCGCAAAAATCCGGCCGGCGCCGGCGCCGGCGACGATGCCGAGGCGGTCGAGGGCGTGATGCTGAAGCGCCGCGACGCGCTCTATCTGCCGGGCCGCCCCAAGGGCCAATGGTGGAAGTGGAAGCGCGATCCCGCACATCATCGATGCCGTGCTGATGTATGCGCAGCGCGGCCACGGCAAGCGCTCGTCGTATTATTCGGACTATACCTTCGGGGTCTGGACCATCGGGCGAGGACGGCGAGCAGCTGGTGCCGGTCGGCAAGGCCTATTTCGGCTTCACCGACGAGGAGCTGTTGCAGATCGACCGTTTCGTCCGCCGCAACACTACGGAAAAATTCGGACCGGTCCGGCACGTGGTGCATGAGCCGGATCAGGGGCTGGTGCTGGAAGTCGCCTTCGAGGGCTTGCAGCGCTCGCCGCGGCACAAATCCGGCGTGGCGATGCGGTTTCCCCGCATCAGCCGGCTGCGCTGGGACAAGCCGCCGCGCGAGGCCGACCGGCTGGAAACGCTGGAGCGGATGCTGAAAGCCGACCGAATCAGGGTAGCGTTTTCCAGCGAAGTGGATACCGGCGCGCGTGACGACCACGCGCCAAAATCGAGTGACACCGGCAGGGCCATTGACGCCAACGAGCGGGTTCCCCATCTGCCCTGCACTGGTCTAGAGTATGCGGGCGAATCCGCGCGGGAGACCATCGATGCCCAACGACACCCGGGAATTGCCGGCAGCCAATGACGGCCTCACCCGCTTTCTCGGCGGCTCGCCGCTGACGGTGGCGTTTCGGCTGATCCTGCTGTCGATCCTGGTCGGCGTGGTGCTCGCCGCCATCGGCTTCGATCCCTGGAATATCGTCAAGAGCATCCGGCTGCTGTTCCAGCGGATCTGGGATCTCGGCTTCGACGCCATCAACTGGCTGTGGCGCTACTTCCTGCTCGGCGCCGTGATCGTGATCCCGGTCTGGTTCGTGTCGCGGCTGTTCGGCACGCCGCGCGGGCGATAGCATTTCTTCGGAAGCCGGGCAGGCGACCGATGCAATTGCGATTTGTCGGCTGCGGCGACGCCTTCGGTTCCGGCGGCCGCTACAACACCTGCTTTCACGTCGACCGGCGAGCGCGTCAATTTCCTGATCGATTGCGGCGCCTCGTCGCTGCCGGCGCTGAAGCGGCTCGGCATCGCGCGCGACGATATCGACCTCATCCTGATCACGCATTTTCACGGCGATCATTTCGCCGGCTTGCCGTTCCTGCTGCTCGACGCGCAGTTCACGCCGCCGGACCCGGCCGCTGGTGATCGCGGGCCCGAGGGAATCGAGACGCGGCTGACGCAGGTGATGGAAGCGCTGTTCGAGAACTCATCGAGGACGAAACAGCGTTTCGATCTCTCGGTCGTCGCGCTCAAGCCGGAGGAGACGCGCAGCTTCGGCGCGGTAGAGGTCACGCCGTATCCGGTCGTGCACGGCGAATCCGGCGGGCCGTTCCTGGCCTACCGGGTCGAGGCCGAGGGCCGCGTCATCGCCTACAGCGCCGACACCGAATGGACGGAGACGCTGATCCCGGCGGCGCGCGACGCCGACCTGTTCATCGCCGAGGCCTATTACTACGACAGGATCGTGAAGAACCACCTCAGCCTGAAAACGCTCGAGGCACATCTCGCCGAGATCAAGCCGAAGCGGCTGGTGCTCACCCATATGAGCGACGACATGCTCGGCCGGCTGGATACGCTCGCCTACACCGCGGCGAGCGACGGGATGACGATCGAGCTGTAAGCCAATTCTAGTGTCCTGATTTTGAAGTCAGCTTCATTCTAGGCGTTTGCGGCGAGTGTGCGAAGGCAGAAGCGGTGGATGCTGGCCAAGATGTCGTCGGCGGCCTTGGTCCAGCGGAACGGTTTGGGGTTGGCATTGGTAGCCTCGATGTAAGCCTTGATCGCAATTTCGAGTTCGGCGACGGAGCGGAACACGCCTCGTTTCAGGGCTCGCTCGGTCAACAGTGCGAAGAAGCGCTCGACCTGGTTGATCCATGACGCTGAGGTTGGCGTGAAGTGCACGTGCCAGCGCGGGCGCTTGGCGAACCAGTCGCGGATCGGTTTGGTTTTGTGGGTTGCGTAATTGTCCATGATGATATGAACGTCAAGGTTGGCCGGCACATTGCGCTCGATCTCGTCCAGGAATTTGCGGAACTCGCTCGCGCGGTGGCGGGCCATGCACTTGCCGACGATGGTGCCGGCTTTCACATCGAGCGCCGCGAACAACGATGTCGTCCCGTGCCGCTTGTAATCGTGGGTTCTCCGCTCGACCTGTCCAGGCCGCATCGGCAACAGCGGTTGCGTGCGGTCGAGCGCCTGCACCTGGCTTTTCTCATCGACACACAACACGATAGCGCGTTCTGGCGGCGACAAATAGAGCCCGACGATATCGCGTACCTTCTCCACAAACAGCGGATCGGTGGAGAGCTTGAAAGTTTCGACGCGATGCGGTTGCAGACCAAAGGCGCGCCAGATGCGATGCACCGTCGAAGGCGCATGATCGATCTCTTTGGCCATGCTCCTGAGGCTCCAGTGGGTCGCCACCCTTTGGCCGCGTCTCCAGCGTCTTGCGGATCGTGCTCGCGATTTCGTCGTCACCTATCTCGCGCGGTGCGCCGGGACGCGGCTCGTCGTAGAGACCGTCCATTCCTCGCTCGGCAAAGCGATTGCGCCAGGTACCGACCGTGTGCGTGCAGACCCCAAGCTTCGACGCGATCGCCTTGTTCTTCGACCCGCCAGCTGCCGCCAGCACAATGCGCGCTCGCTCCGCCAGAGCCTGCGGCGCGCCGTGCTTGCGCGTCAGAGCCGTCAGCTCGCGCCTCTCCACATCATCGGGTACAATTGCGACAGCTCGTCCCTTGCCCATTCCAGCCTCCCGGTCTAAAGCCAGGCTAGAATGTAACTGATTTGCCGATCAGGACACTAGTGAGGGGCTTCATCCTTCGAGACGGCGCTTCGCGCCTCCTCAGGATGAGGTCTTCCAGACCCTCGTGGTGAGGAGCGCGGCAACGCCGCGCGTCTCGAACCATGAGGCCATGGTGCTTGCCCAGTTAAACCGGCCAGTCCTCGGCGGTGATCGTCGCCGCATCGGCGCCGACGATTTCGGACAGCGAGTCCCGCCCGGTGCGCAGCAGCGTCGAGGCGAGATCGTTCTTGATGTCGTCCACGAGGCCAAGGCCCTTGTAGATCAGCGACGAATAAAGCTGGATCAGGCTGGCGCCGGCGCGGATCTTTGTCAGTGCGGCGCCGCCCGAGTCGATGCCGCCGACCCCTATCAGCGGAAACGCGCCCTCGGCGCGCACATAGGTCTCCGCCACCATCCGGGTCGACAGCCGGAACAGCGGCCTTCCCGACAATCCGCCCTGCTCCTTGGCGCGGGCCTGCTCGCGCAGGGTCGAGGGCCGCGTCAGCGTGGTGTTGGCCACGATCATGCCGTCGACGCGGCGAGAGCGGGCGATCTGGACGACGTCGTCGAGTTCGGTGAGACTGAGATCGGGCGCGATCTTGAGCAGCACCGGCAAATCGCCGGCGTTCTGCCGCACCCGCTCGCGCGCATCGATCACCTTGGCCAGGAGATCGTCCAGCGCCGCGGCCTGCTGCAGGTTGCGCAGGCCCGGCGTATTCGGCGACGACACGTTGACGGTGAAATAGCTCGCCACCGGCGCGAAGGTTTCGATCAGTTTCACATAATCGGCGACGCGGTCGGCGGAATCCTTGTTGGCGCCGACATTGACGCCGACGATGCCGGCAAGATGCGCGCGCGCCGCCAGCCGCCGCAGCACCGCTTCGGCCCCGTCATTGTTGAATCCCATGCGATTGATCACGGCTTCGTCGCGCTCCAGCCGGAACAGCCGCGGCCGCGGATTGCCGCTCTGCGGCTGCGGCGTCACGGTTCCGATTTCGACAAAGCCGAAACCCAGCCGCAGCAGCGCATCGGGCACTTCCGCGCTCTTGTCGAAGCCCGCCGCCATGCCGATCGGATTGGGAAAATTCAGGCCGAACGCCCGCACCGCCAGTTTCGCATCGTCCGGCCGCGGCCGCATCGGCGGCAGCAGCTTCAGGCCCTGGATCGCCAGACGGTGCGCGTCCTCCGGATCGAACCAGCGCAGCAGCGGCAGCGAGAAGGCATCGAAGGCGCGGATCACGGCTTAAGCTCCGGAATGTCGTGAGTGCCGTCGGACCGCGCGCGCATGTCGAGCACGGCGGTGACCGCGCCGAGATCGAGTTCGCCGTAGAGATGCGGAAACAGCTCGTCGTTGCGCGAGCGTTCCCAGCGCAGCGCATCGCCCAGCGCGTCGGCGTCGACCTCGATCAGGAACAGTCCGGTCTGGCCGAAGAAATGCTTTCTTGCGGTCTCCACTACCTGCGCGGCGCCGGAAAAATGAATAAACCCGTCGCGCGCATCGTCGGCGCTGCCGCGGTACACGCCTTGCCGCTCGGCCTCGCGCCAGGCCGAAGCGGGACAGATTTTGTAGATCCTGCGCACAGTGTCCCGATTCCGAAGTTCGCTCGTCGTTGCGGTACCCTCTGATGCGAACTTCGGAATCGAAAGGGACACTACAAAATAACTAATCCTGGTGCGGCTTATCGATTTGGAGTTCCTCAATGAGTTCTCCGCAAATTCTGCAGGAACTTCAAATCGGCCGCACCAGTTCCGGCGTCCTGCTTGTCGTTGAGTGTCTTGGGATTTCCCGGGATTTCCGGACCGCGCGCCGACCGTATCGGCGCCCCTCGCGCACTTCAAGGGTCGCATTCCAGCTCTTGCGCCGGATCGTGAAAACCGGTTTATTCAGGGAATAATTCCTAGCCGCTGACCCGGATTCGACGATGGCCAAACAGCCGAAAACAGCGAAAACGCTGACCCACGACCAGATCTGGACCGCGCTGGACCGGCTGGCCGAGCGCGGCGGACTGTCGCCCTCGGGGCTCGCCAAACGTTCCGGCCTCGATCCCACCACCTTCAACAAATCCAAGCGCATCACGCCCGACGGCCGCGAACGCTGGCCTTCGACCGAATCGGTGGCCAAGGCGCTCGCCGCCACCAACAATTCCATCGACACCTTCGTGCAGCTGATCGGCGATACCGCGCGGACCGTGCAGTCGGTGCCGCTGCTCGGCTTCGCACAGGCGGGAGCCGGCGGCCATTTCGACGACGGCGGGTTCCCGACCGGCAAGGGCTGGGACGAGGTTGCCTTGCCTTCGGTCAGTGACGAGCACGCCTATGCGCTGGAGATTTCCGGCGACTCGATGAAGCCCGCCTATCGCGACGGCGACGTCATCGTGGTGTCGCCGGGCACGCCGATCCGGCGCGGCGACCGCGTGGTGGTGAAAACGAAGGCCGGCGAAGTGATGGTGAAGGAACTGAAGCGCCGGACCGCGAAGACGCTGGAGCTGCAATCGCTCAATCCCAACCATGTCGACCGCACGCTTGCGGCCGCCGACGTCGAGTGGATCGCGCGGATCGTGTGGGCGAGCCAGTATTGCCCGTCGATGAACTTGCGGCTCCCCGCCCCCTTCAATACGTTCACGCGCGCGCTGAATTTTTCGGCGCTCGAATGTTCATAAGGTCGGGGATCAGCGATGAACCGTCGCAACGCGCTAAAGGCCATGGCGGGCCTGGCCTTTGCCCGCTCTGCGCCCATAAGGGGATTGCCGCGGAAGGCGCACGCTGGAGCTATGAGGGCGACGGCGGCCCGGCGAAATGGGGCGATCTCGACGCCGCCAACAAGGTCTGCGCGATCGGCTCGCAACAATCGCCGATCGATATCGGCGCGACGATCAAATCGCGGTTGCCGGCGCTCGAAATCAACTGGGCGAGGCGCGCCGAACCATCGTCAACAACGGACACACCATTCAGCTGAATTTCGCCAAGGGCAACACGATGACGCTCGGCGACGTCAAATACGAACTGCTGCAGCTTCGCTTTCACCGGTCGAGCGAGCATCTCATCGCAGGCAAGAGCTTCCCCGGCCTTGAGCCGGGACCCATAACCACCGATAGCTGTTGTTGCGTCGAATGGCCGCTCCAGCTTTTAGAAAAACGCGCACCTGTGGTTATGGGTCCCTGCTTTCGCAGGGACGACAATAATCATTTCCGTCGCTACCGCCTTACGACGCGTAGTCCGGCTCCTTGCGGTCGAGGATGCGCTTCAAGGCATCGAAGTGCCGCTGCGCCGGGGTTGGGCCCTTGTAGAGGCCGGTCCCGCCGATATCCCGCTTGGTCTTCTCGACCACGGCGTCGGGGAGCTGCTTCAGGGGCTGCCCGGTCCACATCGCGTAGATCTGAACCTGCGCCGCGCGCTCGATGTAATAGAGCCGGTCATAGGCGTCGGCGACGGTCTCGCCGACCGTGGAGATGCCGTGATTGGCCATGAACAACACCGTCTTGTCGCCGATCACCCTGGCGAGGCGAGCGCCTTCGGCCGGATCGAGCGCCGGGCCGGTGTATTCGTCGTCATAGGCGATCTCGCCGGACATCCCGACCTCGGTCTGGCCGATCTCCTTGATGCGCGGGTCTTCGAGACGCGTCAGCGCGCTCGCATAGGGCATGTGGGTATGAAACACCGCCTTGGCCTGCGGCAGCGCCTTGTGGATCGGCGCATGGATGCAGTAGCAGGAGCGTTCCACCTCGCCGTCGCCGCGCTTGACCTCGCCGTCGTCGATGCCGACTTCCATGAAGGAGGAGGCCGTCACCTCGGACCAATGCATCCCGAACGGGATCTGGTAGTAGCGGTCGCTGCGGCCCGGCACCACGAAGGTCAAATGGTTGAAGATGCCCTCGCTGAAACCGTGCATGAAGGCCAGCCGGTGCGCCGCCGCGAGATCGACACGCGCCTGCCATTCCTCGGCGCTGTAATCGCAAGCGTCTTCGGCGAAACCCTGAACTGCATGAGCATGCTCCCCGCGTTGTCTGCCCCTCGACGGAGGCTTGGATCGGTTTCTTATAGCCCGGCATTGTAGCGCAATCCGCGTCGTCTGCACAGTGCCGGTTGAGGGGAAACCAACTGGTCGCTTGACTACGCCGACCTCGCCAGCGCGCCGTCGATCATCGCCACCGAATTCGACAAGGCCATAGACCGCGACGAAGGAGCCGAAGCGCGGGCCTTTTTCCTGACCGAGCAGCACCTGGTAGAGCATGTTGAACCAGTCGAGCGAGACGCCCGGCCGGCCGTCCTTGCCCTTCTTACGGGTCGAGGAACGGCTCGCGCCGGCCGATCTCGTAGACCACGTTCTGGATCTCTTCGGCGGTCGACGTCCGCCGGCATGTTCGACAGCGCATCGCGCAGATCCTGCAGCGCGGCGCGCTCGGTGTCGGTCGGCTCGCGGAATTTTTTGGTCGGCGCCACGAAGTCGCGATAGTAGTTGATGGCGTAGCCGACCATCGCATCGAGCTTCGGATGGGTCTGCGGCGTGACGCCGGGACGATAGCGCCCGATGAAACCCCACAGGGTCGCGGCGTTCTCCGCGTTCGACGACGACACCAGCGTCAGCAGCAACTGGAACGTGACGGGCATGTCGGCCTTGGGCGGATGGCCGGCATGGATGTGCCAGACCGGATTGGCGAGCTGCTGCTTGCGCGTCCTGCCGCGGAAAGCCTTCGAGGAATTGCTGGTAGTCGTCGACGTTGCGCGGGATCACGTCGAAGTACAGCCGCTTCGCCGACTTCGGCTCGCGATACATGAACAGCGACAGCAATTCCGGCGACGCATAGCGCAGCCATTCGTCGATGGTCAGCCCGTTGCCCTTCGACTTTGATATTTTCTGGCCCTTTTCGTCGAGGAACAGTTCGTAGTTGAAACCTTCCGGCGGCAGGCCGCCGAGCGCCGTGCAGATCTTGCCCGACAGCTTGACCGAATCGATCAGGTCCTTGCCGGCCATTTCATAGTCGACGCCGAGCGCGACCCAGCGCATCGCCCAGTCCGGCTTCCATTGCAGCTTGCAATGTCCGCCGGTGACCGGAAGCGTGACGCGCTCTCTGGTCTCGGGATCGTCATAGGAGATCGTGCCGGCCTTCACGTCGTGTGCCGACGATCGGCACATAGAGCACCACGCCGGTGCGCGGGCAGATCGGCAGGAACGGCGAATAGCTCGCCGCGCGTTCCTCGCGCAGGGACGGCAGCATGATCGCCATCACCTTGTCGATCCGCTCCAGCATCAGCAGCAGCGTCGCGTCGAACTTTCCCGACTTGTAGTAGTCGGTCGAACTCGCGAATTCGTAGTCGAATCCGAAGGTGTCGAGAAACGCGCGCAGCCGCGCATTGTTGTGCGCGCCGAAACTCGGATGGGTGCCGAACGGATCCGGCACTCTGGTCAGCGGCTTGCCGAGATGCTCCGACAGCATCTCCTTGTTCGGCACGTTGTCCGGCACCTTGCGCAGGCCGTCCATGTCGTCGGAGAACGCGATCAGCCGGGTCCTGATCTTGTCCTCGGTCAGCACGCGAAAGGCATGGCGCACCATGGTGGTGCGCGCGACCTCGCCGAAGGTGCCGATATGCGGCAGGCCCGACGGTCCGTAGCCGGTCTCGAACAGCACCTCGTCCTTCGGTTTCTTCTTCAGCCGCGCGACGATCGCCTTGGCCTGTTCGAACGGCCAGGCGTTGGATTGTTCGGCGAGCGAGCGCAGATCGCTCGGACTGGCGGCAAGATCGATCGTGGACATCTAAAAAGGCTGTCTCCGGGGCCAGGAAGCTGGCCTGCTTGTCAATATAACCGTCATTGCGAGCGAAGCGAAGCAATCCACAGGCAATCAAAGGAAGATTGGATTGCTTCGTCGCGTCGCTCCTCGCAATGACGGTCAAGCTGCTAGAACGGACTCACGGAAAAATAGCGCAGCCACAGATCGGTGTAGCGGCCTTTTTCCCAGACCCGGAACAGCGCCCAGTTCAGCGCCTGCCGCAACAGGTCGTTGCCCTTGCGCACGGCGATGCCGATGCCCTCGCCGAAATAGCGGCTCTCGACAAACGGCCCGCCCGAGAACGCGCAGCATTCGCCGGAATCGGTGCCGTTGATCCAGAACGCCAGCGAGATCGCGTCGCCGAAAATGAAATCGACCTCGCCGCGCCGCAGCGCCAGCCGCAGCGCGTCGTCGTTGGGATAGGAATGCAGTTCGGCGTCGGTGAACATCGCCTTGAGATAGGCCTCGTGCGAGGAGCCGGCGATGGCGCCGACTTTCTTGCCTTCGAGATATTCGGGACGAATCTCCGGCATCACGGCGTCGCGCCGCGACACGAACCGCGCCGGCGCCCGGTAATAGGGATCGGTGAAATCGACACGGGCGCGCAGTTGCGGCGTCACCGCCAGCGAGGCGATGATGGCGTCGCCGCGGTTGCTGGAGATCGCATCGAGCAGCGTCTCGAACCGCCGCATCTGGATGGTGCAGGTGACCTTGATCTCGTCGCAGAGCTGCCGCGCCAGATCGACGTTGAAGCCGGCCGGGATTGCCGTCGGGGCCGGTGAAATTGAACGGCGGATAGTCGGTCTCGGTCAGAAACCGGATCACGGTGAGGCGGGACAGATCGGGCCGGTCCGGCCGCCGCCGCGGATCCCAGAAGCCGGGGACGGCCTGCGGCGCCGCCTCGGTGCCCGGTTTTGCAATATTTTGCGCGTGCGCGGGACCGCCGGCCAACAGCATCACAGCCAGCAAAGCCGCCAGCGACAAGCCGGCCACCGCCAGGACGGCGCGGAGTGTTCGGAGCAATCTTCCGTTGAGAATGAGGCTGTCTGGGGTCGCATTGCCGGCGGTTTTCTCAGGAAGTCGACGGCCTTATAGACCATCCGGCCGATAACGCGAATGTCGCGGCTCTCTTCTCCCCTCCCCCCGCGAAGCGGCGGGGAGGGGTTGGGGGTGGGGGGTGGTGCGGCGATCACTGAAGCAGCGGCTTGCTGCGGACAGACCCCCCACCCCCAACCTCGAGAGCGAGCTTTGCTCGCCTCGGACCCGCCACGCGCGATGCGCGTGGAGGGAGGGGAGAAGAAAGCCGCGCCGCCGCTCAGAGATACTTCTTCAGATCGGCGGCGGCCTCCTCGGGCGTGCGCTTGAGGTTGAACGGGGAGACGAATTTGCCGTCGCGATCCATCAGATAGATCAGCGCGGTGTGATCCATGGTGTAGTCGCCATCCTTGAGCGGGATCTTCTTGGCATAGACCCGGTAGGCGGAAATCACCTTCGCCACCTGGTCGGGATTGCCGGTCAGGCCCTTCAGATGCGGATCGAAGCTCGACAGATAATCCTTCATCGCCGCCGTGGTGTCGCGCTCGGGATCGACCGAGATGAAATAGGCGTTGACGCGGTCGGCGTCCTTGCCCATCGCCTTGAGCACCTCGGAAATCTCGAACAGCGAGGTCGGACAGATGTCGGGGCAATGGGTGAAGCCGAAGAAGATCAGGGTCGGGCGGCCCTGCAGGTTCTTTTCGGTCACGGTCTGGCCGCTCTGGTCGGTCAGTTGGAACGGCCCGCCGATTGCGGCAGGCGCCGCCACATTCTTCAATCCTCCCAGCGCCCACAGCATCAGCACCAGGCCGACCACCAGGCTGACCGGCGAATGCTGCGACGATGACCAGCGGGCGGGTGGTCCGATCCATCATGAATTCCTTGTGTCCGGATCAGAAGCAGGCGGCGATGCCGGAGGCAATCATCTCGAAGAAGACCGCCGTCCCGTAATGGAACCACAACACCAGCGCGCCGAGCAGGAGGGCTGCGCCGAGGCCCGCGCCGGCTACCACCAGCACCGGCACGGCCCTGCGCCGGGCCCGTCGCGGCGGACACTTCCTGTTGCGTGGAAATTGGCTGAGCCATGCACGAACCCATCAACTGCGCGTATTCTGACCGCAAAACCGGTGCCCACCCCGATCAAGTCGAGGGCATGCTTTTGCGGAATACGCGCCAATCAACAGGACATGACCGGCGTTGCCGCCGGTCGCCGCCTGTCATGTTCAGATAGGGCTAGTCGGGCTGCCGGGCAAGCACGGCCGGAGTGGGCGCAATCACGTTACGCGGACGCAAATCGTGATCCCGGCGGGCGGATGACCGCGACACCGACGCCTGGGCGTCGAGATAGCAGGGCTTGTACATGCTCATGCAGCTGCTTGCCGCGCAGGAAGATCATGCGCGGCGTCAGCCCGCCGCGCGCGGCGATCCAGCGCCGCACCGGCGAGGGATACATCGAGTACAGCATCTGGGTGGCTTCGGGATTGGTGACCGCGCGGCCGTTGGCGCCGAAATCCCACGCCGCGTGGAAACCGAGATTGGCGTGCGAGGTCACGCAGATCCTGTCGTGCGGAACCGCGCCGAGAACGATGGTGCAGGCCGAGGCGCACAGGCCGTCGATGATGACCGTTTCGCCCGAGGTGCGCAGGCCCTGATATTTGTCGACGTAGGTGCCGATCCGGCCGCCGCGATCGTCGGCAATCCGGACCACCGCGTGGCTCGCGCCCACCCCTGCCAGAAGCAGAACCGCCGCGAGCAACCCCGTCACGAGCTTCATATCCAGCCCCAGTCCAAATCCGCCGACCCGAATCCGATCGACTTGAGTGATGCAAGACTTTCGCCAGCGTGTTGCGGGAGCGGGATTTTGTCCAGATGCGCGGGGCCGCCCAAAACAAATTCAAATCAAGTGTTGCAGGCGCGCTGCACCTTGCCTCCGAAAGGTCCCAAAGTGGAACAAGTTAACATTTTCTTGCCGCGCCGGGGCCGCCCGCGCCGGCCATTTGCCGTTGACCGCCGACAATGCCGCGCGCTTCAATCGTTTTCGGAGCCGGGGGAAACGCAATGGCCGATGATGCGGATGTAATCGTGGTCGGCGCGGGGCTGGCGGGCCTCGTCGCCGCCACCGAAATCACCGACGCCGGCAAGCGCGTCATCGTGGTCGACCAGGAGGGCGAACAAAGCCTTGGCGGCCAGGCCTTCTGGTCGTTCGGCGGATTGTTTCTGGTCGACAGCCCCGAACAGCGCCGGCTCGGCATCAGGGACAGTTTTGACCTGGCGCTGCAGGACTGGATGGGGTCGGCGGGTTTCGACCGCGACGAGGACCTTTGGCCGAGACGCTGGGCTGAAGCCTATGTCGCCTTCGCGGCGGGCGAAAAACGCGGCTGGCTGCGCGCGATGGGCCATCGCATCTTCCCCGTGGTCGGCTGGGCCGAGCGCGGCGGCTATGATGCCATGAGCCACGGCAATTCGGTGCCGCGGTTTCACGTCACCTGGGGCACCGGCCCCGGCATCGTCGAACCGTTCGAGCGGCGGGCACGCGAGGCGCAGTCGAGCGGCCGGCTGACGTTCCGGTTCCGCCACCGCGTCGATGCGCTCAGCGTCACCAACGGCACCGTCGATGGCGTCACCGGCGCGATCCTCGAGCCTGACCATGCCGAGCGCGGCAAGAGCAGCTCGCGCAAGGTCGACCGGCGACTTCACGCTGAAAGCGCAGGCCGTGATCGTCGCCTCCGGCGGCATCGGCGGCAATCACGACCTGGTGCGGCAGAACTGGCCGAAGCGGCTGGGCGATGCCCCGAAAAACATGATCTCGGGCGTGCCCGAACATGTCGACGGCAGGATGATCGGCATCACCGAGGCCGCCGGCGCGCGGCTGATCAACCGCGACCGGATGTGGCATTACGTCGAGGGCATCAGGAACTGGAGCGCCGATCTGGCCGCGCCACGGCATCCGCATCCTGCCCGGGCCGTCGTCGATGTGGTTCGACGCGACAGGCAAGCGCCTGCCCTCGCCGCTGTTTCCCGGCTCCGACACGCTCGGCCAGCTGCACTACATCATGTCGACCGGCTACGATTATTCGTGGTTCGTGCTGACCCAAAGCATCATCAAGAAGGAGTTTGCCCTTTCCGGCTCCGAACAGAACCCTGACCTCACCGGAAAGAGCTGGCTGATGACCGCGCGCCGCGCCACCAACAAGGGCGCGCCCGCGCCGGTGGAAGCGTTCAAGACCAAGGGCGCGGATTTCATCGTGCGCGACAACCTCGCCGATCTCGTCAGCGCCATGAACGCGCTCGTCGGCGACAACCTGTTGAAGCTCGATCACCTCAAAGCCCAGATCGAGGCGCGCGACCGCGAGATCGAAAATCCTTACGTCAAGGACACGCAGGTGATGAACATCCACAATGCGCGCCGCTATGTCGGCGACCGGCTGATCCGCACCGCCAAACCGCACCGGATTCTCGATCCCGCCCACGGCCCGCTGATCGCGGTAAAACTCAACATCCTGACCCGCAAGACGCTGGGCGGTTTCGAGACCGATCTCGACTCCCGCGTGTTCGGCCAGGACGGCAAGATCATGCCGGGACTTTACGCCGCCGGCGAAGCGGCCGGCTTTGGCGGCGGCGGCATGCACGGCTATCGTTCGCTGGAAGGCACGTTTCTCGGCGGCTGCCTGTTTTCCGGCCGCAATGCCGGACGCGCAGCGGCGAAGGCGGCCGCTTGAGGCCGAAAGGCAGACCGCTCACGAGAACCCGGTGGCGCATGACGCTCCAGCGCGCTAGATAGTCGGCGCCACACATCGGGAGAAGAAGATGAGCATCCAGCGTTTCGACACCGGGCCGCGCATGAGCCAGGTCGTTATCCATGGCGACACCGTCTATCTCGCGGGCGTCGTGGCCAACAAGGCGGCCGGCGAAAGCGTGACCAAGCAGACGCAGGACGTGCTCTCGATCATCGACGGCCATCTCAAGAAAGCCGGAAGCGACAAATCGAAGCTGCTGACGGCGACGATCTATCTGACCGACATGAGGACCTTCGCCGAGATGAACGCGGTGTGGGATGGCTGGGTATCGGCGGGAAACACGCCGGCGCGCGCCACCGTCGAGGCCAAGCTCGCAGCGCCCCAGTACAATGTCGAGATCATGGTGACCGCGGCGCGGTAGCGAAGCGATGCGCCAGTCATGACCGGCCTCTCCGGTTTTCGCTGGCTGGCCCTCGGCGTCGGCGAAAGTCGGCGACACCATCGAATGGATCAACAAGGACGTCTTCGCCCATACCGCGACGGCGCGGAACGGCGACTGGGACGTGACCTTGCCGCCGAAGAAGACCGTCACCCTGGTTTTGAAGAAGGCCGGCGGAATCGACTATTATTGCCGCTACCATCCCAACATGAAGGCGACGCTGACCGTCGCGCCGTAAGTGCGGTTTCCGGTTGGATCGAATCATCATCGCCCAGCCACGGCCTCGTGGTTCGAGACGCACGGCGTTGCCGTGCTCCTCACCATGAGGGTCTAGAACCTCATCCTGAGGAGCCGCGCTCTTGCGCGGCGTCTCGAAGGATGAGGCCACCATGGAAAATGGTCTAGCGAGGCGCGCACGATCGCCGTTGCGCGTCACGCTTTCCGGAACGGCAAGGGCGGACCGTCGAGCTTGCGCAGGCCCGGCTCGCGCCGCTCCAGCCACCAGCCATATTGCTTCGGCCAGGATTCGAACACCTCAGTGCCATGCGCGCCGAGCGCCAGTTGCGCATGCTGCGGCCAGTTCGGATCGAACAGCGCCTCGCGCCCGACCGCGATCAGATCGGCCTGCCCGCGCGCCAAAATATCCTCGGCCTGCTGCGGATGCAGGATGAGGCCGACGGCGATGGTGGCGATATCGGCCTGTTTGCGGATCGCATCCGCAAAGGGCACCTGAAAGCCGTAGCCGCGCGGAATCCGCGCCGCGGTCGCCGAACCCAATAGTCCGCCGGAGGAACAGTCGATCAGGTCGGCGCCGCGCGCCTTGGCCTCAGCTGCGAATTCGATCTGATCGGCGAGCTCGAGCCCGCCTTCGACGCCGTCGACCGAGGAAATGCGCACCGACAGCGGTTTTTCCGCCGGCCACGCCGCGCGGACGGTCTCGATGATCTCGAGCGGATAGCGCATCCGGCCCTGCCGGTCGCCGCCATAGGCATCGTTGCGGCGGTTGGACAGCGGCGACAGGAATTCGTGCAGCAGATAGCCGTGCGCGCAGTGGACTTCGAGCAGCTCGAAGCCGGCGTCGACGGCGCGCAGGGTGGCGAGCCGCCATTGTTCGCGCAAACTATCGAGCTCGCCAATGTCGAGCGCCGCCGGCGTCAGCCAGCCCTCGTCCATCGGGATCGCGCTCGGCGCCACGGTGCGCCACGGCAGGTCGCCGCGCGCATGGTCATCGGCATTGAGCGCGGCGTTGCCGAACCACGGCCGCTGCATGCTGGCCTTGCGCCCGGCATGCGCCAGCTGGATCGCGGGCACCGCGCCGTTATCCCTCAGGAACGTCGCGATCCGCTCCAGCGGCGCGGTCTGGCCGTCGTGCCACAGCCCGACATCGCCATGGGTGATGCGGCCCTCCGCCGTCACCGCTGACGCCTCCACCATTACGATGCCGGCGCCGCCTTGCGCGAACTTGCCGAGATGCACCAGATGCCAGTCATTGGCGACGCCGTCGACCGCCGAATACTGGCACATCGGCGAGATCAGGATGCGGTTTTTGGCGGTCACGCCGCGAAGCGTGATCGGCTGGAACAGAAGCGGCTGCGACATCGAATTTTTTCTTTTGGATGGAGCGGAGGGTCGGAAGAATAGTTTTCAGGAAACCCTGGTCCGCCGCAAGGCCGTCGCCAGCCCGGTTGCGACGCCGGCCTGCCAGACCGGAAAAAGCACCGAGGTCAGATCGAGGTCGAGCGCATTGTCGAGCGCCAGCAGCGCGCCGGCAACGGTGCCGACGGCCAACATCGGCAGCCAGGCTGCGGCATGGCGCGGACCTGACGGCAGCAGCGCGATTCCCAGCGCCATGATGGTGGCGCCGACAAAACCGCCGGCCAATCCGGACAAGACGTTCCTTGCGGCCTTGCTCACGTTATCGGCCAGCGCGTCGACAAAGACCGCGGCGTTCACCGCGGCCACGAAGGCGACCATGGTGACGATCGCCGCCGCCAGCGCCGCCATCAGCGGATTGGCGCTGCAGCGCCGCACCAGGAGGAAGACCAGCACGGCGAACGGCAGCGCCAGCAGCGCGATCCGGAGATCGCCGTGCGCGCCGTCGATCCTGTCGACCAGCGGCAGCATCAGCGGCGTGAGAATGCCGCTCAGCACGCCGGCGGCGGCGATCTTGAGCAGGCCGTTGCGGGTTGTGTCGGTCGAGATGATGACTTCGGTCAACGCACGCCCCTTTATCTCTGTCGCTGAATCGACGTTGCGCTGTCTACCACGGCGAGGGCTGGAATTGAAGTTGGCGCCGATCGGCGAGGACGGCACAAAACAAAGCCGCGCCAACCCGAGGGTTGACGCGGCGATGAAGCTTCTGTTGCCAGGTGCTCCGAACCCCGAACGGTTACGCCGCGAGGCGCACTTCGTTCAATGCAACGTTATCGTTTGCATTTAGGTTTTTGACCCGATAACGGCGGTATCATGCCGGGCACAATTCAGAGCTTCTTCGCGACCATCGATCCTGTTTCGCCCCCGCCTTAGCAGCCCAGGGATTCTGCCTTCCGGCAGAATCGATCTCACCGAAATGAGACCTTTAAGCTCGAGCTGCTAGGGTGGAGGCGCCGGGTACTGCCCCCGGGTCTGCCCGCGGTCCGCTCTGAGTTTCAGCGCCATCGTCTTGCGACAAGTGGAATATAGGCATCATGCGTGCCGAAAGCTAGGCTGCTGTCCGTGGAGCGCCGATCGGGCCCTGGGCGTTGGAGCGGGCGAAGGGAATCGAACCCTCGTATGCAGCTTGGGAAGCTGCCGTTCTGCCATTGAACTACGCCCGCCTAGTTATTCAATAAAACCGGGCACTTCTTGCACTTTTTAGCTCTTCGGTTACGGCGCTTTTGGTCGCCTATTTGGTCGCCTCTTTCCGACCCCCTAACGCCTCACCGCGATCTTACACGAACCGCCGGGAAGACGGCAACATCATGTCTTCTTGCCCCTCTGCGGAGCCGTCGCGGCGTCGCTGGTACCAAGGTGGACAGGACAAAGGTGGCCAGTAGCAAAAATCGTTGTGGCCAACCGTGCCAAGCCGCTCACGTAGGAGCCGAGAAACGGTTGATGGTTTCTTTACCCGGCGGGGCGACACTCCGCCCCGGGCCGCGTATCATGCCCAAGCCGTCGCGCCGATCTCAACCCGTCGCGGCGGCTTTCGTTTTTCCGAGGCCCTTGGCTATAGGTCTCTCGCCGAATAGTCCTGCCAAGAAAAATCGCCCGCCGCAATTTGGGCTTGCCGTTGCTTCTGCGCAGTCAGGCCATCATCCAGCAAGTAGATCAGTTCAAGTGCTCCGCCATGCCTCGGCATGTATCTAAATCCATATTCGGAATTCAAGAAATGACCCGAGATCGTGTTGAGGATGATCTCAAAGGAAGCTAGCGCGTCATTCACTTGTTTTAACGGGACCTGCGGGAGCGGCGTGCCGCCTTTGCCTAGTGCCAGCTTAAGGTCACGGTGCGCGATATGCCGGTTGCGCCAGTCGCGAGCAAACTTAACTCCGTCGAAAGCAGCGGTGCACAGCCTCTCTACTTCGGCCTTTAGCTTCTTGTCGTCGATTAGCGTCGGCAGGTTTCGGAGGGTCAAATTCGGCTTGTTTGGGTCTCCGAAGGAACATGATCGGTCGGTTAGGCGCGCGATCTCAAGCATCACCGCTTCCCATAGGCGGTCCTGCACCATGCGAAAGAAATGGGGGGCAGCATTGTTGAGCAGTTCAATCCGGCTCTTCTTCGTTCCGAATAGTTCGACAAATTCAAACCACGTTAAGTGCAACTGCGCGATCTCTTGCACAAGCTCCGCATACTGCTCACCCAAAGCAGCGGCCATTTTAGTGATGTACTCTTGTTTTGCCTCCTCGCTCGTTTGATAGGTCACTTCCTGTGCTCCTTTCTGGGGTTTAGCACTCTTGATCGGCGGATTCGCGAATCAGGGGTTGGACCAAATTAATTATAACATACCCCTCCGCGACAGGTGGTAGGGCACCAACGATCCGCCCCGACATCTAGGGCGAGCGTGCGCAGCGGCGCGAGGGCGAGGCCCTGATCCGCGAAGCGGACAACCTCGCCTGTCAAAGCTGGAATGAAAAGATGTGGAGCGACGGCGGCCCCATCGATCCGTCGCCGACGATTGATCAGGCCATCAACGGCGGCTATTCGGATATCCCCAAAAGCAGCGAAGTCCGGCATTGCCGGGCCTCGCCTTCTTACTATTACCTGAGTGCGATCGGGCAAGCGCCACACCCAAGCTACCATTAGCAAAGTCGGGTTTGCAGACCGACCTAGAAGCCGAAGCTGAGTTGGTTTGGCCAAGAACGCCAATGGGCACATACATGCGCTCACGGCGACCAAACCTCGTCCATGTGTGGCGTCCATACATTTCAGGCAACAGGTATTTTAGCTGCCACAGGCGCATCGCCTGCGGTCGCACGCTCTTTGTCGACGGCCTTCTGTAATTTTTTGACGTAGGAAGCAGCATTGTTCGCTTCATCGCTGTCCAGCAGTTCACGCTTGATGATTTCGTTTTCCAGCAAGGCGCTTAGATAGTCCGGGTCAAGCCTGAGACCAGACAATCTCCGAACTTCTTTGCGAAGAGCATCGATCATGGCTTCCGAGCGCAAGACGGCGGTGATCGTATACTTGCTACTGGTTTGCTTTTCGTTGAGAAGATCAGCCAGAGCATCCTTCGAATACCCCTCCGAACTGAGATTTCCAAAACAACAAATAACGTCATCGCTCTTAAAATCGCACGATAGAATGTCAATTTCGAATACCAGAACCTTGTCGATGGGTTTTCCAAATTTCAGGCAGTAGAGACGCCAGACAGCGCCGTTCGAGAGGACTACCCAGTTAATGCCCTCATTCGCAGCATAATCGATGGCTTGTTTTACGTGAGCATCTTTAAGCTCAACGTTGATGGCCTTTGCCTCGATGAGAAAACGCCTTTTCTCATCAACAGTGACAGCGAGGTCTACGTACGTGCCCCGAATTGCGTGCTCACTCGAAACTTCCTTGTATTTATCATAGCCCAAAACATCTGCGAGAATATCGGTGATGATGGTGACAGTGTCACCCTCGCTGATGTCGCGCTGTTTGGCGGCCTTCAAAATGCTTTGATATTTTTTAAGTTGCCCAGAAATTCGCGCCGCAACCTTTGCACTTACGGCCATGGTCGATCTCCCTTCAGACCCAGCAATTGAAGCAACACATTCCAAGTAGCTTTTCCACGAGAAACAACCTAAGCATCTTCATGGTCTTTGCAGCGTTTTTGCAAGCGATTTCTGGATCATTAGCGTCCCCCTAGGCTTATTTTGTGCTAGTCGCCACGAGGGACGAACCACCTCAAGAGAAACGCCGGACAGCAAGATAGTTGCGGGGTTGGGCGGCAGGCGTTGCCCTCATGCTCACCATCAAAATCCTTGACCCTCTTTGGAGGCGGATAACTTTTTGTTCACAAGATGCGGCGACATTGGTCGCCGGGTTGCGTATCACGCCCGCGTTTCTGGAAAGCCGTCGCCGATGTCTCAACCCGGGCGGTGGCTTTTTGCTGCGCTCGACGTGGCTAGCGGTTAGGCTAGAATATCGGCGGCTCTGTATGCCAGCGCACTAGATCATCCATCGCAACGAGCGCGATTTTGCTTGTCAGCGCGGCTGATGCAATCGCGTCCTCTGTAAACGTAGACGTGGTGATGACGTAGCCGCGATAAGCATTCTGCTCTTCAACAACTCCCTTAAATTGCTGAATGGTTGGTCGGCCAACTTTATTCTCTGTCGAGTTTCGCTTGCATTGGACAATGATCAGGCCGTCAGAGTGGATGGCAAAGCCATCGACACCAAAGTCGTTCGATTTTCGAGTAGCCCAAGCCTCAAGGCCAGCCCTATGAAAGAAGCTCATGCTATGTTGTTCGAAATTGAAGGGGTCCATGCTGAGCAAGTACTGCCGGAGAGCCATCTCCTCCACCGGCATGGCGAAACGGGTGGGGTCCATCGGCTGCTCTTTCATTGCAGCCTTCATTTGTGCGCTTGTACGACGTAGCCGCTCGTCTTCGATGATGACATCAATGATTTCAGCGATATGAGTTCGCGCCTCGGGGCTTGTTACGACTGCTTCGATAATCGAGGTGATGCCAGCCGTACCGAGAAAAACCAACAACAGAACCGGGACGCCAAGAGCGCCACCAAACGCCGCGATACCAGCAGCATGACTGCCAACAAACGGGATGGCCGCGAACGTCGCTGGCAACGCAATTTTCATCGAGAGCGGGAGGTTTGATTTCCGGTAATTCGAAGCGGTTTCAGAAACGCTCTTCGCGATTGCTACGATGGCGGTGCGCGAATTAATCAGAGCATTTAATTCCTTCAATTTTTCGATAGAGCGCGCATCACTGGCGACGATGTCACGCGACTGGCTGAGCCAACGTATCGCGAGCACCCGATCTTCTGGCCGGGTGGTGTGGTTGATGGCAGAGGCAAAGAGGCCGACGAGCCACGCCTTAATCCCATTGGTTACGTTGTCGAACACGGGTGCTCCTACGGCAGGTTTAGGGCTGTTCTATTTGCAGCTAATCTCCAAGTCGTCCGTGTCGCGCGGCAATTCCTCTTTCTCATTGGCCTTGAGGCTGACGAATTTCATATTGACCCGTGGCGGGACAGCGAAGTCCACATCAAGGTAAGCGGTGCCGAGCTTCATTGTGCTCTGGATGCGCTTCGCCGTCGCCGCGCTGGTTATGAGGGCCGTGACCAGCACACCGCCGCTCGTCGCTTTGGCAGCTATGGCATTTACTTTCTGGATGTCGGCGTTGCCATTCGATTTCAAGCGTAGCCGAGCTTTCGGCGGGAGGCCCCACGTCACTTTGAAGGTCGTGACCTCATAACCCATTTGTTCGAGGATTGGCAGAGCATCGCCGACTTGTTGGGTGAAGGTATTGAACTCGGTCATCAGCCTGCCCTGTTGCATCCGAGAAGTCCGGAAGCGATAGGTCCGGCATCGACGGCAAGGAGACAGATGGCATGGACGGCATGGCAGGTATCATGTCGCGTGCGGACTTCGTGATGCTATCGATCCGGCTTGGCGCGGCCTCTTCGGCCTGAGCGACTACGACGCTAGCGAGTAATGCGGCAATTACCGAAAGTGCCCTCATACAATTCCCCCTTGGCCATGCCAGCCAGATTAGGCATCGGCCATGGGTTAGTTGCAATAGGCATGATCTACCCGGTCAGGTTTGGGGCGGCCCCTCTGGGCAAGCGTACCTAGCGTGCTCCTGCGCCCTCGCCTGCCCCATCTCAACCCGACGCGGCGGCTTTGCTCTTTCCCCGCCGGGCCGTAGGCCCACGGGACCGGGTCGGCATGCTCGGCACGAGCGGCGCATCATTATGGCTGCCGAGCTTGAGCCCGAGCAGTTCGAACACGTGCGCGCTGATCTTCTCTTGCGCCTTTCGAAGTGCGGGACCGTGGACCACGATCAACTCGGCGATGTACTTCGCAGACACGCCTTCGAGCGCGTGACCCATTAGGAAGTGCGACAGCGTCTGCGATATCCCGAGGCCGACGTGCAGCGTCTTGAACGTATGCCGAAGAGCGTTGCCAGCCATTGGCAGGCCCGTGCGAGACGGCATCTGACGACAGCCGGGGAAGACGAGATCGGGGTCAATGATCTCGTGGTGCGGCCTCTTGCGGGCGACGATACGAACCTCGCCGCGCTTCATTCCGCGCAGACCCTTCATTGTGATGGTTGGATTTTGGGGCGGCGCGTTGAGGGCGAGGTCGATGGCGTATTCAATCTGCCGCGTCATCGGCAACGTGATGTCTTTAATGTAGCCGCCCGCGCCGTGGGCCGCAACATGCCCGGGGATACAACATTCGAGCGCTGGTTACCTCAGGTTTATGAATTGCCCCCTCGGACCCGCGGCCGACCGCGCGTCCTGCTACCCCAGAACCTCGCGGATTTTCCGCGCCAGATCGGCCTTGTGATAGGGCTTGGCGAGCAGGACGACGCCGGGATCGAGACGGCCGTGATGAACGATCGCGTTTTCCGTATAGCCCGAGGTGAACAGCACTTTCACTCCAGGCCGCCGTTTCCTCACCTCATCGGCGAGCCGGCGGCCGTTCAGTCCGCCCGTCAGGATGACATCGGTGAATAACAGGTCGAACGCTGCCCCGCCGTCGACGATGGCCAGCGCCTCGACCGCATTTTTGGCCGACAGCGTCGGATAACCGAGGCTGCCCAGCTGCACCAGCACAAAGCTGCGTACGAGGTCATCGTCCTCCACCACCAGGATGGTCTCGTGGCCGCCCCGAATTGTCCGGGGTTCCGCCGCGACGTCCTGGGCCAAGTGCTGCTCCGCGATACGCGGCAAATACAGCCGGATCGTCGTGCCGTGGCCTTCCTCGCTGTAGATCTTGATGTGCCCGCGCGATTGCCTGACGAAGCCATAGACCATGCTCAGGCCGAGGCCGGTGCCCTTGCCGATCTCCTTGGTGGTGAAGAACGGCTCGAACACCCGGTCGCGGATCGCCGCTGGAATACCGGCGCCGGTGTCGCTCACCGCGATCATGACGTAGGGACCGGGCGCCGCATCCGGATTGCTCCGGGCATAGGCCTCGTCGAGCACGACATTGCTGCTCTCGAATGTGAGCTTGCCGCCTTCGGGCATGGCGTCACGGGCGTTGATGGCGAGATTGATCAGGGCGGTGGACAGTTGGGAGGGGTCGGCGATCGCGAACCAGGGACTTTTCTCCAGCATCGTTTCGATTTCGATGTGCGCGCCGAGCGTCGGCCTGAGCAGATTCGCGGCATCCAGAATCAGGGCATTGACGTCGACGCTGCGCGGCTGCAGCGGCTGCTTGCGGGAGAAGGCGAGCAATTGCTGCGTGAGGGTGGCGCCGCGGGTCGCCGCGTCGTCGATCATCCTGGCGATGGCGGCGAGATCCGGCCGGTCGGCGACGGCATCGGCCAGGATCTCGACCGTGCCGGTGATCACCGTGAGGATATTGTTGAAGTCGTGAGCGACGCCTCCCGTCAGTTGACCGATCGCATCCATCTTCTGCGATTGGCGAAGACGCTCCTCGACTTCCTTCAGGGCCGTCGTGTCGATGATGACGTTACCGATTTCGGTCACGCGCCCTTCGCTGATCGCGAGAGGGAACAGCGAGCTCAAATAGTGGCGAATCCTGCCCGGTTTCGCGAAGGTGCTGCCGCTGAACTCCACGTTGATTTCCGGCTTGCCGGTCGACAGGACCCTGTCGATGGCAGCCTCTACATCAGCGGCAAGTTCCGGTGAAAGCACGTCACGCGGGCGTCGGCCGATGAACAACTCCGCCGGCGAACCGGAGGCCCGGGTCGCCGTCGGATTGACATAGGTCCAGCGGCCCTCGCGATCGAAGATCGACATGCCGGCAGGCGCCGCGGCGAAAAAACCGTTCAGACGGCGCTCGCTTTCCAGCAAGGCCTTCTGGATGCGGCGTCGTTCGCCGACATCCTCGATCATCAGCCAGAGCAGCGTCTCGCCGTCGCGGCCGAGGAAGGCAGCGCTATTGAGCCTGGCCGGCACCAGCGCGCCGTTCTTCCCAACGAGATCCTTTTCGACGGGTTCATGGCGCCCGGTCCCGAGCAGATCGTCAGCTTCCCGAAGGTCGGCCGAGTTGCGTTCCGGAGACACCAGGTCGCGCAAATTCTTCCGCTTCAGCTCGTCGAGGGTATAGCCGAGCATCCGCAACAGCGCCGGATTGGCATCGAGCAGCCGACCGTCGCCGGATGCGAGCACGATGCCGATCGGCGACACCTCGAACAGGCTACTCAGTCGTTGATGGCTGCGCAGCAGGTTACGGCGCAGATCATTGATCGCGGCGACGAGCTGGTCGAGAAAATCGAACGACGTTGCATGTTGTCGGCGCTCGAGAGCCAGATCGCCGCCCGTCGGCGTCAGCAAATTCTCCTGTGTGAGATAGTGTGCCGCGCGGGCGACGTGGCGCGTCACCAGCGAGTAAAACAGGAAAAGCGCGAATATGCCTACCAGGAATGTCTTCACGCCATTGGACAGCAGCACGACAACAAGCTTGTTGAGAATCCGGGCGCGCACGTCGTCGAGACTGGCGATAACCTCGAGTTCGCCAATCGTGATATCCGTGTCCCGGTAATGATAGACCAGCGGGATTCTCGTCGTGAGCCGGTGGGTCGACGTGGCGGTGCCGGCTCTCCAGCGAGGCTGGCCGTCGATCGAGACGATCAGACTTTCGATGTCCTGCAACCGGGCAAGACCATCAAGCTGGGTCTGGATTTGAACAGCATCGAGTACCCAGACGCTGTTGACGAGAAACGGTATTTCCGAGTGCCTGATCTCGTCAAATCGGCGTTGGATTCCGGCGACGTCAAAACGATAGTCGACATAGAGTTGAATCGAGGTCGTTATGACCGCGATAAACGTACTGAAGAGAATGATGCCGAGCGTGAGCCGGCGCGCGACCGGATCGCCCCTCAGGATTTCCCACAGATGGCGGATGCCACGCAACCTCCCGGCGGATCTGACTTCTGTTCCGGTCACCGCAGCTCCGCGCCTTGGAAGGCGGCCGTGGCCGGACGATGGCGCAGCAGGGCAACATCGGGGGCGCTGATCAGCATCGCGTGCCGAATCTCGAGCATGGTGAGGCGACGAAGGGTTTGACCAAGCAGCCGCTCATAGGTGCCGTCGGCCTTCATGGCCCGGAGAGCATCGGCCAATCGGGGAACCAGCGCCGCATGGCGCCGGTTGAGATAGATGAACATGTCTTCTCGCCCGAGCGCCCGTTCCAGCACGCGAACGTCCATCCTGGCCTCGCGTCTTGCCCACCACAGACCCTGATAGCGCTCCAGCAGCGCGACATCTATGCGCCCGAGCCGGAGCAGTTCGAACAGCTGTTCGATGGAACGAACGAAGGTCACGTGCTGTCCGGTCCCGAGATGATTTTCGTAGAACTTCCAGCCGTTCACGACCCCGACCTCATAGCGTGCAAGCGATTCGAACCCCGTGACCGGAAAATCGAGGCCGGTGGTGAAGCCGACGAACTCGAATCCGAAAATCGGTTCAGGCACCTGCAGCAGATCGGGATAGGTCTTCTGCAGGCCGCCGATGCGAAAAACATCGCCGTCGTCGATGCCGGCATTGACGTTCGCCAGTGCGCGCTCGGTCGGCAATCGAACGACGGAGATTCGAATGCCGATACGGCCGAATGCGTCTTCGGCGAGCAGTGTCAGAAAACCGCGTTCCCCCGGCGCATCGGAAAACGGCGGCGTGGCGCCGGTGACCAGCGCGAGTGCCGAAGGCGGCTCAGCCGCGGGTTGCGCCGTCGCCGGTCCGGCAATCAGCGCCGCGGTCAGGACCATTGCGCTCGCGGCACGCCATGGTCTGGCTCCGTTCCGTCGCTTGAACATTGGCCCCCGCTCCGCAAAGGCGATCATCGCAAAACGCTTGATTCTGCAGCTTATAGGGTTCAATCGCCTTTAATATCTTGATTCTGCTCAAACGTGCTGCCGCCTCCGCCGTTCAACGACGCCTGCATGGCAGTCCGCTAACCCCGGTTGGCCGAGACCGCGGTCCTGGTTGCCGGACTTCCGCCCTCCCCGCCCGCCTTAACCAGACCCGAATTTTCCAGATGCGCCTTTTTACGACGGTGCTATGATGCCCTTGGGGGTGAGTAGCGTATGGCGGGGCGTGGGTACACCATATTCGATACCGGTATCGGCCGATGCGGCATCGCATGGAGCCATCCCGGCATCGTCGGCGTGCAGCTCCCCGAGGCGCGCGAGATCGAAACCCGCAAGCGGCTGTTTCAGCTCTATCCCGACGCCCGCGAGCTGCGCCCGCCGCTGAATGTCGAAATCGCGATCGAGGGCATTGTCGCGCTGCTGCGCGGCGACCATGCCGATCTCTCCGACGTCACGCTCGACATGACCGGCATCCACGCCTTCAATCAGCGGGTTTACGAGTTCACGCGCGCCATTCCGCGCGGCGAAACCCGCACCTATGGCGAGGTCGCCGCCAAGCTCAGGCCTTCCGGCGCGGTGCATTCGGTCGCGCAGGCGCTTGCCCGTAACCCCTTTGTGATCATCGTGCCCTGCCATCGCGTGCTCGAAGCCGGCAGCTATGCCGACAGGATCTCCCCGAACGGCGGCGTCATTTCCAAACGCCGGCTGCTGTCGATCGAGGGCGCGCGCGGCACCATCAGCAGCAAGACCCTGTTCGACGTGCTGCTGCCGGTTGCCCCGCCGCGCCCGCAGGGCTAAATTCGCGGCATGACGCGAACGACCCTGCTGCAGCGCCCATCGATCTCGGTGTCCGACTTCCGCTGCAGCGCCGGCCCGGACGACACGCCGTTCGTGGAGCAGTACGCTGCCACTCGATCTCCTATGTGCGCAAGGGCAGTTTCGGCTGCCGAAGCCGCGGCCGCTCGTTCGAGCTGGTGGCGGGATCGATCCTGGTCGGCCATCCCGGCGACGAATTCATCTGCACCCACGACCATGTCTGCGGCGACGAGTGCCTGTCGTTCTTTCTTCACGCCGGAACTGGTGGAAACGATCGGCGACCGCACCGAGGTCTGGCGGATCGGCGCCGCGCCGCCGCTGCCGGAATTGATGGTGCTCGGCGAACTGGCGCAGGCCGCGGCCGACGGCCGCAGCGATATCGGCCTCGACGAGGTCGGGCAGCTGTTCGCCAGCCGCTTTGTCGAGGTGGTTTCGGGCCGGACGCGCGAGCCTGCGCCGGCCAAGCGCGGGATCGCCGCCGCGCGGTGGAAACCGCGCTGTGGATCGACGCGCATTCGCACCAGCAGATCGATCTCGACGCCGCCGCAGCCCAGGCCGACATCAGCCCGTTCCACTTCCTGCGGCTGTTCTCGAGCGTGCTCGGCGTCACCCCGCACCAATATCTGGTGCGCTCGCGGCTGCGCCATGCGGCGCGGCTGCTGGCCGACGATGACCTTTCCGTTACCGATGTCGCCTATGACGTCGGCTTCGGCGATCTCTCCAATTTCGTCCGCACCTTCCACCGCGCCGCCGGCGTCTCGCCGCGAAAATTCCGCGAGGCCTCGCGGGGGATGCGCAAGATTTTCCAAGAACGGCTCGCCCTGCACTGACTAGGGTCATCTCCAGACCGCGCGCTTTCGAACGCGCCTGCAACCGGAGATCATCATGTACGACCACATCGGACTGAAAGTCAGAAATCTCGACGCCAGCGTGCGCTTCTATACGGCGGCGCTGGCGCCGCTCGGATATGTGCTGTGCTCGCGCGACGAGAACGGCGCGGGCTTCGGGCCCAAGGGCGAGCCGGCGCTGTGGCTCTATCTGCACAACGGGCTGCCGGGGCCGGCGCCCATGTCGCGTTCCGCGCGCCGGATCACGCCGCGATCAGGAAATTCCACGCCGAGGGCGTCAAGGCCGGCGGCCGCGACAATGGCGGCGCCGGCCCGCGCGCCGACTACAGCCCGACCTATTTCGCCGCGTTCCTGATCGATCCCGACGGCAACAATGTCGAGGCGGTGTGCACGTAGCGCTGTCCCCGTGCCGTCATTCCGGGGCGATGCGAAGCATCGAACGCCGAGAATCGCAGTACCCCGATGTCATGCCGTCGAGGTCTGGTGCTACGCACCATCCCGGAATGACGCGCCTCGATTGTCGCATCCCTGCTGCGCTCGGCATTGACGGCCCAACCAGAGAGATCACCACCATGGCTTCCATCCACAAGGACATTCCGATCGACGCCCACCCCGACGAGGTCTGGGCCGCGGTGCGCGATTTCGGCGCCGTGCATACGCGGCTGGCGCCGGGCTTCGTGCTCGACGCGCGACTCGACGGCGACGCGCGCATCGTGACCTTCGCCAACGGCACCGTGGCGCGCGAACTGCTGGTCGATTGCGACGACGCTCGGCGGCGGCTGGTCTATGCCGATCGTCAGCGAGCGGGTGAAGACATTACAGCGCCTCGGTGCAGGTGCTCGCCGAGGGCGATACGCGCAGCCGGCTGATCTGGATCGTCGACGTGCTGCCGAACGAGATCGCGCCCTATATCGACGCCCAGATGGATCAGGGCGCGCTGGCCGTGCGGAAGACGCTGAGCCGGAGCGCGCATGACCACTTCCCCGTTTCTCGAGGCGCTCGGCGCCGACGGCCCGGCGGCCGACCGTGGCGGCAAAATGGATCTGTACGGACGCTTCGTCGGCTCCTGGGATCTCGACGTCACGCAATTTCGCCGAAGACGGCGGCGACGCGCCGGCGCAAGGGCGAGTGGCATTTCGGCTGGGCGCTGGAAGGCCGCGCGATCCAGGACGTCTGGATCGTGCCGCCGCGCGGCGAACTGCGCCGTGGCGACGCCGCGGCCAACGTCAATTCCTGCGGCACGACGCTGCGGGTCTACGATCCCAGGATCGATGCGTGGCAAATGCAGTGGAGCGACCCGGTGACGCAGAATTTCCTGCAGATGATCGGCCGCGCGCAGGGCGACGATATCGTCCAGCTCGGGACGCGGCCGGACGGGAAGCTGATGCGCTGGAGCTTTTCGGAGATCACGCCCGATTCATTCCACTGGCGCGGCGAAATCTCGGCCGACGAAGGAGCGACCTGGCGGCTCCAGGTCGATTTCTCTGGCGAGGCGTGTCGCATAGCAAGATCGACATGGGCGGCAATCGCGCGACCCGTTGGCTCGCAATGACGGTGCAATTCGCGGCGGCGGAATCCGGCGGTTCGGCGGCGGCGCCGGCTATGCGCCGGAAGGTTACGGCATGGGCATGGGCGGCGGCGACATCATGGGCATGCTCGGCGGCGGCGGCGGCGGCGAATGATGAGCATGATTCCGCAGTTGATGCGGATGGCAATTTCGGCGGCGGTCACCGACGTCACCGGCCGGCGATTACTCCGCAATCCGGCGACAGCGCGGGGCGAACTTCCGCGACGGCGCCGCGCTCTTCGGTCCCCATCGGGTCAGGATGACGCTCGCGGCGGACAGCACGCCGAGCACCACCATCGACGCCGCGGCCAGCGCGAAGAAGTTCGCAGCCGTCGCATCGTGCGTCGACAGCCACCAGCCGCCGCCGGCCACGAACACCAGCCGCGCGGTTTGCGCGAGCACCGGTCCGAGCACCTTGGCCGCGCCCTGCGAGGAGAAATACATCGAGATCGACAGCCCGATGAAGGCGTACATCGGCGCCGCGGTCGACAGATATTGCCGGCTGGCGGCGCGCACGCCCGCATCGCGCGTGAAGATGTTGACCCAGAGATCGGGAAAGATCGCGATCACGGTGGCGACGAGACCGACCGAGACGAAGGCGACGCAGCCCGCGATCAGGCGATCCGCCGCGCGCGCGCGATGCGCTCCGCGCCGATCGCCATGCCGATCATCGGCACCGACGCGATCCCGACCGCGAACGCGATCGAGGTCAGCATGAATTCGAGCCGGGCGCCGATGCCGTAGCCGGCCAGGATTTCGGTGCCGAAATGCGCCAGCATGTGGGTGAAGATGCTGATCGGTCAGCACCGACTGCAGCGGCGAGAAACAGGAGACCGCGCCGACCTTCAGGATGTCGATGAACATCGCCCGTTGAATGCGAAGTCCCCTGATCTTGGGAACGACGCGCGCCCGCCCGGAAAACAGGTACCAGCCCATCACCGATATGCTGATCAGATAGGCGGTCAGCGAGCCCGCGGCGACGCCGCGCATGCCGAATTGCGGGATCGGGCCGAGACCGAGGCCGAGCGTGCCGCCGAGAATGATCTGGCAGACCGCGGAAGAGAGGATCATCAGCGACGGCAGTTTCATGTTGCCGGTGCCGCGCAGAATTCCCGCCAACGTGTTCATCAGCCAGGGCAGCCACCGCGCCGCCGAAGAAGATCTGCACGTAGCCGATGGCGTAGGCCAGCACGTTGCCGCGGCCGCCGAGCAATTCCAGCAGCCGCGGGCCGAAGATCAGCATGCCCAGCATGAACGTCAGCCCGAAGCAGATGCCGATCATCAGCGCATGCGCGGCCAGCGTCGATGCGCGGTCGGTGTCGCCGGCGCCGAGCGCGCGCGCGATCGCCGACGCCACGCCGCCGCCCATCGCGCCGCCCGACATGGTCATGGTCAGGATCACGAACGGAAACACCAGCGCCATCGCCGCCAGCGACTCCACGCCGAGCCGGCCGATATAGGAGGTCTCGGCGATCACCACGCAGGTGCCGGCGCTGAGCGCGATCACGTTCGGCCAGGCGAGCCACAACAGCGTGCGCAGGATCGGCCCGTCGACCAGCGCATTCCGCGCCGGCGCCGCGATCGGCGGAAGCGGCCGCTCGTCTTCGTCTACGGGTATTTCGGCGACGCCGATATCGGACATTTGCTCTCCCCGGGCCCGATCTGCTGCCGCGCCGGGCCGCTTCCTAGCACGATCCGGCGCGATGCCATGTGCGTCAGGCGCATGGGCCGCCTGCGCGATCAGGTCGCCATCGGGACGCCTGCGTGGCGGATCAGCCGATCGACCAGACGAACGGCGGCCCACCGCCGGCCGCCGCTCTCATGGTGACGGGGATATGGCGGCCGCAGCCGGCCGCAAGGCCTTCGAACAATCCTTCCAGAACCCTGGCGCAGGCCGGATGATAATCGCCGACATCGGCCATCAGCTTCCAGGTCTGCTGCCTGATTTCGAAAACGCCTCCGGACTCGTCGATGCCGACAGCATCGTCCTGCGCTTCGAACAGCGCGCACAGGAAGGCCGCGAATTCCTTTGCGGCGCCCCTGCCCGCGGAGAAGCCGCGCGCGATCTCGTCGAAATACTGCATGCCGATCAGCTTGCCGGTGAGGTGCAGCAGATAGCCGGCGTCTTCGGGGCCGAACAATTGCACCATGACGGGTGCGGCGGTCCGCACATATTCCATCGCGTAGTTGCGATAGGCTTTTTCCAGCCGCGGTTTCGGCCAGCTCGCGACCGGCAAGGCCGGCGCGGTCGCGGGATCGAACAAGGGCGCTTCGAGATGGCGCGCGAACACCAGGCGCTGGTCGATCTCGAGCGGTGGTCGTATTCGCAGTAATAGCCTTCAAGCCCGTCCTGGCCGTCGACGCTCTGCTTGGTGCAGACGAAGCCGAGTTTCAGATTGCCGAGCGCAACGCCATTGTTGGCGTGCCAGCCCCGCAGCATCGCGCGCGACACTTCGCCGGGCACGCCGCAGATCGCGGTGCCGCGCCAGATCCAGCGCGGCGGCGGATAACGGATCCAGGCCTTGCGATCGGTCTCGTACATGTATTCGACCGAGACGCCGCCGATCCAGTTGGAGAGATAGTGATATTGCGCGGCGCGACCGCCGGCGGCAGATGGCTGAGGCCGAGCTTTTCCAGGCCGGGCAGAAAACGTTCCTGCTGCTGACGGCGAAACACCCGGAACACGAATTCGGCGGCGTCAGCCGTGCCGCGCCGCGTCACCACGGTCAGAATGAGGCCGGTGAAAAAAGCATGATAGAGATCGGCGACGCTGCGCCAGCGCAGCCATTGCGCCTCCTGCTGCTCGTGTCGCTATCACTCCCATGTCATGTTCTGCCCGCGACAGTGTTCTGCGTTGGCAGGAAGCGATATGATTCTAGCACATTGCGCCAATGCGTCGCCTCCCGCGCTTGCGGGAATCGTCGAGGTGGAGGTGCCGACCGCGAACACGACTGGTAGAGTTTTCCCGCATCCTCGCCGCGCTCTTGCGAGCGGCGTCGACCTCCCCCGCAAGCGGGAGAGGTAAGAACGGCACGCCACCGCGCCTCTCGTGAGCTCTCGCAGACGACGCTACACCCGAAAATGCTTGCTCAGCTTCAGGCCCTGCGCCTGGTAGTTCGAGCCGATGCGCTGGCCGTACATGGCGTCGGGCCGCGCCAGCATTTTTTCGTAGACCAGCCGGCCGACGATCTGGCCGTGCTCGAGGATGAACGGCACTTCGCGCGAGCGCACTTCCAGCACCGCGCGCGAGCCCTGTCCGCCGGCGCCGGCATAGCCGAAGCCGGGATCGAAGAAGCCGGCATAATGCACGCGGAATTCGCCGACCAGCGGATCGAACGGCACCATCTCGGCGGCGTAATCCGGCGGCACCTGCACGGCTTCCTTCGAGGCGAGAATGTAGAACTCGCCGGGATCGAGAATCAGGCTGCCGTCGGGGCGCGCCGCGATCGCCTCCCAGAATTCATCGACCGCATAGCCGCCGCGGCGGTCGATATCGACCACGCCGGTGTGACGCTTGGCGCGATAGCCGACGAAGCCGTTGGCGTTTTCGCCGGAGAGGTCGACGCTCAGCGCCACGCCGTTGACGAGATCGGCGTCGTCGACATCGACCAGCCGCTCCAGCTCATGCAGCGCGTCGAGTTCATCGGCGTGAGGATGGCGTCGCCGGTGCGAAAGCGCACCTGCGACGAGCCGCGATCCCTCGCGCAGCAGCACCGGAAATGTCTTCGGGCTGATCTCGGCATAGAGCGGGCCGTGATAGCCCGCGCCGATCATGTCGAACCGCCGCGTGCCGTCGGCGATCACGCGGGTGAACACGTCGAGCCGCCCGGTCGAGCTTTTCGGATTGGCGGCGGCGACGATCTCCGGCGGCAGCGCGAGGCTCTCCAGCAGCGGCACGATGTAGACGCAGTTGGTCTCCAGCACCGCGCCGTCGGTCAGATCGATCTCGTGCAGCTTCAATTCGTCGATGCGCTCGGCCACCGTCGCGCCCGGCCCCGGCAGGAAGCTCGCGCGCACCCGATAGGCGATGTCGCCGAGACGCAGATCGAGGCTCGCCGGCTGGATCTGGCTTTCGACAAAGGGATAGGCCGGCAGGATGAGGCCGGCATCCGCCATCGCCGCGATCATGCGGTCGGGCAGAATGCCATTGGCGTCGGGTGGAAGCGTGAAGGTCACGATGGGGTCCCCGGGATGACCTGGTTATAGCCATCCAGACGCTGAAAATACGGACTTTTACCGGTTATCCGATGGCCGCCTTGACGGAAAGGGCGCGAGGGAATATCAGCATGACTTATCCCGTGGTGATTTGAGCCGGCCGGCTTGCAGCCACGTTAAATAAGTCGCTAAACAGGCCGGGGACAGTGTGATCCCGGCCTGTGGAATTTTTCCAGGCCGGTTTTTTTGTGACCATTTTCTGGGTGGTCACGATGGAGGTCACATGTCTGAGTCTACTACGCCCGCGTCATCCACCGCCCGCTACCGCCCCGAAACCCGGCTGGTCCATTCCGGCACCTTGCGCTCGCAATTCGGCGAAACATCCGAGGCGCTGTTCCTGACGCAGGGCTTCGTCTACGACAGCGCCGAGCAATGCGAGGCGCGGTTCAAGGGCGAGGATCCCGGCTTTCTCTATTCGCGCTTTTCCAACCCCACCGTTTCGATGTTCGAGCGCCGCATGATCGAGCTCGAAGGCGCCGAAGCCGCGCGCGCCACCGCCACCGGCATGGCCGCGGTGACGACGGCGGTGCTCGCGCCGCTGAAGGCCGGCGATCACGTGGTGGCCGCCAAGGCGATGTTCGGATCGTGCCGCTATGTGGTGGAGGATCTGCTGCCGCGCTACGGCATTTCGTCCACGCTGGTCGACGGCCTCGATCTCGACCAGTGGCGGAAGGCGATGCGGCCGAACACCAAGAGCTGTTTCCTGGAAAGCCCGACCAATCCGACGCTCGACGTGCTCGATATCGGCGCCATCGCCGAAATCGCGCATGCGGGCGGGCGCGCGGCTGATCGTCGACAACGTGTTTGCGACGCCGATCTGGCAGAGCCCGCTGGAGCTCGGCGCCGATGTCGTGGTGTATTCCGCGACCAAGCACATCGACGGCCAGGGCCGCTGCCTCGGCGGCATCATCCTGTCGTCGGAAGCGTTCATCGCCGAGCACATCCACACCTTCATGCGCCAGACCGGCCCGTCGATGTCGCCGTTCAACGCCTGGGTGCTGCTGAAGGGGCTGGAGACGCTGGCGGTCCGCGTGCGCGCGCAGACCGAAACCGCGGCCGCGATCGCGGAAGCGCTGGCGCAGCATCCGAAAATCTCGCGGCTGATCTATCCCGGGCGAGCCGATCATCCGCAGGCCGCCCTGGTGAAGAAGCAGATGCGCGCCGGATCGACGCTGGTCGGCTTCGAGGTCAAGGGCGGCAAGGCGGCGGCGTTCCGCGCGCTCAACGCGCTGAAGCTGGCGCGGATTTCGAACAATCTCGGCGACGCCAAGAGCCTCGTCACCCATCCCGCGACCACCACGCATCAGCGGCTGACGCCGGAGGCGCGCGCCGAACTCGGGATCAGCGAAGGTTTTGTCAGATTCTCCGCCGGGCTCGAACATCGCGACGACCTGATCGAGGATCTGCACGCGGCGCTGGAGAAGGCGTGAGGACGCTCACACACGTCATGCGACAACGGTCGCGCGAATGCGCGCATGACAGCTCGCGAAGCAATCCATGTGCCGCAAGGAAAGCTGGATTGCTTCGTCGCTTCGCTCCTCGCAATGACGACAGCTCACATCGGCCGGTAGGTCTGCACGTTGGCCGGCACGTTGACGCCGAGCTTGATCTGGCCGACCGACTTGATGATGTCGTCGCCGAGCAGCTGCGCGAAGCAGGCGTAACCCCAGTCGTTCATGTGCAGGCCGTCGGCGATGACGAAATTGTCGATCGGCAGCGCCTGCTGCTCGTGCCAGTCGCGCATCACCTCGAAGCGCGGGAAAATGCCGACATGGCGGAGCTCGGCGACCTTGCCGAGCAGCCTGACCATCTTGCTTGCGCTTTCCGCGCGCTCGTTGACCCTCGGAGAATATTGCGGATCGACCAGCACGACGATCGCGCCCGCGGCCTGAATGCGCGCGACGCCGTCCTCCACCAGCCATTGCGGTCTCGGCGGGATCGAGGTTGCGCAGCACGGCGTTGGTGCCGACCTGCCAGATCACGAGATCCGGCTTCATGTCGAGCACCTCGGTCTGCAGCCGCTTCATCATTTCGGGCGCGTCTTCGCCGCCCTTGCCGCGATTGACGACGGTGATGTCGGCGGTCGGATATTGCCGGTGCAGCTGCGCCGCGAGCCGGTTGGGATAGGCGAATTCGGGCGAGGTCGCGCCGTAACCGGTCGTCGAAGACGATCCGAAGGCGATGATCACCACCGGCTCGCCCGAAGCCAGCTTGCTCGCCACATGCGGCAGCGATCCCATCGATTTGGCGCCGCCCTTCGGCGGCAGGCAGGGAACGCGGCTGAAAATGTCGCCGGCCGATTTCGCGACCTGCTTGACCTTGTCGATCGCCTTCGCGGTGAGGCTCTTCTGCTGCGGCGGATTGGCCTGGTCGACGGCGGCAACATTGCCGGCGCCGGTCGTCTGCGACGCGGCCGGCTTTGCGCTGTCAGATTTGGCGCTATCGGATTTTGTACTTTCGGATACCGCGGCCTGCTGGACAGTTGGGCGGCTTGCGCGCGCGCGGGCAGCATCGAGGCCGGCGTCAGCAGCACAAGCGCCGCGACCGCGACTGCGGCCAGCGATGCCATTCGGCAAAAAGGGCTGACACAACTCATTAACGCTAGATCCTCAATTCTGCTGGGCCGGGCCAAGATGCGCGGCGTCGATCACGAATTTCGACAGCGCCCGGCCAAGGCAATCGTGGACGCGCTTCGCAAGTTCGAGGCCATGGAAGGCGCTGAACAGGTCGAAGTCTCCCACGTCGTTCCATTGACGCATGATGGCGAAGCGGTCGAACAGCGGAACGTCGTGCTGCTGCGCCACCACGCGCATATTATCCAGGTAGGGCGGCACGGAAATCATCGTTTCCGTGCGCGGACTATATTGCAGATTCATCAGAACCACGTCGGCTCCCGCATTTTGCAGCGCAGCAACACCTTCGTCGACCGCGGCGCGAAAATCATCGGGATCGATGGAGCGCATAGCATCGACGGTGCCGGTCTGCCAGATCACCAAAGTAGGCTTTTTACCTTCCATCAGCTTAACGAAGCTGGCGGCTACTTCCTCGGCGGTCTTCTTGACCTGTAGTTCTACGGATACGTTGACCGCGACCGAGGGCAGCTTCTCCCTCAGCGCCGCCTGCAACCGGCCGGGATAGGCGCTCGCTTCCGACGTGTTGATGGTCGACGACCGGCTGCCGACCACCAGAATATCCAGCGGATGGCCGCTTTTTACGGCGTCCGCGACCTTGGGAAGCGCGCTCTCGGTGGTGAGCAGGTAGGCCGGGACGTCGCAGCTTGCGGGCGCATCTTCCGCGCGCGCGGGCGCCGCGGTCAAAAGACCGGCCAGCATCATCAGCCCCAGGATGGCCCCCGAGTTGGACTTCATCAGCCCCCTCCCGCCATATCGGCGTTGCCGCCGGTGCCTTTTGTCCGCGACGCACTCTTGTCGGCGACGTGCTTGTACCACGAAATCACCCACGCCACGGCCCACATGATGAGGATTCCGGAAATACTGATAATGAAATGCATCACGGCGCCGCCGGAGATCTCGGCCAGCACGAAATGCCCCGCGAACGCCAGGAACACGCCGAGGCAGAAAATCTCCAGCGAATGCTGCCCGCACAGGATCAGCGGCCGCAGCCAGGGCGATTTCAATCCGGGCCAGTCCTTCGGCAGGAAGCGCACGGTGAGGGCCGCCAGCGCCAGAAAATGCGCGAACCGCAGCACGTCGAGATCGGTCTTGTCGATCGGATACATCCATTGCTCGAGCCTGCGCGGCATCAGATGGCTCAACTGCGGCAGATACCAGGTCAGCGTGACGCAGAACGCCGCGAACAGATAGGCGAACGAAATCCACAGCGTGATCGGCGACGACAGAATCCGCGACATTCGCCGCGCGCCGCCGAGCGCGCACCACGCGCCGAACACGAACAGCAATTGCCAGGCGAACGGATTGAAGGCCCAGAAGCCGTTCGGATAGGCCGACAGATACAGATCGTAGTGCCAGGTCAGGGCATAGAGCAGCGACCGACAGCGCCAGCGTGACGTCGGCCCGCCACTTCATCAGCCACAGGATCAGGGGCAGAAAAAGCATCAGCACGATATAGAGCGGCAGCACGTCCATGTTGACGGGACGGAATCTCAGGAGCAGCGCCTGGACGATGGTGACGTCCGGCTGCTTGAGAAAATCCATGATCCCCATTTCTTCCGTGTACAGCGGGTTCTCGAAACTGGTGGCGACGTAGGAAATCTCCGCGAGAAAGATCGTGAACAGGAACACGTGCGCGACGTAGATCTGCCAGACCCGCCGCAGGATGCGCGCGGTCGCCACCACGAAACCGGACTCCAGCATCGCGCGGCCGTAGACGAACGCCGCGGTGTAGCCGGAGATGAAAATGAAGATTTCGGTGGCGTCGCTGAATCCGTAATTGCGGATCGTGAACCAGGTCAAAAGATTGGGCGGCAGATGATCGATGAAGATCAGCCACAGCGCCAGCCCGCGAAACAGATCGAGCCGCAGTTCGCGCTCGCCGGCGACCGGAAACGCAATCGCCGGCACCGCGGCGGCCGGCGCCGGCGCGGCCTCGCGCGCGATCGCATCCGCTGCGCCCTCGAGCGGTGGTCCGGCAATTCGATCGGCAATGGACGTCATCTGGCACCGGTCTTGGGGCAGGTCCGCATTTACGCGCATGCGCTACAGCAAAGATAGTATCGGCACGCGGGTTGCAAGCCAATTGCGGGAGGATTTTACGATGCGCCTCGGCGATCGGAACTATGTTGAAACGACGATGTCATTGGCGCGGCACGGACGCCGCCCCGGCCGGGCGGGCGATTGGTTCCGGCCCGGATTTTTCGCTATGATGCCGCCACGATTTGGAAAGAATCGCCCGCATGTACCGCGCCGTTACCCGCCAGATCGAAGTCACCGTGGAGCCGAACTTCCTCCCCGAGCGCTCGTCGGTCGAGAACCGTCAATATTTCTGGTCCTACACCATCGTCATCACCAACACCGGCGATGAGACGGTGCAACTGCGGACGCGGCACTGGATCATCACCGACGCCTCGGGCCGCAAGCAGGAAGTCCGCGGCGAGGGCGTGGTCGGCGAGCAGCCCGTGCTCGCGCCGGGCGAGCGCTTCGAATACACCAGCGGCGTGCCGCTGCCGACCGCGTCGGGCTTCATGACCGGCCGCTATCAGATGGAGAGCGAGAGCGGCGAGCGGTTCGAGATCGACGTGCCGACGTTTTCGCTCGACAGCCCCGACAGCAAGCGGGTGTTGAATTGACGAGGTGAGTGGTCGCAGCCCGGATGAGCGAAGCGCATCCGGGAACGATCGTAACACTGCCCCGGACTTCGCGTTCGCTGATCCGGGCTACTGCTCCACCTTTCAGGCAGCCCGCGTGCGACCCCGAGCAGGCTCGAATCCGAATACCGGATATCGTCGAAAATCTTGCTCGATTTCGGGAGAATTCGGCGGGCGGCTTGATATCGATCAATATTCGCCAGATGGGACGCTGTAATAGGGCGCGAGGGGGTCGGATGGAGTGACGAATGCCCCTGGCGCGGTACTTTTTCTTTGTTGGCGGAGTGTTGCTCGCGCTGCTGTTTATTGCGGATGCATGTCTGCCGAAATTGCCGGTTGCGGACAGGGCCAATGCCGATTTGCCCGTCATCCGCATTCATTCCGATCGGAAATGGCCGGAGCGCGTTGTTTACGATACCAGCCTACCGACGAACATTCCTGCGCAGATCGCGAACACGGAGGCCAGCGTCCCGGCCCCGGCAGCGGTCGCCGACGTCCCGGCCAAGACGCAGGTGCGGGAGGCATTTGCACAGCTGCAACCATCGGATGCCCGGCAGCTACAGCAATCCGAACCAAAAAAGGCGGAAGCCGAAGCTGCAACACAAACGCAAGATTGCAAAGCGGCGCCCGGCGCCGCCGATGATCCTGGTGGCGCGGCAACCGCAGTTTGGCTGGTTTGGCAACAGCATCTGGTGATCCGGCGGTCGGGACGTCAGCCACCGCCGGGACCGGCGTTTTTCGGTGTCGAAGCCGATCAATGGCAGTCCATCTTGCGGATCAAACCACCGCGTTGCGCGCGATCGTCTCGCGATAGAATGACGCGCTCAGCTTTGGCGTGCGACGCTGCGTATTGAAGTCGACCCGGTAAAGCCCGTAGCGTTTTTCAAATCCGTCCGACCATTCGAAATTGTCCATCAGGCTCCACAGGAAATAGCCGAGCACGGGCACGCCCTCGGACGTCGCGCGCTGCAGGTGCGTCAGATAGTTGCGCAGATACATGATGCGGTCCACGTCGTAGACATTGCCGTCGGCGGCAGGCACGTCCGTCGCCGACGTTCCGTTCTCGGTGATGTAAATCGACTTGACGCCCCAAAGCTTCGCCACGTGACGCGGCGCCCAATACATCGCCTCGGGACCGATTCTGAGCCAGGCCGCGTCCATGTGGGGAAACGATGCGGGAAACGGCGCCAGGGCAAAACCGCGCGCGTTATCGGCCGCAACGACGTAATGTTCAGGCATGTAAACATTCAGCCCCACGAAATCGACGGGGGATGAAATGATGCCGAGATCCTCGGCGGTGTATTTCGGCGCGTTCTTGCCCGCATCCGCCAGAAATGCATCCGTGTATTTTCCCTCCAGCATCGCGGTCAGGTAGCCGGCATTGAGTTCGCGCGTGGCGATTTCCGCCGCGCGAATGTTCTCAGGCGTTTCGATGGCAGGGATGCAGATGGCCATGTTCTCTGCCGGACCGACCCTGGTCCCAACCTGTCCATGCGCCCGGACCGCCCGCACCGCGAGGCCGTGCCCGAGCGCGACGTTGTGACGAACCTGGTTCAGCTCCGCTTGGGACAGTTTGAGGCCGGGGGCGTCCGAGCCGGCGCCATAGCCAAGATGAACCAGCCTGGAGCATTCATTGATCGTGAAAATGTGTTTTATCCGATCGCTCAAGCGTGCTGCGACATAGCCCGCGTAGTCCGCGAACGCCTTCGAGGTGTCGCGCGACAGCCACCCGCCGAGGCGATCCTGAAGCGCCTGCGGCAAATCCCAGTGATACAGCGTCGCGAACGGCGCGATGCCGTTCGCCAACAGTTCGTCCAGAAGCCGGTTATAGAAATCGAGGCCTTTCGGGTTTGGCGAACCTGTGCCTTGCGGGAAAACACGCGGCCACGCGATCGAAAATCGATAGGCCTTCGCCCCCAGCGCCTTCATCAATTGAACGTCTTCCTTGTAGCGATGATAATGGTCGTCCGCGACGTCGGCATTGCTGTGATCCCGGATCTTTCCCTGCGTGTGGGCGAAACGGTCCCAGATCGACGGACCTCGTTCGTCTTCGTTGACGGCGCCTTCGATCTGATAGGCCGATGTGGCCGTCCCCCACAGGAAGCCGCGCGGGAAGCCGGGCGAGAGGCTGCGATCCGGCAGCCTGTCTTCCTTGCTCGGATCGGCCTGGCCGGATTCGGCGGATTTCGCCGACGTACCGAGAGCCGACCATGCTGCCATGCCGGCTAGCTGGCGCCGGGAAAGTCTGTTGAATGACATCGCTTCACTTGTTCGGGCTGAGACAAATCCGCAATCAGAACAAAGCCTAACCGCCGCACCCGGCCCTTGACGCAGGTCAAGGCTGCGCTCCCCGAAATCCGGCTTAATTGCACGGGTCGCTTGACCGGCTAGTCGACACGCTTCGCGGAGGACCAAGCCAATTGCCGTTCGCACGCCGCTGGCGCTTCTCCTCATCTCCCTGAGTTTGATTACCGCGGTCTGGTGGTGGCTGGCCACGCCGGTCCGGCTTGCCTATGCGCCGGTCGATCCCGCGGCGAAACTGGATTGCGTGGCCTATGCGCCGTTCCGGGGCAAACAAACTTCGCTGACCCCGGGACTGATCATCAGCCCGGAACAGATCACAGAGGATCTCGCCGAGATTGCCAAGGTATTCCCATGCGTCCGCACCTATTCCGTCGACAACGGATTGGACAGGGTGCCCGAACTCGCGGCCAAGGCCGGACTGAAGGTGCTGCTCGGAGTCTGGATTGGAAGCAACCGGGCGAAGAACGCCCTCCTGATCGACAACGCGATAGCGCTGGCCAGGGATTATCCCGGCGTGATCACAGCGCTCGTTGTCGGCAACGAGTTGCTGTTGCGGAGAGAAATGACCGCGTCCGACCTTCGGGAAATCATCCGCTCGGTCAAGGCGCGCGTGAATATTCCAGTGACCTACGGCGATGTCTGGGAATTCTGGCTGCGCCACCGCGAAGTCGCCGACGACGTCGATTTCGTCACGGTCCACATGCTGCCCTATTGGGAAGACCTTCCGCCCCGCGTCGAAGACGCGGCCGCGCATGTGGACGCCATCCGGAAACGGTTGGCCGTTGCCTTTCCGGCCAAGGAAATCCTGATCGGCGAAACCGGCTGGCCAAGCAAGGGGCGGATGCGCGACGGCGCGCTGCCATGCCGCATCAATCAGGCACGTTTCTATTCCGAGATTCTCGATCGGGCGAAGCAGGAGAACTTCCGCATCACTCTGTTCGAGACCTACGACGGGCCATGGAAGCGTCAGTGGGAAGGAACGGTGGGCGGCTATTGGGGCTTGTTCGATGGAATGCATCGCAAGCTGAAGTATCCGCCCGGCGTAGCCGTCAGCAACTATCCGTTCTGGAAGTTGCAGCTTGGATGCGGGATCGTCTTGAGCATTTCCGTATTCGGAGCGGCATGGTTGACGCTGCGGCGCCGGCCATTGCCGACGCGATCGATATCGTGGGTTGCCGTGGCGGTATCCGCGACCGTCGGCGGGATTCTGCTGGGAGTGAACACCGAAAAGATGCTTTACGAAAGTTATGGTTTCGGTGACTGGCTGGTCCGAGGCTTGCTACTGGCCGCGGGCATTGCGGCGCCGTTACTGGCTTGCACTGCGCTGATGTCGGGAGGCGCGCTGCCGGCATTTTGGGAGCTGATCGGCCCGCGCGAAAGCCGAACCGGATCGTTGCCGACGATGGTCCTGGGGTTCACGCTGATCGTGATCACGCTGATCGCAGCGGAAACCGCGCTGGGCCTGGTGTTCGACCCGCGCTGGCGGGATTTCCCGTTCGCCGGCCTGACCATGGCAGCAGTGCCGTTTTGCACGCTGACGCTGCTCAACCGCCCGAAATCAGGCGCGCGCCCGCTCGCCGAGGCCGTGTTCGCAGGGCTATTCGCTCTTGCCGCGCTCTACATCGCATTCAATGAAGGTCCTCACAACTGGCAGGCCTTGTGGACGTCAGCAGCCTATTTCCTGCTCGGCGCCACGCTGTGGCAGGCGCGGGCCATTGCCGTGGCGGGAACGGCATCGAGCCTGCCGGTCGTCTTATCGGAGGTCGCAGGGCGCATTGCCACGGCCGGGCATGACGACGAAAGCGCCATGCGGCAGCCTACTCCGCGCCCGCCTCGCGCGGCGTGAGTTGATAGACCGACGAGCGGTCGCAGGGTGAGCTATGCCAGCGGGTCGCGCGAATGCGTTGTTTTTCGTTCGTCGTGGGGGCTGCTGCCGGAAGACGTAGATGGCCGGGACAAGCCCGGCCATGACGAGTGCGTTTGGGTCGCCCCCTTCCGCAGCGGACGTGGATTACGCAGAGGCAGACGGTCGTCAAATGGCTGATGCCCGGATTTTTGCGGCTCAATGGGGTTTAATTCTCCCTCCGGAGTCCCCACATAGGGTCCATGGCTCACTGGCAAGCATCCATCACGCGGGAACCGCCGAAGACGAAGGCTGAGCTGCGCCAGATGCTGACCGAGGCCGTCCGCAACACGCAAGCCAGCGCGGACCACGGGCCGAAGCGCCTGCCGAAGGCCAAAAAGATCGCGGCCGGAGCGGCCTCCGTCGACTAAATCGGCCGAGCCATTGGCACATCCCATCTGTCCGCGGCCAATTTCACCCGCGATACGACCGGCTATTCGCGACCGGCGCGAAAGGCTCATAAAGGAACAGTGCATGCGGAAACTTCCCAAGCCCACCGAACAAGAGATCAAGGAGGGACCGCAAACGGTATCTTTTCAGATTGCGAACGGGAACGCGCGGCAGGGCTGCATTCTGCAAACCAAATTCCCGACCAAGGCACAGGCGCAGAAGTACCTTCTCACGAATTGGCCGATCATCGAAAGGATGGCCCGCAACGCGCTTGCGGCGGGAACCCTTGAAGACGGCCAGATCAAGCTCGTGATGATGTAGAGGTTGTAGCCCGGATGGAGCCAACGGGTCGGCGCGAAGCGCCGCCCGATGACAGGCTCCGCGCAATCCGGGAGTTCGATATCTGCAGAGCCCGGATTTCGCTTCGCTTCATCCGGGCCGGCAAGTGCGCAGCCGCCCCTACTCTACGCCCGCCTCGTGCGGCGTGAACTGGTAGACCGACGAGCAGAACTCGCAGGTCACGACCACCTTGCCGTCCTGCACCATCTCGGCGCGGTCGTTCGGGGCAAAACTTTTCAGCATCGAGGACACCGCGTCGCGCGAGCAGGAACATTGCGCGCGCAGCGGCAGCGGGCGAAACACGCGGACGCCGCGCTCGTGAAACAAGCGATACAATAGCCGCTCGCCCGACAGATCGGGATCGATCAGCTCGATATCTTCCACCGTAGAGATCAGCGACTGGCCCTCGACCCAGGCGTCGTCTTCCTCAACGGTGTGGGCGACGGCTCCCTCCGGCGCGTCGCCGGGATGCAGATCGGCCTGCCGCGCCCGCTCCGGCGCCTTGGGCAGAAATTGCAGCAGCATGCCGCCGGCGCGCCAGCGATGCCTGGGGCGCTCGCCTTCGCCGCCGCGCCATTCCTCGCCGACCGCGAGCCGCACCCGTGTCGGGATCTGTTCCGAGCGCAGGAAATATTCATGCGCGGCGTCCTCGAGAGAGCCGCCGTCCAGCGCCACCAGGCCCTGATAGCGGCTCATGTCGGGCCCCTGATCGATGGTCATCGCGAGATGGCCCTTGCCGAGCAGCGCGCCGGAATCCTGACCCTCCTTCAGCCGCCTTGAGTCGAAGCGCGCATAGGCGCGCAGGCGGTCGGGCGCCTGGAAATCCACGATCAGGAACGACACCGGGCCGTCGGTCTGGGTCTGCAGGATGAAGCGGCCGTCGAATTTCAGCGCCGAGCCGAGCAGGGTCGTCAGCACGATGGCCTCGCCGAGCAGCTTGCCGACGGGGGCGCGGATAATCGTGCTTGGCCAGGACGTCGTCGAGCGCGGGGCCGAGCCGGGTCAGCCGGCCGCGCAAATCGAGCGCATCGACCTCGAACGGCAGCACCGCGTCGTCGACCGGAACCGCCGAGGGGGCGCGGACCGGGCTTTCGCTGGCGATTTTCATGTCGGGGGATTGTGACGTCATGGCGCCTTTATCTGGGGTCGGCGGGCGCGGAGCGAAAGGGTTTGGGAGGCGCGAAAAATACTCCACGGCTTCACGCCGAAGAGCGCATAGCGATGCGCTTTTTATCCCTCCCCCTTGTGGGGAGGGTGGCGCGTTGCGAGCGAAGCGAGCAACGTGACGGGTGGGGGGCTGCCTCCGCAAAGTGATTGTTCGCGCACTGCCGTGCGCTACCCCCACCCCGGTCTTCGCTTCGCGTACGACCGCACCGCTCCGCGCAGCAGGGGGGAGGGATAACGGCCGCCTACGCCACCGCGTCAAAACACCAGGCCAGAATGCCCTTCTGCACGTGCAGGCGGTTTTCGGCCTCGTCGAACACCACCGACTGCGGGCCGTCGATCACCTCGTCGGTGACTTCGTCGCCGCGGTGGGCGGGCAGGCAATGCATGAAGATCGCGTCGGGTTTTGCCAGCGACATCAGCCGGGCATTGACCTGATAGGGCTTCAGCAGGTTGTGGCGGTGCTCGCCGTCCTTGTCGCCCATCGAGAACCAGGTGTCGGTGACCACGCAGTCGGCGCCGCGCACGGCGGCTTCCGGATCGTTGCCGAGCACGATCGGCGCCTGCGTCGCCTTGATCCAGTCGCGCATCGCCTTTTTCGGCGCAAGCTCCGGCGGGGTCGCGACGTTCAGCTTGAATTTGAACCGCTCCGCCGCATGCGCCCATGACGCCAGCACGTTGTTGTCGTCGCCGGTCCACGCCACCGTGCGGCCCTCGATCGGGCCGCGATGCTCCTCGAACGTCATCAGGTCCGCCATCACCTGGCAGGGATGCGAGCGCCGCGTCAGCCCGTTGATGACGGGCACGGTGGCATGCGCGGCGAGCTCCAGCAGCGCATCGTGGTTGAGAATGCGGATCATGATGGCGTCGACATAACGCGACAGCACGCGCGCGGTGTCGGCGATGGTCTCGCCGCGGCCGAGCTGCATTTCCGCTCCCGTCAGCATGATCGATTCACCGCCGAGCTGGCGCATGCCGACGTCGAACGACACCCGGGTGCGGGTCGAGGGCCGCTCGAAAATCATCGCCAGCGTCTTGCCTTCGAGCGGCTTGCCGGCCTTCTCATGCGCCTTCAGCTTCGCCTTCATGGCGGCGCTGGCGGCGAGCACGTTGCGCAGCTCCTTGGTCGGCAACTCGTTGATATCGAGGAAATGACGCAGCGCCTTGCTCATCACCCCGCCGCCTTCTTCAACTGGCCGCTCGACAGCGCCACGCAGGCGCGCTCGAGGCGGACCACGGAATCCTCGATCTCGGCTTCGGTGACGATCAAGGGCGCCAGGAACCGCACCACATTGTCGCCGGCGCCGACCGTGAGCAGTTTTTGCTCGCGCAGCGCCGTCACCAGATCGCCCGAGGGGATCACGGCCTTGACGCCGACCAGCAGGCCCTCGCCGCGCACTTCCGAAAGCACGCCGGGATAACGGTCGACGACGGAAGCCAGTTTCTGTTTCAAGAGCAGCGACATCTTCTGCACATGCTCGAAGAAGCCGGGCTTCAGCATGACGTCGAGCACCGCATTCGCCGCCGCGACCGCCAGCGGATTGCCGCCGAAGGTCGAGCCGTGCGAGCCCGGCGTCATGCCGGAAGCGGCTTCGGCGGTGGCCAGACAGGCGCCGATCGGAAAGCCGCCGCCGAGCGCCTTCGCCAGCGGCATCACGTCCGGCGTCACGCCGAGACGCTTGTAGGCAAAGAGATCGCCGGTGCGGCCCATGCCGGTCTGCACCTCGTCGAACACCAGCAAGAGGCCGTTGTCGTCGCACAACTGGCGCAGCGCCCTGAAGAACGCATGCGGGGCGGTGCGGACACCGCCCTCGCCCTGCACCGGCTCGATCAGGATGCCCGCGGTCTGCGGACCGATCGCCTTTTTGACGGCTTCGAGATCGCCATGCGGCACCTGGTCGAAGCCGTCCATCGGCGGCCCGAAACCTTCGAGATATTTGGCGGAGCCGGTCGCGGCGAGCGTCGCCAGCGTGCGGCCGTGGAACGCGCCTTCGAAGGTGACCATGCGATAGCGCTCGGGGTGGCCCTTGGCGGCGTGATATTTGCGCGTGATCTTGATCGCGCATTCCATCGCTTCGGCGCCGGAATTGGCGAAAAACACAAAATCGGCAAAGCTCTGTTCGCACAGCCGCGCCGCCAGCCGCTCGCCGTCCGGGCTCTTGAACAGGTTCGACATGTGCCACAGTTTCGTCGCCTGCTCCTGGAGAGCGGCGACCAGATGCGGATGGCAATGACCCAGCGCATTCACCGCGACGCCGCTCGTGAAGTCGAGATAGCGCTCGCCCTCGGTCGAGATCAGCCACGCGCCCTCGCCGCGCTCGAAACCGAGATCGACCCTGGCGAATACGGGAAGCAGATGCGACGTGGCGCTCTTGGTCATGGCGATCACTGAAGGTTAGGCCAGGTCGCGATACGCGCATTGGCGCGATCGCATCGGCAACCAGCCCCGGAAAACAAAACGTGCCGCCTTTTCGGGGCGGCACGTACCAGGCATTCTATGCCCACGGCGATAACTGTCAACGGGTCGCCCCCGTAAACTACCGGGTGCCGGAATATGTGGATGCACCCCAGCTGACTCTTGCGCCGGAGTCACGCCATATTGTAGCTTTGCGGCTGTCGGGTACGACATCTCGTGCGGTAGCTGATCCTCTGAGTTTCAAGTGTTCTGCGTAAACGTTCGGGCGCGCGTTCCGCGCCCGGCGAGGGCTAAGGGATTCTGCCGGCAGGGATTTTTAACGCTTTGGCATCGCAGCGCTGCCCCACAATCGGCCGGCGCGACGCGAAGGAAAGAGTGCGATGACGGTATTGACCTGGTCCGACGATCGCGTCGAGCAACTGAAGAAACTCTGGGAAGCCGGACTTTCGGCCAGCCAGATCGCCGCGGAACTCGGAAATGTGACGCGCAACGCCGTGATCGGCAAAGTCCACCGGCTGGGCCTTTCCGGCCGCGCCAAGAGCCCCTCCTCGGCGGCGCCGCGGCAGCGCAAGGCCCGCCCGGCCCAGCACATGATGCGGGTCTCCCGTCCGGTCTCGCGCGGCAACACCGCGCTGGCGCATGCTTTCGAGGTCGAGCTGGAGCCCGATCCGATCGCCTATCGACAATGTGGTGCCGATGAGCCAGCGGCTGTCGCTGCTGGAACTGAACGAGGCCACCTGCCACTGGCCGGTCGGCGATCCCTCGAGCCCGGAATTCTTCTTCTGCGGCGGCAAGGCGCTGACCGGCCTGCCCTATTGCGCGCACCACTCGCGGATCGCCTATCAGCCCGCCGCCGACCGCCGCCGCCAGCCGTCGAAGCCGACGCGGTAAGGCGCAACTCTCGATGACGCCGTCCCCGCGCAGGCGGGACCCATAACCACGGACTTTTGTGGTTACGATCGCTGGCCGCTCCCAGCTCATTAAACGAATATCGGAACAGAGTATCGGCCCGGCTTTCGCCGGGACGACGATCGAGCGTGATCGCTATTCCGCTTTCGCGAACCGGTCGTCGAGCGCGTAGCCGGCGCCGCGCACGGTGCGGATCGGGTCCTGCTCGCGGCCGGGATTGAGCAGCTTGCGCAGGCGCCCGATATGCACATCCACGGTGCGCTCGTCGATATAGATATCGCGGCCCCAGACGCTGTCGAGCAACTGCTCGCGGCTGAACACGCGGCCCGGATGCTCCAGGAAGAATTCCAGCAGCCGGTACTCGGTCGGCCCGAGATCGATCGGGCGGCCCGAGCGGGCGACGCGGCGCTTTTCGCGGTCGAGCTCGATGTCGCCATAGGCCAGCACGGTGGCGAGCCGCTCGGGGCTCGCGCGGCGCAGCAGGCCCTTCACCCGCGCCAGCAGTTCCGGCACCGAGAACGGCTTGACGATGTAGTCGTCGGCGCCGGTCGCGAGCCCCCGGACCCGCTCGCTCTCCTCGCCGCGCGCGGTCAGCATGATGATCGGCAGCGACCTGGTTTCCGGCCGCGCCCGCAGGCGGCGGCACAGCTCGATGCCGGACAGGCCCGGCAGCATCCAGTCGAGCACGATCAGGTCGGGAACGCGTTCCTTCAGCCTGGTGTCGGCGTCGTCGCCGCGCCCGACCGTTTCGACGTCGTAGCCTTCGGCATCGAGGTTGTAGCGCAGCAGCGTGGTCAGCGCTTCCTCGTCTTCCACCACCAGAATGCGCGCGCTCATGCTGCCTCTCGATGACGCGTCTTCTCGCGACCGGTCTTCGCCGACGACGCCACTCAGTTCCGGACGTCGTGGCGAAGGTCGTCGTGTCGCCCTTCGGGCGCTTGTCGAGATCTGCTGGCCTTCGATCATGTAGAACACGGTTTCCGCGATATTGGTGGCGTGATCGCCGATCCGTTCGATGTTCTTGGCGCAGAACATCAGATGGATGCAGAAAGAGATGTTGCGCGGATCTTCCATCATATAGGTCAGGAGTTCGCGGAACAGCGAGGTGCAGATGGCGTCGACTTCCTCGTCGCCCTTCCACACCGCCATCGCCGCCGGCAGGTCGTGCGCCGCATAGGCGTCGAGCACCGATTTGACCTGCGACTGCACGAGGTCGGTCATGTGCTCGAGGCCGCGGATCAGCTTCAGCGGCTGGAAATCGCTCTCCAGCGCCGCGACCCGCTTGCCGATGTTCTTGGCGAGATCGCCGATCCGCTCGAGATCGGTGGCGACGCGCATGGCGCCGACGATTTCGCGCAGGTCCACCGCCATCGGCTGGCGCCGGGCGATGGTCAACACCGCGCGCTCCTCGATCACGCGCTGCAAATTGTCGATTTCGGCGTCGGCGGCGACGACACGCTGGCCGAGCGCGACGTCGCGGCGGATCAGCGCGTCGACGGATTCGACGATCATGCGCTCGGCGAGGCCGCCCATCTCCGCGACCAGCCGCGTCAATTCCTGCAGATCGCTGTCGAACGCCTTGGCGGTGTGTTCAGTAGGCATGTTTTTCTCCTCAGCCGAACCGGCCGGTGATGTAGTCTTGGGTGCGCCGGTCGGCTTGGCGACGTGAAGATCTTGTTGGTGTCGTCGAACTCGATCAGCTCGCCAAGATACATGAAGGCGGTCTTGTCGGAGACGCGCGCGGCCTGCTGCATGTTATGGGTGACGATGGCGATGGTGTAGTCCTCCGCCAGTTCCGCGATCAGTTCCTCGATCTTGGCGGTCGAGATCGGATCGAGCGCCGAGCACGGCTCGTCGAACAGGATCACCTCGGGCCGCACCGCCACGGTGCGGGCGATGCAGAGCCGCTGCTGCTGGCCGCCGGACAGGCTGAGGCCGGAGGCGTTCAGCTTGTCCTTGACCTCGTTCCACAGCGCGCCGCGCGCGCAGCGCCTTTTCGACCCGTCCGTCCATCTCGGACCTGGAGATCTTCTCGTAGAGCCGGATGCCGAACGCGATGTTCTCGTAGATCGTCATCGGAAACGGCGTCGGCTTCTGGAACACCATGCCGACGCGGGCGCGCAGCAGGTTGAGGTCGAGCCGGGGATCGAGGATGTTGGTCGTGGTCGAGCATCACCTGACCGGTAGCGCGTTGTCCGGGATAGAGATCGTACATCCGGTTGAAAACCCGCAGCAAGGTCGACTTGCCGCAGCCGGACGGCCCGATGAAGGCGGTGACGCGGTGGGTGCCGAGCGCGACGTTGATGTTCTTCAGCGCATGGTGCTCGCCGTAATAGAAGTTCAGGCCGCGCGCCGTGATCTTGGCCGGCGCCTCCGGCAACTATCACCGGGGCAAGGTGTCCGCCGGCATGGCTCATCGAATACGGAAAGATCAGTTCATTTTGCGGTCCTCTCGGCGCCGAGCATGCGGGCGCCAATATTCAGGGCAAGTACGGTCAGGGTGATGAGCAGGGCCCCGCTCCAGGCGAGCTGCTTCCAGTAGTCGTAGGGGCTTTGCACGAAGTTGTTGATGGTCACCGGCAGGTTGGCCATGGTCTTGGTCAGGTCGAGGCTGAAGAACTGGTTGGAGAGCGCGGTGAACAGCAGCGGCGCGGTTTCGCCGGCGACGCGCGCGGTCGCCAGCAGCACGCCGGTGATGAGGCCGGCGCGCGCGGCGCGGTAGGCGATGCGCTTGATCACCAGCGAGCGCGGCAGGCCGAGCGCGGACTGCCGCCTCGCGCAGCGGATTGGGCACCAGCAGCAGCATGTCCTCGGTGGTGCGCACCACGACGGGAATGACGATCACCGCGAGCGCCAGGGATCCCGCGAAAGCCGAGAAGCCGCCCATCGGCACCACGATGGCGCCGTAGACGAACAGGCCGATGATGATCGAGGGCGCGCTGAGCAGGATGTCGTTGATGAAGCGGATCACCGAGGTGAGGCGGTCGTTCCTGCCGTATTCGGCGAGATAGGTGCCGGCGAACAGGCCGAGCGGCGCGCCGATGCCGACGCCGATCACGGTCATGATGACCGAGCCGGTGATGGCGTTCAGCAGGCCGCCTTCGGTCGATCCCGGCGGCGGGGTGTTCTGGGTGAAGAGCTGCAGGTTGATGCCCGGCGAGGCCGTTGTAGAACAGCGTGAACAGGATCAGCGCCAGCCAGGTGACGCCGAAGATCGCGGCGCAGAGGCAGAGCAGTCTCACGATGATGTCGTTGCGGCGGCGGCGGCGGTAGATCGGGTTCATGTCTCAGTTCCCCGCCTTGTTTTCCAGCCGCATCAGCATCAGCCGCGCCGACCGCCAGCACGAAGAAGGTCAGCACGAACAGCAGCAGGCCGAGCAGGATCAGGCCGGACTGATGCAGGCCGTCGCTTTCGGCGAATTCGGATGCGATCGCGGCCGAGATCGTGGTGCCCGGCGAAAACACCGAACCGGTGATGCGGAACGCGTTGCCGATGATGAAGGTCACCGCCATGGTTTCGCCGAGCGCGCGGCCCAGCGCCAGCATGACGCCGCCGATCACGCCGACGCGGGTATAGGGGATCACCACGTTGCGCACCACTTCCCAGGTGGTGCAGCCGACGCCGTAGGCAGCTTCCTTCAGCACCGGCGGCACGGTCTTGAACACGTCGACCGAAATCGCGGTGATGAAGGGCAGCACCATGATGGCCAGGATCAGCGCCGGCGTTGAACAGGCTGAGATAGGACGGCGGTCCGGCGAAGATGGCGCCGAGCACCGGAACGTTCTCGAAGATACCGATCACAAGCGGCTGGAAGTGATTGGCCATGAACGGACCGAGCACGAAGAAGCCCCACATGCCGTAGATGATCGAGGGGATGCCCGCGAGCAGTTCGACGGCCATGCCGATCGGACGCCGCAGCCATTGCGGGCAAAGCTCGGTGAGGAAGATCGCGATGCCGAGTACCGACGGGAATGGCGATGATCATCGCGATCACCGAGGTCACCATGCGTGCCGTAGAGCGGGCCGAGCGCGCCGAGCACCGGCGGATCGGCCGACGGCGCCCACCGCGCCGTCAACAGGAAGGAAAGTCCGAATGCCCGGATGGCCGGCCAGGCGCCCGCGATCAGGGACAGAATGATGCCGCCGAGAATGAGCAGCACCGAAATCGCGCAGGCGCGGGTGATCCAGTAGAATGTAACGTCGCCGAGCTTGAAGGCGTTGAGCGCCCGGGCGCGATCGTAGGGTCCGGCGGCTTCCATCACATCGCTCTGAACGGCCATGTCTGCCACGCCAATCCCCTCTCATTCAACGCGGCTAGAAAGTCGCTACGCGTTAGAGCGTCTTGCACTGACCGATTTGACCTCGTCATTCCGGGATTGCGCCGACAGGCCGCGACCCGGAATCGATACGCCCGATGGTGGCAATCGGATTGGCGAGAGCTCGCTCGTTTCACTCGCGCCGGAATGACGGGTTACGAGGTTGCTCAAGTTCAGCTCTTGATGTCGGCCGACCAGGTCTTCTCGATCAGCTTGACCACGGAGTCCGGCATCGGGATGTAGTCGAGGTCCTCGGCCATCTTGCCGCCCTTGTCGAAGGCGAATTTGAAGAACTTGACGGCCTCGGCGGACGCCGCCTTGTCGGTCGGCATCCTTGTGCATCAGGATGAAGGTCGCGGCGACGATCGGCCAGGACGTTTCGCCGGGCTGGTCGGTGAGGATCACGTAGTAACCCGGCGCGTTCGTCCAGTCGGCATTGGCAGCCGCCGCCTGAAACGCCGTCGTCGGTCGGCTCCACGGTCTTGCCGGCCTTGTTGACCATGCGCGGTGTAGGTCAGCTTGTTCTGCTTGGCGTAGGCGTATTCGACGTAACCGATGGCGTTCTTGGTCTGGCCGACGTTGCCGGCAGACGCCTTCGTTGCCCTTGGCGCCGACGCCGACCGGCCATTCGACCGCGGTGCCGGAGCCGACCTTCGACTTCCAGTCGGCGCTGACCTTCGAAAGGTAGTCGGTGAAGTTGAAGGTGGTGCCCGAACCGTCGGAACGGTGGACGACGGCGATCGCGTCGCTCGGCAAGCTTCAGCTTCGGATTGAGCTTCTTGATCGCAGGATCATCCCATTTGGTGATCTTGCCGAGGTAGATGTTGGCGAGGGTTTCGCCGTCGAGCTTCAGATCGCCGGACTTGATGCCTTCGAGATTCACGACCGGGACGATCGCGCCCATGACCATCGGCCACTGCACGAAGCCCGTCCTTCTCGAGCTGCGCGACTTCAGCGGCATGTCGGTTGCGCCGAACGTCACGGTCTTGGCCTGGATCTGCTTAATGCCCGCCGCCGGAGCCGATCGACTGATAGTTCAGGCCGTTGCCGGTTTCCTTCTTGTAGGCATCGGCCCATTTGGACGTAGATCGGGTAGGGGAACGTCGCGCCCGCGCCGGTAATGTCGGCGGCGAACGCCGACGTCGATGCGGCGACCAGGCCGGCAGCGACGATAGTTTTCATGAAATTCATTGCTGGTCTCCATCAGGTGAGCGAAGCGCCGAATGCGCCCGATCGCGCTCACGCCGCTCGTTTAGGAGCGGTCGATGCTGCTTTTACGAAGGTTTGGTGACAGTTGGATGACAGCACCAAGTAATTGAAATTGCTTGGTTTTAGGCCGCAGGCGGGGTCTTTGCCTGGGGAAAACAGGCGGTAAAGGTCGCACCCTGTTTAGGCACGCTTTCGATCAAGAGCCGGCCGCGGTGACGGTTAACGATATGTTTAACCAGCGATAGACCGAGGCCCGTGCCGCCCTGCGCGCGGCTGTCGCCGACATCCACCCGATAGAACCGCTCGGTCAGCCGCGGCAGATGTTCCGGCGCGATGCCGGGGCCGAAATCGCGCACCATGACGCGCACTTCCGGCACGCCCTCGCCCGACATCGCCGAGGTGAGCGAGACGATGACCTTGCCGCCGGAGGCGCCGTATTTCAGCGCGTTCTCGATCAGGTTCTCGAACAGCCGCAGCAATTCCTCGCGATCGCCCGCGATCATCACCGGCGGCTCCGGCAGATCGATATCGATGCTGACCTGACGCTCCCGCGCCAGGGGCTCCAGCCCGTCCGCGACCTGGCGGATGATCGGAACGATATCCAGCAGCGTGTCGGGGCGGACATGGGCGGAGAGTTCGACCCGCGACAGCGACAGCAAATCGTCGATCAGCCGCGCCATCCGCGTCGCCTGCGCGTGCATGATGGCGAGAAAGCGCTCGCGCGCCTTGGCGTCGTCCTTGGCCGGCCCCTGCAGCGTATCGATGAAGCCCGACAGCGCCGCCAGCGGCGTGCGCAGTTCATGACTGGCGTTGGCGACGAAGTCGGCGCGCATTTCCTCGACCCGGCGCAGCGGCGTCTGATCGTGGAATGTCATCAGCATGCATTTTTCCGTGCCGCCGAACAGCGTCGGCACCGGCACCGGCGTGATGATCAGCTCCATCCAGCGATCGACCGGCACGTGATCGAGATAGGTGGCGCGCCGGCTTTCCGTGGTCGCGATGGCTTCGCGCAGCGCGGTGATGATTTCCGGCGAGCGCAACGCGAACTGGGCGAGTTCGTTCTTGCGCAGCGCCGGCGCGAGCTGCGCCGCTGCGGCATTGAGGTGAATGACGCGGCCGGCGCGGTCGAGCAGCACCGCGGGATCCGGCATGCCGGCGACGATGGCGCTGACGGCGGCGGTTTCGACCGGACTGGTCAGCCCGCGGACCTCTTCGCGGGAAGTGGCGGCATCGTGCAATCGCCACGGCACCAGCGCGGCGGCGGCGATGCAGGCAAAGACCGTGGCGGCGCGGACCGGCGACAGTTCGCCGAACGCGACCAGCACGGCGAGCGCCAGGCCCGCGGCGAGCAGGATAATGGCTGAATGCCGCAGCCGGTCCGGCCACGACGAAAAGAAGGAAGCAGAAGGAGCGTCTATCGCCATCGGGCCGGCTCTCTCCCCATTCGGGTCCTTGATCCGTCAGGCGCCGGTATCGCCACGCTCTCTCACATAGGCGGCTTCCCGCGCCGGCTTGGCATCGCGCTCCGGCTTCTCCCGGCGCAGGCGCTTCATTCGCGCTCCCACGATAACCTCTCGGAACGTCAGCAAGATTACAGATATGACAAACGGCGCGATATAGTAGAGCACCCGAAACAGCAGCATCCCCGCCAGCAGGTCTTCCCGATCCATCTGCCACAGGCCGACCAGCATGGCGGCGTCGAACACGCCAAGCCCGCCGGGCGAATGGCTGGCGAAGCCCAACAGCGTCGCCGAGACGAAGATCACCGCGACCACGACGAAGCCGAGATTGGGCTCATCCGGCACCAGCACATACATCGCCAGCGCACAGAAACCGAGATCGACAATTCCGATCGCAATCTGCAGCAGCGTCAGCGGGCCAGCCGGCAACACCACCGTCCAGGGCCCGCGGCCGACCACCCGCGATTGTGTCCAGACCCAGACCACATAGGCCACCAGGCCGACGATGATGAGCACCGCGGACACCCGGTTCAGCCAGGGCGGGAGCTGATCGATCGACGCCGCGGCCTCCGGATGATAGGCGATCCCCAGTCCCAGCACCGCGGCATTGCCGAGCCAGAAGGTCAGTCCGGCGAGGAAGCAGATCTTGGCGACGTCGATCGCGTTCAGCCCCCAGGCGGAATAAATGCGATAGCGCACCGCGCCTCCGGTGAAGACGCTGGCGCCGACATTGTGGCCGATCGAATAGCTGGTGAAGGCGGCGAGCGCGTTGACGCGGTAGGGAATGTCAGAGCGGCCGATCGCGCGGACCGCGAACCAGTCATAGAATGTCAGCGTGAAGTAGCCCGCGGCCACGAACAACGCCGCCAGCGCGATCTGGCGGGGCTCGGTCTGCCTGATGGCCTCGACGACCTCGTCGACGTCGATGCCGCGCAGCATGTGGTAGAGCACGTAGCACGCGATCCCGATGACCGTGACGCTGACGACAACACCCAGCTTATGCAGGATTTGCTTCTGGCGCAGAAACGAGACCGCCCTGCGTATTGCTTCCAGCATCTAGACCTCGAATTGCGATCCCGCGACGGCGGCGCGCTTGCTCCTGGCACGATGTGGTAGCGTGTTTTGAGCCGGAGTGGAATTCGCTTGATGTGAATAAAACGCGTTCCTTCAATATATTACGGGAGTTCGCGGCGCCGGATTGCACGGTTTTGCCGCATCTCCGGCAGGGTAAAGCCCGAAGGCCCCAAACCTGCGCGGCCGGCGGTGAAGTTTTCGTGAAATCAGGCGGCGGGCTTCGCCGACAGCCGCTGGAAATACAACAGATCCAGTTCCGGCGCCTGACCGACGAGGCCGGTCAGCAAGGCATGGACCTGGCCGCGGTGGTGGGTCTGGTGATTGAACCAGTGCGCCAGCGCCGGCGCCAGTTGCTGCTCGAATTGCTCCGGCGAGGAGACGCGGCGGTATTTGATGGTGCCTGCGATGCGCCGGTCGTCCAGCCCGTCCACGAAACGCACGATGCGCCGGTCCTCGGCCTCGCGCGCGGCGCGCAGTTCCTCGAAGCTCTCGAACAGGATCGCGTCCAGCCGGTCCGGCGCGTCGCCCTCGCCGGTGAAGCGCTGCATCCAGATCCGGTCGGTCACCAGAAGATGATTCAGCGTGCCGTGCACCGACTTGAAGAAGGCGCCGCGATCGGCGCGATATTGCTCGGCCGTCAGCCGCGACGCCGCGTCGTAGAGCCGGCCGTTGGCCCAGGCGTTGTAGTGGCCGAACATCCGGTAATGGTCTGCAGGGGTCATCGATACCTCGCCTCCCGTGCCCCCGGGAGAATTTCAGGCCGCCGGCGCGTTGCGCGAGACCACCCAGTCGCGCAGCCACGATCCCACCGCGCAGCCGACGAGATACATGGCAAACATAACGAGACCGAGGTCGAGCCAGTAGCCGGGCCGGCCGGGGATCACGCGCGCCAGCGCGGCAGCGACCAGCGCCGCCGCCAGTACCGCGAGCCACCGCGCCGTCCGCTTCGATACGCCCTCACCGCGCTGAACCACCGCGATCCAGCCCATGGCCAGGCCCAGCAGCACCGATGCCAGCAGCCAGCCCCAATGAAATGTCACGAGATACGCCATTCGCTTACCTCACCAGGAAATCGATGCGGCGGTTCTGCGCCTTGCCTTCGTCGGTATCATTTGACGCGACCGGCTGCGAGCTGCCGTAACCCGTCGCCGTGAACCGGTTGGCGGGCAGCCCGGCCTTGACGAGATAATCCGTCACCGCCTGCGCGCGCTTCTCCGACAGCGCCTGGTTGAAGGCATCCTCGCCATCGGAGTCGGTGTGTCCCGCAATCTCGATATTGGCGGTCGGACAGCGCATCGCGATTTCGACCAGGCGGTCGAGCAGCCCCGCGGAATCCGGATCGATGGCGGCGCGCCCGGACTCGAACCGGATTTTTCCCCTGGCGAGCAATTCCGAGAACAGCTGCTGACAAACGGTGGGATCGACCGGCGCGGCCGCCGGCTTGACCGAAAGGTCGGCCTTGACCTGCCAGCCTTCCGGGAAATCCCGGGCCAGGCTGGCGCGGATCTGGGCCACCGCCGCGTCATAGAACGCGTCGCCCGAGAGTTTTATCTCCCGATCGGTCACCACCATCGTTCCGGTCGAGAGCCGCGACAACGCGCCCAGCGCCGGCACCACCGCGCTGACGAATCCGGAGGGCGCGCCGATGCTGGCCTTGAGATTGTCGACCACCTTCTCGCTGAAGAATTTGCGCGCCGCCGCCGTCGCGATCGCGGCGTGGACATTGTTGTCAGGCACATAGCCGGTCAGCGTCAGCGTCACCGCCACCGGGTCCTTGTAAGCCTGGAAGACATAGGGCGGCGCCTTGATGTTGTTGGCGGCGACCGAAAAGCCCTCGGGGAGATTTTTCAGCGCGGCCGCGATCGCTTCCCGGCCGCCGAGGTCGCGCGCCATGCCGGAAAGGCTGACCTTGGCATCCGAAACCGTGATCTTGCCGTCCTTCAATTTCCCGATCTGATCGAGCAGCAGGAGCGCGGCATTGTCGAAACGCGGCGGCGCGCCACGCGACAAATGCATCTGATCGACGACCTCCACGCCGCCGAGAGCGGCGCGCGCCGCCTCGAGCAATTTGCCCTTGCTGGCCGGCAGCGGCGCACTGCCGCCCAGCGTGACCCTGGCGACGTCCCGCTCGGCCGACCAGACGAACGGCCTGGCTTCGGGAACGAGGCGGGTTTCGTCGTTGATCAGCCGCACGCCCGGCACGGCTTCCACCGCGGCGACCGCGCTGCGGCGACCGTCTTCCGAGAACGCATCCGCGGCAAAGGTGACGTCGCGGCCGGAGACCTCGATCCTCGTCTTGTCGAGTATGGTATCCTTAAGCGCCGATGTGGAGCGGGCGGTCAGATCGGCTTCCAGGGGCAAGGTGCTTGTCCAGGCCGCGATAGCCCAAAAGACGACCAGTGGAATTGTGCCCGGCCACCATTTGCCGCTCCACCTGAAAAGTCCGCGCATTCGATGTCCTGCAAATCTGGAAACAGAGAGAAAACAAACCCTTGCGAGGCTGTCAAACCCCAAATAACGCTGGTCTTGTCCGGCCGGCGGACGGCCGCCCGACTAACTGTTTCTTCAGCGGTTTCCCGCTAATTTCGCAGTTGCACCCAAACCGGCCAGCCATTCCCGAATGAAGCAGTTTCGCAACAACGTCATCCGCGCCGGACTGGGAGCGCTTTACTTCACCGGCGCGCATTATCTGCTGCGGCCGATCTTCTCCGGCGTCGGCGCCATTTTCATGCTGCACCATGTCCGCCCGCGCCGCGAGGCCGAATTCCAGCCCAATCGCCATCTCGAGGTGGCGCCGGAGTTCTTGCGTGCGATGTTGTCGCATCTTCGCTCGCGCGGCATCGACGTCATCACCATGGACGAGGTGCATCAGCGGCTGGTCGAACGCAACTTCTCGCGGCGCTTTGCCTGCTTCACCCTCGACGACGGTTATCGCGACAACCGGGATTTCGCGCTGCCGGTGATGCGGGAATTTGACGCACCTCTTACCGTCCATGTCGCCAGCGACTTCGCAGAGGGTACGGGCAGGCTGTGGTGGATCGCGCTGGAGATGGTGATCGCGAAGGCGTCGGCGATCGAAATGGGAATCGGCGGCGTTGCGACCCGCCTCGATGCCTCTACGCCGGCCGCCAAGCAGGCCGCGTTCGACCGTCTGCACGACTGGCTGCGCTCCCTGCCGGGCGAGCACGATATCCATCGCGAAATCGCCGCGCTGTGCGCACGTCACGGCGTCGACGAAGCCGCCGTTTGCCGCGATCTCTGCATGTCCTGGGACGAATTGAAGCCGTTCGCCGACGATCCCCTGGTCACCATCGGCGCGCATAGCATTACGCATTGCAATCTCGCCAAGCAGACCGAGGAGACCGCGCATCACGAGATGGCGGTCAGCCGCGCGCGGATCGAAAACGCGCTGCAGCGTCCCGTCCTGCATCTCGCCTATCCCTATGGCGACAAGGGCGCGGCGGGCGCCCGCGAATTCGCGCTGGCGCGCACGGCCGGATTCAAGACCGCGGTGACGACACGGCCGGGCATGATCTTTCCCGAAAGCGCCGACCATCTGACCGCGCTGCCGCGGGTCTCGCTCAACGGCAACTATCAGGACGCCCGCATCCTGCCGGTGCTGACCTCGGGCGCCGCCACCGCGATGTGGAACGGTTTCCGGCGCGTCGACGCGGCGTAGTTCTGTACTCCCACATTTCTCTCTTGCGGAGCATTTTGGCGAAGCGCTCATCCTGAGGAGCGCGCTCTTGCGCGCGTCTCGAAGGATGAGGCCGCCGTCGCCCTTCGACCGACGGCGCTTGCGCGCTCTCCTCACGGGATGAGGGCGGGTCTTCCTTGACTCGTCACCACCCCGGCCTCACACAAACCGCGCAAAGCAACGGGAGGAACGCATGTTCAAGGATCTGTTTTCGCTGAAGGGCCGCACCGCATTGGTGACGGGCGGATCGCGCGGCATCGGCAGGATGATCGCGGCCGGTTTTCTCAGCCAGGGCGCGGCGAGGGTTTACATCACCGCGCGCAAGGCCGGGCCGTGCGAGGCGACGGCAAAGGAACTGACGGCGGAATATGGCGGCGAATGCATCGCGCTGCCGATCGATATTTCCGACCATGGCCGGCATCGAGATGCTGGCGGCCGAAATCAGGAAGCGCGAACCGAAGCTCGACATTCTCGTCAACAATGCGGGAGCGGCGTGGGGCGCGGATTTCGACGAGTTTCCGGAAGAGCGGCTGGGACAAGGTGATGAACCTCAATCTCAAGACGCCGTTCTTTCTCACCAAGGCGCTGGCGGCGCCGCTGCGCGCGGCAGCCAGCGCGGAGAGACCGGCGAAAGTCATCAACATCGCCTCCATCGACGGCATCTTCGTCAACCCGATGGAGACCTATTCCTACGCCGCCAGCAAAGCGGGCCTGATTCACCTGACCCGCCGGATGGCGGTGAAGCTGATCAGGGATCATGTGGTGGTGACGGCGATCGCGCCGGGGCCGTTCAAGTCCGACATGAACAAGGCGGCGCGCGACAACGCCAGTGAGGTGGCGACGCGCGTGCCGTCGGGGCGGATCGGCACCGACGAGGACATGGCGGGGGCGGCGATCTATCTCGCCTCGCGCGCCGGCGATTACGTGGTCGGCGCCACCATCGCGGTCGACGGCGGCATCGTCTACGCGAACCCGGGAATCAAGGGACAGGGGTGGGACTAGGCTTCAGTATCGGATCAATCCATCACCGTCATTCCGGGAGCGCGCGCAAGCGCGAACCCGGAATCTCGTGCCGACAACTTCTGGATTCCGGGTTCGCGTCTCCGACGCGCCCCGGAATGACGACGGTCCGAGTGCCTTCACGTCTCGATCTTCACATATTCGAAATCGCCGGGCTTGTTGTCGATGCCGACCTTGGGCGGCGCGATCCAGTCGGCGTAGCCGCCGATCTCGGTCACCGGCGTCATCAGCGAGGCGATGAAATCGCCGTCGTCGATGGAAGGCAGCCATTCGCTCTTGCGCCTGTTCCAGGTGGCGTCGTCGATCAGCACGCCGTCCGGCGTGGCATGGACGTCCCTGAATTCGCCGATCGCGCGGTGGAAGGCGACGTTCGGCAGCGAAAGCTTGAAGTCGTAGCCTGATGTCGAGATGATCTTGTTCCAGCGCAACAGGCCCTTGACGCAGTCCTGGCTGTAATCGTCGCGCAGCCGCATGTTGAGCGCGGTCAGCGCCGGCTCGTCGACGCGCTTGATCTCGCCGTTCACCAGCTTGAGCACCGGATAGGTGGCGTGCTCGAGGCGGTGATCGTCCTTGATCTGGGTCTCGTGATAGCGGCCCTTGATGCCGGCGTTGAAGGCGTTCGCGGCGTTGGTGGACACTTCCGAGCCGAACAGGTCGAGCGACAGCGTGTAGTGCAGGTTGAGCTTCTTCTGGATGGTCGGAAGATCGATCACGCCGAGCGCGCGGACCTTGGCGATATCGGTGGGATCGCTGATGCCGGCGGCCCGCATCGCCTCGCAGGTCCGCTGCACGATGCGGCTGATGCCGGTCTCGCCGACAAACATGTGATGCGCCTCTTCGGTCAGCATGAAGCGGCAGGTGCGCGACAAGGGATCGAAGCCGGACTGCGCCAGCGAGTGCAGCTGCATCTTGCCGTCGCGGTCGGTGAAGTAGGTGAACATGAAGAACGACAGCCAGTCCGGCGTCGCCTCGTTGAAGGCGCCCAGCATGCGCGGCGAGTCGGCGTCGCCGGAGCGGCGGCGCAACAATTCGTCGGCCTCCTCGCGCCCGTCGCGCCCAAAGTATTTCTGCAGCAGATAGACCATTGCCCAGAGATGGCGGCCTTCCTCGACATTGACCTGGAACAGGTTGCGCAGGTCGTAGAGCGAGGGCGCGGTCTTGCCGAGATGGCGCTGCTGCTCGACGGAGGCAGGCTCGGTGTCGCCCTGGATCACGATCAGGCGGCGCAGCATGGCGCGATGCTCGCCCGGCACTTCCTGCCAGGCCGGCTCGCCGTAATGCTGGCCGAACGGAATGACGCGGTTTTCTTCCTGCGGCGCCAGCAGGATGCCCCAGCGGTAATCCGGCATCTTGACATAGTCGAACTTGGCCCAGCCGCGCGGATCGACCGAATAGGCGGTGCGCAGATAGACCAGCGATTGCTGGAAGCCCTCGGGCCCCATGTCGCTCCACCAGTTCATGTAGCCGGGGTGCCAGCCTTCCAGCGCTTTCAGCACCTGGCGATCCTCGCTGAGATTCACGTTGTTGGGAATCTTGGTCGAGTAATCGACGTTCATGATGTTCACGTTCATGGCGTGCTCCTGGGACAGAGTTTCCGTCATGCCCGGCCCGGGCATCCACGTCCTTCTTCCTTCAAGTCACAAGAAAGAACGTGGATGGCCGGGACATCTGTGCGAAGACGCGCTTCGCGCTTTTGCCCGGCCATGACGCAGCAAAATTCACTACAACCCGCGTCATATCGAATTGCGGCTTCTGGCCGGTGCCGTAGCGCCGGAGCGCGCCGTTCTCGCCGACCGCGTTGGGGCGCTGGAAGATCCAGTTCTGCCACGCCGTCAGGCGCGCGAAGATTTTCGATTCCATGGTCTCGGGTCCGACGAAGCGCAAATTGGCTTCCATGCCGGTGAGCCCGTCGGGCGAGAAGCTGGCGCGCTCCTCGAAGAACACCCGGATCTCGTCGTCCCAGTCGATGTCGTCGAGCGCGAAGGTGACGAGCCCGAGCGCCTCGGCTTCCCCGGCGTCGAGCGCCTCGCCGATCTTTTCCCGCGCGCGCTCGAGATCGGCAGGATCGGCCTGGAAGCGCGACTGCAGGCGGGTCAGGCCGTGGCTCATCGGATAGGGGCCGAAATTCATCGCGGTCAATTCGATCGCCGGCGGCGGCGCGGTTGTCGCCCTGCCGCGTGCCGATCAGCATGTAGGAGCGGTCGGCCGCGAACACGAGTTCGGCCAAGGTGCCGGCGAAGCAGGAGCCCGGCTCGACCAGCGTCACCAGCGTGCGCGAGGTGACGTCGATGCGCTTGAGCACCCGCTTCCAGTACTGCCTGATTTCGTTGACCAGCCAGTGCGCCTTGTTGGCTTCCAGCAAGGCGTCGCAGGCCAGCACGTTGGCGCGATCGCCATGCGACTTGAACACCAGCATCGCGATTTCGAGCTCGTTGATGCGCAAGTGCAGGATGGCGTCGTCGAGTTCGCGCGCCAGCTGCAGCGGCCAGAACGCGGACCCTTGCGCGATCAGACGATCGATGCCGGCCGGCGGCGGAGCGTCCGGCGCCTTGATCGAGATGGTGGCGACGCGTGCCGCGCGGTCGATATCGACGCTGACCAGGCCGTAGCGGATGCCGCTGTCGTCGATCTTGCGCGTCAGCGGGGTGAGCACAATGCCTTTTCCGTTACCGTTGCGCTTCGAGGCGGCGGCGAATTCTTTCGCGCGCTCGGCGACTCTTGCCTCCAGCTTGCTGTTGGGCACGATCTCGTCGACCAGCCGCCATTGCACCGCGCGCTTGCCCTTGATGCCTTCCTCGATGGTGCAGAAATAATCGGCGTGGTCGCGGCGCACCTTGCGCTTGTCGACGACCCGCGTCAGTCCGCCGGTGCCCGGCAGCACCGCCAGCAGCGGCACTTCCGGCAGGGCGACTGCGGCCGCGCCGTCGTCGGCGAGGATGATGTGGTCGGTGGCCAGCGCCAGTTCATAGCCGCCGCCGGCCGCGGTACCGTTGACCACGGTGATAAAACGCTGGCCGGAATTCTCGGATGAATCCTCGAGCCCGTTGCGGGTCTCGTTGGTGAACTTGCAGAAATTGACCTTGTGGGCGTGGGTGGCGCCGGCGAGCATCCGGATGTTGGCGCCGGCGCAGAACACCCGGTTCTTGCCCGAGCGCACGCACCACCACCTTCACGCCGGGATGCTCGAAGCGCAGCCGCTGCACCGCATCGGCGAGTTCGATGTCGACGCCGAGATCGTAGGAATTCAGCTTGAGCTGGTAGCCTTCGAACAGGCCGCCATTCTCGTCGACATCCATGGTCAAGGTCGCGACATCGCCATCGACCTCAAGCTTCCAGTGCCGGTAGCGCGACGGGTCGGTCTGAAAATCGATGTATTTGGCGCCGCCAGCGAGGACGCGATCTTCACCGGGCTTTTCGCCAGCCATTGGGCCACCCTCACCTGTTCCGGATTGTCTCGGTTAACATGCACAATAATGCATGTTATTGGCGGCGTCTAGGCCCTTTCGAGTCACAAAACCGGCATTTTTCTTCATATCCGGCCGGTGGCGCCGATGGCGATCCAATCGGCCTTGGACAGGACCGGCAGCATCAATTTGGCCTGGACCAGCGCCGCCAGCGCCGCGGTCGGAAAGCCATCGGCAAATCCGTCGCCGCCTGCGATCGCCTTGCGGGCGCCCAGCATATTGAGCTCTTCCAGCGCCTCGCCCAAGAACCGCGCGGCGGCGTGAGGCTTCTTCATCCGCAGGCGGAGATTGGCGTTGGCGATCTGGATGCAGGCCCGCAGCAGGATCCGCTCGCGCCCGCCCTGCGGCGCTGCCGCCCACACCGCCTCCAGGATTTCCTGGGATTCCCAGAAATATCCATTGTCGTTGAGTGCGATCCCGTAGTGGATCGCGGGATGCCGCGCCGGAACGAAGTCCCGGAAACGCGACGGCACCAATAGCTTGACCTGAGCCAATGTTTCGTAGTCGGCGTCGGCCTCCGCGGTCTCGCCGGGGACATAGGCCCATTGCGGCAACGGAAGATTGGCGGTTGCGGGCGGGATGCTCATGGCGGCACCGCCGCGGCCAATGCGTTACGCCGCCCGCCCCTGCGAGCCTTCATGGGTATGCAAAATGCGTCCAGCAAATTCCGAGATCGCATCGAGCGTCGCCTCCGGCGCTTCGCGATGCGGCGAATGTCCCGCGCCCGGGATGATCGTCACATCGACCGGACAATAGCACTCTTCCTGCGCAATCTCGACTTGGCGGATCGTCCCATACTGGTCGTCGGCGCCTTGCAGGATCGCCACCGGTACGCGGATGTAGGCGAGATATTCCGAAATGTCCCAGTTGCGAAACCTTGGGTCGAGCCACGCGCCGTTCCACCCGTAGAAGGCGTTGTCGACATCGCGGTGCCAGCGCGCCAGCTTTGTCCTGAGGCCGGTGGTCTCATAGGCCTGTTTGATTTCGGCGATCGAGCTCACCGAAACATCTTCGACGACGAAATGCGGCGCGATCATCGCGACGGCGCGCACGCGGTGATCGGCCACGCCGCCGGCATAGATCGCCGCGATCGACGCGCCGTCGGAGTGCCCGAGCAGGATCCCGCGGCGGAAGCCGATCGCATCGAGCAGTTTCGGCAACACCTCGAGCGCCTCGATATGCATGTAGTCGAGCGGGCGCGGCAGTTTTACGGGCGTCGAGGCGCCATAGCCCGCGCGCGAATAGGCGAACACGCCGGCGCCGGTTGCAGCCTGAAGCTTTTCGGGAAAATCCCCCCACAGTCCGACGCATCCCAAGCCTTCGTGCAGCATGACGATGGTCGGCGCGTCTTCGGGCGCGGGACCGATCATGCGGTATTCGAGATCGGAGGCGCCGATTTTGAGGAAGCCGGTGGGGGCGAGCGCGGACATGTCGTGCTGCTGCTCCGTCATTCCGGACAGTTCGCGAAGCGAACTGATCCGGAATCTCGATGTAATTTTGCCGATCGAGATTCCGGGTTCGCGCTATCGCGCGCCCCCGGAATGACGAAACATCATTTGCTCGCCCCTTCCCGCAGCTTGAAGCGCTGGATCTTTCCGGTCGCGGTTTTCGGCAAAGACTTCGACGACATCGATCCAGCGCGGATATTTCCACACCCCGATCTTCTGCTTGACGTATTCCTTCAGCGCCTCGTGCAGGCCGGAGGTCTCCGCGCCCGCGCGCAGCACCACGAAGGCTTTCGGCTTCAAGAGTCCTTCCGGGTCGGCTTCCGGCACCACGGCAGCTTCCAGCACCGCGGGATGGGTGATCAGCGCGCTCTCGACCTCGAACGGCGACACCCAGATGCCGGACACCTTGAACATGTCGTCGCTGCGGCCGCAGAAGGTGTAGCGGCCGTCGGCGTCGCGGATATATTTGTCGCCGGTGCGGGTCCAGTAGCCTTCGAAGGTCGAGCGGGTCTTGCTGCGCTGGTTCCAGTAGCCCTCGCCGGCCGACGGCGCGTGCACCAGCATTTCGCCGACCTCGCCGTCGGCCACGTCGTCGCCGTTTTCATTGACCAGCCGCACCTGATAGCCCGGCACCGGACGGCCCGAGGTGCCGTATTTGATGTCGCCGGGCGAATTCGACAGAAAAATATGCAACAGCTCGGTCGAGCCGACGCCGTCGAGAATGTCGACGCCGAACCGCGCCTTCCAGGCGTTGCCGACCAATTCCGGCAGCGCCTCGCCGGCCGAGGTGCAGATGCGCAGCCGCGAGCCACAGCCCTCACCCTTCAGCGCCTCGTCGTGCAGCATCGAGGAGAACAGCGTCGGCACGCCGAAGAAGATGGTCGGGTTGTACTTGTTCATCAGCGCGAACATCAAAGCCGGCGTCGGCCGCTCGGAATTGAGCACGGTGGTGGCGCCGACCGACATCGGGAAGGTCAGCGCGTTGCCGAGGCCGTAGGCGAAGAACAGTTTTGCCGCCGACAGGCAGACGTCGTCTTCGCGAATCCCGAGCACCTGTTTTGCATAAGTGTCCGCGGTCGCGGCGAGGTTGGCGTGCAGATGCCGCACGCCCTTGGGCATGCCGGTCGAGCCGGAGGAATACAGCCAGAACGCCGGCTCGTCGGCATGCGTCGCCGCGGTCGCAAAGGTGTCGCTCTCGCCCGCAAGCTCGTCGGACAGTTTCTTGTGGCCGTGCGCGTCGTTGCCGGAAACGACGACGTGATCGAGATCCGGCATCCGCCCGACCATGTCCTTCACCACCGGCAGCAGCGCTTCGGAAATGAACAGCACCCGCGCGCGACAGTCCGCCAGCACGTAGGCATATTGGTCGGAGGTCAACAGCGTGTTGAGCGGCACCGGCACCACGCCGGCGCGGATCGCGCCGAGAAACACGGCCGGAAAATCCACCGTGTCGAGCATGATCATGGCGACGCGCTCTTCGCGGCGGACGCCGAGGCGGCGCAGCATGTTGGCGACGCGGCAGGTTTGCTTCTGCAATTGCCCGTAGGTCAGCTCGGAGACGGTGTCGTTGAAGGCGAGCTTTGCCCCGCGCCCTTCATCGACATTGCGGTCGAGCAGCCAGGTCACCGCGTTATAGGAACCCGACATGCCGCTCATGCCGCGCTTCCAACGAGCCTGATCGGTTCTGATGGCACCAGAACCGACGCTCTGCTCTTTTGGATTGACGCGTTTTCTTCACGCGAACCGGTGCCCGCTTCGCTCGAAAACGCTATGCCCAAGCGTGTCACGACGCCTCCTCCCCGGATTTTTAAGAATTATAATTCATAGAAAGCCACTACGTGCGCTTGCTGTCAATCCTTCTCGGCATTATGTTTCCGATGCGCGCGCTTCGCGGCCCAAAACCGAAACCGGGGACATGACCGAAAATCCCGATCCAGAGACCGCTTTTCTCGAGCAACTCGGCCAGCGCGTCCGCACCATGCGCGCGCTTCGCGGCATGTCGCGCAAGGTGCTGGCCAAAGTCTCCGGCATTTCCGAACGCTACATCGCCCAGCTCGAAAGCGGCAAGGGCAACGTCTCGATCGTGCTGTTGCGCCGGGTGTCGCAACGCGATGGGCGCGCAGCTCGAGGATCTCATTCCCGCAGCCGAACCGTCGCCGGACTGGCCGGTCATTCGCGACCTCCTGCGCAAGGCCACGCCGAACCAGATCGCGCAGGCCAAGGACGTGCTCGCGGGCCAAAGCGCGTCGGCCCAGCGCGGCATGTCGTTTGCCGGCATCGCCCTGATCGGCCTGCGCGGCGCCGGCAAATCCACGCTCGGCAGGATGCTGGCGAAGAAGATCGGCTGGAAATTCGTCGAGCTGAACAAGGAGATCGAGGCGCAGAACGGCCTGTCGGTCGCCGAGATCATCGCGCTCTACGGCCAGGAAGGTTTTCGGCGCATGGAGCAGGCCGCGCTCCACCACTTGCTGGCGCGAAAGGAGCTGATGGTGCTGGCGACCGGCGGCGGCATCGTCTCCGAGCCCCTCACCTTCGACCTGATCCTGTCGTCGTTCTACACCATCTGGGTGAAGGCCGAGCCGGAAGAACACATGGCGCGGGTGCGCGGCCAGGGCGATCTGCGCCCGATGGCGGACGACCGCTCGGCGATGGCGGAATTGCGCAATATCCTCGCCAGCCGCGAGCCGCTCTACGCCCGCGCCAATGCCGTGGTCGACACCGCCGGGCTTTCGGTCGACGCCGCCGCCGCGCGGCTGATCGAGGCGGTGGCGCCGGTGCTGCAGAGCGAGCCGCGGATGTTCGCGCGGGGGTGAGCCTCGTGGCTCCGAACGAGTTGCGAATTTCCTGACTTCCGCACCTCGCCCTCTTCCGCTATCCGCGATATTAATCACCCATGAAGCTGCTTTTCCTCCACGGCGCGCCCGCCGCCGGCAAACTGACGGTGGCAAAGGCGCTGCTCGGGATGGTGCCGGGGCGACTGTCCGACAATCACGCGGCGATCGATCTGGCGCTCACGGTGTTCGAATTCGGCGCGCCCGGCTTCTGGGAGCTGGTGCACAACGTCAGATGCTCGACCTTTGACGCCGCCGCGCGAGCATGGCGTCGCGCCTCGTGGTCACCACCTTCTGCTATGCCGAGCCGGACGATCGCGTCCGCAATACGAAGATATCGAAGCGATCATGCAACGGCGCGGCGGCGAATTGCTGCCGGTGTTTTTGCATTGCTCGCGGGAAGAGGCCGCGCGCCGGGTCGGCAATCCCGACCGGGTCGAACGGCGCAAGTTGACGTCGGCGGAGGCCCTGATCAGAGACCTCGACCGCTATAAGTTCGCGCCGGTGCCGCGACCCGATTGCGTCAGGCTGGATACCGGGGCGAGGCCGGCGGAGGCGGCCGCGCAGGAGATTGTTAGCCACTTCGGGCTTAACGCCATGTGACAGGGAGGCAGGCCGCTTTGCTGCCGAAGACGCTGCGCGAGGCGGCTCACCGCGCTGAAGGACGATCCGTTCTTTCGCGACGCGCCCGGCTCGGGCTTCGTCGACTACTACGTCCATATCAAGAACGCCGAGATCGAGCGCTTCCAGGCAGAAGTCTCGGACTGGGAGCAGCGCGAATATTTCGGGATGTTTTGAGATCTTGCTTCGTCATTCCGGGGCGATGCGAAGCATCGAACCCGGAATCTCGAGATTCCGGGTTCGCGCTACGCGCGCCCCGGAATGACAGGAGCCGTCACACCCCGAGATAGCGATGCTGCAGCTCCGGCTCGGCGATCAGCTGCTCGGAGGTGCCACTCCACACCGCCCGGCCGCGCTCGATGATGTAATGCCGGTCGCAGATGCGGGCGAGGTGTTCGATGTTCTTGTCGATCACCAGCACCGATTGGCCGCGCGCCTTCAGCATCGACAGGCAGCGCCAGATCTCCTCGCGGATCAGGGGGGCGAGGCCTTCGGTCGCCTCGTCGAGGATCAAAAGCTTCGGATTGGTCATCAAGGCGCGGCCGATCGCCAGCATCTGCTGCTCGCCGCCGGAAAGCTGGTTGCCCATGTTGCCGCCGCGCTCGGCGAGCCGCGGAAACAGCGCGTGGATCTTTTCCAGCGTCCAGGGGTCGGGGCTGCCGAGACGATTGCCGGAGGCGGCGACGAGGTTCTCGCGCACCGTCAGGTTCGGAAAGATCTGGCGCCCCTCCGGCACCAGCCCAATGCCGAGCTGCGCGATCCGGAACGAGGGAAGTTTTCGCACCTCCTGTCCGGCAAAACGGATCGCGCCCGCGCGCGCCGGCGTCAGCCCGAGGATGGAGCGGATGGTCGTGGTCTTGCCCATGCCGTTGCGACCCATCATGGCCACCATCTCGCCGGAAGCGACCTGTAGCGACAGGCCGAACAGCACCTGGCTGAGGCCGTAGCAGGTCTCGATCTCTTCGACCTCGAGCAGGGGCGCCAGCTCAGCCATGGCGGGTCACCGCGTGCTGGTCGCCGAGATAGGCGCGCCTGACCTCTTCGTTCTGGCGGATCTCCGCCGGCCGGCCGGAGGCGATGACGCGGCCGTAGACCAGCACGCTGATGCGGTCGGCGAGCGCGAACACCGCGTCCATGTCGTGCTCGACCAGCACGATGGAGACCTCGCGCCGCAACTCCTGCAGCAGCCTCACCATGCGCGCTGATTCGGTGACGCCCAGTCCCGCCATCGGCTCGTCGAGCAGCAGGAGTTGCGGCCTGGTAGCGAGCGCGACCGCGAGTTCGAGCTCGCGCTGCTCGCCATGGCTCAGCCGGGAAACCACGACATCGGCGCGATGCCCGAGTCCGACCCGGTCGAGCGCGGCCTGCGCGGCTTTTCGCAGATGGGGCACCTTGCGGGCGTTGCCCCAGAAGTGGAAGGAGTGGCCGTCATGCGCCTGCGCGGCGAGCGCGACATTGTCGATCGCGGAAAAGTCCGACAGCAGCGAGGTGATCTGGAACGAACGCGCCAGCCCGAGCGCGCTGCGGCGCCAGGCCGGCACCCGGGTGATATCGCGGCCCGCCAACTGGATGCTGCCGGAATGCGGCAGCAGTTGCCCGGTCAACTGGGCGATCAGCGTGGTCTTGCCGGCGCCGTTGGGTCCGATGACCGCGTGCAATTCGCCCTTCGCCACATCGAGCGAGACGTGGTCGGTGGCGATGATGCCGCCGAACCTGCGGACCAGCTTTTCGACGCGGAGCAAGGGTTCAGCCACGGGAGAGCCTCCCCAGCAGCCCGTCGATGCCGCCGCGCCCGAACAGCACGATCAGACAGCAACAGCGGGCCCATGATCATCGCCCAGTATTCCGTCACCTGCGATAAAAATTCTTCCAGCACCAGATAGACGACCGCCCCGATCACCGGGCCGAACAGCGAGCCCATGCCGCCGAGGATCACCATCACCATCAGATCGCCCGAGCGGGTCCAGTACATCGCGGCCGGACTGACGAAGTCGGTGTTGTTGGCGAGCAGCGCGCCGGCCAGCCCGCACAGCGTGCCTGCGATCACGAAACAGACCAGCCGGTAGCGCGTCGCCGGAAAGCCGATCGCCTGCATGCGCGCCTCGTTGGAGCGCAGGCCCTGCACCACCATGCCGAAGCGCGAATTGACGATGCGCCAGATCAGATAGAGTCCGCCGAGCAGGCAGGCGAGGCAGAGATAATAGAACTGCACGCGGTCCGACAGGTTGATCAGGCCGGCGAAATCGCTGCGCTTGTAGATGGTCAGGCCGTCGTCGCCGCCATAGCGGGCGAGCCCGGAGGCGACGTAATAGGCCATCTGCGCAAACGCCAGCGTGATCATGATGAAATAGACGCCGCGGGTGCGAAGTGAGAGCGCGCCGATCACCAGCGCAAACAGGGCGGAAGCCGCCAGCGCCACCGGCCACTGGATAAAACCGGAGCCGATGCCCTCGGCGGCGAGAATGCCGACCGCGTAGCCGCCGATCCCGAGATAGGCGGCGTGCCCGAAACTCATCATCCCGCCATAGCCCATGATGAGATTGAGGCTGGCCGCGGCCAATGCGAAAATCACGATGCGGGTGAACAGCGTCAGCGCGAACAGGTTTCCGCTCAGCGAGGTATAGAGCGGAAGCAGCAGCAGGCCGGCGACCACCAGCACAGCGACCGCGTTGCGGGCGTTGAGCGAAGCCTTCATCGGCGGTTGGCCGGGAACAGCCCCTCCGGCCGCGCCACCAGCACGATCGCCATCAGGAGATAGATCAGCATCGAGGACAGGGCGGGCGCCGCGGTCGAAGCCGCTGCGCCGCTCAGGATCTTGCGCAGCAGGTCGGGCAGGAAGGCGCGGCCGAGCGTATCGATCATGCCGACGAAGATCGCCGCCAGGAACGCGCCGCGGATCGAGCCGATGCCGCCGATCACGATGATGACGAAGGCGAGGATCAGGATGTTCTCGCCCATCCCGATCTGCACGGTGAGGATCGGCGCCTGCATCAGCCCGGCGAGGCCGGCGAGCGCCGCCCCCAGCCCGAACACCAGGGTGTAGAGCAGCTTGATGTTGATGCCGAGCGCGCCGATCATTTCCCGGTTCGACGCGCCGGCGCGGATCAGCATGCCGAGCCGGGTCCGCATCACCACGATGTACAGCATCAGCGCCACGACGAGCGCGACCGCGATGATCGCCAGCCGATAGGCGGGATAATAGATGCCGGGCAGGATCGCGACCGGCACCGTCAGCCAGGGCGGCAGCGGCAGCGCGAGGCCCGCCGGGCCCCAGATCAGCCGCACCGCGTCATTGAAGAACAGGATCAGCCCGAACGTCGCCAGCACGTGATCGAGATGATCGCGGCCGTAGAGATGCCGCAGCGCCGCGAATTCCAGCACGATGCCGAGCAAAAGCGTCGCGCCGAGCGCCAGAGCCACGCCGAAGACGAAATTCCCGGTCCACGCCACGAACGTCGCCGCGAAATAGGCGCCCATCATGTAGAGCGAGCCGTGCGCCAGGTTGACGAAGTCCATGATGCCGAACACCAGCGTCAGTCCCGCCGCCAGCAGGAACAGCAGCAGGCCGAACTGCAATCCGTTCAAAAATTGTTCGACGACAAGCAGCATGGATCCTGAAAATCAGCTGAAGGGGGCCGGGTTTTGATCGAATTGTCCTGTCCGCGGGATTCAGTTCACCTCTCCCCGGCGGGGAGAGGTCGGTTTGCGCAGCAAACCGGGTGAGGGGGCGCTGGACTCACGATAGACCGTAACCCCTCACCCCAGCCCTCTCCCATCGAAGTCGGATATATCCGACTTCGACAATTTGAAATGCCCAACTCGGGTATACCCGCGTTGGGTGGGAGAGGGAGCGCACTTCCGTTGCCGTTACAGCGCAATCTAGTCTCATCATGCTCTAATAAAAAGCGGCAGCGCGCGAGCGCCGCCGCTGTTTTGCCCAGAGCCCGTGATCACTTCATCGGGCATTTGTCGTGGAAGCGATCCTGACTGTCCTTGACGATGGTGGCCATGGTTTTCAGCGAGAGCTGGCCGTCGGCGTCCTTCACCACGTCCTGCAGGTAGAAATTCTGGATCGGCATGTGGTTGTTGCCGTATTTGAACGCGCCGCGCACCGATTTGAAGTTCGCCTTCTCCATCGCCGCCTTCATGGCGTCCTTCTTGCCGGTGTCGCCGCCAACCGCCGTCACCGCGCTGTTGATCAATTGCGCGGCGTCATAGGCTTGCGCGCCGTAGAAGCTCGGGCGCAGGCCGGGGTACTTCTTGCGGTAGTCGGCGACGAACTTCTTGTTCTGCTCGTTCGGCAGGTCGTTCACCCACTCCTGCGCCCCGGGCACGCCGAGCGCGTTCTCCTTCTGCAGCGGCAGCGTCGTTTCGTCGATGGTGAAGGCGGTGTAGAGCGGCATCTGCGCCTTGAGCCCGGCCTGCGCATATTGATTGAGGAACTGCACGCCGGCAGCGCCCGGATAGAACACGAAGATCGATGCCGCGCCGGACGCGCGCGCCTTGGAAAGCTCGGCGGAGAAATCGAGCTGGGTCGGCCACACCGTATATTCCTCGCCCTTGATCTCGCCCTTGAAGGTGCTCTTGACGCCGGCCAGCATGTCCTTGCCGGCGGCGTAATTCGGGCCGATCAGGAACACCGACTTGACGCCCTTCTGGTTCATGTATTCGCCCATCGCCTGCGGGGTCTGGTCGTTCTGCCAGGAGGTCGAGAACACGTAAGGCGAACAGAGTTCGCCGGCGAGTTGCGACGGACCCGCATTGGCGACGACCAGCATCGTCTTCGCATCCACGATCGGCTTCAGCGAGGCGAGCAGCACGTTCGACCAGATATAACCGGTGATGAAGTCCACCTTGTCGGACAGGATCAGCTTCTCGGTCTTCTGCTTGCCGACATCAGGCTTGAACGTGTCGTCCTCGTAGATCACCTCGACCGGCTTGCCGCCCATCTTGCGGCCCATGTGATCGAGCGCGAGCTCGAACGAATTGCGCATGTCGTTGCCGATCACCGCGGTCGGGCCGCTGAACGTCGAGACAAACCCGATCTTGATGGTATCCCCCGCGAAAGCGGGGTTCGCCAGCGCCAGAGCCGTCGCTCCCGCCAGCCAGAATGCCGTCCTCATATCCCTCTCCCTCCTCGTTACTTTTCTATGCCGCCAGTCGACCGACCTGCCCCGTTCGGGGAGCGCTCGGGCTCCGGTTTCGGGCTTCGCTTTGTTAGATGCCGTGTTTTGTGCGCGAAACGGCTGGCCGGCAGCAAGCACGAACCGCCGGCTCCCTCTTAGAACCTTCGGCCCAACGCTTGCTGCGTCTGCACCATAATTCGTATCAGCCGGGGATGGCAAGAATTATAGTTCAGGTTTATGGAATTGGCGGCTACGATCCGGGAGGCGCAGATGCTGGATTCACCGGCTCCGACCGCAACGGATTTTCGCACGGCCTTGCGACGAATGTCGGCGCCGACGATAGGCTTTTGCTATCGACCGATTAGACAACCGGCCTTGGACCGAACCCGCTAAACGCTTAAACAGTTCGGGCATACGGAGAAATCCGGGAACCGAAGGCCGCCGCCCATGACGACCGAAGCCCCGCGCCCGGCAAATCCTCATCGCGTGGTGATCGTCGGCGCCGGCTTTGGCGGGCTGGAGACGACCTATCGGCTCGCCGGCGCGCCGGTCTCGATCACATTGGTCGACCGGCGCAACCATCATCTGTTCCAGCCGCTGTTGTATCAGGTCGCGACCGCGTCGCTGGCGACCTCGGAGATCGCCTGGCCGATCCGCTATCTCCTGCGCGGCCGCCCCGAGGTCACGACCCTGTTCGCCACCGTGTGCGGCGTCGATGTGCAAGGAAAGCGCGTGCTGCTCGATGACGGCGACGCGCTGCCCTATGACACGCTGGTGCTCGCCACCGGCGCGCGGCACGCTTATTTCGGCCATGACGAATGGGAGCCGTTCGCGCCGGGGCTGAAAACGCTGGAGGACGCCACCACCTTGCGGCGGCGTATTCTCGTCGCGTTCGAGCGCGCCGAGCGCGAGAGCGATCCGGAGCGCCGCGCGGCGCTGATGACCTTCGTCATCGTCGGCGCCGGCCCGACCGGGGTCGAGCTCGCCGGCACCATCGCCGAACTGGCGCGGGACACGCTGCCGCCCGACTTCCGCAACATCGACACCCAGAAGGCGCGCGTCGTGCTGATCGAGGCAGGTCCGCGCGTGCTGGCGGGCTTTCCCGACGATCTCTCCGCCTACGCGCAGCGCTCGCTGCAGAGCCTCGGCGTCGAAGTCGTGCTGGGACAGGCCGTCACCGAATGCTCGGCCGACGGCGTCGTGTACGGCGGCAAGCGCCTGCAAGCCAGAACGCTGATCTGGGCCGCCGGCGTGCGCGCCTCGCCCGCCGCCGAATGGCTGAATGCCTCGGCCGACCGCGCCGGCCGCCTGCAGGTCGAGCCCGATCTCACCGTTCCCGGCCATCCGGATATTTTTGCCATCGGCGACACCGTGACGATCGCAGCCTGGGACGGAAAGCCGGTGCCCGGGATTGCGCCGGCAGCCAAACAGCAGGGCCGCCATGTCGCCGCCGCGATAAAAGCGCGCCTGCGCGGCGAAGCGCCCGCGCCGTTCCGCTACACGCATTCCGGCAGCCTGGCGCAGATCGGCAAGCACAAGGCGGTGATCGATTTCGGCCGCTTCAAGATGCGCGGCGCGCTGGCATGGTGGATCTGGGGCATCGCGCACATCTATTTCCTGATCGGCCTGCGCAACCGGCTAGCCGTCGCGATCAGTTGGCTGTGGATCCACGCCCGCGATCAGCGCGCCGCGCGGCTGATCACGCAGGGCTCAAGCAAGGTGGCTGGCCCGGCACCGACGAGAGATCCTGCTTAAAAAAAGCAACCGGCGCGCGACCCATGGGCAACCGGTGGCTGCGCGCGATGTCGAGCGCCGCCGGCAGGCATCGCGACGCATCGGCACGCCAGGCCTCGAACGCCTCGACGTCTTTGACGTTCGGCAGCGAAAACATTTGCCGCTTCTCAGCGGTCCGGATTGGCCCGCTCGAACTGGCGCAGCAGCCGGTTGCCGCGCTCGACCGCGGAGTCCAGCGCGGCCTGCGCGGATTTCTTGCCGCTGAAAGCCTGCTCCAGTTCGTCGTCGATCACATCGCGGATCAGGACGAACGATCCGAGCCGCAATCCCTTCGAATTTTCGGTCGGCGGCTTCAGCGTCATCTGCTCGATCGAGATCGCCGTGCCGGGATTGCGATCGTAGAAACCCTGCGCGCGGGTCAGGTCGAACGCCGCGCGGGTAATCGGCAGGTAGCCGGTGTTCTGGTGCCACGCGGCCTGGACTTGCGGCTTCGACAGATAGCCGAAGAATTTCGCGACGCCCTTGTATTCCTCGCGCGGCCGGTTCCGCAGCACCCACAAGGTCGCGCCGCCGATGATGGTGTTTTGCGGCGCGCCGTTGACGTCGGGCCAGTACGGCAGCATGCCGTAGCCTACCTCGAACCTGGAATTCTTCCTGATGTCGGCGCGCGTCGCCGACGAGCCGATGAAGATTCCGCATTCGCCGTTTTGAAAGCGCGGCTCCGCCGTGGTGGCGCGGCCGCTGTAGTCGAACACCTTGGTGGTCTGCCATTCCGCAAGTTGCGCAATGTGCCGCACCACCACCGGATTGTTGAACGTCAGCACCGCGTCGAGGCCGCCGAAGCCGTTGGCCTCGGTCGAGATCGGCAGATTGTGATAGGCGGAAAAGTTCTCGACGTTGATCCAGGAAGGCCAGGACGTGGTGAAGCCGCAAACCGCGCCCGACGCGCGCAGCCGCTTCGCCGCCGCGCCGACCTCGGGCCAGGTCTTCGGCGCGATCTCGGGATCGAGACCTGCGGCGCGGAACATATTCTTGTTGTAATACAGGATCGGGGTCGAGGCGTTGAACGGGAACGACAGCATGTTGCCGGCGATATCGGCATAATAGCCGGTAACGGCCGGAAGATAGGCGGCGGGCGAAAACGCCTCCTGCTCGTCCCGCATCAGTTCGAACACCGGATAGATCGCGCCCCTCGCCGCCATCATGGTCGCGGTCGCGATCTCGTTGACCTGGACGATGGCGGGCTGGCTGCGCGAATGAAACGCGAAGATCGCCGCCGTCACGGTCTCGGTGTAATTGCCCTTGTAGTTCGGCACGATCCGGTACTCGGATTGCGAGGCGTTGAAATCGGAGGCCAGCTTTTCCAGTTGCCGCCCGAGTTCGCCCGACATCGCATGCCACCACATGATATCGGTGACTGCATGCGCCGGAGACGCTGACGCGACCGCGGCCGCGGCGACAGCGATTTGCAAAAATCCAAAGAACGACTTCACGATAGAACCATTCCAAATTGCCAAGGTCAAAACTCGGGTTTGCGCGTCAGGCGCCCTCATAAAACCCCGCGCCGGCGGTTTCAATCCGCGAAAGGCCAAGGAAAGGTGACGTCGCAGCGCACGATTGACGACGCCGGCGGCGCTGGCACAATAGCCGGATCCCGCCGGCTCCTAAAAAAACATTGAACCTTTCCTTCCCGCCACAGACATCATCATAAGGGGATAGTTGCCTGTGTACAGCCGCGCCGACCTTTCGCGGACCGTAGCACTCGTCGTCGCGCTGTTTTGGACGGCGATCTCGACGGGCGCGGTTGCGCGTGAATTTCGCGCCGCCGATACCCAGAGCGAGGATTATCCGACCGTCCAGGCGCTGCGCTACATGGGCCGCCTGATCGCGGAGAAGAGCGGCGGCCGGCTGCAGATCCGGGTGTTTCATTCGCGCCAGCTCGGCGAGGAAAAGGAGACCATCGAGCAGACCCGCGCCGGCGCCATCGACCTCAATCGCACCAACGTGGCGCTGATCGGGACTTTCGTGCCGGCGATGAACGTGCTGGCGATGCCGTTTCTGTTCCGTTCCATCGAGCATCTGCAGAAGGTGCTGGACGGCCCGATCGGCAATGAAATCCTCGGCAGCTTCGAGCCCTATGGCTTTGTCGGCCTGACCTTTTACGACTCCGGCGCGCGCTCGATCTACAACAGCGTCAGGCCGGTGCGGTCGCTGGCCGACATGAAGGGTTTGCGGGTTCGCGTGCAGCAATCGGAACTGATGTCCGATATGATCAAGGCGCTCGGCGCCGAACCGGTCGAACTGCCTTATGGACAGGTTCTCACCGGGCTTGCGACAAAGCTGATCGACGGCGCGGAGAACAACTGGCCGTCCTTCGTCACCACGGATCATTATAAATATGCCGGCTATTACACCCTCACCGAACACACGATGAGCCCGGAAGTCCTGGTGATGTCGCAGAAGGCCTGGCAAAGCCTGTCGGCGGAGGATCGCAAGATTTTCCGCGACGCCGCGATCCGGTCCAGTCGCTTCATGCGCGAGAAGTGGACGGCGCTCGAGGAGCGGTCGCGCCAGCAGGCGAAGGCCGCCGGCGTCACCATCGTGACCGACTTCGACCGCAAGCCCTTCGTGGCCGCGATGGCGGGAATCTACGCAAAGGCGCAACGCGACCCCGCGGCCGCGGCGCTGATCGAACGAATCCGCAAGGTGGAGTGAAGAAGTTTGGCAGCACCCCGGCAGGACCAAGCTGCGGAACGGCGCCCGAGCCTCGCCTCGCGTGGCCGTTCCCGCATCGTCGGGCTGGTCCGCGCGGTGCCGATCCGCTGGCGCATCCTGTCGATCGCCGGGCTGAACTCGGCGGTCGTGGTGGTGCTGGCGGCGATGATCTGGAACGGCGCCCAGGTGCTCCGTTCGGCCTGGGACGACGTGCGGCAGGTGCGGGAGTCCGACAAGATCCTGGCGCTGCTGGAGAGCGAGACCAGCCGCCTGCAGAACCTGATCCATCGCTACATCAACCAGCCGAGCCCGGAGCTGTTCGCCGAGATCCTGCTGTTGCGCGAGGCGGTGCTCGGCACCCTCACCACGCGCGCCTCGACCGACCCGATGCTGTCGGGATCGGTGGCGGAGCTTGAGCGCGTCACCGAGCGTTTCCTCAACGGCTTTGGCGAGCTGCGCGGCGTCCAGGCGACGATTTCGAAGACCTACGAGGAACAGGTGCTGGCGCCCGGCCAGGGACATGGCCGGGCTCTATTCGATCATCGAGGGCGCGACCGGGCACCGCGACGCCCTGATCTGGCCGTCGCTCGGAAAATCCCGCGAGGCCTTCACCGCGATGCTGGTCGCCGCCAACGCCTATTATCTGTCGCTGGCGACCGCATCCGCCGAGGAAGCGCGGAGGAACACCGAGACCATCGAGAAAACCATTCCCGTGATGGCCGACCTCGCCGACAACGACCTGCAGCGCATGGCGCTGCAGCGGCTGCAGGCGCGGACAGCGGCGCTGCGGGAAGGCCTTGCCAAATTGTCCGAGCAGCTTGCCAACCGCACCGAGCTGTTGCGCAACACCATCGACGCCAGCCAGGCCGAAGCCATCGGCGCGATCGACGATTTGTCGGTCAAGATGCGGCAGCGCGAGCAGAAGGCGCAGGAGACCTTCGACCGCACGCTGGCCGGCATCTCCCGCAAGGTGTTGTCGATCGCCGTGATCTTTCTCGGCATCATCCTCACCGCGGGCGTGTTGATCGCGCTCTCCATCCGGCTGCCGCTGCAGCAGATCATGGCGGCGATGCACGCCATCACTTCGGGCGACTACGACCGGCAGGTGCAGGGCACCGGCGCCAGGGACGAGGTCGGCGCGATGGCGCGCGCGGTCGAGGTATTCCGCGAAAACGCCATCGCCAAGCGCAAGACCGAGGACGAGTTGCGCGCTTCGAAGGAGAAGGCCGAGGGCGCGCTGCTCGAACTCAATACCGCCCAGCAGAACCTGATCGACGCCGAGCGGCTGGCGGCGCTCGGCGGCCTGGTCGCCGGCGTCGCCCATGAAGTGAACAACCCGATCGGCATCAGCCTGACGGTGGCGTCCAGCTTCTCGCGCCGCGCGGAGATGTTCGAGGCCGAGCTGAGATCCGATTCGCCGCTGCGCCGGTCTCAACTGGAGGAATTCGTCCGGACCTCGCGCGACGCGGCGGGGCAACTGGTGGCCAACCTGCAGCGCGCCGGCGAACTGATCCAGTCCTTCAAGCAGGTCGCGGTCGACCGCTCGCATGCCGAGCGCCGGAAATTCAGCCTGAGCGAGGCGACCGACCAGATCATCGCCAGCCTGCGGCCGGTCCTGAAGAGGGCGCCGATCACGCTCTCGGTCGACGTGCCGGAAGGCCTGATCATCGACGGTTACCCGGGCTCCTATGGGCAGATCTTGACCAATCTGTTCCTCAACGCCGCCAATCACGCGTTCGCCGACGGGCGCGCCGGCGCCATCTCGATTTCGGCGAGGCCGCGCGGCGCCGACGACGTCGAGATCATCTTTGCCGACAACGGGGCCGGCATGACGCCGGACGTGCAGCGGCAGGCGTTCGACCCGTTCTTCACCACGCGCCGCAACGAGGGCGGCACCGGGCTCGGCCTGCATATTGTCTATAATCTCGTCACCCAGCAGCTCGGCGGCCGGATGATGCTGGATTCAAGGCTGGGACAAGGCACCACATTTCGCATTATCATGCCGAGGGCCGCCAAAGGCGGCTCGGCAACCGAAGACCAGGCAAGCGACGGGACCCCGCAATGGCCGAACAGGACGATGTCCTCCACTTGATCGACGATTCCGGGACCGCCCCGGAGGCATCGACCGCGCGCAAATGGAAGATCGCCGTGATCGACGACGACCCGGCCGTGCACGAGGGCACGCGCTTTGCGCTGAGCGACTACAATCTGAACGGCCAGACGCTGGAAATCCTGTCGGCCTATTCGGCGGCCGAGGGCCGGACCCTGATGCGCGCGCACTCCGATATCGCGGCCGTGCTGCTCGACGTCATCATGGAGACCGACGCCGCGGGCCTCGATCTCGTCGAATACATCCGCAACGAACTCAAGAACGAGACCGTCCGCATCATCCTGCGCACCGGCCAGCCCGGCCAGGCGCCCGAGCGCCGCGTCATCGTCCAGTACGACATCAACGACTACAAGGCGAAGACCGAGCTGACGGCGGACAAGCTGTTCACCTCGCTGACCGCGGCGCTGCGCAGCTATCAGCAGCTCGAGCGCATGGTGCAGACCAGGCGGGGGCTGGAAATCATCATCGACGCCGCCTCGACCCTGTACGATTTCAAGTCGATGCAACGCCTCGCCGAAGGCGTGCTGACCCAGCTTGCCTCGCTGCTCAACGTCGATTGCGCCGGCATCCTGGTGCTGCGCGATGACGGCGGCAGTTCGAGCTCGGATTTTTCGGTGCTTGCCGGCTCCGGCTGCTACAGCCGCTTTATCGGAACGACCAGCTCCAGAGCGCTCGATCCGGACCTGCGCCAGATGGTTGAAGCGGCGTTCCAGCGCCGCAAGAACGAATTCTTCGATCACCGCAGCGTTCTCTATCTGCGCACCGGCAGCGGGCGCGAAGTCGTCGTGCTGTTGCAGGCCGAGCGCCAGCTGTCGGAGACCGATCGGGCGCTGGTCGAGATTTTCGGCAGCCGGCTTTCAATCGCCTTCGACAATGTGATCCTTTATCAGCAGCTGCAGGAGGCCAACACCCAGCTCGAGGACCGCGTCGCCCAGCGCACCCGCGCGCTGATGCAGGCCAACCGCAGGCTGTCGGCGCAGTGGTTGCGGCTGCAGCGCGCCAACGGCTTCAAGAACGAAATTCTCGGCACCGTCGCCCACGACCTGAAGAACCCGCTGGGCGTGATCCTCGGCCGCACCGAAATGCTGATGGAACTGATCACCGCCGGCGCCTCGAAGGAGAGCGTCACCGCCCAGGTCGAGCACATCCGCGATGCCACCAAGCGCCTGACCTCGATGGTCGATCATCTGATTTCGGACGCGATGGCGGACGCCTTCGACATCTCCATTCGCCGCGAGCCGGTCGATATCGCGGGCCTGGTCAGCGAAGTCGCCGACGCCAACCAGCCCCTGGCGGTCAACAAGCAGCAGACCATCACGGTGTCGGCGCCGCCGAATCTCGCCACCATGTGCGATGCCGACCGGATGCGGGAGGCGATCGACAACCTCATCAGCAACGCCATCAAATACAGCCCGATCGGCGGCAAGATCGTGGTGCTGGTCACTCACGATCAGGACAACACCATCATCCGCGTCGCCGACGAAGGCGCCGGCCTGTCTCCCGAAGATCTCGGACGATTGTTCGGCCGCTTCCAGCGGCTTTCCGCGAAGCCGACCGCCGGCGAGAGTTCGACCGGGCTCGGACTATCGATCGTCAAGCGCATTATCGACATGCATGGCGGCGAGGTGACCGCCGACAGCGCCGGGCCCGGACAGGGATCGACGTTCACGATCATCTTGCCCGCGACAGAGATCTCATGAGCCAAAGTCAGCACATCATCATCGTCGACGACGAGGCGCCGGCCCGCGAAATGGTCGGCGATTACCTCAAGATGCACGGCTTCAACGTGACCTTGTGCGACGGCGGCAACAGCCTGCGCGGCGCGATCGAAAGTTCTGTGCCCGATCTGGTGGTGCTCGATCTGAACATGCCGGAGGAGGACGGGCTTTCCATCATCCGCGATCTGAAAAGCCGCATTAATGTCCCGGTCATCATGCTGACGGCGACCGCGAGCCCGATCGACCGCGTGGTCGGTCTCGAACTCGGCGCCGACGATTACATCGCAAAGCCCTGCGAATTGCGCGAATTGATGGCGCGGATCCGCTCGGTGCTGCGGCGGAGCGCGCCGGCCAGGGCCGCGCCCGCGCCGGAAACGGCGAGCGCGAAGGCGGCAAAAGACCAGCTGGTGCGGTTCGGCACCAAATGGCTCGACCTCGAGGCGCAGGCACTGCGCGACGACGAGGGCAACGAGCATCCGCTGACCGCTTCCGAATTCAGCCTGCTCAAGGTTTTCGCGGCCAATCCGAAGCGGGTGCTGTCGCGCGAGCGCCTCTTGGAACTGGCCAACGCCCGCGACGCCGAAGCCTTCGATCGCGCCGTCGACCTCAGGATCATGCGAATCCGGCGCAAGATCGAGATCGATCCGACCAAGCCCGCCGTCATCCGCACCATCCGCGGCGGCGGCTACCTGTTTTCGCCGGCCGGCGACAAGGCGTGAGTCGGCGTGCCGGCGCGCGCCCGGCTTTGCGCGCTTTCGCCGGGAGCGACGATCTTCCTGGCCGCCGATCACTGCCTACGATTTTCCGCATCATTGAAATCACTCGCATTTCTGCCACGAATGTTTCGTCGCCGGCCTCGCGACGAAACAATTCTCCTGCGCACGAAACCATTTTCCGCTTGGCGTGCAGACGTCCCGAAACGTTGGCTCATTAACAATTTGCCCAACGAAGCGCCGCAACGCAGCGGTCACCGGGAGCCTGTCATGCAAAACGTCATCGCCATCAACGCCGCAGCCCGCCAAGGCATCATCGCCGCCCAGGCGACCTCGGATGAAATGCTGCTGGAGAGCATTGCCGATGGCGGCCGGGCCGCGATGCACATCCTTTATTCCCGTCACAATGTCAGGGTTTACCGCTTCGTCCTTCGCATCGTGCGCGACGTCACCATGGCGGAAGACCTCACCAGCCAGGTTTTCCTCGACGTGTGGCGCACCGCCAAGCAGTTCGAGGGCCGTTCCCAGGTTTCCACCTGGCTGTTGTCGATCGCCCGCTTCAAGGCGCTGACCGCGCTGCGCCAGCGCCGGCATGAGGATATCGATCAGGAGGACGTGCTTGAAATCGCCGACGAGGCCGACACGCCCGAGGCCTCGCTCGACCGCAGCAACACCAGCGCGATCCTGCGCGCCTGCGTCGCGAAACTGTCGCCGGCGCATCGCGAGATCATCAACCTCGTCTACTACCATGAGAAGTCGGTGGAAGAGGTCGGCGCGATCATCGGCATCCCGCAGAGCACGGTGAAGACCCGGATGTTCTATGCCCGCAAGCAGCTCGCCGAGCTGCTCAAGGGCGCCGGCGTCGACAGCCTGGCGGCCTGAGGAAAATCAACGCTAATTCAATGGGTTGCGCGTATTTTGACAGGGAATACCAGCCTTAAGACGCGCAGCCCGCGAAACAAATGAAACAATCGACGACATCACGCGGAAAAACAGACTCGTTAAACCCACAATCACCAACGCCGACACCCAACGCCGAAGAGGAGTGAGAAAATGACAAAACCGTCCTTCCGCTTCTTCATCATTCCGCTCGGCGCGATCTGCACCTTGGCCTCGCTGTCCGCCCAGAACACCGCGCCGCGCGCCCAGCGCGACACATGGTTCGATGTTCGTGCGCCAGCAGGTGGTCGATTGCAGCAACAAAAATCCATCGGAGGTCTGCGTGATCTCCTTCGACAGCGAGACCAGCGCCCGCTGACCAGAGTTTTCTAACCGGCCAGATCTTCTAACCGACAGATTTTCTAACCCCCAAGTACCTCCAACGACCCGGACGGGATGCCCCCCTCCGGGTCGCTCTGCGTTTTGGGGGCCTTTGCGGCGCTCGGATCGCCTCACGAACACGTGACGCCGGCCGAGTAACACTGCGCCCTGGCATTCCGAAGGACGATTGAACGCTCGCGCGTGGCCGCAAGGCTGCGTCGGGATCGCTTGATGGATTTGTCAGATGCTCAACCTCGTTCTTGCCCTGCTCGCCGGCGTCGTCACCGTGGCGGCGCCCTGCACGTTGCCGATGCTGCCGATCCTGCTTGGTGCGTCGGTCGGCCAGCCCGGCAAACTGCGCCCGGCGATGATCGCGCTCGGTTTTGTCATGTCGTTTTCCGCTGCCGCCCTGGCGCTCGGCGCGATCACCGCCATCTTCGACTTCGACCCCAACAGCCTGCGCACCGGCGCGGCGATCCTGTTGCTCGGCTTTGGACTGCTGATGGTCTGGCCGGCGCCGTTCGAATGGTTCTCGGTCCGGATCGGCGGACTCCTCAGTGCCGGTTCGGCCGGCAACCCGGTTTCCCGGCAAGGCAATTTCGGCGGTTTTATCCTGGGCACCACGCTCGGCCTGGTCTGGACGCCCTGCGCCGGGCCGGTGCTGGGCTCGATCCTGACTGTTGTTGCGACGTCCACGGACACCACCTGGGCAAGCCTGCTGCTGATCGTCTATGCGATCGGGGCGGCGATCCCGATGCTGGCGATCGCCTATGGCGGCCAGGCCGTCACCACCCGCGTCCGCGGCATCGCGCGCATTTCCCCGAAACTGCAGCAGGGATTCGGCGTCGTGGTGATCGCGTTTTCGCTGCTCTCCTACTTCCAGTACGACACGCTGATCGTGGCGTGGCTGACCGCCTTTTATCCGAAAGGCCAGATCGGCCTTTGATCCATCCGCACCCCAGGGAGACTTCCATGTCGCTACGATCGCTCGTCACATCCGCCTCGGTGCTTGCCCTTTGCCTGATCGGCGCAGCGCGCCCCGGCATCAGCGGCGAGGCCGCGCGCGACCAGACGCCTTTCGCGGTCGCCGCCGCGCAAAATGCCGCGCCGAACTTTGTTGGCATCAGCAACTGGTTCAACTCCGCGCCGCTCAATATCGCGGATCTGCGCGGCAAGGTGGTGCTGGTGGATTTCTGGACCTATGGCTGCGTCAACTGCGTCAACACGCTGCCGCACGTCACCGAACTCTATGCCAAATATAAAGACCGCGGCCTGGTCGTGGTCGGCGTCCACACCCCGGAATTCCCGTTCGAGCGGTCGGCGGCCAATGTGCAGGCCGCGCTGAAGCGGCACGGCATCACCTATCCGGTGGCGCAGGACAACGAATTCGCAGACCTGGAACGCCTGGCGCAACCAGTATTGGCCGGCGCAATACATCGTCGACCAGACCGGAAAGATCGTGTTCCAGCATGACGGCGAAGGCCAGTACGAGCAGATCGACCGCACCATCGCGCGGCTGCTCAACACTTCCAGTTGAAGCGGTTCCGCAAACGGCGCGATACCATCGTCATATCCCGCGTGATAGGCTCCGCGCGGAACAGGCCACGATCCCGAAAAGTGGAATCCGGTTTTCGGACAAGATCGTGCCCAAGAGATAAAGCGAGGGCTGATTCAGCGAAGCTGGATCGGACTCTGGCGACGACGGATGGCGTTCATGTTCGAGGCCTGGGATGCCGTGGGTTTGGCGCGGGCGCAGTTCGCCTTCACGATGTCGTTTCACATCGTGTTTCCCGCCTTCTCGATCGGACTCGCCAGCTATCTCGCGGTGCTGGAAGCGCTGTGGCTGTGGACCGGGCGCGAGGTCTTCATCAACCTGTTCAATTACTGGCTGAAGATCTTCGCGGTCGCGTTCGGCATGGGCGTGGTGTCGGGCATCGTGATGTCCTACCAGTTCGGCACCAACTGGTCGGCATTTTCGGACAAGACCGGGCCCGTGATCGGCCCGCTGATGGCTTACGAGGTGCTGACCGCGTTCTTCCTCGAGGCGGGTTTTCTCGGCGTGATGCTGTTCGGCCTGGAGCGGGTCGGCCACAGGCTGCATTTCATCGCGACCCTGATGGTGGCGATCGGCACGCTGATCTCGGCGTTCTGGATTCTCTCCGCCAATTCCTGGATGCAGACGCCTTCCGGCTACGCCGTCAATGCGGACGGGCAGTTCGTCGCCGCCAGCTGGCTTGAGGTGATTTTCAACCCGTCGTTTCCCTATCGCCTCGTGCATATGGTGCTGGCGGCCTATCTCACCACCGCGCTGGTGGTCGGCGCGGTCGGCGCGTTTCACCTGCTGCGCGACCGGCATCTGCCGGGACCGCGGGTGATGTTTTCGATGGCGATGTGGATGGCGGCGCTGGTGGCGCCGATCCAGATTCTCGCCGGCGATCAGCACGGCCTTAACACGCTTGAGCACCAGCCGGTGAAGATCATGGCGATGGAAGGCCATTTCACCAGCCATCCCGACGGGGCGCCGCTCGTTTTGTTCGGTTGGCCCGACCAGGCCGCGGGCAAGGTGAAATACGCAATCGACATCCCGAAACTGGGGTCACTGGTCCTGAAACATTCGCTCGATGCGCCGCTCGCAGGCCTCGACACCGTGCCGCGCGAAAACTGGCCGCCGGTGGCGATCCTGTTCTGGTCGTTCCGCATCATGGCCGGGCTCGGATTTCTGATGCTGGGGCTTGGCCTGTTCAGCCTGTGGGCGCGCTGGCGCGGCTCGCTCTATGAAGTCCGGCTGGCTGCACATGTTCGCGATGGCGATGGGGCCCGCGGGCTTTGTCGCGGTGCTGGCCGGCTGGTTCACGACCGAGGTCGGCCGCCAGCCCTTCCTGGTCTATGGCCTGTTGCGCACCGCCGACTCCGCGTCGCCGCTGGCGGCGCCCGCGGTGGGTTCATCGCTGATCGCCTTCGTCATCGTCTATTTCATCGTCTATGCGGCAGGCCTGACCTACCTGTTCCGGCTGATGGCAGCGCCGCCGCATCACGGCGAACAGGGACCAAGCAGCGCGATCCCGGCCCATGCGGCCGGCGTCACGCCCGCCGCCGGCGTGGCCGCGGAAGGAGCCGCGCGATGACCGCCAGCATCGATATCGCCACCATCTGGGCGTTCATCATCGCGTTCGCGGTGTTCGTCTATGTGGTGATGGACGGTTTCGATCTCGGCCTCGGCCTGCTGTTTCCGCTGTTTCCGGAAAAATCCGACCGCGACGTGATCATGAACAGCGTCGCCCCGGTGTGGGACGGCAACGAAACCTGGCTGATCCTCGGCGGCGGCGGATTGATGGCGGCGTTTCCGCTGGCCTATGCGGTGCTGATGCCGGCGCTGTACACGCCCATGGTGGCGATGCTGATCGGGCTGATTTTCCGCGGCGTCGCCTTCGAATTCCGCTGGCGGGCAACGCCGAGCAAGCGCAACCGCTGGGACATCGCATTCGCCGGCGGATCGTGGCTGGCGGCGCTGGCGCAGGGAATTGCGCTCGGCGCGATATTGCAGGGCGTGCATGTCGAGGGACGTCATTACGCCGGCGGCTGGTGGGATTGGCTGACGCCGTTCAGCATCCTGACCGGCGCAGCGCTCGCCGTCGGCTACGCGCTGTTGGGGGCGACCTGGCTGGTCATGAAGACCGAGGGCGGGCTGCGCGACAAGGCCTATCGCCTGAGCTGGTTTTTATTGTTCGCGATGCTGGGCGCGATCGGCGCGGTCAGCGTCGCCACGCCGTTCCTGCACGTCCAATATACGCAGCGCTGGTTCTCCTGGCCCAACGTCATCCTGACCGCGCCGGTGCCGATCGCGGTGGCCGCCGTCACCGCGCTGTTGCTGCGCAGCCTCGCCAGCAAGCGGGATTACCAGCCGTTCTTTCTGTCGCTGTTGCTGTTCGCGCTGTCCTATGCGGGCCTCGGCATCAGCATGTATCCCTATATCGTGCCGCAGAGCATCACCATCTGGCAGGCGGCTTCGCCCCAAAACAGTCAGCTCTTCATGCTGTTCGGCGTCGCCGTGCTGATACCGCTCATTCTTGGCTATACCGCGTGGACCTATTGGGTCTTCCGCGGCAAGGTACGAGCCGGGAGCGGCTATCATTGATGCCCGGGCAGCAAAATCCGCGACCGCTCAGGCAGCGTTTGTTGTGGTTTGCCGCGCTTTGGCTCGGCGGGGTCGGCACCGTCGCCATCGTGTCTTTCGGCTTGCGGCTCTGGCTCGCGCCGAAATGAGGCATTCCGGGCGGATCCGTGCGCGATCAGCAATTGAAAAATAGAAGACATTCCAGCGCTGTATCGAGTTCATTTGCCTTGAACTTGCCATCAAGCTGCCGCTGAGATTTGATGGTTCGCGGAGCGCGATCAGCAAAGGTGGGCACCGGTTTTGCGTCCGATCGCGCTCCAGTTTATCAAGGTGGCGCATGATCTTTTCGCCAAACCGCTCACACTTTGGCGGATCATGCGCTGATTTGGCCAGGCGCCAGCAAGGAGAACTGCGCATGACGAAATTTCGTCACCTGATGTGGATCGTGATCGCCGCTGTTGGGCTGATGCTTTCCGTCTCGCACAGCTTTGCCCAGCAGCCCGATGTCGGCGACCAGCCGGGACTATTGCCCGACGATTCGATCGAGCTGGATCCGGAATTCAGGAAGCAGGCGGTGTACTACCGCACGACGGAGGCGCCGGGCACCATCATCATCTCGACCGCGGAGCGCCATCTTTATCTGATCCAGGGCAACGGCCGCGCGATACGCTACGGCATCGGCGTCGGCCGCGACGGATTCCAGTGGCAGGGCCTCTTGAACATCACGCGCAAGGCGGAATGGCCGGACTGGACGCCGCCGCCGGAGATGATCGCGCGCCAGCCCTATCTGCCGCGCTTCATGGCCGGCGGGCCGGGCAATCCGCTCGGGGCGCGGGCGATGTATCTCGGCACCACGGTCTACCGCATCCACGGCACCAACCGGCCGGATACGATCGGCACCAAGGTCTCCTCCGGCTGCTTCCGGCTGGTCAACGCCGACGTGGCCGATCTCTACGATCGCGTTCCCGTCGGCACCAAGGTGATCGTGCGGCAGAAGCCGGAATTGTAACCTAAGGCGGCTGCCCTCGCCGCCGATCCATTTTTTCCGATTATTGCGAAAGACGAAAATCATGCGCACATTCCGGGGCGGCCTCCTGATCGGGCTGGCGGTCGCAGTCGCGGTCGCGGCTATTGCCATCACCTATGAACGATATGACACGCGGACGCTGAAGCGGACGATCCGGCGCGGCGAAGTGCTGTGCGGCGTCAACAAGGGCCTGCCCGGCTTCTCGATCCCCGACGACAAGGGCAACTGGACCGGCTTCGACGTCGACTTCTGCCGCGCGGTCGCGGCCGCCATCTTCGACGATCCGGGCAAGGCAAAGTTCGTTCCGCTCGACGCCAGCGAGCGCTTCAAGGAGCTGCAGAACCGGACCGTGGACATCCTGTCGCGCAACTCGACCTGGAGCATGGCGCGCGAAACCAAATACGATCTCTACTTCCCGGCGGTCGCCTATTATGACGGCGAGGGATTCATGTTGCCTGCGGCCCGCAAGATCGACTCGGCGCTGGACCTCAATGGCAGCAAGGTCTGCGTGCAGTCGGAAACCACGACGCAGCTCAACCTCGCCGACTACTTCCGCGCCAACAACATGAAGTACGAGGAGAAAAAGTTCGCCAAGCTGGAGGACGTGATCAAGGCCTATGATTCCGGGCAATGCGACACCCTCACCGCCGACGTCTCCCAGCTTTACGCGCTGCGGCTGAACCTCGCAAAACCCAATGACCACGTCATCCTGCCGGACGTCATCTCCAAGGAACCGCTGGCGCCGGTGGTGCGGCAGCGCGACGACGACTGGATGATGATCGTGAAGTGGACCTTGTATGCGATGATCAACGCCGAGGAACTCGGCGTCACCTCGAAGAACATCGACGAGGCGCTGAAGTCGAAGAAGCCCGACGTGATGCGGCTGGTCGGCACCGAGGGCGCCTACGGCGAGGAGCTCGGGCTCACCAAGGACTGGGCGGTGCGCATCATCCGCCACGTCGGCAATTACGGCGAAGTCTACGAGCGCAATGTCGGAAGCGGATCGAAGCTCAAGATTCCGCGCGGCCTCAACCAGCTCTGGAGCGCCGGCGGCATCCAGTACGCGCCGCCGATACGGTAGGGTTTACGCCGTCATTGCGAGGAGCGAGAGCGACGAAGCAATCCATACTTGCCATGCGGCCCCATGGATTGCTTCGCTGCGCTCGCAATGACGGTGATGGATCTCAATAGCTCTTCATCCGCGCCAGTTGATCGGCGTGGAAATTGGCATCGCCGAACAATTCCTGGCAGACCCGCGCGCGCTTCATGAAGAAGCCGATGTCGAACTGGTCGGTCATGCCCATGCCGCCGTGCATCTGCACGCCTTCCTGCACCGCTGATGTCGCTGTGGAGCCGGCGCGCGCTTTCGCCACCGCCACCGCCGCGCCGGCATTGGCAAAATCCCCATCCAGCGTCTGCAGCGCCTTCAGCACCGCGGCGCGGGTGATCTCGATCTCGATATAGAGCTGGGCGGCGCGGTGCTGCAGCGCCTGGAATTCGCCGATCAGTTTGCCGAACTGCTTGCGCTCCTTGAGGTAATTGACGGTGCGGCCGAACACCTCCTCGCTGAGGCCGACCATTTCGGAGGCCACCGCGCCGCGGCCGATATTGAGCACGCCTTCCAGCAGCGCAAAACCCCGATCGACCTCGCCGAGCACGCCGTCGGCATTGACCTCGACATTGCCAAATTTTATTCGCGCCGCGTTGTGCGAATCGACCATCGCGGTGCGCTCGGTCTCGATACCTTTTGTCCCGGGATCGACCAGGAACAGCGTCAGCCCGTCGCGCTCGCCGGCTTTGCCCGCGGTGCGGGCCGCCACGATCAGAAGACCGGCGGTATGCCCGTCGACCACGAAGGCCTTGTCGCCGTTCAGCCTGAAACCGTTGCCGGAACGCACCGCCTGCATCTTTGTCATCAGCGGGCGATGTTTTGTCCCTTCGTCGACGGCGAGCGCGGCAAGCAGCGAGCCGTCGGCGATTTTCGGCAGGTGCTCGGCTTTCTGCGCGGCGCTGCCGCCGCGCGACAGGGCGGAAGCCGCAAGCACGGCCGAGCTAAGAAACGGCGACGGCATCAGGGTGCGGCCGATCTCCTCCATCACGATGCCTGCTTCGACGCAGCCGAGCCCGCTGCCGCCGAAATTTTCCGGCACCAGCAGGCCGGAAAATCCCATCTCGGCAAATGTCTTCCAGAGCTCGCGGGAAAATCCGGTTGCGTCCTTCGCATCGCGCAGCTGCCGCAGATGCGACACCGGCGCCTTGTCGCTGATGAGACCGCGCGCGCTGTCGCGCAGCATCGACTGTTCTTCGCTAAGGACGAGGGCCATTGGAGGGGTTCCGGTTTAGAAGTTGTTTGGCCAGATGATTTGAAGTTCGTCATTCCGGGACGGCGCCGAAGGCGCCGAACCCGGAATCCTCGAGATTCCGGGTCTGCGTCCTTCGACGCGCCCCGGAATGACGGGTGCGGCGTCTACGCCCCCGGCAGATCGAGGATCCGCTTGGCGACGATGCCGAGCATCACCTCGGAGGTGCCGCCCTCGATCGAGTTGGCCTTGGTGCGCAGCCAGGCGCGCGGGCGGGCGCCGCCTTTCGAGCGCTCGCTTTCCCATTCCAGCGCGTCGATGCCGCCCGCCGACATCAGGATCTCGTAGCGGCGCTTGTTCAGCTCGGTGCCGTAATATTTCATCGCCGAGGAAAACGCCGGATGCGCCTGCCCGGCCTTGGCGAGATCGACCGCGCGTTCGGCAGCAGCGGCCAGCGCCGCCTCGTCGATCTCGAAGCTCGCGATCTGGCCGCGCAGCATCGGATCCTCCAGGCGGCCCTGCTCGTCGGTCCCCACGAAGTCCGCGGCGATCTGGCCGAGCGGCCGGCCGACGCCGCGCTCGCCCATGCCCGAGATCATCGCGCGCTCGTGCTGCAGGAGATATTTTGCCACGTCCCAGCCGCGGTTGACGGTGCCGACCACGTTCGCCTTCGGCACGCGCACATTGTCGAAAAACGTTTCGCAGAACGGCGAGCGCCCGGAGATCAGGAGGATCGGTTTTGTGGAAACGCCCTTCGAGGCCATGTCGAACAGGATAAAACTGATGCCGTCATGCTTCTTGGCCGTGGGATCGGTCCGGACCAGACAAAAGATCCAATCGGCGTAGTTGGCGTAAGAGGTCCAGATTTTCTGACCGTTAATGACAAAATCGTCGCCGTCGCTCTCGGCGCGGGTCTGCAATGAGGCGAGGTCCGATCCGGCGTTGGGCTCGGAATAGCCCTGGCACCAGCGGATCAGGCCGGCCGATATCTTCGGCAGATGTTCCTTCTTCTGCGCGTCGGTGCCGTATTTCAACAGCGCCGGCCCGAGCATGGAAATGCCGAACGAGGTCAGCGGCTGGCGCGCGCCGATCGCCGCCATCTCCTGGCGCACGATCTTGGTCTCCTCGGGATCGAGGCCGCCGCCGCCATATTCCTTGGGCCAGTGCGGCACGGTCCAGCCCTTGTCGCGCATCCGCTCGAACCAGACGCGCTGCGGCTCGGAGGAGAATTTGGTGTTGCGGCCGCCCCAGAACGTGTCCTCGTCCGACGTCATCGGCCGCCGCATCTCCGGCGGGCAATTGGCCTCCAGCCAGGCGCGGGTTTCGCGGCGAAATTTTTCCAGATCGGACATCGGTGTTTCCTGGGCGTTTCCATTGCGGGTCGGGCCTGTCGGCCGGCGATTGATGCGTCATTCCTGGATCGACCTTAGCCATCGCATTGCGGAATTCAATATATCTCTGGCCGTGCCCATGCGGTCGCGGATGTGGTCATCACGGCCAATCGGGTGTATTCGCAAATCCGATAACGATTGAAAAACAAGAGGAAACCGAGATGCGGCTGAAGTTGCTTTCGCCTGGCGAAATGAACGCGGACCAGAAACAGACCTACGACGAGTCGATTGCGGGCAAGCGCGGCAAGCCGCCCCCGCCGATGATGGCCTGGCTCAACAGCCCGGAGATGGCGCGGCACGCCACGCGGCTGGGTGCAGTCCTGCGGTTCGATACACAGTTTCCGGCGGAGCTGTCGGAAATCGCAATCCTCGTCACCGCGCGGCACTGGACTTCGCATTACGAATGGTACGCCCACAAGCGGCTCGCACTGAAGGCCGGCATGGACCCCAAAATCATCGAAGACATCCGGGATCGGCGCACGCCGCGTTTCGACGATCCCACGGGTCAGATGATCTACGACGTCTCCAGATCGCTGCACGAGGGCCACGGCGTTTCCAAGGCGCTGTACGACGAGGCCGTGAAGATCCTCGGCGAGCGCGGACTGGTCGAGATCATCGGGCTGTGCGGCTATTACACCCTGGTCTCGATGACGCTGAACACGTTTGAATTCGACCTGCCGGAGGGCGAGGTTTCGGAACTGGTGTGACTGCCAATTTTCCCTCTCCCTGTTCTTCACGGGGAGAGGGTTGGGGTGAGGGGCTCTCTCCCCTTATCAGGACTCGCGGAGAATCCCCCTCACCCGTCACGCAGCTTACGCTGCGTGCCGACCTCTCCCCGCAAGCGGGGCGAGGTATAAGAACGCAAGCGGAGAATGCATATGCCCGACAATCCACCCGTCATCGCCGGCACGCGGATCGGGCATGTCCATCTCAAGGTGGCCGATCTCGATCGCGCGCTCGGGTTTTATTGCGGCGTGCTCGGCTTCGAGGTGACGCAGCGGCTGAGCTCGGGCGCGGCGTTCATCTCGGCGGGCGGCTATCACCATCACATCGGGCTGAACACCTGGGAAAGCAAGGGCGGCCATCCGCCGCCGCCGGGAACGACGGGGCTGTTTCACACCGCGATCCTTTATCCGACCCGGCCCGCGCTGGCAGATGCGCTCTATCGCGTGATCAGCGCAGGCATTCCGCTCGACGGCGCCAGCGACCACGGCGTCAGCGAGGCGCTTTACCTGCGCGATCCCGACGAGAACGGCGTCGAGCTGTATTGGGACCGGCCGAAGGAGCAATGGCCGCGCAAGCCGGACGGCTCACTGGCGATGTTCACGCACCGGCTCGATCTCGAGGATTTGCTGCGGCAGCGGGCGGCGTGATTGTTTTCGTCATTCCGGGATGGTCCGAAGGACCAGACCTCAGATGCGCGATTGCACATCGGGGAATCTCGAGATTCCGGGTTCGATGCTTTCGCATCGCCCCGGAATGACGACTCAACCGACTCGCCTCGCCCGCGTATCATGATCAGCACCGCCGCGATCAGCTCGAGCCCGATGCAGCCGTAAAACGGCAGCGCGTAGCTTCCCGAGGCATCGCGCAGCAGGCCGATGACGCCGGGGCCGAACGCATAGGTGACCTGGTTGATCGCCGTGATCAGGCTGATCAGCACGCCGAAGGAGCGCGGGTCGAACTCGCGCTGCACGATCAAGGACGGCAGCGTGATCAGGTTGCCGACCGAAAAGCCGAACAGCGCGCAGGTTCCGATCAGCACGATTTCGTTGCGCGAATGGATGATGATGACGAGCGCGACCGCCTGGCTTGCGAACGAGATCGCCGAAGCCAGCCGCTGGTTGAGCCGGTCGATCACGGTCGAGAACAGCACACGCCCGGCGACCGCCATCGCCGTCAACAGCGCCACCGCGGTCGCGGCATGAGCGCGGCCGATCACCGGATCGAGAAACGAAATCAGGTGGACGATGAAGCCGACCTGCGCGAACAGCACCAGCGCGAAGGCGATGCATACCGTCAGGAAGCCGATGTCGCGCAACGCCTGCGCGCGTATCCGCGACGGAGACAGCGCCTCCTCCGCCGTCAATTCCATAGCCAGGTCGCTATGCGCCGGCGGCGGCCCGACAAAAATCAGGATGACGGGGATCATCAGCGCCAGCATCAAGGCCGCCGCCGCGATCATGGCGACGGAAAATCCGAAATGCCCGATCGCCGCCACCAATAGCGGCACGCCGGCGATGCCGCCAAAACTGGCGCCGTTGAGCGCGAGGCTGATCGCCATGCCGCGCTTCTTGTCGAACCACAGCCCGAGCGTGTTGGTGATGACGCCGAGGCTGGTGCCGGCCCAGCCGAAGGCCAGCAGCGCGTTGGCAAGGTAAAGCTGCCAGGGCGAGGCCACCTGCCCCATCACGATGGCGGCCGCGGCCATCGCCAGGGTGCCGGCGAGCAGGCAGTTGCGCGGGCCGAAGGCCCGCACCGCCTCGCTGACGAAGGCGACGATAAGCGCGCCGAACAGATAGAAGAACGTCGTGCCCGAGGAGATCAGCGAGGCCGGCCAGCCGTGCAGGCGATGCAGCTCGGCGAGATAGACGCTCTGGCCATAGAAACCCAGCCCCCAGCCGAAGGTCGCCACCCAAAAGCAGACCGCGACGATCCGCCAGCCGTCGTAACGGGCCGAGGTCTCGTCGACGGCGATGTCTTTAGGATCGTCCAACGTTTTTGCTTCTTTCGCTTCCTGCATCGTCATGCCCGGGCTCGTCCCGGGCATCCACGTTCTTCCCTTAAGCGGCGATCAAAGACGTGGATGGCCGGGACAAGCCCGGCCATGACGAGACGACTAGCATATTGCGAAGTCCAACGTTTCGACCGTCGCCGAAATGTCAGCAGCTGTCATGAGGCTTTCGGCGGAGACGGATCGTAGAAAAACCGCTCGCGAAAAATCCTGTCGCCGCGCCATTCCTGCATCGCGACCTCGTCGACCCGGTGCACCTTGCCGGATTTGTCGGTCAGCTCGAAAATCCAGTGGATGGCGGCGCGGTCATCCTCGACCACCGAGGACACGGCCTTGGAATAGACATGAGACATCCGCGCCAGCACGCCGCGCTCGCGCGCGACCAGCCCGTCGCGGCCGACGCGCGGCGAGCCTGCGTTCTCCTGCATGCTGGCATCCTCGGTGTAATAGCGCTCGATGGCGCCGGCATGATCGCCGGATTCCACGACGGCGATGAATTCATTCAGGCGTTCGCGCGACGGCATGAATCCTCCAGCGTTCTTCTGTTTTTGACGCGTTTTCTTGACGCGAACCGGTATCCACTTCGCTTGAAAACGCTCAGGGCAACCGCTCAAATGCTCGAATCGGGAAATTCCGTCAGCGCCAGCCGCCTCGCCCGCCGGCGCCTGGTGAACGACGCAAACGCCAGCACCGTCAGTCCCAGCAGCACCGGCGGATAGACCACGAGGTTCACGGCCGACCAGCCGTAATTCGCCAGCAGCTGGCCGGATGAAAACGAGCCGACCGCCATCATCCCGAACACCAGGAAATCGTTGAAAGCCTGGACCTTGTTGCGCTCCTGCGGCCGGTGCGTCTCCAGCACCAGCGCGGAAGCGCCGACGAAGCCGAGATTCCACCCCACGCCCGAGCACGATCAGCGTGGCCCAGAAATGCAGCGCGGTGATGCCCGCTCAGCCCGATCGTCGCAGCGCCGGCCTCGAGCAACAGCCCCGTCGCGACCACCTTCGGCGCGCCGAAGCGCGCGATCAGGGAACCCGTGAAAAAGCTCGGCCCGTACATCGCAACGATATGCCACTGGATGCCGAAATTGGAATCGGTGACGCTGAGCCCGCAGATCTTCATCGCCAGCGGCGCCGACGTCATCACCAGGTTCATCATCGGATAGGAGACGATGCCGCAGATCGCGGCCGCGATGAAGCGCGGCTGCCGCACGATCTCGAGCAGCGGCCGGCCGCCATGCAGGTCCGACGGCGCCGGCTTCGGCGCATCGACGCCGGCGAGGATCGCCATCGCCACCAGCGCCACCGCCGCCTGCACCACGAAAGAGAAGGCGAACAGATAGGGCGGCCAGATATCCATCGTCCACTGCACGAGCTGCGGGCCGAGCACGCCGGCGAACACGCCGCCGGCCATCACCCACGACACGGCCTTGGGACGAAATGCCGCGCTGGCGCCGTCGGCGGCGGCGAAGCGATAGGATTGCGACACCGCGCCATAGAGCCCGCCGATGAACGTCGCGCAGCAGAACAGCACGAACGAAGCGTGCAGGATGGCGAAGGAGCCGAGCAGGCCGGTCAGCACGCCGCAGCCGGTGCCGATGATGAAGGCGGTGCGGCGGCCATAGGCGCGCGAGATGGCGCCGGTCGGCAAGGTGCCGGCGGCAAGCCCAAGCACATACATCGAGAGCGGCACGGTCGCGAGCGAGATATCCGGCGCCAGCGTCGCGCCGACGATCGAGCCGGTGGCGAAGATGACCGCGGAGTTGGCGCCGGTCAGCGCCTGCGCCGCCGCCAGCCGCACCACGTTGGAACGCGCGCGGGCGTCGTCGGAAATCTCGTCAGCTGCGGTCACGTCGATCATCAGTCATTTCCGCCCGAATGCGGCCAGGCACGAGTGGCGGCCTCATTGATGTCCAGCTACTATGAAGGCAGGCTCCCGCCCGATCAACCGACGCAAACGGGCCCGCGCTATGCGGCCGATGCCGGTCTCGTGGCTATGTGAAGGAATCCGGCACGATGTCGTGCGAGTTAAAGGCGTCGAAAAGATTCGCAATGTCCGGATAGCGATCGCCCAACAGCGTATTCTCGGTAGCAAAATCTGGCTTTCTGAAGCCCGTAAAGGCCCTTTCAAGCCCAACATAATAGTCATCAAGTTGCATTTGATAACTCGGAAGATTCGTAAAAATCACGAAGGCCGAGGTATCCGCAGACAATTTTCCCGGCTGCGCCTCTATTGCCCGAATGGACGCTAACGCATCGCGCTGCCACTAGATGCCATCTCCGGACCAGCCCGGCGACGGAGCCGGCAGGTTCATATCGACGAAGATAAGGCGTTCGCTATCCGCTGGCTTTTCGAGTGCATCGCGGATCAGGCGCGACACATCCCTTTTCATTTCTTCTGCCGATGGCCGTAGCCCCGGCTTTCCCAAGATACCGGCGCGGCCCTTGGCTTTCATCTCAATAGAATAGCGCCGGCCCGTACGGCGATGATGCGCGGTCCCGTCACCGTGCCTACGGTTGGAATCCGCTTCGTCGGAAAATTCGATGGAGAAACCTGCCCGCACGAGACACGCCGCTATCATCAATTCGTACCGAGCACCGTGAAATTGATCGGCCACTTTCAACGATTTCAATAAGCGCTCGCGCGGCTTGGCATTGTCGGCGATAATAAAGAGATCGTGAGCCACCGTGAAGAAGCTAAGCACCGCCACGGTGGAAACGATTTTTCCTTCCGCACTTGCGTGATGCCGCGCCTCCGCTTGGGCCCGCATTGCTTTCCACCAGATATGGAGCGGGTGAGAAGCGTCACTGCGAAAGCCGTCACCCATTTCACGCAGTAGATCGGACTCAAGAAAATTCAGGAAACTGCCGCCGCCTCCCCAATGAAAAATGCGTTCACCGCGAACGATGAAGCGGTCACACTCGTCGCCCGCGATCAGAGGCGGGCGGTGGAAGCCGGCGTGCTGATAATGCCAAACACGGGCTTTCTGTCGTTGATTGAAGGCGTCGCGGGCACGCTGCGGCACCGCATTCCAATTTTCGATTGGCGCGTCGCGCCGGTTGGCTAAAAGCGCACCGTGGCAATGTTTGAAGCGTTTTCCGCTTCCACAAAAACATGGTTGGTTGCGTCGCACAGTCGTAGGGCACCCTCGCTGATTCTCATTTTTTGATCTGAGTAATTATCATAATGGGAGGATACCGACAAAAGTTGCCCCTAGGCACCATCGATGTCAGGCGGTTTTCGGCCGCTCGAACACCAGGGTCAGATTATTGGCGGGCATCTCGGCGATTTCGACAAGCGTCAGACCGGCGCGCGCCGCCAGCTTTTCCAGATCGTCGATATCGCGCACGCCCCATTCGGCGTCCCGTTCACGAAGGCTTGAGTCGAACACGGCATTGCTGACCGCCGTGTGCTTGCCGCCGCGCTTGAACGGTCCGTACAGAAACAGCAGTCCGTCCGCGCGCAGATAGCGTCCGGCGCCTGCGAACAAGCCCTCCGCAACGCGCCATGGCGCGATGTGGATCACATTGGCGCAGAACACCGCCAGCAATTTTGCAGGACCGCGGCCGTCATGCATCTCCGCGCACCACGCGGGATCGGACAGGTCGATCCGCAGCGGGGGGCGGATATTCGGCAGTCCCGCATGCGCCCGCCACGCCGCGATGCTTTTGAGATGCCGCGCGTTGAGATCGCTCGGCCACCAGGTGATTTCGGACATATGACGCGCGAAATCGACCACATGCTGGCCGGTGCCGCTGCCGGCCTCGACCACGTCGCCGGATTTCCCGGCCAGATGCCGCTGCAACACGGCCCGGATCGCCTGATGGTTGCGGTGGAACGCCGGCGCGTCGAGACGGCCGTCGGGTTCGACCGGGCGGCCGTCCTTGCCGAATTCCACGACATGTTCAGCCATGCCAGCCTCACCGGATCCGAATTGGTCTTTCGATCAAGGCTTATCAGCTTTGAACTGCGATTGCTCAAGCTCCAGATAGATCCGGTAGGCATTGCCGCGGTTGTTGCTCGCAAACGCCGGCATCTTCAGGTATTTCGACCAGTCGGCCTGGTCATAGGCGACGTCGAAATCGGTCCAGTTCTGCACCGCCGCGGTCATCTTGTCGCGCAAGTCTTGAATGTAGTCGCGGGTAAAGGCGATCGCCTGCTTCGCTTCGGTCGACGTCCTGCCGTGACCGGGAACGATGAATTTAGGCTCGAGTTTTGCGACCTCGTCGAGCGCAGAGAGCCAGTGCACGGTCGAGACGTCGTCGCTGTTCATGAAGGGAATGCGGCCGTTCTGCACGATGTCGCCGGCGAACAGCACGCCGTCCGGTTCGACCATCATCATGATGTCGCTGGAGGAATGCGCCGGTCCCGGCATAGAGCAGCGTCAGCCGCCGGTCGCCGAGCGCAATCGTCATGCGATCGCTGAAGGTGATATCCGGCGGGACCACGCGGGTATTGCCGTCGACCCACGGGAAACAGCGCGCCGCGCCGTTGCTCGAGACGCTGGTTCGCCTTCTCGTCGGCGGTCTCCTCGTTGTCCTTGTATTCGCCGGAGCGCTCCTGCGCGACGATGACGGCGTCGCTATGATCCCGGAACGCCTGCAGTCCGTAGATGTGATCGGCGTGATAGTGGCTTACGACCACGTAGCGGATTTTCTTGTCGGTAACTTTGCGGATTTCCTGCAGCAGCGCCCAGCCGAGGCTCGGCGTTCCCAGCGCGTCGAACACCACGACGCCGTCGGAGGTGACGACAAATCCGGCGTTGGACGTATTGCCTTCATTGTCCTTGCCGGGAATGCCGGGATTGCCCGTGGAGTACCAGACCGGCTTGCCCGGCACCTGATCGATCTTCAGGGGAATAGTGAGGGCCGGATAAGGCGAAACGCCTTGCGCACCGGCCGCAAAGAGCGGTGCATGCGGCGAGCAACGCGGCGATGACCAGTCGCTTCACTTGATGGTTCCGCAGTAGATTTCCTTGAGCACCTGCATGACACGCAGCGCCCGCTTGTCGGCAACGCGGTAATGCAGCGTCTGCGACGTCCGGCGGAACGTCACCAGCCCGTCCGCGCGCAACCGCGCCAGATGCTGCGACAGCGCGGACTGGCTCAGCTTCGCCACGCCGACGAGTTCGCCCACCGTCATCTCGCCGCGCGCGGCAAGAAAGCAGAGCACCAGCAGGCGTTTCTCGTTGCCGAGCAATTTCAGGAGCTGCGCGGCGTCGCCGGCCTGTTTTGCGAGTTTCTTCAAATCGGCCGCGTCGGCGGCGTCGATCCTTGTAGCGGCTGCTGCAACTGCTCTCATGGCTTGATTTCCAAATCAGATTCTCGCGCGTGCGAAGCGCTCATATCACATTATCAGCGCCGTCCACTAATTTAGCATTGACTAAATTAGCCAATGTCGATACGGCTTGCGGAAACAAGCAAATGATGCGGCAAAGCCGCGAAGCGAGGAAACGTGCCGCCCGATCTCTGGCGCAGCAATTCTGTGGCATCGAAGCTCGCGGGCGCGCGTAACCCGCTGGGCCGCCGCGGCTTTCTCAAGCTGGGCGCGGCGCTGACCGGCGGCCTCGCGCTCGGCGCGAAGCCCGGCCATGCGGAACCCGCAGCCTGCTTCTCCGCCCGCGGACGCCGCCCTGGTCGCAATCGCTCGGCCCCGGCGTGGTCGACCGGCCCTATGGCCGGCCCGCCGACTTCGAGGCCGGCGTGATCCGGCGCAACGTGCCGTGGCTCACGGCCGGAACCGAATCCTCCATCAGCTTTTCGCCGCTGCAGGATCTGCACGGCATCATCACGCCGAACGGCCTGTTCTTCGAGCGCCATCATGCCGGACGGCCGGACATCGATCCGGATCAGCACCGGCTGATGATCCATGGCCTGGTCGAGCGCCCGCTGGTTCTCACCATGAAGGACATCGTGCGTTTTCCGTCGGTGTCGCGGATCCATTTCATCGAATGCCCGGCCAATGGCGGCATGGAATGGCGCGCCGCGCAGATCAATTCGCTGCAGTTCAATCACGGCATGATCTCTTGCGCGGAATGGACCGGGGTGCGGCTTTCGACCCTGCTGGAAGAAGTCGGGGTCAAGAAGGAAGCGAAGTGGGTGTTGGTCGAAGGCGCCGACGGCGCGCATATGAACCGCAGCCTGCCGCTCGACAAATGCCTGGACGATTGCCTCGTGGTCTACGCGCAGAACGGCGAGGCGCTGCGGCCGGAACAGGGCTATCCGCTGCGGCTGGTGGTGCCGGGCTGGGAAGGCAACGTCAACATCAAATGGCTGCGAAGAATAAAACTCGGCGACAAGCCATGGTATTCCCGCGAGGAAACCTCGAAATATACCGACCTGATGCCGGACGGCACTTCGCGCGGCTTTACCTGGCTGATCGACGCCAAGTCCGTCATCACCTTCCCCTGCCCGGAAAAGCCGCTCGAGCGGCCCCGGCCTCTATGAAATCCGGGGACTGGCGTGGACCGGCAACGGCAAGGTCAAGCGCGTCGACGTCTCCACCGACGGCGGCGTCAACTGGCAGAGCGCGCGGCTGCATGAGCCGGTGCTGTCGAAGGCGCTGACCAAGTTCACGCTGCCGTGGCAGTGGGACGGCCAGCCGGCGCTGCTGGAATCGCGCGTGATCGACGAGACCGGCTATGTGCAGCCGACGATTGCGGAACTGCGAAAGCAGCGCGGATCGAATTCGGTCTATCACAACAATTCGATCCAGACCTGGCAGGTCAAGCCGGACGGGAGCGTGTTCGATGTTCAGCTCGCGTAAGCTTTCCCTGCTGCTCGGCGTGGGCATGATGGTCGCCGCAAGCGCCTTCGCACAGCGCAGCAGAGCCCGGGCATTTCGGTTATGGCAAGACGGCCACGCCGGAGCAGATCGCCGGATGGGATATCGACGCGCGCGGCGACGATGGCGCGGGCCTGCCGCCCGGGCAAAGGCACGGTCGAGAAGGGCACTGAGGTCTTCGCCGACCAATGCGCCGCCTGTCATGGAACTTTCGGCGAAGGCGAAGGCCGCTTTCCGAAACTCGTGGGCGGCACAGGAACGCTCAAGAACGACCGGCCGGAACTCACGGTCGGCAGCTACTGGCCGTTTGCGCCGACATTATTTGATTACATTAACCGCGCCATGCCGATGCCCGCGCCGCACACATTGTCAGCGGATGACGTTTATGCTTTGACGGCCTATATTCTGAACCTGAACGACCTCGTTCCCAATGAATTCGTTGCCGACCGCGACAGTTTGCCGAAAGTCAAAATGCCCAATCGCGACAATTTCATCTGGACCGACCCAAGACCTGATACGATGGCCAAGCCGTGCATGAACGCATGCGCCGACCCTGCCAGCGTCAAGATCATGTCCACGGCCGAAGGCAACGGCCTGACGCCGCGCACGACCGGACCTCTCGACACGATGCAACCGAAATAGATCCAGCGGGAAACGCCCTTGACCGACACTCCCTCGACCAAGCCTGCCTTGATCCCGGCGCTCGCATTGGCGCTGATGATCGGCGCGCTCGCCTCCGCAAGTCCGGCGCTGCGCGCAATCCGCCGTTTCCGAGGGCCAGAAACTCGCCTTCGATCGCAGCAAGGGCAATTGCCTGACCTGCCACGAGATCAAGGGCGGCGATCTTCCCGGCACCATCGGGCCGCCGCTGAAGGATATCAAAAGCAAATATCCCGACCGCAACGAACTCGTCGCCATCGTCACCGATGAAACCAAGCGCAACCCGCAGACCGTGATGCCTCCGTTCGGACGAAATCGGATTTTGACCGAACAGGAAATCAACGCGGTGGTGGATTTCCTGCAGACACTTATGACGGCGAGCCGCCCCTTAGGAGACTTTAGATGACCATCACTCACGACGGCTTCCCGGCCACACGGCGCCTGATCCTGAAAGGCGCCGGCTTCGGTCGCGCTGGTCGGCCTCGGCAACCTTCCGTTCAGCCTCGCGCCGGCCTTCGCCGCGGCCAACGACAAATATCCGGAAGACGCGTTCAAGCAGAAGAGCGACGCCGACGCCATCAAGGCGCTCTATGGCAAGACCGCCGAGCCGTCGGACAAGGTCAAGCTCGATGCGCCGGAAATCGCCGAGAACGGCGCGGTGGTTCCGATCTCGGTGAGTTCGACGCTGGCGGATGTGACCTCGATCTCGATTCTGGTCGCGGAAAATCCGAACGCGCTGGCGGCGTCCTACAAGATTCCGGCAGGAACCCTGCCGAGCGTGGCCAATCGCCTCAAGATGGCGAAGACCACCAATGTGATTGCGGTCGTGGAAGCCGGCGGCAAGCTCTACAGCACCAGCAAGGAAGTCAAAGTCACCGTCGGCGGCTGCGGCGGCTGACGCGCATGGTCCGGACCCGGAGGGCCACGTTAGTGCAAAGTGGGAACCGGTTTTCCGACAAGACCATGCGCAAAATTATAAATCCAGGAGAATTCTGATGGCATCGACCATTCGCGTGCGCGCGATCTCAAGCGGCGAGACCACCGAAGTCCAGGCGCTGATCCAGCACCCGATGGATTCCGGCTACGTCAAGGACGCCAAGGGCGATCTGATTCCGCCGCATTTCATCCAGCAACTGACCTTCGAATATGACGGCAAGAACGTGTTCGTCGCGGACTGGGGACCGGCGGTCTCCAAGGATCCCTATGTCAAGTTCAGCTTCAAGGGCGGCAAGAAGGGCGACGACCTGAAAATCAGCTGGATCGACAACAAGGGCGCCAGCGATACGACCACGGCGAAGATTCAGTAACCACCCCGCATCGAATGCGGGGCAGGCTTTCGCTTGAAAATGCTATGGGTGGAGAAGTGAACGTGCGATCTGCGATCCATTTTGCCTCGGCCGCTCTCGCGTTGGCCGCGCTTTCGTTTGGCGCCGCGCCGTCTGCCGTCGCCGCCGACACGCCCGATCCGGTGGCCGACGCCAAGGCGTTCCAGAAATACTTCACCGACGAAATTTCCCAAGGTGAAGCTTCAGGATTTCGTCAACGGTCCGTACTCGATGAACGAGGACATGCACCGGCAGTGGGAAGAGAAGGAACAGTTCCCGCCCTATGATTTTGCGCTCGATGTGGGCAAGGAGATGTTCTCAAAGCCGTTCAAGAACGGCAAGAGCTACGCGGATTGCTTCCCCAACAAGGGCATCGGCATCCGGCAGAACTATCCCTACTTTCGACGAGAAGGAAGGCAAGGTCATCACGCTCGAACTGGCGTTGAACCGCTGCCGCGAGGCCAATGGCGAGGCGCCGTTCTCCTATGTGAAGGACGAAATGGCCGCGCTGACCGCCTATATGGCGTTCACCTCGCGCGGCAAGCCGTTCGACATCAAGATCCCCGGCGATCCGCGCGCGCTCGAGGCCTACCAGAACGGCAAGCGCTATTTCTATACAAGGCGCGGCCAGCTCAATTTCTCCTGCGCAACCTGCCATGTGCAGAGCGCGGGCGAGCGGATCCGCGCCGAGGTGCTGGCGCCCGCGCTCGGGATCCTCAACGCGATGCCGATCTATCGCTCCGAATGGGGCGGCATGGGCACGATCAGCCGGCGCTTCACCACCTGCAACAGCCAGATTCGCGGCGTGCCGCTTCGAGCCGCAATCCGACGAATATCGCGATCTCGAATATTACCTGTCCTATGTCAGCAACGGATTGCCGATCTCCGGTCCGGGGGCGCGGCCATGAGCATGATCCGGAGAGCCACCATGCCGAAATCCGCCCTCGCGCTGGCCGCAGGTCTGCTGATCGCAGGCGCGACGTCCGCGCTCGCTGCAAGCTCCGAAGCCGATTTCAAGGCCGCCTACGCCGCGGCGGAAGCCGCCAACAAGGAAGCCGCCGGGCTTGCGCAATCAATGGACCACGACGGCGGCGGCGCTGGCGGCCGCGAAGAAGGCCGCCGATAGCGGCGACTTCGACCAGGCGGTCGCGTCGTCGAAGGAAGCCGAAGCGCTGGCCAAGGCTTCGATCTTCCAGGCACACAAGCGAAAAAGAAGCCTGGAAGGCGCTCGAAATACGCTGATTTGCATTTACCGTCATTGCGAGGAGCGGAGCGACGAAGCAATCCATGACTGTTCGTATCGGCGCTATGGATTGCTTCGCGGAGCCTGTCATCGGGCGGCGCTTTGCGCCGCCCGTTGGCTCGCAATGACGGCAGTAAGTTGCTTTTCCGAGCATACGGGTAGGACGAACAGAGATATCGCATGACCATCCGCCGCCGGGATTTTCTCACGCTTGCGGGCGCTGCCGCGCTCTCGCCGGCTCTGCCGCGGTCGCGCGCGAGCGCCGACAACGGCAGCGTCTACGATTTCGAACGCTTCGGCAATGCGCGCATCCTGCACATGACCGACACGCATGCGCAGCTGTTGCCGGTGTATTTCCGCGAGCCGAGCGTCAATCTCGGGATCGGCGTCATGAAGGGACAGCCGCCGCATCTGGTCGGCCGCGCCTTCCTCGACCGCTTCGGCATCAAGCCTGACAGCGCCGACGCCTACGCTTTCACCTTTCTCGATTTCGAGAAATCCGCCGCGCGGTTCGGCAAGCTCGGCGGCTTCGCGCATCTGAAGACGCTGATCGATCGCCTGCGCAGCGACGCGGGACCCGGGCGCTCGCTGCTGCTCGACGGCGGCGATCTGTGGCAGGGCACGCGGGCTCGCCAACACCATGCAGGGCGCCGACATGGTCGAGGCCGCGAACCTGCTCGGCATCGAGGCGATGACCGGGCACTGGGAATTCACCTATGGCGAGAAGGCGCTGCGCGCCAATCTCGAGCGCTTCAAGGGCGAGTTCCTGGCGCAGAACGTGTTCCTCACCGAGGAAGCCGCGTTCAACGACGCCAAGGCCTTCGATTCCGCCTCGGGACGGGTGTTCAAGCCGCACCTGATCAAGGAACTCGGCGGCTATCGCGTCGCCGTGATCGGGCAGGCCTTTCCCTATGTGCCGATCGCGCACCCCGAAGCGCTTCACGCCGGACTGGACCTTCGGGATCCGCGATGACGAATTGCAGAAACTGGTCAACGCGCTCGCGGAACAACGACAAGGTCGATGCCGTGGTGCTGCTGTCGCATAACGGCATGGACGTCGATCTCAAGCTGGCGAGCCGCGTCAGCGGCATCGACGTCATCCTCGGCGGACACACCCATGACGCCGTGCCGCAGCCGATCCCCGTGACCAATCCCGGCGGCACCACGCTCGTCACCAATGCCGGCTCGAGCGGAAAATTCCTGGGCGTGCTCGATCTCGAACTGACAAAAGGCCGGGTGGCCGATGTGCGCTACCGGCTGCTGCCGGTGTTCTCGGAATTGCTTGAAGCCGGATGCGGCGATGGCGGCGCTGATCGAAAAGATGCGCGAGCCGCATGCGGCGGCCTACGCATCGAAGATCGCAACCGCCGACCGCCTGCTCTACCGCCGCGGCAATTTCGGCGGCACCGTGGATCAATTGATCTGCGACGCGCTGCGCTCGGAATTCGATGCCGAGATCGCGCTGTCGCCGGGTTTCCGCTGGGGCAACAGCGTGCTGCCGGGCCAGCCGGTGACGATGGAGGACGTGCTGTCCGAGACCGCCGTCACCTACCCGGAAACCTATGTGGCGAGCATGACCGGCAGCCAGATCAAGGATATCCTCGAGGACGTCTGCGACAATCTCTTCAACGCCGACCCCTATCATCAGCAGGGCGGCGACATGGTCCGCATCGGCGGCTTTGCCTATACCTGCACGCCCGGCGAATCGGTCGGGCGGCGGATTTCCGACCTGAAGCTCGACAACGGCCGTCACGCTCGAGGCCGGCAAGAGCTACAAGGTGGCCGGATGGGCCTCCGTCAACGAGCAGCAGGGCACGCCGGTGTGGGACGTCTTCGCCAAGCATCTCGGCTCCGGGAAAACTGCCGGCCGCGCGCGGCACCGGCGTCACGTTGAGGGGCGTGGACGATAATCCGGGCATCGCGGGACAGGGATGAGAAGCTTTGCCGGACATCGACGGTCGATCGGTCGCGCCTTCGGCAGCGCCGTGATGGCGGCCGCGATGGCGGCAACGATCTCGTCTGCCGCGAGGCCCAGCCGGCGCCGCTGCCGGACAAGCCGTTCGCCGAACACCGCATCGCCTTGCAGCTCTCGGACAACGATCCGAAGAAACAAAGTCTCGTGATCAGCGTCGCCTACAACCTGCTCAAGGCCTACGATCCCGACAAGGTCGCCATCGAGGTGGTGACGTTCGGCCCGGGGATCGATCTGCTGCGCCCGGAGAACCCCAACCGCAAACGGGTCGAGAGCCTGATCGCGCAGGGCGTGCGCTTCGACGTCTGCCTGAATACCGTCGACACCATCGAGCGCGAAACCGGAAAGCGGCCGGACATCATTCCAGAAGCGACGCCGGTTCAGGTCGGCGTCGGGCAAATACTGGCGTTGACCGAAAACGGCTATACATTGGTTCGGCCATGAGCGTCATTGCGAGCGAAGCGAAGCAATCCATCGTTTCGTGGAAAGAAAAACTGGATTGCTTCGTCGCGTTGCTCCTCGCAATGACGAGAATGGATGCATGTGATTTTTCTACCCGGGAGACTTATGATGTTACGCCGTCTCGTATCCGTTATTTTGATGTCGATGGCGTTTGCTTCCGCCGGCCTCGCCGGCGAGGGCAAACCGCATCACATCGCCATCCAGGTCGACCAGAACGATCCACAGGTCATGAATCTGGCGCTGAACAACGCCACCAACGTGATCGAATATTACCGCGGCAGGAACGAGGACGTGGACGTCGATATCGTCGCCTACGGTCCGGGCCTGCACATGCTGCGGGCCGACACCTCGCCGGTGCAGGATCGCATCAAGCGGCTCAAGGAAATGGCATTTCCCGGCAAGATCCAGTTCTCGGCCTGCAACAACACCAAGCAGGGCATGGAAAAGGCGGAAGGCCACGCGATCCCCATCGTGCTCGGACGCTACCATTGTCCCCTCCGGCGTGGTGCGTCTGATGGAATTGCAGGAGCAGGGCTGGAGCTATGTCAGGCCGTAGCCATCAAAGACTCGAAACTTGAAGGATTAGCGATGCGATATCCGGTCATGATCGTTGCAGCCACGCTGGCGCTTGCCACACCGCCGGCAGCGGCGAGCGACGACGCCATCGTCGTCACCAAATCGCTGACGCCGGAAGTAGCGCTGGAGGCGGCGCAGGCCGCGCTGAAGAAATGCCGCGACAACGGGTTTCAGATCGCGGTGGCGGTGGTGGACCGCTCCGGCCTGCCGCAGGTGATGCTGCGCGACCGCTTTGCCGGCTTGCACGCCCCGGATACCGCCGTCAGCAAGGCCTATACGGCCGTGAGCTTTCGTACCGCCACCAGCGACCTGGCGAAATCTGTTCGCTCCGGTCAGTTGGACCCCGGCCTTGCCCAATTGCCTCGTATCGCGTTGCTGGGTGGTGGACTGATGATCGAGGCCGGCGGCAGCCTGCTCGGCGGCATCGGCGTCTCCGGCGCCCCCGGCGGCGACAAGGACGAGGAGTGCGCCAAGGCGGGACTTGACGCCATCAAAGACAAGATCGATTTCTAGACAACGCGCGGCGCAGCCCGGCAAAATCAGCGGACCTGCAATAAAACGGTAGCCCTCAACCATGATCTTTCGCCAGCTGTTCGACAGCGTATCGGGAACCTACAGCTATATCCTGGCCAGCCGCGCCGGCGGCGAGGCGCTGATCCTCGATCCCGTGCTGGAGAAGGTCGACCGCTACTGCCAGCTCCTGCGCGAACTCGATCTCAGGCTGGTCAAGGCGGTGGACACCCACCTGCACGCCGACCACGTCACGGGCCTGGGCGAGCTGCGCGACCGCACCCACTGCGTCACCATCATGGGCGAGCAGAGCAAGGCCGACGTGGTCGCGATGCGGGTTTCCGAGGGCGACAAGGTGACGATCGAGGGCATCACGCTGGATGTGATGTACACGCCCGGCCATACCGACGATTCCTACAGTTTTCTGATGGGCGACCGCGTTTTCACCGGCGATACGCTTCTGATCCGCGGCACCGGCCGCACCGATTTCCAGAACGGCAGCGCGCGGGCGCAATACGATTCGATCTTCAACCGGCTGCTGAAGCTGCCCGATGAAACCCTGGTGTTTCCCGCCCATGACTACAAGGGCGACACCGTCTCCACCATCGGCGAGGAAAAGCGCTTCAATCCGCGGCTGCAGGTAAAGTCGGTGGACGAATATATCGAGCTGATGGGCAATCTGAAGCTGCCCAATCCGAAGATGATGGACGTGGCGGTGCCCGCCAACATGCATGTCGGGCTGCATCAGGACGATCTGGCCAAGCAGGGCCTGTCGTTCACCGCCCGCGAGGCGATCGACAGCCTCGGCCGCCCCGATATCCTGCTGGTCGATCTTGCGGGAAAACAGCGAACGCGCCAAGCACGGCATGCTGCCGGGCGCGCTGCACGCGCCCTATCCCGGAATTGCCGAAAGCCTGCAGCCCGGCGGCATGTTGCGCGAGGTGGCCGCGGCGACCGGGCGGCGCATCGTGTTCTTCTGCGCCTTCGGCGAGCGCTCCGCCATGGCGGTCGCCGCCGCCAAGGAAGCGGGCCTTGCCAACACCGCGCATATCGCCGGCGGCATCGACGCCTGGAAGAAGGCCGGCGGCCCGGTGCTGACGGGGTGATGACCGACTCCGCAATCAGTCGTAGCCCGGATGGAGCGCAGCGAAATCCGGGAACAATGTGACGGCGACTCGGATTCGCTGCGCTTCACCCGGGCTACGGTGTCCACCCGCTTCAGTTCCTTAACCAGCACATCCAGCGCGTCCGCCAGCATCACGCCGCCGCAGACGGTCAGCCGTTCCGGTATCACGATGCGCTTTGCCGGCGGATAGAAGCGCTCGAGCGCGGGATGCAGCAGGAAGGCGCGGCCGTCATCCTCGGCGCGGTCGCCTTCCTCCGCCACCAGAAGAAAATCCGGTTTTGCATTCACGATCGCCTCGAGCGAGGCGAACCCGCCGGTGGCGACGCCGAGATCGGCGGCCGCGTTGAACAGCCCGGTCTCGGTCAGGAGCGAGCTGACGAGGCTGTCGCTGCCGGACACCCAGCCGCGCCGCGACAGCGGCAGCACGCGATAGTGTTTTTCCACCACGGCCTGACGCGCCCGCGCCATCGCCGCATCGAGCCGGGCGATTTCCGCGTCCGCGCGATCTCTGTGCTGGACGATCTCGCCCATCTCGCGAATCTGGGCTTTCACTTCGTCGAGGTTCCGCGGCACCGAAAATTCGGCGAGGCGAAGCCCCTGCGCTTTCAACAGCTCCCGCGTCGAGCGCTTGTCGAACAGGCTGGCGACGACGATATCCGGCTTCAGCACCAGCACATCCTCGGCGCCGCCCGACAGGCTGGGATAGCGGCGCGCGTCATCGGCCACGAAGGATTGCCAGGCGTCGCGCGAAAACCGGCTGAGCCCGAGGATCTGCGCGGGGTCGGCCAGCGGCAGCAAAAGCTGATCGGTGCAGACATTCATCGAGACGATGCGCGGCAGGCCGGCCGCGCAGCGCCGGCGCCGACGCGCCGCCGAATATCGCAAGCGCTGCGACGGCAGCCGATCGGGACAGAAATCGAAAGCGCCCGCTCATCGGCCCCTCAGATTTCCGCCCAAGGCACGATCACGGCCTCGCGCTGATATTCCGCGCGATAGGCGCTGATCCGGAACACTTTTGCCATCACCTCCTCCGACAAAGCCTCGGCGGGCGCGCCTTGCGACACCAGGCGGCCTTCCGACAGCACCAGGACGGTATCGGCAAACCGCGCGGCAAGCCCGAGATCGTGCGTCACCACGATCACCAGGCCGCCCTGATCCGCCGCCGTGCGCAAGGTTTTCATGACATCGAGCTGGTGACGCGGATCGAGCGAGGAGGTCGGCTCATCCGCCAAAATCACCGGCGCTTCCACGGCGAGCACGCGCGCCAGCGCGACGCGGCTGCGCTCGCCGCCGGACAATTCGGTGACGCGGCGCTCGCTGAATTCCACGACATCGGCCGCCTGCATCGCCCGCTGCACGGCTTCGGCGTCTTTCGCCGTCAATCGCGCCGGATCGGTGGCGCCATGCGGATAGCGGCCGAGCGCCACGATATCGCGCGCCGGCAGCGGCCAGTGCACGAGATGGCCCTGCGGCAGATAGGCAAAACGCCGCGCGCGTTCGCGCAGGGAGAGCGACGACAGCGCGTCGCCGCGGACATGGATCGCGCCGTCGGCGGGCACCAGTCCCGCCAGGGCGCGCAGCAGCGTGGTCTTGCCGGCCCCGTTCGGGCCCACCAGCGCGACCAGATGGCCTGACGACAGCGCCAGCGAGACATCGCGCAGCACGAGACGGCCGGCCAGTGTCACGTTCAGACCCTGCGCGGTGAGGAAGGCGGCCCCGTTCATGCGACGCCTCCCGAAAGCGCGCGGCGTTCGCGCATGATCAGATAGAGGAAGAACGGCACGCCGATGATCGAGGTCAGCACACCGACCTTGATGTCGCTGGTCGATGGAATGATGCGCACGGCGATATCGGCTGAAAGCAACAGCGCAGCTCCGGTGAGCGCACTCGGAACCAGCAGCCGCGTCGGATCGTGGCCGATCAAGGGCCGCATCAGATGCGGCGCGACCAGGCCGATAAAACCGATGGTGCCGGACACGGCGACCGCGCCGCCGACGCCGAGCGCGACGCCAGCGATCACCATCAGCCTTAGCCAGCCGACATCGACGCCGAGGCTTTGCGCGGTTTCCTCGCCCAGGCTGAGCGCGCGAAAGGCGTTGCGCTGGCTCATCAGAATGATCCCGCCCGCCACGATGAACGGCAGCGCCAGCATGACGTGGCGGAAACTGCGGTCCTCCAGCGAGCCGAGCAGCCAGAACGCGATTTCGAGCACCACGAAGGGATTGCTGGACAGGTTCATCACCAGCGCGGTGGCGGCGCCAGCGAGGCTTGAGATCGCCAGCCCCGCCAGAATCAGGATCAACAGCCCGGCATTGCGGCCCGCGATCGCGAGCAGGGCGAACACGGACGCAAACGCCGCGATAATCGCCACGACCGGAAGCGCATAGGATCGCACATCGGCAAGACCGAGCGCGATCACCAGCACCGCGCCGAACGCGGCCGATTGCGGCGCGCCGAACAGCGACGGCGCGGCCAGCGGATTGCGCAGCAGCCCCTGCAACGCCGCGCCTGACAGGCCGAGCATGGCGCCGATCGCAAGCCCGAGAATAGCGCGCGGCAGCCGGATTTCCCGCACGATCACCTGCACCACGTCGCTGCCGCCGCCGAACAGGGCATCGATCACGGCAACCGGCGACAGCCGCACCGGCCCGACCCCGAGCGAAAGCAGCACCAGCAGCACGACGAGGACAATGAGCGCGGCCGTCACGCCCGCGCGCCGGCGCGCCGCGATGTCAGCCGTCGCCATGACGTTCTGCATGCTCATCCATCGTTCCCGGGCGGCAACGTCGCCGCCTCAGGCCAATGCTCATACAATGATTGAGGTCGGGCACAAGCGGGGCTCGCGAACAAAATGCGTACCCGAAGGCATGCGGCAGCCCGCGCCCGAACCATGAGCATTGACTCTTCGCCCGGCAGACTTCTAGATGTCGGCGACGGTTCCCTCATTTGGGGATCAAAAGGGAATGCGGTGCGGGGAAATTTCCCCAATGCCGCGGCTGCCCCCGCAACTGTAAGCGGTGAATCCTTCGTCATAGGCCACTGGGAATCTCGGTCCTGGGAAGGCGGCGAAGGGTAACGACCCGCGAGCCAGGAGACCTGCCGTCAACCGTGGTCACACGCGAAGATGTCGGTCGGGGAGTACAGACATTAGCTTCACCTGAGGTGCGCAAGAGCACAATGGTGAGACTTCGTTCGCTGTGACGTGCCACTGACGTCATGCCGAGGTCCAACCATGCCTTCCCTCATCACAGCCGCGCAGCTGCGCCGCACTCTTCTGCTCGCTTCAACTTTCCTGGTGCCGGTTCTTTCGTCGGGGATTTCCCCCGCCAAAGCGCAGCAGGCGGCGCCGGACCAACTGCCGCCGATCGAAATCAGCCCGCCCGATGACGCGAATCGAACCCGCGCCAAGCCGATAACCGATGACGGATCGGGGCCGCATCGCGCCGCGCCGAGCGTTGCGCAAACCGGCAATCCGGACGGCGCGCCGGGCAATTCATCGACGGGCAACGCGTCGACCAACCGGCAGTTTGCCGGCATCGTCGGCGCCTCGACTGCCGTCATTACGGCCGACGACATCGCGCATTCGCCGGCGCAAACCCTGCCGGAGATCATCGCCCAGGTCCCCGGTGTGCAGCTCACCTCGCTCTTTGGTGGGGTGAACGGCGTCAAGACGTCCGTCGACCTCAGGGGATTCGGCGCCTTCGCCACCGCCAACACGCTGGTGCTCGATCAACGGGCGGCGCCTCAACGACATCGACATGGCCCAGGTTGATTTCTCCACCATTCCGCTCAATGCGATCGAACGCATCGAGATCACGCGGGGCAATAGCGGCGCGGTGCTCTACGGCGACAACGCGGTCGGCGGCGTGATCAACATCGTCACCAAGACCGGCGCCGGCGGCCCGCCGGTCGCCATGCGCTTCGAAGGCGGCGCCGGCTCGTTCAACCAGCGGCTCGGTTCAATCTCGACCGCGCTCAATGCCGGCCCGTGGTCGACGTCCTTGTATGGCAACGCCATCAAATCCGACGGCTATCGCGACAACAACGCGGTCGAGCAACGCAACGGGATCGGCAACGTCAATTACACCACGCCGGATTTCAAGGCATTCCTGACAGTTTCCGGCGACGACCAGAAGCTCGGATTACCCGGCGGACGATTCGTCGATCCGTCGATCGGCCTCAATGAACTCGCCACCGATCGCCGCGGCACGGGCACGCCGTTCGACCACGCCAATCAGCAGGGGGCCAGCGCCACCTCCGGATTTACCAAGACCCTGATGGACGGCGTCGATCTCATTGTCGACGGCGGCGTGCGGAACAAGAAGCAGCAGAGCGGCTTTTTCGGCCCGATCTGCCCCGCTTCCCAGTTTCGCTTCCAGCTATGTCAGCGCGGATTTGACGACGTGGTCGATCACCCCTCGATTGAGCGTCAAGAATACAATCTTCGGAATCCCCTCATCCGTTCTGACCGGGTTCGATTATTACGACGCGACCTACCATCAGGATAAGGGCGCATTTCGGGAGTTTGCGCCGTGGCACAGGTTCGATCTGGCGCAACAGACGCTGGCGGGCTACTGGCAGCACACCGTCGGCGTGTTGCCGACGACGGACTTTTCCTATGGCGCCCGCGTTCAAAACACCAATCTGACCGCGCGTGATCGCTTCGACCCGTTTGCACCGTTCGCATTCGATACCCAGGCTAACCCGCTCGACAGCAACGAGACGCAATACGCGTTGCATATCGGTCTGGAACATCGCTTTAACGACGTCTTCTCCGTGTTCGGCCGCGCCGCGCGCGCGTTCCGCACGCCTGACGTCGACGAGCGCGTCGCCTCAGGCCCCGCTTTCGATGCCTTCTTCAATCCGATTCCCGGAAATTTCACGCTGAAGACCCAGACCTCCCAGGACGTCGAAGGCGGTTTCCGCATCAAGGCAGGGCAGTTCCAGATGCAATCGAGCATCTACGACATGGACCTCGTCAACGAGATCCATTTCGATCCCGTCAACTTCTTCAACTACAACCTCGATCCGACCCGCCGCTACGGCTCCGAAACCAGCGCCTCGTTCCGCGCCAGCGACAGCGTGCTGCTGCGCGGCGGCTTCGCCTATACCCGCGCGGTCTTTCGCGAAGGCCCGTTCACAGGCAACGATATTCCGCTGGTGTCGCGCTACACCGCCAATGCCGGGGTGACCTGGAATATCTGGGAAAAATATCTCGTGGCGGATGCGACGTTGCGCTACTGGAGCAGCCGCCGCATGGACAACGACCAGCCCAACACCCAGTCGCTGATTCCGGCCAACGCGACGGTGGATTTCAAGCTCAGCGGACAATATCAGCACTTCTTCTGGTCGCTGGCCGTGAATAATGTCTTCAACGCACTATATTACGATTACGCCATCGCCAGCGCCTTCACCGACGGGCGGTTCAGCGCCTATCCGCTGCCGGGCCGGACCTACATGGTGAAGGCCGGCGCGACGTTCTGAGCGGCGACGGGGCCTTGAAACCTGCGCGACCGGTTGTTCCGGTCGCGCAGCGTCGGCCGTTCTTCACCACGATGGCGCGATTCGGCGCGAAAAAGGCCGCTTTTCGATCCGTTTCCGGCCGAAAGAAGCGGCTTTGGCAGCCCGATGCATGGTAAGATGGCGACATGGGTCGCCGCCCGACTGATGCGCGCCGCGAATTTTGAGGCAATCGATGAATGACGAACCGAAAAGCGCCGCCGAACTGAAAGAGATCAGGCTGAACCGAAAGCGTACCCAGGATGCCGAAGGCATCAAGGCGATGGCGGATATCGCGGCGGCCGACATCGCGATTCGCAAGCGGACCGCGGACCTGCGCGCGCTGCGGCTGGCGAAAGAAGCCGCCGACCGCGACAAGCCGCCGGAACCCAAGGCCAAAGCCAAGCCCAGGAAGAAGAAAACGACCTAAATGACAAAAGCAGACCGCAACCGCGCCGACGCGCGTTTCCACAAGGCGAACCAGGCCAAGGCCGGCAAGACCGAACAGCGAGATCGCCACGAAAGCCGTGCTCGACAACATGGCGAGGCTGAAAGCCTTGCGGCTCGCGCGCGAAGCGGCTGAACCGCCGCGCCCGCCGCGGTGAAAAAGGCGCGCGCCAAATCAGCGAAGAAGTCGGGCGAAAAAGCGCCGGCGCTGTCGGATTGGCTGGCGGGCCAGCAAAACGGCGGACGCCGGACTTAAATTTCGTCGCTTTTCTGGAGTTACAGGATGTCATCATCCGCGAAAGCGGATGACCCAGTACACACCGGCGTTAGTTTTGACGGACGTTTGTGCCCGATCGCACCGGCACCGAGTACTGGATACCCCGCTTTCGCGGAGTATGACAGCTTAACTACGCCGGCACGGGCCACTGCACCATCGACCGCGTCTTGGTCGCGGCGTCGTAGACCTGCACCTGAAGCATCGGGAATTTGCTCTTCAAGGCCATGCCCGCCTCCTCGGCGGCTTCGACGGTGTCGTGGTGCGACTTGAAGTGGCCGTCCACCACCAGCGAATAGCCTGACGTCGGCGCCTTGTCGGCGCGAACGATTTTGCGCGGCTGCTGCTCTTCTGCTTCGATCTTCGGCTTTTTCATATTGTCTGCCAGATCATGATCCGATCGAATCGGATCGCGATCCTATCTCCTTGTTTGAGCACGGTCTCCGGGCAAACGCTGCGCGTTTGTCCCGAGGGAAAACCGGCTTCCCATCTGGAACCATGCCCGGGTTGCGCCTCCCTTTACACTGAACGGCGGAAAAAGGCAGGAAAGATTGTCCGGCTGCGGTTAATATCACCTTCAAAGGCGGTGAGATTGAGGTCGCTGGGTCAGTATCATTCGGATTGACGCATTGGTTTGATGTCTCGGCAAATGACGGTGCGCTCCCTTGTGGGAGAGGGTTGGGGTGAGGGGTTCAGGTCCATCGATAGACCGTGACCCCTCACCCGGATCGTACCGGTGATGCTTCGCATCACCGGCGCGATCCGACCTCTCCCACAAGGGGAGAGGTGGCACCGGGCACGCCGAACCGGCAGCTTCAAATCCGTAGAAATCAGAATCTAACGGAAATCCTCGCTCTCGATCAGCCGGATGCTCTTGAGGTCGAGCAAATGCGCGCCAAAACCCCTGCTGGCGAGAGCGGCCGCCGATTTCGGCGCAGCCAGCAGGGCTATCACGAGCATCGCCAGCGGCACGGCGCTGATCCAGTCCAGCCGCACCGGCGTCAGCTCCTCGGTACTGCCGGCATAGGGTCCGCTCGCCGGCAAGCAGACGCCGGCACTCGCATAAAATATCGCGCCGCATTCCGCCCCGCGATGCACAGCCAAGCAGGGCCTGCATGGCGAGATGAGTGCGGACGCCCGCGCGGCTCTCGCCCGCCGCCGCCGGTGTTTCGCCCAGCGATATCCGAAGCAGCAAGCCGACCAGATCGAGGCCGGCAAGATAGGCGCTCATCGGCTCGACCAGGCGCGGATTGCAATCGATCAGCAGCGGCGCGACATCGGCACCGGCATCGGGCACGATGTAGTCGACCGACAATGCGCCGTGCCAGGCGAGCTTTTCGCCGATCGCTGCAAGCAGCGTACGCAGCTGCGGCCGGCTGACGCTCTGCTTGATCGCCTCGCCGCCGCCGACGCCGGCGGCGATCTGCCGATAGGCATGACACCCGATCAGCTGGCCGCGGCAAAACACGGCTTGCGCCTTCTCGGTCGTCCCGGCGACGAATTCCTGCACCAGCACCTCGTCGGCGAACGCGCCGCTCGTCCTCAGCTCGCGCAGAGCGTCGTCGAGGTCGCGGTCATGGCGCACGAACCAGATGCCGCGGCTGGCGGTGCCGACGGAAGTCTTGACGACGCAAGGAAAATATATGGCGGCGCGCAGCTCGCCTTCGGATCTCAGGATTCGCGTCGCCGGCTGCGGCAAGCCCAATTCGGCGAGCAGCCGGCTGAAGCCGGCCTTGCTGTGCACGGCGCGGTAACTTGCAAAACCCGGCAGCGCGATGCCGACACGGTCCTCCAGTCGCTGCCGCACGCGCGCAAACAGGAATCCCTGCTCGTGGGTCGGGAGCAGCACGTCGAAATGCTCCGTCGCCAGCAATTTCTCGACAAAGGCGAGGAACCCGGCCGGGTCGTCCTGCAGTCCCGGACAGCGATGAAATTTCCGGACAAAGCGCGAGAATCTCGACAGGCAATGAACCGAGGGATCGCAGACCTCGACGAGGTGCCCCGACAGTCCGAGGATCGTGATTGCCTCCCGCGCCGACGTGCTGTTTCCCTCGGAAACCAGCACCCGGAGCGGCTTTGCAACCTGTGCGGAATTGGCCATGCCGGATTATTCCCGGCTCCGGCCCAAAGTCTCTATATTTAATGGCGCAAATCCCCGTTCCGGCCCTCTTCGCAAGGGCTGCTATGCAGCGGTATTCATGGACAAATAACCGCCAGCCGGTAATTTCGGCAGGCCTTGCCGGGCCGTTCATCTGAACAGGATTTCAACAAGCGATGGTCGACGTTCTGGCCGCACCGCAACAAGCCAAATCGGACACCGCGCTGCGCACGCTTGTCCTGATTTCGACGGCGCATTGGGTCAGCCATTTCCATCTGCTGGTGCTGCCGATGCTGTTCCCGTTTCTCAAAGCCCAGCTCGGCGTCGGCTACATCGAGCTTGGCTTCGCGCTGACCGTGTTCGCCGTCGTCTCCGGCCTGACGCAGGCGCCGATGGGCTATCTTGCCGACCATATCGGCGCCCGCAAGGTGCTGCTGATCGGCCTCACCGCCGGCGGCCTGGCGCTGATCATGCTCGGCCTGCATCTGAGCTATCCTTTCCTGATCGCGAGCGCGGTGCTGCTCGGGCTCGCCAACAGCGTCTATCATCCGGCCGATTATGCGATCCTGTCGGCGCACATGGATGCGGCGCGGATGGGCCGCGCCTTTTCGATCCACACCTTCGCCGGGTTCCTCGGCGGCGCGGTCGCGCCCGCCATCGTGGCCGCGCTGGTTACCGTGATTGGAGGCCATGGCGCCCTGATCGCGGCGGGCGCCGTGGGACCGCTGGCGGCGCTGCTGCTCATCGTCGTCGGCATTCCCGACGCCAGCGCCGCCGATCGCAAGGTCGACGGCGTGCATCCGCCGAAGCAAAGCATCCTCACGCCGACCCTGATCGTGCTGACGGTCTTCTTCATGCTGCTCAGCCTGTCCAACGCCGGGATCGGCAATTTCGGCGTGGTGGCGCTGATGAGCGGCTATGGCGCGTCGTTCCCGTCGGCCAATATCGCGCTGACGGCCTATCTCGGCCTGAGCGCCGCCGGCGTGCTGGCGGGCGGCTTTCTCGCCGACCGTACCCGGCGCCACGGCCAGGTCGCCGCCGCCTGTTTCGCCGTCAACGCCGCCATCGTGTTTGTCATCGCCACCGTCAATTTGCCGTCGCTGCTGTTGACCGCGGCCATGGGGATGGCCGGGTTCCTCGGCGGCGTGATCGCGCCTTCGCGCGATATGCTGGTCCGCGATGCGGCGCCTGCGGGCGCGGCGGGGCGGGCCTTCGGCATCGTCTCCACCGGCTTCAATCTCGGCGGCATCGTCAGTCCGCTGCTGTTCGGCTGGATCATGGACCAGAACGCGCCGCACTGGGTGTTCGGCGCTTCCGTCGTGTTCATGATCCTCACGGTGCTGCTCGCGCTGGTCACCGACCGCGGCCCGCAGGCCGGTTCCGAACGACCGGATGCAAGGCTTTTGCAGCCCTGAGCGTCACCCGCGGCGGTTGACAGCATCTCAAGACAACTCATGATGCGGCAACAAGATCAAAACCGGGGATGAAACGCCATGACCTCCAATCCAGACCTCGTGATCCGCGGCGGCAACATCGCCGACGGTCTTGGCGGCGAACTGTTCGAAGCCGATGTGGCGATCGCGGACGGCCGCATTGCCGAAGTCGGCCGCGTCGCGGGCAAGGGCAAGGAAGAGATCGACGCCAAGGGCAAATTGGTCACGCCGGGCTTTGTCGACGTTCACACCCATTACGACGGCCAGGTCACCTGGAGCCAGGACATCACGCCGTCGTCGCAGAACGGCGTCACCACAGCCATCATGGGCAATTGCGGGGTCGGTTTCGCGCCCTGCCGTCCGTCAGATCATCAGCGGCTGATCCAGTTGATGGAAGGCGTCGAGGACATTCCCGAGCCGGTGCTGAGCGCCGGGCATTCCCTGGGCCTGGGAAAGCTTTCCGGATTACATGAACTGGCTGTCGCAACGCAGTTTCGACATGGATATCGGCGCGCAATTGCCGCACGCCGCGCTGCGGGTCTATGTGATGGGCGAGCGCGGCGCGCGCCGCGATCCGTCCACGGCAGAAGACAACAAGGCGATGGCCGCGCTCGCGGGCGAAGCGGTCCGCGCCGGCGCGCTGGGTTTTTCGACTTCGCGCACCCTCAACCACCGCACCTCCACCGGCGACTTCACGCCGACCTTGAAGGCCGGGGAAGATGAACTGACCGCGATCGCCCGCGCGATGCATGGCGTCGGCCGCAGCGTGCTGCAATTCGTGCTCGATCTCTCCACCCTGAATGAAGACCTGCCGATGATGCTGCGGGTGGCGGAAAACACCAGATGCCCGATCTCGTTCTCCGATCACGCAGAACGACAAGGCGCCGCGGCGCTGGCGCCAGACGCTCGACAGCATCAACGAGGCCTCCGCCCGGGGCCTGTCGATCACCGCGCAGATCGCCGCGCGCCCGGTCGGCCTGCTGCTCGGGCTGGAATTGTCGCGCAACCCGTTCCAGACCCATCCGAGCTACGCGCGATCGCCAACCTGCCTTTGGCCGAGCGCGTGAGGCGGCTGCGCCAGCCGGAGGTGCGCGCGGCGATCCTGAGCGAGACGCCGACCGCGACCGACGATCCGCTGTTCTTCCGGCCGAACTACGACAAGATGTATCTGCTCGGCGATCCCCCCGATTACGAACAGCCGCCGGAAAACGCGCTGGGCGCGCAGGCCCGCCGCCAGGGACGCCAGCCGGAGGAACTCGCCTATGACGCGATGCTCTCCGACGAGGGCCGCGGCATGCTGTACGTGCCGTTCCTGAACTATGTCGACGGCAATCTCGACGCCACGCGCGAGATGCTGACCGACCCGCACGCCGTGCCCGGGTTAAGCGACGGCGGCGCGCATTGCGGCATCATCTGCGACGCCAGCTTCCCGACCTATCTCCTGACGCACTGGACGAGAGACCGCAGCCGCGGCGAGAAACTGTCGATCCCCTTCGTGGTGGCGGCGCAAGCGCGCAAGACCGCGCTGTCGGTCGGTCTCTCCGATCGCGGCGTGATCGCGCCCGGCTACAAGGCCGACGTCAACGTCATCGACTACGACCGGCTGCATCTGCATCCACCGAAAGTGCATTACGACCTCCCGGTCGGCGGCCGCCGCCTGCTGCAGCAGGTCGACGGCTATGACGCCACCATCGTCTCCGGCGTGGTGACGCAACGCGGCGGCAGCGCCACCGGCGCGCGGCCGGGCCGGCTGGTGCGCGGCGCGCAGGGCGGACCGCAGAGGATCGAAGCCGCGGCGTCCTAGGAGTCTGATCCGTTACTTCAGAGTCGATGCGTGCGGCGATGCTCACTGCCACTTCTCCCGTCGGGAGAGGTGGCGCGCAGCGCCGGGTGAGGGGTTACGGCCTAACGATAGACCGTAACCCCTCACCCCAACCCTCTCCCAAAGGGAGCAGGGAGCGCAGCGCCATTGCCGGGAAACTGTCAGTCCATCACGCGAACTTCGGCTGCGGCGCCTGGCCCATCAGGCGCGCGCGTTCGGTGTTGGGCCACAGCAGCAGCAGGCCGAGCAATCCGGACGCGATCATAATGACGGCATTGATGGTGAAGCCGGTCATGTAGCCCTCGACCAGCCCGGTCGCGTGCTGGATCACGCTGCCCATCACCGAGGGAGCGAGAATGCCGGCGAGCGTGTAGATCGCGCTGTAGATCGAGATCACGGCGCCGCGCTGCGACACCGGCGTGAACTCGCTGAGCATCGGCGGACAGACCACATAGATCGATCCGCAAAGCCCGGACCCGAACACCAGCAACGCGATCCGCAAGCCGGCGCCATCGACATGCGGCATCACGGCCAGGATCAGGCCGCCGGCGATCAGAGGCGCCGCCCCGAGCACGCCGCGCGCGCCGCGGGTGGAATAGCCGCGCGCCATCAGCACCTGCGAAATCCACCCGGTGAGCAGCACGATGGCCGCGCCGAACACCCAGGGCAGGATCGAAATAAAGCCCGCTTGCTGTTGCGAGAAGCCGAGCCCCTTGACAATGAAGGGCGTGAACCAGGTCAGGCCCAGCGACAGCGCCCAGTAGGCGCCGAACGTCGCGGCGCAGCAGCCGATGAAGGTCCGCGAGGTCAGCAGCTGGAAATAGGGAACGCGGAGATCGGCCTTGGCCATCGCGGCGGTCTGCACCAGCGGCCCCTCCTTGCCCAGGATCAGCCAGGCCACCACCCACATCAGGCCGACGACGCCGAGCGCGCCGAAGGCATAGTGCCAGCTGTGATTGACGATCACCCAGTTCAGCGCCGGCACCGCGAGGATCACGCCGAACGCCGAGCCCTGCGACAGGATCGCGGTGGGCAAGGTTCGCTTCTCGTCGGGGAACCATTTGTAGACCGCATGCGCGGCCACCGAGAACGCCGGGCCCTCGCCGGCGCCGAGGATCACGCGGCAGATCAGGAGCGTGGTGAAACTGACCGTGCCGACCATCGGAAACTGCGCCAGCGCCCATATCGCCGCGAGCGCAAGCAGCACCCAGCGCGTGGCGATGCGATTGACGATGAATCCGACCACGATGGCCGAGATCGAAAACAGGAAGAAGAACGAGGAGCCGAGCAGACCGAACTGTTCAGGTTCGAGCTTCATTTCGGTCATGATCGGCACGCCGGCGAGGCCGACCACGATCTTGTCCGCGAAATTGACCAGCATGAACAGAAACAGCAGAAATGTGATCTTCCAGGCGCCTTTTGGCGTCGGTTGCGCGGTCATGGTCTCTCCCCGATTATCGTTCGTCGGCCTGTTGATCGGCCCCATCAGATGCTACCCGCGCGGTGTCGGGCAATGCAACTGGGGATTTTCGTCTTATCGCGTGCACGGGGTGCCGCTTGACGCTGTTTCGCAGGCGTCTGCAACCCTGATCACGATCGCGTCGCGATGCGATTGAGACCGTGATCTCCTGCCGCGACCTTGCTATGTTGTGCGGTAACATTTGAGGGGATTTTCATGGTCAGATCGATTCATTGCCGTGCGAGCGTGCTTCGGCGCGCTTGTTTCGCTTTCGATGCTCGCGGGATGGAGCGCGGTTTCAGCCGAAGGCGGAAAGCCCGCGGACTATGAGGCCATCGTCGCCGCGCCGGACCGCAGCGATGCCGACCGGCAAACCGATGCGCGCCGCCAGCCCGCCAAAATGCTCGCCTTCACCGGCGTCGCAAGCGGAATGAAGGTGCTGGATATGGGGGCCGGCGCCGGCTACAGCACGGAACTGCTGGCGCGCGCCGTCGGTCCTGATGGCACCGTCTACGCGCAGGAATCGGCCGCGGTCATGGAACGGGTGAAGGACAGGTTCGATATCCGCGCCCAGAAGTCCGGCCATGAAGAACGTCGTGCACGTCATCCGGAATTACGACGATCCTGTCCCGCCCGGCGTCGGCGGGCTCGATCTGATCACCTTCTTCTTCGCCTATCACGATGTCACCTACATGCCGGCCGATCGCGCCGAGATGAACCGGAAGATGTTCGCGGCGCTGAAGCCCGGCGGCCTCCTCGTCATCGCCGACCATTCCGCGCGCGCCGGCGATGGCATATCGGTTGCGAAGACGCTGCATCGGATCGAGGAAAGCACCTTGCGCCGGGAGATCGAGGCGGCCGGATTCAAGCTGGCGGGCGAGGCCTCCTTCCTGCGTCATCCCGAGGATCCGCGGGACGCCGCGGTGTTCCGTCCGCAGGTGCCTACGGACGAATTCGTGCTGAAATACCAGAAGCCGCTGTGAGACCTCGCGCGCGCTTGCCATGGAAAACGGCAACCAGATCGTGTTGAGCGTCCGCAGTCTGACCAAGACCTATCGCGCGGCCGGCGAAGACGTCGTGGTGTTGCGCGGCGTCAACCTCGAGATCGCGGCCGGCGAGCGCGTCGCGCTGACCGGGGAATCCGGCAGCGGCAAGAGCACGCTGTTGCATCTGATCGCGGGGCTGGATCGCCCCGATGGCGGCGAGATCAGGCTGGCTGACGCCTCCGTTTCCGATCTCAGCGACGCCGGCCGCGCAGAGTTGCGGCGCGACCGGCTGGGGCTGGTGTTTCAGCAGTTCAACCTGATCCCGAGCCTGAGCGTCGAAGATAACCTCAAGTTCCAGTCGCGCATCGCCGGCCGCCACGATGCCGCCTGGCATGCCGAACTCGTCGAGCGGCTCGGGCTCGGCGCGTTGCTAAAACGCTATCCCGAACAATTGTCCGGCGGCCAGCAGCAGCGGGTCGCGATCGGCCGCGCGCTTGCGGTAAAACCGCTGCTGCTGCTCGCCGACGAGCCCACCGGCAATCTCGACGAGGCGACCGCGGACGACGTTCTCGCGCTGACGCGCGATCTGGTGACGCGAACCGGTTGCGGCTTCCTGATGGTGACCCATTCTGCGCGGCTCGCCGCCACGCTCGACCGGCGAATCAATCTGCATGCGGGGCTGATCGCATGAGCCGCGTCGTCTGGACTCTCGCGGTTCTCCTGAGCCATTGGCGGCGGCATCCGATGCAGCTCGCGACCCTGCTGATCGGGCTGATCTCCGCGACCGCATTATGGAGCGGGGTGCAGGCGCTGAACGCGCAGGCGCGCGACAGTTACGACCGCGCCGCCGCGACGTTCGGCGGCGCGCGAACCGCGATGCTGGTCGCCCGCAGCGGCGCGACCTTCCCGCAACAACTCTTTGTCGACCTGCGCCGCGCCGGCTGGCCGGTGTCTCCGGTGCTGGAAGGCCGCGTTCAGGTCGACGGACGGTCCTTCCGGCTGCTCGGAATCGAGCCGCTCACGATCCCTGCGGAAGTCGGCAACGCGCCGGCGATCGGCCGCGCAGGCCTGCAATCGTTCCTGACGCCGCCGGGAGAAACGCTTGTCGCGCCCGAGGTGCTTTCCGATCTCCATTTGCCTGATGGCGCGAGGCCGCTTTTGAGCAACGGCGCATCGCTGCCGCCGCTGCGGGCGCAGCCGCAATTGGTGCCTGATGTGCTGGTGGTCGATATCGGCGTCGCGCAGCGGCTGCTCAACAGGCCGGATCAGGTGTCCCGGCTGCTTGATCGGCAAGGCCAAAGCCAGGCGCGCAACGCTCGAAAGCGTCGCCGGCGACCAACTCCGCCTGGTCCAGCCGGATGCGGAGAGCGATCTCGAACGGCTCACCGACAGTTTTCACCTCAACCTGACGGCGTTCGGGCTTCTATCATTCGTCGTCGCGCTGTTCATCGTCAATTCGGCCATCGGGCTGGCGTTCGAGCAGCGCCGGCCGATGCTGCGGACCCTGCGCGCCTGCGGAGTATCCGCGCGGATGCTGAACGCGGTGCTGGTGGTCGAGCTGGTGTCGCTGGCGCTGGCCGCGGGCCTCGTCGGCCTGGCCTGCGGTTACCTGATCGCGGCGGCGCTATTGCCTGACGTCGCGGCGTCGTTGCGCGGACTCTATGGCGCGCAAATTCCCGGCCAGTTGACGCTGAGGGGCGAATGGTGGATCGCCGGCATGGTCATCTCTGTCGCCGGCGCGCTTGTCGCGGCAACCACCAGTCTTGCGAAAGCGATCCGCCTTCCGGTGCTGGCGGCGGCGCAACCCTATGCGTGGCAACAGGCGCAGCACCGCTGGCTGATCTTCCAGAGCACGCTGGCGCTCGCCGTGCTCGCCGCCGCGGGCTTGTTCCTTTGGTACGGCGACTCGCTGGTATCAGGATTTGCCGTGCTCGCGGCGCTGCTGCTCGGCGCGGCGCTTATCCTGCCGGCGATCCTCGAACGCCTGCTGTCGTTCGGCCAGCATCAGGCCCGTGGCGCGGTCGCGGCCTGGTTCTGGGCCGACAGCCGTCAGCAGCTTTCGGGATTGTCGCTGGCGCTGATGGCGCTGTTGCTCGCGCTCGCGGTCAATGTCGGCGTCGGCACCATGGTGGAAACCTTCAGCCGGACCTTTGTCAGCTGGCTGGACGGCCGGCTGGCGGCGGACGTCTACCTCAATGCCTCCGACGCGGCGCAGGCCAACGAGATCAAAGCGTGGCTGCGCGAGCGCCCCGAAGTCGCAGCAGTCCTGCCGGGCGGCCGGGCCGAGGTGCAGATGGCGGGAGCGCCGATCGAAATTCTGGGTATCGCCGATCACGCCACCTATCGGGATCACTGGCCGCTGCTCGAATCCACGGCTAATGCCTGGACCCGGCTTCGTCCCGGCGATGCCGGCCTGATCAGCGAACAACTGGCAAGGCGTTTGAAACTCGCGATCGGCGATTCCGTCGAGGTACCGGCGCCGGGCGGAAACTGGACGCTCGAGATCGTCGGCATCTACGCCGATTACGGCAATCCGAAGGGCCAGGTTGCCGTCAATATCGCGGCGTTGACGCGCCACTTCCCCGAAATCCCGCTGACGCGAATGGGCCTGCGCGTCTGGCCGGCGGCGGTGCCGGCGCTGATATCGTCGCTGCAGGAAAAATTCGGCCTCGACGGCCGCAACCTGATGGATCAGGTCACGCTGAAAGCCGAGTCGACGCGGATCTTCAACGAGACCTTCGCCGTGACCGCGGCGCTGAACGCCTTCACCCTCGGGGTGGCCGGTGTCGCGCTGCTGACCAGCCTGCTGACCCTCGCCAATTCCCGCCTGCCGCAGCTGGCGCCATTATGGGCGATCGGCATCACGCGGCGGCGGCTGGCGGCGATCGAACTGCTCAAGACGCTGTCGGTTGCGCTGATCACCACCCTGCTCGCGCTGCCGCTCGGCCTCTCGGTGGCGTGGTGCCTGATCGCGGTGGTGAATGTGAAAGCCTTCGGCTGGCGGCTGCCGTTCCATGTCTTCCCGCTGCAACTGTTCGAACTGCTGGGCGTGGCGATGGCCGCTTCGCTGCTGGCCGCTCTTCTTCCCGTCGTCAAACTGGCGCGCATGCAGCCGGCGCGCCTGGTCAAGATCTTCGCCGATGAACGATAACATCCTGATATCGCGCCGCGCCTTCGCGGGCGGCGCACTGCTTCTCGGGCTCGGCGGCAGAGCGGCGCGCGCGCAGGGCTTTGCCGGGCTCGGCGAGAGCGCGGCAGGATTTGCGCCTGTCGTTCCCGGCAAGATTTTTTCCTTTCCGGCCGATCACGGTCCGCATCCGGACTATCGCATCGAGTGGTGGTACGTGACGGCGAATCTCGTGGATTCGGCCGGCGCCGCCTATGGCGTGCAGTGGACCCTGTTCCGCCAGGCGTCGCGGCCGGGCGCGCAAGGCGAAGGCTGGGCCAATCAGCAGATCTGGATGGGCCACGCCGCCGTCACCCGCGCCGACACCCATCGCACAAGCGAAAAATTTGCCCGCGGCGGGGTCGGCCAGGCCGGCGTCAAGACAAGGCCGTTTCAAGCCTGGATCGATTCCTGGCAAATGCGCGGGGACGAAGCGATGCGTGACGACACCATCGCGCCGCTTGAACTCGGCGCGTCGGGCGCGGATTTCGACTACGCGCTGCGGTGTGAGGCCGATCGACCGCTGGTGCTGCAGGGCGACGCCGGCTACAGCCGGAAATCGGAGCGCGAGCAGGCCTCGTATTACTACAGCCAGCCCTTTTTCAAGGCGACGGGCCGCATCACCATCGACGACAAGCCTGTCGACGTCACCGGCCTCGCCTGGATGGACCGGGAATGGAGCAGCCAGCCGCTCGCGTCCGATCAAACCGGCTGGGACTGGCTGTCGCTGCATTTCAACTCGGGCGAAAAACTGATGCTGTACCGGTTGCGCCAGACCGACGGCAAGAACTACGCTTCGGGCAACTGGATTTCGCCGGACGGCAAAACCCGGCAGATCGCCTCCGCCGACATCACCATGACGCCGAAAACCCTGACCGGGATCGGTGAACGCAAAATCCCGACCACGTGGGACATCGCGATTCCGGCGCTGGCGCTGAAGATCGAATGCGTCCCGCTCAATACGAAAAGCTGGATGGCAACGAGCTTTCCCTATTGGGAAGGGCCGATCAGCTTTGCCGGCAGCCACACCGGCGTTGGATATCTGGAGATGACCGGCTATTGAGAAGAAGCAACGTCATTCCGGGACGCGCGACAAGCGGGAACCCGAGTTCGGCATATAGTGTCAATCGGATGCCGACTTAGATGGCGCAGACCCGGAATCTGAGATTCCGGGTTCGCTCACTCCGTTCGCGCCCCGGAATGACGTCTCAGCCTGTCGCTTTCGAAGGGGGACTACCGCAAGATGTTTCATTTCACCGCGCTCGTCACTTGCCTCGCCATCGCGCTTTATTTCTTCACCTCGATCCGGGTGGCGAAGGCGCGCGCGGCCTTCGGCATCAAGGCGCCGGCGATCACGGGCCATCCCGACTTCGAGCGGGTGTTTCGCGTGCAGATGAACACGCTGGAATGGATGCCGATCTTCCTGCCCTCGCTGTGGCTGTTCGCGATCTACCTCAGCGATCCCGGCGCGGCCGCCATCGGCCTCGTCTGGATCGCCGGCCGCATCCTCTATATGACCGGCTATTCGCAGGCCGCCGAAAAACGCGGGCGGGGTTTTGGCATTCAGGCGATGGCGATCGGGCATTCTCTGGCTGGGCGCGCTGGGCGCGATCGTCTGGCGCCTCATCCATTCATGAATTGAGTAGATGAGCGCAGCGACGAAGCAATCCAGATGTGCTTTCTATGCTGGATTGCTTCGCGGAGCCTGTCACCGGGCGCGCATTAGCGCGACCGAATCGCAATGACGAAAAAGAGATCACCAAGGGAGAACGAACAACATGGCCCGCCTGCCCTATCTCGAGGCCGACCAGGTCGCGCCCGAATATCGCGACATGCTCAAGCGCAACACCAATCTGCACAAGCTTTTGGTCAACTCGCCCGACATGGCGCGCGCCTTCAACGGCGTCGGCGGCTACATCCGCTTCAAGAGCAAGCTCGACCCGCGCCTGCGCGAACTGGCGATCCTGCAGGTCGGCTGGCTGGAAAAGTCGGAATATGAATTCACCCACCATGTGAAGATCGGCAGGGAGTTCGGCGTCACCGACGCGGATATCGAGGGGCTGATGGCCGAGACCGAGGGCAAGCCCTCAAGAACTTCGAGCCGCTGGCCAAGGCGATCCTGAAGGGCGCCCGCGAGATGGTGCGCGAACTTGCGATGTCGGAGGCCACTTTCGCGGAAATCAGACGAGAACTCTCCGACGAGCACATGACCGATCTCGTGCTCACCATCGCCTTCTACTGCGCCGTGGTCCGCGTGCTCGCCACCATGAAGATCGACAACGAGCCCACTTACAAAGAGGTACTAAAGCAGTACCCGATCCCGGGAGTGAACTGACATGCGCTTGAAAGATCGTGTCGCCATCGTCGTCGGCGCCGGGCAGAGCCCCGGCGAGGGCATGGGCAACGGCCGCGCCACCGCGCTCACCTTCGCGCGCGAGGGCGCCCGCGTGCTGTGCGTGGATCATCATCTCGATTCAGCCCGGGAGACGGTCGACATGATCGCCGCCAAGGGCGGCACTGCGGTGGCCTTCAAGGCCGACGTCACCAAAAATGCCGAGCTCAAGGCCATGGTGGAAGACGCGAAGGCCCGCTGGGGCCGCATCGACATCCTGCACAACAATGTCGGCGTCAGCCTCGCGGGCGGCGATGCCGAGCTGCTCGATTTCACCGAGGAGGCGCTCGAGCGCTGCGTGGCGATCAACCTCAAGAGCTGCATCTTCGCCGCCAAGCACGTGATCCCGATCATGCGGCAACAACAAAGCGGCGCCATCATCAACATCTCGTCGATGGCGGCGATCACCACCTATCCCTACGTCGCCTACAAGGCGACCAAATCGGCGATGATCGCCTTCACCGAACAGCTTGCCTACCAGAACGCCGAATACGGCATCCGCGCCAATGTGATCCTGCCCGGCCTGATGAACACGCCGATGGCGGTCGACACCCGCGCCCGCGAGTTCAAGAAGAGCCGCGCCGAAGTCGAGGCCGAGCGCGACGCCAAGGTGCCGTTGCGCCGGAAGATGGGCACCGGCTGGGACGTCGCCAACGCCGCGCTGTTTCTGGCTTCCGACGAGGCCAACTTCATCACCGGCGTGACATTGCCGGTGGACGGCGGCGCCAGCGTGAGGCGGGGGTAAGCCGCCAGTCGACGCGGACGTGAGCGCTCGTTGGGAAAAATCGCGACGCGGCCTTAAATTCGCTCAAAATTGAAGCTGCATTGAGCCTTCAATTTATTCCGGCACGGCGTTTGAAATGTTGAACTGCGACAGGGTCTACGCATCGCTTTAGCTTGATATAGATTTTTAAGTCGGGGGGCGTCTCGATGGGATCTGGAGCTGATCTGCGATCTCGCCTGGTCTCCGTGACTGCCCCGCTCGGCGCGCTGACGAAAGCCGATGACGACGCCACTGCCAAGCTGGAAAAACTCCTCGTTCGATCCCGCGTCGATGATGCGGCCGCACTGACGCCACGCGAATTGTCCGTTGAACGGGCGACCTGGTATGGCCCGGAAACCTTGTCGCCAGAGCGTACGCAACGCATCGACCAACTGGTCGCCGAAGCCGATCCGGCACAGCCTCCGGAATTTCGGGTTTTCCGCCGGGAAGCGCCGCTAAACGCGCCCGCTCTCGACCTCGCAACGCCGGCCTGGGGCCGGGGCGCCGCGGTCGCGCGGACAATCGGCCCCGTCGACGGCGTCGATGGCCGCAAGTTCTGGTTCGATTTCTATCCCTTCGCCCGGCTGGTCCCGGTCCATTTTGCTGGCGACGCGCAGCCGGCGATGCTGTTCTACATGTCGCAGCTCAAGTTGAAACTCGGCGAGCCGGTTCCTGTTTCCGACGTCCTGAAATTCATCAAGAGCAAGCAGTACAATCTCGGCCGCGGCAGTATCTGGATTCGCGCCGACCTGCTGGCCGCCGGCGCGCCGGCGGGCGGCTATGTCGGCCTCACGATCAGCGGCGGCAAACTGATTTTCACGCCCACGCCCATCTCGGCCGGCGGGAAGCTGACGATCCCGGCGGGAGGAAAGTGCAGCGTCGCGCTGAACCTGCTCGCCCCCGATCCGCCGGCGATCGGCAAGAGCAAGGCCGGAATTGATGCTGCCAAGGCTTCCCTCACTTTGCCGAGCGAATTCTCGTTCGTGCTGCAGGCCGGCAAGGCGGGCGTGACGCAATTGGCGAAGGCGAAGTGGGCGCTCTACGGCCAGAAAGTCGACTTCGCCTGGGATCAGGCGACCGCGCCGCGCTATGAGCCGTTGCTCGCCTCGGTGCTCGTGCCACTGGCGGCTTCGGTCGCAGCGATCGAGATCGGCCTCTCTCAATCGCCTTTCGCCAAGGCCGACGGGAAGGCCAAGGTCGCGCAGGCCGGATGGGCGCTCCCGGTGGCGATGATCGACGTCAATCAACCGACGGAGGCCGCCGGCATTGGCGGCATCGCGGTGAACACCACGGAAGGATTGACGCTGGGCTGGCGCGGGCTGCGCGGCGGACCGGCTCAGCTTACCAAGCCTTGGGTCGCGCTTGCGCCTGGCCTCATCTTCATCATCGACCCGAAGGCCTCCGACCTGTATGGCCGCCAGCGACTGCTGCTCTGGAAGGACGCCAGCTCGAAATTCCGCTCGGAGATCGATCTCAGCTTTACCGACGCGTTTCTGCTGATCTACGCAGCCGCGACGTCCGGCAACGAATTGCTGGTCGCACAGGCCGACGCCGAGGCGCGGCTCGATCGTCCGGTCGACGTATCGGGGACCCCCTTCCCGATCCGCACGCTCAATTCCCTGCTCGCTCTCGGCTATTCGGACGCCAGGCAAACCGCCTTTCTCTACGACGACAATATACTCGTCGACAGCCTCGATCCGGCTGCGACCTGGCCCGTCGAGCCAGGCAAGGCCATTTCACTCGCGATCCGCAACGCCTTGTTCACGGTGACGCCGGTCAACAGCCTGCTGCTGTTTGCCGAGCTGCGCGACGAGGAGATGGTCGACAAGGCCGTGTTGCTGCTCGGCATGGGGCTTTTCGGATTGCTGCCGACGTTGCCCGACCCCTACGCGGCCAATGTGGGCTGGTTACGCCGGCAGAGCCGTGGCGATCAGCGCTTCCGCAGGCCGACCATGCTGCTCGTCACCGGCGTGACCTGGCAGAAGGCCGCAACCGACGACGCCGCCGATCAGGTCAATACCGCCTTTGCCTTCGCGCCATTGGGCCCGCAGGCGCAGACCATCGCGGCGTGGTCGGCGGCCGCCAAGGAAATCCAGAGCAAGGCCCTCGATCCCCTGTCGGTCGATATGGCGTCGAGCCAGCCAACACAGCTCGCCTTCGCGCAATGGTCGCCTCGCGGCTCGAACGAAGGGATCTGGAATAAGCTGTTCCAGGCTTTTGAACAGGAACAGTTTGCGCTGCTCGATGTCTCGACCAATGCCGACCAGATGGGCGTCAGCTTCGCATGGTTCGACGCCCGCTCCGTCGGCGACAGCAATCTCATCTTCTACCGGACCTTTCAGCCAAAACCCACGCAGAGCGCTGCGTCATCGGCGTTCCCCCTGCAGATCCACGAACTCGATCTGACGGCGGAAAGTCGCTTTGTCCGAGCCTTCACCGTGCCCCAGCTGAGCTGGGAGGGGTTGGTCAACCTGACCGTGCCTCAAGTCTCCGGCGACCCGCCCGTTGGTGCAAACTTCTATCCCAACGATGGCGGCCCGACCCGGCTGTTCAACGACAGCGTCGAACTGGTTGCGATTGCTCCGATCCCGGTCACCGAATTCCTGGTGAAGGATTTCGAGCAGCGCAAGGAGGGATTCACCGGCGCGCTGTTCACGCTGCCGTTCGGTCTGAAATCCTTCGCCGAGTTCAGCCGCAAGAGCGCATCCCAGCCGCAACCCGCCAAGGTCGACTTCAACCGCCCGGTCTACACGCAATCGGAGGTGACAGGCGGCTTGCAAATTCGCGTGGATGCGCCGCCAAATCTTCCGGAAAGCCCGATTTTCAAGGGCGGCACGCTGCAGCTCAATAACGTCCTCGATGCGAGTTTCTCCCCCACCTTTACCGGGACCCTCGGAAGCAGCGTTGGCGAGATCTTCAACGATGAGTTCTTCTTCTCGTCGTCGGGAAACATCGGCTACAAGACACGCGGCGTGCCGCTGACTCGCATCGATTTCTCCGGCTATGGCGCCAGCATATTCAGCCACTGGCAGAATCCCAACGCCTCGATCGCGGCGACCAGCCAGGCGCATTTCGACGTTTTCGTCGGCCGCACCGCGGAGGAAGTCGTCCAGGTACGCAGCATTGTTTATCCGTGGGGCATCCACGTTGTGCGCACCATCACGATGTTCCGCGCGAGCAGCGGATACGTCTTCCGCTTCGACACCGGCTGGCAGGCGGAATCCGACGGCATCTATGATTTCAGCTACAAGGGCTACGACCCGGTCAAGAATCCCGATGGCTCGTGGAAGGTTATCGACCGGCCAAATCCGTACGAGTTTCATCCGGGCATCGTCAAAGGCGTTTTCAAAGTCCGCAACATCCGCGAAACCGACGCGGTGCCGCATTTCAGCGTCGTCTGGACCAAGAATCCGGGCGACGAATATGTCAACGACGACGGCGCTATCGTGCCGATTACCGCCGCCATGAACGAAAAGGTCGATCTGCAACCGGTCTATTTCGATGCCGATGTTGCGATCGACTACGTGACGACGGGCGCAGTGGGCGGACGCGTGCCATCGAAAGGCATGCTCGGCTATGTGCAGCTCTCGCCGCGCGGCGAACCGCTGTCGCCTGCACTTTTTTCGCAGCTCTTGGACAGCCAGTTTGGCGCCATCGGCGGACCGGTTGACTGTGTCATCGACATCGGCAAGAGCCACCAGCTGATGCGCATCGGCCGTGTCGACGTCAACAGCTCCGCCGACGGTGCCGGCAAGCCCATTTTCCCGAGCGCGGCGCGCGGCGCGGTCGTGCTGCCGAAGGACGGCTCGTGGAGCGTGGTGCAGCACAATCAGGGCACCGGCGAGGTCTCGCCCGTCGATCCGCAGGCCGCGGTGCCGCTGGTCCGGCGCGGCAAACTGGATTCAACCAACCAGACCACGGACACGACCGCCGCCGACCTCATCCGTCTCGCCAATCCGATCGACCTGGTGAAGACCAGTTCGAGCACCCGCAATTTCGGCCTGCTGCAGTCGACGGGAACGCAAAAGGCGCTGTTTCGCCAGCCGGGCTTCCAGGATGGCGTAAGCCAGTTGCTCAGCCTGAAGCCGGATTTCGCCGATGCCTATCGCATCCTCAATTCGGCCGGCATCTTCCCGAACGTGCAGGATGCGCTGTCGCTCGATCTCGGATCGTTCCAGACCCAGATTCTCGAGCAGGGCTACAAGCTGGTCGATCCCGGCAATCTCGCCAAGACGTTTCAGCAGACGCTGCCGGATACGCCGCTGTACCTCGTCAACGAGGATTTCCTCAAACTCTACGTCGAGTACGCAAAGAAGGACAAGGCGGGGAACAAGACCGCCGACGGCGTTCTCAATTTCGGTTTCGATGCGGCTGCCGGCGACGTCGCCAAGAACTGGCTCTCGAAGCTCGACGACATCGGCATGGTGGTCGACCTCGGGCCGCTCAAGCGGCTGATGATGATCAAGGGCAAATTCAACGCCGAAAACGGTACCGCGCCGGCATTCGTCGATCCGGAACTCGAATTCAGCGATGAGCTGAAGCCCGTCATCGATCTGCTCCAGGTCCTGGATCAGCTCCAGGGCGGGGACTATGGCGCCGCGTTGAAGAGCGGTCTCCAGATCGCCATGAGCAATTCGGCGGACAGCTGGAATTACGCCTTCACCGCCCGCAAGGAAATCCCGCTGGTCAGATTTCCTCCCGGCGAACTCTACGATTCGCCCGAGACCCCGCTGAAGCTCGAATGCCATCTCGCTATTGGCGTCTACTTCAACGAAGTACTCAAGATCACCGACGATCCGAAGCAGCTCATCCCGTCGATCGGCGCGTTCCTGGAGTTTGGCGGTCGCCTCTCGGTCATGTGCGTCAGCCTCGCTGCCGCGACGGTTTACGCGACCGGCTCGGTCGATTTGCGCACTGCCGCCGATATCAAGACCGGACCCGAGCTCGACATGAAGTTCGGCTTCGGCGCCGAGATCGTGGTCGGCCTGCCGGTCGTCGGCAATGTGTCGGTGCTCTACATGGTCGGCATCGAGATCGATCTCGATACCAGCCAGATCACGGTCTCCGGCTTCCTGTTGTTCCGCGGCCGTGCGGAACTGCTGGAGGGCCTCGTCACGATAACGATTCAGATCGAGGCCAAGGGCTCCATTCACCGGCAGATCGGGCCGCCCGACCGCACGGATCTCATCGCGCAGGTCACCTTCGCGATCGATATCAGTATTTTCCTGGTCATCAATTTGCATTTTTCGCAGAGCTGGCAGGAACAGCGCCAAATCGCATAATGAAGGGGCGATCATATGGAAGCGCGCTTCAGCATTCTGACGTTTCCGCAGGGCTTTGACGGTGACAGGCTTCATCTGCGAATCCTTGTAGTGCCCCGGCTCAGTACCGAGTGGAACGGCGATCCGCTTCATCCTGTCATCACCGACTTTCCGCATGTCGGCGACACCACGCCGGCCTTTGCCGATGCCGATTTGCGCTTCGAGGCCCGCATCATTGATGGGCTCGATCGCTTCCCGGTCAACGCACCCGTCGATTTTTCCGCGCCGCTACCCGGGGCCAGCGGGACCATGCCGGACGCGCGGGCCTTGTTCGCCGAGCTCGTCGCCAACAAGCCCGGCCGTTTCAAGCTCGCCGCGGCCAATCCGCGGCTCGCCGAGCCCGTCAACCCCGACATCTTCATCAAGAAGTACCTGCCGGAAAGCTATCGCCAGTCTTTTCTGTTCACCGGCCCGCGTACCGGGGATGCGATCACCGGTGACGCCTATCACTGCGCGGTGAGGACACCCAAGCCGCCCAATCCGACATTCCGCGAGACGCCCGACACCGTCAGCTGGGGCCAGGTCTATGCTTACTGCCTGCGCCATCAGCAGCTCGCGCGCAAACTCGGCCTGATACGCTCAGGCTCGTTCAAACTGCCGGCAAAGCTGCTCGACGACGGCGGCTTTCTCTATGTCGACCTCGCACAGCAGAGCGATTACGCGGCACAGGTCGGCGCCAATTTCGATTTTCTGAAGCGATACGCCGCGCGCATCCCTTCGCTGAAAACACGCGCCAAGCGACAGCTTTTCGCAGCCGTGCAGTTACCGGTGCTGTATGACGATCCCAATGTTCCCGGCCCGCCCGCGGCTCCCGGAAATTTCGACGCCGCGCTTATCGAGGCAGCCGATTACGACGATGGATTCGCCAAGATCGTGCATGCCACGCAACCGGTCAGTCAGAATCTTCTGGCGGAAGCGCCGGACGGATTTACGCCGCTCACCGATATCGGCATCCGTCTCGGCTGGGACGACGAGCAGATTCTGATCTGGCAAAACCGGCAGCTCAAGGCGGATCCGACCGTCCCGAAAATCGGCGGCCAGCCGCAGCGGCTTGACGCGCCGATAGGTGTCTTCGGCTACCGGGTCGACGCCCGCGAGCATGGAGGCGCTGCCTGGAATTCACTCGTGCACGTACGGAGCAAGGCGCCGCTGACGCTCGGCGCCATTGATCTCGGCGAGCGCAGCAATCAGAAATTCGACGGCGAACTTGCCGTCGAGGTCCACCCGATGCAGCTCGACGGCAACCAGACAACCGGGCAGTTCTGGCTACCGGCCTATCTCGCGCAATGGAACGGAAAGTCGCTGGTCATTCCCGATGAGGATGCGGCCGCGCTCTTTCATACCGAGAAGGCAAATGCGTCGCTCGGACGTGTCTACGATCCGGTCGGATTGCAGAACATCCCGTTGCGCTACGGCAAGACCTACGAATTCCGCGTCCGCCTGATGGACCCCACCGCAGGCGGTCCCGGGTCCCGCAACGATCCGGTCTACGACGCCCCCTCGCCGACCGCGACGGTGGCGTTCAAGCGCCACGTCGTATTCGAGCCGGTTCGGATTCCCGGGATGCCGCAATTTCCGCCTCCCAAGGTCATGCCGCCGAGCCAGGACGCGGACGGGTTTTTCCTCGACGACCAAATCGAGATTCCGCGCCCGCTGCTCAACTATCCCAGCGTGGTGTTCACCGGGAAATACAAAGACCCGATCCCGTTGCTGCAGGCTGCCTCGGATGCAGCCGTTGGAAAAGAGAGCTTCGGCATTCCCGATCCTGATGCGATGCGCGTTCAGATCGACGTGGAACTGCGCACGCTGCGGCTCGACAATCTGCTGTCGCTGTCCGGACGCGAGAACTACATTCATCTTTACACCACCACGCGCGACTTCCCGGCGGACCCCGCGAAATCGCGCATCGTTCCGTTGAAGTTCAGCGACGCCGCCGTCATCCATTTCGGCGACCCCAATGATTTCGGGGATCTGAAGCTCCCCGGCGACGTGACGCTCACCCAGGCAGCCATTGACGCCATGGACGAATTGCCGTTGCCGACCGCGCGCGAGATCCGCCTCTCCATCCGCGCCATCGCGAACGACGACCCCTCCTATTTCGCCGCCGGCGCCAATATCGGGAAAGCCGTCCAGCTCCGCGTCCGTCGGCCGTCCACCGGTGAGCTCAAGCTGATCGCCGCCTTCAATGCCGACAAGATGATCCGCGGCATTTACCTGCAGCCGGACCCGCCGACATTGTTCGACGGCACTTTGAGCGCTTTGTTGTTCCACCGCTCCACAGGTGACACGCCGGCAATCGTCCAGCGGCTGGCGCAACAGATCGGCGTCGACTTCAAAGGCCTGACGCTGGTCGGCAAGAAGGGGGAACGTGTGATATTCGGATGCTCGCGCCGCATCCGCCATACGCTCGCACCCGACAATTCATCCATCACCTTTGCGGCGAAGGAAGATCTGGTAAATCACTGGATCGTTCCGGTAACGCTCCAGCTCGACCGTGACTGGACATGGGACGGACTCGAAGAAATCAGCTTCGATATTTTCCGCACCCAGCACTTCACATCCGACCCGGCTGCGGATGCCGACAACAATAACAACCTGCCGATCGGCGACTGGGAAGCCAGGCGGGTGGCCCCGATCCAGGCCCTCGATGGCGCCAACCGCGATCATACGACATTGATCTTCCTGGACGCGGTCGAACCCAAATCCGACAAGCCGCAGGCGGGTGCGCCCTCTGAAACCCGTTTTCCCGACACCATCGAGCTTTCATACAGCATCGCCCCGCACTTGCGTGAAGCGCCGATGCCGGCCGACGAACCCGTACGCCTCAGCCTGAAGCTTCCGGTGACGACGCCGCCCGCGCAGGTTCCACGCATTGTCTCCGCCGGTGTCGCGCTATCGAAGTATCAACGCGACGACGCCTATTCTAGGACCGAGCCGCGCCGCCGCTTCCTGTGGCTGGAATTGGAGGAAACGGTCCGCGATCCGAATGACGGCTACTTCATTCGGCTTCTGGGTTACGCGCCGGATCCCATGATTTCCGACGACCGGCTCGAGACCTTCGTGCCGCCCGAAGAAGCACCTCTGCCGATCGATCCGGAACTCATCCGGGTCATCCCGCCCACTGACAGCGATGATCACGCCGGATACTCGGCGATGGTGCCGCTGGAGGCCGGTGGAAATGTCGGACGCCATTTTCTGGTGCCGTTGCCGCCGGGATTGAACGCCGACAGCCCCGAACTGTTCGGCTTCTTCACCTATGAGCTCCGCGTCGGCCATGCCAAGATCTGGTCGACCGCGCAGGGACGGTTCGGCCGGCCCTTGCGCACCACCGGCGTTCAACACCCGGCGCCCACGCTGTTCTGCACATGCCGGCGCACCCAGAACGAACTGGTCGTCGAGGCGCCCTTTGCCGAGGCCGTGCTCGCAGGAAAGAATATCACCGCCAATCCGCCGCGCACCGAGATCTGGGCCCTGCTCTACGCACAGGTTCGCCAGGCCGACGGCAAGGACTTCCGCAACATCTTGCTGGAGGATCGCAAACTCCTCGCCGTCCCGCGCATCCGGCACAAACTGGAAGGCCTCCAGGGAAAGGCGTTCTTCGCGTTCGAGAACCGCGACGCGCCGGTGCATGGCGTCACCGGCTGGGCTCAGACGGAAATCGTAGCCCTGCTGCGCGAGCTCGGCCTGCCGATCGCTTCGCCGCTCAGTGTGCTCTGCGTCGAGACGCTGCCGACGCTCGAAAATCAAAAGGCCGCCGTCGCGAGCGGTCGCAGCTTTGCCGGCGCCGACATTGTGGCCAACGTGCAAAAGGAGCGAGGCGGACGAGGCGCAGCCGCCGCTGCGGCGGCGGCCGATTATGGGCCGCGTCCGCTTTCAGACGCGCTCGGGCACGTGCGCATCCTGCGTACCTCGCCGCTTACGCCCATTCCCGAGGTTTGTTAGGAGGCATTTCGGCGACGGTATCCATGCCTTCACGACTTCAACAAACGCCGCGCTGTCCTGAGAAGACGGCGCGGCGTATCACGTCAAAATCAGGCCGCGATCACTTCGTCAGCGGGCAGCCAGAGTCCTTGGCCGACGGGAACGCCTTGTCGCCGGGCACCACCGCGAGCTGCTTGTAGTAATCCCAGGGCTTCTTCGATTCCGAGGGCTTCTTGACCTCGAACAGATAGAGGTCGTGCACCATGCGGCCGTTGGGCAGGACCTTGCCGCCCTGCGCGAACATGTCGTCGACCGGCAGCTCCTTCAGCTTCGCAGCGACCGCCTCGGTGTCCTTGGTCCCGGCGGCCTTGACCGCCTTCAGATATTGCAGCGTCGCCGAATAGGTGCCGGCCTGGATCATGTTCGGCATGCGGCCGGTGCGCTTGAAGAAGCGGTTGGCGAATTCGCGGCTCTTGTCGTCGCGGTCCCAGTAATAGCCTTCGGTCAGCACCAGCCCTTGCGCGGCTTCGAGGCCGAGGCCGTGCACTTCGGCCAGCGTCAGCAGCAGGCCGGCGAGCTTCTGGCCGCCCTTGACGATGCCGAATTCCGCCGCCTGCTTGATCGAGTTGGTGGTGTCGAGGCCGGCATTGGCAAGCCCGATGATTTTCGCCTTCGAGCTTTGCGCCTGCAGCAGGAAGGACGAGAAGTCCGACGAGTTCAGGGGAATGCGGACCGCGCCCAGCACCTTGCCGCCCTTTTCCTTGACGAGATCGCCGGTATCCTTTTCCAGCGCATAGCCGAAGGCGTAGTCGGCGGTCATGAAGAACCAGGTGTCGCCGCCCGCCTCCACCAGCGCGCCGCCGGTGCCGACCGCGAGCGCGTGGGTGTCGTAGGCCCAGTGGAAGCCGTAGGGCTGGCAGGCGTCGCCGGTCAGGCGCGAGGTCGCCGCGCCCACCACGATGTCGATCTTCTTCATCTGCTTCGACAGGTCGTGGACCGCGAGCGCCACCGAGGACGTCGTCAGCTCGGTGATCATGTCGACGCCTTCGACCTCATACCAGCGCCGCGCGATACTGACGCCGAGATCCGGCTTGTTCTGGTGGTCGGCCGAGATCACCTCGATCTTCTGGCCGAGCACGCTGCCGCCAAAATCCTCGGCCGCCATCTTGGCGGCCTCGAACGACCACTTGCCGCCGTAATCGGCATAGACGCCGGACTGATCGTTCAGAATTCCGATTTTGACGCCCTGCGCCGACGCCGGCGCGGCGAGCAACAGGCCGCATGCCGCAACGGCCGCCGACAGTAATCCGGTTTTCATATTGTTCTCCCCAGCTTTTCTGTTCCGAGCAATGATATTTTATAACCCTGCTTCTGCCCATATATTTCAGATAAGCCAATAGTATCGAAGGGCCGCGCTGCAGGAAATCTACCAGGGTTGCCGGCTATCCGGGGCGCCGGAGCCGCGGCTTTCCGTCGCGAGGCATCGGCAAGATTGCAGAAGATCGGCGTGAAGATCAGCCCGAATACCGTCACGCCCAGCATGCCGAAGAACACGGCGACGCCGACCGCCTGACGCGTTTCCGATCCCGAGCCGGTCGAAAGCACCGGGAACACGAACAGTACGCAGATCGGAAATACATAGAGGCCTGAATTGCCGCTTGCGCCCCGTTGCGGCGGCTTGTCGCCGCAACCGGCCAAGGCGGCTGCGGACAAAGCGTTCAGCAGTCCGAGGGCGTAACGTGAATGGAAATTGAGATTTGCGCTGCGGAAAACCATTTCCGTTGTTCCGGCTCCATTGTCCCGGCCGGGCCGACGGGCCGGCGCTAAGCACCCCGATGCCCGGACCCGGCGCCATGGCCGCAATGCGGGAACAATTCGCTCTCGACCCTGCGCGGCCGGAGGCGCATTATCATGAACCTTCATCCGGCCGGACGATCCTTCAAACGAGGTCAGACATGCACGCGCCTCCAACGCATAAATCGTTGCGCCGAGGCGGAGGGCCGCGGGCCCGATGCCATCGCGCCGGATTGCGCGGGACAGAATTTCTACACGATCGATCGCGGGCTGCGCGATCTGCTCAAGCTATATCTGCAGCCGGAGGATTTTCGGCGGCTGGAACCGCATTTCCACCGCCTCGGCGCCCTGGCGGGCGAGCGGCTGGACGAACTGGCCCGGATCGCCGACAAGCACCCGCCGGTGCTCAATGCACGCGACCGCTTCGGCCGCGACGAGGACTGGATCGACTACCATTCGTCCTACCGCGAAATGGAAAAGATCGCATTCGGCGATTTCCAGTTTCACGCCATGAGCCATCGCGCCGGCACGCTCGGCATGGATCGCCCGCTGCCGGCGGTGGCCAAATACGCGCTGCAATATCTGTTCGTGCAGGCCGAGTTCGGACTGATGTGCCCGATCAGCGTGACCGACACCTCGATCCATCTGATCCGCAAATTCGCCAGCGAGGAACTGAAGGACTATCTGCTGCCGAAAATGCTGTCGGCCGACGTCGGCCGCGCATGTGGAAGGGCACGCAGTTCATGACCGAGCGGGCCGGCGGCTCCGACGTCGGCGCGATCGAAACGGTCGCGCGCTGCGAGGACGGCGTGTGGCGGCTGCTATGGCGACAAATGGTTCTGCTCGCACGCCGACGCCGACGTCGCGCTGTTGCTGGCGCGCCCGGAAGGCGCGCCCGCCGGCACCAAGGGGCTCGCGCTGTTCGCGCTTGCCGCGCCGGCTGAAGGACGGCCGCCGCAACGCCTACCGCATCGTCCGCCTCAAGGACAAACTGGGCACCCGCTCGATGGCATCAGGCGAGATCCTGCTGGAGGGCGCGGTGGCCTATCTGGTCGGCGACGCCGACCGCGGGCTGAAGCAGATGATGGAGCAGGTCAACCTGTCGCGGCTTTCGCACGGCGTGCGGGCCGCGGCGATGATGCGGCGCTGCGTCAACGAGGCGCTGGTTTGCGCGCGCAGCCGGGTGGCGTTCGGCAAGACCATCGTCGAATACCCGTTGCTGCGCCGCCAGCTTCTGAAGATCGCGCTGCCGTCGGAACAGTCGCTGTCGATGTTCCTGTTCACCGCAAGCGCGATGGACCGCGCCAATGCCGGCTCGAAGCAGGCGGAAAGCGCCTTGCGCATCCTGACGCCGCTCTTGAAATTCCGCGCCTGCCGCGACAACATTCCGGTGGCGACCGGCGCCATGGAAGTGCGCGGCGGCAACGGCTACATCGAGGAATGGGTGCAGGCGCGGCTGATCCGCGACGCGCATATCGGCGTGCTCTGGGAAGGCACCAGCAACATCAACGCGCTCGATATTATCACCCGCGCGGTCGGCAAGAGCCGCGCCCACCGCGCGCTTGGGACCGCGCTGACAAAGTTGCTCGATAACGCCACGGCTGTGCCGGCGGCGTTCCGCGATCGCCTGCGCCTTGCGCTCGAGCGGACGCTCACATTCGCCGAGCGCGTCGCCGCCGAACCCGCGCTGGAAGCGAACGCGCGGCAGGCGGCCTCGGCCCTCTATCACATCACCAGCGCCATCCTGATGATGTGGGAAGCCGCCCGGCCGGGGACGGACGCGCGACGCGCGCTGTATGCGCGGCTGGTGCTCGAACATCGCCTGAGCGCGCAGGATCCGCTCGAGCCCTGCGCCGGCGACTGGGAACGCGAAGCTGCGGAAATTCTGCTTTCGGAGCGGCAGGTTGCGATCGGCGACGTCGCCGGGCTGTTGAGCTAGACCGTCATTCCGGGGCGTTCGCAAAGCGAGCGAGCCCGGAATCCCGATGACACATTGCAACTTCGAGATTCCCCGATGCGCAATTGCGCATCTGAGGTTCGCGCTCACGCGCGCCCCGGAATGACGGTGTAAGTCGAGCAAACTTGCCCGTCAGCGTCTCAGGCCGGGCGCAGATTTCGCGCATGACGTGTGGCCTGACGATTCGATGCGCAGCTTCGAGACGCCCGGTCAGACCATTTTTATGGTTCCCATCGGTGCGGCACCTCCGCTAAATTGTTTGCAAAGCTGCAACAAAACCAGGCTGTCCCGGGAGGACAATCGTCGTGCACAAGGGGCGTGTCGTTTTCGGCGCCATGGACGAGGTTGTTTTCGGCCGCCCGGCCGCGGACGCGGTCGCCGGACAAATCGACCGTCTGCGCGTGAGCCGCGCCTTCCTGATGGTCAGCGGCACGCTCAACCGCACGACCTCCGAGATCGAGAAAATCCGCAAAAGCCTGGGGCCGCGATACGCCGGGACCTTCGATGCGATGCCGCCGCACACGCCGCGCGAGGCCGTCATCGCCGCCACCGAGCAGGCCCGCGCCGCCAATGCCGATCTCATCGTCACCGTGGGCGGCGGCTCGATCACCGACGGCGCCAAGGCCGTGCAGCTTTGCCTCGCCAATGATATCGGCAGCGTCGATGCCATCGACCGGATCCGGGCGGTCAAGGGCGTCGCGCCTGACATGAATGCGCCGACTGGTGCGCCAGATCAGCGTGCCGACGACCATTGCCGGCGGCGAGTTCAGCGCGATGGCCGGCGTCACCAATTTGCGCACCAAGGTCAAGGAAACGGTGCGCCATCCGCTCGTCATCCCCCGCGCGGCGATCCTCGATCCCGCGGTGACGGTGCACACGCCGCTATGGCTGTGGCTTTCGACCGGCATCCGCGCCGTCGATCATTGCGTCGAGGGCCTGTGCTCGCGCGAGGCCCACCCTTACGCCGACGCCCAGGCCATGAAGGGACTGTCGATGCTGGCGCAGGCGCTGCCGCGCGTGAAGGCCGATCCGCGCGATCTCGACGCAAGGATGGATTGCCAGATCGGCACCTGGCTCTCGATGGGGCCGCTGTCGTCGGGCGTGCCGATGGGCGCCAGCCATGGCATCGGCTATGTGCTCGGCGCCGTATACGACGTGCCGCACGGCTATACTTCCTGCGTGATGCTGCCGTCGGTAATGCGCTGGAACAAGCAGGACAATGCCGGGCGGCAGGAACTGGTGTCGGCGGCGATGGGACAGCCCGGCAGGGACGCCGGCGACGTGCTGGACGATTTCATCCGCGGACTCGGCATGCCGCGCAGCCTGCAGGACGTCCGCATCGGCCCCGAGCATTTCGACCGCATCGCCGAACAGGCGATGGCGACGCCGTGGATCCCGCGCAACCCGCGCAGGATCGACAACCCGGCGCAGGTGCGCGAAATCCTTCTTATGGCCGCATGAGGAAATTGGAGACACGATGTATACCGGAAAGCATGCTCATCTTCGTCCGCTGCAGCCCGCCTTCATCATGGCTGCTACCGGCGAGGCCGTGACCTATCGCGAGCTGGAGGCGCGCAGCAACCGGCTGGCGCATCTGTTGCGCAATCGCGGCCTGAAGCGGCTCGACCACTATGCGATCTTCATGGAGAACAACAGCCGCTACCTGGAAGCCTGCGGCGCGGGCGAGCGATCCGGGCTGTATTACACCTGCGTCAATTCGTACCTGACGCCGGGCGAACTCGCCTACATCGTCAACAACAGCCAATCCCGCATCCTCATCACCTCGGTGGCAAAGCTCGATGTCGCGCGCGAGGCGCTCAAGGAATGCCCCAAGGTCGAGCTCTGCATCGTCGCCGACGGCGGAGGCGAAAGCGGGCGCATCGTCGGCCTGCAGGAAGCCACGCGCGGAATGCCCAAAACGCCGATATCGGACGAATGCATCGGCACCGCCATGCTCTATTCGTCGGGCACCACCGGGCGGCCGAAAGGCATTCTGCGCCCGCTGCCGGAGCAACCGCCGACCCAGCAATTGCCGATCTTCGACTTCCTGCAGAAACTGTGGCAGTACCGCGAAGGCATGATCTATCTGTCGCCGGCGCCGCTCTATCACTCGGCGCCTCAGGCCGCGGTCAATCTCACCATCCGCGTGGGCGGCACCGCCATCATCATGGAACATTTCGATCCCGAGCGTTACCTCGAGCTGGTCGAGAAATGGGGCGTCAGCCACACCCAGCTGGTGCCGACGATGTTCTCGCGCATGCTGAAGCTGCCGGAAGAGACGCGAAGGCGCTACGACCTGTCGTCGCTCGAGATCGCGATCCATGCCGCGGCGCCCTGCCCGGCGGCGGTGAAGGAAGACATGATCAAATGGTGGGGGCCGATCATCCACGAATATTACGGCGCCACCGAAGGGCTGGGCTTTACCGCCTGCAACAGCGAGGAATGGCTCGCCCACCGGGGCAGCGTCGGCAAGGTCCTGCTCGGCGACCTCCACATCCTCGATGAAAACATGAAAGCGTGCCCGACCGGTACGCCCGGCACGGTCTGGTTCAAGACCGCCACGCCGTTCGAATATTTCAACGACCCGAACAAGACCAAAGAGGCGCGCTCGCCGGATGGCAGCATGAGCACGGTCGGCGACGTCGGCTATGTCGATCACGACGGCTATCTCTATCTGACCGACCGCGCGACCTTCATGATCATCTCCGGCGGCGTCAACATCTATCCGCAGGAGTGCGAGAACCTCCTGATCACCCATCCCAAGATCGCGGACGCCGCCGTGTTCGGCGTGCCCAACGCCGATCTCGGCGAGGAGGTAAAGGCGGTGGTGCAGCCGATGCCGGGGATCGAGCCGTGCGAGGCGCTCGCGGAGGAGCTGATCGCCTTCTGCAGCCAGTCGCTGTCGCGCCAGAAAGTGCCGCGCTCGATCGACTTCGAGGACGAACTGCCGCGGCTGCCGACCGGAAAACTCTACAAGCGGCTGTTGCGCGACCGTTACTGGGGCGACAAGACGTCACGGATCGTGTGAACGCGCGGCGTACTCCATCACCGCTACGTCTGGTTTTCTGGCTATCCCGCACGTCGTAATTCCGCCAGCCGGAAACCTGAAGGAAGCGGTATTTTCGTTGCCCCGGCGGCAATTATGTACGATTACAGTTTTTCGCGAGGCAGCATCGGCCAGTTCAAAGGGAGATCAAAAAAATGCGTGAAGCCGTCATTGTTTCCTATGCCCGTACCGGACTGGCGAAATCCGGCCGCGGCGGGTTCAACATCACCCCGCCGATGTCGATGGCGGCCCACGCCATCAAGCACGCCGTGGAGCGCGCCGGCGTGGACAAGGAATATGTCGAGGATTGCTATCTCGGCAATTGCGCGCATGGCGCGCCCAATATCGGCCGCCAGGCCGCGCTGCTCGCGGGCCTGCCGAAATCGACGGCCGGCGTGTCGGTCAACCGGTTCTGCTCGTCGGGACTGCAGACCATCGCGATGGCCGCCAACTCGATCCGCTCGGACGGCGCCGACTGCATCGTCGCCGGCGGCGTGGAAAGCATCTCGGTCCCCAACGGCGGCTCGCCGAAGGAATCGATCGATCCGGAACTGCTGAAAGTGGCGCCCGCCATCTTCATGGCGATGATCGACACCGCCGATATCGTCGCCGAGCGCTACAAGGTCAGCCGCGAATACCAGGACGAATACTCGCTGGAATCGCAGCGCCGCATGGCCGCCGCCCAGCAGGCCAACAAGTTCAAGGACGAAATCGTCCCGATGAAGACCAGGATGAAGGTGGTCGACAAGCAGACGAAGGCGGAAAGCATCGTCGACTATGTGGTCAACCGCGACGAGTGCAACCGGCCGGACACGACACTGGAAGGCCTCGCCAAGCTCGAGCCGGTGAAGGGTCCCGGCAAATACGTCACGGCCGGCAATGCCAGCCAGCTGTCGGACGGCGCGGCGGCCGTCGTGCTGATGGAAGCCAAGGACGCGGAAAAGCGCGGCCTCAATCCGCTCGGCCGCTTTGTCGCCTGGGCGTCGGCCGGCTGCGAGCCGGACGAGATGGGCATCGGTCCCGTCTTCGCGGTGCCGAAGCTGTTGAAGCGGCACGGCCTGAAGATCGAGGATATCGATATCTGGGAACTCAACGAGGCGTTTGCCAGCCAGTGCCTGTATTCCCGCGACCGGCTCGGCATCGATCCCGCGAAGTACAACGTCAACGGCGGCTCGATCGCCATCGGCCACCCCTTCGGCATGACCGGCGCGCGGTGCACCGGCCACATCCTGCAGGAAGGCCGCCGGCGCAAGGCGAAGTGGGGCGTGGTGACCATGTGCATCGGCGGCGGCCAGGGCGGCGCCGGTCTGTTCGAAATCTACAGCTGAGCTTCAGGCCCCGTCCGGCACCGGCCGGACGCGCGCCCTTTCCGACATCGAGACAAGAGCAGCGCGGCGGAGCCATCCGCCGCGCTGTTTCCGTTTGGCAATTCGATCAGGCCGCGCGCACGGTTTGCAGGAATTGTTCGACCTGGCTCTTCAGGCGGTCGCTTTCGGACGCCAGCGAATGCGCGGCCGTCAGCACCTGGCCGGACGCCGAACTGGTCTCGCTCGATCCGCGACTGACCTCGGTCACTTCGGAGGCGACCTGGGTAGAGAGCTGCGCCGATTGCTGCACGTTTCGCGCGATCTCCATCGTCGCCGCGCCCTGTTGCTCGACGGCGGCGGCGATTGCCGAGGAGACTTCGGAGATCGTCGTGATGGTCGAGCTGATCTCCCTGATCGCGGCAACCGTTTCCTCGGTCACCGACTGCATGTCGGCGACCTGCGTGTCGATTTCCGCCGTGGCCTTCGCGGTCTGGGTCGCCAGCGCCTTGACCTCGGATGCGACGACCGCGAAACCGCGCCCGGCCTCGCCGGCGCGCGCAGCCTCGATGGTGGCATTGAGGGCGAGCAGATTGGTCTGCGCGGCAACCTCGGAGATCAGCTTGACGACGTCGTTGATGCGGCCGGCGGCGAGAGAAAGCTTCGCGATGCTCGCGTCGGTCTTTTGCGCCTGACTGACGGCGGTGCCGGCGATCCTGTTGGATTCGTGGACCTGCCGGCCGATCTCATTGACGGACGAGGTAATTTCTTCCGTTGCCGCGGCGACGGCCTGGATATTCTCGGTGACCGTGCGCGAGGCCGTCGCGGCAGAGTCGGACAGCGACATCGTCACATCCGATGTCTTCGTCATGGTCGCTGCCGATGCCTCCAGTTCGGTCGAGGCCGACGCAAGCGATTCCACCAATTCGCCGATCATCACCTCGAAATCGCCGGTAGCCGCGCTGATGCGTTGGGCGCGCGCCGCCTTGACCGCCATGCCTTCGTTGGCCGCCTCATCCGACGCCTTCTTGGCGATCAGCGCCTCCTTGAAGATCTGCAGCGCGCTGGCGATCCGGCCGATCTCGGTGGCTTCGCCCTGGTGGGGGATCTCGACGGACAGTTCGCCGTCGGTCAACTGCCCCATCGGTTTCAGGATCGATCCGATGCCGCGGCGGATGTCGCGGGTCACATAGATCGCCGCACCGAGGCCGAGCATGATCGCGCCGCCCAGAATAACAGCCATCAGGCGGATAGCGCTCCAGTAGGTTGCTTCGGCGCCGTGTCCGGCCGCTTCGGCGCCCTTGTCGTTGAGCTCGACCAGCTTGGCAAGCGTCGCGTCCATCGCGCGGCCGATCGGCACCACTTTCTTGGCGTTGATGTCTTTCGCCGCCGCCACGTCGCCCTTGCTGGCAAGGGACTGCACATCGGCTGACGCGCTGGCGAAGCTTTGCCATTCCTTTTCCAGCTGGTTCGCAAGCTCGCGCTCCGCGGGCGAAGAGATCAGCGGCTGGTAGGCCTTTGCGGCTTTTTCGAAATCGGCCTTGCGGGCCGCGAGGTTCTTGTCGACGTCCGCCCGCTCCGCATCCGGAACAATCAGATGATCGCGCAGCACGGCGCGAAAGCGCGCGGACTGCACCCGCATCTCGCCGACCCATCGCACGCTCGGCAGCCACTGGGCCTGGATATCCTGAGCGGCGGCGTTGATCGCGCGCATCTGCATGAACGCAAATCCGCCGATGGTGGCGATCACCAGAAACAGAAATGAAACGATCGCGAATAGCTTGGCGCTGATGGAAAGTCTTGCGAGCATTGCAGGTCCGGGAGGGAAGGCAGGTCAATCTGGTAGTTCTAAGACTTTGAAGCCCGGTACTTGTACTAGCCGCGGAATTTCTGGTCTGCGGCGATCAAGCGCAGCCCGGAAAATGATACCCCAGACCTGAAAATGCCAATCGTTCGCGCTTGTTTGACGGCGTCACGCGCCGCTCGGAATGGTGCTCTGACACCTAGCCGGCCGCGGTTCCGGTAGGCTGCCGGTTTCGCCGCCTGGCCGCTGGCTGGGATGAATCCCTATCTGGCCCCGATCAACGCAACGAACTTTCTTTTTTCGTCCGCGCTATTGCCGCGATCGGAAGGATAATCCTACCTGATGAGGTGTTGAACGGCCGTAACGACCACGCGTTGGTGAAACTACGAAGGAACTCTTGCGATGACCAACCGCGAGTGCGGGCCCGGTCGATGCCTGTGATCGATCCGCTCTATGTCACTTCTGGTTTCGGCGTCGGCCTTCTGGTCGGCATGACCGGCGTCGGCGGCGGCTCGCTGATGACACCGCTTTTGATCCTGCTGTTCGGCATTCATCCCTCGACGGCGGTCGGCACCGATCTGCTCTACGCCGCCGGCACCAAGGCCGGCGGCAGCCTCGTGCACAGCTGGGCGCGCAGCATCCACTGGCCGGCGGTGATCCGGCTCGCCAGCGGCAGCATCCCGGCCAGCATCCTGACCTTGATTGCGCTGTGGCAGCTCGATCTCGACAGCGCGGCGGCACGCAGCCTGGTCAACGTGGTGCTTTCCCTTGCGCTGCTGCTGACGGCGGCGTCGCTGATCTTCCGCAAGGCCATCCTGGAAACCTTTCGTTCGCGTCTGGAGCGGCTCGACGCCGTCGCGATCGCGCGCGCGACCGTGCTGACGGGAGCCGCGCTCGGCGTTTTGGTCTCGATTTCATCGGTCGGCGCCGGCGCGGTCGGCGTGACCGCGCTGCTCTTGCTGTACCCGCAACTGCCGATGGCGCGCATCGTCGGCTCCGACATCGCGCACGCGGTGCCGTTGACGCTGATCGCGGGCATCGGACACTGGGCGATGGGCGCGATCGATTGGCATCTCATGGGCGTGCTGCTGGCCGGCTCCCTGCCCGGCATCGTCCTCGGCAGCTATTTCGCCACCCGCGTGCCGGAAACCGCGCTGCGGCTGCTCTTGGCGGTGACGCTGATCGTGGTTGCCGGCAAGCTCGCATCCACCGAATTGCGCATGCCGGACGCTATCGCCGGGGCCGTGGCGCAGAGCACCCGCCGCTGACGGGCAGGGCTGCCATGCAATTCTCGCGGCGTTGACTAATGTCCGCCGCCGGGCTTCGTCGCAAACCAGATGACATGGCGCGCACCTTTGCGCTTGGTCGTGGCGCGCACGGCAACCTCGTTGACTTCGAAGCCGGCGTCGCGAAGCCGTTTGGAAAAGGCGGGATGTGGTCCCGACGACCAGACGGCGAGCACGCCGCCCGGCCGCAGTGCCCGGCGGATCGCCGTCAGTCCGCCGGGATCGTAGAGCGCATCATTGGCCTTGCGGATCAGGCCCTCCGGGCCGTTATCGACATCGAGCAGGATCGCATCGAACGCGGAGGCGTGGGATTGGATCACATCGACGACGTCTGCCGCGTGAACGCTTGCGCGCGGATCGTCAAGGCTGTCGCCAAAGACGCTTGCCATCGGACCTCGTGCCCACGCGATCACGGCCGGCACAAGCTCGGCCACCGTGATCCGCGCCTCGGGTCCGAGCACGGCGAGCGCGGCGCGGAGCGTGAACCCCATGCCCAACCCGCCGATCAGCAGATGCGGACGCTTGACCGCTTCGATTCGCTTGCAGGCGAGCGTGGCAAGCGCCTCCTCGGAGCCGCTGAGGCGGCTGTTCATCAGTTCGTTCGGGCCCAGCATCATGGAGAACTCATCGCCTCTTCGCATCAGGCGAAGTTCGACGTCTGCGCCAGGCACGCGCGCCGAATCGATCTGCAACCAGGGGATCATGCGGCTCTTCTACGCTCTTCGCGTTGTCTAACCCAGCATCTGCGTGTCGCCGCAGATCGAGATCGCCTGGCCCGAGATCGTCCTGCCGCGCGGGCTGCACATGAACAGGATCTGATCGGCGATCTGCTCCGGCGTGACGTAGTCCTTGATCGAGGTGTAGGAAAACGCCGTGCGCTCCATCTCGGCGTAGGAAATGCCGCGCTGCTGCGCCTTGGCTTCCAGCACCCGGCGCTGGCGGTCGCCGGCGACGAGGCCGGGCAGGATCGCGTTGACGCGGATGTTGTCCGGCCCGAGTTCGATCGACAGCGATTTTGTGAAGCCGATCACGCCCCATTTCGCCGCCGCATAGGGCGTGCGCATCGCAAAGCCGAGCCGGCCGGCGGCCGACGAGATATTGACGATCGAGGCGTTTTTGCTCTGGCGCAGATGCGGCACCGCGAGCCTGACACAGTTGAATTGTCCGGTCAGGCAAATTTCCAGACAACGGTCCCAGTCTTCCGGATTCATCTCCTCGACCTTCGAGGTCGGCCCGGCGATGCCGGCATTGTTGACGAGCACGTCGAGGCCGCCGAGTTTGGCCAGCGCTTCCGCGAACAGGTTTTTCACGGCCGCGCGGTCGGAAACATCGCACGGCGTCGACGTGATCGCGGGATCGCTTTTGGCGAGCGCGGCCAGCGCCGCCTCATCGACATCGCAGGTGTGGACGTGAGCGCCTTCGGCCGCGAAGCGGCGCGCAATGGCAAGACCGATGCCGCCTCCCCCGGCGGTGACCAGCACGCGCAAGCCTTTGAGTTCGAGATCCATGATCGCTCCGCGATGTCGTTTGGAAAAGATCAGCCGGCGAGACCGCCGCGGGAAAGAATAAAATCGGCCGCGCCGCTGATGTCGGCGGCGATGCCTTCGCGCGCCGCAGCCCCATTCCCGGCGGCGATGGCGTTGCGCACGTCGGAATGACACCGGATCGCGTCGCCCTTGGCCAACCGCTCGGGATTGGCGCGCAGATCGAGATTGATCACGGGCCCGGCCTTCAGCCAGAGCGCCCTGATGATTTCCACCAGGATCGGCGAATGCGCCGCTTCATAGACCGCGAAGTGGAAGGTCTTGTTGAGTTCGACCGCGCGCGGCAGGTCGGGCGCGGCAAGTTCGCTCTCCGCCCGCATGGCTTCTTCCGCGCGCGCGATCGACTGGAGGTCGTTGTCGTCGCGGCATCGGGCGGCCTGCTCCGCCGCATGGCCCTCGATCGCGATCCGCACCTTGGTGAGATCGCGAAACTGTGCGGCCGACATCAGGGGCACGCGCACCGCGCGGTTCGGCGTCACCTCCAGCGCCTTGTCGGCGACCAGCCGCGACACCGCCTCGCGCACCGGCATGATGGAGACGCCGAGCACATCGGCGGCCGCGCGCAACGACAATTTCTCGCCCGGCGCCAGCCGGCCGGAAATCAGGAGATCGGCCAGTTTCGCGTAGGCGCGCTCGCCCAGCGTCTGACGGTCGAGCGGCTCCACCAGATTGAGCGCGGCGGGCAAATTCAACGCAGGTCTCCCATGCGGGCCAAGAGAATTTCGCGAGAGGACTCGACAACGGCCCCGTCTTTTGCAAGTCTAACTGTGATCACAGATCACGGCAAGCGGGACCAAAGCGCTCTCTTTAGTACGGCGCGGCGCCTGCCGAAAGAACAAACAGCCGCAGTCCACGCGGCCGTATCAGGGAGATCAAGGCTGATGTCAGACAACAATCAATTCACGCGCCGCGCCCTGTTGAAGAGCGCCGGCGGCATCGCGCTGGTGTCGGGAATTTCCGCGCCGGCGATTTTGCGCGCCCAGACCGCCGATATCATCAAGATCGGCCATCTGACGCCGCGCACCGGATTTCTCGGCCCGCTCGGCGAATATGCCGTGATGGCGGTCGATCTCGCCGTGGAGGAGATCAACGCCGCCGGCGGCATGATGGGACGCAAAGTCGAGCTGCTGAAGGAAGATTCCGTCAACCCGCAGACCGCCTCGACGAAAGCCGAGCGCATGATCGAGCGCGACAAGGTCGCCTGCATCATCGGCGAGATTTCGTCCGCCTCGTGCCTGACCATCGCGCAGGTCGCGCAACGCAACAAGGTGCTGTACATCAACACCGGCGGCAATTCGGATGCGCTGCGCGGCTCCGATTGCAAGCGCTACATGTTCCACGTCGAGTCGCAGAATTCGATGTACGTGAAAACCGTCGGCCGCTCGTTCCTGCGCGACGGCCTGGTCAAGGGCAAGAGGTGGTATTCGCTGACGGCGGACTACGCATTCGGCCATGACCTCCTGAAGGTTTCAAAACGCTTCATGGAAGCCAATGGCGGCAATTTCGCCGGCGACGATCTGGTGCCGACCGACGCCGCTGATTTCTCCCCCTATCTGTTGAAAATCCGCGAGGCCAAGCCCGATCTGGTCGCGATCAATCTCGCCGGCAACCAGACCACCAACTTCCTCAAGCAATATGCCGAATTCGGCCTGACCTTCCCGGTCGGCGGCTTCGGCTTCGATACCGCGCTGGCCTGGGCTGCGGGCAAGGGCAATTTCGTCGGCACCTGGCCGGTGGTCTGGCATCACCTGATCGAGACCCCCGGCTCCAAGGCGTTCGTCGCGGCGTTTACCAAGAAATATTCCAAGCCGCCGGAGAACCAGGCATGGGGTGACTACGTCTCCATGAAGATCGTGGCGCAGACGGTCAATGAGCTGAAATCGACCGAACTCGACCAAGATCATCGAGCATTTCGAGAAGGGCGCGAAATTCGATCTGCTCAAGACCCGGCCGGGCTACTTCCGCGCCTCGGATCACCAGCTGATGCATGAAATGTATGCGGTCACCGCGCTGCCCGCCGACAAGATCAAGAATCAGTGGGACATCTTCACCTCGAGCCCCCCGGTGCCCGGCCCCAACGAGGATCTCGAAGTGATCGCCGCCACCAAGGAAGAGAACAGCTGCACGTTCCCGACCTGATCGGTTGACGTCGACACCGTCATTCCGGGATGGCGCGTCAGCACCAGACGTCGACGTGCAATGCCATCGGAATCTCGAGATTCCGGGTTGGATGCTTCGCATCGCCCCGGAATGACGGCATTGGCACATTCGCGCTCGTTGATTCCGTATAGCTCTCGCCTGCGCGTTAGTCGCGGGCCAAAGCCATGTCCGCCATGTTGTTAGCGCAGCAAGTCCTCAACGGGCTGCTTGACGGCGTCTATTATCTGCTGATCGCGCTTGGCCTGTCGCTGATCTTCTCGCTCGGCGGCATCGTCAATCTCGCCCATGGCGCGTTCTATGCGATCGGCGCCTATCTCACGCTGGTGTTCTCGCCCTATCTCGGCTTCGGCGGCGCCTTCGTGGCGGCGCCGGTCACGGTCGCCCTGTTCGGCATGCTGATCGAGCGCACGCTGTTCCGCCGCTTCTATCGCTCCGATCCGATCCTCTCGCTGCTGATGACCTTCGGGCTTGCCATGGTGGCGGAGCAGGCGCTGCGCATGATCTTCGGCGCGCCGCCATTGTCCTATTCGATCCCGCCCTGGCTGCGCGGACAGGTCTTCATCGGCAGCTTCATCTATTCGTTCTACCGCGTGGTGCTGCTCGGCATCGCCGCGACCTGCATCGCCGGGCTGTGGCTGCTCTTGCAGAAAACCTCGTTCGGCCGCGTGGTGCGCGCCGGCGTGCAAAACCCCGACATGGTCGGCGCGCTCGGCATTTCGCTGCAGCCTTATATGTCGGCCGTGGCCGCGCTCGGCATCGGGCTCGCGGGGCTGGCCGGCGTGCTGCTGGCGCCGATCTATTCGATCCATCCGGCGATGGGCCAGGAGATCATCACGCCCGCCTTCGTCGTCGTGGTGATCGGCGGCCTCGGGTCGTTCTGGGGCGTGGTGGCGGCGGCGCTACTGGTCGGCCTCGTGAAAGGCGTCATGGTCGGCATCGGCTATTCCGCGGCCTCCACCGCGGCGATCTACCTGCTGATGCTTCTGGTGCTGCTGTTCCGGCCGCGCGGCCTGTTCGGCGAGCGCATCCTGCGGTTCGAGTGAGGCGCCAAGAGATGTTCAAGCGCCTGCCGGTTCCGCTATTGATATCAGCCCTCGGGCTGCTCGTGCTGCCGCCGGTGCTGCTGGCGCTCGGCCTCACCATGACTTCGGCCACCGAGGTCGTGACTTATGCCATCGCCTGCATGGCGCTGAACATTCTGGTCGGGCATACCGGCCTGGTGTCGTTCGGCCACGGCGCCTGGTTCGGACTGGCGGCTTACGCGGCGGCCCTGATCCAGCGCAATTTGATGCCGGACTCGTTTTTCGGCCCGACCATCGCGGGCATTCTGATCGTGACGGCGATTGCCGCCGCGTTCGGATTTTTGATCCTGCGCCGCCGCGGCGTGTATTTCTCGCTGCTGACGCTGGCGCTGGCCGCGATGCTTTACGCGGTGTCGTTTCGCTGGACCGAAGTCACCGGCGGCGAGAACGGCCTCGGCGGCATCACCCGGCCGACATTGCTCGGCTTCAACCTGGAATCCTCCACCGACTATTACTGGCTGGTCGCCTTGATTGCGATGCTGGTGCTGATCCTGCTGTGGCGCTTCCACAATTCGACGGTCGGCAGCGTGCTGGTCGCGATCCGCGAGAACGAGCAGCGCGCGCGCTTTCTCGGCTACCCGACCAATCGCTACAAGCTCGCAGCCTTCGTGCTGTCGGCCGCCATCACCGGGCTTGCCGGCATCCTCCTGCTCTACCAGAACCGCATGACCTCGGCCGACCCGATCTCGGTGTCGTTCTCCGGCGATCTCCTGGCGATGGTCGTGATCGGCGGCATGCGCAGCTTTCTGGGCCCCGCGCTCGGCGCGCTGTTCTTCATCCTGTTCCGCGAATTTCTGGGCATCTATACCGAGAACTGGCTGTTCTGGTTCGGCCTGGTGTTCGTCGCTTTCATCGTGTTTTCGCCGACCGGCCTGGTCGGCGTCGGCGAGCGGCTGATCGCGCCGTTCCGCAAGAAGACGATCGAGGACGCCGCGATGTCGGCGCGGCGCATCGAAGTGCTGCCGCTGCCGGAATTCCTGCGGCCGAAATCTCACATCGACGGCGCGGTGCTTGCCGCCCGCCACATCGTCAAGAGTTTTGGCGGCATCCGGGCGGTGCAGGGCATCGACATCTCGATCGCCGACCGCACGCTGCACGCGCTGATCGGGCCCAACGGCGCCGGCAAGACCACGGCGTTCAACCTGTTGTCCGGCATGTATCCGCCGGACGAGGGCGCGGTGTCGCTGCTGGGCCAGCCGATCGCCGGCCATGCGCCGGAAGAGATCGCACATGCCGGCATCGGCCGTTCGTTCCAGATCACCAACCTGTTTCCGGCGCTGAGCGTTTCCGAAAACATCCGGCTCGCCGTACAGGCGCGGCATCCGCGCCGCTTCGATCCCCTCACCAGCGCCTTGTCGATCGAGGCGATCAATGCCGAGACCGACGCCGTCATCCGCTATCTCGGCCTTGCCGGCATCGAAAAAGCCGAAGCCGGCATGCTGTCCTATGGCGGCCAGCGCCTGCTCGACATGGGGGTGGCGCTCGCCACCGCGCCGCGCGTGCTGCTGCTGGACGAGCCGCTTGCCGGCCTGGCGGCAGCGGAGCGCGAGCGCATCGGCGCCATCATCAAGCGCATCTCCTCCGATCTGCCGGTGCTGCTGGTCGAACACGACATCGACCGGGTGTTTCAGCTCGCCGATCAGGTCACGGTGATGAATGAAGGCCGGGTGCTGCTCGACGGCTCGGTCGAGGACGCCCGCGGAAGCGCGAAGGTGCAGGAAGTCTATATCGGCTCCGGCGCGACGGCAGTCGCCGCGCGCCCGCGCGAAACCGCCGCCCGCGTCAACGCGCTATTGACCGCAAGCCATGTCGATACCTTCTACGGCAAGAGCCACATTCTCAACGATGTCAGCTTCACGCTGCATGAAAACGAGATCATCGCGCTGCTTGGGGCGCAACGGCGCCGGCAAGTCGACGCTGCTGAAGACGCTGATCGGCATCGCACCCGCCTCGCACGGGTCGATCAAATTGGCCGACAACGAACTGATCGGGCTTTCCTCCGCGCAAGCGGCCCGTCTCGGCATCGGCTATGTGCCGCAGGGCCGCGGCCTGTTCGCCGGCATGAGCGTCGAACAGAATCTCGAGCTCGGCGCCCTGAAGCGCCAGACCGGCCATGGCGTGCACTGGACGCGGGAACGCATCTACGAATATTTCCCGCGCATTCGCGAGCGGCTCGACAGCCCGGCGGATTATCTCTCCGGCGGCGAGCAGCAGATGGTGGCCGTCGCCCGCGCGCTGTCGGGCGACGTGCGGGTGCTGCTGCTGGATGAACCGTTCGAGGGCCTCGCGCCGACCGTGGTGGAGCAATTGTTCGAGACCTTCGATCGCCTGCGCAAGGAAATCGCCATCATCATCGTCGATCACAATCTCGATCTGGCGCTGGCCCTGTCCGACACCACGGTGGCGCTGGAGCGCGGCCGGGTGATCCACCAGGGGCCGTCCAAGGCCCTGCGCGACGATCTCGATCTGCGCCGCAAGGTGCTCTGGCTGTGAGGCAGTTGTGAGAAGGGAAAATGGCAAGCACTGAACGCAACGTCGCCATCGTCGGCGCCGGCCTGATCGGACGCGCCTGGGCCGCGATCTTTGCCCGCGCGGGGTGGAACGTGCGGCTGACCGATCCGCATATTCCGACGCTGAAGGCCGCGCCCCGGCTGATCCGCGACGAATTGCACGCGCTGGCGCGTCACGGCCTCGCCGCCGATCCCGACGGCGCCCTCACGCGGGTCTCGGTAGCGGCGAGCCTCCAGGAGGCCGTGCTCGACGTCGAGTTCGTCCAGGAGAACGGGCCGGAGAAGGTCGAGGACAAGCTGGCGATCTTTGCCCAGCTCGACAGGCTCGCGCCGCCGGACGCGCTGCTGGTGTCATCGACCTCGGCCATCGTGGCCTCGCGCTTCACCGAAACGCTGCCCGGCCGCGCGCGTTGCCTGGTCGGCCATCCCGTCAATCCGCCGCACCTGGTGCCGCTGGTGGAATTATGCGGCGCGCCGTGGACTTCGCCCGAGGCGATCGACCGTGCGCGGAACATCTATCGCGAGATCGGGCAGGTGCCGGTCACGATCAACCGCGAGATCAACGGTTTTGTCCTCAACCGGCTGCAGGGGGCGCTGCTCGCGGAAGCCTTTCGGCTCGTCGGCGAAGGTTTTATCAGCGCCGAGGATCTCGACCATACCGTCAAGGACGGCCTGGGGCTGCGCTGGTCGTTCCTCGGGCCGTTCGAGACCATCGAACTCAATGCGCCCGGCGGCATCCCGGATTATTGCGCGCGCTATACCGGCTTCTACAAGGAGCTTGCTTCCGCCGCCGCCGGGCCCGAAGTTTACCAGAGCCCGAATGTGGACCGGGTGATCGCGGCCTGGCCGCATCAGCCGACGCCGGAACGGATCGCTGCGCTGACGCAGCGGCGCAACGAGCGCCTGGCGGCGCTGGCCGCGCACAAGGCCGCCAACGTCATTCCGGGGCGTCGCGGCAGCGACGAACCCGGAACTCGAGATTCCGGGTCTGGTCCTTCGGACCATCCCGGAATGACGGGCTAGATCGACTACCGCACGAAAGAGAGCAACAGCATGAGCCGCAAAGTCATCATCACCTGCGCCGTGACCGGCGCGATCCACACCCCCTCGATGTCGAAGGCGCTGCCGGTGACACCGCAGGAAATCGCCGACGCCGCGGTCGACGCCGCCGAAGCCGGCGCGGCGATCGTGCACCTGCATGCACGCAATCCGAAGACCGGCCAGCCGGACCAGAGCCCGGAAGCCTTTGCGCCGTTCCTGAAGATCATAAAACAGCGCTCGAACTGCGTGATCAACCTCACCACCGGCGGCGCGCCGACCATGACGGTGGACGAGCGCGTCCGTCCCGCCGCGGTCTACAAGCCGGAAGTCGCTTCGCTCAACATGGGCTCGATGAATTTTGCGTTTTTCGGCATGCTCAACCGTTTCAAGAAATTCGAGCACGACTGGGAACTCAAGCATCTGCAGAACAAGGACATCGTGTTCCGCAACACCTTCCAGGACATCGAATACGTGCTGAAGACGCTGTCGGAGACCGGCACCCGCTTCGAGTTCGAATGCTACGACACCGCGCACCTCTACAACCTGAACTACTTCCTCGAGCAGGGCATGGTGAAGCCGCCGCTGTTCGTGCAGACGGTGTTCGGCCTGCAGGGCGGCACCGGCGCGCATCCCGAGGACGTCCTGCACATGAAGCGCACCGCCGACCGCCTGTTCGGCGACAAGATGGTGTGGTCGGTGCTGGGCGCCGGGCGCAATCAGCTGCCGATCGCGGCGATGGCGGCCGCCATGGGCGGCAATGTCCGGGTCGGGCTGGAGGATTCGCTGTGGGCGGCGCCCGGCCGCATGGCGGCTTCGAACGCCGAGCAGGTGACGCTCGCCCGCAAGATCATCGAGGGCCTCGGCCTCGAGGTCGCGACCTCCGACGAGGCCCGGGAAATTCTCCAGCTGAAAGGCGGCGACAAGCTGGAAGTGTAACGGTTCCATGGTCGAGGGGAGCGCCGTCGTAGGGCCGGCGGCGTCCCGTTTGCAATAGTCCGAAGTGCCAATATTGACGCAGGCCTTGCCGGTTGCGTCGACCGCCCGCCATGATATCGTTCGATAAATTGGCCCGATATGAGGTCGAAATATCGAGGGAGGGGAACATGCGGAGCGTGCAGGCGCTTGCCGTTGCAGCGGCGTTATCTTTGTTGGCGGTCTCGTCGGTCGCGCTCGCGGGCGAACCCAAGCAGGGCGGCATCCTGCGGATCTATCACCGGGACAGTCCCGGCAGCGCCTCCATCCACGAGGACGCGACCTACTCGATCAACATTCCCTTCATGCCGGTGTTCAACAACCTCGTCATGTACAAGCAGGACGTGGCGCAAAACAGCCTGGAGTCGATCGTTCCGGATCTGGCCGAGAGCTGGGCCTGGAGCGGCGACAACAAGACGCTCACCTTCAAGCTGCGGCAGGGCGTCAAGTGGCACGACGGCAAGCCGTTCACCGTCCGCCGACGTCAAATGCACCTTCGACATGCTGATGGGCAAGTCGCAGCAGAAGTTTCGCCAGAACCCGCGCAAGTCCTGGTACGAGCGAGGTCGACGACGTCACGACGTCAGGCGACTTCGAGGTCGCGTTCAACCTGAAGCGGCCGCAGCCGGCGCTACTGGCGCTGCTCGCCTCCGGCTATACGCCGGTCTATCCCTGCCATGTTTCGCCCGGCGGAAATGCGCACCCACCCGATCGGCACCGGCCCGTTCAAGTTCGTCGAGTTCAAGGCCAACGAATCGATCAAGCTCGACCCGCAATCCGGATTACTGGAAGAAGGGCCTGCCGCATCTCGACGGCATCGAGTTCACCATCATCCCGAACCGCTCGACGGCCATTCTGGCGTTCGTCGCCGGCAAGTTCGACATGACGTTTCCGACCGAGGTGTCGATCCCGCTGCTCAAGGACGTCAAGACGCAGGCGCCGAACGCGGTGTGCGTGGTCGAGCCGATCAACGTGAGCACCAACATCATCGTCAACTCGTCGTCGCCGCCGTTCGACAATCTGGATATCCGCCGCGCGATGGCGATGGCGCTCGATCGCAAGGCGTTCGTCTCGATCCTGTACGACGGCCAGGCCGATATCGGCGGCACCATGCTGCCCGCGCCGGCCGGGCTGTGGGCGATGCCCAAGGAAATGCTGGAGACGATACCGGGCTACGGCCCCGACGTGAACGCCAACCGGGAAGCGGCGCGCAAGCTGATGCAGAAGGCGGGCTACGGTCCGGACAAGCATCTCGCGGTCAAGGTCTCGACGCGCAACATTCCGGTTTACCGCGACCCCGCCGTCATCCTGATCGATCAGCTCAAGAGCATCTATATCGATGCCGATCTCGATGTGGTCGAAACCGCCAACTGGTTCTCGAAAGTCGCGCGCAAGGACTATGCGCTCGGCCTCAACCTCACCGGCAATGCGGTCGACGATCCCGACCAGTCGTTCTACGAGAATTACTCCTGCGGCTCGGAGCGCAACTACACCAATTACTGCAACAAGGAGATCGAGAAGCTGTTCGACGCGCAATCCCAGGAGACCGACGTCGCCAAGCGCAAGAAGCTGGTCTGGGACATCGACAAGAAGCTTCAGGAAGACGTCGCCCGGCCGATCATCTTCCACGGCCGCGCCGGCACCTGCTGGCAGCCCTATGTCAAGGGCATCACCGTCATGGTGAACAGCTCCTATAACGGCTATCGCTACGAGGACGTGTGGCTGGACAAGTGACATCGACCACGAAACGAAGGTAGCACCCCGCCAGCGGGCTTGATAACTTGCGCGTATTCCGGCCGCAAAACCGGTATCCGCTTTTGCGGAATACGCGCCCAAGGAGAGCAGCCAGGTGTTTGCTTATATCGTGCGGCGCCTCGTCCTGATGCTCGTGACCCTGTTCGGGATCTCGGTCATCATCTTCGTGCTGCTGCGCATCGTGCCCGGCAATATCGTCGACATCCTGTTCGCCGCCGCGGGCTATGTCGACCCGGCCGACAAGGCCAATCTGGAGCGCGAACTCGGGCTCGATCAGTCGATCGTCGTGCAATATCTGCATTGGATCGGCGGGCTGCTGCACGGCGATCTCGGCTATTCCTACGTGTCCGAGAAGCCCGCGCTGGACGAGATTCTGCCGCGGATTCCGATCACGGCGCGGCTGGCCGGGCTGGCGCTGTTGTTCTCCGCGTCGATCGGCATTCCGCTCGGCGTCATCAGCGCGGTCAATCAGGGCACGCGGCTCGACTATTTCCTGCGCGTCGTCAGCCTGAGCGGCCTGTCGCTGCCCTCGTTCTGGCTCGGCCTGCTTGATCCTGATGGCGTCGGTCGCGATGTTCGGAACCATGCCGATCTTCAACCCGAACCCGAAAACCTGGACCGAGGCGTTCGCGATCTATTGCGTTCCGGCGATGGCGGTCGGCTTTCGCAGCGCCGCGCTGACGATGCGGATCACGCGTTCCTCGATGCTGGAGATCCTGCGGCAGGATTACATCCGCACCGCCCGCGCCAAGGGCGCGTCCGAGGCATCCGTCAACTATCACCACGCGCTGAAGAACGCCATTCTTCCGGTCATCACCGTGATCGGCATCGAGGCGGCGTTCCTGATCGGCGGCCTGATCGTCACCGAGACCGTTTTCAATATTCCCGGCGTCGCCCGCTTCCTGGTCGAGGCGATCCGCTGGCGCGACTATCCGATCGTGCAGAACCTGGTGATGCTGATCGCCGTGGTCGTCGTGCTCGCAAACTTCACGGTCGACATGCTCTATGCGGCGCTCGACCCGCGCATCCGCTACACGGATTAGGAGGCCCTTTGGACGCGATCAATTACGATAGCGAACTGCGGCGCGCCGGCGCCAATTCGACGCATGGCTGGCGCAGGCTGACGTTCCTGGCGCAGCGCCACGTGCTCGGCACGATCGGCCTGTTCATCATGATGCTTGTTCGTGTGGGCCGCGGCGTTCGCCGATCTGATCTGCCGCTTCGATCCGCTCACCGTCGATTCCGCGCAGGCGCTCGTTCACCCCGATGCGCGGCACTGGATGGGGACCAATTCGTTCGGCCGCGATGTCTGGAGCCGGATCATCCACGGCGCGCGCATATCGCTCGCCGTCGGCATCGGATCGACCGCGCTCGGTTCGATCGTTCGGCGTGATCATCGGTCTGGCGTCGGGATATTTGTCCGGCTGGGTCGATCTGGTGTTCCAGCGGATTACCGACATCCTGCAGGCCTTGCCGCTGCTGGTCCTCGCGCTGGTCATGACGGCGGCGCTGGGGCCGTCGCTTCCGAACGTGATCATCGCGATCGCGATTCCCCTGATCCCCACCGTCGCCCGCGTCATCCGGGCCAATACGCTGGCGCTGCGCGAGCTGCCGTTCGTCGAGGCCGCCAAGTCGATCGGCATGAGCGAGACGCGAATTGCCCTTCGCCATGTTCTGCCCAACACGCTGGCGCCGCTGATCGTGCTGGCCACCGCCCAGCTCGGCTCCACCATTCTCACCGAAGCCTCGCTGTCGTTTCTCGGCCTCGGCATTCCCGAACCCTATCCGTCGTGGGGCCGCATGCTGTCGGAATCGGCGGCGGAATATGTCCGCACCGCGCCATGGCTGGTGATTTTCCCGGGGATCGCCATCAGCCTCGCGGTGTTCGGAACCAATTTGTTCGGCGATGCGCTGCGCGACATCCTCGATCCGAGGCAGCGCGGCTGATGAACGAGGCAACAATTGGAAGAGACGGTTCTCGACGTGAGGGGCCTGCAGACGGTCTTTTTCACGAATTCCGGGCTGTTCAAGGCGGTCGACGACGTTTCATTTCATGTCCGCCGCGGCGAGACGCTGGCGATCGTCGGCGAATCCGGCTGCGGCAAGAGCGTGACCGCGCTTTCGATCATGCGGCTGGTGCCCGACCCGCCGGGCAGGATCGTCGGCGGCTCGATCATGCTCGAAGGGACCGACCTGCTCGGCGCTCGACGAAGACGAGATGCGGGAGATCCGCGGCAATCGCATTTCGATGATCTTCCAGGAGCCGATGACCTCGCTCAACCCGGTGATGCGGATCGGCGACCAGATCACCGAGGCGGTGCGCCTGCATCGGCCGATGACGCCGAAGGAGGCATGGACGCAGGCCGTCAAGATGCTGCGCCTGGTCAGGATCCCCGAACCCGAGCGGCGCGCGACTGAATATCCGCACCAGCTCTCGGGCGGCATGCGCCAGCGCGCGATGATCGCGATGGCGCTGGCCTGCCGGCCGGCGCTGCTGATCGCCGACGAGCCGACCACCGCGCTCGATGTCACGATCCAGGCCCAGATCCTGGCGCTGGTGCTCGAGCTGCAAAAGGAGCTCGGCATGGGATTGATCCTGATCACGCACGACCTCGGCGTGGTCGCCCAGACCGCGCAGCGCGTCATCGTGATGTATGCCGGCAAGAAGGTCGAGGAGGCCGATGTCGAAACCCTGTTCGCCAACCCGAGGCACCCCTACACCCGCGGCTTGATGGCCTCGATCCCGACGGTGCCCTCACCCGGCGCGAATACCGATGTGCGGCTGGTCGAGATTCCCGGCATGGTGCCGTCGTTGACCAACCTGCCAAAAGGCTGCGCGTTCGCGCCGCGCTGTGGGCTCGCGATCGCGCGCTGCCGCGCGGAATATCCGCCCCTGCAGGACTGGGGCGACGATCATCTGGCGGCATGCTGGCGCGCGGCGGAACTGGCGGGGCCGCTATGACCGACACGCGCCCGCTGCTCGAGGTATCCGACCTGGTCAAACACTATCCGGTGCGAAGCGGCATCCTGCGCCGCGCCGTCGGCACCGTGCATGCTGTCGACGGCGTCAGCTTTACGATTGGCGTCGGAGAAACGCTCGGGATGGTCGGCGAGTCCGGCTGCGGCAAATCGACGGTGGCGCGCAGCGTCCTGCGGCTGGTCGAGCCGACCGGCGGCAGCATCCGGCTCAACGGCCGCGACATCACCCATCTCGGCAAGGCCGAGCTGCGGCCGCACCGCCGTTCGATGCAGATCGTCTTTCAGGACCCGTTCGCCTCGCTCAATCCGCGCATGACGGCCGGCGATATCGTCGGCGAGCCGCTCATCGTCCACGGCCTGGCCGCGGGCAACAAAAAGCGCGAGCGGGTCGCCGAATTGTTCGAGCAGGTGGGCCTGAGGCCGGACCAGATGCAGAACTATCCGCACCAGTTCTCCGGCGGCCAGCGCCAGCGCATCTGCATCGCGCGCGCGCTGTCGCTCGGGCCCGACCTGATCGTGTGCGACGAGCCGGTATCGGCGCTCGACGTGTCGATCCAGGCCCAGGTGATCAATCTGTTGATCGACCTGCAGCGCAAGCACGATTTCTCCTATCTGTTCATCGCGCATGATCTCGCCGTCGTCGCCCATATCAGCCACCGCGTCGCCGTGATGTATCTCGGCCGCATCGTCGAGATCGCCGAGAAGCCCGAGCTGTTCGCCAACCCGCGCCATCCCTATACCCAGGCGCTGCTGGCCTCGGTTCCGGTCGCCGATCCGAAAAGCAAAACGTCTCAAGCCGCTGATCGACGGCGACGTGCCGAGCCCGATCAATCCGCCGTCCGGCTGCGCCTTCCACACCCGCTGCCGTTACGCGATGGAGCGCTGCAAGGTCGAGACGGCCCGCGCTGGCCGACGTCGGCGGCCAGCATCAGGTGGCGTGTTTCCTCAATGAGGGGACGGGGCGGGAGGCGTGTAATCGATTCGTCAGTCTCCGCGGACGATGCGCACCACCGCATCGAGCGCAATCGCGCGATCGAGCATCGTCCGACGATTCCGGGTCTGGGTACGCTTACGCAGACCGTACCTCCTCGCCGACTCCATGAGCGGGAGCCCAGCCGTTGCCGCGCGAGCGCTACGCCGCACGCTGCCGCCTCGATCTCGACGACGATCTTCCCCGTCGTGACCTGCTCGCCTTCGGCGACGTCGATCGCGGCAATCGTGCCCGCGATCGGCGCGGAATGCACATGTTCCATCTTCATGGCTTCCAGCGTCATGACCGGCTGGCCGGCCGCGACGCGCTCGCCCGCCTTGACCAGAACCGCGACGACGCGGCCGTTCATCGCCGCGCGGACCTTGCCGTCGCTGCCGGTCGCCGCGGCGGCAGCCGGCGCCGCCCGCGTGAGATCGCGGACCGCCAGCGTGACGCCCCGGTGCAGGAGGTAGAGCCGGTCGCGTCGCGGAAGAATTTTGCCGATTCCGTCAGGCCGTCGCTGCGGAAGCGGATGGTATCGCAGCCGAGCTCGTCGATCTCGAACCGGTGCTCGCGGCCATTCGAGGCTTGCGACATAGCCGCCGTCGCGCTCGCGCACGACTTCGAGATCGTGGATGCCATGATCGAGCTCGACGCGGACGGGAAGCGGAAACGCCGCCGCCAGCGACCGCCCGCTCCGCCACGGCGGCGCAAAGGGATCGGTGACGTAGAGCAGCAATGCCGCCAGCGCCGCTTCGGAGGCCGCGTCCTTGCGCCGCGCCAGCAGCTCGTCGCGATGTTTGCCGATGAAGGCCGTGGTCGCTTCGCCCGCTGCGAATGCGGGATGCGCGCAGGCAGGCGGCGAGAAACGCCTGATTGGTGGTCACGCCGAACGCGACGGTCTGTTCGAGGCCGTGAATGAGCTTGCGCCGCGCCTCGTCGCGGGTCGCGCCATGGCTGATGAGCTTGGCGATCATCGAATCATAGAACGGCGGAATTTCGGAGCCGGATTGCAGCGCGTGCTCGACGCGGATTCCGCCGGGCATCTGCCACAGCGCCATCCGGCCGGATTGCGGCATGAAATCGTGCGCCGGCATCCTCCGAGCACAGCCGCACCTCGATCGCGTGCCCGGAGAATTTGATGTCCTCCTGCGCGAGCCCGAGCGGCTCGCCGCCGGCGACGCGCAATTGCAGTTCGACCAGATCGAGCCCGGTGATCGCCTCGGTGACGGGATGCTCGACCTGCAGGCGCGTGTTCATTTCCATGAAATAGAATTCGCCGCGGCCATCCAGCAGGAATTCCAGCGTGCCGGCGCCCTCGTAGCCGATCGACTTGATCGCGTGCACCGCAAGCGCGCCCATCCGCGCCCGCAATTCCGGCGAGACCGCCGGCGACGGCGCTTCCTCGATCAGCTTCTGGTGCCGCCGCTGCACCGAGCAATCGCGCTCGCCGAGATGGATGGCATTGCCGAAGGCGTCGCCGAACACCTGGATTTCGATGTGGCGGGGATCGACGATCGCGCGCTCCAGGATCACGGCGGCGTCGCCGAACGCGCCTTGCGCCTCGGATCGCGCGCTGCGCAGCGCATCGGGAAACGCCGCGGCGTCCGCGACCAGCCGCATGCCGCGTCCGCCGCCGCCGGCGACCGCCTTGATCATGACGGGAAAGCCGATCTGCTCGGCCTCGGCCAGCATCGCGGCGTCGCTCTGGTCGGCGCCCTGATAGCCGGGCACGCAGGGCACGCCGGCGGCCAGCATGATCTCCTTGGCGCCGGCCTTGTTGCCCATCGCCTTGATGGCTTCCGGCGACGGCCCGATGAACACCAGACCCGCATCGCGGCAGGCCTGCGCGAAATCCTCGTTCTCGGCGAGAAAGCCATAGCCGGGATGAACCGCGTCGGCGCCGCTGGCCTTGGCCGCCGCGATGATCGCTGCGATATTCAGATAGGATTGCGCCGGCAGCGCCTCGCCGATGCGCACGGCTTCGATCCGCTTCGCGCACATGCAGCGCTTCGCGGTCGGCGTCGGAATAGACCGCGACCACGCCATAGCCGAGCCGGCGCGCGGTGCGCATGATCCGCAGCGCGATCTCGCCGCGATTGGCGATCAGGATTTTGCGGAACGGCCGCGGCCTTCATCTGAGCACTCATGGCCGCGCGACCGAAAACTGCATGCGCTGCGGGGTAGCGCGCCTCGGCCTCGCGGCAGATCGCCAGCACCTCGCTCAGAACGCTGCGGGTGTCGCGCGGATCGATCACGCCGTCGTCGAGCACGCGCGCGCTGGTCGAGAACACGTCCATCTGGCCGTCGAACACGCCGATGATCTGCGCCTTCATCGCGTCGAGCTTTTCCTTCTCGATCGGCTTGCCGCGCCGGATCGCGGCGGCCTCGGTCACGATCGCCATGGTTTCGGCGGCCTGCTCGCCGCCCATCACGGCGGTCTTGGCGTTGGGCCAGGAGAAGCAGAAGCGCGGATGAAAGCCGCGCCCGCACATGCCGTAATTGCCGGCGCCGAACGACGCGCCGCAATAGATCGTGATCTGCGGCACGGTGGCCGAGGTCACGGCCTGGATCATCTTCGAGCCGTGCTTGATCATGCCGGCTTCTTCATAGGCCTTGCCGACCATGTAGCCGGTGGTGTTGTTGAGATAGAGCAGCGGCGTGCGCGACTGGCAGCAGGCCTGGATGAAATGCGTCGCCTTGTTGGCGCCGCGGGACGTCGAGCGGGCCGTTATTGGTGATGATGCCGATCGCCTGGCCCTCGATGCGGGCGTGCCCGCACACGGTGGCGGGGCCGTAATTGGCGCCGAATTCGGTGAAATCGGAATCGTCGATGAAGCGGGCGATCGCCTGGCGCATGTCGACCGGCCGCTTGTGGTCCATCGGCATGATGCCGAGCAGTTCCTCGGGATCGTGGCGCGGCGGACGATGCGAGGTTTCGGCCGTGCCCGGCCGGTCCCATTGAGATTGGCCATGATGTCGCGCGCGATGCGCAGCGCGTCGCGGTCGTCCTCGGCGAGATAGTCGCCGAGGCCGGAAATGCTGGTGTGCATCTCGGCGCCGCCGAGTTCCTCTTCGGTGGCGATCTCCCCGGTCGCGGCCTTCAGCAGCGGCGGGCCGGCGAGAAAGGCGCGGGTGCGGCCGCGCACCATCACGATGTAATCCGACAGCCCGGTCTGGTAGGCGCCGCCCGCGGTCGACGAGCCATGCGTCACCGTGACCACCGGCAGGCCCGCCGCCGACAGCCGCGCCAGATTGCGGAAGATGTTGCCGCCGCGCACAAAATCCTCGACGCGGTAGCGCAGCAGATTGGCGCCGGCGCTTTCGACCAGCTGCACGTAAGGCAGCTTGTTCTCCAGCGCCAGTTCCTGCACCCGCAGCGTCTTGTCGAGACCGAAGGGCTGCAGCGCGCCGGCATCGATGCCGGAATCGTTGGCGCTGACCATGCAGCGGATGCCGGCGACGAATCCGATGCCGGCGATCAGGCCGCCGCCGGGAACGCTTTTGTCGGGGTCGGGAACATCGAACCGGTAGCCCGCGAGCGTGGAGAGCTCGATGAAGGGCGCGCCGGGATCGAGCACCAGCGCCACGCGCTCGCGCGGCAGCAATTGCCCGCGCTTGTGAAAGCGGTCCTTGGCGGCGGCCGATGCCGCGCGCGCCCGCTCTTCGAGGCTGCGCATCCGCGCAATCAGCGCCAGCATGCCCTCGCGGTTCGCCTTGTAGGCGGCGCTGGACGGGGCGATGGTCGATTCAATGACGGCCATGAATTCCAATCATTCCTGCTGCTCCGTCATTCCGGGACACGCGTCTTCGCGTGGACCCGGAATCCAGAGGTAATTAGCTCGAGATTCCGGGTTCGCGCTGACGCGCGCCCCGGAATGACGGGATGTGGTTGGCCCGCTGGCCGCCACCTACGCGCTCTCTTTCGCGAAGTGATCGGCAAAGGCCTGTCGCAGTTCGACCTTGCGCAGTTTGCCGGTCGCGGTCATCGGCATTTCGTCGACGATCCTGACGAATTTCGGCACCTGGAAGCCGCCGAGATGCTTGCGGCAGTGCTCGATGATGCCGGCTTCGTCGGCCACCGCGCCCGGCTTCAATTTGACGAAGGCCGACACCGCCTCGCCCCATTGCGGATGCGGCAGGCCGACCACGGCGGCGTTCTGCACGGCGGGATGGGCGAGCAGCGTCTCCTCGATCTTGACGGAAGCGACGTTCTCGCCGCCGGACTTGATCATGTCCTTCTTGCGGTCGAGGAACAGCACCTCGCCGTGCTCGTCGATCAGCGCGAGGTCGCCGGTGTGATGCCAGCCGAACTTGCGCGCCTCTTCGGTCGCCTTCGGGTCCTTGTAGTAGCCCATCATGACGTTCGGCCCGCGATGCACCAGCTCGCCGACCTGTCCGCGCGGCAGCAGATTGCCGTCGTCGTCCATGATCGCGGTCTCGTTGACGATCAGCGATTCGCCCCAGTAATTGCCGAAGCGTTCGAGCTGCCGGTCCGGGCTGCGACATCGTGGTGGCCGGATACATTTCGGTCTGGCCGCTGGACAGCACGAAGTTCGGGCACAGATCGGCGATCGCGCGCTCCAGCAGCGGGCGGCCCATCGGCGCCATGGTGTAGATGCAGGTCCGCAGGCCGGAGAGGTCGAATTCCCTGCGGCGCGGATGATCGAGGATCGCCTGATACATCAGCGACAGGCCGACGAAGACGGTCAGCTTGTCGCGCACGATGGCTTCCATGCAGACCACCGGATCGAAGCCGCGCATCAGCGCCATGCGTCCGCCGACCGACAGATAGCTCAACAGCAGCACGTGGCCGGCGCAATGGAACAGCGGGAACTGCCCGGTGATGCCGTCGTCGCGGGAAAGCTGCATCTCGATGCGTTGCTCATCACCGCCATGACCACGGCGAGATGGCAATGCATCGCGCCTTTCGGCCGCGACGTGGTGCCCGAGGTATAGATGATCATCGCCAGATCGCGGTCGTTGATCTCGATCTCGGGCTCGATCTCGGAGCGGCCCTTTATCAGGTCGTTGAAACTCTCCAGGCCTTGCGCAGCCGCCGTGCCGGCGAGATCGACCGCGATCAGGTCGATGCCGCGTTTTGTGAGCGCCGCGCGGCGGTCGGCCTGCGCATGGAGATTGTCGTCGATCAGCGCAAAATTCACTTCGGCATGATCGAGGATGTAAGTCCATGTCGGCGGGACCGAGCATGGTGTTGATCGGCACCCAGACGAGGCCCGCGCGATGGATGCCGAACAGCGCTTTGACGAATTCGACCGAGTTGTTGCAGATGGTCGAGATCTTCTCGCCGGGCTTCAGGCCCCGCCCGACCAGGTAATTGGCAAAACGATTGGCGTCGCGCTCGAGCTCGGTGAAGGTGACGCGCCGCGCGCCGTCGGTGAGCGCCATGCGATCCGGAAAGCGCGCCGCCGCGCGTTTCAGGAGATCGCCGATCGCCACCCGGCCGATACGGCCCGGGCCCGGCACGCCGCCGGTTGCTGCGAGATTGGTCATGCGTTTCCCTCCCTCATTTTCGTCATTCCGGGGGCGCGCGGCAGCGCGAACCCGGAATCTTCGATGGATTCCGCGGTTCGACACTTCGTGTCGCCCCGGAATGACGTTCTAGTGCCTGATCCCGAAAATCTGCCGCGCCTCCGCCGGGCTCGCGATCTCGCGCCCCGCGCGGCGCGCGCAGGCGGCGATGCCCTCGATCAACTGGCCGTTCGAGGTCACCTTGGTGCCGTCGCCCAGATAGAAGGTATCTTCCAGCCCGGTGCGCAGGTGGCCGCCGAGGTCGGCGCAGCGCTGGTGCAGCGGCCAGATTTCCGCCCGCCCGATCGCGGTGACCTGCCAGTGGGCTTCCGGCGCTTTCAGCTTCAGCAGGATCGGCAGCAATTCCGGATCGGCCGGCATGCCCGAGGCGACGCCCATGACGAAATTGTACTCCAGCGGCCCGGAATACATGCCGGTCTGCCGGTACATCCCGACGCAGCGCACGATGCCGACGTCGAAACATTCGAATTCGGGAATCGTGTCGACTTGCTTCATCACGTCGAGAAAATCCTGCACCTTCTCGACCGAGTTATCGAACATCATCGGCGGCCAGGCCCAGGTGTTGTCGGCCTTTACTTTGAGATAATTCAGCGAGCCGGCGTTGCAGGCCGCCATCTCGGGCCTTGTCTCGCGCACGCAATCGAGCGCCCCCTGGTAGTTGGGTCCGGACGTTCCCGTGGTGTGATTGATGATGACGCCCGGGCAGGCCTCGCGGATCGCCTGCTGGATCTCGCGGGAGACGCTGACATCCCAGGACGGCAAATGGCCCTCGCCCGGCGCCTGCTGGCGCAGATGGATATGCATCACGCTGGCGCCGGCGTTGAAGGCGGCCTTCGCCTCGCGCGCCATTTCCTCCGGGGTGACCGGGACGTGGTGCTGCTTGGGGTCGGTCAGCACGCCGTTCAGCGCGCAGGTGATGACAGCCTTGTCGCTCATGGATTTGATCTCGATCTGTCACGCAGGGCCGCGAAGCGATCCCTCACGATCATGCGTTCGGCGTCATCCGGCTTCTTGCGTCAACGCGCTATCGCCCGATCCGGCCCGGCCGCTGCGATAGATCGCGAGATCACGGGAGCCCGAAAAAATCGCGCGTGGTTTCAGCCCGTAAAACCTGCGGATGGAATGGCTGAAATGCGTGGAGTCGGGATAGCCGATATCCTGCGCCAGATGCGCGAGGTTGAGGTCCTGATTGGCGAAGTGCAGCAAATGCCGCGCGCGTTTCCAGGCGCGGAAGGCGCGGAACGAGATGCCGGTCTCCTGCTTGAACAGATGCAGGAAGCGCGAGGAGGATAGCCCGGCCTCCGCCGCGCAGCTTGCAGCCGTCACCGGCTCGCCGGAAAACCGGCCGATTTGCGCGATCGCCCGCACCATGCGCGGATCGAGGATGCGCCGTGGCAGCGCTTCGCCAAAGCACATGATGTCGAACGCGGCACTCAGGATATCGCCGCCGCATGGCTGACGCAGCAACTGCCCGTAAGCGGCGCGGATGCGGTCCGCGAAGAAGGGCCGCTCAGCACCCAACAGGCGCCCTGCAAGCTCATCGAGTGCGCCGACGCCGACGGTTTCGGGCTCGATCAGGACGCAAATCACCGAGCGATGGTCGCTGGCAATGGTGTGCCGCACATCCGGCGGCACCACGGCCAGTTCGCCGTAACTTTCGCCGGCGCCTTCGACCGCAAGCTTAAGACCCCCTTCGATCGCCACATAGACATGAAACGCGCCCGAGCCGCGCTGGCGCGGACGGCCGAGCAGCCCGGCGTAAAACACGCGCTCGGGCGTAATCAGCATCAGATGCCGGGATTCCCGGCCTTTTTCGTCCATGGTCGAGCCTCCCCGCGCGGCTCTTTTGGCCGCTGCGTCGCGGTGACCATAGCGTAAAATCGATAGGTGTGGAGGGCCAATTTACGCGGCGGAAATTGGATTTAAGCCGTCATTGCGAGCGATAGCGAAGCAATCCAGAGGCCAAGAAAGAATGGATTGCTTCGTCGCAGAGCCTGTCATCGGGCGCGCATTCGCGCGACCCGTTGGCTCCTCGCAAGGACGGCGCACCCGGAATCTTCGGGAGACCGTCATTCCGGGGCGACACGAAGTGTCGAACCCGGAATCTCGAGATTCCGGGTTCGCGCTAGCGCGCGCCCCGGAATGACGGTCCAAATCAGGCACGTATGCGGGGAGCCACCTTCTGCTGCTCGCCGGCGAGGGTTTCCGCGGCCACCGCCCGCTCGTAGCCGTCGCGTTGCTGCAGGCGCTGCCAGTAGGCGGCGACGTTGGGCCCGAAATCCTTGGCCAGCCCGATGGTTCCGGCGAGCCGCAGCGCATAGCCGATCACGATATCGGCTGCGGTGAAGCGGCCGGCGACCAGCGTCTCCACCCCGGCGGTGGCGGCCTCGACCGCCCTTAAGCGCCCCAAAAACCATTTGGCGTAGTCGGCCGCGACCTGCGGATTGCGCCGCTCCTCCGGCTCGAGCTGCGTGTAGCGCAGCACCAGCGTCTGCGGAAAGGTCAGCGTGGCGTCGGAAAAATACATCCAGTTCAGGAACGCGCCATAGGCCGGCTCGTCAGTGCCGACCATCAGCGGCGTCGGGCCATGCCGCGTGCCGAGATAGTGACAGATGCCGGAGGACTCCGTCATTTTGGTCTCGCCGTCGATCATCAGGGGAATGGTGCCGAGCGGGTTAAGCGCGAGGTAGTCCTTGGCGAACACCCTGGGCGGGAACGGCAGCATTTTGAGGTCGTAAGGCAAGCCCATCTCTTCCAGCATCCACAACGGCCGGAACGAGCGCGCCCCGTGGCAGTGATAGAGTGTGATCATCGGTTCGATCCCTTCTGTTGTCCTCATGGTGAGGAGCGCGCTTCGCGCGCGTCTCGAACCATGAGAGCCCGTGGCCCATCCTTCGAGACGCGCGCAAGAGCGCGCTCCTCAGGATGAGGTCGGAGATATGCTCCTCAGGATGAGGACATCCTATTGCTTTTGCCCCATTCCCGGCAGCGTGCCCATCATCTTGCACAGCACCGACAGCATCACCTCGTCGGCGCCGCCGCCGATCGAGGTCAGGCGGGTGTCGCGATAGGCGCGGCTGACCGGCGTCTCGTTCATGAAACCCATGCCGCCCCAATATTGCAGGCAGGCGTCGGTCAGCTCGCGGCCGAGCCGGCCGGCTTTCAGCTTGGCCATGGTCGCAAGCCGCGTGACGTCCTCGCCGGCGATCAGGCTTTCCGCGGCGCGATAGGTCAGCGCGCGCAGCAGCTCGACCTCGGTCTGCATTTCCGCCAGCTTGAAGTGCACGACCTGGTTGTCGAGGATGCTCTGGCCGAACGCCTTGCGGTTGCGGGTATATTCGATGGTCTCGTTGATGATCAGTTCATGGGCCTTGAGGCAGGCGGCCGCGGCCCACAGCCGCTCCTCCTGGAACTGCACCATCTGGTAGGTAAAACCCTTGCCCTCCTCGCCGATGCGGTTCTTCTTCGGCACCCGCACGTCGTCGAAGAAGATCTGCGCGGTGTCGGAGGAGCGCATGCCCATCTTGTCGAGTTTTCGCGCCACCTGCACGCCCTTGGTCTTCATCGGCACGCAGATCAGCGACTTGTTGCGATGGACCGGCCCGTCGCTGGTGTTGGCGAGCAGGCAGATCCAGTCGGCCTGCACGCCGTTGGTGATCCACATCTTGCCGCCGTTGATGACGTAATCGTCGCCGTCGGAGCGCGCGCTCGTCTTGATGGAGGCGACGTCGGAGCCGGCGCCCGGCTCGGACACGCCGACGCAGGCGACCGCGTCGCCGGATATGGCGGGCGCGAGGAATTCGCGGCGCACCTCGTCGGAGCCAAACCGCGCCAGCGCGGGCGTCGCCATGTCGGTCTGCACCCCGATCGCCATCGGCACACCGCCGCACCTGATAGCGCCGAGCTCCTCCGCCATCATCACGGCGTAGCTGTAGTCGAGCCCCTGGCCGCCGAACTCGACCGGCTTGTTGAGGCCGAGAAAGCCGAGGTCGCCGAGCTTCTTGAACAGCTCATGGGAGGGAAACTGTTCCGCCTTCTCCCATTCGTCGACAAAGGGATTGATCTCGGCGGCGATGAATTTTTGCAAGGCCCGGCGGGGTTCGTCGTGGTCGGCGGTGAAAAGCATGTTGTCATTTCCTCGTCATTCCGGGGCGGCGCGAAGCGTCGAACCCGGAACCTCGATGTTAATTTACCAATCTCCAAATTCCGGGTCTGCGCCTAATCGGCGCATCCCGGAATGACGGTGATCCTCCTGTCATTCCGGGGCGATGCGAAGCATCGAACCCGGAAATCTCGACGTTGTTTAACTCATCTCCAGATTCCGGGTTCGCGTCTTCGACGCGCCCGGAATGACGGCGATTCTCCTGTCGTTCCGGGGCGGCGCGAAGCGTCGAACCCGGAACCTCGATGTTTTTAACTCACTTCCAAATTCCCCGATGTTGTTTAACCCATCTCCAGATTCCGGGTTCGCGCTGACGCGCGCCCCGGAATGACGGTGCCTTAGTTTACACGTCATGGCCGGGCTTGTCCGCCTTCGTTAAAGCTGCGGCGGGGTTCGTCGTGGTCGGCGGTGAACAGCATGTTGTCATTTCCTCGTCATTCCGGGGCGATGCGAAGCATCGAACCCGGAACCTCGATGTTGTTTAACCCATCTCCAAATTCCGGGTTCGCGCTGACGCGCGCCCCGGAATGACGGTGCCTTAGTTTGCGCGTCATGGCCGGGCTTGTCCCGGCCATCCACGTCTTTCTTGTTGAATCGCAGCAAGGACGTGGATGCCCGGCACAAGGCCGGGCATGACGAAAACAATCACAATCCCATCTGCCTGCTCGCCAGATCCTTCATGATTTCCTCGGTGCCGCCGCCGATCGCGTTGACCTTGACCTCGCGATAGATGCGCTCGACCTTGACGCCGCGCATGAAGCCGGCGCCGCCGAAAATCTGCACCGCCTCGGAGGCGCAGAACGCCATGGTCTGCGTGGCCTGGTTCTTCATCATGCAGATTTCGGCGACCGGGCTTTCGCCCTGCCCGAGCCGCCAGGCCAGCATCTCCAGCATCGCCTGCGACGCGGCGACCTTTTGCGCCATGTCGACCAGCTTGTGGCGGATCACCTGATGCTGCGAGATCGGTTTGCCGAAGGTCTTGCGCTCTTTGGCATAGGCGATCGCTTCCTCGAGGCAGACGCGGGAAAAGGCCGTGCAGCTCGCCGCCATGCCCATGCGCTCGCTGTTGAAGTTCTGCATGATCAGCTTGAACCCCTGACCTTCCTCTCCGATCAGGTTCTCGCACCTTACGCGGCAATCGTCGAAATGCAGCGTCGCGGTGTCGGAGGCCCACCAGCCCATTTTCTTGAGCTTGGTGCGCGACAGGCCGGGCGTATCGCCTTCGATCAGGAGCAGGCTGACGCCGCCCGGCCCCTCCCCGCCGGTCCGCACCGCTGTCGTGATGTAGTCGGCGCGCATGCCGGACGTGATAAACGTCTTCTCGCCGTTGACGACATAGTGATCGCCGTCGCGCCGCGCCCTGGTGCGGAGGTTCGCCACGTCCGAGCCGCCGCCCGGCTCGGTGATCGCCAGCGCCGAAATCTTGCTGCCCGACAGGACCTGCGGCAGCACCCGCGCCTTGACCTCGGGGCGCGCGGCACGCGCGATCGGCGGCGAACCGATGGTGTGGCTCATCAGGCTGGCGCTGACCCCGCCGGCGCCGGCGCGCGCGAGTTCCTGCGAGGCCACGATTTTCATGAACTGGTCGGCGGGAACGCCGCCGCACTCTTCCGGGAAGCCGAGCGCCAAAAGCCCGATTCCGGCCGCCCTCGCATAGAGCTCGCGGGGGAATTCGCCGGCTTCGTCCCACTGGCTGGCGTAGGGCTCGATCTCCTTTTCGACAAAGCGGCGCACCACCTTCCGATAGGCCTCGTGCTCGGCGGTATAGAACGGGCTTCCCATTCGCGTGCCTCCCGTGATTCTCGTGCCGCGGCGCTACGATGGCCGGAATTCCCTCATCCAACTTGCGTCGAGTGGCTGGCAGGCCGTCATCCGATTGCAGGCAGACGGCTATTGCAAAGCCGCAGCTGCGTACCGGATCGCCCGATCAAGTCAGGTGAGGACCTCTGAATTCGGGGCCAACCTGCGACGCCTTGACACAACGTACCGTTTAGCAGTACGCTTGGTCATGATCAAGAGTTTCGCGGACAAGCGAACGGCTGCGATCTTTGCGGGCTACGGGGTACGGGGGCTTCCGGTGCAAATTCAGGGGCGCGCCCGCGCGAAGCTTCTGGCTGTCGATGCCGCCGGGCAGCTGGACGATCTGCGGGTGCCGCCCGGCAACCGTTTGGAGGCTTTGCGCGGCGATCGTCAAGGCCAGCACGGCATTCGCATCAACGATCAGTGGCGGCTCTGCTTTGTATGGCGAGAGGGCGCGGCTTGGGACGTCGAGGTCGCCGACTATCATTGAGGAGCAAGACGATGAGCATCAAGCGAGAGGAAATCGATCGGCGCAACGTCGATTTCTCGGAGGTACGGTCTGGTCGCAGGCTGCCGCTGGTTCATCCCGGCGAGATTCTGCGCGATGATTTCCTGACCCCGATGGGCATCAGCGTCTACGAGCTGGCGCATGCGATCAGGGTACCGCGCTCGCGGGCGAATGATATCGTGCGCGGACGCCGCGCCATCACCACCGACACCGCCATCCGTCTTGGGCGGTACTTCGGTATGACCGCCGAGTTCTGGATCAACCTGCAGGCCCGCTATGATCTCGATGTGGCCGATCGCACCTTACGCCGGCGCATCGAGCAGGAGGTTAAGCCGCGAGCCGCCTGACTGATGCCGTGGCAATTGCGATCGGCCGGCGGCCACCGCAATATTAAGTGCAGTGTCACCGCAATTCCCCTCCCCGCACTTGCGGTGGGGTCGAGACGAGCGAAGCTCGCTCTTGGGGTGGCTGGCCGAAGGCCAGTCGGGTGGGGGGTGGCTCCGCAAGTGAGACAATAGCCTTAAGCGCCCGGCCGTCCCTGCAGCATCCCGGCAATCCCAAGGTCCTCGTCGAGGTCGGGCCAGTGAATGCCCATCGGCATCAGCTCGAAACGCCCGCGCGCCTCCGTGCTGGCCTCGCGCAGCCGCGGATACCAGGCGAGCGGCGTCGCGATCCTGCGGCCGTCGGCAAGAGTCACCACCAACTCGTCGGCGGTGAAGGCAACCGAGACCGGCCTGATATCGCCGACATCAATTTCCAAAGTGCTCATGCCATTTGCCTTCGAGGAAATCGCGCTGCGATCTCAGATGGCGGATAATAGAGCGTTTTCAAGCGAAGTGGACACCGGTTCGCGTTAAGAAAACGCGTCAAATGAAGAATCTAGAGCCCCGTTTCGATTCGATCGAAACGCGGCTCTAGCGCCGATTTCATGAGCGGGAATTGTAGCCAACGATCCTTTTCTCGTCATGGCCGGGCTTGACCCGGCCATCCACGCCTTACGGTGTTCACGAGAATGAGAACGTGTATGGCCGGGATGAACCCGGCCATGAAGAAGCGGTGTCAGGCCGCTTCCAGCCGCTTGATTTCCGTTTCGAACTCAAAGCGCAGTTGCGCGCTTTCGTCCTCGGGCAGCCAGAGCGACATTTGCGGAAAGATGGTCCGGTAGAGCGAAACCCGTGTCGGCTCCCAAGGAAACGTCTGCGCCGCCCGCGCCTCTGCGAAGAATCTTGTGCAACCGCGCCCGCACCTTTTCGGGATCGGGACGATACGCCGGAACGGCGTCCGCACCGAACAGGTCGGATTGGGATTCCTCTGAGAACAAATCCGGGTCGTTGTCGCGCGCCATGAATGACCATTTGGAAGAAGGATCGGCCACATTATGCACCAACACGACACTTGGCGCGAGCGTGTAGCGGCAATGGACTGTGTCGCCCCCGGCTCTTCCTTATCCCTCCCCCCGCACTTGCGGTGGGGAGGGTGGCGGGCCGAAGGCCGGTCGGGTGGGGGGGCGGCTCCGCGAATGAGATGCCAGCCGAAGTGCCAATTCCACACACAACCGGCCCGGCCTTCGTAGGGTTGTGCCCGCCCCCCTCCTCCCGCTAGGTTGCGCCCATGGGGGAAACCAAAAACACCGAAGCCGTTGAAGCCTTTATCCGGCGCTGGCAGGGCCGCGAAGGCGGCCAGGAACGTGCAAATTACGTCTCGTTTCTCAACGAATTGATCGCATTGCTGGGATTGCCGCCGCCCGACCCAGCGGACGCCACCCACGAGCACAACGATTACGTATTCGAACGCGCCGTCAAGAAGCACAAAGACGAAGGCAATTCGCAGGGCCGGATCGACCTCTACAAGAAAAACAGTTTTGTTCTCGAAGCCAAGCAAAGCCGCCTGAAGGGCGTCAAGAAAGTTCCCGGCCAGAACGACCTGTTCACCGCCGAAATCCCGGAAGATTCACGCGGCCGCCGTAGCGCGGATCGCGCCTGGGACGTGCTGATGCTCAACGCCAAGCGGCAGGCGGAAGAATACGCGCGCGCCCTGCCGACTTCGCACGGCTGGCCGCCCTTCATTCTCATCTGCGACGTCGGCCATTGCATCGAGGTCTATGCCGACTTCTCGGGGCAGGGAAAGAACTACACCCAGTTCCCGGACCGTCAGACCTTTCGCATCTACCTCGAAGACCTCCGCAACGAAGAGGCCCGCCAGCGACTGCGCAAAATCTGGCTCGATCCGGCATCGCTCGATCCGGCGCAAGCGTCGGCGAAGGTGACGCGGGATATCGCCAAGCGGCTCGCGCAGGTCTCGCTCGCGCTGGAGAAGAAGAATTATCCCGCGCAGGACGTCGCGATGTTTCTGATGCGCTGCCTGTTCACGATGTTCGCGGAAGATGTCGGATTGCTGCCGGAAAAATCCTTCAAGGAAGTCCTGGAGGAATGCGAGAAGAACCCGGAAGCCTTCACCCACGACGTCGGCCAGCTTTGGGAGGCGATGGACCTCGGCACATGGGCGCATGTGTTGAAAACCAAAGTGAAGAAATTCAACGGTGAGTTTTTCAGAAATCGCGCGGCGCTGCCGCTCGGCCGCGAGGAAATCGGCGAATTGCGGCAAGCCGCCAGCTACACCTGGAAGGAGGTCGATCCGTCGATATTCGGCACCCTGCTCGAACAGGCGCTCGATCCAGACGAACGCGACCGGCTGGGTGCGCACTATACTCCGCGCGCCTATGTCGAACGGCTTGTGGTCGCGACCGTCATCGAACCGTTGCGCGAGGACTGGCGCAATGTGCAGGCAACGGCGGAAACAAAACGCGCCTCAGGTGATCTGAAAGGCGCTGCGGCCGAGGTCAAGGCATTCCATGACAAGCTCTCCGAGACGCGGGTGCTGGATCCTGCCTGCGGCACCGGAAATTTCCTCTACGTCTCGCTTGAGCTGATGAAAGAACTCGAAGGCGAAGTCCTGGAAGCGTTGCTTGACCTTGGCGGCCAAGAAGCCTTGCGCGGGCTCGGTACGCACAGCGTCGATCCGCATCAGTTTCTCGGGCTTGAAATCAATCCGCGCGCCGCCGCGATCGCCGAACTGGTGCTGTGGATCGGCTATCTGCAATGGCATTTCCGCACCAAGGGTGCGCCACCAGACGAACCGATCTTGCGCGCCTTCAAGAACATCCAGGTCAAGAACGCCGTGCTGACGTGGGACGGCGATCCGATCCCGAAGATCGTCGATGGCAAGGAGACCTATCCGAACGCGCGCCGACCGGAATGGCCAGCGGCGGAATTCATCGTCGGCAACCCGCCGTTTATCGGCGCGAGTTTTCTGCGTTCCCGCCTAGGTGATGCTTTTACCGAAGCATTGTGGGCGGCCCATTCACACATGAACGAATCCGCCGATTTCGTCATGTACTGGTGGGATCGCGCGGCCGATTTGTTAACCCGAAAGGGGACTGTACTGCGCCGTTTTGGACTCATTACGACCAACTCGATCTCCCAAGTGTTTCAACGTCGCGTTATTGAAAAGCACCTGCAGGCGAAAAAGCCCATCTCAATTGTAATGGCAATTCCGGACCATCCTTGGACAAAAGCCACCGATGATGCGGCAGCCGTGCGGATCGCGATGACGGCGGCCGAGGCAGGATCGATTGATGGCGCTCTTCGAGAAGTCGCATTGGAGAAGAATCTTAGCTCAGAACTCTCCAATAGTAGAATTCAAGGAAACCTACGGGAAGATTAATGCTGACCTTACTGTCGGCGCTGATGTCGCCGCAGCTAAATCACTGCAATCGTCGGAGGGCATTAGTCACGATGGAGTTAAGCTCCACGGCAGCGGGTTCATAGTTACTCCAAACGAAGCAACGCATTTGGGACTAGGATTGAGAGCTGATCTGCAGTCCTACATTCGTGACTATCGTAACGGTCGTGACCTAGCCCAAAGACCTCGGGGGAGGATGGTGATTGATCTATTTGGATTGGAGGTAGACCAAGTTCGCGAGAGATTCCCAGAGGTTTATCAGCACCTCCTCGTCACGGTGAAACCAGAGCGAGACAGAAATAATCGCGAGAGCTATCGCAGCAATTGGTGGATTTTTGGAGAACCCCGTCGAGAGCTGCGTCCGGCCCTCAAGGGTCTGAACCGGTACATTGCGACGGTAGATACGGCCCGACATCGCGTATTTCAGTTTCTTTCAGCCGAAATCGTTTGCGACGATAAGAGTGTGATTATCGCTACTGATGACGCATTCCATCTTGGAACGTTGATTCCAAGAATCCATATCGTTTATTCGCTGCGGGCTGGGGGCTGGCTCGGGGTCGGTAATGACGCGGTTTATACAAAAACAAGAACGTTCGACCCCTTCCCATTTCCCGATGCCAACAACATCCAGAAGCAAAAAATTCGCGTCATCGCTGAAGAACTTGATGCGCACCGAAAGCGTGTTCTTGCCGAGCATCCGCATCTGACATTGACTGGTCTTTACAATGTGCTTGAGAAGTTGCGCGCCGGAACAAAGCCGGATGAACTCGACGAGCATGACCGCACGATTTTCGATGACGGCCTTGTGTTGATCATGAAGGAATTGCACGACAAGCTCGATGTCGCGGTGGCCGAAGCCTATGGCTGGCCCGCTGATTTGTCCGATCAGGAAATTCTGTCGCGGCTGGTAGCGCTGAACAAGCAACGCGCCGAGGAAGAAAAGCGCGGGCTCGTTCGCTGGCTGCGCCCGGACTACCAGATTCCGCGCTTCGCCAAGGGCGTCGACAAGCAGGCTGCCAAAGAGGAAGGCGCGCAGGTCGCGGCCGAACTCATCGCCGGCGTCGAGCAGAAGCCCTCGTTTCCGTCCGGCGCGGTCGAGCAGACCGCCGCGATCTTCGCGGCCCTGGCTGCCGCCAGCCAACCGCTGGATGCCAAGGGCCTTGCGGCGCAATTCAAACGAACCAAGACCACCGAAAAGAAGGTCGGCGAGGTGCTGGCCTCACTGGCACGGCTTGGCTACGTCACGTCAGAAGACGGCAAGACCTTCGCGCTGCGACGGGTGGCCTAGCCACACGACTGCCCGACGGGCAAATCAGCTCGCCCGCTGATTGTCCCCTGTCCAGCCCCTCTTGCAAAAATATTCTGCTTTTCCGAAGACCCAAATCAAATCTATATCCCCGTCGTCCCGTCCCACAGAGGGGCGACACGCGATCGTCACGGCCGCGGGGCGGGATGCGGTGGACGCGGATGGCGCTAGAGACGAGGGCGCCTGATGCGGACGGCGAAGTCGTGTGGTCCTGACGCCCCGACGCTGGCGTCAAGTTCTTGAGAAGCAAGCTTCTCAGGGGCGACGGTGGCAAGAAAGCCCGGTCGCCGGGGAGAGCGCGAAGTAAACCGTTAAAACCATTGCGCAGGGAATGCCGGATTGCCTCCGCTGAACCTGTATGCTCGTGTGCGTTTTTTTGTGCACTTTTGCACACGAGACCGCGGGTGCAGCGTGCACCCGGTATTCCCTGCGCCCTCTGATCGGAGGGCAAGGAAATTTCTGGCAAACCTCGGGCGAATTGAGCCGCGAGATCGCGAAGCTGTGTCGGCAAATGACGCGAGCGTTTTCCAGTGCGGTGGCGTCATCCGCGAGACGCGGCCGAGTAGCGGCCACTCCCCAGCGATGACGGTCTCCGCCCCTCACGGGAGGAGCGCGGCAACGCCGCCGTCTGCGAGGAGCGACCGCGAGGCCACGGGACTTCTGCGCGCATGGATTGCTCGCTGCGCACGCGAAACGCAACTCCGGTTCACGCCAGCCCCCCGGCCACTGAACGCAAGACAGGTTCGCGACGGGATCGCTGAACTCGCCGAAATGGCGTAGGATCGTCAGGACCAGGCGGCGCAAGACCGCTGTTACCCCGGGAGGAAATTTTGCCGGTTCGCCACTATGACTGGATCGCGCATTTCGGCCGCCGGACACCGGACAAGGTCGCCGCCGTCGACCTCGGCAGCGGACGGAAGCTCACCTACGCGCAATTCGACGCCCGTATCTCGCGCCTCGCGACGCATCTGCGCGACCGGCTCGACATCAAGCGCGGCGACCGGGTCGCCGTGCTCGCGCTCAACACGACGGATACGCTGGAGGTGCAGTTCGCCTGCGGGCGGCTGGGCGCGGTCTTTTTGCCGCTGAACACCCGCCTCACCGTTCCCGAACTGCACTACATCGTCGGCGACGCCGCGCCCAGCCTGATGATCCATGACGCCGAGCTCGCCGAGCTCGCGCTGTCGGTCGCAAAACTGTGCAAGGTTCCCTCCTCGCTGCTGCTGGGGCCCGGCGGCAGCTACGAGGCCGCGATCGCATCCTCAAAACCGCTCGATGAGGCGGAGATCGTCACGCTCGATGACATCTCGACCATCATGTACACCTCGGGCACCACCGGCCAGCCGAAGGGCGCCATCATCACCCACGGCATGACGTTCTGGAACTGCGTCAATCTCGGGGGACCTGCCTATGTCTCGCCGTCGACGGTGCTCCTGACCGTGCTGCCGCTGTTCCATACCGGCGGGCTCAATTGCTACACCAACCCGGTGCTGCACGCCGGCGGCACGGTGCTGATCATGCGCGCCTTCGATCCCGGCCTTGCGCTCGAACTGATCAGCGATCCCGCGCACGGCATCAACCAGTTCTTCGGCGTGCCGTCGATCTATCAGTTCATGGCGCAGCATCCCGCGTTTGCCACCTCCGACTTCAGCCGGCTCGTGATCTGCGGCGTCGGCGGCGCGCCGATGCCGGTGCCGCTGTTGAAAGTGTGGGAGGAGCGCGGCGTCGCGCTGCAGCAGGGTTACGGCATGACCGAGACGAGCCCCGCGGTGCTGATGCTCGACCGCGAGGACGCCCGCCGCAAGGCCGGCTCCTCCGGCAAGCCGGTGCTGCACACGGAAGTGCGGATCGTCACGCCCGACGGGCGGGATGCCGGCGTCGGCGAGCTCGGCGAATTATGGGTCAGGGGACCGAACATCACGCCCGGCTACTGGAACCGGCCGGACGCCAACGCCTCGTCCTTCACCGACGGCTGGCTGCATACCGGCGACGCCACAAGGATCGACGAGGAAGGTTTTTACTACATCGTCGACCGCTGGAAGGACATGTACATTTCCGGCGGCGAGAACGTCTACCCGGCCGAGGTCGAGAACGTGCTGCACCAGCTCGCGGGAATCGCGGAAGCCGCCGTGATCGGCATTCCGAGCGAGCAATGGGGCGAAGTGGGCCTCGCGATCATTGCCGTGAAGCCGGGGCACGACATTACCGAAACGGAAATCAATGCGCACTGCGCGGCCAACCTCGCGCGCTTCAAGCGCCCTCATGTGATCAAATTCGTCGATGCCCTGCCGCGCAACGCCACCGGCAAGATCCACAAGCCGACCCTGCGGAAGAATTTCGGCGCGCCTTCGCCGGCCGATATCGCCAGGGCCGCCGCCTCGTGACGGGCGCGACGCAAGCGGACGACCCCTAAACTAAAGTGAGATGGTTTTGCTTGGATCAGCCTGTCCGCGGCCTCAGTTCACCTCTCCCCGGCGGGGAGAGGTCGGAGCGCGACGAGCGATACCGTCATTCCGGGTGAGCGGGACTTACCACGCGATACCGTCATTCCGGGGCGACGCGAAGCGTCGAACCCGGAATCTCGATATTGTTTTACTTACTTCTGGATTCCGGGTTCGCGCTGACGCGCGCCCCGGAATGACGGCAACGTTCGGTGCACTCCGGTGAGGGGGACTTACCACGCATACATCGTCGTCCGCATTTGCCGAGACAGCCCCTCACCCCGACCCTCTCCCCGGCGGGAAGAGGTCGGAGCGCGACGAGCGATACCGTCATTCCGGGGCGACGCGAAGCGTCGAACCTCAGATGCGCGATTGCGCATCGGGGAATCTCGATATTGTTTTACTTACTTCTGGATTCCGGGTTCGCGCTGACGCGCGCCCCGGAATGACGGCAACGTTTGGATCAGTCCGGCCGGCGCCGGAAGGTGCTGAACTGAAACTTCTGCGTCGCGCCCCACGGCGTGACGTGCTCATGCCGCCGCGTATCGGTCAGCTCAAAGCCGGGTCCCAGCGTCGCGGCCAGGCTGCCGGCGTCGTAACGGCTGACGAGGAGGCCGCTGCATCGTTCCGGGCCGTCAAGCGCGAACGTGCCGATGATGGCATGTCCGCCCGGCCGCAGGGCGCGGCGGAGCCGGGCCACATAGGCGGCCTGATCCTGCGGAAGGGTGAGGAAATGAAAGGCCGCCCGGTCGTGCCAGATATCGTAGCTTCGCGACGGCTCCCAGGTGGTGACGTCGGCCGCAATCCATGTCACCCGGCCGGCCTTGTCGCCCATGCGCGATCGCGCGGCAGCCAGCGCCGCCGCCGACAGATCGAGCACCGTGACATCCTCGTAGCCTTTCGCAACCAGGCCATCGGCAAGCCGCGAGGCGCCGCCGCCGATGTCGATGATGCCGGAGTTTTGGACGGCCCCGGCAAGTTCGATCAGCTCAAGGGAGAGCGCCGGCGTTTCCTGAAACCAGCTCACCTGGTTCTCGCCCTTGCCGGTGTAGACGTTCTCCCAGTGATCCCGGCGGCTCGCTTCGCTCATGACTTCCCTCTCCGCCACGCGGCGGTCGTCGCAAGGATGCAGGAATCCCTGCATGGGGTATTTGAATTCCTTGCGATCGCGTGAAATGGTTCCCAGCTAAGCACGTGGCCGGCTAATCCAACCGTTACCAGGCCTTCGAGATGATGAATTCCCAGGTTCACTATTTGCCGCTGACGCCGGGATTGTTTTCGGTCCTGGTGTTCCTGGTGGTGGGGCTGGTCATCCTGATCCAGCTTCGCATTCTCCGCTATGCCTATATGCGGCTCGGCATCGGGCCGGGGGCCGCCTTGCTGCTGCTGTTCGGTTCGCTGATCGGCAGCTATTTCAACATTCCCATCACGATCCTGCCCGGACCGCCGGTCAGGTCGGGGCAGATCGTCGAGTTCTTCGGCATGCAGTATGTCGTGCCGGTCGTGGTGCAGTGGCCCGGCACGGTGCTCGCCGTCAATGTCGGCGGCGCGGTGATCCCGACATTGATGTCCACCTATCTCGTCATCCGGTATCAGCTCTGGCTCAAGGCGGCGATCGCGATCGCCGCGATCGCCTTCATCATCCATGCCATGGCCACGCCGGTTGCGGGCATCGGCATCGCGGTTCCGGTCTTTGCGCCGGTCGTGGCCACGGCCATCCTGGCCTTCATCCTCTCCCGCGAATATGCGGCGCCGCTTGCCTATATCGGCGGCTCGATGGGAACGCTCGTTGGCGCCGATCTTCTCAATCTCGGCAAGATCAGCGGGCTTGGCGCGCCGGTCGCCTCGATCGGCGGCGCGGGGACCTTCGACGGAATATTCCTGACCGGGATTCTCGCCGTGCTGCTCGCCGGTATCGCCTCGCCATCGCGCCCGCGGCCGGCCGGGTAAGCGAACGCGCATGAGATGAGCACCGAAACTGCCCGGCCGTTCCTGTTTATTCACATTCGCAAGACCGCGGGAGTATCGCTGCGAGGCCTGCTCGCGAACAGGTTTCCCGCCAACCGGCTGCTGTTTCAGGCCCATTCCGTCAGCGGTCCGCAGGCGCCGGGCGACGCGTGCTTCGCCACCGGCCATGTCGATTTCGACTACGCGCAACGCTTCGGCACCCGGCCGACGATTTTCACGATGCTGCGCGAGCCGGTTTCGCGATGCCTCTCGGCCTTTGATTTCTTCCGAAACCACGACGAGACCGCGCTTTCGCATCCTCGCAACCGAGCTGAGCGCGTCGGAATACCAGGGCCGCCGCCGCTTCACGGATCGTGCCCGGCATCTCGGCATGCTGCGGTTCCTGGTCGAGGAGGAAGCGCTGGCGCGGCACTGGCTGTCCAACATCCAGACCCGGGATTTGGCGGGGGCTTCCTGCGCCGGCCTCGCCGATGACGATCCGCGGCTTATCGAGACCGCGCTGCGTCACCTGGCCCAAATCGATCTGGCCGGCCTTGTCGAGCGGCTCGATGATACGCTGCGGTTATTGGGACACATGATGAATTGGGGAAGGCTGGGACCTCTGCAGCATCTCAACGTCACTGCCCGGTCGAATTCACCCGATGCCGATCCGAAGTGCATCGAAATCCTCCGCGCATGGAATTTGCTTGATTTGCGATTGTATGAGGAGGCCCGCCGCCTGTTCGAGCAGAAGCTCAGGGCATTGCGCGACCGGCCTCCGGATGCGGCCTCTGCGGATACGGCGTGGCCCGTGGACGGGGAAATATTTACGCCGGACCAGCCGATCCAAGGCTATGGATGGTACGAACGCGAACATCATCAGGGCAGATGGCTGTGCTGGAATTCAGCGCCCGCCGCTACTCTCAACCTCCGTGTTGCGAAACCCGGAGCCGCGAAATTCAAATGCCTCCTTTCCCACGTCATCAGCGAGCCGGCGCTGGACCGTCTCGGGATCGCGCTGAACTCGGCGCCCCTGGCCCTGCAGAAACGGCAAGTCGAAGGCGGCATCCTGATCGAGAGCGACATCCCGGCGACAGCCTGGGCGACCGACCCGCATCTCGCCCGGCTGACGTTCAATTGTCCGGTCATGCAAAGGCCCTGCGATATCGACCCGGATTCGACCGACACACGGCCTTTGGGCATGGCGCTCGGATGGCTCCGGTTCGACTGATATCGGCCCAAAGAGGCCGGTTCCGATCGTTTGGGCCGGGCCGGAAGCTGTTATTTTTGTGGTAATTTCTTCAAAGCTCGAGGGAATTGGTCATAACCCGATATTTTCCTTATCACTCGCGGAGGATGGCGGGGCGACGGAATGGACGACGAATTCAAGCAAGAAATCTTGCGGATACTGGACCGAATGGAGCATCGGATCGTGCAGCTCGAGAAGGGCCAGGATCGCTTGAGAAGCGCCTATGTAAGGTCCCGGCACCTTCTTCGAAGGCATTGGCTGCGTCCGCCGATGTGGACGTTTGAGCAATATTCGCCCCGTCCCGTCAGGCTCGCCGCCCTTCCCCCGCCCCCGGCGTTGCCCGCGGAAGCGCCGCGCGTCGCGATCGTCACGCCGAGTTACAATCATGCGCGGTTTCTGGACGCCACGATCGACAGTGTCCTTAATCAGAACTACCCGAACCTGTATTATCACGTGCAGGACGGGGTTTCCGTCGACGGCACGCTCGAACTCCTGAAAAAACACGGCGACCGCATCAGCTGGCGCAGCGAGCCGGACAGCGGACAATCCCATGCGATCAATCTTGGCTTCGCCGGCGTCGATTGCGACATCATGGCCTATCTGAACAGCGACGATGTGCTGCTGCCGGGAACGCTCGCGGCGGTCGCCCGTTTCTTCCTGACACGGCCGGACGTCGACATCGTCTATGGCCATCGCGTCTTCATCGACGGCGACGGGCTGGAAATAGGCCGCGCCGTTTTTCCACCGCACGACGGCAAGACGCTGCAATACGCCGACTACATCCCGCAGGAAACCATGTTCTGGCGCCGCCGGGTCTGGCAGGCAATCGCGCCGATCGACGAGAGCTTCCACTATGCGCTGGACTGGGATTTTATTTTGCGGGCGCAGGCGGCGGGATTCAAATTCGCGCGGCTGCCGCGGTTTCTCGCCTGCTTCCGCGTTCACGACGAGCAGAAGACGGCCGCCACCTATGACGTCGGCGTCAAGGAGATGCAGACGTTGCGGCTGCGATATCTGGGCTTTGCGCCCAGTCAAATGGAGATCCGCCGCGCGATTGCTCCCTATGTCGCGCGCCAGTTCGTTTTTCACTGGGGCTATAAATTGGGCCTGCTGAAATACTAGAATATCTTGCGCTATTGCGCCGAAGAGAATTGACGGTATTCTCCAAGCACCTCCTCGACGGGCCCGAGCGCCCTGACCTGTCCCTGCTCAAGCCAGAGCGCCTTCGTGCACCAGCGGCTGCACAGGTCGAGATTGTGCGAGGACAGCACCAGCACGCTCGCGCGCTCGACGAATTTCTGAATTCGCGACTGGGCCTTGGCCATGAAATGCGCGTCGCCGGCCAGAATCCATTCGTCCATCAGGAGAATCTCCGGCTCGAAGCAGGTGGCGACGGCAAAGCCAAGCCGCAGCATCATTCCGGACGAATAGGTCCGGACCGGCATATCCAGATAGTCGCCGAGCTCGGAGAATTCGGCGATCTCCGGTATCTGGTTCTCGATGCCGCGCGAGGAGATTCCGAGCAACAGGCCGCGCGTGCGAATGTTTTCGTAGCCGCTGAGTTCCGGATCGATGCCGAGATTGACGTCGAACATCGGAGATATCCGCCCGCGCGTTGTCACCGTGCCATGGGCGGGCTCGTAGATACCTGCGATCACCCGCAGCAAGGTGGTCTTGCCGGCGCCGTTGGAACCGACCAGCGCCAGCCGGTCGCCGCTTCTCAGCGACAGCGAGACGTCCCGCAACGCCTCTACCACAATGCGCTGGTTTGCGTCGCGGCCGATTCTTCCACCAGACCCGCGGAACAGCACGCGCTTCTTCAGCGAGCGCGAATCGGCCTGGTAGACCGGGAAGGAAACGGCGACGGCATCCAGGCTGACGCGGACTTCGCGGTGTTGGCCGCCTGTGTCGGGCTTCATGACTTCATACCCAATAGGCGATCCGGCCACGGTATCGGGAAAACAACAGCAACGTTACAATCAGGTTGAGGGCCGTAATGAACAGCGTCACCCCAACCGTTTCGGTCGCCGGCAGGCTTCCGAGCAGCGGACGGCGGACAATCTCGATCAAATGGAAGAATGGATTGCCGTAGGCGAGATAGATTCGGGGGCCGAGCAGGTCGGGAGTCCAGAGAATGGGCGTGATTAGAAACGCGATCTGGACAACACTGGTGATGATGCGTGGCACGTCGCGAAACCGCGCGGACGCCATTCCAAGCGTGACCGTGATCAGCGCGGCGTTCAATGACAGCAGCAGAAATCCCGGAATGGCCAGCAGCGCGACCGCACCTGGCCATATGCCGAAATAGACGATCACGGCGACGAAGATCGGGAAATCATGCGCGAAGATGATCGTCCTGCTCCAGATAAAGCGGAAGACGTAGAGCAGATAGGGAAGCCGCACCTGCTTGATATAGCTTTCGGCGCCCGAAAAAACTTCTCCGGCGCCGTTGAGGACCGCGCTGATGAAACCCCAGATCAGGAGTCCGACGCATACATAGGGCATCAGCTCGCGCGCCGGCATCTTCAGGATCTGCGAATACACGATGCCCAGCGCCACGATGGTGATCGCCGTGTTCGCCGTGAACCAGAACGGCCCGAGCAGCGACCGGCGATAGCGGTAGAGGATATCGTGCCAGCCCAGCCTGACCCAGAGCGGCCAAAGCGCCATCGCGCCCGCGAAGTCCGTGGCGGCGAGCTGCAGCCGGCTGGGCGGATGGTCCGGTTCGAACGACAGAGGTAAGCCTTTCAACAGCACATGAAACAGCATTTGGCCGACGCGATGACCGGCGCGACGACACCCGGTTCCTGATTACACCGACTTCAACTTTGAAGCGACGGCGAATTGGTCTCTCGCGCCGGGAGGTGGCCCGCCAAAGACACCAGTTCAACGCGCATGACCGGCAATCCAAGATGGCGCCGATCCGCTTTCGCCTCGAAAGGACGGCAAATCCATCCCAGCTCGCCCGCTCCCGGCTGCGGCAGATCGATCCCGATTTCGAAAGCATCCGCATCCATCGATATCGCGCCGTCCGGAATACGCCGGCCATTGAAATAGAAGCGAAGGTCGATTTCCCCGGACAGCTTGCGGACCGGCACGCATTTGATGCGGACGGACTGGCGCCCCGCGCTTGCTCGAAGCCGGATCGCGGCCACGGTCTCGCTCCAGCGAAACGCGCGGCCCTGGTATTGCTCCAGCGGATAGAAGCCCGTTCGATCCAGAACCGCGGCGTTCACGCCCGATCCGGTGACGGCACCCTGCGTCCCTTCGGCGGCCTGACGCAAGCGCTCGGCCCGGATGCAGGTCAGCCGCTGATACCGGATCAACGCCTCGATATAGCGCTTGAAACGAACCGCCAACCATTCGCGCGAGCCGGCCATCAAGGCCAGCTTCACGGCAAGGTAGGCATGGAGTGCGCTCACCGCGGCGGCGCCCCGCGCGACGCCATCGCCGGATATCGCGGGAGATGTCCAGCGCAGAATCGCGAACATATTCTGCTTCCATCTGCCGGGGATCCGAATGTCCTGCAGGATCATGCGCAATATTCCTCGCGCCATGGCACGGTCGAAGTTGCCCCGGCAGATCAGTTCGGGCGGAGGCTCCAGGAGACCGCCAGGCTCATTCCGTTGCTGGCTGAAATAGCGGATTTCTCCTTCCACGAAATCCAGCGTGAAGGCTTTCAGCTCGGCGAGCGATCCGATGTAGTAATGATGTATTCGCGCTTCCGGCAGATATGCGATCTTGTGACCGCGTTCGAAATACTTCGCTGCGAGCACCCATTCGGAGAAATGTCCGAATTCGGGATTGAGGCCGCCGCATTCCTCGTAGGCCTCCCGCCGCGTCACGAAACACTGGTCGAGAATTTTCCGCCATGGATGGATCTTCATGCCGTATTCGATGTCGGCCTCGTACATGTCTGCTTCGGCTTCAGACAAACTGTTATGACTGACTCGTACCGACTTGCAGGAAAACGCGGTCCAGTCGGCATGGGCGCGGAACGCCTGCAGGCAGAGTTCGAGCACGTCCGGCTCGGGCCAGCAATGCGCCTCGGTGAAGAACAGGAACTTGCCGCGTGCCCTTGCCGCGCCCGCCGCGCAAAGACCAATATCGTGCAAACAGTCTGAATATTCGAGGCGAGACGCGCCTTTGAGCCCGCTCAATTTATCGCGCGCCGGAAAATTCGGAGGCACCACCAGGATGATTTCGAAGGCGTCCCTGTCGAGGGTCTGCGATTGCCAGCCCTGCCAGCAACGCTCCCATTGGCCGCGGTGAAATTCCAGGGGAATGATGACCGAGAACAGCGGCGCGATCGTCCGGGGTTCTGTCTGACTGTCCAACATCCGGCCAGTATAGGCTCAAAAACCCATATACCCCGTCACTTTTATTCCACGCCACGGCAGGTTCGCGGACGGCGAAGCGGATAAATAAAGCACCCGGAGCGGCGTCTGCCGAAACGAGCCGGGGAACGGCCCTTGCCGGCATTGCACAGCTTCGCGAGTTGCCCTCCTCCCCGACTCCCCATAATAAGAATGAAAAATCACGCAAAATGGCGATCCCCTGCCGATCGTTCATTTTCGGAAAAAATATCGAAGGGTAAGGGTCACGCCTATGGAAGCTCAGGTAAGCGCCGCGTCTGTCTCAACCGGCAAATGGTCGCCTTCGTCGGACGCCAGCGATATCGTCAAACGCATTCATGCGATGCTCCATCCGCGCAACATCGTGCTGGTCGGGGCCACCGACAAGCCGGGCAACTACGCCGAGCGCATCTGGAACAATCTGATCAAGTACAAATTCGAAGGCGGTCTTTATCCTGTCAACGCCAGGCGCGAAACCATCTGGGGGGTTCCCTGCTACAAGGATTTCGCCAGCCTGCCGGACAAGCCGGATCACGTGCTGGTGCTGGTGCCGGCGCGCTTCGCGGTTCAGGTGATCCGCGACGCGGCGGCGGCCGGCGCGCGCTCGGCCACCATCGTCACGTCCGGCTTCAGCGAATTGCAGGACGATGAAAGCCAGCGGCTCGCCGCCGAATTGCAGCAGGCGATCCGGGAGACCGGGCTTGCGGTCACCGGCCCGAATTGTCTCGGCAATCTCAGCGCCGGCGAAAAGATGTTCACCAACATCGACGACCGAATCGTCACCATGGAAGCAGGTCCCGTGGCGATCGCCGGTCAATCCGGCGCGATCGTGATGGCGATCCGCCAGGCGCTGGAGGATCGCGGCGTCGGCGTCGGATACATGGTCACGACCGGAAACGAGGCCGGCCTCGAGACGCCCGACCTGATGAGCTATTTCGCGGCCGATCCCTCCATCCGCGTGATCGTGGTTTATCTGGAAGGCGTGCGCAACACCAAGGGGTTCCGCGACGCCTGCAAGGCCGCGCGCGCGGCCGGCAAGCCGGTGATCGCGCTCAAACTCGGCGCATCCGAAGGCGGCCGCGCCGCGGCCATGGCGCACACCGGCGCGCTGGCCGGCTCGATCGAGACGTTTGACGCCATCTCGACGCGGGAGGGCGTGATCCGGGCCCGCGGTCTCGACGAGCTGATCGAAACCACCGAATGCTTCGTCCATGCCGACCCGCCGAAGGGTAACCGCCTTGCCGCGGTCACCTTGTCGGGCGGCAAGCGAGGTCTGTTGATCGACGCCTTCCATTCGGCCGGCCTGAATTTTGCCCCCCTGAGCAAGAGCGCCAGCGACAAGCTTGCAAAAATGCTCGGGCCCGGCTCCATCGTCGGCAATCCGCTCGACGCCGGCTTCGCCGCCGTGGTCGATCCTTCGGTCTACATGCAATCGATCAAGATCATGATCGACGATCCCGACACCGACATCGTCATCATCGACTCCGAGCTGCCGAAGGCGCCGCATGAACAGCGCGAACGCAATTTGCGCATCGTCAACGAGATGGCCGGCGCCGCCTCCAAACCCGTCGTCTATATCAGCGCGATGTCGATCGGTTTCACCGAATTCACCAAGGCCTTGCGCAAGTCGCTGCCGCATATCGCCGTCATGCAGGGCATGGACCGGGCGGTGGGCGCGATCAAGTCGCTGATCGATTACGCCGGCTTGCGCAAGGTGGTGCCGGACATCGCATCGAGCTCCTCCGCGTCCGCGCGCGCGACGCTGGAGAAAACGCTGAAGAACGCCACGGGCGCTGCGCTCGACGAGGTCGCGTCGAAAAAATTGCTGAGGGCGTATGGCATTCCGGTGTCGAAGGAAGAGATCGTGCAGACGGCCGCGGACGCCGTGAAGGCCGCCAGGAAGATCGGCTTTCCGGTTGTCGCCAAGGTCGTCAGCGCGGAGATTTTGCACAAATCCGACATCGGCGGCGTGGTGCTGAACCTCAACAGCGCCGCCGAGGTCAGGAAAGCCTTCAACGACATCACCGCGCGGGTGAAGAAGCTGAAAGGCAAGCCGAAACTCGAGGGCATCCTGATCGCGCAGCAGGTCAAGGCCGAGCTTGAGCTTGTGGTGGGCGCCGCGCTCGATGCCGAAATGGGCCCGGTGGTGCTGTTCGGCACCGGCGGCATCGATATCGAACTGATGAAGGACGTCGCGCTGGCCGGCGCACCGCTCGACGCGGCCGAAGCCAGACAATTGATCAACCGGACCAAGGCCGGGGTCAAGCTGAAGGGCTATCGCGGCAAGCCGGCGCTGCACGAGGCCTCCGCCGTGAAGGCGCTGGTCGGCCTGTCCAATCTGATGGCCGACGCCGGCACCCGCATCGCCTCGATCGACGTCAATCCGTTCCTGATCAATGCCAAGACCGGCGTCGCCGTCGACGCCCTGATCGTGCTCAACAACGCGGCCGCCAACAGCGCCGCCGGGCATTGAGGGCGGAGCGAGACGATCGGCGAGGCCGCGGACTTCGATCAGTTTTGCCACGCTGCGCCGATACCGGCTAGACCGCTTGCGCTTCCTGGTTCCGGTTCAAATCGGACAGTACCGCTTGTCGCGGTGAATGGCCGTCAGTAAAGTCGGGCCTTGTGCCCAAGACGCATTTTGTAGGCACACCTACTAGGCCGAAGGTTGCAGGATTCTCGCGGGTTGATGATTGGCAAAGCCACGCCGGAAAGGTTAGGCTCCCGGCCCGGCCAAGGCATCGAAGAATGCCCGCCATCAAAAAACGTAATTTTGTCTGGGAGGACAGCATGGCTACTTCGCGACGATCCTGGTCGATCGATCGGCGGACTATTTTGAAATCCAGCGCCGCAATTGCTGCGGTGCAATTTTCTTCCCCCTTCATCATCAAGGCCCGCGGCGAAACCCCGGTCAAGATCGGCATGGTCGATCCGCTGACCGGCGTTTATGCCGCGATCGCACAGAGCGAGGTGGTGGGCGCCAAATTCGCCGCCGAGGAGATCAACAAGAAGGGCGGCATTCTGGGCCGGCCGGTCGAACTTCTGATCGAAGACTCGGCCAACGATGTCGGCACCGGCGTGCAGAAGACGCGCAAGCTGATCGAGCGCGATCAGGTGAGTTTCATCATCGGCGACGTGAATTCCGGCATCGCGATCGCGATGGCGCAGGTCACCAGCGAAAAGAAGGTGCTCCATATCGTCTCGGGCGGCCACACCGATCCGATCACCGGCGCAAATTGCTCCTGGAACGTGTTCAGGGTCTGCAACTCCACCACCATGGACGCCAACGCGATCGCCACCACGCTGATCGAGAAGTTCGGCAAGAAGTGGTACTTCCTGACGCCGGACTACGCCTATGGCCATTCGGTGCAGGCCGGCTTCGAAAAGGTCCTGAAAGCCGCGGGCGGCACCTCCGCCGGCTCGCTGGTGCCCCTGGGCACGGCGGATTATTCGGCCTATCTGATTCAGGCCAAGGCCTATGGTCCGCAGGTGCTGATCAACGTCATGGGCGGCGGCGACCAGGTCTCGAGCCTGAAGCAGTTCGTCCAGTTCGGTCTCGACAAGCAAATGGCGGTCGGCGGCACCCTGTTCGAGCTGGAAAGCATCCGCGCCGTGCCCGATGGCGCGCGGGTCGGATGGTGGACCATGGAATGGTGGTGGGATCAGCCGGGCGTGCCGCATGTCGCGGAATTCAACGCCTCGATCAAGAAGATCACGGGCGTCTCGGCCACCGCGCGCAACTGGTTCGGCTATGCGTCGGTGCAGACCTTGGCGCTGATCGCGAACCAGGAGAAGACGCTCGATGCGCCGAAGCTCGCGCATGCGCTTTCCGGCTTCAAGCTGCCGCCGGAGGTCGCCCTGCAGCCGGGGGCGCCGGCCTACCGCGCCGGCGACCATCGAATTGATGAGCACGGTGTTCGTCGGCGAGGCGCACCCGCCCAAGGGCGATCCGGACAATATGTTCACGATACACAACCCCGTGCCCGGCGAAAAAGCCGCCGGACCGGCCGAGGCCACCGGCTGCAAGATTCAATGGCCGGCCTAGCCTGATTCAGGACGACACGGCGTCTGGTGCCGCACGGCACCAGGACGAAGGTTTCTAAGAAGAAACGCAACGAACCCTCAGGGAGAAGCTCATGACATCGCCAATTTTCAATCCGAAATTCGATCGCCGCACGCTGATAAAAGGCGCCGCCGCGCTCGGCGCCTTTCAGGTGGCGTCCCCCTTCATCATCCAGGCGCGCGGCGAGACGCCGATCCGGATGGGCATGGTCGATCCGCTCACCGGCGTCTACGCGGCGCCTGCCGGCAACGAGGTGATGGGAGCCAAGCTCGCGGTTGCGCAGATGAACGCCAAAGGCGGCATTCTCGGACGCCAGGTCGAGCTGTTGGTGGAAGATTCCGCCAATGACGTCGGCACCGGCGTGCAAAAGGCGCGCAAGCTGATCGAGCGGGATCAGGTCAACTTCATGATCGGCGACGTCAATTCGGGCATCGCGGCCGCGATCGCCCAGGTCACCGCCGAAAAGAAAATCCTGCACATCGTCTCCGGCGGCCACACCGATTCGATTACCGGCAAGGATTGCAAGTGGAATGTGTTCCGCGTCTGCAACACCACGAGGATGGAAGCCAATTCGGTATCGAACGTGCTGTTCAGCAAATACGGCAAGAAATGGCATTTCATCACGCCCGATTACGCCTTCGGCCACACGCTGTATGACGCCTGCACCGACGACCTGAAGAAGCTCGGCGGCACCGTCACCGGCAACGAGCTGACGCCGCTCGGCACCACGGATTTCTCCGCCTATCTGATCAAGGCGCGGGCGGCCAATCCGGACGTGCTGATCCTGCTGGTGCAGGGCTCCGACATGATCAACTGCCTCAAGCAGGTGGTGCAGTTCGGCCTCAACAAGCAGATCCACGTGGCGGGAACGCAGCAGGAGCTGGAATCGCTGGCCGCATTGCCGCCGGAAGCGCGCATCGGGGTGTGGATGTTCGAATGGTACTGGAAGCAGCCGGGCGTTGCCGGCGTCGAAAAATTCGTCGCCGATATCCGCAAGGTCAACAACGGCAACGTTCCGACCGCGCGGCACTGGTTCGGCTATACTTCGGCCATGACCTTTGCCCTGATCGCGAACGCGCAGAAGACCACCGACGCGGTCAAGCTCGCCGCTGCCCTGGAAAACTTCGAGCTGCCGGACGACGTCAAGCTGCAGCCGAACAAGGTCTATTATCGCAAGGGCGATCATCAGCTGATGACGTCGTCCTTCGTCGGCGAGGCGCAGTCGAAGGGCAAGGACGATGCGGAAGATCTGTTCCGCGTCGACGAAGTCATCGCCGGCGACAAGACCGCGCCTGCGGTCAGCGAAACCGGCTGCACCGTGCAGTGGCCGTCCTAGCATGAAGTCCGCTATTTCCTCAGGCCCGGGAGCTTGCCTCCCGGGTCAGATGCCTGTGTTTCGTTCCGGTGAATTATGACGCAACTGCTCCTGTTCAACGTCACCAACGGGCTCATCATCGGCGCCTTCTACGTGCTGATGGCGCTCGGCCTTTCGCTCATCCTCAATTTGAGCAACGTCATCAATTTCGCCCATGGCGGGTTTCTCGTCATCGGCGGCTACATCGCCTATACGATCACGCCCTATATCGGCTTCTGGGGCGCGCTGCTGCTGGCGCCGCCCTTGACGGCGATTATCGGGCTCGCCGTCGAACGCGTGCTGATCCGCCCGCTCTATGGACGCGATCCGCTCTACAGCCTGCTGCTGACCTTCGGCCTGGCGTTCATGGTCGAGGATGGCACGCGCTTCATCTTTGGCCCGCAGGGCAAGCCGGTCACCATTCCGGCATTTCTGGCGCAGCCGCTGAGCAATGAACTGTTCTTCATCACCGGCTATCGCCTGTTCATGGTGGCGGTGGTGATGATCGCGGTGGCGTTGCTGTTTTTGCTGCTGCGCTACACCCGTCTCGGCGTTCGCATCCGTGCCGGCACGCTCGACCTCGAGACCGTCGCGGCGCTGGGAATCAACGTGCAAATGCTGCGCTCGCTCAATTTCGCGGTCGGCATCTTTCTCGCGGGTCTCAGCGGCGTTCTCGCCGCCGGACAACTGGGCCTTGAACCGACCATGGGCACCGGCCTGTTGATGCCGAGCTTCATCGCCATCATCGTCGGCGGCATCGGCAGCCTGCCGGGAACGCTGGTCGGCGGCCTGCTGATCGGGGTGGCGTCGGGATTGACGGCGGTGTTTCTCCCCGCCGCCAGCGAGGCGGTGATCTACGTCATGATGGCGGTGGTGCTGCTGGTGCGTCCGCGCGGACTGTTCGGCGAAGAAGGAATGATGACTTGAGCGCCGAACAAACCCGCAAGCTGATCGCGCTCGCCGCGATCTGGGCAGCCCTGCTGTTCGCCCCCTATTGGATGGCGCCGCTCGGCGGCTATACCGCGCTCGCCACCCGCGTGCTGGTGCTCGGGCTGGCGGCGATGTCGGTGAATTTCCTGCTTGGGTTCACCGGCGTGCTGTCCTTCGGTCACGCCGCCTATTTCGGGCTCGGCGCCTATGGCGCCGGGCTGACGCTGAAATTTCTCGCGCCCAGCACGCCGCTGGCGCTGATCGCCGGAATGCTGCTGGGCGGGCTCTGCGGCGCCATCCTCGGCACCCTGATCGTGCGGCGGCGCGGCGTCTATTTCGCCATGGTGACGATCGCGTTCGGCCAGGTGTTCTACTACATCGCCTTTCAGTGGAGCTCGCTGACCGGCGGCGACGACGGCTTGCGCGGCTTCTCGCGCCAGCCGATCGATTTCGGCCTGTTCAAGCTCGACATTCTCTCAGACGCCAACAACTTCTATTACTTCGTGCTGTTCTGTTTCGCGCTGGTGATCGGCGCCATGGCCTTCATTCTGCGCTCGCCGTTCGGCCGCACCATGATCGCGATCCGCGAGAACGAGCGCCGCGCCCGCTTCCTCGGCATTCCCGTGGAACGGCACATCTGGATCGCCTTCACCCTGTCCTGCTTCTTCATGGGCTTTGCCGGCGCGCTCTATGCGCTGGTCAACAACTTCGCCGATCCGAGGGGCCTGCATTACAGCCAGTCCGGCGATTTCGTCATGATGGCCGTGATGGGCGGGATGCGGAGTTTCTGGGGCCCGCTGCTCGGCGCCGCCGTGTTCGTGGTCCTGCAGGATTATCTGTCGAGCATCACCGTCAACTGGATGTCGTTCGTCGGACTGTTGTTCGTCCTCGTCGTCCTGTTCTTCCCGCGCGGATTGCTTGGCTTCCTTCAACGGAGCAAGGCATGAACGTTCTCGAAATCAACGACGTCAGCAAGCGATTCGGCAATCTCGTGGCGGTGCGCGACGTGTCGCTGAGCGTGGCCAAGGGCGAGCTGTGCGCGATCATCGGGCCGAACGGCGCCGGCAAGACGACGTTCTTCAACCTGATCTCGGGATTTTTTCCGCCGACCTCGGGCACCATCAGCTTCGACGGCCGCGACATCACCAGACTTGCCACGCATGAGCGCGTCACGCTCGGCATGGCCCGGACCTTCCAGATTACCGAGATCTTTCCCGAGCTCACCGTGTTCGAAAACGTCCGCATTGCCGCGGAAGTGGCCGGCGGCTACCGGTTGCGGCCCTGGATCAACCGCGCGGAAACCGAGCAAATCCACCGCAATGTCGAGGAAACGCTCAAACTGGTTTCGCTGGAAACCAAGGCGGACCGACTGGTCGGCGAACTCGCGCATGGCGACCAGCGCGCCGCCGAGATCGCGATGGCGCTGGCCTTGAAGCCGCATCTGTTGCTGCTCGACGAGCCGACCGCCGGCATGGGCGACCAGGAGACCTTCCAGATCACCCAGCTGATCCGCCGGCTGCACCGCGACTCCAACTACACCATCGTGCTGATCGAACACGACATGCGCGTCGTGTTCCATCTCGCCGACCGCATCTGCGTGCTCGATCAGGGCCGGATGCTGGCGCAAGGCACGCCGCAGGAGATCGCCGCCAACGAGACCGTTCAGGCCGCTTATCTGGGCAATGCCGCATGACCGCAGCCCTGACAGCCGAAGGCCTCCACACCTATTACGGCAAGAGCCACATCCTGCATGGCGTCAGTCTCAGCGTCGCCGAGGGCAAGATCACCGCGCTGCTTGGGACGCAATGGCGCGGGCAAGACCACGACGCTGCGCAGCCTGATGGGCCTGACCCCGGCGCGCGAGGGCAAGATCACGGTCTTCGGCGAGGACACCACGCGCTGGCCGACCTTCCGCATCGCCGCCCAGGGGGTGGGCTATGTGCCCGAGGGCCGGCGCATCTTCGCCAATCTCAGCGTCGAGGAAAATCTCAAGGTTCCGCTGGAGCGCGCCGGGCCGTGGACCATCGAGCGTATCTATAAGCTCTTCCCGCGCCTCGAGGAGCGCAGGCTCAACCGCGGCCGGCAGCTTTCCGGCGGCGAGCAGGAGATGCTGTCGATCGGCCGCGCGCTGCTCTTGAACCCGAGGCTGCTGATTCTCGACGAGCCTTCGCAAGGGTTGGCGCCGCTGATCGTGCGCGAAGTGTTCCGCATCGTGCAGCAGATGAAGGCCGAGGGCATCTCGGTTCTCTTGGTCGAACAGAATGCGCGGATGAGCCTGGAAATCGCCGACGACGCCTATGTGCTGGATGACGGCATCGTCGTCTATTCGGGATCGGCCAAGGAACTCGCCGCCGACGAGGCGCGGGTCCGGGCGCTCGCCGGCGCCAGCGCCGAGGAATGGACGCTGACTTAGGGAGAATAGCGCGCGTCAGGGGCGCTGGTGCAATTCTCTGCTTCCTCATCGCCGATGCGCTCTTCCCCCTCCCTCCGCGAAGCGGTGAGGAGGGGGGATGAGTCTCCGCGTCCCCCGGTGTCGGCCTTTCGTCCGCCTGGCTTTGCCCGTACAATCAGCGGATGGCGAAGAGCAACCTGATGATCGGAACCACGACGCTGGCGGTGATCGCCGCGGCGTTCGCCGGCCTGCTCGGGTTCCAGAAAATCCATGCGCTCCGGCAGCAAAGCCCGCTCCGCATCGTTTTCGAGGGCTCCGCCAGCGGGCTGCGCAAGGGCGGCGGCGTCAACTTCGATGGCGTCCAGATTGGAGTGATAAAATCGCTCAAACTGGACAACCCCCGCAGGATCGTCGCCCTCGTCATGGTGGACAGCGGCGCCCCGATCCGCAAGGACACGGTTGTCGGCCTGGAATTCCAGGGGCTGACCGGCGTGGCGGCGATATCGCTGACCGGCGGCGCGGCTGCCGCGGCGCCGGTGCCGCTGGACGAGGACGGCATTCCGGTCCTGACCGCCGACCTCAGCGAGATCGAGTTCGATCCGCGACAGCCTGCACAATGTCGACCGCATCCTCGTCGGCAATCAGGCGCTGGTGAAAGACGCCCTGCTCTCTTTCGAGACCTATACGGCGACGCTGGCGAGCAAGGGCGAAGCGATCGAAACCATCATGCGCAAGACCGACAATGCTTTCGCCAGCCTCGACAGCGCCATGAGCAAGATCGACGGCATCATGCCTGGCCTGGCGGACGGCAAGGTCGATGAACTGTTCGAGAAGGTGAAGTCGATTCGCGAACTGGCCGAGAGTTTTGACAAGAAGTCCGGCGCGGTGATGGAGGAAGGCCGCCGTTCGCTGCTCGACATCAGCCAGGCGGCCATCAAGGTGACCCGCAAATTCAACCCGCAAGACGCGGGCGGCGAAACTCCGCGGCCGCCGAGAAGGCCAAACCAGAAGCGGCGGTGAAGCTTCCCGTGCAGGTTCCACCGTAAGCGCGCCCGCCACGGTTCCGGCTCCGGGAACCTCTGACGACTGGATGCGGAACCCAGGCTGAGGCGGTTCCGCCAGTGGGCAGTTTCCCAAGCGTCGCGGTCGATGCGCTGACCGGATGTGCAGATCTTCAGAGCCAAAACAAATAATTTTGATTGAGCGCGGAACAAAGGTTCCGCGACGGAATTATTCCCGTTGGTTCCAGGCAAGGAACCTAAACAATTGTAATTCCTCAGGTATTTCTCTTGTCTCGCGATCCTTCGCACGATTTGATGCTGCAGGAATAACGACTCGCACGGCGCTCGGAGGCGCGCGCGCCTTTGCCGTTTCAGGGGGACTTCATGAGTGATCTCGGCTCTGCCGCTCCATCCGCCCGCCGCCGTACCAAGGTCAAATCGTACACCAACGGAAAGCCCGACCCTTCACAGGAATTGCTGCACGCGCTTCAGGCGATGCGAAGCGGCGATTTTTCGGTGCGAATGACCGGCGATCATCTCGGCATCGAGGGCAAGATCGCCGATACCTTCAATGAGATCGTCGCCGCCAATCAGCGCATGGCGCAGCAGCTCGAGCGCGTCGGCCAGGTCGTCGGCCGCGAAGGCAAGACCCGCCAGCGCGTCAAGTTCGGCCTTGCCAGCGGCTCATGGGCCGACATGGAGGGTTCGGTCAACACGCTGATCGACGATCTGCTCTGGCCGACGCGTGAAGTGACGCGCGCCGTCGCTGCGGTGGCGCAGGGCGATCTATTGCAGACCGTCCAGCTCGACGTCGACGGTCGCCCCTTGGGCGGCGAGTTCCTGCAGTCGGCGAACATCGTCAACACCATGATCAAGCAGCTCAGCGTGTTCACCTCCGAGGTGACGCGCGTCGCGCGCGAGGTCGGCACCGAAGGCAAGCTCGGCGGCCAGGCCCAGGTGCCGGAGGTGACCGGCGTCTGGAAGGATCTGACCGAGAGCGTCAACTCGATGGCCAACAATCTCACCGGCCAGGTTCGCAACATCGCCGAGGTCACCATCGCGGTCGCCAACGGCGACCTGTCGAAGAAGATCACGGTCGACGTCCGCGGCGAAATCCTGCAGCTGAAGGAAGCCATCAACACCATGGTGGACCAGCTGCGCTCGTTCGCCTCCGAAGTCACCCGCGTCGCCCGCGAAGTCGGCACCGACGGCAAGCTGGGCGGTCAGGCGATCGTCCCCGGCGTCGCCGGCACCTGGAAGGACCTGACCGATTCCGTCAACGCGATGTGCGGCAACCTGACCGCGCAGGTGCGCAATATCGCCAACGTCACCACGGCTGTCGCGCGCGGCGACCTCTCGCGCAAGATCACGGTGGACGTCCGCGGTGAAATTCTGGAGCTGAAGGACACCATCAACACGATGGTCGACCAGCTCAACTCATTTGCATCGGAAGTGACCCGCGTCGCCCGCGAGGTCGGCACCGAGGGCAAGCTCGGCGGCCAGGCCCAGGTGCCCGGCGTCGCCGGCACCTGGAAGGACCTTACCGACAACGTCAACTTCATGGCCTCAACCTCACCGCCCAGGTCCGCAACATCGCCGACGTCGCGACCGCGATCGCCGGCGGCGACCTCTCCAAGAAGATCACCGTGAACGTGTCGGGCGAAATCCTTCAGCTGAAGGAAACGCTCAACACCATGGTCGACCAGCTCAACGCCTTTGCAGGCGAAGTCACCCGCGTGGCGCGCGAGGTCGGCACCGAGGGAAGGCTCGGCGGCCAGGCCAACGTGCTCGGCGTCGCCGGCACCTGGAAGGACCTGACCGAGAGCGTCAACTCGATGGCGAGCAACCTCACGGCGCAGGTCCGCAACATCGCGGAGGTGACGACCGCGGTCGCCAATGGCGACCTCTCCAAGAAGATCACGGTGGACGTGCGCGGCGAAATTCTCGAGCTGAAAGACACCATCAACACCATGGTCGACCAGCTCAACGCCTTTGCCGGCGAGGTGACGCGCGTCGCGCGCGAGGTCGGCACCGAAGGCAAGCTCGGCGGCCAGGCCCTGGTGCGCGGCGTCGCCGGCACCTGGAAGGACCTGACCGACAGCGTCAACTCGATGGCCTCCAACCTGACCGGCCAGGTCCGCAACATCGCCGAAGTCGCAACCGCGGTGGCCAAGGGGGATCTGTCGAAGAAGATCACCGTGAACGTGTCCGGCGAAATCCTTCAGCTGAAGGAAACGCTGAACACCATGGTCGACCAGCTCAACGCCTTTGCCGGCGAGGTGACGCGCGTGGCGCGCGAAGTCGGCACCGACGGCAAGCTCGGCGGTCAGGCCGAAGTGCCCGGCGTCGCCGGCACCTGGAAGGATTTGACCGACAGCGTCAACTCGATGGCCGGCAATTTGACCGCGCAGGTCCGCAATATCGCCGAGGTGGCGACCGCGATCGCCGGCGGCGACCTCTCCCGCAAGATCACCGTCGACGTGCGCGGCGAAATCCTGCAGCTGAAAGAGACCCTCAACACCATGGTCGACCAGCTCAACCGCTTCGCCGGCGAGGTGACGCGCGTGGCGCGCGAGGTCGGCACCGAGGGCCGCCTCGGCGGTCAGGCCAACGTGCCCGGCGTCGCCGGCACCTGGAAGGATTTGACCGACAGCGTCAACTCGATGGCGGGTAACCTGACCGCGCAGGTCCGCAACATCGCCGAAGTCACCACCGCAGTGGCGCGCGGCGACCTGTCGCGCAAGATCACCGTCGACGTGAAGGGCGAAATTCTCGAGCTGAAGAACACCATCAACACCATGGTCGACCAGCTCAACGCCTTCGCCTCCGAAGTGACGCGCGTGGCGCGCGAAGTCGGCACCGAGGGCAAACTGGGCGGTCAGGCCGAAGTGCCCGAAGTCGCCGGCACCTGGAAGGACCTCACCGACAACGTCAACTTCATGGCGTCGAACCTGACCGCGCAGGTCCGCAACATCGCCGAAGTCGCGACCGCGATCGCCGGCGGCGACCTGTCGAAAAAGATCACGGTCGACGTGCGCGGCGAGATCCTGCTGCTCAAGGATACGCTCAACACCATGGTCGAACAGTTGCGCTCCTTCGCCGCCGAAGTGACGCGCGTGGCGCGCGAAGTCGGCACCGAGGGGCGATTGGGCGGCCAGGCCGTGGTGCCCGGCGTCGGCGGCACCTGGAAGGATCTGACCGATAACGTCAATCTGCTCGCCGCCAACCTCACGACGCAGGTCCGCAACATCGCCGAAGTCACCACCGCCGTGGCGCGCGGCGACCTGTCGCGCAAGATCACCGTGGACGTGAAGGGCGAAATTCTCGAACTGAAGAACACCATCAACACCATGGTCGACCAGCTCAACGCCTTTGCCGGCGAAGTGACGCGCGTCGCGCGCGAGGTCGGCACCGAAGGCAAGCTCGGCGGCCAGGCGCAGGTGCCCGGCGTGGCCGGAACCTGGAAGGACCTCACCGACACCGTGAACTTCATGGCGGCCAATCTGACCGAACAGGTGCGCGGCATCGTCAAGGTGGTGACCGCTGTTGCGAATGGCGATTTGAAGCAAAATCTTACCGTGAAGTCGAAGGGCGAAGTCGCAGCACTGGCCGACACCATCAACAACATGACCGAAACGCTGGCGACCTTCGCCGATCAGGTATCGAGCGTGGCGCGCGAGGTCGGCGTGGAGGGCCGCCTCGGCGGTCAGGCCAACGTGCCCGGCGCCGCCGGCACCTGGAAGGACCTGACCGGCAACGTCAATTTGCTCGCGGCCAACCTGACCTCGCAGGTGCGCGCCATCGCCGAAGTGGCGACGGCCGTCACCAAGGGCGACCTCACCCGCTCGATCCAGGTCGACGCCAGAGGCGAAGTCGCCGAGCTGAAGGACAACATCAATACGATGATCGGCAACCTCCGGCTCACGACCGACGTCAATACCGAGCAGGACTGGCTGAAGACCAACCTCGCCAAATTCACCAACATGCTGCAGGGCCAGCGCGACCTGACCACGGTCGGCCGGCTGCTGCTGACCGAGCTGACGCCGCTGGTGAACGCGCATATGGGCGTGATCTACCAGGTCGAAAACGAAGAGAGCCCGCAATTGCGCCTGCTTTCGGCTTACGCCGGCGACGGCATCAGCCCGCATCAGCCAATCGTGCAGTTCGGCGAGGGCCTGATCGGGCAATGCGCGATGGACAAGCGCCAGCGGCTGGTTTCCGACATCCCGAGCGACGCGGTTCCGGTCAATTCGGCGCTCTTGCGGGTGGTGCCGAAAAATCTCGTCGTGCTTCCGGTGCTGTTCGAGAACCAGGTCAAGGCCGTCATCGAGCTCGCTTCCGTCAGCGCCTTCACGACGTCGCAAATGACCTTCCTCGAGCAGCTCACCGACTCGATCGGCATCGTGCTCAACTCGATCGAGGCCACGATGCAGACGGAAGGGCTGCTGAAACAGTCCCAGCAGCTCGCCGGCGAATTGCAGACGCAGCAGAAGGAGCTGCAGCAGACCAACGAGCAGCTCGAGCAGAAGGCTCAACAGCTCGCCGAGCGCAATGTGGAGGTGGAGCGCAAGAACCAGGAAATCGAACAGGCCCGGCGCGCACTCGAAGAGAAGGCGACCGAACTGTCGCTGACCTCGAAGTACAAGTCGGAATTCCTGGCCAACATGTCGCACGAGCTGCGGACACCGCTCAACAGCATCCTGATCCTCGGCCAGCAGCTCACCGAAAATCCCGACGGCAATCTGACCCATAAGCAGGTCGAATTCGCGCGCACCATCCATGGCGCGGGCACCGACCTGTTGAACCTGATCAGCGACATCCTCGACCTTTCCAAGATCGAATCCGGCACGGTGACGGTCGACGCCGAGGAAATCCTCACCGCGAACCTGCTGGAAACCGTGGGGCGCCCGTTCCGGCATGAAGCCGAAAACCGGCAGCTGTCGTTCAACATCGACGTCGATCCCAATCTGGGACGCAGCATCGTCACCGACTTCGAAGCGCCTGCAGCAGGTGCTGAAGAACCTGCTGTCGAACGCGTTCAAGTTCACCGCCGAGGGCGGCGTGCGCCTCAGCGTCTCGGCGGCGCTCGGCGGCTGGAGTGCGGAGCATCCCGTCCTCAACCATTCGCCGGCGGTGATCGCCTTCGAGGTGTCCGATACCGGCATCGGCATCCCGCTGGAAAAGCAGAAGCTGATCTTCGAGGCGTTTCAGCAGGCCGATGCCGGCACCAGCCGGAAATATGGCGGCACCGGCTTAGGCCTGGCCATCAGCCGCGAGCTTGCGAGCCTGCTGGGCGGCGAAATTCATCTGCAGAGCACGCCCGGCAAAGGCAGCACCTTCACGCTCTATCTGCCGCTGAAATACTCCGGCCCGACAGTGGCTCCGAGGGTCAGCGCCTCGCCGCAATACAGCGTGGCGCCGGCGCTGCCGGCAGCAGTCCAGGAGCGCGTCATCGAACAGCTTCCGGACGACCGGCTAAATCTCGAGGCGGGCGACACCATTCTTCTGATCGTCGAGGACGACCCGCATTATGCGCGCGTGCTGGTCGATCTCGCCCGCGACAAGGGTTTCAAGGTGCTGGTAGCGGCCCGCGGTTCTGAGGCGCTGGATCTCGCAAAGCAGTTCCAGCCCACCGCGGTCTCGCTCGACGTCTTCCTGCCCGACATGCTCGGCTGGACGGTGCTGAGCCAGCTCAAGCACAATCCGCTGACGCGGCACATCCCGGTCCAGATCATCACGCTGGACGAAGACCGTCAGCACGCGCTGGCGCGCGGCGCGTTCTCCTTTGTCAACAAGCCGACCACGACCGAAGGCGTGAGCGCAGCGCTGTCGCAAATCAAGGAATACGCCAAGCCGCGCCGCAAGCGCCTCTTGATCGTGGAAGACAATACGGCGGAACAGATGAGCATCAGGGAACTGCTGGACCATGACGACATCGAGATCGTCACGACCGGCACCGGTCGTGAAGCGCTTTCCACCCTGCGCGAGAACCCGTGCGACTGCGTCGTGCTCGATCTGCGGCTGCCCGACATGAGCGGGTTCGAGGTGCTGGATTCCATCCGCAACGACGAGTCCCTGTCCAATGTTCCCGTCGTCGTGTTCACCGGCCGCGAGCTTTCCGTCGAGGAAGACGCGGAACTGCATACGATGGCGCGAAGCATCGTGGTGAAGGGCGTGGAGTCGCCCGAACGCCTGCTCGATGAAACGTCGCTGTTCCTGCACCGGGTGATCACGGAATTGCCGATCGAGAAGCAGCGAATGCTGGAGAAACTCAACAGTTCCGACGAAGACCTCGTTGGCCAGACCGCCTTGCTTGTCGATGACGATGCCCGCAACATTTTCGCGCTTTCGAGCGTGCTGGAGCGGCGCGGCATGAAGGTGCTCACCGCCACGACCGGCAGCGAAGCGGTCGCGCTGGTCGAGTCGAATCCCGAGATCGCGATCGTCCTGATGGATATCATGATGCCGCAGATGGACGGCTATCAGACCATCGGGGTGATTCGCGAAAACCCGGTATTCCGCCGGCTTCCCATCATCGCGCTGACCGCCAAGGCGATGAAAGGCGACCGGGAGAAGTGCCTCGAGGCCGGCGCCTCCGACTATCTGGCAAAGCCGGTCAATACCGAGCAGTTGCTCCTCGCCATCCGCATGTGGCTACATCGCTGACCGGTGCATTCGATGATGGACCATGAAAAGGTAAACATCCTCCTGGTCGACGATCAGCCGGCGAAGCTGCTCGCCTATGAGGTCATTTTGAAGGAACTCGGCGAAAACCTCGTCGTCGCGGCGTCGGGGCGGGAGGCGCTCGAATACCTGCTCAAGAACGAGGTCGCGGTCATTCTGGTCGACGTCTGCATGCCGGAACTGGACGGGTTCGAGCTCGCCGCCATGATCCGCGAGCATCCGCGATTCCAGAAGACGGCGATGATCTTCATCTCGGCCATTCAGGTCAGCGACATCGACCGGCTGCGCGGCTACGAGATGGGCGCGGTGGACTACGTTCCGGTGCCGGTTGTCCCGGAAGTGCTGCGCGCCAAGATCCGCGTATTCGCGGAGCTCTACCGCAAGACCCGGCAGCTGGAGCGGTTCAATGCCGAGCTCGAGGACCGCGTTCGCGCGCGCACGGCGGAGCTCGAGGAATCCCACGCCAGACTGCTTGAAAGCGAACAGCGCCGCAGCCTCGCGATCGCGGCGGGAAAAATGGGCTCCTGGGACTGGGACTGGGTCAACGGCGACTGGATGTGGGACGAAGGACAGTTTCGTATCTGTGGGGTCGATCCGCAAACCTTCGCTGTGACGACCGCAAGCATTCAGGCCTTGCTTCATCCGGATGACCTTGACGAACTGCGCAAGGCCATCGCCCAATTCGGCAAGGGTGAACGATCCTATGAGGCGGAGTTTCGCATCAACCGGCCGGACGGCGAAACTCGCTGGTGCGTCGGCACGGCGGCGGCAAGCGTCGACAAGGCCGGCCGCGTCGTGCGCGTCAGCGGCGTCACCGTCGATATCACCGAACGGAAACGCGCCGAAGAACGCCAGACCCTGCTGGCCCGGGAGGTCGATCACCGCGCCAAGAATGCCCTGGCGCTGGCGCAATCCATTGTCCGGCTGACGCGCGGCGAAACCGTCAAGGCCTATATCCAGGCCGTGGAAGGGCGGATCAGCGCGCTGGCACGGGTGCACACCATCCTCTCGCTATCGAGCTGGCGGGGCGCGGAAATCGGAAAGCTGGTCGACGAAGAGCTCGCCCCCTATGCGACGGGCGATCAGATTACCTTCCGCGGCGCGGATATCCAGCTGCGAGCCCGCCACCGCGCAAACGCTGGCGCTGGCCCTGCACGAGCTGGTCACCAATTCGGCGAAATACGGCGCCCTTTCCACGCTGTCCGGCCGGCTTTCCCTCAACTGGGAAATCCAGGGGGACGTTCTCGAAATGGTGTGGGAAGAGAAAGAACGGCCCGCTGGTCGAGAAGCCGGCATCGCGCGGCTTCGGCACACGAAGCGTGATCGCCAGCATCGAGTCGCAGCTCGGCGGACAGGCCGAGTTCGACTGGCGGTCCGAAGGCCTGATCTGCCGGCTGTCCGTCCCGCTCACGCCGGACATCCCGGCGCGGCAGCCCGACGGTCGCCACAGCCTCGCCGTCTATGGCAACCGGTTGAGTTAGCCTTGAAATCGCAAGGGCATTCGAGATCGGGGGCTGATCGTCCACAGCCGCGCGGTCGGAAAACTCTTCGCGCCGCCGCTCGTCAAGCATTTCGAGCAAATCCGCGCCAAGCTCGGTGTTGAAAGCCGTACCGCCGCGGCGGCGATCGCGGCCAGCACGAGCCGGCGCAATTCATGAACACAGGCCGTTCCTAAGACGCCACTCCTGAACGCCGTTCGTTGCTCCAGACAAGTCGGCAACGCTTCCTAGTGCCGCCAAACAGCGACTCAAATCGATTTGGCAGCTTGGTTTGTCCCCATATCTCAAGGCATGTGCCGCCGGGAGAATAGTCTATGACTCTGCAATCAATGACGGGCGCTTTCGGGTCAACGATCAATTTGGCCACATCGGCGTTGCGGCCCGTAGGCCGGACACGTGCGAACAGCCTAGTTGCACGGTTTCAGGATGACTAGCTTGAGGTCTGGGTCAGCAGCGGCCACAAAAATTGTCTGCAAAAACTTTAGCAACCCCAATTGGGGATGATTGTAGGACCTCTCGATCCCATCCGAAAGCATGACTTCCTGTTCTTTCCAAAATCGCCGAAAGAGATCCGACTCCTCACTTAACCCGCGGACCAGATCAAACATTTTTGGATCATCAATATGTTTGCCGAAATCAACTCGAAATTGCGCCAGAAGGCGGCGCGCCCGAAACTCCCAATCTATGACAAGTGTTCTTGCGCCCAAATCGAGGAACATATAGCGCAGCAAGTTCTTTTCAGGGCCCTTCAGCCATCCAGGGAACAGATCCGCCAATCCGGTATTCCAGTAAAGCGGCGTCCAACATTTGTCGAGCGCACAAGCCGGGTACGCAATGGATAGGACGCAGCTCTCGATCGTTTTGAGAGCTAGCTCATCTGCGAAGTTCGAAGCATCATTCAAGTCAACTCGTCGGGCCACCTGAAAAAGGTAAGCCCGCTCTGGGGGCGCTAACCGCAACACAGTGGCTATGCGGCCAAGCGCTGCACCGGAAGGCGTTACCTCTTTCCCCTGCTCCAGCCGCGTGTACCAGGTCAGGCTGATTCCGGCCATCTGGGCAACTTCTTCGCGCCGAAGACCCGATGTTCTTCGCCTTCTTTCGCCAACTTGTTGGTCATCCGCAGGTCTGGTGGCTAGCTCTCGATGTTTCCGCAAAAACTCGCCGAGAGCTCGCTGCCGAGCGACAGAGCGTATCATAGGATATTTTGTACCCCGATAATTTGACTAAGAACTCTTCAGGTAAAACGTCCTGAGAATACGCGATGAAAATTTTGATGATTTCGGAGTAATTTACCGAACATTGTAATTTAGAGAGCATTCTACACGGATTGTCGAGTTCTAGTTGATTAATGCGGTTCTTCGCCGGAGCCAAAAACAATCTTGAGGGAAATGACGCCCTCAGCCCGCAATTGTGGATTGTGATCGTGCAGAAGGCCCGTAGCACATCTGTGATCTCGATACCGCACTGCAGAGCGGTTCATCGGAAAAGCGCCGGTTTTGGCCTCGAAACCAAACGCGCACCGGCTGCTTCGATTCCGGCAGGTCCGCGAACTGCGCGGAGCGCCTAGTATCGATTTTCGGGTCTCGAAAAGATCGGATTGCATAGATGCCTTATGGAGACAGAAAGAGCGAGCGCGTCGATTTCGTACGCGGCATCCCTGTTTACATCATGGGAATTGATGGGACGTGGCGCCGGGACTGCACGATGTTCGACGTTTCGCAGACGGGTGCACGCTTGCGCATCGAAGGATCGCTCCGGGGATTGGACCTCAAGGAATTCTTCCTGCTGCTGTCAGCGACAGGACTTGCATTTCGCCGCTGCCAGCTGGTGCGCGTCGCCGGCAATCACATCGGCATCAAATTTCTGGCACGAAACAAGACTACGAAAATTTCTCTGAAGCGACAACCAACTGGCGAGAGTTTGAGATGAGCGATCCACGCAAGGTCATTGAAATTGCTGTTGTGACCAGATCAACAGAGCCATTAACCGGCATCGTTCGAGTGAATACGGCTGACGAGGAGATCAAATTCGAAATAACAGAAGACCTGGCGCACAAAATCTGTACCGATCTGGAACGTTTTCTCACGCGATAATGGCCATGGACATGGATAACGGCCGAGAGAATTGGAACTGATCTCAATGCCCGTTCATATTGTTGCCGATACCGTTGGCAAGCTCTCAGATCTGTGCGCCACGTTGGAAGAGCATTACGCTGTCACATGCGAATTACTTGGCGGCGCAAGCAGCGGATACAGCGATTCTGATGCTGTCATCGTCACGGCGGATTTACGGGTCGTTGAGAATATTGCCGCCCTGAAAGAGATGTTCGACAAACTAGGCCACGTACGCAAGCGGATTTTTCTCATCGACCAGAAGGCACGCCTGTTCACCGTGCAAGCCTATGCGCTGGGAGCGACGCGCGTACTCATTAATCCCGTCACCCAGGAAAGGCTGTTGGCGCAACTGGCCGACAATCACCGTCCGGAAGCCAACTCGAACGAGGACTTGCGCGGCGCCCGCGAGGCGGCGGCCGCCGGGGCGGTTGCGATTGCTTCGATGTTCTCCGCCGCGCTAGCCGGCAAGCCCATCGATGTCGGGGGTGCGAAAGGCGCAGGCAGCAGGATTGCAGACAGCATCGCGGAGGATGGCCTGAGCAGCTGGCTTGAGACCGTTCGCCGTCACCACGAGGGAACCTATCAGCACTGCCTTCTGGTGACGGGAGTAGCCGTCGATTTCGGATTGAGCCTCGGTCTGACCAAGGTCGATCTGGAGCGGCTGTATTCCGCCGCAATGTTTCACGACATCGGCAAGGCGAAAATTCCGCTCGCGATCCTCGACAAGCCAGGGCAGCTCGACGCCCGGGAACGCACGCTGGTCGAGACCCATCCCGCGGCCGGGTATGACGTGCTGAAGGGAAATGCGGCCATTTCCCCGGAAATCCTCGACGCGGTCCGGCATCATCACGAATATCTCGATGGCAGCGGATATCCGGACGGGCTTTATGCCGCCGGCATTTCCGACATCGTCCGGTTATTGACCATCGCCGATATCTTTTCGGCATTGATCGAGTATCGGCCCTACAGGCCGACCATGCCGCGGGAACAGGCCTATGAAATCATCCGGAGCATGCAGGGAAAGCTCGAGAAGCCGCTCATCGCCGCGTTCAGGGACATCGCGCTGAATCGTTGAAGAAACATCGAGAAGCGCTCATCGGGGGCTGGACTTTCCTCGCGCCCTGCTTCCTCATGTCGGCCAGCAGCCGGAAAACGAGATCCGTCACCAATCTCCTAAAACGCAACCCCCAGACGTCGGCCGGCGCTCCAGACAACACGGCAACGCTTCCTGGTAACGCCAAACAGCAACTCAAATCGATTGGGCGGCCTGGTTTGCCCCAATATCTCAAGGCATGCGCCGCCGGGGGAATAATCCACGACCCTGCAATCAATGGCGGGAGCCTTCGGGCCAACGATCAATTTGGCCGCGTCGGAATACTTGCTAGGCCGAACACGTGCGAACCGTCGCGGATACATCCCTGCTTCTCCAGGACCAGGAGCCGAGCACGTAATTTGCAGGATATTTTTGAATGTTTCGTTGAGTTTCTTAGTTATCAAAATGCCCACCGCAGGTTTTCAAGGCATCAGAAATTCGCGGCATTCATAGTCACAAATTTAAATCGAGTTCATTGCAATCGTCCGAAAGCCGCATATGAGCGCGTTTGAACATACGGAGAACAGGCAGCGGACCTCCCGCATTGCACCAAAGACCCACGCCCGCCGCCATTAACGATTTGCGGGACCTGCGATGTCTCGCGCCGATCCCGCGCCGTCCTCAATCGTAGACGAACGCGGCGTCGTCGAGATCGATTGCCGGAAATTCGTCCTTCTCGGCCCAATAGTCCTGGCTATGCTGCCATTCCGGCTTGTCGCCGCGCCTGGGCAACAGGTGCATGTTGCGCATCATATAGCCGGGATTGAAATTCTCCGGATCGATCCAGGGCAACAGTGGCATGTTGTGGTCTTCCGGCCGCAGCGCCGGCACCACCTTTTTGGCCCCCTTCTTCTTCATGTGCGCCAGCAGGCGGCAGACGAAATCCGCCACCAGATCGGTACGCAGCGTCCAGCTCGCCCGGAAATACCCGAACACCCAGACCATGTTCGGCACGCCCGTGAACATCATGCCGCGATAGGTCACGGTATCTCCGAAATTGAGCGGCTTGCCATCGATGCTGAAGGCGATATCGCCGAGCACACAGAGATTGAACCCGGTCGCCGTGACGATAATATCGGCCTCGAGCTCCTTGCCGGATTTCAGCAGAATCCCCTTGTCCGTAAAGCGGTCGATCTCGTCGGTGACGACCGACGCCTTGCCGCTCTTGATGCCTTCGAACAGATCGGCATCGGGAACGAAGGCGATGCGCTGCCGCCACGGCCGGTATTTCGGCGTGAAATGCGTCGCCACGTCGTAATCGGGACCGAGCACGGCGGTGATCTGGCTGATCAGCTCCTTCTTGACCTGCTCCGGCTCGGCGAGGCAGCGGCGCGTGAACGCATCCTGATCGAACAGGATCTTGCGGCGCACGATCTCGTGGATCCATTCCTCCTTGACCTGGAGCTGCCGCAGCGTCTCGGCGAGATCGATGGCGTTGCGGCCGACCCTGAAATAGGTCGGCGAACGCTGCAGCATGGTGACGTGGCCGCATTTGTCCGCAATCGCCGGAATCAGCGTCGCCGCGGTGGCGCCGGATCCGATCACGACCACCTTCTTGCCCGACAGGTCCAGATCTTCAGGCCAAAGCTGCGGATGGACGATGCGGCCCTTGAACTTGTCCATGTCCGTCCATTCCGGCGTGTAGCCCTCGGAATGACGATAGTAGCCCTGGCACATCCACAGGAAATTCGCCGTGAAGGTCACGGGCTCGCCGCTGTCGGTCCTGACTGCTTCGACGGTCCACAAATTCGTCGCGCTCGACCAGCTCGCCCGCTCGATCCTGTGCCTGTAGCGAATGTGCCTTGCGAGATCGTTTTCGGCGATGACCTCGCCCATATAGGACTTGATTTCCTCCGACGTCGCGATCGGCGGGCCGACCCACGGCTTGAAGCTGTAGCCGAAGGTATGGAGATCGCTGTCGGAGCGGATGCCGGGATAGCGGTGGGTCAGCCAGGTGCCGCCAAAACTCTCCTGGGTCTCCAGGATGACAAAGCTCTTGTCCGGCAGCTGCCTGGTCAGGTGATAGGCGCTGCCGATGCCGGAAATGCCGGCGCCGACGATCAGGACATCGAAATGCTCGGCGGTTTGGGGGGCGGAAGCGACGGGACGGGCTGTTGCTAATACGTTCATGAGTTCTTTGTTTCGTTTATGGGACGTCCGTGACGATCAGGACTTGCAGGATTAAGACTTGCAATAAGGCTGGTGTATTTGAGCCTTGTCAAATTCACAGCGCTGCGCCCCACGCGCGGGCGGTCTGTAGAACCCAGTCGCGGTAGAGCGTGAGCGGCGTGACGCCGGTCAATCCGCCGCAGCCGGTGCTGCCGTTCGGGCCGGTCGACCAGCTGATGACGCCGACGATGACGGGGCCGCCCTGCCGGTCCTCGAACACCGGACCGCCGGAATCCCCGGTACAGGCGCCAAGCCCGTCCCGCGCGCCCTGCGTGAGCGGATCGACCAGGCGAACTTGCAAGGTCCCCGGCCGGCCGGTCGCGACCAGGCCGGCGACGCGAACGATCCCGCCGCTGGAGCCCTCGCCGCGGATGGTGACGCCGATGCCGGCGATGGTGAAGCGGCTGCCCGGGACAATCGGAAGCTGTGGCACGCCGAGTACGGCTGCATTTTTTCCCTGCGGCGGCGTTTCGAGCAACAGCAACGCCACGTCGGCGGTGGCGCGATGCGCCAGCATCGCCTGCATATTGAAGGCGGGATGAACGGCGACGTTTTTAACATCGCGCAGCTGCGGCTGCCTGTCCGCGCCATATTCGACGATCTTGTAGACCGCCCCGGGCTGCACGCAATGCGCCACCGTCAATACCAGTTTCGGCGCGATCAAGGCCCCGGTGCAGAAGTTGCCGCGCGAGCCGACGATGGTGACGACGGCGCGGCCAATGCCCTCGGCCGACGGCGCCCCGCCGCCGACGATCGCATAGGCGGGCGCGGCGAGCAGCAGCGCGGAGACCGCCATCATTGGGCCCAGGATTTTCATTGGTCGGAAGCAGCCCGCCGCAGGAGCTTGAGCGATCCGGTCATGCATAGAGCTCGGCATGTTCCTGCCGATAGGATGCATAGGAATCCTTGATGCTGGCGAGATTCAGCAGCATGGTCGCGACCGGCAAATCATCCGACGCAAAGACCGTGGTCCGGACCCAAAGGCTTTCCGTTCTGCGGCTGCCGCTCAGCGCGATCACTTCCCGCTCGGTTTGATAGTCCTCGCCAACGAACAGCGGACCGCGCGAGAGCCGGATTTCCTGATCGGCAAACAGGCCGACCGCCGGCCCCCTGACCGGCAGGCGATCTTCCCGCGAGCGGTACTGGAACAGCACGCTGAGCATCTCGATCGGGATAATGGGCCGCCCCCAGGGGTTATCGGAGCCATTGCGGTAATAGGGGCTCGGCTCGGTGATGACCTTGAGTTTGTCTGCGAGCGAGAACGGGTAGAGCTCGCCCATATTCTGGTCGAAACCCATCCGGACCGCCTGACGCCCGGTCTTCATCCCGACCTTCACGTCACGCAGGATCACCGGATCGGCCAGCGGCTTCAGCTCGGTCAGCCGCTGATCCAGCGCGGTTACGAGCCCCTCATTGCCTGCCGACGCCGTGCCGCGCAGCACCTCGGTCCCGTCGCGCTTCACCATCTGGATCGCGCACTGGTTTTGCCCCGGTTCGGGCTTTGCCAGGATGGCCTGCACTTCTTCTCCCTCGAAGGAGGGATTGCGGTAATGCGCGGAGATGCATCCGGTCTCGAACCACGCTTTTCCCCACACGCGCTCGCACAGCGGCGCGAACTGGCTGAAATGCGTCGGCCCTTCGATCGTCCCGCCCTGAAATCCGAGCTTCTGCGCCGTCGCATCGTCGTAAATCGACGCGTGGGAATCATAGACCTGGGCGTTGAGCATCTGGTGCGGCCGCCGCCACGGTCCGACAAGCGAATCCGCGGTTTCCGTGATGACCGTCTCGAAGGCTTTCATGGGACCTCCCCGCTGCCAAACAGCGGCGGTAACTTACAGGAAGGCGCAAGCAGCGCCAAACTCCCCGGAGGACCAGCCCGTCGCGCCGGGCTGGTCCCGGCGGGCACGTCGTGATAGCCGTTCTGCAAATCTGGCGTTCGCAGGACGGAATATAATGGTCGAGGCAGTGATTTGGGATTTCGGCGGGGTGCTCACGTCATCGCCGTTCGAGGCGTTTGCGCGCTTCGAGAGTGAACGCGGGCTGCCCGCCGATATCATCCGGCGCACCAACGCCGCCAATCATCACGAAAACGCCTGGGCGAAATTCGAGCGCGCGGAAGTGGATCTCGAAACCTTCGACCAACTGTTCGCGGCGGAATCGCTTGGGTTGGGTGCGGAGGTTCGCGGCAAGGATGTCTTGCCGCTGCTCTCGGGAGATTTGCGCCCCGAGATGGTCGAAGCATTGCGGCTGATAAAATCCCGGTTCAAGACCGGCTGCATCACCAACAATCTTCCCGCCAACGCCATCGGAAGCAAGGGCGGCCGGTCGCTCTACGTCGCCGAGGTGATGGCTTTGTTCGATCACGTCATCGAGTTCGGCCAAGATCGGCCTGCAGGAAGCCGGACCCACGCATCTACCGGATAATGATCGAGGCGCTTGGGGTAGACCCGAAACGCTGCGTGTACCTTGACGATTTAGGCGTCAATCTGAAACCGGCGCGCGAGATGGGTATGACCACCATCAAGGTGGTCAATGCCCCGCAGGCCATCGCCGAACTTGAGGCTGTGACGGGCCTGGCGCTGCGATAATCGCCGGGAAAACCGCCGGCGGGTCTAGCGTTGCCGATTGCCGGGATGTCCGACCAGTTGGCGTATCCTGGTCGCGGAAATTTCCTCGGTGGCCTCGTCAAGGATGATGCGCTCGACGCTGTAACCGACGTCGCGGCCGTAAAACACGTTGGTGATGTTCGGCAGCGGAACCACCGCGAAGCGCCCGGCGTGAGCCGACAGCGCCGCCTCGATACGCTGCTTCACCGCAAAGAATGGCAATGGATTCTTGGCGTCGATCCCGTGGGTATCCCGTACCGCCACGCAGACCTGTCCGACCCGACGCAACCCCTCTTCGATGAGGCGCTGGTGCCCGGGATGAAACGGCTGATAGCGACCGATGAACAGCGCCGTCGGCTTTTGCGGATCGAACGCCGGCCGAAGCCGGGTCAGCGCCTGCTCGGCCCAGTATTGCGGCGTCCCTTCCGCGGTCACATGCAAATCGACCCGATCCGGCGGGACAAACATCCGGTTGGTATCCTCGAATCTTCCGGCTTCGATGCGGTCCACCCAGATCACGAAAGCGCCGCCGAAAGCCGCGCGCGTCTCCGGCGTCGGGCAAATGAAATCCGCGATCACCGTGCCGCCGGCTTGTACCACCCGGTCGCACATCCAGCCCATACGACGGGCGTGCTCGACGCGGTCTTCATGACTGAAGCCGAGATCGCGCGAGAGATTGGCGCGCACGGCATCGGCGTTGAAGACCACTGCGTTGAGCAAGGGCGCCAACGCGGTCGCCAGCGCCGTCTTGCCCGCGCCGGGAAGTCCCATGATCAAGATCTTGCGCATTCTCGTCCCTGCCGGCCTTGGGCAAACCAATTTCTATCTATTGCCAAAACACTAAAGGCATCATTGATCTGACACAACCACGATCAACTGTTCGCCCCGGATCCGATTTGAAACATGCCGGTCGCCACGACGTAAACCAGCCCAGGCCGTTCTGTGTTGGGGAATGCCGCATGTTCGGATATCGGCGCGGGAGCGCGATCGGCGTCGGCCAGGCCCGCCAAAATGTCGCCGCGCGCCGCCGCGACGCCAGGAACCGGCGCGCGCGACGGGGGTCTGTAAATCCATGCGCGATCAGGCCGGCATTCGCCGGGCGGCCTTGATCATGTCGGCGGCCTTCTCTCCGATCATGATCGAAGGCGCGTTGGTGTTGCCGCCGATCAGGGTCGGCATGATGGAGGCGTCCACCACCCTCAAGCCCTCGACCCCGTTAACCCGCAATTGCGGATCGACCACCGCCATGTCGTCGGCGCCCATGCGGGCGGTGCCGACCGGATGGTAGACGGTGTCCGAGCGATCGCGCAGGGCGGCGCGGATCTCGTCGTCGGATTGAACGCCCTCGGTGAACATGTCCACGGTCCGCCATTTCGCCAGCGGCTCGGCATCCATGATCCGGCGGGTGATCTTGAACGCCTTGACCATGACCTCGAGATCGTCGGGGAAATCGTAGAATTTCGGATCGATCCGCGGCGGCGTCGCCGGATCGGCGCTGTTCAGCGTCACGCTGCCGCGGCTCTTCGGACGCAGCAGGCAGACGTGACAGCCGAAACCATGGCCGAGATGCCGGTTGCGGCCGTGATTGTCGGCCATGGCGATGCTGAAGTGGAGCTGGATGTCGGGCACCGGCAGGTTTGGATCGGTCTTGAGAAAGCCGCCGCACTCCGCGACATTCGACGTGATCATGCCGACGCCGTCACGCCGGTAACGTCCGATTTCGTTCCAGAGGTGGCGCAGGCCTGCAAACGACAGGCCGAAATTGTCCAGGCTCTTCGAACGGTAGCTGAAGGCGAAGTCGATATGGTCCTGCAGGTTTTGGCCGACGCCGGGCGAATGGTGCACGACGCCGATGCCGAGGCTTTTCAGATCCGCCGCGTTGCCGATGCCTGACAGCATCAGGAGTTGCGGCGACTGGAACGCGCCGCTGGAGAGGATCACCTCTCCTCTTGCCCGCACCAACTCGTTCTTGCCGTCGCGGCTGAATTCGATGCCGATCGCGCGCTTGCCGTCGAAAAGAATCTTGCGGGC
>CAWGSB010000027.1:0-137249 GCA_963825105.1 uncultured Alphaproteobacteria bacterium
CTGACTATGCGAGCGGCGGATCGCGCTCTGCGCCCCTCCCCCCGCGAAGCGGCGGGGAGGGGTCGGGGGTGGGGGGTGGTGCCGCATATTCGCTGCCAACAGAAGAGCAAGCGGATAGACCCCCCACCCCCGACCTCGAGAGCGAGCTTTGCTCGCCTCGGACCCCGCCACACGCTTTGCGCGCGGGGGGAGGGGAGAAGCAAGCGCTTGCAGCTTGGTGTTAGCGGCGCGCGCCTCAACCGCCGGATCGATTGGCCCGCCGCCGGCTCTCGACGAAACCGTGCGGGCGGCTTAGCTCTAAAGGCGTGCCGCCCCGCATCCAGACCGAATCTCCGACTGAACCGGCCGAACTGCTGCCGGACCGTTTTGTCAATTGGTTCGCCGGCCGCGGATGGTCGCCGCGCGAGCATCAGCTGGCGCTGCTCGCGAAGGCCCGCGACGACCGCTCCGCGCTGCTGATCGCGCCGACCGGCGCCGGCAAGACCTTGGCCGGATTTCTGCCGACGCTGGTGGAACTGAGTGCGATTTCCGCGGATGGGCGTTCGTCTGCCTCGTCGGCGGTGCGCTTTTCTCCCCTCCCCCCGCGAAGCGGCGGGGAGGGGTTGGGGGTGGGGGGTGCTTCAGCAGGTTCAGTGCCAGCATTCAAGCGAGAGCTCGTGGAGACACCCCCCACCCCCGACCCCTCCCCACCACGCGCTGCGCGCGCGGGAGGAGGGGAGAAGAAGGCGCTTGCAGGGGAAAATTTAGAACTCGTCGCGTCGTCATCACCGCGCAACGTCATCTCCACCGGACGCGGCGTGCAACGCAGCCGGGGCCTCCACACCCTCTATATCTCGCCGCTGAAGGCGCTCGCCGTCGATATCGCGCGCAATCTGGAGACGCCGATCGCCGAGATGGGGCTGCCGATCAAGGTCGAAACCCGCACCGGCGACACGCCGGTGTCGCGGCGGCAGCGGCAGCGGCGTTATCCACCGGACATCCTGCTCACCACGCCCGAGCAGCTGGCGCTATTGCTGTCCTCCGACGACGCGCCGTTCCTGTTCTCGTCACTCCGGCGTATCGTGCTCGACGAGCTGCATGCGCTGGTGACCTCCAAGCGCGGCGACCTGTTGTCGCTGGGGCTGGCGCGGCTGTGGCATCTCGCGCCCGGGATGCGCGCGATCGGACTGTCGGCCACGGTGGCCGAGCCGGAATCGCTGGCGCGCTTTCTGGTGCCGCAGCGCGATGGCAGAAACGAAGCCGCCGACATTGTCGTCGCCGGCGGCGCGGCCGCGCCCGTCGTCGAGATGCTGGATACACGCGAGCGGTTGCCGTGGGCCGGCCACTCGGCGCGCCACGCGCTGAACGAGGTCTACGACCTGATCAGGCGCAACAAGACCACGCTGGTTTTCGTCAACACCCGCAGCCAGGCCGAGATGCTGTTCCAGGACCTCTGGCGCATGAACGACGACGGGCTGGCGATCGCGCTGCATCACGGCTCGCTCGACGTCGCCCAGCGCCGCAAGGTCGAGGACGCGATGGCGGCCGGAAAGCTGCGCGGCGTGGTCTGCACCTCCTCGCTCGACCTCGGCGTCGACTGGGGCGACGTCGATCTCGTCATCAATATCGGCGCGCCGAAGGGCGCCTCCCGGCTGATGCAGCGGATCGGCCGCGCCAATCACCGCATCGACGAAGCCTCGCGCGCCGTTCTGGTGCCCGCCAACCGCTTCGAGGTGCTGGAATGCGCGGTCGCGATCGACGCGGTCAGTGAAAACGCCCAGGACACCCCGCCGCTACGATCAGGCGCGCTCGACGTGCTGGCGCAGCACGTGCTCGGCCGCGCCTGCGGCGAACCGTTTCTGTCCGACGAGCTCTACGCCGAAGTGCTGACGGCGGCGCCCTATTCGGGTCTCGCGCGAACCGATTTCGACGACGTGGTCGATTTCGTAGCCACCGGCGGCTACGCGCTGAAGAGCTATGAGCGTTTTGCGCGCATCAAGCAGGACAAGCAGGGGCGCTGGCGCATCGCCAATCCAAGGGTGCGGCAGAGCTATCGCCTCAATGTCGGCACCATCGTCGAGGAGGCGATGCTGAAGGTGCGGCTGGTGCGCTCGCGCGGCGCAAAGGGAAACACAGGATCGACCGGCGCGGTGGGGCGCGGCGGGAGGATGCTGGGGGAGATCGAGGAATATTTCATCGAGGGGCTGGTGGCCGGCGACACCTTTGTGTTCGGCGGCGAGATCGTGCGCTACGAGGCGCTGGCCGAAGACCAGGTCTATGTCTCCCGCGCCAACGACAAGGACGCCAAAGTGCCGTCCTATATGGGCGGCAAGTTTCCGCTCTCCACCTATCTCGCCGAACGGGTGCGAAACCTGCTGGCCGACAAACGGGCGTGGGGCGCCTTGCCGGATCAGGTGCGCGACTGGCTGTCATTGCAGGCGCATCTGTCGCGCGTTCCCGGCGCGCGCGAGCTGGTGGTGGAAAGTTTTCCGCGCGCCAACAAGCACTACCTCGTCTGCTATCCCTTCGAGGGCCGGCTCGCGCATCAGACGCTCGGCATGCTGCTGACGCGGCGGCTGGAGCGCGCCCGCGCCCGGCCGCTCGGCTTCGTCGCCAATGAATATGCGCTGGCGGTATGGGGGCTCGGCGACATGTCGTTCATGATCCGGCAGGGCAAACTGGATCTCGACGCGCTGTTCGATCCGGACATGCTGGGCGACGATCTCGAAGCGTGGCTCGCGGAATCGGCGCTGATGAAGCGCACCTTCCGTACCTGCGCCATCATTTCCGGCCTGATCGCGCGCCGCTTCACCGGCGAGGAAAAAACCCGCCGCCAGGTGCTGTTCTCGACCGACCTGGTCTACGACGTGCTGCGCAAGCACCAGCCGGACCACGTGCTCTTGCGCGCGGCGCGCGCCGACGCCGCCACCGGGCTGCTCGATATTCGCCGGCTCGGTGATATGCTGGCGCGAATCAAGGGGCGAATCATCCACCGGGAACTCGACCGGGTTTCGCCGCTCGCGGTGCCGGTGATGCTGGAAATCGGCCGCGAGGCGGTTTATGGCGAAGCATCCGACGAGTTGCTGGCGGAAGCCGCCGCGGAACTGGTCAAAGAGGCGATGTCGTAGAACGTGAGACGTCCTGGAACAAGCATGAGTGTGTTGCGCTCAGCCATATCACCATCGTCATGCCCGGGCTTGTCCCGGGCATCCACGTCTTTTTTCTTTGTGAGGGCAAGACGTGGATGGCCGGGCATAGGCGAGCGGAAGCGACGCCCTCCTTCAGACGGCTATGCCCGGCCATGACGAGCCTTGCGATTGATGTCGCCAATTCATCCTCGCTGAATGTCGCCGGCATCGAATTCGCCGCCGATCTCTCCGGCGCGCTGTTCTGGGAAGAGCAGAGCCTGCTGGTCGTCTCCGACCTGCATCTGGAAAAAGGCTCCAGTTTTGCCGCGCGCGGCGTGCTGCTGCCGCCGTACGATACCGCGGCCACGCTCGGCCGGCTCGGCGCCGTGATCGCGCGGCACGATCCGCGCATGGTGATCGCCCTCGGCGACAGCTTTCATGACCGCGACGCCCACGGCCGGCTGTCCGCGCCGGACCGTGACGCCATCGCAGGCTTGCAGGCGCGGCGCGACTGGATCTGGATTTCCGGCAATCACGATCCCGCACTGCCCCCCGATCTCGGCGGCGTGGTGGCGCATGAAGTCGCGATCGGCCCGATCGCGTTCCGGCACGAGCCGACCGGCGCGTCGGGCGAGATCGCGGGCCACCTGCATCCCAAGGCGCGGGTGTCCACGCGCGGCCGTTCGATGGAGCGGCGCTGCTTTGCCAGCGATGGCGAGCGCGCGGTGATGCCGGCGTTCGGCGCCTTCACGGGGGGCTTGAGCATCCGCGACGCGGCCTTTGCAAAAATATTCCGGACGCCGGGTTTTGTGGCGCATGTGCTCGGCGATGTCAGGCTGCACACCATCGCCGCCTCGCGCTGCTATTGAGCCATCACTGGGTTGGCGGCGAGGTGTTTTCATCTCTCCGCTGGGGCGTGAACCCCTAAGCATGTCCGAAAAGTGCCAACATGCGACATGGAACGTGCAGGTCGCCCAAAAGAAAAAGCCGCCCGCAGGCGGCTCTCAATTCAATTCTGATTATCGTGGATCAGGCGGCCATCAATGCTGGCTTTGACTTCCGACGATGGGCCGCGCTCGCGGACAATGATTTCTAAAGATCCCCGCCTCCCAAGATTTTCTTGCCCGCCGCGGCCTGGGACATCGCATTCTTGCAAGGATCGCTCACCTCTGCCATGTGCGATTTTATGCAGGCTCTGATACCGCCGGTGCCTGGCACAATACCGGCACACAGGTTCGTAACATCGGTCTTGCACACCTTTCCGGTCACCGCCACCGTGAGCACGCGGTCCTCGCAGGTTGGCGACAGGTCGGTCAAATGCGATTTTATGCAGGCCTTGATCCGGCCTTCGCCGGGCTGAATGCCGGCGCAAAGTGTCTTGATATCGCTGGCGCAGGGCTTGCCCGCCTGCTGTGCAACGGTGACAGAACCTGACAGCAGCAGCGCTGTCAATATAACAAGCCCAGATCGCATTCCTGCCATTTTAGGTTCCTCGTTTTTGAATTGAGACAAGCCGCGATTGTTAAATTTATTGCAAGCCGGCCTTGCGCATGCCCTCGACGAATTTGGTCATTGGCCCCGATGTGTAAGGAACGTTCTTTTCGATCCAGGCAATCGAGAGATCGGGGTGCATTTCCTTTAAGCAAGCGAGCGCTTCGCGCGCTTCATCGATTTGCCCGTTCTGCGCCAAGCTCGCAACGTGAATCCGATGACCTGCGGTGAATGCCGAACGCTGTTGCAGCGATTTGTTGCTGTATTCGACCGCTTTCGCGTAACGCTCCGTAAGATAATGGGTGACCGCAAGACCCGTGTTAAAGATCGCGTTCTGCGGGTCGTGCGGGCTCATGCGAATTGCTTCTTCTAGATGTTTGCGTCGCTTCGTCCGCTTGGCCGTCGAACGCGAGCGTCCAACCGAGGTAGCCGTGGGCGGCGGCGAAGTTGGGATTGAGTTCGAGAGCGTGCCGGAATTCGGCCGCCGCCACGGTGGTCTGCCGCCGCACGAATGCCACAAATCCGAGCGCGAGGTGCGCCCATGGATCGCTGTCGTCGAGTTGGGCCGCCCGAGCGGCAAGGCGTGCCGCTTCCTGCAACTGCCGTTCCATGACGCTCCAGCCGAGATAGCCTGAAATCAGGAGGACAAAGGCCAAAATACTGTGCGCCGGCCCATAGTTGGGATAACGCCCGACGGCCTGCCTAAGAATATTAGTTGCGGCTTCGGTTTCAGCCCTTGTTAAACGCCAGAACAGGGAGTTCGCCTAAATCACCATGTCCCAAGCGCCAAGTTCCTCCGGCAAGTGATTTTGCGAGCGGATACCCTCTGCCTCTACAAGTTTTGGCTCGATCGCAGCCACGACCTTTTCCGTAATCTCGTCCTGCAAAGCAAAGACATCGGTCAGGTCGCCGTCGTATCGATCGGCCCAGATATGGTTGCTAGTCGCGGCATCGATGAGTTGCGCGGTGATGCGCACACGGTTGCCTCCCTTGCGCACGCTGCCCTCCAGCACATAGCGCACGCCCAGTTCGCGGGCGACGCGCTTCACGTCAACCGCTTTTCCCTTGTAGGTGAACGACGAATTGCGTGCGATAACGAAAAACCAGTGTAATTTCGACAGCCCCGTGATGATGTCTTCGGCGATACCGTCGGCGAAATATTCCTGCTCCGGATCGCCGCTCATATTCGCGAATGGCAGAACGGCAATCGACGGCCGGTCAGAGCCGGCGGATCCCGGCCTTGCGTCGTCTGCAGCACTTTTTGCAACGGTCGGCAGTACAACATCTGCCAGCTGTATGCGATGGACGCCAACCGGGCGTGCAATGTTCTTGACCATTTGCTCGCCCATGTCCTCGAAACCAAAGGCAAGCTTGTCGCGCACCTGATCATGCACGACTTGCAGAAACCATGATGCCGCCGGGGTCAGCGAGCGCCTCCAGACGCGCCGCCACGTTGACACCGTCGCCGAAAATATCGTTGTCGTCGCTGATGATATCGCCAACATTGATTCCAATGCGGAACTGTATGCGGCTCTCGGGTGCCATCTCGGCATTGCGCTCGATCATGCTGCGCTCAATTTCGACGGCGCAACGCACGGCGTCTACGACGCTGACAAATTCAACCAGCATCCCGTCGCCAGTGGTCTTGACGATATGGCCGCGGTGTTCGGTGATCTTGGGATCGACCAATTCCCTGCGGTGTGCTTTCAGTTGTCGAAGAGTTCCCTCTTCGTCAACGCCCATCAGCCGACTGTAGCCAGCAACATCGGCCGCCAGAATGGCGGCAAGCCTCCGCTCGACGCGAGCCTCGACCACAAGAATTTCCTCTCGTGATGCGCTTCATATCCAAATTCAATCGGACAATTCCCTCGATTGACTGCATATTTTATTTGGGCAGGCATCATTTGCCTTTTTTTCAACAGATCACCTAATTCGCTATATGCAATGAGGTAGATCAATAGGTCAGCGACACTGATAGAATTGGGATGCTTCGGCGAAGAATGCATCAACTCCGCTGACGATATCGCCAAGATCAAGAAAAAATACGCTTCCTGACGTCTCCAGTTGATCGGCCACGGGCGGCGATCCCTTGCCCTGTTACCTGCCTCACAAGCCACGGCGGAAAATTGCCTGACGGGCAAATCAGCAAAAACCTGTCCAGCCCTGTCGGCAAAAATATTTCGCTTAACCCGTCGGGCAAATCACCTCTACTAACTCGCCCCGTCCCACCCGAGAAGGGGCGGATCGCGAGTCGTCACGAACGCGCGGTGGGATGCGATGGACGCGACAGCGTCGGGCGCGCAATGGGATCGCAGGGCGGGTCTTCCCGTGAGCGATCGGCCGGCGCGCGGACGAACGGCGCTGCCAACCGTCTTCGCCAGAACTCGCCGGATGGCACGAGGCCCGGCAAGACCTTTGGCGTGAGACGGTCGCGGACGGCGAAGTCGTGTGGTCCTGGCGCCCCGATGCTGGCGTCAAGTCTTGCGGAGATGCATCCGGCCCAACCGGGCTTGAGATGTATCGTCAATCCGCAAGGCGACGGTGGCAAGAAAGCCCGGTCACCGGGGAGAGCGCGAAGTAAGCCGTAAACCATTCGCGCAGGGAAAGCCGGAACGATCCGGTTGAACCTGTGGTCCACTCGTGCGCTTTTTGTGCGCACGACCGCGGGTGCAATCGGCATCCGGCTTTCCCTGCGCCCTCTGTTTTCGAAGGAGGGTGAAGCTGATGCAAACCTCGGGCGCTATCGCGCCGCGAGAATGCGGACGCGTATCCTCTCGCTGTTTGAAATTTGAATCCGACGTTTCAGCCCGTCATTGCGAGGAGCGGTAGCGACGACCGCGTCCGCCGAAGCTCTGCGAGCGAAGGCGGAAGCAATCCATGCCTCAACAAGCGGAGAGATGGCTCGCAATGGCGACGCGAAAAGGCGCGCGTCTCGACCCGCGGCCGTACGATGGAGCACTGCTGCTTTGCCTCTGACGGCGCGCGCGGTGATGTCGGCTGGCTTCACCTCTCCCATAGGGAGAGGTCGGATCGCCTCGGCGATGCGAAGCATTGTCCGGTGCGATCCGGGTGAGGGGTTAAGGCCTATCGATAGACCGTACCCCCTCACCCCAACCCTCTCCCCATGGGAGAGGGGGCAAAGCTTCTTTGCCACGCCGGCTAGGCCGCTTTCGCCTGCACACTAATCCTTCCGGAACACGATCGACGCCATCCAGCCGGTCATCAGCGCCATCAACGCCGTGACCAGTCCATAGGCAAAACCGTTCTGGCGGGCGGAGGTGGCGACGAACTGCTCGAAACCGACCTTGACGATTTCGAACGCGGTTTCGGTGCGCGTCACCAGCGCGCCGTCGGAAAACAGTTTTATTTCGACGCCATAGGCGCCGATCGGCACCTCGGCCGGAAGCGGAATGCCGGTGCGGAACAGCGTCGGCGTCAGGAAGGTCACCGCGGAAGTGTCTTCGCGATAGAGGCCGTGTTCGGAGCGCAGCCGCACGAAGGCGCTGCGGAACGCGTCGTTCGGCACCACGTCGGCGTAGTCGGATCCGACGCGCTGGGTGAGCAGCACATTGTTGAGGCCGAGCTGCTGCCGCCGCTCGACTTCGGGCGAAGCGATGGCGTCGAACGGCCGGTTGGCAAACAGCGCGAGATAGGTCGGCACCTGCAGGAACTGCCGGTAGTCGGTGTTGATCCAGATGCCGAACTTTCGTTCCTTGCGGCGCGTCACCATGTCGGCGCTGCGGGCCCGAGACGGTGACGACGAGATCGTAAGCGGTGCGGCCGGCCGGCGTGGCGGCGTCCTTTTCGACCGAGCCGAACAGCACGAGCTCTTCGCCGGAATAGTTCGGCGTCACCGTGACCCGGTGGTTGGAGACCGAGACGATCAGCCGCTCCGCGCGCGCCGGGATGGCGAAAGCCGTGCCCAGCATCAGCATGGCGCCGACAGTGGCGAATGAAGCGCGCCCGATCATCCGGCGCCTCCGGTTTCGCGGATGGTGAAGAGATCGTCGGGGCGGATCACCAGCTCGATCGCGAAACGGATTCCGACCGCGAGGATCAACAGGCCCAGCAGCAGCCGCAGATGCTCGCCGCGGATTTTCTGCCCCGCGCGCGCGCCGAACTGCGCGCCGGTCACGCCGCCGACCATCAGGATCAGCGCCAGCACGGCGTCGACCAGGTGGTTGGTGACCGCGTGCAGCATGGTGGCGAACAGCATGGTGACCAGCGTCAGCACCATCGAGGTGCCGATCACGGTGGAGGTCGGCACCCGCAAGAGATAGATCATGATCGGGACCAGGATGAAGCCGCCGCCGATGCCCATCACCGCGCCGATGAAGCCGATGAGGATGCCGACGACCACGACCGGAATCACCGACAGATAGATCTTGGAGCGCTTGAAGCGCACCTTCAGCGGCAGGCCGTGGACCCAGTTGTGGCTGCCGGAGCGGCGCATCGGAATCACCACGCCGCGGCGTGCCCGCAGGATCGCGCCCAGGCCTTCCCAGAACATCAGCCCGCCCACGGTGGTCAGCAGCACGACGTAGGACAGCGCGATCATCAGGTCGAGCTGGCCGAGCGAGCGCAACAGCGTGAAGGTCCACACCCCGAGCGCGGTGCCGACGGTGCCGCCGCACAGCAGCACCAGCGCCAGCGCCGGATCGATGGCGCGGCGGCGCCAGTAGGACAGCGCGCCGGAAAACGACGAGGCCGCGATGTGGCTGGCCACCGAAGCGACCGCGACCGCGGGCGCGATGCCGATGAAGATCAACAGCGGCGTCATCAGAAACCCGCCGCCGATGCCGAACATGCCGGACACGAAACCCACGGCCGCGCCCATCGCAAGGATGAGGAAAACGTTGACCGGAATGTCGGCGATCGGAAGGTAAAGCTGCACGCGCGTCTGCTTCGGATTTAGCCCTGAGGCTGGCCGAAACCGCTCACGGCTTGGTTTCTTGAGGAAGCGCGGATCAACGGCCGCGTCCCCTGCATAACCGAAATCGACCGTGGGAGGGACTAAAGAATCTGCCAACAGGCGGCTTTTTTGCCGCGGGCCGCCGCGCAAATGAGGGCGTGGTGAATAATCAGATTAACGGGCGGCGCGCTTGGTCGAAACCGGCTTGGCCGCGGGCTTTGCCGTATTGGCCTGCGCCGGCGCCGTGTCCCATCCGCCGGCCGGGGCCGCCACGTTGATGGCGTCGTCGGGCTGGGGCTCGGGCGTGAAGGTCTGGATCGCAAGCTTGGCCGCGGCCAGCGACTGGGGGTCGAGCCGCTTGGCGATGTCGTCGCGCTTGCGCGCGGCGTCCGCGTCGCCCTGCGCCGCCGCCAGGCTGAACCATTTGAAGGATTTCGGCGAGGTTCTGTTCGACGCCGATGCCGCGGGCATAGAGGATGCCGAGGTTGAACTGGCTGTCGGCGATGCCGCGATCGGCCGCCTTGCGGAACCATTGCGCGGCGCTCTTGTAGTTGGCGCCCTTGCCGCCGCCGTCGGCGTCAAGCACGGCCAGATTATGCATCGCCTTGGCGTTGCCGCGATCGGCCGCCTGCAGATAATAGCGCCGCGCGATATCGACGTCCTTTGTCACGCTCAGGCCCTTTTCGTAGAAGGTCCCGAGCCTGAAGATCGCCGGCACCACGCCGGCCTGCGCCGCGCGGTCGTACCATTTCGCGGCTTCGTCGTAATTCGCCGGCACGCCTTTGCCTTCGGCGAAGCGCACGCCGATTTCGTAGGCCGCGGCGGCATCGCCCTTCAGCGCCGCGGCGCGCAGCACCGGTCCGCCGATTCCGTCAGGCAGTCTCTCGCTCGGCGGCACCTGCACCAGACCGAGCTTGCGGCCGGCCGCCGAGGTCTGCGGGACCGGAATCGCGCCGGTGATATCGCTCGAGGTGACCGGCGAGGCGGGCGGCGCCGCCGGGGTCTGCGGGATCGCAACCGATACGGCGCTGTCGGAAGCGGGCGGCGCGGAGCTGTTGAGCGATTGCCGGCCGATCGGCGTCGGCGAGGTCATCGAAGGCGTCGCCGGATCCGGCATCGCCGGCTTGGCGCCGATATCCGCGGGCGGCTGCGCCGCAGGCTGTGGCTCGCTCGAAGTCTCCATCGGCGGCATCGACGGCGCGCTGCCGCCGTCGAGCAGCGTCATCGCCATCTTGAAGGTGCCGAGCACGATGACGACCACGCTCGCGCCGACCAGCAGCGAGCGGATCTTGGAGGTGATCGTCGATGGTTCCTTGGCCTTGTCGCCGGCCGCTTTCTTGATCGTGCTGCGGCCGCCTTTGCCGTCGGCAGGGGCCGCGGCCGCGGCGGCCTGGGCGGCGCGGCGCGCGGCGGCGATGAAACTGGAGGTGCTGACCTTTTCGGGCGCACCCGCCGGAATTTCGCTGATGGCGCTTTCCGAAGCGGCGATGCGCTCCGAGGGCGAAGCCAGGCGGCCGGTCGGCCGCGTCCCCGGTTCGAGCGGGTGATCCGGCGGCAGATCCGGTTCGATCGGGGTCCGCGGCGGCGCCGTATGCGGCTCCAGAATTTCACTGATGGCGCGCGGCGTCACCACTGCGGCGGCCGGCACCGGCTGCGGCGCGGCGTGGAATTCGCGCGGGGCCGCGGCGAAGTGTTCCTGTGCCGCGGCGGGATTTGGCAATTCCGGTTTCGGCTGCGGCGCCATGGCGACGCGCGGCGCAACTTCCTGCGGCGCAGCGACTTGCGGCGGAGGCTCCGGCTGCGGCGCAACCGGTGCAGTGCGAACCGCGCGCAGATCGCCTTCGATCATCGCCAGCCGGTCGACCACATGGCCGAGCGTGTTGTGCACGGCTTCGAGGGAATCCTGGGTGTGGCGGTCGGCTTCCGTCTGGTTGAAGCGGATGTCGGTCAATTCGCGCTTGACGATGTCGATCAGGCCGGAGTCGGCGGGCTCGGGCGCGCCGCGGTTAGTCTCGGCCAGACGGTTGACTGCCGCGTGCTGGGCTTCGAGGTGGCGCAGAATGTCCTGCAGCCCGTCCTCGACCCGTCCGAGATCGACGGAGGCGCGCTGATCGCTCGAGGCTTCGAGGCGCTCGAGCAGATAGGACACGCGCTGTTCGAGATGGGCGAAGGCGGAGGCGTTGTCGTTGCCGACCGGCATGCGGTCGATGCGGTCGGACAGCGCCCGCAGCGCGACTTCGAGATGTTCGGTGCTTTCGCCCGGCCCCGGCCGTTCGCGGCTCTCCAGCGTCGAGGTCAGCGCCGCGATGCGCTGTTCGAGGATCGCGAAGGAATCGCTGTTGTCGCCCGAGCGGGCAAGCTGCTCGACCTTGGACGACAGCGTGTGCACGTCGTCGCTGAGCCGGGCCAGCGCGTCGTTGGAGGCGACATTGGAAACGATGGCGCGAAGGGCTGCGATGGCGCCTTCGAGCTGCTGGACCGTCGAGGGATCGTCGTTGGCGCGCAGGATCAGGTCGAGCTTGGCGCCGAGATTGCGGATCGCCTCGTCATAGCCCGCCAGTTGCTCCGCCGGCGTCAGCGAGCGCAGCACTTCGCGAATTTCGCCGAGCGCGCGTTCGATGCCGGCCAGCGCCTGGGCGTCGATGCCGCTCTGGCGGGTGTCGTCGATGCGGCGGGACAGCGAGCGGATTTCGTTCTCGATCGATTCGATCGCCCGGCGCGGCATCGCTTCCGTGATGGCGTGACGAATCTCCGCCAGTTCGCTGCGGAACGCGGCGATCGATTGCTCGATCCCGTCGGGACGCTGCAGCGCCTCGATCTGGCTGGTGATCTTGAACAGATGGCGTTCGAGCGTGGAGAAATCCGGGCCCGGAGGCTGGGCGGGCGCCATCGCGGGCGCCATCGGCGCCGCGCTGCGCGGCGGGATCGGCCGCGGCGCCGGCGCATCGAGTTCGCTCTGGCGCGCCGCGATTTCCGCGATCGCAAAGTCGAGCGAGGCCGGGCTGAGCGGCGGGGAGGGGCGATAGACCTGGGCGGCCGCGCGCTCGACCATCTCGGCCTGGCGCTGCCGGTCCTGAAGCTGGGCCTGTTTCGCCGGTTGCGGGTTCGAGATCTGCGACAGCCGCGCGTCGAGGCGCGAGATAGCGTCGTTCAACTGCCGGGCGACGCCCTGTTCGCCGCGGGGGGCGTCGTTGCGCGGGTTGATATCGCTGCGCGGCCTCGGCTGCGAAATCTGTTCGATCTGGCGGGTGATCGAATCGAGCCGCTGATGGATGTCGGCGACGTCGCGGGTCTGCTGGCTTGCCGCCATCGGCCGTTGCTCGGGGGGCTCGCGAAAATTCGGGGGGGCGGAATCGCCGATGGTGGAATTGAGCCAGTCGTTCAGCGACATGCCGGCGCGTCGCGCGGCGGCCTCGGCCCTCTCGCGGACGGATGGATCGATGCCCTCAACACTCCACGATACGCGCGAATTCATGCTTTCGTCCGGTTCAAGACTTCGGCGCCCCACCTGCGCCTTCAGCCTCCCCGCGCGTCCCAATGAAGAGACAATCGAATTCCGCGCAGGTCGTCTGCCTCTGATCCTGACTTTTTCGCGTTACGGTAAAGAACCGGTTAAGGAATGGGCCGGCGGGTCCGGAAAGTTACTGTGCCGGTGAAATTGACCGGGCCTTGGGCCGCCCAGGCGGTCCGAGGTCCGTTGGAACCCTTCGCGCAGCGGTTTTGGCAGGCGGCGATGAAACGGCCGGGGGCGGCGTCACAACCGCCAGGTCACGATCGTCATCCCCTGGCTTCGCGTCGGCTGCCGTCGATCGGCGTGACGCTCGTACCGTTGGCGCCGGCCGGCAGGGTATCGAGCGCCTCTTCGCACCACTCCGCCACGTTACGTTCATGACGAAGTCCCATGCGAAGCAGGAGCAGCTTGCCGATATCCGCCGGCGATGCGGTGCCGTCAGGGAAGCGTTTGTTCAGAATGCGTTCGTAGCGGGCGAAGCGGTCGCGATGGTATTCCAGCCGCGCCATCAGGTCGGCGCGCAATGGGTCGATATCGACGCTGTCGAGCGCGTAAAGCCGCACCAGCAGATCGTCCTTGATCGAAGACGGGATGCTCGGCCGGGCCGCCCAATGCCTCAGCGCGGCCCGGCCCTCGGGCGTGAGGGTGTAGACCAGCTTGTTGGGCTTGCCCGACTGCACGACTTCGCGGCCCTGGATGTGGCCGCGGTCGCGCAGCCGGGTGAGCTCGCGATAGATCTGCTGGTGGTTGGCCTTCCAGAAGAACCCGATCGAGGCGTCGAACGTCTTGGCGAGCTCATAGCCCGTCATCGGACGTTCCGTCAGGCATGCAAGGATTGCGTCACCGAGCGCCAATACGCACCCTCCGTCCCTGATCCACCGGCATTGCTTGCTTGACAATATGCCTAAAAGTGCATATGCGTCAATACGCATAAGGACTGGTCTGGGCGCAAGCACCCGCTGGACCGGGCCAGCGCTGGGCCGGTCACTGGACTGGCGGAAGGCATAGAGGCCGCGTTCCCCGCAATCGCTGCGCCTTTCACAAACAGGAGACGTCCGATGACGATGACCGGCCTCGACAGATGGTACGGCTACATGAAGTCGCACGACCGCGCGGCGCTGTGGGATCTGCTCCATCCCGATGCGGTGTTCGAAAGCCCCGTCGTGCATACGCCGCAGCGCGGACGCGACATCACCTTCAAATATCTGTCGAGCGCGGAAAAGGTGTTGGGTGGCCCGGGCTTCACCTATGTCGGTGAATGGCGCGGCGATAACGGCGCGGTGCTCGAATTCGAAAAAGAGATCGAGGGGATCAGGATCAACGGCGTCGATATCATCACGCTTCGCCGACGATGGCCGGATCACCCATTTCAAGGTGATGGTGCGACCGCTCAAGGCGATCAACCTGCTGCATCGGCTGATGGCGGAGCAACTGGTGAGTCAGTGAGACATCCCCGCGCCGCAACGTCGCAACCGCACTGATAGGTGCTGCCTATGACCGTCGGAACCGTCTAAGGTTCACTCTGGAACTCAACGATTGCTGCGCTGCAAGATCTCCCTTAAACGGAGCGCGCCAGCCAGCCGGGAGAACGCGAATGCCGATCTACAAAGCCCCCGTGGAAGACGTCAACTTCCTGCTCAACGACGTGTTTCAGATCGACCGCTACGACAATCTTCCCGGCTTTTCCGACGCCTCCGCCGATGTGCGGGAAGCGATTTTGGGCGAGGCGGCGAAGCTCGCCGAAGAAGTGTTGCAGCCGCTCAACCGCGTCGGCGATCTCGAGGGCTGCATTCGCCATGACGACGGCAGCGTGACCACGCCGAAAGGCTTCAAGGAAGCGTACAAGCAGGTGGCCGAGGGCGGCTGGCTCGGCCTCTCGGCGCCGGCCGAATATGGCGGGCAGGGCCTGCCGGTCACGCTGAGCCAGGCCGTCAACGAATTCCAGTGCTCGGCCAACATGGCGTTTTCAATGTATGGCGGCCTGACCATGGGCGCCACCGCGGCGCTGATGGTGCATGGCAAGCCCGAACAGAAGAAGATGTTCGTGCCGAAGATGGTGGCCGGTGAGTGGACCGGCACCATGAACCTCACCGAGCCGCAATGCGGCACCGATCTCGGCCTGTTGCGCACCAAGGCGGTCAAGCAGGCCGACGGCAGCTACAAGATATCAGGCACCAAGATCTTCATCTCCGCCGGCGAGCACGACCTTGCGGAAAACATCATCCATCTGGTGCTGGCGCGGATCGAGGGCGCGCCCGCCGGGATCAAGGGCGTGTCGCTGTTCGTGGTGCCGAAGATCCTGGTCAATGCCGACGGCTCGCTCGGCGCCCGTAACGGCGTCACCTGCGGCTCGATCGAACACAAGATGGGCATTCACGGCAATTCCACCTGCGTGATGAATTACGACAGCGCCACCGGCTGGCTGATCGGCGAGGAAAACAAGGGCATGCAGGGCATGTTCGTGATGATGAACGAGGCGCGGCTCGGCGTCGCGGTGCAGGGGCTGGCGCAGTCCGAAGTCGCCTATCAGAACGCGGTCGCCTATGCGCGCGACCGCCTGCAGGGCCGCTCGCTGTCGGGGCCGAAGGCGCCGGACAAGCCGGCCGATCCGATCATCGTGCATCCCGACGTGCGCCGCACCCTGCTCACCATCCGCGCCTTCAACGAGGCGGCCCGCGCCATGGTGGTGTGGACCGCGCTGAAAAGCGACGTCGCCCACCGCTCCAGCGATCCCAAGGACCGCCAGGAAGCCGACGATCACATGGGCTTGATGACGCCGGTCATGAAGGGCGTGCTGACCGACGTCGGATTTTCCAACGCGGTGCTGGCGCAGCAGATGTATGGCGGCCACGGCTACATCGCCGAGCAGGGCATGGAGCAGTTCGTGCGCGATGCGCGCATCGCCATGATCTATGAGGGCGCCAACGGCATCCAGGCGCTCGACCTGGTCGGGCGCAAATTGCCGCGCGACGGCGGCCGCGCGGTGATGTCGTTCTTCGACGAGGTTGCGGGCTTCGCCAAGGAGCACGGCGCCGACGAGGCCATGAAGCCCTATGTCGCGCCGATGAGCGCCGCGCTCGGCCATCTGCAGCAGGCCACCACCTGGCTGATGCAGAACGCGATGATGAAGCCCGACAATGCCGGCGCCGCCGCCACCGACTACATGCAATTGTTCGGCCTCGTCACCTTCGCCTATATGTGGGCGCGGATGGCGAAGGTCGCGCAGGACAAGATTGCGGGCGGCGGCGCGACGCCCTATCTGACCACCAAGCTCGTGACCGGCCGCTTCTTCATGGAGCGGATGCTGCCGGAGACATCGGTGCATCTGGCGCGCATCCAGACCGGATGCGCGACCACCATGGAATTGGCGGCCGAAGCGTTCTGACCGGAGAAAATCTTCCGCGGCCCCTGAACGATCCGCGACATCTTCCCATTCGCCTATATATTATGATCCTCATACCAGGAGGGCGTCATGCCTGAGGCATTTATCTACGATCACGTTCGCACGCCGCGCGGCCGCGGCAAGCCCGATGGCGCGCTGCACGAGGTGACCGCGGTGGCGCTGGCCACCGCGCCGCTGAAGGCGCTGAAGGAGCGCAACAATCTCGCCGAAGACGTCGTCGACGACGTCATCCTCGGCGTGGTCGATCCGGTCGGCGAGGCCGGCTCCGACATCGCGCGCTTCGCAGCAATGAACGCGGGTCTCGGCGAAGCCGTGCCCGGCGTCCAGATCAGCCGGTTCTGCGCCTCCGGCCTCGACGCCGTGAATTTCGCCGCCGCCCAGATCATGAGCGGCCAGCATGAGCTCACCATCGGCGGCGGCGCCGAATCGATGAGCCGCGTCGGCCTCGGCGCTTCCGGCGGCGCCTGGCCGATGGATCCCTCGATCGCGGTGCCGACCTATTTCATGCCGCAGGGCGTCTCGGCCGACCTGATCGCGACCAAATACGGATTTTCGCGCGACGACGTCGACGCCTACGCGGTGCAGAGCCAGCAGCGCGCCGCGAAAGCCTGGGACGAGGGCCGCTTCAACAAATCGGTGATCCCGGTGAAGGACGTCAACGGGCTCACGATCCTCGCCAAGGACGAGCATATGCGGCCGACCACGACGATGCAGTCGCTGGCCGCGCTGCAGCCGTCATTCGTGGGCATCGGACAGATGGCCGGCTTCGACGCGGTGGCGATCCAGTCGCATCCGGAGATCGAGCGCATCAACTATGTGCATCACGCCGGCAATTCGTCGGGCATCGTCGACGGCGCCGGCGCGGTGCTGCTCGGCAGCCAGGCGGCCGGCAAGAAACACGGCCTGAAGCCGCGTGCGAAAATCCGCGCCTTCGCCAATATCGGCTCGGAGCCGGCGATGATGCTGACCGGCCCGGTCGACGTCACCGAAAAGCTGTTCGAACGCTCGGGCATGAAGAAGTCGGACATCGACCTGTTCGAATTGAACGAAGCCTTCGCCTCGGTGGTGCTGCGCTACATGCAGGCCTTCGACATCGACCCCGCCAGGATCAACGTCAATGGCGGCGCGATCGCGCTCGGCCATCCGCTCGGCGCCACCGGTGCGATGATCCTCGGCACCGTGCTCGACGAACTCGAGCGCACCAACAAACAGACCGCGCTGGTGACGCTGTGCATCGGCGGCGGCATGGGCACCGCGACCATCATCGAGCGGGTGTGATGATTACCCTCTCCCCTTGTGGGAGAGGGTGGCGAGATTGAGCGGAGCGAAATCGAGCCGGGTGAGGGGTCTGTCTCCGCGGATGGAGACCCCTCACCCGCCCTCGTTTCACCATAGCCGAGGCACGCATCGGCGTCAAGCGCGCCGAGCGCCTGACCTCCCACAAGGGGAGAGGGAAACGAATTGGGAGCGACAACATGGCCTTCAAGAATTTCAAAGTCGAAACCGACGCCGACGGCATCGTGCTGGTGACCTGGGACACGCCCGGACGTTCGATGAACGTGCTGGACGAAACGTCGATCGACGAGCTCGAGGCGATCGTGAAACAGACCTCGGCCGACACCGCGGTCAAGGGCGTCGTCATCACCTCGGGCAAGGAGGCGCTGTGCGCCGGCGCCGATCTGTCGATGCTGGAGGGCATGAGTCGGCAATACGCCGATCTGCTCAAGGCGAAGGGCGAGGTCGCGGCCAACCAGGTGCTGTTCGAGCAGAGCCGCCGGTTCTCGCAGGTGTTCCGCTCCATCGAAACCTCGGGCAAGCCGTGGGCCGCCGCGATCAACGGCCTGGCGCTCGGCGGCGGGTTTGAACTGACGCTGTCGTGCCATTACCGCGTCGCCGCCGATAATCCGAAGACCCGGCTCGGGCTGCCTGAGATCAAGGTCGGGCTGTTCCCCGGCGCCGGCGGCACCCAGCGCGTGCCGCGCATCGTGTCGCCGCAGGATGCCATGCAACTCTTGCTGAAGGGCGAGGCGATCAATCTCGCCAAGGCCAAGGCGCTGAATCTGATCCACGCCATCGTCCCCGCAGGCGATCTCATCAAGGCCGCAAAGGACTGGATCAAGGGCGGCGGCAAGGCGGTGGCGCCCTGGGACGAGAAGGATTTCAAGCTGCCGGGCGGTCCCGTTTTCTCCAAGGCGGGCATGCAGATGTTCCCGGCGGGCAACGCGATCTTCCGCCGCGAGACCTATGACAATTATCCGGCGGCGCGCGCCATCATGAGCTGCGTCTACGAGGGATTGCAGCTGCCGATCGACGCCGCGCTGCGGGTGGAATCGCGTTACTTCACCCAGATCCTGCGCTCCAAGGAAGCGGCCGCGATGATCCGCAGCCTGTTCCTGTCGATGCAGGAATTGAACAAGGGCGCGCGGCGTCCGCCGAACGTGCCGCCGACCAAGGTGAAAAAACTCGCCGTCATCGGCGCCGGCTTCATGGGCGCCAGCGTCGGCTACGTCTCGGCGCGCGCCGGCATCGACGTGGTGCTTGATCGACCGCGACCAGGAAAGCGCCGACAAGGGCAAGGGCCACGCCAAGGCCGTGATCGACGATCTGGTCAAGAAGGGCCGCGCCAAGGAAGCCGACCGCGACGCCATCCTTTCGCGCATCACCGCGACCGCCGACTATAACGCGCTCAGGGATTGCGACCTCGTCATCGAGGCGGTGTTCGAGGACCGCAAGGTGAAGGCGGAAACCTACGCCAAGGCGCAGCCGCTCTTGAAACCCGACGCGATCTTCGCCTCCAACACCTCCACGCTGCCGATCAATTCGCTGGCGGAGGAGTTCAAGGACCAGGGCAAGTTCATCGGCATTCACTTCTTCTCGCCGGTCGAGAAGATGATGCTGGTGGAGATCATCGTCGGCAAGAACACCGGCGACGTCGCGCTCGCCACCGCGCTCGATTACGTGCGGGTGATCGGCAAGACCCCGATCGTGGTCAACGATTCCCGCGGCTTCTTCGCCAACCGCTGCGTGCTGCGCTTCACCGCCGAAGGCCTGGAAATGCTGATGGAAGGCGTGCCGCCGGCGATGATCGAGAACACCGCGAAGATGGCGGGCATGCCGGTCGGACCGCTGTCGCTGTCCGACGAGGTGGCGCTCGATCTCGTGCTCAAGATCATGAAGGCGACCGAGGCCGATCTCGGCCCCAACGCCGTCGACCAGGCCCAGAAGAAGCTGCTGGTCGAGATGGTCGAGAAGCAGGGCCGCTTCGGCCGCAAGAACGGCAAGGGATTTTACGATTATCCCGAGAAGGGCAAGGGCCAGAAGAGCCTGTGGTCGCAGCTCGCCGGACTGCAGCCGAAACATCTCGACCCCGACACGCTCGACGTCGAGGAATTGAAGCAGCGTTTTCTGGTGGTGCAGGCGGTGGAAGCCGCGCGCACCGTGGAGGATCACGTCATCACCGACATGCGCGAGGCCGACGTCGGCTCGATCCTCGGCTTCGGCTTCGCGCCGTTCACCGGCGGCACGCTGTCCTATATCGACTTCATGGGCACCAAGAAATTCGTCGAGCTCTGTCACAGACTGGAGGCCAAATACGGCTCGCGCTTCACCCCGCCGAAACTTCTGGAGGAGATGGCGGCCAAGGGCGAGACCTTCTACGGCCGCTTCCCGCCGAAGAAGCAGGCCGCGGCGTAAGTCGCTGGCGCTGAAAGGCAAAGTGTGAAGAAGCGGTCCTGCGATCGACAGGGCCGCCGACAAATATCTGGCTGCGATCTGAAAAGGCAGGCTCCGGACAGGGTTCGATCCGCGTCCAGGTTGCGCCACAGGCACGGCCAGCCTTTTCCCGAGAACGTGATCTAAATCAAAGCAAAGGCTTTCGCAGACGTCGTAAAAAGCTTGATGACAGATCGGCGGTCATTTTTGACGGCGCCTGCGATGAAAAAGCCAGTTCTCACAATTGACGAGCCAGAGCAGAAGAAAGCGCCACGGGCCGACAGGCCTCCTACCGAAGGATTCGTGGTGATTGTCGACGGCCATTTTAAGACAGAGTTTGACACGGTCGACGCTGCTGAGGCATCGGGCCGGAAACTGAAATCGACTTATCCGATGCTTCAGGTCGAAATCTATGACGCCGCTACAAAGGTCCGAACCTTGTTGAGCTGAGAGGCTTGGCTATCGCACCGTCATGATCGGGGGCGAAAAATGGCTCTCCTGAAAAGAGAATTGTATCGCCAGGTGAAGGGCCCGGAGATCACTCATGCGGACCGTTGTGCGCTCGTCTTCGATACAGATGTCAAGAGGCTGTACGTCGAGCGTGAAGTGGCACATCTGGAGGCGAGGGTTGGGGGTGCAGTCGAGTATCAGACAACCACGATGGACATTGCGGACTACCTGACGCAAGGCGGTCAAACTGCCGGTCACCGCGAACTATGGCGCTTGCTGAGAACTCTCTTCGATGAGCGCGTCGATCCCGACGAGGTGATCGAATAAAGCGGGGCATTTTACACGGCGGATCTTGATGCAGGTCAAGCCAGCCGCAATTTAATATGCTATTGGAGACATACGTCATTTTATGTGGGGAGTGCTGGTTATGACCCATATTGATGCGTTGCCCACAGAATGGTTGCCCGTTTCAATCGCGCCATCTGACGACGGAGACCTCGAAGTCTGTGTGATGGACTATGACGGAATCATCCTCGCGCTGGAGTACCCGTGTCGCAAGAGCGGAGCCGAATGGGTCGATGCTTCAAATATAAGGCGCATCGACATTCAGCCGACGCATTGGCGCAAATGGACTGAGAGCCATTAGATCAAAAAGCCAGGCCCGAGGCGATCTTGATCGTAATGTGACCGGTTCGGCTGATCCGGGCCGTGGTCGATTGGCGCGTGATAAAGGGCCGGATCATTGATCCGGCCCTTTATCGTTATCCTTCGAAAGCTCACGCCGCCTTCATCAGGCCTTCCTTGGTGAGCGCTTCCTGCACCTTCGGGCGGGCGGCGACGCGGGCCTTGTAGGCCAGAAGGTTCGGCATCGCGCTTAGATCGAACTTCATGCGGTCGGCCCAGGACAGCATCGTGAACAGATAGCCGTCGGCGACGGTGAACTGCTTGCCCATCAGATAGTCGCGGCCAGCCAGCGCGCCGTCGAGATATCTGAACTTGCCCATCACCCGGTCCTTGAAGAAGGCCTTGGCGTCGTCTGACAGCACCGGGCTGAACAGCGGGCCGAAGTTCTTGTGCAGTTCGGTGCCGACGAAGTTGAGCCACTCCAGCAGTTTGTAGCGCTCGGCGCTGTCGCGGGCGGGCGCGAGGTTCTTGCCCGCAGCCTTGTCGGCGATCATCTGCACGATGACCGGGCCTTCGGTCACCAGTTCGCCATTGTCCAGCGCCAGCGCCGGCACCTGGCCCTTGGGATTGACCTTCAGATAGTCGTCGCCGTTCTCGAGCTTCTTGGCGCGCAGGTCGACCTTGACCAGCTCGTAGGGCAGGCCGGCTTCGCAAAGCGCGATATGGGGCGAAAGCGAACAGGCCCCGGGCGAATAATACAGTTTCATCGGAATTTTCCTTCCCTCGGATTATTGGCTATAGGCGCCAGAGCCTGGCCGGTGCTGATCGGATCAGCGCCGACCAGCCTCTAAATCTCTATTTGACGCGTTTTCTTCACGCGAACCGGTGTCCGCTTCGCTTGAAAACGCTATTAAATGACTAAATGCATCTGCATGGAATAGTCAAGATTGATGCAGCTGCATTTATTGCGCTACACTGATCCGTGATAGGAGCTAGTGCCGCCGATTTGAAGTTCCTGCACCGATTGCCGCGAGACCGGTCAGGACTTCAATCGAAGAGCGGCACTGGAAACGTAAGAGTTACAGCGCCCTTTTGTTTCCGAAGTTCGTTCAGAGGGCGCCGCGAGTATTACGAACTTCGGAAACAGGGCACTAGTCCATGAAACGCAAACCATCGACCGAGGCGACCGCCGCCTGGATTCGCCTGATGCGGGTCCAGAGCCGGGTGCTGGACGCCGTCGAGCAGGATTTGAAGAAGGCGGGTTTTCCGCCGCTGGCCTGGTATGACGCGCTGCTCGAACTGTCGCGCGCGCCGTCGGGCGAGATGCGCCCGGTCGAACTGGAAAAGCAGATGCTGATCCCGCAATACTCGACCTCGCGGCTGATCGACCGGCTGGTGGACGAGGGACTGGCGGCGCGGCGCGAATGCAAGATCGACAAGCGCGGCCAGTTCGTCGAGATCACCGAGGCCGGGCGCGAGCTGCAGAAGAAGATGTGGAGCGCCTATTCCGCCGCGATCGAAAAGCATGTCGGCTCGAAACTGTCCGATGCGGATGCCGCAAAGCTCTGCGGCCTGCTCGACCGGCTGGGCTGCTCGTGCGGCGAGGCGCCATCGCTCGCCGCAAGAGACGGCGCGCCTGCCCGATGATATCATTTTCACCTCTCGCGTCCCCGGACCGGTCGGTTCGCGGATACCCCCGACACCTCGTGCGTTCGGTCGAAACGCCCCATCTCCGGAATCTTCATGGCGCGTGACCAGATCGATATGACGCCGCTGCAGTCGCGCGCCGAACTGGTGGCGTGGCTGGAAGCGGGCGTGAAGCCTCATTCCGAATTCCGGATCGGCACCGAGCACGAAAAAACACCGTTCACGCTTGAGGGCCATCATCCCGTCGCTTACGAAGGCGCGCGCGGCATCGGCGCGCTGCTCGAGGGCATGCAGCTCTTGCTCGGCTGGGAGCCGATCATGGAGCGCGGCAACATCATCGGGCTGTACGACGTCACCGGCGGCGGCGCGATTTCGCTGGAGCCCGGCGGCCAATTCGAACTGTCGGGCGCGCCGGTCGAGACCGTGCACCAGACCCAGTCCGAGCTGATGGCGCACTTGGCGCAGGTGCGCGAGATCGCCACTCCCTTGGGCATCGGCTTTCTCGGGCTCGGCATGACGCCGTCATGGTCGCGGGCGCAGATCCCGGTCATGCCCAAGGGCCGCTACAAGATCATGACCAACTACATGCCGAAGGTCGGCAAATACGGCATCGACATGATGTACCGGACCTGCACGGTGCAGACCAATCTCGACTTCTCCTCCGAAGCCGACATGGTGAGGAAGCTCAGGGTAGCGCTGGCGCTGCAGCCGGTGGCGACCGCCTTGTTCGCCAATTCGCCGTTCACCGAAGGCAAGCCCAACGGCTTCCTGTCGTTCCGCTCCGAAATCTGGCGCGACACCGACAATGCCCGCGCCGGAATGCTTCCATGGGCGTTCGAGGACGGCATGGGGTTCGAGCGCTGGGTCGATTATGCGCTCGACGTGCCGATGTATTTCGTCAAGCGCGGCGACGAATATATCGACGTCGCCGGATCGTCGTTCCGCGATTTCTTCGACGGCAAAAATTCCGCGTTTCCCGGCGAGCGTCCGACGCTGTCGGACTGGGCCAACCATCTGTCGACGATCTTCCCCGAGGTGCGGCTGAAGCGCTATCTGGAAATGCGCGGCGCCGACGGCGTGCCATGGGGCCGGCTGCCCGCGCTGCCGGCGTTCTGGGTGGGTCTGCTTTACGACGACGCAAGCCTGGACGCCGCCTGGGACATCGTCAGGCACTGGACGGCGCAGGAACGCCAGGCCTTGCGCGACGACGTGCCGCGCCTCGGCTTCAAGGCCAGGATCCGGGATCGCTATCTGTTCGAAATCGCCAGGGAATGCCTGGCGCTGGCGCATTCCGGCTTACGCCGCCGCGCCCGCGTCGATCACTTCGGCCGCGACGAGAGCCGCTATCTCGAGCCGCTGGAGCGGATTCTCGACTCCGGGCGGTCGCCCGCCGAGGAGATGCTGGAGAAATTCCACGGTCCCTGGCACGGCTCGGTGGAACCGGCCTACGACGAATATGCATTCTAGACAGGGCTGGCGCGTATTTTTGCGCCGCAGGCGTTGACGCCGTTCATCCGCCGTACAGGTTCGTGGCGATCAAATGGCAATCCGCTGATGGCGGGGCGACCAATTAATTGAAAGCAATCGCGAATGTGGGGAGGCCGCCTGCTCAGGGCGTGTTTGGTGACGCTCGCCTTTTGGGCGGCCGCCACGGCCACGCGACCGGCGCAAGCGCAGGCCAATTTCGATCGTCCCGGCGGCGATTATCAGAGTTCACCGGTGCCGTCAGGCGATCCGGCGGATTGCGCGCTGCTGTGCGAGCGCGACCGACGCTGCCGGGCGTGGAGCTTCAACTACCCGACCGACGTCGCCGGCGGCGCGGTGTGCTGGCTGAAGAACAGCGTGCCGGCGCGCATTGCGGATAATTGCTGCGTCTCGGGCGTGCGCGGCGCCGGCGTAGTGGAGCCGCGCAGCGGCGGCGTCGAAACCTCGATCGACCGGGCCGGCGGCGATTACCGCAATTTCGAGATCAAGGGCGGCGAGGGCGACGAGGCCTGCAAGGCAGCCTGCGTTGGCGACAACAAATGCCGGGCCTGGACCTATGCGCGGCCGGGATATGTCGGCAGGGCGGCGCATTGCTTTTTGAAAAAAGAGATAAAACCGCCGCGGCGCAAGGCCGGGTTTACCTCAGGGGTGGTGCGGTAGGGATGCTGGCAACGTCATTCCGGGGCGATGCGTTAGCATCGAACTACGATGTGCATTGCACATCGGAGATTCGATTCCCGATGCGCAATTGCGCATCTGAGGTCTGGTCCTTCGGACCATCCCGGAATGACGGTGTCTAACCCGTAGCCCGGATGAAGCGAAGCGCAATCCGGGTATGGATTCATCCGCGTACGAGACCGCCCCGGGTTTCGCTTCGCTGCACCCGGGCTACGCGGCGTTTGCTGCGTCAGCTACTCTGCTTCCACCGGCAGCACCGTGAGTTCCGGCCACAGGCCTTTCCAGCGCGCGGCCTTCGCCGCGTAATTTGCCGCCGAAAAATTCGCCCCCGGATTGGGCCGCACGATCAGGCGAGCGATGTCGTCGAATCCGTTCGGCGCATAGACGTCGTGGCCGGCCTGCGTGCGGCGGATTCCGACCTGGGTATTTTTGGTCAGGAAGCGGTCGATGCCTTCGGTCGAACAGCGCAGCGCGGGATAGGGCAGGTCATGCTTCTTCGGGTACCAGAGATGGACGCGCGCCTGGTTGCGCACCTCGATCGTGACGCCGAGGCGTGCCAGCCGATCCTGCAATTTGCGGATCACATGGTCCTCGGCCTGCCATGAGGTGTCGGGATCGAAATAGAAGACGTCGTAGTCGTTGATGCCGTAACCGACCGCGCGCCCGGTCAGCACGTTCCACGCGGTCTGCACCAGGCAGCCCGAGACGATCCACGCATCCGGCAGCGCGAGCCGCAACAGTTCATCGGCAATGGCGTCATTGACGGGATTGCGAAGGGCGGCGGCGAGGAAAGCGTCTTGTCCATGGCGATCGCGTATGCCGTGCATTGCGAGGTGCGCAAGCGACGAAGTCGATCGCAGTTGCGCGCCCGGCGTCAGGCTCCGCGTGCCCGCCGATCAACGCGGAGCGCGTTTCAAATTCCAAATGGTGGGCACGGCGCGAAGCGCCTTTGCCGCACTCCATTGACAATTTGCTTCAATGCACCGAGGTAAAAAACCGCGCCAGCCGGAAACCGGACAGCCAGGTCCATACCGGCTGGTGGCGGATGCCGAGGTCCCACGATCCGACCACGGCGTCGGCGCGGCCGACCAGATCGTCCATCGGCAACATCCCGACGCCGCCGTCGCGCACGGGCACGCGGCTGTCGGCGGAGTTGTCGCGGTTGTCGCCCATCACGAACAGCCGGCCCGGCGGCACCGTCACTTCGGGCGTGTTGTCGAGCCGGCCGTTGTCGCGCAGCTTGAAGATTTCGTGGCTGACGCCGTTCGGCAAGGTCTCGACGTAACGATACGCCGGTTCGACCCCGCCATCGTCGTCCTCGGCCTTGCCGATGCCGTCGGGCTTCAGTTCCGCCGCACGGTCGTTGATGAAGAGCTGGCCCTGCCGCATCTGGATGCGATCGCCGGGGAGGCCGACGACGCGCTTGACCCAGGCTTGCGAGCGGTCGCCCGGCCAGCGGAACACCACGACGTCGCCGCGCTTCGGCGTCTCGCTGAACACCCGTCCGCTCTCGGGCAGGTTGATCTGGATCGGCAGCGAGGCGGTGCGAGTAGCCGTAGGCGTATTTCGTCGCCAGCAGCGCATCGCCGATCTGAAGCGTCGGCTCCATCGAGCCCGACGGCACGTAGAACGGCTCCGCCAGCGCGCCCTTGGCGAGGAAGACCACCAGCACGATGCCGGCGAGCTGGACGAACTGCGCGCGCCAGCGTGGACGCCTTCGGCGCCACGGTTTCGTTGTTGATGCTCATGCGCCGGTTCCTCCGACCGTAATCCGCTCCATCCGCAGCGTCGGCTGGCCGACGCCGACCGGCACGCCCTGGCCGTTCTTGCCGCAGGTGCCGATGCCGGTATCGAGCGCGAGATCGTTGCCGATCATGGTGATGCGGTGCAGGTCGGTCGGCCCGTTGCCGATCAGCATCGCGCCCTTCAAGGGCGCGCCGACCTTGCCGTTTTCGATTTTGTAGGCCTCGGTGCACTGGAACACGTATTTGCCCGAGGTGATGTCGACCTGGCCGCCGCCGAAATTGGCGGCGTAGACGCCGTTCTTCACCGAGGCGAGAATTTCCGCGGGATCGCGGCTGCCCGCCAGCATGTAGGTGTTGGTCATGCGCGGCATCGGCACATGGGCATAGCCCTGGCGGCGGCCGTTGCCGGTCGGCTTCATGTTCATCAGCCGGGCGTTCTGGCGGTCCTGCATGTAGCCGACCAGGATGCCGTCCTCGATCAGCACGGTGCGGTTGGTCGGCGTGCCCTCGTCGTCGATCGACAGCGAGCCGCGCCGCGACGCCATGGTGCCGTCGTCGACCACGGTGACGCCCTTGGCCGCGACCTGCTGGCCCATCAGGCCTGCAAACGCCGACGTCTTCTTCCGGTTGAAATCGCCCTCGAGCCCGTGGCCGACGGCTTCGTGCAGCATCACGCCGGGCCAGCCGGCGCCCAGCACCACGTCCATCTCGCCGGCGGGCGCGGGCACCGATTCGAGATTGACCAGCGCCTCGCGGATCGCGCCGTCGGCGGCCTCGCGCCACGATTTCGTCTCGATGAAGCGCGCATAGCCTTCGCGGCCGCCATAGCCCTTGCTGCCGCTTTCCTGCCGGTCGCCTTGGCCCGCGACCACGGAAATATTGACGCGCACCAAGGGGCGGATGTCGCGATAGCTCTCGCCGTCGGGACGCAGAATCTCCACCACCTGCCAGGTGGCCCCCAGGCTGACGGTGACCTGGCGCACCCGCGGGTCCTTGTCGCGGACATAGGCGTCGATCTCCGCCAGCAGTTTTACTTTTGACTCGAAGCCGGGCGCTTCCAGCGGATTGTCGTCGCCATAGAGCCGCACATTGGTGTGCGCAGGGGCGGCTGCGAAATTCCCGCTATAGCCGCCGCGCACCGCCGCGACCGCATCCGCCGCGCGGATCAGCGCCGGCAGCGAGACGTCGGAGGAATGCGCATAGCCGACCGCGTCGTCCTTCACCGCGCGCAAGCCAAAACCTTGCGAGGTGTCGTAGGTCGCCTGCTTCAGCCGGCCATTGTCGAACATCAGCGCTTCGGTCTGGGCGTATTCCAGGAACAGCTCGCCGTCGTCGGCACCTAGCAGTCCCCGCGCGACCTGATGCCGCACGGAATCGCGGTCGAGATTGGCGCGGTCGAGCAGGGAAGTTGTAGGGGTCATGAACACTCCAATTCAATTCTCGTCCCCGCAGGCCTGCAGCAGAGACTAGCGGCGCGGTCGCCTTGCAATACCATAACCTATGTTATGGATTCCCGCTCGCGCGCAGGCACCTGGTTGGGACAACGATAATTGAAGATAGGCATCATGGCGGGAAAACGGGAGGGGCCGGTTCGTCGAACGAGGCGATGCCTCACGGCAACTTGTCGTAGCCCTCGCCGAGCCCGTTCAGGCTGAGCGGGAAGCCGATGCCCTCTTCCGGGGTCTCGAAGATGATAAATGTCGCGGTCTTGGCGCTGCGGAGCTGACCCAGGAGCTTGTCGTCCATCACGACTTCGGCGACGCAGCCGTTGGGCAGGCATCGGACAAATCCGGCGCGGCCGACATCGACATTGTCGAGTTTCAGGCCGAGCCCCGAGGGCAGGAGCACGCCGAGCGGCGCCACCACCCGCATCAGCCGGCTCTTCTGGTCGGCGGTTTTCAGCACGATGACGGTCAGGCCGGCGTTGGAGCGGTCTTCCGCCACCACGCTCTGGATCAGGGCGCATTGCTCGGCCTGCGCGCCCGGCGGGGTGTCGCAGCGGATCTGCCAGTCGCCGTGGACCGATTTTACCGCGCCTTGCGCGTGGGCGGTCGCCCGTCAGGCCGGGAAAGCAGGCGATGGCAAGGCTTGCGGCGGTCAGGCCCGCGCGCAAGCCGGCGGCTGAAACAAGCGAGAGGATGGCCGCTCCTTGCGGCGTTTCCCGCTTTGTGTTTCGAAGGCCCCATCCGGGTCGATCCCTTGATATTCCCGTTGAGCGTCGGTCCGAACCGGCGACTGATACCGCAATGACGGCGCCTTGAAGGCGGTCTTCAAGCCATCCTTGCGCCGGAATGGCCGCTCCGCGGCTTACCGAATCAGGTTCCTGTGGAGCAGCCCAGCCTGTGCCTACATCGGGCAATCCGCCTGTCAAGCGCCCCGGACCGGCGAAAGTGGCGCTATTGCCTGATTTCACGGGAAAATGTGACATCGGCAGGAATAGCTGGGTCGCGCTGCTCTCGCCCTACGACTGCATTGCGAGAGGCTCAAGAATTATGGTTTGAGAGGCTGGATTTCGACGCGTTCTAGCGATCTGGCCCAGGTGCACTGCTCAGGGTACCTCCCAAGGCCGTTTGTGAGGGGGCGGATCGTGCGGCATTTCCCGCCAGCCGGCGGAATGCTTGGGGACATTATCAAGGGAGCGCGAGCGGCATGAAGATGTCGAAGGGCCAAATTGGCCGGCGGTTGCTGGGGTTAGCGGTGGCCGGCGTTGCGCTGGTCGCTAGCGGGGCGGCATTCGCCGAACTGGGGCAGCCGGCGCCGTGGGAATACAAGCTGCAGGAAGCCGGCGACGCCGGTGATGGAGAACATCATCTGGTTCCACAACGTGCTGCTCTGGATCATCACCATCATCACGCTGTTCGTGCTGGCGCTGCTGGTCATCGTCGTGAGTCAAGTTCAACGCCAAATCCAACCCGGTGCCCTCCCGGACCACGCACAACACCCTGATCGAAGTGGCCTGGACGCTGATTCCGGTGCTGATTCTGGTCGGCATCGCGGTGCCGTCGTTCCGGCTGTTGTTCCTGCAGCTCGACGTTCCCAAGGCCGATCTGACCGTCAAGGCGACCGGCAAGCAGTGGTACTGGAGCTACGCCTATCCCGACAACGGCAAGTTCGAATTCGATTCGCTGATGGCCCAGGACAAGCAGCCCCGGCTGCTCGGCGTCGACAACGAGATGGTCGTGCCGGTCAACAAGGTGATCCGGGTCCAGACCACCGGCGCCGACGTGATCCATTCCTTCGCGGTGCCGGCGTTCGGCATCAAGATCGACGCCATCCCCGGCCGCCTCAACGAGACCTGGTTCAAGGCCACCAAGGTCGGCATGTATCTACGGCCAGTGCTCGGAACTGTGCGGCAAGGACCACGCCTTCATGCCGATCGCGGTGCGGGTGGTGAACGATCAGGAATTCGCGGCCTGGGTTGAGGCGGCGAAGAAGAAATTTGCGGCCAACCCGGCGAACTCGTTCGCTTCAGTGGGCGCAGCGGCGCAGTAAGCCTTAGAGCTCAAGAGCGCAATCGACGGGACAAGGACCGCAAGGTCCACAAGGGACTGCAAGGCAGGAATTGAAAATGGCAACAGCGACACCGGCTCATACCGATCACGCCCACGACGACCACGCGCACGACCATCCGACCGGATGGCGGCGCTTCGTCTATTCGACGAACCACAAGGACATCGGCACGATGTACCTGGTGTTCGCGATCGTCGCCGGCATGCATCGGCGCGGCGATGTCGATCATGATGCGCATCGAGCTGATGTATCCCGGCATCCAGATCTTCCACGAGACCCATACCTTCAACGTGTTCGTGACCGCTCACGGCCTGATCATGGTCTTCTTCATGGTCATGCCGGCGATGATCGGCGGGTTCGGCAACTGGTTCGTGCCGCTGATGATCGGCGCGCCGGACATGGCCTTCCCGCGCATGAACAACATCTCGTTCTGGCTGCTGCCGGCCTCCTTCGCGCTGCTCCTGATCTCCACCTTCGTCGAGGGCGAGCCGGGCGCCAACGGCGTCGGCGCGGGCTGGACCATCTACGCGCCGCTGTCGACCTCGGGCCATCCCGGACCGGCGGTCGATTTCGCGATCCTGTCGCTGCATCTGGCCGGCGCCTCGTCGATCCTCGGCGCCATCAATTTCATCACCACGATCTTCAACATGCGCGCGCCGGGCATGACCCTGCACAAGATGCCGCTGTTCGTGTGGTCGATCCTGGTGACGGTGTTCCTGCTGCTGCTGTCGCTGCCGGTGCTCGCCGGCGCCATCACCATGCTGCTGACCGACCGCAATTTCGGCACCACCTTCTTCTCCGCCGAAGGCGGCGGCGATCCGGTGCTGTTCCAGCATCTGTTCTGGTTCTTCGGCCATCCCGAAGTCTACATCCTGATCCTGCCGGGCTTCGGCATGATCAGCCAGATCGTCTCGACCTTCTCGCGCAAGCCGGTGTTCGGCTATCTCGGCATGGCCTATGCGATGGTCGCGATCGGCGGCATCGGCTTCGTGGTGTGGGCGCACCACATGTACACGGTCGGCATGTCGTCGGCGACGCAGGCCTATTTCGTCGCCGCCACCATGGTGATCGCGGTGCCGACCGGCGTGAAGATCTTCTCCTGGATCGCCACGATGTGGGGCGGCTCGATCGAGTTCAAGACGCCGATGCTGTGGGCGATCGGCTTCATCTTCCTGTTCACGGTCGGCGGCGTCACCGGCGTCGTGCTGGCGAACGCCGGCGTCGACCGCGTGCTGCAGGACACCTATTACGTCGTCGCGCACTTCCACTACGTGCTGTCGCTCGGCGCGGTGTTCGCGATCTTCGCCGGCTGGTACTACTGGTTCCCGAAGATGTCCGGCTACATGTACAACGAGACCATCGGCAAGCTGCACTTCTGGGTCACCTTCGTCGGCGTCAACCTGGTGTTCTTCCCGCAGCACTTCCTCGGCCTCTCCGGCATGCCGCGCCGCTACGTCGACTATCCCGACGCGTTCGCCGGCTGGAACTTCGTGTCCTCGATCGGCTCCTATATTTCGGGGGTCGGCGTGCTGATCTTCATCTGGGGCGTGGTCGACGCGTTCGTGCGCAAGCAGCAGGCCGCGGACAATCCGTGGGGCGCGGGCGCCACCACGCTGGAATGGACGCTGCCGTCGCCGCCGCCGTTCCACCAGTTCGAAGTGCTGCCGCGCGTGCAGTAAGGCTTCCACCTCTCCCATCGGGAGAGGTCGGATTGCGAAGCAATCCGGGTGAGGGGTACGGTCTATCGATGGACCGTACCCCCTCACCCAACCCTCTCCCGCCGAAGTCGGATATATCCGACTTCGGCAAGTAAAATGGCCAACTCGGGTATACCCGAGTTGGATGGGGAGAAGGGGCAAACCTAACGTGTGGCTTGGGAAGTGTGACTATTGTCGATCGTTGAACACCATATCGATCTCGCGTCGCCCCGGATTTCGGAGGCCGATGTCGCCGATTACATCGCGCTGTTGAAGCCGCGGGTGATGTCGCTGGTGATCTTCACCGCGCTGGTCGGTCTGGTGATCGCGCCGGGCCACGTCCATCCGGTGCTGGCGTTCACCTCGATCCTCTGCATCGCGGTCGGCGCCGGCGCCTCGGGCGCGCTCAACATGTGGTACGAGAGCGACATCGACGCCATGATGTCGCGCACCGCCAACCGGCCGATCCCGCGCGGGCGCGTCACCCGGCCGGAGGCGCGGCGTTCGGCATGACGCTGGCGTTCTTCGCGGTGATGACGCTCGGCATCCTCGTCAACTGGATTGCCGGCGCGCTGCTGGCGTTCACGATCTTCTTCTATGTCGTGATCTACACCATGGCGCTGAAGCGCTGGACCGCGCAGAACATCGTGATCGGCGGCGCCGCCGGCGCGCTGCCGCCGGTGGTGGCGTGGGCGGCGGCGACCGGCTCGCTGTCGGTCGAACCGTGGCTTCTGTTCCTGATCATCTTCTTCTGGACCCCGCCGCATTTCTGGGCGCTGGCGCTGTTCCGCAGCGACGATTACGCGCGCGCCGGCGTGCCGATGCTTCCCGTGGTCGCCGGCCCCGATGCGACGCGGCTGCAGATCCTGCTCTACACATTGGTTTTGGTCGCGGTCGCCGTAGCTCCCTGGCCGCTCGGCTATTTCGACGCCGTCTATGGCGTGACCTCGCTCATCCTCGGCGCCGGCATGCTGGCGCTGGCGGTCAATGTCTACCGCCGCCGCGAGCGCAGCGAGAGCTTGCGCGCGACGCGAAAACTGTTCGCGTTCTCGATCTTCTATCTGTTTGCGCTGTTCGCAACCTTGCTGATCGAGGTTGTCGCCCGCGCCATCGCGCCATCGATCTGGTAGGGGGCGCATGGCGAGACAATGGCCGACAAGCAGCAGCCAGACGGAATCGTCCTCACCGAGGCGCAGAAGAAGAGCCGCCGTCAACGCTCGATCGCCATCGCGCTGGCGCTCGGCGTCCTGGTCGTGCTGTTTTTCGCGGTCACCATGGTCAAGGGGCCGGCCGTGCTGGTCCGGCCCATGTGACGGGGTGATGTGATGGAAATGGAAAACAAACCCACGATGCCGCCGCAACCGACCGCAGGCCCCAAGGCGGCTCCGCGTCTCGGCCGCGACGCGGCGGTGGCCGCGATCTGCGGCTTTGTCGTGGTGCTGATGGTCGGCGCGTCCTATGCGGCCGTGCCGTTCTACAACTGGTTCTGCCGCGCCACCGGCTTCAACGGCACCACCCAGGTCGCGACCTCGGCGCCATCGGCCGCGCCGCTTGCGCGGAAGATCGCGGTGCGCTTCGATTCCAATGTCGCGCCCGGGCTGCCGTGGAAATTCGAGCCCGAGCAGACCGAGATCGAAGTCAAGATCGGCCAGGTCGTCACCGTATTCTACACCGTGACCAATCAATCGGCGCGGACTACCAGCGGGCAGGCGGCCTATAATGTGGCGCCGCTGACGGCGGGCGCGTATTTCCAGAAGATCAACTGCTTCTGCTTCACCGAACAGACCATGGCGCCCGGCGAAAAGCGCGAGATGCCGGTGGTGTTCTATGTCGACCCGTCGATCGTCAATGACAGCGACAATGAGGGGCTGAACACCATTACGCTGTCCTACACCTTCTACCCCGTGCGCGAGCCGGCGCCGAAACCGGTTGCCGCGAGCGAGCCGGACAAACGCAAGGGAGCCCTCTGATCGTCGCGATCGCCGGGTTCTCGGAGATCTTGGGATTTGATTTTTGAGACGAATACGTGCCGAATAGGCACCGCTAACGGAGAGAGAGCGAAATGGCTACGGCGCAAGTCAAGCATCACGACTACCACCTCGTCGACCCGAGCCCGTGGCCGATCGTCGGCGCCGTTTCGGCCTTCATCATGGCGGTCGGCGCGATCGCCTGGATGCATCATATGTTCGCAGCCGCCCCGATCGTTTTCGGCGCCGGCACCGTCGGCGTGCTCTACACCATGGCGAGCTGGTGGGCGGATGTGATCCGCGAGGCCCAGTACAAGGGCGATCACACCCGCGTGGTGCAGATCAGCCACCGCTACGGCATGATCCTGTTCATCGCCTCGGAAGTGATGTTCTTCGTCGCCTGGTTCTGGGCCTTCTTCAACTCCTCGCTGTTCCCCGGCGATCCCGTTCACGTCACCCGCGAGGCGCTGTTCGGCGGCGTCTGGCCGCCCAAGGGCATCGAGACCTTCGATCCCTGGCATCTGCCGCTGTTGAACACGCTGCTGCTCCTGACCTCGGGCACCACGGTGACCTGGGCGCATCATGCGCTTCTGGAGAACAACCGTCAGGGCCTGAAATACGGCCTGATCCTGACGATCCTGCTGGGCGCGACCTTCACCTGCGTGCAGGCCTACGAATACGCCCACGCCGCGTTCTCCTTCGCCGGCAACATCTACGGCGCGACCTTCTTCATGGCGACCGGCTTCCATGGCTTCCACGTGCTGGTCGGCACCATCTTCCTGATCGTCTGCCTGATCCGGGCCTATGCCGGGCATTTCTCGCCGAAGCAGCATCTCGGCTTCGAATTCGCCGCCTGGTACTGGCATTTCGTCGACGTGGTGTGGCTGTTCCTGTTCATCTGCATCTATGTCTGGGGCCACGGCGCCGAAACCATGGCCCACGCCGCGCATTAACGCGTCAAAACAAAGGACCACTGTGCTACAAGGGGCGGCCTCAAGGGCCGCCCTTTTTGTTTCGCGAAACGCTGAAAGACTACGCATGCCGGACCAGACACCACCCACGGTGACCCAGAGCGCGCTGCGCGGGCTTGCCTGCAAATGTCCGCGCTGCGGCAAGGGCAAGCTCTATGCGGGATTTCTCAATTTGCGCCCGAACTGCGAGGCCTGCGGGCTCGATTACGCCTTCATCGACGCCGGCGACGGCCCTGCGATCTTCATCATCATGCTGGCCGGCGCCATCGTCGTCGCCTGCGCGCTGATCGTGGAAGTAAAATACCAGCCGCCGTTCTGGCTGCACGCGGTGCTCTGGCTGCCGCTGATTCTCGTGACCACGCTGTTGCCGCTGCGTTCGATGAAATCGCTGCTGATCGCGCTGCAGTTCCATCACAAGGCCGCGCCCGGCCGGCTGATCGATCGCGAGCCGAAATGACGGCGACGGCCGGACGACGGCGCGGGTTCCGTCGGCTTTGGCATCTTTACGCTTGCTGATGGTGGCGGTGTTCGTCGGCCTCGGGGTCTGGCAGTTGCAGCGCCGGGTCGAGAAGCACGCGCTGATCGCGGCCCTGACCGAACGGCTCGCGGCCGCGCCCGCACCGCTGCCGCAGGCTTCGCAATGGAGCGCGCTGACGCCGGATCGGGACGAATTCCGCCGCGTGCGTTTTACCGCGAGCTACGAGCCCGCACCGGACGCCATGGTCTACAGTTCGGGCTCGGCCGTGCGCGACGATATTTCCGGACCCGGCACCTGGGCCTTTCTGCCGGCGCGGCTGTCGAGCGGCGAGACGGTGGTGATCAATGCCGGCTTTGTCCAGAACACCATGCAGGACCGCGAGCAAGAGGATCGCGCGGTCAGGCCGCTCGTCGGCAAAGAGCCGGTGACATTGACCGGCTACATCCGCTTCCCCGAAACGGCGGGCGCGCTGACACCGGCGGAAAATGTGACAAAACGGCTGTGGTTCACGCGCGACCATCTCGCCATGGCGCATGCGCTCGGCTGGGGCGAGGTGGCGCCGTTCTATGTCGATCTGGAGGCCCCGGCGCCGGCGAACGGCATCCCGAAGCCGGGCCCGCTCGAGGTCCATCTCAAGGACGACCACATGCAATACGCCATCACCTGGTTCGCCCTTGCCGGCGCGGTGGTGATCGCGTTCGGGGTGTGGCTGCGGGCGCAGCGGCGAGTAAGGGTTTCGTAACGAGTGAGCAAAGTCGCACTTGCGCCGTGCCCGCGATCCAATCAAATACAACACCATGAGCGAGACCCCAGCAGCCGAAATCGTCCAACGACAGCCCAACTCCCAGCTTGCGAATTGTATTCATCGTCTCGATCGCGGCCGAGCGCTCGTTCAGGATCACGCCCTCGGTAACCTCGAGCATGAGCACTTCCGGTGGCAGACCATGGTCCGCGAGGATGCCGGCGACCACCGCCGCCAGGTTCGCGTTCTGGAAATTGATTGGAGACAGGTTGACTGACATACAGGGGATATCCAGCCCCGCTTCGCGCCACTCCGCCATTTGCCGACAGGCCTCACGAATCGACCACAGACCGATCTGCTCGATCAGTCCGCACTCTTCGGCCAGCGTGATGAACTTTGCAGGCGAAACCTCGCCGAGCACCGGGTCATTCCAACGCGCCAGCGCCTCGACACCATGGATGGTGCCATCGATCGTCCGGATCTGCGGCTGATAATGCAATTTCAGGGCATCGCTTGCGATCGCGCTGCGCAGCGCCGCGCTGTGGGCCAGCCGTTGCTCGGCGAGCCTGTTCATGTCGGCGCTGAAGAAGCGATACGTGGAACGGCCCGCCCGCTTGGCCTTGTACATGGCCGCATCGGCCTGCTGTATCAGAGTATCAATGTCGGTCGTGTTGTCCGGATACATACTGATGCCCATGCTGGCGGACATCGGCACCTGTTTGGTTCCGATCTGGATCGGCATGACCAAAGCCTCGGTAATCCGCGAAGCGACCAGCGCGGCTTCGGCAGCGTCACGGTTCGGTAGCACGATCACGAATTCGTCGCCGCCCAGACGCCCCAGCATGTCGTCCGGTTGAATCTGCGCGCGCAGGCGTTGGGCAAACTGGACAAGAAATTCGTCGCCGGCCGAATGTCCGAGCGTATCGTTGACGTCCTTGAAATTGTCGACATCGAGAAACGCCAGCGCAACCTGTTTTCCGGCGGGACAGGCCTGAGTTCGCTTCGGAGATCAGATCCCGTAGGCGCGCGCGGTTCGGCAGGCCGGTCAACATATCGTAATATGCGAGCCGTGCGATCTGGGCGCGTGCTTCCTTGCGCTCGATCGCCAAGGCGCTGAGATGCACGCAGGCGTCGACAATACGCTGATGCCAGCGACTCGGCGGGCGGCATTCCCTGAAATAGAAGGCGAAGGTTCCGATCACCCGACCGTCCTTGGCCTTGATTGGCGTGGACCAGCAGGCACGCAAGCCAACCTCAAGCGGCCGGGTTTTGAACGGTTGCCAGCGTGGATCGGTGTCAATATCCATCGCCAGGACCGGCTTCCCGTAAAATGCCGCGGATCCGCAGGAGCCGATATCCGGGCCTATCGCGACGCCTTCCAGCGCCCGGGAATAGTCCTCGGGAAGGCTGGGGCCGCCCAACGGATGAATCGATCCGCCAGCGTCGACGTAGAGCAGCGAGGAAACGACATCAGGCGCGATCTCCTCGACACGCCTGCAAAGCTGATCGGCGATATCCGTAATCGGGATTTCATCGGCCAGCCCGCCCATGATCAACTGCTGCAGCGACCGCAACTGCTTGGTCTCGGTGATATCGGTCAGCAGGGCGAACATGTACTTGACCCGCCCGCGCTTGTTGCGGAACGCCTTGACGTTGGCCGAGATCCAAATCTCCTCGCCGTTCTTGTCGTAGACGAGGACTTCCTCCTCGCCGCCGCTTTCCTCACCGATCCAGCGTCGCAACCTTGCCAGTGTCCTGCGGTTGGTATAGCGACCCACAAGCAGCTCGAACGCCTGCCGGCCCTTCGTTTCCTCGAGCGAGTACCCGAACATTCCGGCAAACGCGGCATTGGTATAGACGATCCCTAGATTGTGGTCGGTGACGATAACTGCGCGGTTGGTCCCGTCGGCGACCAATGTGAGCAGCGCCATCCGTTCTCGTCGTTCGACCTCGGTGGTGATGTCTCGAACGAATGCGATGCAGCGGCTTTGACCGCCGACCTCGACATGCGAAAGCGACAGCGCGGCACGGATCCGGCTGCCATCCTTGCGCTCAATCGCTATCTCGGAGCTGCGTCCCTGGATGGCGTCGCCGCCATCGACCTGACCTGGGGCCGGTGTCGCAACATGATGCTGTTGCAGGTCGTTGAGCCCCAGACGGCTTGCATGACAACCGAGCACTTCGGCGCGATCGAGCCCCCAGATGAGTTCGGCCGCCGCATTAAAATAGCTCACGTGAAGATCGCTATCGACGATCACCACGGCATCGTTCGCCCGCTCAAGCGCTGCCAGCAGGAAATCCGGGGTTTCGACCACAGGGTAACCGCGTGTGCGCATCGTCCAACCCTGATGCCCGCCTGGAAGCCATCGGGGCCCGACCCCGGTGGAGAGGCATCGTCCTGGCGGAAAGCGTATCGGCCCAAAGGTGTAAAAAGGGGTTGTTCGATCCCGTTCCGTCCCGTGGAAAGAAATCATCCTTAAGAATTTGCTAATTGTCCGAAGGGCGCGAATGGCTGCCGGGACGGAACTACGAAGCATGTCTCCTTTGGGTGTGACGACTGCCTCGCGCGCGGAAGTCCTGCCGGAGCGGCAAGCCGTGGGGGACCTCCTGCTGGGTTACGAAACAAGCCAGTGGCATAGCCTCTGCGCACCCGGGAACACATCCGCTGAAATCGTCGATAAGTTCAACAAGGAAATCAATGCGGCCGTCGCCGACCCAATGAAGAAGGCGCGGCTTGCCGCCATCGGCGGCGAGCCGCTCCCGGGCTCGCCCGCCGAGTCCGGCAAGCTCATCGCGGAGGAAACCGAGAAATGGGCAAGGTGGTTCGCGCGGCCGGCATGAAGCCGTAGTGAGGCCGAAGTGCATCCACCATTTTCTTCGTGCCCGCTGCCAGTCTACAGGTGGGGCACAGCGCAAAGACGATGCAGGTCGCAGCCGTGACGATCTTCTTTCAACGGAATTCGATGGCAAGGACCGGATGCAACTCAATCCCGTTCTTCATCGCAACGCCCGTTTGATCGTGAACGCGATCGAAGAACCCGACGCCGGTAATGACCACAGGCGTTTGTGGTACCCTCGCCTTGAGCCGGTGACATTGACCGGCTACATCCGCTTCCCCGAAACGGCGGGCGCGCTGACACCGGCGGAAAATGTGACAAAACGGCTGTGGTTCACCCGCGATCATCTCGCCATGGCGCATGCGCTCGGCTGGGGTGAGGTGGCGCCGTTCTATGTCGATCTGGAGGCCCCGGCGCCGGCGAACGGCATCCCGAAGCCGGGCCCGCTCGACGTCCATCTCAAGGACGACCACATGCAATACGCCATCACCTGGTTCGCCCTTGCCGGCGCGGTGGTGATCGCGTTCGGGGTGTGGCTGCGGGCGCAGCGGCGAGTAAGGGTTTCGTAACGAGTGGGCAAAGTCGCACTTGCGCCGTGCCCGCCACGAACAAGGCCGATCTGCAAAAGCCAATGGTTCAAGCCTGCTTCGAACTCGAATGACTCGACCCACCAGAAGAACGCTGCCGCGCCGATCGCAAGAGCAGCGAACCAGACGATGTCGGGCACGCCCGTGACGTCCGGTAGGCGGACCTTGCCGAGGGCCCAGACATTGAGCACGTGGCCCTTCAACCAGTCGAAGGTCAGGGCATAAAGGATCGCTCCAGCCACCATGCCGAGCGCGCCAATCAAGGCATGCACGCTGCCGGTCGCGATCGCCCCCAGTGCGGTGCCGGGACAATAGCCGTAGACCACCATGCCAATGCCGAACAGCCCCGCGCCCAGCGCGACCGCGAGCATGTTCGCATCCTTCACGTAGTATTTGGTATTGCCAGTATCGACCAGCAACAGGACGCCCAGTCCGCCGATCACGATTGCCGTGCCCATCACCTTGAGGACGGTGAAATCGCGCAGCCGGAACTGATTCTCGATGACATTGCAGCTCGTTACCCGACCGCGCTGCAGCAGGAAACCGAAAGCGGCTCCCATCACGACCGGTCCCAGGATGCTCATCATTGTCGTCATGATCAGTCCTTTCATCACTTGCGGAATAGGACGGCGGAGACGCCGAGGCCGGTCGCGAACATGACCGCGAGGAACAGCCAGCTCGACACCGCGAGCTGCAGGCCGCCCGAGATGCCGTGACCGCTGGTGCAGCCGCCGGCGAGTCGCGCGCCATACATGATGACGCCGCCGCCCAGGAAAGCCGCGACGAAGCGCTTCACCACAGATGGTCCGAAGCGCTCTTCCCAGACCTCGGGCACCAGTTCGAGACGCCAGGTGCCGGACAGGACGGCGGACAGGAACGCGCCGAGTGGAATTCCGACCAGAAACCAAACGCCGTAGTCCCATTTCAGCGGCATCGATTTCCAGTAGCTGTTCGCCGCAACCGCATCGGTGCCGATCACCGGAACGGCGAACAGCGAAGCCACCCGTGAATAGGCCGTTGTGACGCCGAGCGGATCACCGAAGACGGCGAATGCCACCCAGCTCAGCATGCCGATGCCGGCGCCAACAAGGTAGGGAGACCAGTTGATCCGCCGCGCACGCCGTGCGCCGTGGACCATGGGTTCTGCAATGGTGGTCATGGTTCGCGTTTCCTCCTGCCCTGCCGAAGCCGCTGCTCGGACCAGGTCTGCCGCGACGGCCGACGATTTCAGGCAATCATATTCATATATTCGGATTTAACAATATAATTATTGCGACTGGCGGGAAGCGCGGCTCCGTCCGGATCCGGCGGAGATCGATTTCGAGCCCTTTCGCGCCAGGCCATGTCGTCGTAGACAAGGGGAGCGAGATCGGTCGAATCCGAAGGGCCGCCGGGGCGAAGCTTTCTCCCAGGGCCGGCTCCGGCCCACCGCGGCCGGCCGACCGACCGGTCCTTAAGCCTCGTCTGATCCGGGAGACCGAACCAGTCATGCCGTTGCCGAAGCTGAAGGAGGCCAAGACCTCCGCCGAACTCAAGCACATGATCGACAAGGCGCGGGAGGCAAGCGAGATGCTCAAGGCCCTCTCGCACGAGTCGCGCCTCCTTCTGCTCTGCGTCCTCGCCGAGGGCGAGAAATCCGTCACCGAACTCGAGCAGTTCCTGGATGAACGACAGTCGACCGTGTCCCAGCAACTGGCGCGCTTGCGGCTGGACAACCTGGTGACGACCCGGCGCGACGGCAAGGCGATCTACTACAGTCTCGCCAATGAAGACGTGCGCAAGATCCTCAACGCGGTCTATGACGTCTTCTGCGAGCCGGTTCGCGGCCGCCGCCGTCCCCCAAGAGCGTGACTACCGCCGCCACCATGAGCCAGACGCCAGCAGCTTCCCTTGCGCGCCTGCCGGTTACCCTCCGCGACATCGAGGCGGCGGCCGGCGTGCTCGACGGCTTCGTGAAGCGGACTAGTTTCGAGCACAGCCGCACGCTGTCCGACATCGCCGGCGCCAGCCTGTGGCTCAAATTCGAGAACCTGCAGTTCACGGCGACGTTCAAGGAGCGCGGGGCGCTCAATCGGCTGTCGGCCCTGTCCGCCGACGAACGGCGGCGAGGCGTGATCGCCGCCTCGGCGGGCAACCACGCGCAGGGCGTGGCCTATCACGCGGCCAGCCTTTCCATACCGGCGACCATTTTCGTGCCCGTGGGAACGCCGACCGTAAAAATCGAGAACACGCGCCGGCACGGCGCCAGGGTCATCGAAGGCGGCGCGACGCTCGAGGAAGCCGCCGCCCTCGCCATCGACCATGGCCGCAAGGAGGGCTTGACCTTCATCCATCCTTACGATGATCCCCTGATCATCGCCGGCCAGGGCACCATCGCGCTGGAAATGCTCGCCTCAGTGCCCGACCTCGACGTCCTGATCGTACCGGTCGGGGGAGGCGGCCTGATATCCGGCATGGCCGTCGCCGCCAAGACGCTCAAGCCCGGCATCGAGATCATCGGCGTGCAGGCCGCCCTCTGCCCGTCCATGTACAACCTCGTCAAAGGGCAAGCTCTTCCCATGCGCGGTGACACGCTCGCGGAAGGCATTGCGGTCAAGGCCCCCGGCCGCATCACCTCCGGAATCGTGCGCGCGCTGGTCGATGACATCGTGCTGGTGACCGAAGCGCAGATCGAGCAGGCGCTGAGCCTTCTGATCACGATCGAGAAGACCGTGACGGAAGGCGCCGGCGCGGCCGGGCTGGCGGCGGTCCTCGCCGATCAGGCGCGCTTCAAGGGCCGCGCGCTCGGCCTCGTGCTGAGCGGCGGCAATATCGATACGCGGCTGCTGTCGAGCGTGCTGACCCGTCAACTCGCGAGGGAGGGTCGCCTGACGCAACTGAGGTTCGACATCGCGGATCGGCCCGGCCAGCTCGGCACGGTCGTCGCTGTCCTGGCCAAATCCGGCGCCAATATCGTCGAGGTATCCCATCAGCGCATCTTCACCGATCTGCCGGCCAAGGCGGTCTTGCTCGAGGTGGTCATCGAGACCAGGGACCGGTCGCATCTTGAGTCGACCATTGCCGCACTGAGGGCGGCCGGGCTCGATGTACATGTCGGCGTCCATCAACGAGGCTCGCCCGCGGGCAAACCCTAAGGGCGCATGCGCCCGGCCGGGCGAGGCCGCGCCGTAATCGTCACGTTGTTGCATCAATCGATGACTGTCCCACGGACGCCGTATTAGTGCCGTGCGAATCCTGTTCATCGCCACGAAGCCAAGCCTCAGACGGTCTCAAGCGTCTTTGCAAATCGGTCGATAGTTGTGCCGGCCGCACGATCCAAAATTGCCGCAACTTCTTCAAGGGCTCCGATCGCGGCAAATCCCCCCGTCTCGTTCACGAATGTACAGGCGGCTTCGACCTTCGGGCCCATCGAACCCGCAGGAAAAGCGTAGTCGGCAAGCATGGCCGGGGTGGCATGACGGATGGCGCGCGCATTCGGCGTGCCGAAATCGAACGCGACGGCGGCGACGTCGGTCAGCATGATGAGGCCTTCGGCGCCGATCAGGCGGGCAAGCAGCGCGGAAGCGTGATCCTTGTCAATGACGGCTTCGACACCAATTTCATTGCCGTCCACCCCTTGTATCACCGGAATGCCGCCTCCGCCGGCGCAAATCACCGTCACGCCCTGCTCAACCAGGAGCGAAATCACGCGCGCTTCCAATATCCTCAATGGAGCAGGCGACGGCACCACGCGGCGCCAGCCTGCTCCATCGCGCCGGAACAACCAACCTTGCTGGCGTCCGATATCGATTACCTTCTCGTCATCATATACCGGGCCGACGAATTTTGTCGGATTGTGAAACGCAGGGTCGCGGCGATCGACCACGACTCGCGTCAGCAGCGAAGCGACGGGCTTTCCCGACGGAAGCGCATTGTCCAGCTCCTGCTCGATCAGATAGCCGATCATTCCCTCGGTCTCGGCGCCCAGGACGTCGAGCGGAAACCGGTCAAGAGCAGCAACGGAAGTCTGCTGGAGCGCCAGCAAGCCGATCTGCGGGCCATTGCCGTGGGTAATGACCACTTCATTTCGCAAAATGATTGGTGCAATTGCTTGTACCGCGACGCGCACATTCGCGCGCTGCGTGCCCGGTGTCATTGGTTCGCCGCGGCGAAGCAGCGCATTGCCTCCCAATGCAATCACGAGACGCATCACTTCGTATCCCCGGTGACAATGCGTCGTCTTTTCAAAAACGCCAGGACGACATCCGACAGGGTTGGCTCATCCACGTCGTCGAATTCATAGCGAGCGCGCACGATCGGCATCCGCGTTTTTATAAGCCGGCCGAGATCGCAGGGCGTCCCCGCAATCACGACATCGACAGCCGCCACTTCAATCGTGGCCTGGAGATCGGTCAACTCGCGCTCCGAGTAGCCCATTGCGGGAACAACATTGCCGATGTGCGGGTATTTGGCAAAGATATCGGCGATGCGGCCACGCGCGGCCGGGCGCGGATCGACAATTTCCGCTGCGCCTGCCTCACGGGCGGAAATAAAGCCCGCGCCGATGGCCATGCCGCCGTGCGTGATCGTCGGCCCGTCCTCGATCACAAGAACACGCCTGCCTTTGACGGCAGCGGGATCGTCAAGAACGATCCTGGAAGCAGCGCGTACGATCGTCGCGTGCGGCGCCAGCCGCCGCGCGCTTTCGGTAACGGCAGCGATGCTTGCCGCAGAAGCCGAGTTCGTCTTCGCCACAACCACGACGTCGGCCATTCGCAGTACCGCTTCGCCCGGATGGTAAGTCGTCTCGTGGCCGGCGCGCATGGGATCAACGAGCACGATATTGAGCGCGGGCCGGTAGAAGGCGAAGTCGTTGTTGCCGCCATCCCAGAGGATGATGTCGGATTCGCCTTCGATCTGCTCCAGGATGCGGCCATAGTCCACTCCGGCATGCACGACATTGCCGAAGGCAATATGCGGCTCATATTCTTCTCGCTCCTCAACCGTACAATCGGCGCGATCCAGATCTTCGAGCGTCTCAAATCGCTGGACTGCCTGCCGCGCCAGATCGCCGTAGGGCATGGGATGGCGAACAATAGCCGTCGACAGTCCATGGAGCTTGAGGAGCCGGGATAGATAGCGGGTGGTCTGCGATTTTCCGGCTCCCGTCCTGACGGCACATACAGCGATGACGGGAAGCCGGGAGGTCAACATGGTGCTGTTCGGGCCGAGCAGCGCAAAGTCGGCACCGGCGGCGATCGCAATCGACGCCTGATGCATGACGTGCGAATGGGGCACGTCGGAATAGGCAAAGACAACTTGATCAATCCGCCGTTCGGTTATGAGTGCGGCCAGTTGCGGTTCCGGGAGGATCGGTATCCCATCCGGATAACGAGGTCCGGCCAACTCCGTCGGGTACCGGCGGCCGGCAATGTCGGGGATTTGGGCCGCGGTAAATGCCACGACCTCGGTCGCGAGGTCATCGCGGAACGCAACATTGAAATCGTGGAAGTCGCGACCCCCGGCGCCCATGATGATGACGCGCTTCGCTATCTCGGACATTTGACGTCTTCCGTTACATCGACCGAATAACAAGAGCTATCCGGCGCCTCTCGATAAGACCATAGCATTGTCGAACGGCATGGCGCTCAGGGTCAGTACGAGGCAGCCGCGGCGCGAGCTCGTTATCCCGCAGCTAACCCGGTCGAAAATCCTGATCCGATCATGTCCGATCATGACAGTGGACTGACCGGCCAAGTGATGCTGCGGGTGCAACGGGCACCCGGCATTCCCCGCGCCCTCTGATTTCTCATGGCGCGAATCGTTCACACGCAACCGGGCATATCGTGCCGCGGGATCGCGGAGCCGCGTCAATACCCACCGGCCGTCATCGTCCGCGGAAGCGGACGATCCAGTATTCCAGAGACATCAGTGATGGAATCGACAAGCAGACGCCGGCGGTAGAATCGATAAGCCGCAGCGCACCGGATACCCCGCATGCGCGGGGTATGACGGCTAGTTGGACGCAAAACGCCCGGTTCTTCCCGCCATTGTGGTATTTCCCATTGTCCCGAAAACACTTTATGGTGCGGCCCGACTCCGCCGTGGGGCAAATGTCAATTATCTTTTAATATCAAAGGCTTGATGATGAGCCCGCGCCTTTGGAGGGCGGTTTGACGCGGTATATTTCCACAAGGGGGGAGGCCCCGGCCTTAGGTTTCTGCGACGTCATGCTGACCGGGCTTGCCCGCGACGGCGGTCTCTACGTGCCCGAAATCTGGCCGCAGCTTTCGGGCGAGGCCATCGCCGGCTTCTTCGGCCGGCCCTATTGGGAAGTCGCGGTCGAGGTGATCCGCCCGTTTGTCGGCGGCGAGATTTCCGACGCCGATCTCGGCCGCATGGCGAACGAGGCCTACGCCACGTTCCGCCATCCCGCCGTGGTGCCGCTGCGGCAGACCGGCCCCAGCCAGTTCGTGCTGGAACTGTTTCACGGCCCGACGCTCGCGTTCAAGGACGTGGCGATGCAGCTGATCTCGCGGCTGATGGACCACGTGCTGGCGCAGCGCTCCCAGCGCACCACCATCGTGGTGGCAACCTCGGGCGATACCGGCGGCGCCGCGGTCGACGCGTTCGCGGGTCTCGACAATGTCGACCTGATCGTGCTGTTTCCGCACGGCCGCATCTCCGACGTGCAGCGGCGGATGATGACGACATCAGGCGCATCCAACGTTCACGCGCTCGCCATCGAGGGCACCTTCGACGATTGCCAGGCGATCGTGAAGGGGCTGTTCAACCATCACGGTTTTCGCGACGCGGTCTCGCTGTCGGGCGTCAATTCCATCAACTGGGCGCGGATCGTCGCGCAGGTGGTGTATTATTTCACCTCGGCGGTCGCGCTCGGCGCGCCGTCGCGAACGGTGGATTTTACCGTGCCGACCGGAAATTTCGGCGACATTTTCGCGGGCTACGTCGCCAAGCGGATGGGGCTGCCGATCCGCTGGCTGCGGATCGCGTCCAACGTCAACGATATCCTGCCGCGGACGTTGAAGACCGGCATCTATGAAGTGCGCGACGTCCACGCCACCGCCTCGCCCTCGATGGACATCCAGGTGTCCTCGAATTTCGAGCGGCTGCTGTTCGAGGCGTGCCGCCGCGATGCGGCCGAGGTTCGCCGGCTGATGGCGTCCCTAAAACAGTCCGGACGTTTCGTGCTGCCCGATTCGACGCTGGCGGCGATCCGCGAAGAGTTCGATGCCGGGCGCGCCGATGAAACCGAAACCGCTGCCGCGATCCGCGCCGCCTGGCGCGAGGCCGGCGATCTCGTCGATCCCCATACCGCGGTGGCGCTGGCGGTGGCCGATCGCGACACCCCGGATTCGAGGATTGCCAACATCGTGCTGTCGACCGCGCATGCCGCGAAATTTCCCGACGCGGTGGAGGCGGCCTGCGGCGTGCGCCCGGAATTGCCGGCCTGGCTCGAGGGTTTGATGACCAGGCCCGAGCACATCAAGGTCATGAAGAACGATCAGGTTGAGGTCGAGCGGTTCGTGCGCTCGGTCAGCCGCGCCGCGAAGCAAGGAGTTGCCGGATGAGCGTCGATGTCACCAAGCTTCCCTCCGGCCTGACGGTGATCACCGACACCATGCCGCATCTGGAAACCGCGGCGCTCGGCGTGTGGGCCGGCGTCGGCGGCCGCGACGAAAAGCCGAACGAGCACGGCATCTCGCATCTGCTCGAACACATGGCGTTCAAGGGCACCACGCGGCGCAGCTTCGCGCGAAATCGTCGAGGAAATCGAGGCGGTCGGCGGCGATCTCAACGCCGGCACCTCGACCGAGACCACCGCCTATTATGCCCGGGTGATGAAGGCCGACGTGCCGCTGGCGCTGGACGTGCTCTCCGACATTCTCGCCAATCCCTCCTTCGTGCCGGACGAGCTGGAGCGCGAAAAGGGCGTCATCGTGCAGGAGATCGGCGCGGCGCAGGATACGCCCGACGACGTGGTGTTCGAACATCTCAACGAGCTGTGTTACCCGGATCAGCCGATGGGGCGCTCGTTGCTGGGGACCGCAAAGACCCTGAAGGGTTTCGATCGCGATACGCTGCGCGGCTATCTTTCGACGCATTATCGCGGGCCCGACATGGTGGTGGCCGCCGCCGGCGCGGTCGATCACAAGCGGGTGGTCGAGGAAGTCGCGGAGCGCTTTGCGAGTTTCGACGGCACGCCGGCGCCGACGCCGCAGGCTGCGATGTTCGGCAAGGGCGGCTCCCGCGTGGTGCATCGCGAACTCGAGCAGGCGCATCTGACGCTGGCGCTGGAAGGCGTGCCGCAGACCGATCTGTCGCTGTTCTCCGCTGCAGGTCTTCACCAACACGCTCGGCGGCGGGATGTCGTCGCGGCTGTTCCAGGAAGTGCGCGAGAAGCGCGGGCTGTGCTACTCGATCTACACCTTCCATGCGCCCTACACCGACACCGGCTTCTTCGGGCTCTATACCGGCACCGATCCGGGCGATGCGCCCGAGATGATGGAGGTGATCGTCGACGTCATCAACGACGCGGTGGAAACCCTGACCGAGGCCGAGGTGGCGCGCGCCAAGGCGCAGATGAAGGCGGGGCTGTTGATGGCGCTGGAGAGCTGCTCATCGCGCGCCGAGCAGCTGGCGCGCCATATTCTGGCCTATGGGCGGCCGTTGACGGTGGAAGAGCTGGTGGCCCGGATCGACGCCGTCAGCGTGGAATTGACCCGAAACGCCGCGCGGGGGCTGTTGTCGCGCAGCCGCCCGGCGGTCGTGGCGCTCGGCAGCGGCAGAGGTCTGGACACGGCGGTATCTTTTGCGGAAGGATTGACCCGGTCGAAGGCAAAGACGCTGCTCCATTGAAGGGGTTGGCGCGCCGGCCGGGTTCGGGCAGCGGGGAGTATCAGACATGGCCCTGTTTCGGCTGCCATCCAGCGGACCGGCCGCGCTCGCCCCGCGCGGGCATGGCCTGCTGCTGCGCGCGCCGCAGATGTCCGATTTCCTGCAATGGGCGCATTTGCGCGAAGCCAGCCGCGAATACCTGACCCCGTGGGAGCCGATCTGGCCGTCCGACGATCTGACCCGTTCCGGCTTCCGGCGGCGGCTGCGCCGCTATGCCGAGGACATCGCCGCCGACCGCTCCTATCCCTTCATCGTGTTCCGGGAATCCGACGGCGCGATGATCGGCGGCGTCACGCTCGCCAATGTGCGCCGCGGCATCGTGCAGGCCGGCACCATCGGGTACTGGGTCGGGCAGCCCCACGCGCATCGCGGCTACATGACGGCGGCGCTGCGGGTGCTGCTGCCGTCATTGTTCGGCGAACTCAATCTGCACCGCATCGAGGCCGCCTGCATTCCCTCCAACGCGCCGTCGATCCGGGTGCTGGAGAAATGCGGCTTCACGCGCGAGGGGCTGGCGCGGCGCTATCTCTGCATCAACGGCGTCTGGCAGGACCATCTGCTGTTCGGCCTGCTGCATGAGGATTTTCGCGGCTAACCTTGTTGCCGGATAGCGGCGTATGTGGATTGAGCGCCTTGGGTTCGCCGCCATTGCGCTGCTATAACCCGGCCTCCGGGGGCAGATGGTAGAAAACGCAAGACACCAGGGACGTCGTATGGATCATAGACGTGGGATCATGACGGCTGTGCGCTGTCGGAGGATCGCGATCATTGGCCGCGGTCTCGCTTGGCGATAGGTTGCGGCATGCTTGCCACGCCGGCGTCGTCGCAGTCGATCACCGATCGTTTCAAGAGCCTGTTCGGCGGCAAGTCGGACGAACCTGCGCCGACGGTCGCTCCGCCGCGACACCGCCGAAGCCAAGCGATCTGACCTGTCCGCCGGTCAGCATTCGCGCCGGCGCCTCGACCTATGCCGTGGCGGCTGCCGGCAAGCAGCCGGTCGGCAACGATCTGCGCTTTCAGGCGACGATCACCCGCACCGCGCGCGATTGCACGTAAACCGGCGACGAGATCACCGCGCGAATCGGCATCCAGGGCCGCGTCATCGCCGGCCCGGCCGGCGCCCCGTCCACGGTCGAGATTCCGCTTCGGGTCGCGGTGGTGCAGGGCGGCGTACAGGAGAAGACGATCGCCACCAAGGTCTACCGGACCACGGTGACGATGATCGGAGGACGGCAGCGTGCCGTTCACGCTGGTTGCCGAAGACCTGGTGTATCCGGTGCCGCCGGGAGCGACCGGCGATTCCTATATCTTCTATATCGGCTTCGATCCGCAGGCGCTGAAGCCGGAGCCGAAGGCAAAACCGGTGCGGAAGAAGAAGTAGTTCGCCGCCGTCGCCCGCTGCGTGGCACGCGCGAGGTCGTCATACCCGCGAAAGCGGGTATCCAGTACGCCGCGGCTTCCCGGCTTGATCGCCGGTTCTCTGGAATACCGGATCATCCGCTTTCGCGGATGATGACAATCAACGGGCGATCAACAAAAAAGCCGGCGCGATGATCTCGCGCCGGCTTTCGCTCCAGCGAATTGAAAGCGGTCAGTTCAGCTTTTGGCGAACTTCGGCGATGCCCTTGGCCAGGAGGTCGTCGGCGACCTGGCCCTTCACCGATTGCGACAGGATGGTGGAGGCAGCCTTGACCGCGGCGTCGGCCGCGGCGGCGCGGACGTCGGCCAGCGCCTGCGCTTCGGCCAGCGCGATCTTGCTCTCGGCGGTCTTGGTGCGCCGGGCGACAAAATCTTCCATCTTGGTCTTGGCCTCGGCCGCGATGCGCTCGGCTTCGGCCTTGCCGAGGCGATGATGTCCTGCGCCTCGCGTTCCGCGCTGGCGCGACGGGCCTTGTATTCCGCCAGCAGCTTGGCGGCCTCGTCCTTGAGGCGGCGCGCGTCGTCGAGCTCGGCCTTGATGCGGTCGCTGCGATGATCGAGCGCCTTCAGCACCGTGCGGTGGAACGCCGAGATAGGCGAACACGCCCATCAGGATGACGAAGGCGACGGCGACCCAGAATTCCGGTTCGGCGAACATCGATCTTATCCCTTCAAGGACGCGTCAACGGCGCTGTCCACCGACTTGCCGTCGGGCACCACGCCGGTGAGCCGCTGCACGATCGCGGCGGCCGCGTCCGCGGCGATGCCGCGGACGTTGCTCATCGCCGCCTCGCGCGTCGACGCGATGGTCTTTTCGGCCTCGGCGAGCTTGAGCGACAGCCGCTCTTCCAGCGTCTTGCGCTCGGCCTCGGACGCCGCGTTCAGCTTTTCGCGGGTCTCGTTGCCGATCGCCTGCGCGCGGGAGCGCGCCGCGGCCAGTTCGCTTTCATAGGCTTTCAGCGCGTCGTCGGAGTCGTCCTTCAGCTTCTGCGCCTGCGGCCAGATCGCCCTCGATCGCCTTCTGACGCGCCGTCGATCAGGCTGCCGACGCGCGGCAGCGCGATTCGCGAGACGATCAGATAGAGCGCGACGAAGGCGATCAGCAGCGACACCAGTTGCGAAGCAAAGGTGTCCTTCTGGAACGGCGGAAACGGGGCCTTGTGGCCGCCTTCTGCCTCGGTATGGGCCGTCGCGCCCTTTGCGTCGCCATGACTCTCAGCCACGGGCTTCTCCTGTTCGGCCGATCGAGGTCCGGGTCGCGGACCTCACCGGCCAGATCGGTGACGGATCAGAGCGCGAACAGCAGCAGCAGCGCGATCAGCAGCGAGAAGATGCCGAGCGCTTCGGTCACGGCGAAGCCGAAAATCAGGTTGCCGAACTGGCCCTGGGCTGCCGACGGATTGCGCACCGCAGCGGCGAGATAGTTGCCGAAGATGATGCCCACGCCTGCGCCGGCGCCACCCATGCCAATGCAGGCAATACCAGCGCCAATGTACTTCGCGGCAATCGGATCCATGAAACGAACTCCTTCTTGAGGTTTGGTAGTGAGGCCGGATCAGTGGCCCGGATGGATAGCATCGTTGAGGTAGATGCAGGTGAGGATGGCGAAGACGTAGGCCTGCAGGAACGCGACCAGCAGTTCGAGCGCGGTCAGCGCGATGGTCAGCCCGAGCGGCAAGACGGCGCCGAACCAGCCGACGAACGCCAAGGGCGCCGAGCATGGCGACGAAGCTCGCGAACACTTTCAGCGCGATGTGGCCGGCCAGCATGTTGGCGAACAGACGCACCGAGTGCGAAACCGGGCTTCAGGAAGAACGAGATGACCTCGATCAGCACCACCAGCGGCAGAATGTAGATCGGAACACCCGACGGCACGAACAGCTTGAAGAATTTCAGGCCGTTCTTGTAGAAGCCGTAAAACAGCACGATGAAGAACACCAGCAGCGCCAGCGCCGCGGTGACGATGATGTGGCTCGAAACCGTGAAGGTGTAGGGAATGATCCCGATCATGTTCGAGACGCAGATGAACATGAACAGCGAGAACACCAGCGGGAAGAACTTCATGCCTTCCGAGCCGGCGGTGCTTCTGATGGTGTTGGCCACGAATTCGTAGCTCAGTTCGGCCATCGACTGAATGCGGCCGGGAACGAGCTGCCGCCGCGCGGAGCCGCCGATCATCAGCAGCGAGATCACCGCCACCGAGAGAAACATGTAGGCCGACGAATTGGTGAACGCGATTTCCTGTCCGCCAATGTGACCGATCGTGAAGAGCTTGTGGATCTGGAACTGATGGATCGGATCGGCGGCCATTCGTTTCTCGGTCTCTCGGTTTCGCGATCTCTCGCGCATCGTGTCGGACGTTCAGTTGCGCTTCGAAATGCCCGCGTCAGAGCCTTTCAGACTGCTTCGCCATCACACCCGCCGGTCCGCATCACATTGATCACGCCGGCGACAAAGCCGAGCAGCAAGAATACGATGAGGCCCCAGGGCGAAGTCGACAGCAAGCGATCGAAACCCCAGCCGAGAGCCGCTCCGACAAGAACACCTGCGACCAGTTCGGAGGAGAGGCGAAACCCGACGCGCCATGGCGGATGCCTTGGCCTGAGCCGTGTCCTGCTCGTTTCCGGACTGGTCAGTCCCGATTTTGCGGCTGTCCCGAATTTCGGACAACCGGTGATCCAGACTTCCGAGCCTTGCGGAAAGCGCAGCTTCGTCGGAGGACGATTTATCGCGACTTCCATTTTCGCCGTCATTCGTGCCTTCAGCCATGCTGTGGAGACCCGAAACGATGCTGCGTTGATGGAAATGACGCCCCGTCACCCTCAAAAGCCGCGCGGACCATACTGACCGCATCTAAGCCAAGTCAAGATTGCGTCATAACCATCTAACTTATTGATTTGGCTCAATTTATTCCAGTTGCCTTGAGTCCGGGGTGGCGCGGTCGCCGCAGTGCAGCAGCTGGATCGCGCGATGATCGATCTTGCACGGTATCGGCCGGTCTGTTGGGATGACCGCAGCATCCGAATTCCGCGCCCGGAGCCCGCATGCCGCGTCAGGTCGATTACTATTTTTCGTTTCAATCCCCGTGGGCCTATATCGGGCACAAAGCGTTCCAGGAGGTCGCAAAAACCTACGATCTCAAGGTGAATTACAAGCCGGTGGTGCTGGTCGATCTGTTCTCGGAGACCGGCGGCCTGCCGCTGATGAAGCGCCATCCGGTGCGGCAGCGCTATCGGATGGTCGAACTGCAGCGCTGGCGCGACAAGCGCGGGCTGAAATTCCATCTTCAGCCGGCGAACTGGCCGTTCAACGCGCGGCTGGCCGACGGTGTGGTGATCGCGGCGATCGAGGCCGGCCTCGATCCCGAGCCATTCATGCGGCGGGCATTTGCGGCGGTGTGGGAAGACCAGCTCAATCTGACCGATCCCGCGACCCTGGTTAAACTGGCCGACGAATCCGGGCTTGCCCGGCAAGCAACTGGTCGAGCGCTCGGGATCCGACGAGATCGGCGCGACCTACGAGAAAAACCGCCAGGATGCGATGGCCGCCGACGTGTTCGGCTCGCCGGTCTATGTGCTCGACGGCGAGGTGTTCTGGGGACAGGACCGGATCGAATTGCTCGCCGACGCGTTGAAGTCCGGCCGCGCGCCCTACCGTTCGCAGGTGTAGGATTGAGGGACAGGCTCGATCGGTTTTGAGGCGGAGCACTCCCATGATGACAGCGACATCGCCCTCGAAATTCTCCTCCCCCGTCGCGACTGCCGCGTTGCTGCTCTGTCTCGGCGGAATCGGCGCCGCCGTCGCCGAATCGATGCCGGACACCGAGAACGGCCGCTATGCGCTGTCGCCGGTCGCCGACGGCGTGATCCGGCTCGATACCAGGACCGGCGACGTCTCGACCTGCACCAACACCGGCACGGGCTGGGCCTGCTATGCGGCGCCCGACGAGCGCGCGGCGCTCGATGCGGAAATCGGCCGGCTGCAGGCCGACAACGAGAAGCTCAAGGCCGATAACGAGAAGCTCAAGGCTGAGCTGGCGGCGCGCGAACCGACCGTGTCAGGCAAGATCGACGAGCCGCTGCCGAAGTCGGACTCGCTGAAGAAGCCGGAGCCGAAGGTCGCCGAGGGCGAACGCAAGATCGAAATTCCGCTGCCGAGCGACCGCGACATGGATCGCGTGATGTCGTTTCTGGAGCGGGCGTGGCGGCGGCTGGTCGAGATGGCCAACCGGATGCAGAAGGACGTCACCGGCAAGATTTGATCTCGACCCTCACGGCGAGGAGCGCAGCTTGCGCGTCTCGAACCATGAGGCCCCAAAATCCCTGGCGCCTCATCCTCGTCCTTCGAGACGCGGCGAAGACGCCGTCTCCTCAGAATGAGGATGTTCGCAACTCACGCCGAGGCCTTGATGACTTCACCCAAATCACTATCCCGCACCGCGACCTCGACGATGACCGCAAACACCATCGTGTCCTCGCTGCTGACCGTTCAAACACCGGGCGCCGGCTTCATCGATCTCACCGCCGAGATCGCGAAATTTGTGAAGGACGCCGGCGCGCGGGAAGGCGCGGTGACGCTGTTCATCCGCCACACCTCGGCGTCGCTGACGATCCAGGAGAACGCCGATCCGACGGTGCTCGACGATTTGATGACGGCGCTCGATCGGCTCGCGCCCGAGGACGCCGGCTGGCGCCACGACACCGAAGGCCCCGACGACATGCCGGCGCATGTCAAGACCATGCTGACGGCGACCTCGCTGCACATCCCGGTCCTGAAGGGCGAACTCGCGCTGGGAACCTGGCAGGCGATCTACCTGATCGAGCATCGCCGCCGCCCGCATCGCCGCGAGATCGTGCTGCAGTTTATTGGGATCACCTGAAACGCAAAACCGGCCGCGGAGCGATCCGCGGCCGGCTTGTTGCGTAGGTCCTGTCCGGCGGCGTCGCCGCCGAGAGGATTAGTTCGTCTTGATATCGACGTGATAGGTTTCCGGCAGGAAGAAGAAGCCGACGACCGCGGTGATCGCTGCGAAGATGATCGGATACCAAAGACCGGCATAGATATCGCCGGTCGAGGCCACGATCGCGAACGCGGTGGCGGGCAGCAGTCCGCCGAACCAGCCGTTGCCGATGTGATAGGGCAACGACATCGAGGTGTAGCGGATCTTGGTCGGGAACAGTTCGACCAGCATCGCCGCGATCGGCCCGTACACCATGGTGACGAAGATCACCAGGATGAACAGCAGTCCGACAATCGCCGCGACCTGCGGCCGGAAGATATCGAACGGGTTCGACATCTTCACGATGCCCGGGTCGCCCGCCTTGGGATAGCCCGCGGCGGCAACGGCCGCAGCGACAGCCGGGTTGCCGGTTTTCGCATCGGTGTACGGCACCTCCTTGCCATTCACCATCACCTTCACGCCGGAGCCTGCGGGTCCATACGAGGTCGAATACTTGACCGAGGACTGGGCCAGGAAGGCGCGGGCGGTATCGCAGGGCGCGCTGAACACGCGGGTGCCGACGGGGTTGAACAGGTCGCCGCAACCTGCGCGATCGGCGACGACTTCGACCTTGGTCGCCTCGATGGCCTTTTCCAGCGCCGGGTTGGCGTTGGAGGAGATCATCCGGAAGATCGGGAAGAAGGTCAGCGCCGCGATCAGGCAGCCGGCAAGGATGATCGGCTTGCGGCCGATCTTGTCCGACAACCAACCGAACACGATGAAGAAGCCGGTGCCGAACACCAGCGACCAGGCGATCAAAAGGTTGGCGGTATAGCCGTCGACCTTCAGGATCGATTGCAGGAAGAACAGCGCGTAGAACTGGCCGGTGTACCAGACCACGCCCTGACCCATGGTGCCGCCGAGCAGCGCCAGGATGACGATCTTGGCATTGCTCCAGTCGGCGAAGGCTTCGGTCAGCGGGGCCTTTGAGCCCTTGCCCTCGTCCTTCATCTTCTGGAATATCGGCAATTCGTTGAGGCGCAGCCGGATCACGACCGAGATCCCCAGCAGGAAGACGGACACCAGGAACGGAATGCGCCAGCCCCAGGCGGCGAACTCGGCTTCGCCGATTGCAATACGGGTGAACAGGATCACCAGCAGCGACAGGAACAGGCCCAGCGTGGCGGTGGTCTGAATGAACGAGGTGTAGTAGCCGCGTTTGCCCTGCGGCGAATGCTCGGCCACATAGGTGGCGGCTCCGCCATACTCGCCGCCGAGCGCCAGACCCTGCGCCAGACGCAGCGCGATCAGGATGACCGGCGCGGCAAAGCCGATCGTCGCGGCGTTGGGCAACAGACCGACGATGAAGGTCGACAGGCCCATGATCAGGATGGTGACGAGGAAGGTGTATTTGCGTCCGACGATGTCGCCGATGCGTCCGAACACGATGGCGCCGAACGGGCGCACCAGGAAGCCGGCGGCGAAGGCGAGCAGCGCGAAAATGTCGCGGGTGGCCGGCGGATAGGCCGAGAAGAATTGCGCGCCGATGATGGGGGCGAGCGATCCGTAGAGATAGAAGTCATACCATTCGAAAACAGTGCCGAGCGATGATGCGAGAATGACGAAACGTTCGTCCTTCGTCATCCCTGCGGTTCTTGCCGATGTTGCAGCCATTGTGGACATTTTGGATCGCTCCCCAAAATCGTTGATGCAAAGCGCGCGCCCCGCCTACCGAACTCAGCCGGATTAAGCTTGGGGGCCTCGTGTTCACGGTAACATCGCCGTGAAAGCTCTCCCAATAAGACTTTTGGCCCTCTGCACTGCTATGTCCGGGAGATTGCTGGCATTACACACACCACCGCATGTGGTTTTGATATTCAGGTATTGCAGCGCACAATCGGCGGATTAACCGCTTTGCCGCGTAGCAATATTGTGCGCTTGCATGCGACCGCCCATCAGAGGACAATTGACGCGAAAAAGAAAAACTCGCCTGGCAGGCCCAAAAAAGCGGTCACGGGTTTGCCGCAACTCTCTCGCAAGAAATAAATGACTGCCGCTGCCAACACCCATCTCGTCATTGCCGATGATCATCCGCTGTTTCGCGATGCCTTGCGACAGGCGGTCGCAAGCGTCGTGACGTCGGCGAAGATCGATGAAGCGGGATCGTTCGACGACCTGACCTCGCTGCTCGAGCGGGATTCCGATGTCGATCTGATCCTGCTCGATCTGACGATGCCGGGGATCTCGGGCTTCTCCGGCCTGATCTATCTGCGCGCGCAGTATCCGGCGATCCCCGTGGTGATCGTGTCCGCCAGCGACGACGTCGGCACGATCCGAAGGTCGCTGGATTTCGGCGCCTCGGGGTTCATTCCCAAGCGGTTCGGGGTCGAGACGCTGCGCGACGCGATCCTGAAGGTGATGGATGGCGACGTCTGGGTACCCCCGGACACCGATCTCACCTCCGCCGCCGATCCGGAAATGACGCGCCTGCGCGACCGGCTGGTGACGCTGACCCCGCAGCAGGTGAGGGTGCTGATGATGCTGTCGGAAGGCCTGCTCAACAAGCAGATCGCCTACGAGCTCGGCGTCTCGGAAGCGACGATCAAGGCGCATGTATCGGCGATCCTGCAAAAGCTCGGGGTCGAGAGCCGCACCCAGGCCGTGATCGCGGCGGCGAAAATCGCCGGCGGCCAGTGGCGGCAGGGCACGCCGTCGCCGCAATGACGCATGATGTTCGGTTTGCCTCGGCCGCTTGCGGGGCGAGGGAGAAGCGCTGTCACCGCAGCGCTTGAACCCGGGCTTATCGAGCGTGAGCCGCGCCTATTCCGCGGCCACCATCTGCTGGGTGCGCCACTGGCCGAGCAAAGCCCGCAGCGATGCCGGTTTGACCGGCTTGTTGAGCACCGCGATGTTCTCATCCCGCGCCGCGGCCCGCACATGCGGACTGCGATCCGCGGTGATCAGGATCGCCGGAATGTTCTCGCCGAACCGGCGGCGAATGTCCCGGATCGCGGCGACGCCGTTGCCGCGATCGAGATGATAGTCGACCAGCAGCCCGGTAACCGGCCGGCCGGCGGCCTCGATCGCCTCGATGGCGGCATCGGGATCGGTCACCGCGATGACCTCGGCGTCCCAGGCCGTCAGCAGCGTTCTCATGCCGTCCAGGATCGCCGGATCGTTCTCGATGCAAACGATCAGGGAGCCGCTCATCGGCGTCCTGGGAAAGCGGCGTCGCGCTGGTGACCGCAGCGGTGTAATTGATCGCTTTCGCGGTGGGCACCATCACCGAAAAGACCGAGCCGCCGCTGCCGTTGGAATCGAGCGCGATGCCGTGGTTGAGGACGCGGGCGAGGCGCTCGACGATCGACAGCCCCAGCCCAAGGCCGCGCGCAATCCGCGCGCCCTGCTCGAGGCGGTGAAACTCCTTGAAGATCTCGCCGCGCTTGAAGACGGGAATGCCGACGCCGGTGTCGTAGACGCCGATCTGCAGCGACTGGCCGTGACGCCGGCAACCGACCAGCACGCGGCCGCGCGGGGTATATTTGATGGCGTTGGAGATCAGGTTCTGCAGCAGCCGCCGCAGCATCAGGCGATCGGATTCCACCGGCAGCGAGCAGGGCACGAAGGTCAGCTTCAGCCCCTTGGCCCGCGCGATCGGCGCAAATTCGATTTCCAGCGAACGCATCAGGTCGCTCATCTTGAAGCTCGTGATCGACGGCGTCATGGCGCCGGCATCGAGCCGCGAAATATCCAGGAGCGCGCCGAGGATTTCCTCGATCGCCTCCAGCGAATCGTCGATGTTTTCGACCAGCCGGGAATCCTCGCCGCCGTTCTGGCGCTCGACGAGGCTCGTCACATAGAGCCGCGCCGCGTTCAGCGGCTGCAGGATGTCGTGGCTCGCGGCGGCCAGAAAACGCGTCTTCGAGATGTTGGCGTCCTCGGCGGTGCTCTTGGCCAGCGCCAGTTCCGAATTCAGGCGCGTGAGCTCCTCGGTGCGATCGCGCACGCGCTTTTCCAGGGTTGCGTTGGCGCGCTCCAGCGCTTCGGCCGCCTCGAAGGACGGGGTGACGTCGGAAAAGGTGATGACCAGTCCGCCGCCGGGCATCCGGTTGGAGCGCACCTCGATCACCATGTGACGATCGGGCAGACGTTCCAGATAGGGCTCGCCTTCGGTGGTATAGGCGGCCAGGCGCTTTTCCAGCAAGGCGTCGCTGTCGCCGAAGCCGGGAGGGCTGTTGGCTCCCATGAATTCCAGGATTTCCTGCAGCGGAATCCCGATCTGGACGAGGTGCAGCGGCAGCCCGAGGATTTCGCCGAACTGGCGGTTGGAACAGATCAGCTGCAAATCGGCGTCGAACACGGCGATGCCCTGCCGCACATGGTTCAGCGCGGTCTGCAATATCTCGCGATTGAAATGAAGCGCGGCGTGGGAGTCGTCGAGCAGTTTCAGCGCGGCCTTGGCCGAGACGGTGCGCTTGCGCAACAACAGCGACATCACCAGACGCGAGGACGCCGCCCCGATCGAGGAGGCGATCAGATGTTCGGCATGCTGCAGCAACTCGAAGTCGGCCGGCGCGGCCGGTTCGAGTCGGGCGTTGTGGGTGGCCGCGAAGGCTTCGAACGAATGACGGGCGCGCTCGGGACCGAGATACTGCGCCACCGTGCTCTGAATGTCCTGCACCGTCACCGTGGTGCGCCAGCGCCGGAACGTCGGCGTCATCGGCGCCAGCGCATTCGGCGCGAACAGGTCGGCCTGCAGTCGTTCGATCGAGGACGGCTGGCGCGCCAGCGACAGCACGACATAGGTCAACAGGTTGAGCGAAAGCGACCAGAGCACGCCGTGCAGAAGCGGCGGCAGATCGGCGCCGAACAGGGCTTGCGGACGCAACGCCTCGATGCCGAACGGACCGTGCTGCAGCATCAGCAGGCCGGCGGTGCTGCTGTCCAGGAAGCTCGGCAGAAACAGCGTGTAGACCCACACCGCGCCGCCGACCAGCATGCCGCCGATGGCGCCTCGCGCGGTCGCGCGCCGCCAGAACAGGCCGCCGAAGAACGACGGCGCCAGCTGCGCGATGGCCGCGAAAGACAACAGGCCGATCGCCGCCAGCTGGGCGTTGCCCAGCGCGCGATAGTAAAAATACGCCATCACCATGATGGCGAAGATCGCAAAGCGGCGAACCCTGAGCAGGAAATCGCCGAAATCCTTCTGGCGCGCCGCGCGATTGCGGTCCTCGCTGCAGCACCAGCGGCACCACGATGTCGTTCGAGACCATGATCGAAAGCGCGACGCATTCCACGATCACCATGGCGGTGGCCGCCGACAGGCCTCCGACAAAGACGGCGACGCTGAGCAGGGGCGCATTTCCCTCCATCGGCAGCGCCAGCACATACATGTCGCTGTCGACCGCGCCGAACGGAAAGGTGATCAGGCCGGCGAGCGCGATCGGAATCACGAACAGGTTGATGGCGACCAGATAGAGCGGAAACAGCCAGCGCGCCCGGCCCACTTCGGCATCGCTGGAATTCTCGACCACGCTGACGTGAAACTGGCGCGGCAGCAGCATGATCGCGCAGAACGACAGCAGCACCATGGTGAGGAAATTGCCGATCGACGGCGTATAGTCGATGGCGCGCACCGCTTCCGGCGTCTTCATCGCGCGTTCGATCAGTTCATGCGGGCTGAACATCCAGAACGTGACGAAGGCGCCGGCCGCGATAAAGGCCACCAGCTTGACGATGGATTCGGTGGCGACCGCCAGCATCAGGCCGTGCTGATGTTCGGTCGCGTCGGTCTGGCGGGTTCCGAACAGCACCGCGAACGCCGCCATCGCCAGCGTGACGATCAGCGCGATATCGCCGATGATCGGAATTGAGGAGAAGGCCTGGTCTTCGCTCAGGATGGTTTCAAGCGACGAGGCCACGGCCTTGAGCTGGAGCGCGATGTAGGGAACCGATCCGATGATCGCGATCAGGGCGACGGTCGCGGCGACCGCCTGGCTCTTGCCGTAGCGCGCGCCGATGAAATCGGCGATCGAGGTGATGTTCTGCGATTTCGCCAGCTGGATCACGCGGCGCAAGCAGCGGCGTGCAGAGCGCGATCATCAGGATCGGGCCGATATAGATCGCGAGAAAATCGACGCTGGTGCGGGTGGCGAATCCGACCGAGCCGAAGAACGTCCAGGAGGTGCAGTAGATCGCCAGCGACAGCGGATAGATCAGCGCGCTGGCGCGGCCGCGCTGCGTCGGCGACAGGCGGTCGCCGTAGCTCGCAACCAGAAACAGGAACCCGATGTAGCCGAAGGCGGCTGCGATCACGCCCCAGTCGTGCAGCATCGCTGCTTGCTCCCTTCACGTTCGGCGCGCGATTTGACCCGCGCTACCGCAAACGACGGTCGTCGCAGGAGGGAAGTATAGCCGGATTGGACCGGCAAAGCATCGTGCGTCACCGGCCCGAGATCCGGATTCCGCCGCGGCAGGCGAAGGTTAACGTTATTCGGCCGCCAGCGATTTTTTCTGCAGCGGCAGGCCGAGACGCTCCCAGACCTGCAGCAGCGCTTCGGCGAGCTGATCGATCAAGCCGTCGTCGTGATAGGGCGACGGCGTGATGCGCAGCCGCTCGGTGCCCTTGGCGACCGTCGGATAGTTGATCGGCTGGATGTAGATGTTGTGCTCTTCCAGCAGGATGTCGCAGGCCCGCTTGCATTTTTCGGGATCGCCGACGAACAGCGGCACGATATGGGTGTCGCTCGACATCACCGGCAGGCCGGCGGCGGTCAGGATCGCCTTGACGCGGGCGGCGCGATCCTGATGGCGCTCGCGCTCCCAGCTCGAGGTCTTCAGGTGCCGGATCGCGGCGGTCGCCGCCGAACAGATCGCCGGCGGCAGCGCGGTGGTGAAGATGAAGCCGGGCGCGTAGGAACGGACGGCGTCGATGATGTCGGAACTCGCGGCGATATAGCCGCCGAGGCAGCCGAACGCCTTGGCGAGCGTGCCTTCCAGGATATCGATGCGGTGCATGACGCCGTCGCGCTCGGCGATGCCGCCGCCGCGCGGACCGTACATGCCGACCGCATGAACCTCGTCGACATAGGTCATCGCGCCATAGCGCTCGGCGAGATCGCAGATCTTCGCAAGCGGCGCGATATCGCCGTCCATCGAATACAGGCTCTCGCAGGCGATCAGTTTCGGCCGGTCGGGCCCGGCGGCGCGCAGCAGTTCCTCGAGATGCGCCATGTCGCTGTGGCGGAACACCTGGCGCTCGCAGCCGGACTGGCGGATGCCCTCGATCATCGAATTGTGGTTGAGCGCGTCCGACAGGATCAGGCAGTTCGGAATCAGCTTGGCGATGGTCGCAATGCCGGTCTGGTTCGAGACGTAGCCGGAGGTGAACAGCAGCGCGGCTTCCTTGCCGTGCAGATCGGCCAGTTCTGCTCGAGCTGCACCAGCGGGTGATGGGTGCCGGCGATGTTGCGGGTGCCGCCGGCGCCGGTGCCGACCCGGGTCGCGGTCTCGACCATGGCGCCGACCACCTTCGGGATGCTGGCCCATGCCGAGATAGTCGTTGGAGCACCAGATCACGACGTTGCGCGCGCCCTTCGGGGAATGCCACACCGCATGCGGGAACCGGCCGGCGATGCGCTCGAGATCGGCGAAAACCCGGTAGCGCCGCTCGTCATGCAGGCGGTTGAGGGCGGCACTGAAGAACTTGGCTGTAATCCATCGCAAAACCTGGAACGGAAGCTGGGGCCGGGGCGGCTTTAGCCTTTTTAGAGCGTTTCCAGGATTGCTGTCGAGCCGGAATCGGGCCGCCGGAGGCCCGATGTGCGGGGGGCCGGGTTGTGCGAGGCGCGGACCAAAACTTGATCCTGATCAAGGCGCGGCCTGCGTTTTGCCGCCGTCAATATTCCAACGCATGGATCATGAGGGTGCGCAGCCTGTTCGCCTGCGTATGAAAATCATTGGCGCCTGGCGGCAAGCGCCTTGCGGTCAGGTGGTCCTGAAGCGCAGCACGCCATCGGCTTCCTCGGCCGTCAGGCGGCCTTCGACCAGCATGTAATTGACATGCGCGATCAGCTCGCCGGCGGCAAAGCCCATCTGGTGCACGTCGAGCACGTGCTTGTGGAACACCACCGGCACCAGTTCCTTGGAGGTTTTCGAGCTTTCCCGGCAGGCCTCGGCGATCAGCCGGCAGCGGTCCTCGTGGTGATCGGCCAGTTGCTTGATGCGGGTCTTCAACCCGTAGAACGGCACGCCGTGGCCGGGCAGCACGATCACGTCGTAGGGCAGGGTGGTGGTGAGGCTCGCCAGTGAGGCCAGATATTCGCCGAGCGAGTTCTGATCGGGTTCCACCGCCCAGACGCTGACATTGGGCGAAATCTTGCTCAGCACCTGGTCGGCGGACAGGAACAGCTTGTCGGCGGCGCAATACAGCATCACCTGGTCGAGCGCATGGCCGCCGCCGGTGATGACCTTGAAGCGCCGCGTGCCGATGGAAATTTCGTCGCCATGCGAGATGCGGCGATAGGCCGGCGGCAGGATCGAAACCCGCTTCAGATAATCCTGGCCGCGGCCGAGCAATTTGTCGGTCAGGTTCTCGTCCATGCCGTGACGGCGGAAGAACAGGCGCTGCGCGTTGCGGCGCTCTTCGGTGCCGCGGTTCTGGTGATAGACCGACTGCAGATATTCCACCTGCGACATATAGAGCGGGCAGTTGAAGCGCTCGACGATCCACCCCGCCAGACCGACGTGATCGGGATGCGAATGGGTCACGATCAGCCGCGTGATCCTGACATGCTTGAGCGGGCCTTCGAACAACGCGGTCCAGGCCGCGATCGATTCCTCATTGCCGAATCCGGAATCCACCATCGCCCAGCCGTCGCCGTCGGCGAGCAGATAGATGTTCACGTGGTTGAGGCGGAACGGCAGCTTGAGCCGGACCCACAATACCCCGGGCCTCACCTCGACGACCTGATCGTGGCCGGGATGATTTTCCCAGGGGTACCGCAGCGCCTCGGCCGAGGACTGAACCGTGTCTGTTTTTGAGTGCATGGTCTCGCGTCGCCAGATTCTCATTTGGAGCGCGATCGGACGCAAAACCGGATACCACCCCGGATCTCGTCCGAGGGCATGCTTTTGCTGACCGCGCTCTATCCGCTTAGCCGCACAAGCGGCGCGGCGCCAGCCGAAAAGCAATCGCGATTCCGGCAAAACACGGGGATGCGGGGCTTCACCGCCGGCCAAAGCCGGCGCAAACCATGCGTCATGCGCGCAGGCGATGCGCAGCCTGCCGCGCATGGCCGCGTGGATTTCGCGCATCGGCCGGAACGCGGATTCTAGGCCGCGCGGATGTTGGAGAGGAAGGCGTCGATTTCCGAGCGCAGCAGGTCGGCCTCGCGGCGCAGCTCGCCGGAGGCGCTCAGCACCTCGCTGGCGGCCGATCCGGCTTCGGCCGAAGCGGTGGAGACGCCGACGATGTTGCTGGAAACCTCGGATGTGCCGCCGGCGGCGTGCTGAATGTTGCGGGCGATCTCGCGCGTCGCCGCACCCTGTTCCTCGACCGCCGCCGCGATCGCGGTGGTCACGTCGTTGATCTCGCTGATGGTGTTGCTGATGTTGCGGATGGCGCCGACCGCCGACGTCGTCACCTGCTGCATACTGGCGATCTGCGAACGGATTTCGTCGGTCGCCTTCGCGGTCTGGTTGGCGAGGCTCTTCACCTCGGAGGCGACCACCGCAAATCCGCGGCCGGCTTCGCCGGCGCGCGCGGCCTCGATGGTGGCGTTGAGCGCGAGCAGGTTGGTCTGCGAAGCGATGGTCTGGATCAGGTCGACCACGACGCTGATGCGGCTGGCGTTTTCGGCAAGACCCTGCATGGTGGCGTCGGTGGAGCCGGCTTCGTCGACGGCCTTGCGGGCGATTTGCGACGAGGTGACGACCTGACGGCCGATTTCCGCGATCGAGGAGGACAGTTCTTCGGTGCCCGAGGACACCGTCTGCACGTTGACCGAGGTTTCCTCGGCGGCGGAGGCCACCGCGTTCACCAGCGCGCTGGATTGGTCGGCGGTCGCCGACATGCTTTGCGCCGTGGTCTGCATGGAATTGGCTGATTTCTGCAAGGATGTCCAGCGCGGCACGCACCGTGGTTTCGAATTCGACGATCCGGGCCTCCATGCGGGAGGCGCGTTCGGCCTTGGCGATGCGATCCTTGTCCTGATCGGCTGAAAGCGCGCGGGCCTGGATCATGCTCTCGCGGAAAATCTCCAGCGAATTCGCCATCGCCGCGATTTCGTCGTGCTGGTGCGAACGATAGATCTCCGACTCGAGGTCGCCGTCGGACAGAAGCTGCATCGAGCGCTGCAGGTTGCCGATCCGGCGCAGGATGTTGCGGCCGACATAGAGCCAGACGAACAGCACGGATCCGATCAGCGTCAGGCCGCCGAGCGCCAGCATGACGATGGTCGCCAGCGAAATCTCGCGGCGCGCCTGCCAGGTCGAGGCGTTGGTCTCGCTCTGCACGCCGTCCACGAGCTGCTGCACGCTGATGCCGAGGCCGACATTGAGCTTGCGGGTTTCGTCCAGGATGATCTGGCCGTAGTCGTTGGCGTCCAGTTCCTTCTGGCGAAGTTTGAAGACGCCGGTCTTGCCCTCGCCCAGCGCCAGCAGTTTCAGCCGCGGCGTCCGTCAGCTTTTGGGTGCCGGCGTTCTTGGGCAGCAGATCGAGGTTCGATTTGACCTGCGCCTGCGCGGCCTTGAATTCCTTCTCGATCGCTTCCAGCGTGTCGCTGGAGTTCGCCGAGAGCGCGGCGATCATCTGCGATCCTGCCAGGTTGCCGCTGGCAAAGACATTGCCGAGCTGTTCGACGGTCCGCGCGGCCTGCGTCGCGTCATCGGGAGACAGGTTGGCGGACTGCAGGATGGCGTTGATCTGGGTCTGGGCGTCCATCATCGCTGGCGCCGCGGCGGCAACGAAGCCCGCCTGCGCGCTGCGCAGCGCATCATATTGCTTCCCGCGCTGGGCAACGATTCCAAGACGTTCACGCGCCGCCGAGCCGAGGCTCTTGATGGTGTCGTCGATGTTCTTCACGGTCTCGGTGAGGGCGGCGACCACCGTCTTGTCGGCGCCGAGCTCGATGATCTCGCCGAGTTTTTCCAGCGTGACCTGCTGGGTTTCCTTCATCTTCTTGGAGCGTTCGTTCAGCGCATCCTCGCTTTCGGAGGCCAGCAGCGCCGGTCCCTGGCTGGCGAGGCTCGCGCTCTGGGCGGACAGTTGCAGGCTGGCCGCGAGCCGCGGGATATCCCGTCCGCTCAGATCGAGCATGGCCCCGCCGAGATGGCCCAGCACCAGCCCGGCGCAGGCGCTGATGACAATGGCCATGGCCGCGATCACCGCGAAGGCGGCAAACAGGCTGCCCCTGACGCCCCATCGCGGCCGCAAAAAGCTCAAGAACCTGCCAAGTCCGCCGATCGTGAATCGTACCGCCATGCCGCACCCGCCCGCTAAATCCCTTGGGATGAACTGTTCGGCGGCAGTATCGCGTTACCAGGTTACCAAATCGGGAATATTTGAGGGGGTTGTGCAATTTTTGCGTGTCGAAAACAAAAAGCCGGCGCGAGGCCGGCCCTTTGCGGAAAATTTGCAATCAGATGCAGATCAGTACCTCGCGAGTCCCGGGCTGGCCCAGTTGAAGCGATAGTTCAGGCCGACCTTCACCGCGTGTTCATCATTGCGGAAGCTGCCGAACGGCACGAAAGCGGCCGGGGCAACGAACCGGCTGCTGCCGAAATCATAGTACTGATATTCGACCTTGGCCGACCAGTTCTGGACGAACATGTATTCCAGGCCGGCGCCGACGGTGTAGCCGTTGCGATGGCCGTTATCGAACGCGAAGCCGATCGGGAGGCCGCCAAACGTCAACGTCTCGCGGTTGTCGGAATAGGCATAACCTCCCTTGACGTAAAGCAGCGCCGGCCCCCAGGTGAAACCGACGCGGCCGGTCAGCGAGCCCAATGCGCGCCGGTCGTTGGCGTAAACGAATCCGCCGGGGAAGATAATGCTGTTGTTGCCGCTGCCGAGCCAGCTGTACTGGCCTTCGATACCCACCAGCCAGTTGGCAAACTGGTAATCGGCGCCGGCCTGAACGCCGCCGAGCAATCGGCCCTCATGGCTGTTGCCGATGGCAAGGCCGCTGAGGGCTTCATTGCTGCTGACGGCGCCGCCGACGTGACCGCCGATGTAGAAGCCGGTCCAGTTGTAGATCGGCGCGGCGTAGGGACCGGCGCCGAGATCGGCGGCGACTGCCGGCACGGTCGCGCCGACAGCGACCAGGGCCACGATAGCGGACAGGAATTTCATTCGTTCAGTCTCCGGGGACTTTGAGCGCAGCCGTGGGCCGGCTCCGTCCGCGGAGTTGGCCAGCATTTGAATAAAATGCCGTCACCGGCCGCGCGGAGCGATGAAGTTCCTGATCTTTTCGGCCGCGACCGCTTTGCGTGCTTAATGAAACCTTAAGGTCGCGCGAAACGGCTTTGCGGAAAACAAAAAGGCCGGCGCGAGGCCGGCCTTTCCGAAAATTTCGATTCCGTCGCGGATCAGTACTTCGCGACCACCGGGCCGCCCCAGTTGAAGCGATAGTTCACGCCGGCCTTCACCGTGTGGTCGTCAGTGGTGAAGCTGCCGAACGGCACCAGTCCGGCCGGAGCGGTGAAGCTCGCGCTGCCGAAGTTGTAATACTGATATTCGACCTTGGCCGACCAGCTCGGGGCGAACATGTATTCGAGGCCGGCGCCGACGGTGTAGCCGTCACGATGGTTGCCATTGATCGCGAACGCGACCGGCACGCCGCCGAGCGTCACCGACTCGTTGTTGTTGGAATAGGCATAGCCGCCCTTCACGTAAACCAGCCCCGGACCCCAGGTGTAGCCGACGCGGCCGGTCACCGAGCCGAGCCCGCGCTGGTTGTTGTTGTAGGCGAATCCGCCGGGGAACACGGCGCCGACGCTGCCGCTGAGCCAGCTGTACTGGCCTTCGACGCCGACCACCCAGTTCGGAGCGAACTGGTAGTCCGCGCCGGCCTGCAGACCGCCGAGGAACCGGCCGCTCGAGTTGTTGCCGGTGACGAGGCCGTTGAAATTGTTGTCGCTCGAGAAGGCGCCGCCGAGGTGGCCGCCGATGTAGAAGCCGGTCCAGTTGTAGATCGGCGCGGCATAGGCCGGAGCCTTGCTGTAATAGGGCGCGCGCGCCCCGAGATCGGCTGCGAGTGCTGGCACGGTCGCGCCGAGAGCGACGAGGGCCACAGTACCGAGTAGAAACTTCTTCATTGGTCTTGTTCTCCGACAGATCATTTTCGAGAGGCGCCGCGTGTCGACACCATCCATGGCGCGCACTTAGACTGCTTTTGAATAAAATGCTGTCACCCCGAGGCCACAGTGAGCAGGTTCCCAACCTATTGGCGGAACAAGTATTTTCCGTGCTTAATGCGGCCTTAATCAAACCTGAAAGAAGCCTTAATTTTTCAAGGCCGCGAAGGCGGCGGGTCGCGATCGTACGTGGCATGTTCGGCTGCGCAGACCGGATCGCTGTGAGCCGAACAGCGCGCTTCACTCGCTCTTCATAATTTCTCGACCGCCTCGAACGAGCCACCGGCTGAAATGACGGTGAGAAAAAACCTGAGCTGCCTGACGGCGTTCCCGTTCGACAAGATCAAGATCGACAAGTCGTTCATCTCGACCTTGATGACGCTGCACGAGCTCGGCGATCATCTCCTCGGTGGTGACGCTCGCACGCGGCCTCGACATCTCCGTCACCGCCGAAGGCGTGGAGACGTCAGAGCAATTCGAGCGGCTGAGGATGCTGGGGGTGAATTTTGCCCAAGGCTATCTGCTCGGCCGCCCGATGCCGCTTCCCGAGTTCGACGGCCAGCCGCAATCCTTGCCCTCGCGCCAGGACGCGGCGTAGCGGCGGTTACAGCCAGCCGTGATCGGCTGCGGTCCGCGCGTCCGAAGGCAAATTTCAGAGCGAAAGGGATGGTGCTGCCAGACAGGATTGAACTGTCGACCTCTCCATTACCAATGGAGTGCTCTACCACTGAGCTACGGCAGCATGCCCGGATCAAGAGAATCGGCCGAAACGGCCCCTACAGGCGGGCCGATCCTTGCCACAAGGCCCCCGCGCGCGCAAGCGCGGGAGCAGCCCGCCGGACAACCAAAAACGGCCAAAATCAGCGCCGGGAGCCGGCGGCCGCCTTCATCTGGGCCAGTTGCGGCCCAATCCGGTGCCCGATTTCCTCCGCCAGCGCTTGCAGCGCCTTGATCGGGCGGATCATGACCTGGGAATTAGAGCATTTGCGGCGATAGGTTGAATTTGACAAGAGCGAGCGCCCAGCAGTCGGCGATTGCACGGATCGGCGAGCGGAACACAATATATATTCCGCGAGCTCGAGCGTCCGTTGCGGCAGAGGCGCCAGCGCCAGGTTTTCGCCCATCGGGCCGTTCTCTCCTGATATCATTGAGGCGCGATGCATTCGAACGGGTCCACGATGACGGATGACAGGGACAAGGGCGAGGGCCAGGCAGCTTTCCGAAAAAGGATTCAAGGCAGGACCGGCTGAAGCTGGCGCTGCGCGAAAATCTCAAACGGCGCAAATCGCAGGCGCGGGGACGAAGCGATCCCGAGGCATCTTCCCGGCGTGATGCCGCCTCACCCCATGACGGCGGCGAAGAGACAAGCGAGGAGTTTGATTCAGCGAAGCCGGCGTGATCGGATTTCTCATTCGTCGGGATGGCAGCAGTGTTGGCGCAGATTATGACAATCATGCAAAAAACCTGGGCAGCGCTCGCTTTTTTTTGATCGATGCCGCAAGCCTGAATGGCCGCCAGGGGGTGTAGCATTCGCCCGCCTTCAAGGGGGAGCGCGCCATGATCCTCGGTATGAGTTTGTCTGCCTTTACCACCTTGCACGTGATCATCAGTTTGATCGCCATCGTTTCAGGCGTCGTCGTCATGTTCGGGCTGCTCGGCTCCAGCCGGATGCCGGGCCTGACCGCCATATTCCTGCTGCTCACGATTCTGACCAGCGCCACCGGCTTCCTGTTTCCGTTCGAGAAGCTGCTGCCGTCGCACATGATCGGCATTCTCTCGCTGGTGCTGCTGGCGATCGCCTGTATCGCGCTCTACGTCACGCAGCTCTCCGGCGCCTGGCGCTGGATCTACGTGCTGACCGCGATGATCTCGCTTTATCTCAACGTGTTCGTGCTGGTGATCCAGAGCTTCCTGAAGGTGCCGGCGTTGACGGCCCTGGCGCCGGGCAATCCGCCGTCCGGACCAGTGTTCGCGGTGGTCCAGGGCGTCGTGCTGGTGGTCTTCGCCATTGTGATCATCGGCGGCGTCAGGCGATTCCGCCCGATGCCGACCTACGCCTGATCGTCATTCCGGGTTCGACCCGGAGCTTGTCATCGGGCCGGCCAGAGGCCGGGCCCGTTGGGGTCGCCCCGGAATGACGGTTAGCCCGGCCCAATCCCATCAAATAGCCGCAAATTTCACGCTTTTGCCATCCGGGGCCCGTTCGCTCTATACTTTATATATAGCCAAAATCGGGGATCGGCATGGATCGCATTCGCATCGTTGGCGGCAGCAAGCTCAACGGCACCATTCCGATCTCGGGCGCGAAGAACGCCGCGCTGCCCCTGATGATCGCGGGGCTGTTGACCGAGGAAACCCTGATCCTCGACAACGTGCCGCGGCTGGCCGACGTCGCCCAATTGCAGCGCATTCTCGGCAATCACGGCGTCGACATCACCTCGGTGGGCAAGCGCCCCGGCGATCATGAATATCAGGGCCAGACCCTGCACATTTCCGCGGCCAACATCATCGATACCACCGCGCCTTACGAACTGGTGTCGCGGATGCGCGCCAGCTTCTGGGTGATCGCGCCGCTGGTCGCCAGGATGCATGAAGCAAAAGTGTCGCTGCCCGGCGGCTGCGCCATCGGGACCCGGCCGGTCGATCTCCTGATCATGGCGCTGGAAAAACTCGGCGCCGAACTCGCTATCGACGGCGGCTATGTGGTGGCGAAAGCGCCCGGCGGCCTGAAGGGCGCCGCAATCGACTTTCCCAAGGTCACCGTGAGCGGCACCCACGTCGCCATGATGGCGGCGACATTGGCAAAAGGCACGACCGTGATCACCAACGCCGCCTGCGAGCCGGAAATCCAGGATGTCGCCGACTGCCTCAACAAGATGGGCGCGCGCATTTCCGGCGCCGGCACGCCCCGCATAACGGTCGAAGGGGTGACAAAACTTCACGGCGCGCGGCACACGGTGCTGCCGGATCGCATCGAAACCGGCACCTATGCGATGGCGGTAGCGATGACCGGCGGCGACGTGCAACTGTCCGGCGCGCGCCCCGAACTCCTGCAGTCGGCGCTCGACGTGCTGACCCAGGCCGGCGCCGTCGTCACGTCCCAACAATGAAGGCATCCGGGTTGCCCGCAACGGCGCCGGGATCCAGCCGGTGACGGTTTCGACCGCGCCATTCCCCGGCTTTCCGACCGACCTGCAGGCGCAGCTGATGGCGCTGATGGCCTGCGCCAAGGGAAGCTCGCACATCACCGAGACGATCTTCGAAAACCGCTTCATGCATGTGCAGGAGCTGGCGCGGTTCGGCGCCCGGATTCATCTCGACGGCGAAACCGCCACCATCGATGGCATCGCGAAGCTGCGCGGCGCCCCCGTGATGGCGACCGACCTGCGCGCCTCGGTGTCGCTGGTGATCGCGGGCCTCGCCGCCGAGGGCGAGACCATGGTCAACCGCGTCTATCATCTCGACCGCGGCTTCGAGCGGCTCGAGGAGAAGCTGTCGGCCTGCGGCGCTTCGATCGAGCGCATCAGCGACTGATCGCGCGTATTCCGCAGAAGTGGATACCGGTTTTGCGAACAGAATACGCGCAAACTGACGGTTAGGAGGTGCGATCGGTGGCGCCCCAGCTCAAATTGATCGCGCTCGATGCCGACGATCTGGCGGTCATTTCCGCGCATGTCCAGGACGCCCGGGTGCAGACCTCCGACATCATCTGGCGGCAGGGCGAAAAGCGGCTGGTGATCGGCATGAACCGGCTGGACTGGGAGCAGACGCTGGCCGGGGAGACTTCGCCGCGCCGGCTGATCGCGGCGCTGCGCTTCGACCGGGTGCTGTCGTGCAAGGCGCGCAACATCGATTCCGGGGCCCCGGAAGCCGCCCTGGAACTGCTCGGGATCGAGTTTCATCCCGGCGACGCCCCGAGCGGCAGCGCGGTCCTGCTGTTCAGCCATGGCGGGGTGCTGCGGCTGGAGGTCGAATGCCTGGAATGCGAGCTGACCGACCTCGGCGCCGACGATCTCGGCACCAGCGAAGGCGCCGAACCCTCCGGCCAGGGCGCGTGATTAATGCGCGTCTGATATAGAATCGTCATTCCGGGGCATGCGAAGCATGAACCCGGAATCTGCGAGATTCCGGGTCTGGTCCTGCGGACCATCCCGGAATGACGGAATAATCCCCGAAACCAAAGGGTTGACGGCAAATTGCCGCCGCGCCATTGAGCAGTGGGCCTTCGAATAAAGACGCCCGCCGGAAAGCCAGCATGCCTATTCGTCTCGACCGCAGCAGCGCCGATTTCGCCGAACAATTCGCGGCCTTTCTCGCGATGAAGCGCGAGGTATCGGCCGATATCGAGCTTGCGACCCGCGCCATTGTCAATGACGTGGCGACGCGCGGCGACGCCGCGCTGATCGAGGCGACGAAGAAATTCGACCGGCTCGATCTCGCGGCGGGCGGCATGCGCGTCACGGGGGATGAAATCGACGCGGCGGTGAAGGCCTGCGACACCGGCACGGTCGATGCGCTGAAATTCGCCCGCGACCGGATCGAGCTTTTCCATCGGCGGCAATTGCCGAAAGACGACCGCTTCACCGATGCGCTCGGCGTCGAACTCGGCTGGCGCTGGAGCGCGATCGAAGCGGTCGGCCTCTACGTTCCCGGCGGCACCGCCGCCTATCCGTCGTCGGTGCTGATGAACGCGGTGCCGGCAAAAGTCGCGGGCGTGGCGCGCGTGGTGATGGTGGTGCCCTCGCCCGACGGCAAGCTCAACCCGCTGGTGCTGGCGGCCGCCCGTCTCGGCGGCGTGTCCGAGATCTACCGCGTCGGCGGCGCGCAGGCGGTGGCGGCGCTGGCCTACGGCACCGCGACGATCGCGCCCGTTGCAAAAATCGTCGGGCCCGGCAACGCCTATGTCGCCGCCGCCAAGCGGCTGGTGTTCGGCAAGGTCGGCATCGACATGATCGCCGGTCCCTCGGAAGTGCTTGTGATCGCCGATCGAACCGGCAATGCCGGCTGGATCGCCGCCGATCTGCTGGCGCAGGCCGAGCACGACGTCAACGCGCAGTCGATCCTGATCACGGACAGCGCGGTGCTTGCCGACGAGGTCGAACGCGCGGTGCAGTCGCAGGTGAGCACGCTGCCGCGTGCGGAAATCGCGCGGGCCTCGTGGAACGATTTCGGCGCGGTCATCCTGGTCAGGCGGCTCGACGAGGCCGTGGAACTTGCGAACGCGATAGCGGCCGAGCATCTGGAAATCATGACCGCGGATCCGGAAGCCTTTTCGGCGAAAATCCGCAACGCCGGCGCGATCTTCATCGGCCCGCACACTCCGGAGGCGATCGGCGACTATGTCGGCGGCTCCAACCATGTGCTGCCGACCGCGCGTTCGGCGCGGTTCTCGTCCGGGCTTGGCGTGCTGGACTTCATGAAGCGGACGTCGATCCTGAAATGCGCCCCCGACCAGTTGCGCGCGCTGGGACCGGCGGCGATGACGCTGGGCAAGGCCGAGGGCCTCGAAGCGCATGCGCGTTCGGTCGGACTGCGCCTCAACCTCACATGACCAAACCGCCACGAGACGAGGATTCGAAGAACCGCATCGTCGCGGTGACGCTCGATGAGGAATCGATCGGGCGTTCCGGCCCCGATATCGAGCACGAGCGCGCGATCGCGATCTACGACCTCATCGAAGAGAACCTGTTCGCGCCGGAAGGCGCGGGCGAGGGGCCGTTCACGCTGCATATCGGCATGACCGGCAACCGGCTGATGTTCGATATCCGCCGCGAAAGCGGCACGCCGGTGGTGGTGCATCTGCTGTCGCTGACGCCGTTCCGGGGAATCGTGAAAGACTATTTCATGATCTGCGACAGCTACTACCAGGCGATCCGCACCGCGACGCCGGACAAGATCGAGGCCATCGACATGGGCCGCCGCGGCATCCATGACGAAGGCTCGCGCACGCTGCAGGAGCGCCTGAAGGGCAAGGTGCGGGTCGATTTCGAAACCGCCCGCCGGCTGTTCACGCTGATCTGCGTGCTGCACTGGAAGGGCTAGCGCATGATCCCGACCCGAAGGGCCGCGTTAGCGCAAAGTGGGCACCGGTTTTCGGACCAGATCATGCGCAAACGTAACAGCATGATCCCGAAAAGTGGGCACCGGTTGTCGGACCAGATCATGCACAAGACCAAAGAAGGCTAACGCGTGGAGGGGGCTCCGCGCGTGCGCACTCCGCAGGCCGTGCTGTTCGCATGCGGCCTGAACAGCGTGCGCTCGCCGATGGCGGAAAGCCTGCTGCAGCACATGTTTCCAAAGACGCTTTATGTGAAATCCGCCGGCGTCAGGAAGGGCGAGGTCGACCCGTTCGCGGTCGCGGTGATGGCGGAACTCGGCCAGGATATCTCCGGGCACAAGCCGATGACGTTCGAGGAACTCGACGATTGGGAAGGGCTCAATTTCGACCTGATCGTCACGCTGTCGCCGGAGGCGCATCACAAGGCGCTGGAACTGACGCGCACGCACGCGGCCGAGGTCGAATATTGGCCGACGCAGGATCCGACCGGCGCCGAGGGCAACCGCGAGCAGAAGCTTGCGGCCTATCGCGAGGTCTGCGACGCCCTGTCGATGCGCATCCGCCGGCGGTTTTCCAAGGCGGGCGCGGCGAGCGGGTGAGGTTGTCGTCCCATGGGAACGCCGTCATTCCGGATGGTCCCCGCGAACGCGGGGACCCATACTCACAGGACTTCGGTGTTCGATGGCTTCGCATCGCCCCGGAGAGGCGACGTCATTAATTTCGCATTTTCGCGGCCACGGGTGCCCGCGTGGTTGTCTCCGCGGATGCCTTCCGATAGGTTCCGCGCGCGTTCGTCCCCCGTTCCCCTTCCGATAAAAGCCCGCATGCTAGGCCGCCCCAAATTCGTTCTTGCTTCCGGTTCGCCGCGCCGTCTCGCTTTGCTCAATCAGGCCGGCATCGAGCCCGACGCGCTGCGTCCCGCCGACGTCGATGAGACCCCGAAGCGGGGCGAACTGCCGCGCGCCTGCGCCAACCGGCTGGCGCGGGCCAAGGCCGACGCGGCGCTGAAATCGGTGCAGCTCGACGACGAATTGCGCGGCGCCTTCATTCTCGCCGCCGACACCGTGGTCGCGGTCGGCCGCCGCATCCTGCCGAAAGCGAATCTGGTCGACGAAGCCTCGCAATGCCTGCGGCTGTTGTCGGGGCGCAATCATCGCGTCTACACCGCGATCTGCCTGGTGACGCCGAAGGAAGCCTTTCGCCAGCGCCTGGTCGAGACCCGCGTGCGCTTCAAGCGCCTGAGCGAGGAGGACATCCAGGCCTATATCGGCTCCGGCGAATGGCGCGGCAAAGCGGGCGGCTACGCCATCCAGGGCATCGCCGGGTCGTTCGTGGTCAAGATGGTCGGTTCCTACACCAATGTCGTGGGCCTGCCGCTCTACGAATTGATCGCGCTGCTCGGCGGCGAGGGTTTTCCGGTCCGCTTCGGCTGGTTGAATGCCGGCTAAGCCAAAACAGGCCGCCGGCCAGGGCAAGGGACCCCGCAAGGGGTCCGCAAAGCCCTGCCCGATCTGCGGCAAGCCGGCCAGCGAGGCCTCGCGCCCGTTTTGTTCCGAGCGCTGCCGGGATGTCGACCTGAACCGCTGGCTGTCCGGCTCCTATGCCATTCCCGGCCCCAAGGACGAGGACGAAGACGCCGATTGAGGCTCGAATCACGCGTTTTCGGGCAATTAGCATGCCTTTTGCGCGGTAGCCCGTCTTCGCCCTGTGGGCTACGCCGGGCACGCTTCGCCTTCTTTTTCGCGTGGCTGTGCCACGCGTAGCCGAAGGCGAAGCGTGGTAGACAGGGCAGCCCTGCCTGACTATAAACCCCCGCTCCCAGGCCCCCGTGGCTCAAGGGAAATGCCCAGGTAGCTCAGTTGGTAGAGCATGCGACTGAAAATCGCAGTGTCGGTGGTTCGATCCCGCCCCTGGGCACCATTTCGCTGATCATTCGCCGGCGGGCATATTTTATTGAACGTTTTCAGCCTTTAGGCGCGCGTTTCGATGGGCGTGATGCCGGGACCCTGCTCGAATTCCTAACAGAACGTTACGAAATCGAACGGCGCCGGAACTCCACGCCGGCGCGTCCGAGTTGCGCGAAACGACTCGGTAAAGACTCCTTAATTCCAATGCGCTTGGCTGGTCGCCGGAACCGTCGTTCCTGTTCGACCCGCATTAGACCGAAGGTCGAAATGCCCATTTTTCAGGGATTATCGACTTTGCCCCCCGCAAGTCAGAGTGAGCCAAGAAGCCCAAGCCGGCCTTTGCGTCGGCAGACACGCCGGCTGCTGATCGTGGTGGGCGCGTTGACCATGCTGGTCGCGGCCGGCCCGTTGCTGCCCGGATTGCAGTTCTTCGAAAATCGCTCCGACTATCTGCCGCTGCACACCGGTCTCGAATTCATCGCCATGGCGGTCTCCTTCATGGTGTTTGGCCTGGGGTGGAACCTGCGCCGTCAGGCCGGCAACAGCCACGGCATCGTGCTCGCCGCGACGTTTCTCTCGGTCGCGCTGCTCGACTTCGCCCACACCCTGTCGTTTGACGGGATGCCCGATCTCTTCGGTCCGAGCGGGCCGGAGAAGGCCATCAATTTCTGGCTGACCGGCCGCGCCATCGCCGCGTTCGGACTGGTCGCCGTGGCCTTGCTGCCGGTGCGAACCTGGCCGCCGCTCGTCTGTGTCGCGGCGATGGCGGGGGCGGTGGCGGTCGCCGGCTTGAGCTGGTGGATCGGATTTTTCCACAGCGCATGGCTGCCGCGCACCTTCATCGCCGGACAGGGTTTGACGCCTTTCAAGGTCGATGCCGAGTACGCGCTTGCCGCGACCTATCTCGCGGTCGCGCTGCTGTTGGTCCGGCGCGGCGCGCAGCGGCGCGATGTCAATCTGTACTGGCTGGCCGCCGGCTCCTGGGTGCTCGGCCTGTCGGAATTGTTCTTCACGCTGTACGGCCACGTCACCGACATGTTCAATCTGCTGGGGCATGTCTACAAGGCCGCGGCCTATGTGATGCTGTACCGCGCGCTGTTCGTCGCCGGCGTACTGGCTCCGCACCGTTTCCTGAGGCAGAAGGAAACCGAGCTGAAATATCTCGCGCAACACGATTCCCTGACCGGATTGCCGAACCGGCTGCTGCTGGTCTCGCGCCTCAAGCCGGCCGTCGATCGCGCCCGGCGCGACGGCGGACGAGGCGCGTTCCTGTTCCTCGACCTCGATCATTTCAAGAACGTCAATGACAGCCTGGGGCACGTCGCCGGCGATGAACTGCTGCAACTGGTCGCCGCGCGGCTGCGGCGGCGGTTGCGCGATGGCGAGGTGCTGGCGCGCATGGGCGGTGACGAGTTCGTGGTGCTGCTGGAGCGCATCGGGGACACGCAGGCCGCCGCCGGCGCTGCCCAGGCCCTGATCGAAGCCTTGAAAGAGGTGTTCGTGCTTGCCGGCGGGCAGGAGGTCTATACCGGCACCAGCATCGGAATTTGCGTCTTCCCGGATGACAGCTGTTCCGTCGAGCAAATCGTTCGCAACGCGGACGCGGCGCTGTACCAGGCCAAGGACGGGGGTCGCGGTGGTTTCCGCTTCTACACGGAAGCGCTGACCGTTGCCGCCAATGCCCGCGTCGAGATGGAGTCCGCGCTGCGCCGCGGCCTGGAGCGCGGCGAATTCACGGTGCATTACCAGCCGCTGGTGACGATGGCGGACTGCCGCATCGTCGGCGTCGAGGCGCTGGTGCGCTGGCGTCCTCCGGGCGGCGAGCTGATTCCGGCGGCCCGCTTCATTCCCGTCGCGGAGGAAACCGGCCTCATCATTCCCCTGGGCGAGTGGGTGCTGCGCGAGGCCTGCGCGCAAATGAAGGCCTGGCTCGACGACGGAAGGACGCTGGACACCATGGCGGTGAACCTGTCGCCGCACCAGTTCGGGCGCCCCAACATCCATGAGACGATCGGCGGTATCCTCGCCGAGACCGGATTGCCCGCCCGCTTCCTGGAGCTGGAGATCACCGAAGGCAGCCTGATGGAATCCGGTTCCGACGTCGAAAGAAAGCTGAACGCGCTGAAAGCGCTCGGCGTGCGGCTCGCCATCGACGATTTCGGCACCGGCTATTCATCGCTGGCCTATCTCAAGCGGTTTCCGGTCGACAAGCTCAAGGTCGACCAGAGTTTTGTGCGGGACATTCCGGATAACCGCACCGGCATGGAGATCACCGCGGCGGTGGTCGGGCTTGGCCGGGCCCTCAATCTGGAGGTGCTCGCGGAGGGTGTGGAGACCGAGATCCAGCTCGCTCATCTGCGCCTGCTCGGCTGCGATACCGCGCAAGGCTATCTGTTCGCCAGGCCGATGCCGGCTTCCGAACTCGTCGACCTCCTGAGCGGCTCGGTGGCCTCGCTGCAAATGTTGAGCCGCTTCAGGAATGCGCTGCAGCTCGCCAGCGCCGGATTGCCCGAGAAACCGGAACCTTCGCCGCTTCGCGTGCAGCGGTCCTAGAGCGGGATGACTTTTCTTCGAATCGTCATCCCGCTCTATCTTTTTGTTTGAGCATGATCTTTTCGGAAAACCGGTGTCCACTTTTCCGGATCATGCTCTAAGGGGCTGCCTGCCTGAACAGGCCGGTCGGTAAGACATGCGATTGAAAATCGCAGTCCAAGATGCCCGCTGCGCCGCCTGTTTCGCCGAATCTATCCAGCGAGAGCTTCTGACTTCGCGGATGCCTCCGGAACGACGGGCGGGCTCGCGACGGCGTGCTCGTTGCGGCGCTCCTTGTAGAACTCGAGCACACGTTGCGCGGTGCGGGTTTCGAGCCGCTCGTAGTTTTCGCGCGCCGCATCGAGATCCGCTTCGGACATCCTGCGGTCCGCCACCGTCATCAGCAAGAGAGCCTTGACCGTAGCCCAGGAGCAGCCGGCGGCTTTTGCGATAACCTGCACCACGCCGGGGTTGTCACTGAGGATCGCCCGTTCAGCCATCTCGATGGGACAGCCCGCGAGAACCGACAAGGTCATCACCGCCTGCTCGAAGTTTTGCGAGCGCGCGGCCGCATGAACATTGCCTTCGCCGAGTTCATTCCAGTTCTGCAGCCGCTTTACCCTCGACTTTGCCTTGACGTGATCCGGCGACTGTTTGCGAACCTCCAGATTTATGTCGTCGACCACCTCTGTTACCGCATCCCGCACGGCATCGGTAAATTGCGGGATGTGCCGCCGCGATCCTGGCGCAGACCGAAGCCGAGGCGGTTTCAAGAAGCTTCAGGAAGTGATGCCGGGGAATGTCACGCCGCGTTCCGACATGCAGCGCAAGCTGGGCATCATTGCCGGCCCGTGCGACGAGCTCGCGAAAGCTGCCGTCCGAAAAGCGGGCGCCGGCATTCTTCGCGACGGTATGGACGACGTTGGGTTCGCCGCGCTCGATGAGTATCGCGGTGATGACTTCGCTGACCGTCCGACGAAGCGCGATGGCGTGAAGATGACCCTGGCCCTGGGTGCTGGCGTTGACGACAAGATCGGAGTCGCTAAGTGCTGCCGACTGGCTGAGAACCGGACCCGCCACGGCGATGGCGTCATCGGAGGCAAAGGCCCGAACCAGCGTCGCCGGCGCATTCGGGAGGGTTGCGATATGGCGCGCGAGCCTGGCCCGGGTTTCCACCTCGATCACGGCAACGAGGGTCTTGAATACCTGGTCAAACAGCTCGAGCTGCTGCTTCGAATGACGGCCGGACCCGGCAACAAACAGATCGGTGATGCGCGTGAGCGCCCTTAACTGCCTTTTCGTCAGCCCGGATACCGTTGGGTCCTGAATTTCATCGATCAGGGAAGAGAACATTGTCATGGCTATCGTCTCGTCGGACATTCGGTTCATGAGAGAGTGACGATAGCTTGCTATCAGTGGCGGGTGAAAATAACTGGCTCCAGTTGGCTCATAGATAATTCAAATTGTTGCAACTTCGAAACGCCTCCTGCCCGCAGTCTCCCGCAATGGCGCTTTGGCGGGCGCGGCGACCGGGAACGAGGCGTGTTGCGCGGAGAGAAATGCCGAAAACAACGATTGTCGCGGTCTCTTTCCGCGCAACCTCCCTTTTCCCCATCGCATGGCCATGGTTGCGCAAAGCGGCCATCAGGGGATGCCCATCAGGAGGCCGAAAAGGCGGCGGACGATATCCGCGGGGTAAAGCAATTCACTAAAATTGTCTTGATCTCGATTTCGTCGATGCGCTGGCATTGTGGGCCAGGTCGCGCCGCGGCAAGCGCAAATGGCGTGCGATCCCGGTAAAGCCGCCTCCGATCTCGTCGTTAGAGCGGGATGACTTTTCTTCGAATCGTCATCCCGCTCTATCTTTTTGTTTGAGCATGATCTCCGAGCAAACGCTTCGCGTTTGTCCGAGGGAAAACCGGTGTCCACTTTTCCGGATCATGCTCTAGCAGGGAGTGGCAGCAACGATGCCGCCCACTCACCCCCTCGGCTTTCCCGTCGATCCCCGCACGATCAGGACAGGCTCCAGCACCACGCGCTCGCGGCGGGCGGCGGGGGCGGCGATCGCATCGAGCAGGAGGCGGGCGGCCTGGTTGCCCATGTTGCGCTGGGCGATGCGCACGGTGGTCAGCGGCGGCGACAGCATATCCACGTAGGGCATGTCGTTGTGGCCGACCACCGACACGTCGGCCGGACAATGCAGGCCGCGTTCGCCGAGCGCGTCGTAGATGCCGAGCGCCAGGAGATCGTTGGCGGCGACGATCGCGGTCGGCGCAGACTTGCGGTCGAGCAGGCGCAGCGCCGCGAGCCGTCCTTCCTCGCGGGTATAGGCGCGCGCGGTCTCGATCATGATGTCTTGCGCCGATAGCCCCGCGCGGCTGGCGGCTGCCTTGAAGCCGGCGCGGCGCAGCGCGCCGGTGGAGACGTGCTGCGGGCCCGCGATATGGCCGATGCGGCGGTGACCGAGGCCGACGAGATGGTCGACCGCCAGCCGCATGCCGGCTTCGTCGTCGGTCGCGACCGCCGGCAGTTTCCGCCCCGCATCGATGCGGTTGACCAGCACGACGGGGATCGACGCGGCGAGGCAATGGCCGACCACGGGATCATCCAGGGTCACGGTCGCGAGCACCAGGCCGTCGACGCCGCGCGCGATCAGTCTGTCGACCAGTTCCCGCTCCCGCGAGGGATCGGGCCCGACGTCGACCACGATCGTGGCATAACCCTCCGCGCCGAGCGTTTCGGTGACGCCGCTCAGGATCGGCGGGAAGCCGGGGTCGGCGATGTCAGGGGCGAGCACGCCGATCAGGCCGCGATCGTCCGGTGCGCAGGCCGGCGGCGGTCACGTTCGGCTGATAGCCGAGCGCCGCCGCGGCCGCGCGGATCCGCTTTGCCACCTCGGGCGCGACCAGATGGCTCATCGCGGGCGAGAGCGCGCGCGACACGGTGGAGGGATGCACGCCGCATTTTTCCGCGACATCTTTTATCGTCGGGCGGGACGACGCGGCCGGCTTCGCGGCTCGTCCGGTACGGTTCTGCTTTTGTGCACCATTGGCGGTAGTTCCGTCGCGGCAAAGCCCGGCAGCGGGCATAGCAGGCCCGCATCGCCGTCCTTGACAGACTCCCCTTAAAACCCTTTATGCAATCGATTGCAACAACCTCCAGCCGGTCATCCCCCATGAATGTTTCGAACGCGCTCAAGCCGCATCTCATCCGCCCCGAGCATCTCGATCCGCATTGGCGCTGGGATCGGGCGATTCCCTCGCACGGCCATATGTCGGTCGATTTCGAACGCCGGATCGATTTCGATCGCCTGCGGCACTATCGGCTCGCCCGCGCCCGCGCGGCGCTGAAGGCCTCGCCATGCGGCGCGCTGCTGTTGTTCGACGTCAACAACATCCGCTACGTCAGTGGCACCAAGATCGGCGAGTGGGAGCGCGACAAGCTCTGCCGTTTTGCGCTGTTGGCCGGCGACGGCGAGCCGATCGTGTGGGATTTCGGCTCGGCCGCGGTGCATCACCGCATCAACTGCGACTGGCTGGCGCCGGACAATTGCCGCGCCGGCATGCTCGGCATGCGCGGCACCGTGCCGCCGGCGGTCGGGCTGATGAAGGCGCATGCCGAGGAAGTCATGAGCCTGTTGCGCGCGGCCGGCGTCGCCGACATGCCGGTCGGCGTCGACATCGCGGAGACCGCGATGTTCTTCGAACTGCAGAAGGCCGGCATGAAGGTCGTCGACGGCCAGCAGGTCATGCTGGACGCGCGCGAGATCAAGAACATCGACGAGATCATGCTGCTCAACCAGGCCGCCGCCATGGTCGACGGCGTCTACCATTCGATCTACGAGGCGCTGAAGCCCGGCGTGCGCGAGAACGACATCGTCGCGCTCGCCAACAAGATGCTCTACGAGATGGGCTCCGACGACGTCGAGGCGATCAACGCGATCTCCGGCGAGCGCTGCAATCCGCATCCGCACAATTTCACCGACCGCATCCTGCGCCCGGGCGACCAGGCCTTCTTCGACATCCTGCAGTCCTATCAGGGCTATCGCACCTGCTATTACCGCACCTTCAATATCGGCCGCGCCACGCCGGTGCAGCACGACGCCTACAAGAAGTGCCGCGAATGGCTCGATGTCGCGATCTCGCTGATCAAGCCGGGCGTCTCGACCGATACGGTCGCGAGCGTCTGGCCGAAGGCCGAGGATTTCGGTTTTCCGAACGAAATGGCGGCGTTCGGCCTGCAGTTCGGCCACGGCCTTGGGCTTGCGCTGCACGAGCGCCCGATCATCTCGCGGCTGGTGTCGCTGGAAAATCCGATGGAGATCAAGACCGGCATGGTGTTCGCGCTGGAGACCTATTGCCCGGCGAAGGACGGCTTTTCGGCCGCCCGCATCGAGGAGGAAGTCGTCGTCACCGACAAGGGCTGTCAGGTGATCACGCTGTTCCCCGCGGAAGAACTGCCGATCGCCAATCGCTATTAGACGGTGGCCATTCGAGACCGTCATTGCGAGCGAAGCGAAGCAATCCATTGCGTCGCATAGCAACGGCACTGGATTGCTTCGTCGCTTCGCTCCTCGCAATGACGGCAAACTGACAAATCAGGAGAAGAAAAAAATGACAAAACATTCACTCGGCTGGATCGGCATGGGACGCATGGGCTATCCGATGGCCGAGCGGCTGCTGAAGGCCGGCCATTCCGTTGCGATCTGGAACCGGACCCGCGCCAAGGCCGAGCCGCTGGCCAAGAAGGGCGGGCGGATCGTCGATCATCCGAGCGAGCTTGCCGGCAAGGACATCGTGTTCACGATGGTGTCGACGGGCAAGGATCTCGAGCAGGTCTATTTCGGCGAGAACGGCCTTCGTCGCCAGTGCCTCCGGGCCGCGGCCGAAGCTCCTGGTCGACTGCTCCTCGATCGGCGTCGAACAGTCCGAGGCGATCCGCGCGCGGCTGAAGCAGCTGGGCTGCGAATTCGTCAGCGCCCCCGTCTCCGGCAACGGCAAATGCGTCAAGGCCGGCAAACTCTCCACGGTGGTGTCGGGCCCGAAGGCGGCGTTCGACCAGGTGCAGCCTTATCTTGCTGATATCGCGGCCTCCGGCGTCTCCTATGTCGGCGAGGGCGAACTGGCGCGCATCTGCAAGATCGCGCACAACGTCTTCCTCGGCGTCGTCATCCAGAATCTCTCCGAGATCACGATCCTCGCGCAAAAGGCCGGCGTGCCGCGCCATGCCTTCCTCGATTTCATGAACGCCAGCGTGCTCGGCTCGACCTTTACGAAGTACAAGAGCAATGCGCTGGTCAATCTCGACTGGACCACGACGTTCACGCCGGCGCTGTTGCGCAAGGATCTCGATCTCGGGTTGAAGGCCGCGCGCGATCTCGACGTCGCCATGCCGGTGACGGCGGCGACCCGCGAGGCGCTGCAAAGCCATTTCGGCGCGGCGACCTGAAGCCGGATCCGGCCGCGCATCTGGAAAAGGATTTTGCCGCGCTCCTGGAGACCGTCGCGCTCGCCGCCGGCCTGAAACTCTCGCCCGAGAACGTGCCGATGCCGACCGGGCTCGAGACCGAGGGCTGAGGCGTTCCTGAGGGCGATTCGATTTTTCGTCATGGCCGGGCTCGTCCCGGCCATCCACGTCTTTCTTACTCAAGCGCAGCTAAGACGTGGATGCCCGGCACAAGGCCGGGCATGACGAACTTCGCTAGACCGTCTGGCGCGCCGGCGGGGAATCAGCCTCTATCTGCGCAAACGGGAGGCCGAGGGTAGGGACGATCGATATGGGCGGCAAACGCGACGTTGAGAGCTTCGAGGCGCAAATCGGGCGCGCCTTCGAACAGATGATCCCGTTCAATCGCGTGCTCGGTCTCAAGATCAATTCGCTGGACCCCCAGGCGCCGCGGCTCAGGTTCGACATGCGGCCCGAGCTGGTCGGCAATCCGGTCCGCCAGATCCTGCACGGCGGCGTGATCTCGGCCGCGCTCGACGTGGTGGGCGGCCTCGCCATCGCGCTCGCTTCGCTCGCCGACAAGGCCGAAGCGGGGCCCCCGAAGGTTTTTCCGAATATCGGCACCATCGATTTGCGCGTCGATTATTTGCGGCCGGGGCGCGGCAAACATTTCGTCGCCACGGGCCGCGTCGTGCGGCTCGGCGGCCGCGTCGCGGTCGCTCATATGGAGCTCGTCAACGACGCCGGCGAGCAGATCTCGACCGGCTCGGGGGCCTACATCGTCGGCTGAGCGCAGCGCTGCTGCGCTGCGCCCGATCACTTCAGCGGCGAGCGGAAATCGATCGCGCGCAGGATCACGCCGGGAGGATGACCCTCCAGTTCGACGTCGCTGAATTTCCGCGCCGCGCGCGCCTCGATGCGGTCGCGGAGCCGCAGGAATTGCTGCTCGCGCTCGGCCGGCGGCGATTCGCGACGTGCCTTCGAGCTGATCCATCGCGTCGGTAGAGATGGCGCAGGCCACGCTGGCCTGGTCGTTCTTCATCGTGAACACCACGACCATCCGGTTGAAGTCGTATTCCTGAAAGCGGCTTTCGGTGAGCGCCATGTCGGAGACTCCTCGATTGAATTGACGGTCGGCGCGCGCGTTCCGCAAAAGCATGGAGCCGGGGGTGGATACCGGTTTTGCGATTGGAATACGCGCAAGTTATGGATTCCCCGTCAGAACCTCTTCCTGGCCGGCGGCGGATTGAGTTCGGCGATTTTCGAAAGGCAATCTTCCTGCGTGGTGTGAGGCCCCGTGACGAAGGTGCCGCTGACCTTGGTAGAGTACCAGCCCGACACGACGCCGAGGCGCAGCAACTCTTCGGTTTTGACGTGACGCGCGGAAAGAATCTGCATGTGACTTCCTTGACTGTGAGGCGTTGGCGTTATCGCCGAACGCGGGGAGTGGCTTCGATTGTGATCCGATGGTCAGGCATTTGACGCGACCGCATCGGCCTGTTGCGCATCGGCGAGATCGACCGAACTGATCGAAATCATCTCGATCGAGGAACGGTGCGGCGGCGCGCCGGGAACCATCATCATGGTGGCGACGCGGCGGAAGCAGGGAAACGACAGGCCTTCGATCAGTTCCTCGTCGGTCACGACTTCGTAAGCGCCGGCCGGCAGCTGGCGGTCGATGCCCTCGATCCGGAACGGATGATTGAATGTCACCGTTTCGCGTCGCGTCCTTGTCACGATCACCTTTCTTGAGCTGGCGCGGGCGTCGGCCGATTCAACGACGAATTGGATCGCTTTCGCGCGCTTTCGCCAGCTCTTGTTGCAAATCGACTGTTCGCAGCCTCGCAAAGACAGCTATGCATCCGGCGAGAGGCAAACAAGACAACGGTGCGCCTTTTAGGCCCGAATAGCCACGACTTTCTTCTCGCCCCGCCGCGCGCGCCCTGCACCCCTCGGTCGGATAGGCCGATCTTCATAACCGGGCGCGGACTTTGCTTCATAAGCAATTCAAAGGCAGTTCGGTCGGCGAGCCGACAGTGTTACGATGAACTCATGGTGGTCTTGATTGTCGGGGTTATTCTGGTCGGGCTCTCGTGGATCGCCGCGTGGGGTCCATCTGGCATTTTCGCTGAACTCTCGTTTTTCCCGCTTTGGGTTGGCTACATCTTGACGATCAATGGGATGTCGCAAGTACTGTTCAAGCGGTCATTGTTGAGATCGATGGGCTGGTCGTTCCTTGTCCTGTTTGTGATCTCAATACCCCTTTGGTGGTTCTTTGAGGGGATGAACGCGATCGTGCAAAATTGGCATTATCATCTGGCGCATCCGGTTTCGGCGACGCGTTATTTCATCCAGGCTTCCATTGATTTTTCGACAGTCGTTCCCGCAATCTTGTCGTCGAGTTTCTTCCTCGCTTCCGTGCTGCAAAAAATCGGCTGCGATTGGCCGAGGTGGCGGCCGAACGTCACAGCCTCTCAGTTGGCGGCTTCGGTTCTGCTTGGAATAGGTTGTTATTCGTTACTTCCACTTTTTCCCGACGAGACGTTTCCGCTGGTGTGGATCGCGCCCATCCTGATTCTTGAGCCTGTCGCATTCTCGATCGGGTATCCGGCTCTCATTGCGGACGTTCAGAAGAACGGGTGGATGCGCCTGTTCTCGATCACGGGAGCGACAATGATTACCGGCTTCTGCTGGGAGATGTGGAATTACTATTCGCTTCCGAAATGGACGTACACGATTCCTTACGTCGGATTTTGGAAGGTGTTCGAAATGCCGTTTTTCGGATATTTCGGCTATCCTTTCTTCGGATTGATTGTTTTCAGCTATGCAACAACAGTAATCAAACTGATGAGAAGACAAAATTTGCTTGATATGTTCCCGAACGCGCTGAGACCGTGACGAAATAAATCGCCCACCTCGTTTGAGCATCATTCGACTGACGGTTTATTGAGCCAGGCTACCGAACAGTCCGCCTCCCTTCACCCCGCGGTCCGCGCCCTGCGCCCCTCGATCGGATAGGCCGGATCATTGAAACCCGGCGTCGACGGATGGCCCGGCGCAACCAGCCGGTCGATCAGCGCTTCGTCCTCGGCCGTAAAACGATAGTCGAGCGCGCGCATATAATCGTCCCATTGCTCCTCGGTGCGCGGGCCGGCGATCACGCCTGACACGAAGGAAGAGTTTAAGACCCAGGACACCGCGAACTGCCCGGCGGTGATCCCTTTCGCCTCGGCATGCTTCCGGATTTCCTGCGCCAGCAGAATCGATTCCGGCCGCCATTCGGTCTGCATCATGCGCTTGTCGTTGCGGCCCGCGCGCGTGTCCTTGTCGGGCGCGGCGTCGGGTGCGTATTTGCCGGTCAGCACGCCGCGCGCCAGCGGGCTATAGGGCACGATGCCGAGGCCGAAGAAGTTACAGGCCGGAAAATGCTCGACCTCGGGCATGCGGTTCATCGCATTGTAATAGGGCTGGCTCACCACCGGGCGGTCGATGCCGATGTTGTCGCAGATGTTGCAGATCTCGGCCACCCGCCAGGCCCGATAGTTCGAGACGCCGAAATAGCGCACCTTGCCTTGTCGGATCAGCTCGCCCATCGCGCGAACGGTTTCCGCAAGCGGCGTCGAATGGTCCTCCTTGTGCAGGTAGTAGACGTCGATGTAGTCGGTGCCGAGCCGCTTCAGGCTTTCTTCCGCCGCCTGCAGCACCCAGCGCCGCGACAGCCCGCCGCGGTTGGGATCGTCGCCCATCGGGTTGGCGAGTTTTGTGGCGAGCACCCAGTCATGCCGGCTGTTGGAAATGGCGCGGCCGACCACCTGTTCGGAATTGCCGCCATTGTAGGCGTCGGCGGTATCGATGAAGTTGACGCCGGCCTCGCGCGCCTTCGCGACGATCCGCGTCGACGCCGCCTCGTCGGTCGGCCCGCCGAACATCATGGTGCCGAGGCAAATCGGCGAGATCTTCAGGCCACTGCGGCCGAGTTGACGATATTGCATCGGTTGGGTCCTCTGAGTGTGGATCGTCATTCCGGGGCGATGCCAACGGGTCCGCGCAAAGCGCGGCCCGATGACAGGCTCCGCATCGAACCCGGAATCTCGAGATTCCCCGATGTGCAATTGCACATCTGAGGTCTGGTCCTTCGGACCATCCCGGAATGACGAAAAGATAGCGGCTTGAGACCGTCATTGCGAGCGCAGCGAAGCAATCCATGCCGCAAAACACTGGATTGCTTCGTCGCGGAGCCTGTCATCGGGCGCGCGTTCGCGCGACCCGTTGGCTCCTCGCAATGACGGAAAAGGGAGGGCGGGCCCCTCACTCGCTCTTCAATATCTTGAACACGCCGCTGGCCATGGCGATACAGCGCTTGTCGACGGTGACTTCCGTGGTGATGAAAATCAGGCTGCGGGTCGAGCGCACCACGTGCGGCTTCGACACCAGAATCTCGCCGATCTTGCCGGCCTCGACGAAATGCGTGTCCATCTGCACGGTCGCCAGCATCGGCCGGCCCGACACGTACCGGGCGGTCATGCCGCAGGTGCGGTCGGCGAACGTCATCAATACCCCGCCCTGCACCAGGCCGCGGCGGTTATGGTGCTTGTCCTGGGCGACCAGGGCATATTCATGCTCGCCGTCGACAAGGCGCTGCCACAGCGGCCCGATCAGGTGCAGGAAGCCTGTGGTCTCGACGACGGTCCAGCCGGCGGCCTTGAGTTGCTTCTCCGCGGCCTTGTCGGTCATGCTATTTTCTTTCGGTTTCGCCCACACCGTCGTCCCCGCGAAAGCGGGGACCCATAACCACGGATGCTGGTTGTCGACGGGATAGGAGCTCCAGCTTGGCCAAAAACGAACATCGGTGGTTATGGGTCCCAGCTCGCGCGCAAGCGCTTGGCCGGGACGACGCGGTCGTTAGCCATTTCATCGATCGTCGCCGTGTTGTAGTCAAGCGGGATGACCCGGCCCTTTGACGATGCCACAAGGCGGAATATCGCAGCCCGTTGCGCCGGCTTTGCGCGGCTGCCGGAAAGCGAGCCGGCGCCGGCCTTGAAGCGGGCCGCGGTCGCGATCGCGCTGGTCGAGGCCGGCGATGCCCGAAATGAAACGGCGCTGTTGTTGACGCTGCGCGCGGCAGGCCTGCGCGCCCATCGCGGCCAATGGGCGCTGCCGGGCGGGCGCTGCGACGCGGGCGAGACGCCGGTGATGGCGGCGCTGCGCGAGCTTCACGAGGAGCTCGGCCTTGAACTCGGGCAGGAGCACGTGCTGGGTCTGCTCGACGACTATCCGACGCGCTCCGGCTACCTCATCACGCCGGTCGTGGTGTGGGCGGCGGCGAGCGCCGCGATCTCTCCCAATCCGCAGGAGGTCGCCTCGGTGCATCGCATCGCGCTTGAAAATATCGAGCGCAGCGAGGCCTTCGACTTCACCGCCATTCCCGAGAGCGATCGCCGCGTGATCCGGTTTCGTCACGCCGGCGGGTTTATCCACGCGCCGACGGCGGCCTTGATCTATCAGTTCCGCGAAGTGCTCGGCGGCCGCGACACCCGCGTGGCCGAACTGGAGCAGCCGGTGTTCGCGTGGAAGTAGGTCACACAATCGAATTTCAGTCGTCATTCCGGGGCGATGCCAACGGGTCCGCGCGAAGCGCGGCCCGATGACAGGCTCCGCATCGAACCCGGAAATCTCGAGATTCCCCGATGCGCAATTGCGCATCTGAGGTCTGGTCCTTCGGACCATCCCGGAATGACAATATTTGGATTGCTTCGTCGCGGAGCCTGTCATCGGGCGCGCATTCGCGCGTCGCAATGACGAGGAAACCTGCCGCTTTCGGGGCTGACTTGCGCGGCTCACTTGCTACAACAACGCCATGCGCCCTCATGCGATTCGCTACCCCTTATATCTCGCGCTCGCGCTGCTGGTGATCGCGCCGCGGGCGGGGGCGATGGATTCTTCGTCGCTGCCGGCGGCAACTTCCGGCGCGATGGCGCAGGCGCCCTCGCCGCAGGCGATCGCCGAATATCGCCGCAAGCTCCGGGAATATCAGGAAGCGCGCGCGGCGTTCGAAGCGGAGGCCGGCGCCTATTGGAGTTCGATTGCCGAGAAGCGGCGCGGCCGCAACGCCAAGCGGCGCGAGCATCTTCCGATCGGGCTCGACGACTACGTGCTGACGCAGCCGCCGGTCTATAGCGGGCCGAAGCCGCCACCGAATCCGGAAGGGGAGCCCGAACATCCGCCCCGCGAGCGCAAATATATTCCCGTGGTCGCGGACCTCCTGAAGGCGGCGGCGGAGCATTTCCAGTTCGCGCCGCAGCGGCCCACCAGCGAGGTCGAGTTCAAGCGCGCCTATGCCCGCGCAGCCAGCGCGGCCGGGCTCATCCGCGAGCAGGCGGTGCGGGTCTATTCGTTCGAGACCGGCGGCAACGGCAGGCACGACATGCAGTCGGGACTGGGTCACGGCTCGCACGCGATCTCCACCGCGATCGGCTACAACCAGCTTCTCACCACCAACAGCGTCGAACTCATTGCCGAGCAGGGCCGCGAATTCGTCCGGGAGCTTTCGGAAAAGGCCGCGCGATTGGCCGGCAGCCAGCGCAAGGCGATGGATCACAAGATCGCGGTGCTGAAGCGGATGGTGGCGCTGGCGCGTTCGGTGCCGGACGAGTGGGCGCAGCACGAGAAGCTTGGCGATACGCCGCAGGGCTGGGCCATCCATGCCATGGTGCTGGACATCGACGTCGGGCCCATGCTGCAGACCCACAAGCTCTTGACCTCGGTGCTCTTCGCGCGCCTCAAGGGCTACACAAAGCCGCTCACCGCTGCTGAACTCGAGATGATGAACCTGACCGGCGACTCCACCGGGCTCGACATGGTGACGATGCCGCAGGCGATGCGCGAGCGGGTGCCGACCTCGAATTTCTTCCAGCGCGCGGGCTACGAGCGCAATCCGGTGGCGATCCGACACAACACGGTGGCCAAACTGCTGGCGGTCACCGACTCCAGGATGGACTCTAACAGCCATCTGCCGGGCGCGAAGGAACTGGCCGCGGCGTTTTAGGTCATCATCGTCCCGGCCAAGCGCTTGCCCTTTCTTCCCTCTCCCCTTGTGGGAGAGGGTGGACGCGATGCAAAGCATCGCGGACGGGTGAGGGGTCTGTCTCCGCGGATAGAAACCCCTCATCCGGCGCGGATTTCGCATAGCCGATGCAATGCATCGGCGTTCTATTGAAGAACGGCGGCCAAAGGCCGCCTACGGCCACCTTCTCCCACAAGGGGAGAAGGAAGAGAGGCCTTCACTCCGGCCCGAACATGAACTTGCCGTCGCCTTCGAGGAACGGCCCGGTACGCATGTAGAGCTGTCCGTTCTGGCCGATGAAGAACAACGTGCCCTTGGGCACCTTCTTGGCGCCTTTCAGCAGCAGTCCGGCATTGTTGGTGCCCATCTTGTAGGACAACGTCTTGCCGTCCTTGCCGTAGCCATAGCCCATGTCCGGCTTCAGCTCCCAAGGCGTCGGCTTGGCGGCTTCCGCGAATGCCGATGTCGTCAGCACGGTCAGCGCGGCCGCCATCAAAAGGGTCTTGGTCGAAAATCTCGTCATCCTGCATGCTCCCCGGCAACCGGTCCGAAAAAAGTAAGTGGCAATGGCGCCCCGCCAATGCTTGAACAAATCACGAACGCCATTATCCCGTCAATACGATGAGCCTATTCGCGGCAGTTCGCGCCGTTCAAGACTTTGGGATTTGCCGCGAGGCGCTTCGCGACTATGTTCCGGCTTCGGTTTAGAACGACGCTTTGCAAAATACGTCATAGGGATGATTCGGATGAACCACGTCATGAAAATTTGTTTGGGCGTCGCGCTGTCGCTTGTGACGCTGGTTCCTGCCGCCCGGGCGGACGAATTCAAGCTTTCCAATAACCAGAGAATTGCCTGCAGCCGCGGCTTGAGCGCCGGAAAACTCAATACCGCGACCTGCAGATCCTACGCCTACCTCTTCAACGTCAAGACGTCGGAGTATTTCCGCTGCCAGGTCAACCTGGCGCTGACGCGCGACAACAAGGAAGTGATCAACGTCCAGACCGACGGCGGCTGCATCAAGAAGCCGCGCATCTTCGAGACCGACTCCAGTTACTCGTTCGACGCCACCGAGACCGAGCCGCCGAACACCAATTCGTTTTTCGGTCCCGGCGGCTATGCGATATGGGCAAGCGACAACACCGCGCAGAAGGTTCGCGGCTGCATCACCATCTCGTCCGGCCTCGGCTCCGACATTTCGAAATGCCTGGACATGAAGTTTCAGTGAGGGGCGGGCCGGCGTGACCGCCAACCGCCGATGTCGTCACTCACTCCGGCCTGACGCCGGTCACAAGAGAACGCCGACCGCGCGCCTCCATGGCGGCGGTCAGCGTAACGCGCGAGATTTTGTCGGCGCCCGTTCCTGCGACCTGGGCGCGCGCGACTTCAGTGGCTCATGCGTCGCCGAAGCCGGATGCCCCGGCACCTTGAAGCGCTTGCCGGTGTCGGTGACCTTGGTGCCGTTGACCTTCAGGATCGAGAAATCCTGGGTCAAGTAGTTTCCGGCGAGAATGTATTTGCCGTCCGGCGTGAACATCACGGCCTCCGGCAAGCCGCCGACCTCGATATCCTGGGTCTTGGTCACCTTCTTGCCGTCGATCTTCAGCACCGAGAGGCTGCCGTTCTTCTGGTAGAAGAAGGCCTTCTTCATGTTGGAGCCGCGCAGGATGGCGGCGACCGCGAGATCGCCCTTCGGCGACATCGCCAGCCCCTCGGGACCGTCACCGACCACCACCCGATCGATGATGCGCGGCGGATTGGCTTCGAGATCGATCACGCTTGTGGTGTCGACGCTGCCGTCCGACGAGCCGGCGCCGCCATTGTCGGAGGTCAGCGCGATCTTGCCGTTCGGCGTCACCACGACATTGTAGGGCCACTGGCCGGTCGGCAGGTCGACCTTGTTGTAGGTCGACCTTGTCGCCGGCGATATCGAGCACCGAGACCTTGTGCGCGGGGAATCGCACCGCCAGCGCCCGCTTGCCGTCCGGCGTGAACAGCACATGCGCGACGCTGTCGGGCATCGCAACGGTGTCGGTGACCTTGACGTCGGTGCCGTTGATCGAGAGCACGCTGATCGAGTTGTCGCCGCGATTGGCGACCAGCGCCATCTTGCCGGACGGGCTGATGCTCAGCCCCGACGGCTGCTTGCCGACGGTGACGGTCGCCGCCAGCTTGGGCGGGCTGGCCTTGAGATCGATGACGTAGACCTTGTTGTCCGGCACCTGTTTCAGCGCGTCGCCGTCCTTGACGACATCGACCGAATCCGCCACCAGCGCGACCGAACCGGTCGGATCGATGTCGAGATTGACCGGCGGTCCGACGATCGAATTCTTCAGCGGCAGGGTGGCGATGATCTTCGGACTTTCGGGATTGGCGAGATCGACGATCAGGACCGTATCCTTGCCCGGCGCGGACAGGACGGTCTTTCCGTCATCGTCCCACCAGAGCTTCTCATCGGTGCCGACGATCATGAACGGCTTGGCGTGAGCGAGATTGAGGCTGGCGCTGCAGAGCAGGATGGCCGCTCCCAAGGATAATCCAACTGTACGAGTGACAGGCATTGTGGCGTTCTCCCGGGTAAGACCGGCCTCTGACGGGCCGGTTTCGCTGGGCGAGATTACGCGGGGAACCGCTGGGGTGCCAGTGCGAAGCGGGGCGCGCCCGCTTCGAATGCTTGTTTGCCGCAACCCTGTTGGCCGATGGGATGGGTTGACCCCGGGCCCTGGTCCGTCCAATTTCCCGGCCAAATTCAGGGGAGAACAAACCATATGAATTCGAAGTTGATTGCCGCTGCCGTTGCGACGGTGGCGGTTCTGTCGGCCCCGGCCGCGCGGGCGCAAGCATTCATCAACGTGCTGACCGGCGGCACATCCGGCGTCTATTATCCGCTCGGCGTCGCCATCGGAAAAATCTACAGCGACAAGATTCCCGAACGTGAAGACCCAGGTGCAGGCCACCAAGGCGTCGGTCGAGAACCTGATTCTGCTGCAGCAGGGCCGCGGCGAGCTCGCGTTCACGCTCGGCGATTCGCTGAAGGCCGCGTGGGACGGCGACGAGGAGGCGGGCTTCAAGGCCAAGCTCGACAAGCTGCGCACCATCGGCGCGATCTATCCGAACTATATCCAGATCGTCGCCACCGCCGACAGCGGCATCAAGACGCTGGCCGATCTCAGGGGCAAGAGCCTCTCGGTCGGCGCGCCGAAATCGGGCACCGAACTCAACTCGCGCGCCATCCTTGCCGCCGCGGGATTGAGCTACAAGGATATCGGCAAGGTCGAATATCTGCCGTTCGCCGAATCCGTCGATCTGATGAAGAACCGGCAGTTGAACGCGACGCTGCAATCGGCCGGCCTCGGGGTCGCCTCGCTGAAGGATCTGAGCACCTCGACCGAGATCACCGTGGTGTCGGTTCCCAAGGCGGTGGTCGACAAGATCGGCCCGCCCTTCGTATCTGTCATGATCCCCGCCAATACCTATACCGGCCAGGACAAGGACGTGCCGACCGCGGCGGTGGTCAACTATCTCGTGACCAGTTCCGCGGTATCCGACGATCTCGCCTATCAGATGACCAAACTGATCTTCGAGTCGCTGCCGGAACTGGCGAACGCGCATGCGGCCGGCAAGGAGATCAAGCTGGAGAACGCGGCAACGGGCAGTCCGGTGCCGCTGCACCCCGGCGCGATTCGCTATTACAAGGAAAAGGGTCTCATTAAGTAGGCTAATCATTTCAGGCGTCATGGCCGGGCAAAAGCGCGAAGCGCGTCTTCGCGCGATTGACCCGGCCATCCATCTTCCTCAGGAGAACTTCTTTTTGATGGATGCGCGGGTCAAGCCCGCGCATGACGTATCTTGGGGCTGCGCGGCAGTGATATAAGCGCCTCTCGATGCGGGCGTAGGGGACGAAAGATGCTGCAGGCTGTGGACGCGGAGGCGCCCGTCAAGGTCGAATTCGACAATTTCGAGCACGGCTTTCCGGAGGGCTTCGGCCCCGGCGGCTGGGGCCATCTGGCCTATGCGATCGGCATCGCTTTCGCGACCTTTCAGCTGGTCGTCGCGGCATGGAACGAGCTGCCGAGCCAGGTGGTGCGCGGCGTTCACGTCGGCTTCCTGATCCTGATGACCTTCGGCCTGATCGGCAATTTCACCGCCAAAGGCAATGCCGGCCGCGCCGCCGGCTGGCTGATCGGCAGCGCCGGGTTCCTGTGCGGGCTGTACCAGTGGATCTTCTACGCCGACCTGATCGCGCGCGACGGCGATCCGACGCGGCTCGATCTGGTGGTCGGCACCCTGCTGGCGGTCTTGATCTTCGAGGGCACGCGGCGGCTGATGGGTCTGGCGCTGCCTTTGATGTGCGGCGCCTGCATCCTCTACTGGTTCTTCGGCCAGTATCTGCCGGCGCCGTTCAACCATCGCGGTTACGATTTCGACCAGATCATCACGCATTTGTCCTACGGCACCGAAGGCTTTTACGGCGTGCCGATCTATGTCTCGGCGACCTATATCTTCCTGTTCATTCTGTTCGGCTCGTTCCTCGAACACGCCGGCATGATCCAGTTGTTCACCGACGTCTCGCTCGGCCTGTTCGGCGGCACCCGCGGCGGCCCGGCCAAGGTCGCGGTGTTCGCCTCGGGCATGATGGGGACGATCTCGGGCTCCGGCGTCGCCAATGTCGTCACCGTCGGCCAGTTCACGATTCCCCTGATGATCAAGTTCGGCTATCGCCGCGCCTTTGCCGCCGGCGTCGAGGCCACCGCGTCGATGGGCGGGCAGATCATGCCGCCGGTGATGGGCGCGGTCGCCTTCATCATGGCCGAGACGCTCGGCGTCGAATATTCGGTCATCGTCAAGGCCGCGGTGATCCCGGCGATGCTGTATTTCGCCTCCGCGTTCTGGATGGTGCATCTGGAAGCCGGCAAGCGCGGCCTCGTCGGCATGAAGCGCTCGGAAATCCCGAGCGCCTGGAAGGCGCTGGTGGCGCGCTGGTATCTGGTGTTGCCGCTGGCGGCGCTGGTCTACATGCTGTTCGAAGGCTTTACGCCGCTCTACGCCGGCAGCATGGGCCTGGCGCTGACGGTGGCGCTGATCCTCGGCGCCAGCATCACGCTCGGCTTTTCCTCACCGTGTTGCGCTATGTGTTCTGGATCGGGCTTGCGCTGGTGGTCGCCGCGGTGTCGCGCAACGGGCTGGAGATCGTTCCGGTGGCAAGCGTCGTCGGCGTGCTCGTGCTGATCACCGCGTTCATGCGCGGCGGCCGGGCGACGCTGCGCGCATGCCGGGATTCGCTCGCCGACAGCGCCAAGTCGGCGCTGACCGTCGGCATGGCCTGCGCCATCGTCGGCACCATCATCGGCATGATGACGCAGACCGGCGTCGGCACCATCTTCGGCAGCTGGATCATCGGGCTCGGCGCCAAGAGCCTGTTCCTCGCGCTGGTCATGACCATGCTGCTGTCGATCCTGCTCGGCACCGGCATCCCGACGATTCCGACCTACATCATCACCGCGGCGCTCGCCGCGCCGGCATTGGCAAAACTCGGCGTGCCCCTGATCGTCAGCCACATGTTCGCGTTCTATTACGGCATCATGGCCGACCTCTCGCCGCCGGTGGCGCTGGCGGCGCTGGCGGCCGCACCGATCGCCAGGGAAAATCCCGACAAGATCGGCTGGGAGGCGATGCGCATCGCGCTCGCCGGCTACGTCATTCCCTTCGTCTTCGTCTATTCGCCGGCGCTGATGCTGCAGGCCGGCGACCCGATGGCCGGCGCAACTCGGATTCTACGGCGCGGTGGCGCTGGCGACCTTCAAGGCGCTGGTCGCGATCGCGCCTGTTCGGCATGGTCGCGATCGGCTTCCTGTTCGCCAGGATGACGCTGCTCGAGCGCGTCGTCGCCCTGCTCGCGGCGCTGTGCCTGCTCGGCGATTTCGCGTTCAGCGACACCTTGGGCTTCGCGCTGACGGCCGCGATCGTGCTCTGGCAATGGTGGCAGCGTCCGCGCAGCGCGGCGGCGACGGCTTGAGCCTTTGCCTCACTTCAGCCGGCGTCGTGAAGACGCTGTCGGTCGCGGCCTTCACGCTTGCGTGGACCCACTCCATCGAAAAGGTCGACTGGCAGGAAGACTGGCGCATCACCCCTCACGGGCTGGAACTGGTGCAGGCGCGCGTCAAGGGCTCCGGCGCCGGCATGGAGCCGCCGCCGGAGGCGCGGCTGGTCGACGGCTGGTTTCAATGGCAGCCAGCGCGTCCGCCGATGCCGGAAGTGGTGCTCGGCAATTCCGGCGCCGCCGGCGAATGGCGGCTGTGCAGCGATCGACAATGCCGCACGCTGTCGGAGATTTTCGGGCATCCGATCGGCGCCAATGTCACGACGATGAAAGCGTGTAATCCGTAGATCCGTAGCCCGGATGGAGCACTTGCGAAATCCGGGTAAAGCCGTCCCCGGATTTCGCTGGCGCTCCATCCGGGCTACGATAACCAATCACAAAAAGGGGAGAAATCGATGGACCGGCTCAAGGGAAAAACGGCACTGGTGGTCGGCGCCGGCTCGATCGGGCCGGGCTGGGGCAACGGCAAGGCGACCGCGGTGACCTTTGCGCGCGAGGGCGCGCAGGTGTTTTGCGTCGATCGCAACGCGGCGGCCGCCGAAGAGACCGCCAAGATCATCGCCGCCGAAGGCGGCAAGGCCACCGCGTTCACCGCCGATGTGTCGCGCGCCAGCGACGTCGAGGCGATGGTCGCGGCCTGTCTGAAGGCCTATGGCCGCATCGACGTGCTCGACAACAATGTCGGCATTGCCGAGATGGGCAGCGTGGTCGATGTCTCGGAAGCCGAGTGGGACCGCGTCTTCGCGGTCAATCTCAAAAGCGCCTTCCTCGCCATGAAGCACGTCATTCCCGTCATGGTGCGGCAGGGCGGCGGCTCGATCATCAATATCTCGTCGATCGCCTCGATCCGTCACACCGGCGTGTCCTATGTCACCTACGCCACATCAAAGGCCGCGATGAACCAGATGACGCGCACCACGGCGGTCGAATTCGCCCCGAAGCATGTCCGGGTCAACGCCATTCTTCCGGGGCTGATGAAAACGCCGATGGTCGAGCATTCCGCGGGACTGGCGACGAGTTACGCCAAGGGCGACGTCGAGGCGATGTGGCGCGCGCGCGACGCGCAGGTGCCGATGGGGCACATGGGGGAAGCCTGGGACGTCGCCAACGCGGCGCTGTTTCTGGCTTCCGACGAATCGAAATACGTCACCGGGATCGAGCTGGTGGTCGATGGCGGCATTACGCTGAAGATGAGTTAGCTACTTCTCGTCGTCCCGGCCAAGTGAGCGAAGCGAACGCTGAGCCGGGACCCATACGCCGTGGCTTCTCGGTTCGAGAACGCTGGTCGACGGCTTTGGCGCAATCGCAAATGCCGGTGGTTATGGGTCCCGGCTTTCGCCCTAGGGCATGCACACATCTTTGAGGCTCCATCCTACGGCGACTGCGTGGAAGTATTCGAGGCCGTGCTTGATGGTGATGGGACCTGGCGGTTTGGAGGATGGATGGCCGTCCCAGCCGCCGAGGCGGCCGATGATCCAGGCGGCCCAGGCAAGACTGTCGGGTGGATGCGGGTTCCTGAGGCGCTTGCTTTGGGCCTCGAGATTTTGGTTGAGGGCGACGAGCGTTGCGACTTCGTTGACGTCAAAGGCAAGCCGGACGGGCTGATGACCGCGGCCATCGCGGGCCTGCAAGAGCTGAAGGGTGATGACCGCCGCCTTGGCGGCGATCGCGACCAGCTTGAGGAGCCGGTCGGCGGTGGCGATCTGGCTATCTTCGAGTTGGAAGCCTTGCGTCTTGAGGATGCGGAAGAACTGCTCGATCAGCCAACGCCGCTTGTACCATTCGACGATGCCCCAGGCCTCTTCTGTATTCGCCACTGGGTGCGTGGTGAGAAGCCGCCAGTGCAGTGGTTCCGTGCCGGCTTGGGGATCGGTTTCACGCACATCGACCAAGGTCAGCGGCAAGCTTTCAGGCAGATAGCGCAGGAACTTGGTCTGCGGCCGGGCCAAGTCCACCGCGCCGAAGCGCAGTTCGAGAGTTGCGACGCGTTCAGGCCGCTGCGCCCGGGCAGGCAGCAGGATGGCGCGCCGGTCTACCACCGCCATTGCATCACTGGCCGCATACAAGCCGATGCCGTCGGCGAGTTTGCGATCATGCATGCTGCGGGCGATCACATGGAAGCGCTCCTTGGCCACGCTGGCATAAAGGGCGAAGATGTCGCTCTCGCGGTCGCCCAGCACGGTCACCATGGCGGCCTTGGCAAGTAGCGGCTTGGCCGCCAGCGCGGTGGTGATCCAGCGCTGCAATTCCTTGTCCGACAGATCACGCAGATCGTGGGAGACGGTGCGGCGGCCCTTGCGGGTCCACACTTGGCCGCTCAACAGGCCGAGACAGCTGCCGTTCTCGGCGTCCACCGCCAGCATCGGGTGCAGCAGTACCCCGCGGCCGTTGCCATGGCCGATTTCCCCGAGCCCGCGCCGGCGTTTGGCCGTGGTTGCGAAGTTGATTTCGCTGGTGTCCTGGATCGCCAGTATATGGCGACCTTCTGCCGCCGCCGCCGTGCCTTCGCTCCAGCTTTCGATAACGCGTTCGGTCGTCACCTTGGCATTGCCGAGAAAGCGGTTGAACCGCACCTCCCGGGCGCGGACTCCTCTCGCCAGCCGCCGCAGGCAGACATCCTTGCCCGCAACCATGCATTCGATGAGCGCCGCCCCCCTTTATCGAGACGACGATCCCCGAACCGACCCAACGACCAGTCAATCTGCCCCAACATGCCGACACCTCCGCCACCGCTGAAGTGCCGCAATAGAAGTCGCATGAAATTTGCCGATTCTGGAATCCCCCTAGCCAGCCCAGGAGTTCAATCCGTCGCACCAGATCTGTGCATGCCCTAGGGCGTTCGCCGGGACGACGGAGGTATTCCGTGCCCTTCGCTACTGCGCCAGCGCCAGGATTGCCGCCGGCGAGGGAATGCCAGGCCGGCGTGACGCTGATCGGCCAGTTCAGCAGTTTTACCGCCACCAGCGCCGCGCCGCCGTAGAGATAGACGGGGTGCGGCCGTCCGCGCGTGCGCCAGTCGTAAACGATCGCGACCACGAGCAGCAGAGAGGCGACGAGCGCCGGCGCGATGGTGACCGGCACCGGGGGCGGGCCGACCGCTCCGGGCGGCGCCAGGAAGGTGAGAAACCAGCGCGCCACCGCGGCATCCAGAATCGAGATGCCGGCCAGCAGCATCAGGCGCTTGTGCAGTTCCGGCCGGCGCGTGTTGGCGACCGCCAGGATAAAGACCACCGCGAAGAACAGAATGCCGCTGAGCGGGACGATCGCAAAGGCGATCCCGGGTCGGCGAGCCCGAGCGCGGCGGCGCGCTTCATCGAAGTTGACCGCGGCCAGGAAACCGAAGATCGTCATCGCGGTCGCCAGCGACACGCCGATCATCCCGATGGTTCGATGCCGTGCCGTCCGCCCGGACGCCGCGAGCCAGGTCTGGAACGCAAAATACAGCGTCCAGGTGAAGAACAGCATGCCATGGAAATGAACGACCGGCATCGCGGGGAACGATCCCTTTGCCATCGGCAGCCAGTAGGTCGGTGCGAAGCCGAGGAAGGCGACGGCCATGCAGGACAGCGCCATGTAGAAATAGAAATACCGCGCGTGCGATGACGCAATGGCGCGCGCGCGGACGTCGTCGATCAAGGTTGTCATAAGTGTTGAGTCTCCCCAAAGCAATGTTGAGTCTCCGAAACCGGAATATGGTTCAAAATGATTTGGCATTCGGCATATGATGTTGAATGTCACGCTGTTCGCTGAATCCCTTCGCGGTCTGATAAGCGCTACTCTTGCCATGCGGCAGCCTGTCCCATATCGAAAGTGATTCGCCGGTTAAATCAATGGGACCTGTTCTTACAACCCTGATTCGGAACGCAGCCGTCGCCTTTCTGTTGTGGGCGGCGCTGCCGTGCAACGCGGGCGCGACTGGCGCCGAACCGTCAGCAGATCCACGAGCCGACCCCGCGCCTTGCGCGGCAGCCGTGGCGGCCGGTGAGGCCGACAACATCATCGCCGTCTGCGGCGCGCTGATCGGCAATGAAAAGACGCCGCGGGCCGACCGCATCAAGGCGCTGATCGCGCGCGCCGGCGCTTACGACCGCAAGGACCAGATCGACCGCGCCATCGCCGATTACGACACGGTGCTGCGGCTCGATCCCGCGCTGGCCGATGTCTTCAACATCAGGGGCGAACTCTGGCGCAGGAAGGGCGACCGGCCCCGGGCGCTGGCCGATTTCGCCGCCGCGATCAAGCTGAACCCGGATCACCCCTCGGCGCGCGCCAACTACAGGTCGCTGGCGCAGGAGCTGGAGCGCCTCGGCGCGCTGCTGGCGGTCTACAACAAGCCGAGTTTTAATTGCCTGGCCGCCCGGCGCGCGGTGGAGAAGGCGATCTGCGCCAGTCCCGAACTCGCCAATCTCGACCGCGAGATCAACGCCGTGAACGCCAAGGTGGTCCGCGAGGCCACCCGCGACAGTCCGCGCGCCGGCCGCGCCTTGCAGCGCGAGCAGGATGGTTTCATCGCCCGCCGCAATGCCGCGTTCGGCCGGCCCGACTACGACCTGCAAAGGGCCATGCGCGAGCGGCTGGACCATCTGCTGGCGGTCGAACGCTATTAGGCGGTTATCTATAGACTAAAGTCGGTTGGCCTTGAAATGACGCGGCTTCAGGTGACAATAGCCCCGAGAAAAGTTGCGTGAAATTGATCCTGGTCATGGCCGGGCGTGTCCCGGCCATCCAGGGGTTAATTGCGGAACGAGTAAATAAACTGACGACCCTCGTCGTCATGGCCGGGCTAGTCCCGGCCATCCACGTCCTTCTTGCCGGAGCGCGGAAAGGACGTGGATGCCCGGCACAAGGCCGGGCATGACGGCAAGTGGGTCGGTGAGCGGGAGCGACGCCATGAACATCCAGAGCAGCCGGTATCACGAGATGCATGCCCGTTCCTTGGCCGATCCCGCCGGCTTTTGGGGCGAGGCGGCGCGGGAAATCGACTGGATCGAGCCGGCGAAAAAGATTTTCGATCCCGGCATGGGCCTGTACGGCCGCTGGTTCGCCGGCGCCGTGGTCAACACCTGCTACAACGCGCTCGACCGCCATGTCGCTGATGGCCGCGGCAACCAGGTGGCGCTGATCCACGATTCGCCGCTGGCCGGCGGCGCCATCACCAAATTCACCTACGCCGAGATGCTGCATGAAGTGAAAACGCTCGCGGCGGTCATGGCCGATTTCGGCGTCGCCAAGGGCGACCGCGTCATCCTCTATATGCCGATGGTGCCGGAAGCGGTGGTCGCGATGCTGGCCTGCGCGCGGATCGGCGCGGTGCACTCGGTGGTGTTCGGCGGTTTTGCCGCGAAAGAACTCGCAACGCGGATCGAAGATGCCAGACCGAAACTGATCTTTTCGGCGAGCTGCGGGCTCGAGCCCGGCCGCATCGTGCAGTACAAGCCGCTGCTCGACGAGGCGATCGCCCTTTCCAGCGTCAAGCCGGAGACCTGCATCGTCCTGCAACGGCCGCAGCATTCCTGCGAACTCGTTCCCGGGCGCGACCACGACTGGGCCGAGCTGCGGGCCAAGGCGATGGCAGCGAAAAAATCCGCCGATTGCGTGCCGGTGCTCGCGACCGATCCGCTCTATATCCTCTACACCTCGGGCACGACAGGCATTCCGAAGGGCGTGGTGCGCGACAATGGCGGGCATCTGGTCGCGCTGAAATGGTCGATGTTCAACCTCTACGGCGTCAAGCCGGGCGAGGTCTGGTGGTGCGGCTCCGACATCGGCTGGGTGGTCGGCCACAGCTACATCGTCTATGGACCGCTGATTCACGGCGCCACCTCGATCATGTATGAGGGCAAGCCGATCGGCACGCCGGACGCCGGCGCGTTCTGGCGGCTGATCGCCGAGCACAAGGCGGTGGCGCTGTTCACCGCGCCGACCGCGTTCCGCGCCATCCGCAAAGAGGACCCGGACGGCAAGTTCATCCGCAAATATGACCTGTCGAAATTCCGCACGCTGTTCCTGGCCGGCGAGCGCGCCGATCCGCCCACGGTGGAATGGGCGGAAGCGCAGTTGAAGGTGCCGGTGATCGACCACTGGTGGCAGACCGAAACCGGCTGGTGCATCGCCGGCAATCCGGTGGGGCTGGGCCAGCTGCCGGTGAAGCACGGCTCGCCGACGGTGCCGATGCCGGGCTATCAGGTCGACGTCGTCGACGAGGCCACCAGGCCCGTGCCCGCGGGCACCATGGGCTCGATCGTCATCAAACTGCCGATGCCGCCGGGCTGCCTGCCGACGCTGTGGCAGCAGGACGAACGCTTCAAGGAATCCTATCTCACCGAATTCCCCGGCTACTACAAAACCTCCGACGCCGGCTACAAGGACGAGGACGGCTATGTCTGGGTGATGGGCCGCACCGACGACATCATCAACGTGGCCGGCCACCGGCTTTCCACCGGCGGCATGGAGGAGATTCTCGCGTCCCATCCCGACGTCGCCGAATGCGCGGTGCTCGGCATCAAGGACGCCATCAAGGGCGAGGTGCCCTGCGGCTTTTTGGTGCTGAAGGCCGGCGTGACCCGCAAGCCCGCCGAGATCGAGAAGGAGATCGTGGCGCTGGTGCGCGAGAAGCTCGGCCCGGTCGCGGCGTTCAAGCTCGCGATCACCGTCGGCCGGCTGCCGAAGACCCGTTCCGGCAAGATCCTGCGCGGCACCATCAAGAAGATCGCCGACGGCGAGCAATGGGCGATGCCCGCCACCATCGAGGATCCCAAGGTGCTGGACGAAATCGGCGCCGCGCTGAAGGGCAGGGTGTGAGTCACACCCACCGTCATTCCGGGATGGTCCGGAGGACCAGACCCGGAATCTCGAGACAATTCCGGGTTCGATGCTGCGCATCGCCCCGGAATGACGAAAGCCGGGAAAGGCGGACTTACAATTCCCGCAATTCGGCCTAAACAGTCGATGCAAATGGCCGGAATTCGGAAGCTTTCATGCGATTGAAGACCTCAACACGCCTCCTCGCGCTCCTGCTCGTCGCGCCGCTGCTGGCGGGCTGCCTCGAGCGCGGACAGCCGACCATGGTCGACACGTCAGGCGACGACGATTCGTTCTGCCGCGCCAACAATGTCGCGCCCGGCTCGTCGGAATATATCGCCTGCCGCAGGGATCGCGACGTCCAGCACAACAACGCCAACGCGCGTGCCGACCGGCGCCAGCGCGATCTCGGCGAATACATGATGAACCATCCGGACCACCCGTAACCTCGAGGCGCCACCATGAACGAAGACGTCTTCAACTCAAGCCTGCGCAAATTCCTGAAAAAAGTCGGCATCACCTCGCAGCGCGAGATCGAAAAGGCGGTGCGCGACGCGGTCGCTAGCGGCCGTCTCAAGGGCAACGAAAAGCTGCCGGCCAAAATGGTTCTCACCCTCGGCGGCCTCAGCCTCACCCACGAGGTGACCGACGAGATCGACCTGGGGTAAAGCTCGTTAAATCCCTCCCCCTTGTGGGGAGGGTGGCGCATCGTGAGCGCAGCGAACGATGTGACGGGTGGGGGTAGCGCACGGCAGTGCGCAAAAAATCTCGTGTGCTGAAGCAGCCCCCCACCCGACATGTTGTTCGCTTCGCTCTCAACATGCCACCCTCCCCACAAGGGGGAGGGATAAGAACACATCCTCTCATCTTCAAAAGAAAGCACCACATGGACATCAAGGTCAGGGATTCGAACGGCGCGCTGCTCGCCGAGGGCGACAATGTCACGCTGATCAAGGATCTCAAGTTGAAGGGCTCCTCCACGGTGCTGAAGCGCGGCACGGTGATCCGGAACATCCACCTCACCGACGATCCGGCTGAAATCGAAGGCCGCACCGACAAGGTCAAGGGCCTGGTGCTGCGCACAGAGTTTTTGAAGAAGGCGTGAGGGCGCACGCTTGACGCCGGCATCCGTCGTGGCCGGGCTCGCCCGCCTTCGCTAAAGCTTCGGCGGACTAACACTGAGGGCCCGTCGAAGCCCTGGCGTAGGCGGGCCCGCCTTCGCTAAAGCTTCGGCGAACTAACACTGAGGGCCCGTCGAAGCCCTGCCGTAGGCGGGTCCCGGCCATCCATCCCGGGCCGGTTGTTCCGCCCCTCCGGGGGTCTATCGATCCGCGGGTGGGGTTACAAATACGGGCGTATTGTCAGCCAGCGGGGCATTCCACATCCGGCGGCTTGGGACTCCGATCAGGCAGCGGCGTCTCGTCGATCTGGGCCTTGAAGTCGGCCGCCTTCTCGACCAGGACGGCCGCCAGTTCAGGACTCTTGGTCGATTTCGCAAACTTCAGAAGCCACATCGTCTGACGTATGAGATATCCCCTGTCGATCACGATTCTTCCCCCTGTGCTGCCAGCCCAACACATCACGCCGGAGGCGGGGATTTGTTCCGGGTCTTGAGTACGAAAGTGAACATTATTTTTGTTCCGTCGGCTTCCCGCGCCGCCTTGGCCTCCGCAGGCGTCCTTGGCCGCCGGTCCAAGGTTACAAGGTGAGCGGACGACGGTGGGCCGCTTTTGCCGCCTTTTAGAGCATGATCCGGAAAAGTGGACACCGGTTTTCCGAAAAGATCATGCTCAAACAAAAAGATAGAGCGGGATGACGAATTCGAAGAAAAGTCATCCCGCTCTAGGGCCTGTTGAGATTTATCGAGAGTTTATCACGGCTGCGGCGAGATGGATATTTGCCGCGAAACTCTGATCGGTTTTGTCTGCGCGCATGGCGATGCGTTTGAATTCCTTGAGCTTGCAGAAGAAATTTTCGATCAGGTGACGCCACTTGTAGATCTCTGCGTCGATCGGCAGAGGGGAAGCGCGCCGTGGATGCTGTGAGATAACGATCTTGGCGCCGCGCTCGTTGAGGTCGGCAATGATGGAATTGCTGTCGAAGGCCTTGTCGGCGATGAATCCCTCAAAGGCGAGACCGTCGATGAGCGGAGCGACGCCCACGGTATCGAAACGATGACCGGGCATGAGAACGAAGCGCACGAGGTTGCCGAGTGCGTCGGTCAGCGCCAGAATTTTGGTCGTCATGCCACCTTTGGAACGACCGATGGCCTGGCTCTGCGTCCCCCTTTTGCGCCCTGTCCGTGGCGATGGACCTTGACGATGGTGGCGTCGACCATGGCGTATTCCATGTCTGGCGTATCGGAGCAGGCCTCGAAAAGCCTGGTAAAAACGCCCGCCTTGACCCAGTCGCGGTAGCGCTTGAAAACAGTGTTCCAGTTGCCGAAGAACGGCGGAAGATCACGCCAGGGGCTTCCCGTCCGCACGATCCAAAGGACAGCTTCCACAAAGCGACGGTTGTCGCTTCCGCTGCGCCCGGGGTCCGTAGGCTTACCCAGACAATGCGGCTCCATCTTCGCCCATTGGGCGTCCGTCAGTACGAATCGTTCCATCTGAAGCTCGAATCACAAACAAGCCTCAGATGGAATCCGGATTCTCAACAGGCCCTAGCGAATGAGCGGCAACGGCTCATCGCAACAGGTGATATCAAACGGGAACTTCCGTAAATTTCAAAAAAAGCAGCACCGCATTTTGGCGATTGATCTCGATCAATGCGATGACGGTGCGCGGGTGTCAGCTTTTGCCATGATCAAAATCCTTGCAGCGGTGATCCTGATCGCGGCGGCGTTGATGAGCGGGCATCGCTGGCGTAGCCCGACGGCGACCGGCGGCGTCACAGTCGGTCAATCGACCTCTCCAAACGGCAACATCTTCGAGACCGCGTGGGTACGGATGCGCGGAGGCTGAGGGACGAGGACAGCGGCAATCCGGCTCAAGCCGCCAGCTCGCGCAGTATGGCCTCCTTGCGCAAGTGGTCTGCCGCAGGCGTCAATCGCAGGCCCCTGACGAGACCCAGGCGTGTCAAGGTCAGGAGAGCGACGGGGTCGCACAATTCGGCGGAAATGCCAGCCCCCAACATCGCAATGGTGCGCTGCTCGTCCGCATCGAGATCATTCCATGAAATGCCGTCCATCGCGCACCTCCGCACTGGACCCCTGATGATGGTCAGGCCCTGGAAGTTAAAATCTGATTAAAAATGCGCATATTGACCGGCAACCAGCGCGCTGGCGATGTCCAGACCGCCAATCGCGAGCCCGTGAAGTCGTTTCATCGGCCCGGGGCCGCGAAATAATTCCAGGGCCGGGACGAAGCCTTTTTTCCCAATCCCTGAAAAACCCCGGAAACAGTCGTCCGGTATCGTCAGCTTTGATCAAACAGCGGGGTTCGATCATGTGGGACAGCATCATCAGCCTGATCTACCACCGGTTTTGCCGGAATTACCTCGCCGCCGCGCGGAAACAGCGGGAGCTTTGGGCCTGACGAGGCCGCCCGCGCTTGTTCGGGCTTTAGCTGATAGACCGACTATCGATGGTTTTCGCCCGTTGCCGGGTGAATGTGGGGCATTCGGCGACCGCTCACTTTTTTCCGCCACGGCGAGAAAAGCTCCATGAGCAAGAAGCCGATAACGCACTGGACGATCGACGAATTGAACAAAGTCGTCACTCGAAAATTTCAGGCTGCGAAAAAATACCAGCCGGGACCGAAACGGCAAAAATTGTTGCGGGACGCAAAACGCTATCAAAGCCTGCTCGAAACGAAGAAGTCGATTGCGTGCGACTTGCAGTCACCTGACGCGCCCTCGTCGAGCGCGTGAGTTGCATGCCGGCTTGTCGACATCCGCGACCCGCGGCGGCCCGGCTCGGTTCCAGACCCAGCCGTTACCGCATTTGTCAGGCAATCTCTGCGGCGTTTTGATGCGCCACGCCACGAAAACCAGCACGCTGGCTTCGCTATCGGGAGGGCCCCGCCCCTCGCGACGGCGAGCGCCTCACCATGAGACCAAACACGGAATAAAGATCGATCTTGGATTTGCGCCTCTATAGAGTTGCATTCGGCAACCGAGGTGGTGAACATGAACGGAAATCGTTATTACGGGGTCCGCGTCGAGGGCGCAAAATACGGCGTGAGCTTCGGCTCCGCCCTTGCGATCGCGATATCCTACACCGCCAACCATTCGATACTGTGGGCGATCATCCACGGTATTTTGGGCTGGCTCTATGTGATTTACTACGCGCTGTTTCGATCATAACCGGCGCGCCATCGCGAGATGCCGCCGCGCCTCGGAGGCAGCGCATGCTGACGCTGGTCGGTATTTTCATGATCGTCGTCGTCGCGCTCCTCTCGAGCAAGGAGCAGCGCAAGGGGGCCTGGATGCTGGCCGCCGTGGTGATTGTGCTCGTCCTCATTGCCCACAGCATCCGCTAAGTTGCATCGCTTTCGCGCGCCCCGGAATGAGGAAGGTTGAACGTCGTTCGCGTTTGTCCGGCATTGCTCTCGACTGATTTTGCCCGACGGGCAAATCAGGTCGCGTTGTGATTGCGGCGTGTCCAGTCCTCTCCGAAAAAATATTCCGTTTCGCCGTTACCCCAAATCACCTCTATATCCCTCACCGTCCCGTCCCTGAGGAGGGGCGTTTCGCGATCGTCACGAACGCGGGAGCGGGATGCGGTGGACGCGGATGCGCCGATAGACGACGGCGCTTGAAGCGGACGGAGAAGTCGTGTGGTCCTGACGCCCCGACGCTGGCGTCAAGTTCTTGGGAAGCAAGCTTCTCAGGGGCGACGGTGGCAAGAAAGCCCGGTCGCCGGGGAGAGCGCGAAGGAAACCGTTAAAACCATTGCGCGGGGAATGCCGGGTGATTCCGGTGTGACCTGAGCTAACGCGTGTGCGTTCTCACACTATCATTGCACACGCGGCTATCGGGCGCATCGGGCGCCCGGCATTCCCTGCGCCCTCTGATTGGAGAGGGCGGGAAGTTAATGACAAAACTCGCGCGAAATCCGCGGCGAGATCGCGAAGCTGTGGCTGACGCTGTTTGAAATTTGAATCATCCAGTTCACTGAGCGCGAACGCGCCACACTCTGTCGTCGTCCCCGCGAACGCGGGGACCCATACGCCGCGGCCCCTCATTTGCGATGCGACGGCAGTTACCTTCGCATCAACTAAGCCGCGGCGTACTGGGTCCCCGCGTTCGCGGGGACGACAGCCACAGACTGAGCTCGCGCGCCGCTGCGCAGACTTGCGGCCCCTACTCCTCGTCCGGCTTCTTGCCGCCGATGGTCTTCAGCTTTGCAAAAACGGCATCGACGTTGAGGTCCTCGCGCTGCTTTTCGGAGGGCTCGAATTCCGGCTCCTTGCGGGTGGTCTCGGAGGCCGGCAGCAGGGTCGCGCCGCCGTAGGCCGCGTCGGCCGGCTTCTCCTTGGCCGCGCGCTGCACCTCGAAATCGAGCTCGATCTGCGAGCACAGGCCGAGTGTCACCGGGTCCATCGGGGTCAGGGTCGAGGCGTTCCAATGGGTGCGGTCGCGCACGCTGGCGATGGTGGTCTTGGTGGTGCCGACCAGCCGCATGATCTGGGCGTCTTTCAGCTCGGGGTGGTTGCGCACCAGCCACAGGATCGCGCTCGGCCGCTCGTGGCGGCGCGACACCGGGGTGTAGCGCGGTCCCTTCTTCTTGGCGGCGGGCGGCAGCGTCACCTTGCTCTCGGCAATCTTGAGCCGGTAGTTCGGGTCCTTTTCGGCCTTTTCGATCTCGTCGCGGGTCAATTGTCCGGTCGAAATCGGGTCCATGCCCTTGATGCCCTGGGCGGCGTCGCCGTCGGCGATGGCGCGCACCTCGAGCGGGTGCATTTTGGTGAAATCGGCAACCTGGTCGAAGGTCAGCGCGGTATTGTCGACCAGCCACACGGCCGTCGCCTTCGGCATCAGCGGTGCATTGCTCATGGCAAATCTCCTTTGCGCTTCGCCCACCTCCTTGGGAGGCGAAGCCGTGGTCATCAGCGATGACGGGAATTACGGCCCTATATAAGCCGTCCGGGGCTGGCCGCGCAATGGTTAGCTAAACGGCCTTGACAGCGGCCGAAAGCAGTCCCAAGTCCTTATCCGAATTGACCGTTCCCCGCCCGCCGGCGAGGGGTGATTCGGTCCGAGATCGCTCCTATGCAGGCCAAACCACCCCTGAAGATCGTGCTGTGCTCGCCGCGGGGCTTCTGCGCCGGCGTGGTGCGGGCGATCGACACCGTGGAACGGGCGCTGACCATCTACGGCGCCCCGGTCTATGTCCGCCACGAGATCGTCCATAACCGCTACGTGGTCGACAGCCTGAAGACCAAGGGCGCGATTTTCGTCGAGGAACTGGCCGAAATCCCCGACAATACCCACGCCCCGGTGGTGTTTTCGGCCCACGGGGTTCCCAAATCGGTGCCCGCCGACGCCCAGGCGCGCAATTTCTTTTCGCTGGACGCCACCTGCCCGCTGGTCACCAAGGTGCACCGCGAGGCGGCGATCCATTTCAAGCGCGGCCGCGAAATCCTGCTGATCGGGCATTCCCATCACCCGGAAGTCGTGGGAACCCTCGGGCAGCTGCCCGTTGGGGCGGTGACGCTGATCGAGACCGCGCAGGACGCCGCGACCTTCACGCCGAAGGATCCCAACAATCTCGCCTTCGTGACGCAGACCACGCTGTCGATCGACGACACCGCCGAGATCGTGTCGATGCTGAAGGAGCGGTTCCCGAACATCTCCGGCCCGCACAAGGAAGACATCTGCTACGCCACCACCAACCGCCAGCTCGCGGTCAAGAAGGTGGCGCCGGTGGTCGACGCCCTGATCGTGGTCGGCGCGCCGAACTCGTCGAATTCGCAGCGCCTGCGCGAGGTCGCCGAGCGCGAGGGCTGCCCAATCGCGATCCTGGCGCAGCGCGCCAGCGACCTCGACTGGTCGCGGTTCGAAGGCATCAGGAGCCTCGGCATCACCGCGGGCGCCTCGGCGCCGGAAGTGATCGTCGAGGAGATCATGGGTGCGTTCGCCGAGCGTTACGACTTGCATGTGGAGACGGTCTCGGCCGCGGAAGAGAACGAATTCTTTCCGTTGCCGCGCTCGCTGCGGCCCGACGCGGCGTAGGCTGCCATGGCGGTTTACACCGACGTCGCCGCCGAGGAGCTTGCGGAATTCCTTTCCCGTTACGACATCGGCGAACTCTTGTCCTACAAGGGCATCGCCGAGGGCGTCGAGAACTCGAATTTCCTGCTGCATACCAGCGCGGGCTATTTCATCCTGACGCTGTATGAAAAGCGCGTCGCCAAGGGCGACCTGCCGTTCTTTCTCGGCCTGATGACGCATCTCGCCTCGCGCGGCATCAGCTGTCCGCTGCCGGTCAAGAACAAAAGCGGCGAGGCGCTCAGCACATTGGCCGGCCGGCCCGCCGCCATCATCAGTTTTCTGGAAGGCATCTGGCCGCGCAAGCCCAATGCCGCGCACTGCGCCGGCGTCGGAGAGGTGCTGGCGAAAATGCATCTCGCCGGCCGCGATTTTGCGATGTCGCGCGCCAACGCGCTGTCGGTGTCGGGCTGGCGTCCGCTGTTCGACCAGGCCTCCTCGCGCGCCGACGAATTGCAGCCGGGATTGCGTGCGTTCATCGCGGCCGAGCTCGATTATCTCGAAGGCGGCGTCTGGCCGAAGAATCTGCCGCAAGGGGTGATTCACGCCGACCTGTTTCCGGACAACGTCTTCTTTCTCGGCGAGCGGCTGTCCGGCATCATCGATTTCACCTTCGCCTGCAACGACCTGCTCGCCTATGACGTCGCGATCTGCCTCAACGCCTGGTGCTTCGAGAGCGACTGTTCCTTCAACGTCACCAAGGCGCGCGCGTTTCTCAACGCCTATGGCCGCGAGCGCAAACTGTCCGAAGCCGAGGAGAACGCGCTGCCGCTGCTGGCGCGCGGCGCGGCGTTGCGCTTCCTGCTGACGCGGCTGGTCGATTTCCTCAACGTTCCGCCGGGCGCGCTGGTGCGGCCGAAGGATCCGCTCGAATATGTCCGCAAGCTGCGCTTCCAGCAAAGCGTCGCCAGCATGCGCGACTACGGCATAGCTGCCTCGGGGCTGGTGGCGTGAGCGCGCTTCCGACCGTCGTCATTCACACCGACGGCGCCTGCTCCGGCAATCCGGGGCCCGGCGGCTGGGGCGCGATCCTGAAATTCGGCGACGTCGAGAAGGAATTGAAGGGCGGCGAGGCGCACACCACCAACAACCGCATGGAGCTGATGGCGGCGATCTCCGCGCTGGAAGCGCTGAAGAAACCCTGCACCGTCGATCTCTACACCGACAGCCAGTATGTGCCGTCAGGGCATCACCGGCTGGATCCATGGCTGGAAGAAGAACGGCTGGCGCACCGCCGACAAGAAGCCGGTCAAGAACGTCGATCTGTGGCAGCGGCTCGATGCGTCGCTGCACCAGCATCAGGTGCGCTGGCACTGGGTCAAGGGTCATGCCGGCCACGACGAGAACGAGCGCGCCGATCAACTGGCGCGGGACGGCGTCGCGATGGCGCGGCTGAAGACGGCGCTGGGGGACTGAGGTGTCTGTAAAGACGTGGATGCCCGGGACAAGCCCGGGCATGACGTTATTTTGTGACGCAGTCGCGCTGACTGGTCTTACAGCTGCGCCAGCAGCGTATCGCCGCCGGAAACCTCGACCTTGCCGGGCGCCGGCTCGAGATTGAGTTTTTTCACGACGCCGTCATCGACCAGCATCGAATAGCGCTTGGAGCGGATGCCGAGCCCGTTGCCGGAGGCGTCCAGCTCCATGCCGATCGCCTTGGTGAAGTCGGCGTTGCCGTCGGCGAGGAACACGGCTTCGTCGCGCTGGTCGGTGTCGCGCTTCCAGGCGTTCATGACGAAGGCGTCATTGACCGAGACGATCGCAATGGTGTTCACGCCCTTGTCCTTGATGGCGTAGGCGTTGAGGAAAATGCTGGGCAGATGCATCTTGTGGCAGGTGCCGGTGTAGGCGCCGGGCACCGCGAACAACGCGACCTTCTTGCCCTTGAAAATATCGTCGGTGGTTTTGACCTGCGGACCTTCCGCCGTCATCACGCGAAACTTTGCTTCCGGCAGCTTGTCGCCAACTTTGATGGTCATCGTCAATTCTCCTTAACTGTGCGGGAGATTTCGTTAACGGGCAGGCGAGGGGCACAATATTCAGCGCCGCGGAAACAGCAATGGCCCCGCGCGTTCACGGTTCTGTCATCGGGCGGGATGGCGCGGCGGTTCAGGCCGCCGCGGCCTTCTTTTCGTCGCGCAGCTGGCGGCGCAGGATTTTTCCGACATTGGTCTTCGGCAGTTCGGTCCTGAACTCGATCAGCTTCGGGATCTTGTAGTTGGTCAATTGCTCGTGGCAGAATTTGATGATGTCCTCGGCGGTGACGTTCGGATCCTTTTTCACGACAAACGCCTTGACGGCTTCGCCGGAACGTTCGTCCTGGACGCCGATCACGGCGCATTCCAGCACGCCGGGATGACTGGCGATCACTTCCTCGACCTCGTTGGGATAGACGTTGAAGCCCGAGACCAGGATCATGTCCTTCTTGCGGTCGACGATCTTGGTGTAGCCGTCCGGCGTCATGATGCCGATATCGCCGGTGCGGAAGTAGCCGTCCGCGGTCATCACCTTGGCGGTTTCGTCGGGCCTGTTCCAGTAGCCGGCCATCACTTGCGGGCCCTTGGCGCAGATCTCGCCGGGCTGTCCGAGCGGCACTTCGTTGCCGTCATCGTCGCGGATCGAGATATAGGTCGAGGGCACGGGAACGCCGATCGAGCCATTGAATTCGGAGGAGGTCGCGGTGTTGCAGGTCAGCGTCGGCGAGGTTTCCGACAGGCCGTAGCCTTCCGCGATGCTGCAGCCCGTCAGCTTCTTCCACTGCTCGGCCACCGGGCGTTGCACCGCCATGCCGCCGCCGTTGGAAATCTTGAGCTTCGAGAAATCGATCTTCTTGAAATCGGGATGGTGCAGCAGCCCGTTGTAAAGCGTGTTGACCGCCGGGAAGCTGTTGACCTGGTACTTCATCAATTCCTTGATGAAGCCGGCCATGTCGCGCGGATTGGGAATCAGCAGATTGACGCCGCCGGCGCGCACCGCCAGCAGGAAGCACGCCGTCAGCGCGAAGATGTGGTAGAGCGGCAGCGCGCAAACGATGAAGATCTGGTCGACATGCGGCGGCAGGGCCAGCGCGGGCTGCAGCCAGGCATCGTTCTGCAGCACGTTGGCGAGAATGTTGCGATGAAGCAGCGTCGCGCCCTTCGAGACGCCGGTGGTGCCGCCGGTATATTGCAGGAAGGCGACGTCGTCGGGCGTGATCTTCGGCTTGTTGAACTTCATGCCGCGGCCGGCCGCGACCGCGTCGTTGAACAGGACCGCGCCGGGAATCGAATAGGGCGGCACCATCTTCTTGACGTGCCGCACCACCAGATTGACGATCATGCCCTTGAGACCGAGCATGTCCCCCATGCTGCCGACGATGACATGCTTGACGGCGGTCTTCGGCAGCACCTGCTGCACGGTGTGCGCGAAGTTTTCCAGAACGATGATCGCCTCGGCGCCGGAATCCTTGAGCTGATGCTCAAGCTCGCGCGGGGTATAGAGCGGATTGACGTTGACCACGGCAAAGCCGGCGCGCAGCACGGCGGCGGTCGATACCGGATATTGCAGCACGTTCGGCATCATCAGCGCGACGCGCGCGCCCTTCTGCAGGCCCTTGCTCTGCAAATAGGCCCCGAGCGCCACCGACATCTCGTCGAGATCGCGATAGGTGATCGACTTGTCCATGCAGATGAAGGCCTTGCGGTCACTGAACTTCGCAAAGCTTTCTTCCAGCAACTCGACCAGCGATGCGTACTGGGTCACATCGATGTCGGCGGGCACGCCGGCCGGATATTGCTTGAGCCAGATGCGCTCCATGGTATTCCCCCTTCCGGTTTCCATCCCCGTTTCCGGAGACGGGACGCCTTGTTGCGGGCAGTATTGAGCAATGCGGCGGCCCATGGCAAGGCGCTCGCGGGTTATCGACGCATCGTGGACTGGAAAGGGTCAGGAAAGGGCCGGCTCCGGCCGACCGAAGGGCTTCAAGTGCGCGGCGTGCCGGTCTTCTGATCCGTCGGCCTGGCGTCGCTGGTCGTGCTCTTGGGTTTGGCCGAAGGTTTTGAAACCGCCTTGGGCTTTGCCGGCTTCGCCAGTTTTTCGCCGGCCTTTGGGGCGCTATCCGGCTTGGCGCTCGCGTGCCTGGCGGCTGCCGGCTTGGCCGCGGATTTCGGTTCGGGCTTGGCATCGGACTTGGCGTCCTTGCTTTTATTCTTCCCCGATTCCTTGGCTTCGGCTTTCGGCTCCGCCGCGGCATCGGGCTTTTTCGCCGCAACCCGCGTCTTCTTGCCGCGATGGCGCGATGTCTGCTTTTCGGAGTCCGCGGCGACCGCGGCAACCAGTGCGGAGCCGGTCCGCGTCGGGCCGGTGTAAACGATAATCGGCTCCGAGGGCGCCGGCGCCGCCGCCAGCAGTTCCGACGGCTTCGCCATCGGCGGCTGCAACCCGGCGGTGAAGAACGTGACGGCGTTTTCGCCGCTGCTCGAGCCGCCGCCGTTGCTGGCGACGGTGTCCTCATCCTCGTCGCTGGCCGGCTTGTGGCGCTTGCCCCCGCACATCTCGTCGCGCAGGTTCGGCGGCGAGGCGTCGATCGGCGCCAGATTGTCGACCGTGCCGAGCGAGGGGCGCAGCCACGACAGCGTGTTGTTGGCAAAGCCGCGCTCGAGCAACTGGGCGGCGCGCACCGCGCGCGCGCGGCCGGATGAAGCGCCGAGCACCACCGCGATCAGCCGTTTGCCGTTGCGCGTGGCCGACGCGACCAGGTTGTAACCGGACGCGCAGATGAAGCCGGTCTTGAAGCCGTCGGCGCCGGGATAGCGCCCGATCAGCTTGTTGAAATTCTGCGTGACCCTGCGGCCGAAGCGGATCGAGGGAATGTGGACGAAATATTCGTATTCCGGCAGATCGCGAAGGATCGCGCGGGCCAGGATCGCAAGGTCGCGCGCCGAGGTGATCTGACCGTCGGCGGGCAGGCCGTTCGGATTGACATAGCTCGTCTGCGTCATGCCGAGCCGCTGCGCGTTCTGGTTCATCAGCGCCGAAAAACCGTCGATCGAACCGCCGACGCCCTCGGCGAGCACCACGGCCATGTCGTTGGCCGACTTCACCAGCATCATCTTGAGTGCGTTATCCACCGTGACCTGCGTGCCCGGCCGGAAGCCCATCTTCGATGGCGACTGCGCGGCCGCGACCGGCGACACCGCCAACAGCGTATCGAGCGTGATGCGCCCCTCCTTGACGGCCTTCAGCGTGACATAGGCCGTCATCAGCTTGGTCACCGACGCCGGATACCAGGGATAGGTGGCGTTCTGGGCTTCCAGGACCTTTCCGGTATCGGCTTCAACGACCAGCGTTGCTTCCGCATGCGCGACGCGCGGGGCAACAATGCCGAGCGCTGCGACAAGAACGATCCAGTTCAACGATGCTTTGCGAAGCAGCGGGCGAAGGAAATGCACTATCCGATTCCGGTCCTTTGAGACCCGCCTTTGCAAAAGGAGGTCCTGACATGTGACGTTCGGGTTTCAAGCGTGTCCGGCGCCGTCGGCTACGGCGGGTGCAACCTATACCGGCTTGCCGATCCAGAACAGAGGCCCGGTGATTAAATCGTGGACGAAATAGGCCGAATTTCGGCGATACTTAAATCTTGACAGCGGTGCTGCCAGTTTCATGCGCGTGAACGCTCGCCCGCGTATTTTCCTGAACCATGAATTGAGCTCTGGCGAGTTCCGCGAAACGGCCGCCTTTCGCCACCAGTTCATCGAAAGTTCCGCTTTCGATCACGCGCCCGCCGTCGAACAGCAGGATGCGCGTGGCGTGGCGAATGGTCGAGAGCCGGTGTGCGATCACAAAGGTGGTGCGTCCCTTCATCACTTCGTCGAGAGCGGCGTTGACCCTGGCTTCGGTGACCGCATCGAGCGCGCTGGTCGCCTCGTCGAGGATCAGGATCGGCGGATCTTTCAACAATGCGCGTGCGATCGACAGGCGCTGCCGCTCGCCGCCGGACAGCATGCGCCCGCGCTCGCCGGCATTGGTTTCGAATCCCTGTTCGCTGCGCTCGATGAATTCCAGCGCCTGCGCCCGGGCCGCCGCGATCCGCAGTTCCTCATCTGACGCGTCCGGCTTGCCGACGCGCAGATTGTCGGCGATCGAACGGTTGAACAGGAGCGCCTCCTGAAACACCACGCCGATATTCCGCCGCAGCGCCGTCAGCGTCAGGCCGCGGACGTCCATGCCGTCGATCTTGATGAAACCGGACTGCGGATCGAAGGCGCGATGCAAGAGCGCAATCGCCGTCGATTTGCCGGCGCCGGTCGGGCCCGACCAGCGCGATGGTCTGGCCGGGCAGCGCGGTGAAGGAAAGGTCTTCGACCGCCGGCCGCTTGCCGTCATATGAGAAGGAGACGTCCTTGAATTCGACCAGGCCCGAGAGCCGGCCGGGATCGATCGCGTCGGGCCGGTCGCGCACCGCGGGAACCGCATCCAGCACGTTGAAGAATTCCTGTAAGCGAGGCGCCTCCATGAACACGTTGTTGATGAAGCCGACCACCTGTTCGAGCTTCTGGATCAGCATGGTGGCGAAGCTGACGAACATCACGATCTCGCCGACCGAGGTGAGGCCCTGCTCGTGCAGCGCGATGCCGACGGTGAAGATCGCCAGCACCGTAATGGTGGTCGACGCCCTGGTGATGACGGTGACCAGCGCCCACCACGACAGCACCGGCATCTGCACCGCCAGCAGCTTGTCGGCGACGAAGCGCAGGCCCTCGACTTCCGCATTGATGCGCACGAAACTTTGCACCAGCGCGACGTTGCCGAGGGCGTCGGAGGCGCGCGCGGAAAGATCGCTGTAATGCGCCTCGACCTCGTTCTGCATGCCGTAGGTCTTGCGCACCACCAGCGTCGTCAGCACCGTGAACACCACGCAAAGGATGAACAGCAGGACCGCCAGCCGCCAGTTGATGTAGAGCGAAAGCGGCAGCAGCACCACCAGCGACATGATCGCCGCGAAATGCTCGCGGAAAAATCCGAGCCAGAGCCGCCACAATGAGTCGGTGCCGTTCAGCATCACCTTCATCAGGCGGCCGGAATGGGTGCCGGTGTGAAAGGTCAGCGGCAATTGCATGATGTGCTCGAAATAATTCGTCAGCACCGCCTGGCGCTGGCGGTGCGCCAGCCGGTCGGCGTGCAGCGCCACGGCGGCACTGCTTCCGATGGTGAACAGGCCGAACGCCGCCCAGGCCGCCAGCAAAGGCCAGGCCGACGACGAGCCCAGCAGACCGGCCGACGGCTTGCCGGAGAGCACATCGACGATGCGGCCGAACAGCACCGGTTCGGCGAATTGCGCGCCGGCCAGCAGCAGATTGGCGCCGGCCAGGATCCAGCCCAGCCGCGCCTCTTTGCCGAGCAGCTCAAGGACGCGCGTATAAAGCCGAAGCAGGGACATGTCGTTAGAGACTCTACAGGGGGCCGGCGGGCGGCCGACGTTTCCGGGAACGCATTCTAATCAGGGATCGCCCGGGAGATACAGGGTCCGCCGGTGTTTTGCTCAATTGATCAGACGGCCGTCCAGCGGAGGCAGGAAGCTATCGTCGAAAATATCCGAAGGCTGCGGCCGTTTGCCGAATTTGAAATCCTCGGCGATCTGACCGATCGACCGGTCGAGGCGGGCGGGGTCGACGCCGCCGAGGCCGTTGCGCCTGACCTCGCCGGTCAGGATGTTGTCGGAAATCAGGGTGCGCAGCCGTTCAAGCTCCAGATCGCGCGATCCGCCGTCCATCCGGCTGACGACTTCATCCGCCGCGCGCCCGGGCTGCTTGATCGTGAGGTGGGTGCCGGCAACCGCCGCCCGCACGAAGCCCCTCACCGCCTCGGGCCTTGAGGCCGCGAACGCCGGATTGACGATGACCGCAAAGCCGTAGGCTTCGCAGCCATAGTCGGCGTATCGAAGCACCGCGAGGTCGTCGGCCGGAATGCCGCGATCTCGCAAGTTGACCGCCGACAGGTATGAAAACCCGGTGACGGCATCGACCTGACCCGCCGACAGCATCGGCTCGCGCACGGCGGCGCCGATCCTGCTCTGCTTCACGCGGGCGATCTTGATTCCGTTCTGCCGCGCCAAGGCCGGCCATAGCCGGATCGACAGATCGCCTTCGGCGACGCCCAGCGTTTTGCCCTCGATATCGGAGAGCGCATGAATGCCCCGGCTTTTGCGGGCAATGATGGCGTAGGGCGATTGGTTGAACAGCACGAACACCGCCTTTACGGGCGGCGCATCGGATTTACCGCGAAAGCGGATCAGCTCGTTGATGTCGGCCAGCGCGAAATCGCTGGCCCCGGTGGCGACGCGCGCAATCGCGTCCGGCGAACCGCCGGCGATGTCGATCGTGACCGCGAGGCCCTCCGCGCCAAACAAGCCGCTGGCCGACGCCAGCAGGAAAGGAGCCGCGCCCGCATCGATCGGACGATCGAGGTAAAACCGGATCGGGACCGGTGGCCGGGCTTCGCCCTGCGCCCGGCTTTCGCCCCCTCCGCAGCACGCAAGAACCAGGAGGCCTGTCAGCAAAGCCGAAATGCAGCGGACGGCAATGGTCTGACTGACGCGCATTGGACTACTTCGGGCCGGATATCAGTTGCCGCGCGCTTCATGATTGTTTGATGACACCTGGAGCGCGGACGGCGGGCAGATTGCCGGATGAAATCTGAACGGCCGATGAGCGCCACGATTTCGCCACCGATCGTTCAGCCCGGGTTCGGAATTGGGAACCTAACATGGGCTCGGTGGTTGGCTATCGGGAGGCCTGCCAGGCCAAGGCTACCATGGAGGATATTCGAGATGTTCGCGCGAAAAGGCTGTGTTTTCATCGATTGGCCGCGCCGCCGCGATGGCGACGGTTGCGGCGGTGGCGCTGACCGCGGTCGAGCCGTCGCTGGCTCGCGCCGGCTCCGCGCCGTCAGGCAAGGGCCTGTCGGCGGCGACCGCGACCAGCGGGGCCACCGATTTCAGCGCCCGCCGCAGGTACTACCGGGGCGGCGGAGGCGCCGCTGCGGCGGCCGCTTTTGCCGGGATCGTCGGCACCGGCCTTGCGATCGCTGCGACCCAGAACCGCCGCGCCTATTATGACGATTACTATGGCGGCGGCCCGTCTATTATGGCGGCGGCCCCGTCTATTACGGCGGTGACCCCTATTACGGCGGGTATGGCTACGGCTCGGGCGTGCCCACTTTCCGTGGCCACCCGCTTGCCGGCTGGTAACCGTCGCTTCCCGGACCGATCGATCCGCCGGCCGCGCCTCGCGCGGCCGGCGGATTTTTTGCCGGTTGCGGCGGCCGTTAACACGCTGGCCACGGGTTTGGACTAGTTTCGGGGGATGAGTGATTCGCTCGAGCGGCTCTATCAGGCGGTGATCGCGGCCAAGGATCTCGATCCGGCAATTTCGCGAACCGCCCGGCTGTTCCAGCGCGGCCCGGCCAAGATGGCCAAGAAACTGGCCGAGGAAGCCATCGAGGTCGTGATCGACGCCGTCAACGGCAATCCCGACGCGGTGGTCCGCGAGAGCGCCGATCTTCTCTACAATCTCACGGTTTTGTGGGCGGCGGCAGGTGTGCGGCCCGAGGACGTGTGGCGCGAAATGGCGCGGCGCGAGCATCTGCTCGGAATCGCCGAGAAGATGCCGAAATCGGCGGTCAAAATGCCCAAGGTTTCATCGCCCCGGGTCGCGCCGCGGCGACCAATTGTCGCGCTTGAAGGCCGCGACCTTACGCAAGCGCCATTGAGATTTAACGAATTTCCGCAAATTCCCGGCATGGACAAATCCGCCCCATGGTGGTTCATCGCGCCATGCTGAGACGGATTTACGACTGGTGTATTGACGCCGCCCACAAGCCATACGCGCTCTGGATCATGGGAGCGGTGGCGTTCGCGGAAAGCTCGTTTTTTCCGGTGCCGCCGGATGTGATGCTGATCCCGATGTCGCTGGCACGGCCGCAGCGGGCGTGGCTTTACGCCCTGGTCTGCACGGCGACCTCGGTGGTGGGCGGCATGCTCGGCTATGCGATCGGCGCGCTGCTCTACGATTCGATCGGACATTGGCTGATCGAATTTTACGGTCTTGGCGGCAAGGTCGAAGCCTTCCGTGCATCCTATGCCGAATGGGGTGCCTTGATCATCATTGGCAAGGGCCTGACACCGATCCCCTACAAGCTCGTGACCATCACCTCGGGATTTGCCGGCTACAACATCTGGCTGTTCGTTCTGTGCTCGATCATCGCTCGCGGCGGGCGGTTCTTCGTGGTCGCGATCCTGCTCAACCGCTACGGCGAATGGATCCGGGTGCGGATCGAGAAACATCTGGGACTGTGGGTGGCGCTCGGCGCCGCCGTCCTGCGTGCTCGGTTTTTATCATCGCGTTTCGAATGCTCTGAAGACCGCCGTGAAATCCTTTGCCAGTTCGCGGCTTCAGGTTACGCTCGATGTCATGATGGCTCGACCCGACAACCTCATCGCGCAGGCGAGGGCGTATGTCGCGACCGCAGCGCTAGCGATCGCAACGGCGACGTTGGCGATGTCGATGTTGCTGATCGCCGCAGGCGCCGGATGGCCGCAAGCCGCATCGCCGCCGCCCGCGCTTGGCGTCCAGGATCCCGGTGTCCAGCAGCCGGCCCAGCAAGCCGGGCCTCCGCAAGGCGGGCCTGCATCGCCATCTCCTGCGCCGGCGCGCGAGGACAACCCCGGCCTGATCAACGAAATCGGCAAATTATTCGACAAGCTCCCGACCCTGAAAAGCCCGCAGCAGACCATCGAGGATTTGAATACGCGCGCCAGGGATGCGGCGAAGGATGCTTCCGAAAGCCTGTCGCGTCTGGCCAAGCCAGCCTCCATGGTGTCCGGCCGCATGATCTGTCCGGTATCGGCGAACGGCTCGCCGGACTGCAAGGCTGGCGCCGACCGGCTCTGCCAGTCCAAGGGTTATAAAGAGGGAAAGAGCCTCAACACCGATTCCGCGGAAACCTGCTCCGCGAAGGTGCTGATCCCGGGCCGGCAGCGAAAACCGGACGACTGCCGGACCGACAATTACGTGACGAGCGCGCTGTGCCAGTAGCGCCGCTTCCCCCGGCCTGGTTGCCATGTTGGTATGATGTCTGGCATTTGTAGACCGATGCATCCCGCCTCTCCCTGAATAGCCAAGAGGATTTTAGCGAATGTCCATGCCTGCCTTGTTCAAGGGCCGTCTGTCGATTCCCGTGATCGGTGCGCCGCTGTTCATCATTTCCGTGCCCGATCTCGTGATCGCGCAGTGCAAGGCGGGCGTCGTCGGATCGTTTCCGGCGCTGAACGCGCGTCCGCCTGATCTGCTCGACGAATGGCTGGTGCGGATCAAGGAAGAGCTTGCCGCCTACGACAAGGCGCATCCCGAGCGGCCGTCGGCGCCGTTCGCGGTCAATCAGATCGTGCATCGATCGAACAACCGGCTCGAGCAGGATCTCGCGCTTTGCGAGAAGCACAAGGTGCCGATGATCATCACCTCGCTGGGCGCGCGCGAAGAACTCAATCAGGCCGCGCATCGCTGGGGCGGCATCGTCTTTCACGACGTGATCAACCAGAAATTCGCGCACAAGGCGATCGAGAAGGGCGCGGACGGCCTGATCCTGGTCTCCGCCGGCGCCGGCGGCCATGCCGGGACGATATCGCCGTTCCCGTTCGTGGCGGAGACCCGGCAATGGTTCGACGGGCCGATCGCGCTGTCGGGCGCCATCGGCAACGGCCGCGCCATCCGCGCGGCGCGGCTGCTAGGGGCCGACTTCGCCTATATCGGCTCCGCCTTCATCGCCACCACCGAAGCCAACGCGGTGGAAGGCTACAAGCAGATGATCACCACCTCGGCCGCGGAAGACATCGTCTATTCCAACCTGTTCACCGGCGTGCACGGCAATTACCTGAAGCCGTCGATCGTGGCGGCGGGCATGGATCCCGACAATCTGCCGCAGTCCGACCCGTCGAAAATGAGTTTCGGGACCGACGCCTCGGGCGAACGGGCAAAACCGAAAGCCTGGAAGGAAATCTGGGGCAGCGGTCAGGGCGTCGGCAGCGTCGGCAAGATCGTGCCGGCCGCCGAACTGATCGCGCGGTTCAAAAAGGAATACGACGAAGCGATCGATCCGCCGCTGTGATGGACGCCATCTATCGCGTCGACGGCAATCGCGTCGTCACGAGCCCCAACGCCGCCGGCCCCTGGGATGCCGGCATGCAGCACGGCTCGGCGCCGGCGGCTTTGGTCACTTGGGCCGCCGAAGCCATTCCGGCGCGAGAGCCGATGCAAATCGCCCGCGTCACCATCGATCTGATGCGCCCGGTGCCGCTGGCGCCGCTGACGCTTCAGAGCGAAGTGCTGCGCGAGGGCCGCAAGATCCAGCTTTGCGCGGTCCGGCTGCTTGCCGGGGACACCGTCGTGGTCGGCGCGACCGTGCTCAAGATCAAGGCGCAGGCGTTGACGTTGCCGTCCGACGTCAGGGATCAGCCGGTCGCGCTTCCCGGACCCGATCAGTCGCAACACGAGCCTGCGGACTTCTCGAGCAGTCCCTTTGTAACGGGCATCTCGTTGCGCGCCGCCCGCGGCCGGTTCGGCGTGCCCGGTCCGGGTGCGATCTGGTATCGGGTCGACCGGCCGCTGGTCGAGGGCTCAACGATTTCGCAAGCCATGCGCGCCGTGGTCGCCGCGGATTTCTGCAACGGCACTTCCGCGGCGCTGGATTTCCGGGAATGGACGTTCATCAACGCCGACCTCACCGTCAGTTTTGCGCGCCAGCCGGTCGGTGAGTGGATCTTGCTCGATGCGGAATCCATGATCGGACCTGACGGCGCCGGCCTCGCCACGGCGCGGCTTGCCGACATCGGCGGTTATTTCGGCCGCGCCGTCCAGAGCCTCGTCATCGAGAAGCGGTAAGCAGCGAACGCGGCCTTGTGAAAACGCCAGCGTCGCGGCGCGGCAATTTTCGCGCTAGACTAGGCTCCGATTGATCTTCAATCGGGGTTGATCATGAAGGCCAAGCGACCCGCGCTTCCCATGACCGGCGGCTGCTCCTGCGGCGCGATCCGCTACGAGATCACGTCGTTTCCGCTATTGCTCTACACCTGCAATTGTACCGATTGTCAGAGGGCGTCCGGCAGCGCCTTCGCGCTGAATATGCCGGTGCTGGCCAGGGACTTTCATATTCTGCAAGGCGAGCCGAAGGGTTGGCATCATGCTTCGCCGAAGGGCGTGCAGGTCACGTCCCGGTTCTGCGACGCGTGCGGCGGCCGGCTGTACGGCGAGCGGGCGGGGCGGGCCGAGCTGGTCAACCTTCGCGCCGGCACGCTCGACGACACCTCGTGGATGGTGCCGGCGGCGCATTTGTTCATCCGCAGCGCCCAGCCCTGGGTCGCGCCGGCCGCTGATGCCGGCTGCTATGAGACCGCAGCCGCCGGACTTCGGCGCATTGATGCCGGCGTGGCGCGCGACGTGGCCTGAATTCTTCCCGCAGAAATAGTTGCGGCGTCGCGGACGGCCGGGCGAAAGCGGCGCAAGCCGCTATCCGACCATCCGGTCGCGGCCGGCCCAGAAGCCGGCCTTGAGCACCTTCTTGTCGACCTTGCCGACGCCGGTCATCGGCAGCTCGCTGACGAATTTTACATGTTTGGGCGCATGCGCCGAGCCCTTTCGCGCTTTTACGAGGTTGATCAGTTCCTCCGCGTTTGGGCGAGCGCCCTCGCGCGCGACCACGACCGCGGTGACGGCCTCGCCCCATTTGTCGTCGGGCACGCCGACCACGGCGACCATCGCGACGTCGGCGTGCTGCGACAGCACGTCCTCGACCTCGCGCGGAAAGATGTTGAACCCGCCGGAGACGATCATGTCCTTCTTGCGGTCGAGGATGAACATGTAGCCGCGCTCGTCGGCGCGCGCGATGTCGCCGGTATGCAGCCAGCCGTTCTTCAGGGTTTCCTCGGTCTGTTCCGGCCGCTTCCAGTATTCGGCCATCACATGCGGCGCGCGCACGCAGATCTCGCCGGCTTCGCCGGTTGCGACCTCGCGGTCGTCGTCGCCGAGAATTTTCACCTCGCAGGCGGCGATCGGGAAACCGCAGGACAAAAACAGTTCCGGGGTCTTCGGATCGTGGTCGGTCTTGCGCAGCACCGAGACCGGATAGCACTCGGTCTGGCCGTAAAGCTGCGAGAACACCGGGCCGATCCGCTCGATGCCCTCGACCAGCCGGCTCGGCGACATCGCCGACGCGCCATAGAGCAGAAGCTCGAGCGAGGAGAGATCGGTCTTGTCGAGCGCCGGATGATCCAGCAGCACGTAGATCATGGTCGGCACGAAGAGAGTAAAATTGATGCGCTCGCGTTCGATGGTCTTGAACACCGCCTCCGGATCGAAGCCCTTCAGCATGTGCACGGTGCCGCCGCGCATCAGCGCCGGCAGCACCTTGGTGCCGGCGACGTGGCTGATCGGCGCCACCGTGAGATAGCTGGGCGTGTCCGGAATTTCGAAGTCGGCCAGGATCGCATTGGCGAAGCCGCCATATTCGCGGTGATAGCGCAGCGCGCCCTTGGATTTGCCCGTGGTGCCGCCGGTATAATTCAGCGTCGCGATATCGTCGGGACCGGCCAAGCTGCGCGGGCTCGCCGTGCCGGCCTGTTCGATCGCGGCCAGGAGATCGACGCCGTAACTGGCCGGGCCGAGCGTAAAGACGGTCTTCAGGCCGGGCGCCCTGGCGGCGAGTTCGCCGCCGCGATCGCGGAACGTCGCGGCGTCGATGACCAGCATCCCGGCTTCCGAATCCTCGATCTGAAACAGCTGATCGTCGAGCGAGCCCAGCGGATGCAGCCAGGTGATCGCGAGCCGCGACAATTGCGCGGCGACGCCCGCGCACCAGGTGTCGGCGCGGTTGGCGGTGAGGAACGCCACGCGGGCGCCGGGCTTGAGGCCGAGCTGCATGAACACCTTCTGCATGCGGCCGATCAGTTCGGTGGCGCCCTGATAGGTGATCGATCCGCCCGGCCAGCTGAAGGCTGTCCGCGACGGATAGCGCGCCAGCGCCCGCAGCGTTTGCGCGCAGACGGTCGGAAAGGCGTAGAGCGGATCGGACATGTTTCCTCCAGCGGGTCTTGTCGTTTGCTTTGTCGCTTGCTTTGTCTTGGGCCTTCGGTCGTGCCAATGTTATCAGACGCTAGCACAGGGAATCTGCGGCCTGGAACGACAAACGTCATGGAATCAGGAAAGCCAGTCTTGAACTCCGCCGACCCTCTGGCCCGCTTTCGCGGCCGCCTCAGCCTGCCGCTGATCGCGGCGCCGATGTTCCTGGTCTCCGGCGTCGATCTCGTGGTGGCCGCTTGCCGCAACGGCGTGATCGGCTCGTTCCCGACGGTGAATTGCCGCAACCCCGAACAGCTCGATGCCTGGCTCGGCGATATCGAAGGCCGGTTGCGCCGGCATTCGGACAAAGGCGAAAAGCCTGCCGCGCCGGTGTGTCCGAACCTGATCGTGCACCGTTCCAACGCGCGGCTCGAGCAGGATCTGCAGGTGCTGCTGCGGCACAAGCCGGAGATCGTCATCACCAGCGTCGGTTCGCCGGCGCAGGTAGCGGCGCCGCTGCACGATGTGGGCGCGCTGGTATTCGCCGATGTCGCCAGCATTCGCCACGCCGAGCGCGCGGTGGAAGCGGGCGCCGACGGGCTCGTGCTGCTGACCGCAGGCGCGGGCGGTCAGACCGGCTGGCTCAATCCATTCGCTTTCGTCCGCGCGGTGCGGGCGTTCTTCGCCGGGCCGATCGTGCTGGCGGGCGGGATCGGCGATGGCCACGCGCTGCGCGCGGCCGAGGCGCTCGGCTGCGACCTCGCTTATATGGGGACGAAATTCATCGCCACGCGCGAGAGCATGGCCGATGCCAGGTATAAGGAGATGCTGGTCGACAGCAGCGCCGACGATATCCTGTTGACCACGGCCTTCACCGGCCTGCAGACCAACATGCTGCGGCCTTCCATCGCCGCCGCCGGCCTCGACCCCGACGACCTGCCGCAGCGCGGCGCGATCGACATCGGCAAGGATATCGACATCGGCGCGCGCGAAAACCGCCCGGCGCGCTGGCGCGACATCTGGAGCGCGGGGCATTCAACTTCAGGGGTGACCGGGGTGCTTTCGGTCGACGATCTCGTGGCGCAAACGCTGACGGAATACCGCGCCGCCATCAGATAGAACGGCAACACAGCATAGCGCCCCTGCGACAAAACGCTTTCAAGCAGCCGATCACACCGTATAGAACACCGTCCAACTTCAGAATTTCCCGACCCCAAAGGACAGCCCATGCCCGCCTACCGCTCCAGGACCACGACCCACGGCCGCAACATGGCGGGCGCCCGCGGGCTGTGGCGGGCCACCGGCATGAAGAACGGGGACTTCGGCAAGCCGATCATCGCCGTGGTCAACTCGTTCACCCAGTTCGTGCCGGGCCACGTCCATCTCAAGGACCTCGGCCAGCTGGTGGCGCGCGAGATCGAGAAGGCCGGCGGCGTCGCCAAGGAATTCAACACCATCGCGGTCGACGACGGCATCGCCATGGGGCACGACGGCATGCTCTACAGCCTGCCGTCGCGCGAGATCATCGCCGACAGCGTCGAGTACATGGTCAACGCCCATTGCGCCGACGCCATGGTGTGCATCTCCAATTGCGACAAGATCACGCCGGGCATGCTGATGGCGGCGTTGCGCATCAACATTCCGACCGTGTTCGTCTCGGGCGGTCCGATGGAGTCCGGCAAGGTCAGCATCAAGGGCAAGATCCGCTCGATCGATCTGATCGACGCCATGGTCGCGGCTGCCGACTCCACCGTCAGCGACGCCGATGTCGAAACCATCGAGCGGTCGGCCTGCCCGACCTGCGGGTCGTGCTCGGGCATGTTCACGGCGAACTCCATGAACTGCCTGACCGAGGCGCTCGGCCTGGCGCTGCCCGGCAACGGCTCGGTGCTGGCGACGCATGCCGATCGCAAGGGGCTGTTCGTCGAGGCGGGGCACCTCATCGTCGACCTGGCGCGCCGCTATTACGAACAGGACGACGAGACGGCGCTGCCGCGGACGATTGCGAACTTCAAGGCGTTCGAGAACGCCATGACGCTCGACATCGCGATGGGCGGGTCCACCAACACGGTGCTGCATCTGCTGGCCGCCGCCTACGAAGGCGGCATCCCCTTCACCATGCAGGATATCGACCGGCTGTCGCGCCGCGTGCCGGTGCTGTGCAAGGTGGCGCCCTCGGTGCCCGACGTGCATCTGGAAGACGTCCACCGCGCCGGCGGCGTGATGGCTATTCTCGGCGAGCTCGACCGCGCCAACCTGCTCAATCGCGGGCTGCCGATGGTGCACTCCAAGTCGCTGGAAGATGCCCTGAACCGCTGGGACATCAAGCGGACCAAGAGCGAGAGCGTCCGTACCTTCTTCAAGGCCGCGCCGGGCAACGTGCCGACACAGGTGGCTTTCAGTCAGGAACGCCGGTTCGAGGAACTCGATACCGACCGCGCGACGGGCTGTGTCCGCGACATCGAGCATGCCTATTCGAAAGACGGCGGCCTCGCGGTGCTCTCCGGCAATCTCGCGGTGGACGGCTGCATCGTGAAGACCGCGGGCGTCGACGAAAGCATCCTGAAATTCGAGGGGCCGGCGCGGATCTTCGAAAGCCAGGACGCCGCCGTCGAAGCCATCCTCGGCGGCAAGATCAAGCCCGGCGACGTCGTCGTGGTCCGCTACGAGGGACCGCGTGGCGGTCCCGGGATGCAGGAGATGCTCTATCCGACCAGCTACCTCAAATCGAAGGGGCTCGGAAAAGTCTGCGCCCTGGTCACCGACGGCCGCTTCTCCGGCGGCTCCTCGGGGCTTTCGATCGGGCATATCTCGCCCGAAGCGGCTGAAGGCGGCCTGATCGGACTGGTCGAGGACGGCGACCGCATTCAAATCGACATTCCCTCGCGGTCCATCAGCCTCCTGGTTGATGACACGATCCTGGCGCAGCGCCGGGAAGCCATGCTGAGCCGCAAGTCCGAGGCGTGGAAGCCGGCGAAACGAACCCGCAAGGTGTCGATGGCGCTCAAGGCCTATGCGGCGCTGACCACCAGCGCCGCGCGCGGTGCGGTGCGCGTTGTCCGGGACTAGAGCGGGATGACGATTCGAAGAAAAGTCATCCCGCTCTATCTTTTTGTTTGAGCATGATCTTTTCGGAAAACCGGTGTCCACTTTTCCGGATCATGCGCCGATGATTGCGGCCATCGGGAAAGTGCCAACCCGGCCGCGGCTCCGGCCTTAACGCGCCGTTAACCATCTCGTCCCAACAATCCGTCCGGGGCCGTTCACCGCCGCGGGGCGGGGCCGCGCCTGAAGACCGTTCAGGGGGACGCGACATGGGTTTCGAGACGCTCTATGCAAAAACGCCCGCCACCATCGACGAGATCAGGGCCCGGGTCGGCTATGCTCTGGAGCGGCATCCGCTCTGTCGCAATGTGCAATTCGACATCGTCAGCATGCCCCGCACCAGCAAGGGCAACTGGACCATCAGCCTGCGCTCGGTCACGCCCGATGCGCTGTGGGAGGCCTCCGATATCGTCGCCGACATCCAGGAGGCCTACGACCTCGCGGTCGCGGCCTGATTTTTCGCGTTCTAAGTTATTGACAGGACGCGTGTTCTTGCCGCCGCCGCAGCGACGGCACGGTTAGGCCTTAATTATCGCCCAGTTGTCGGCAAAGTGATCAGGGTTGACGGGCCGGAACGGAGAACCGCTTGACGAGAGCCATCACCATCATCGCGCTGACCTGTTTCCTCGTCGCCGGCGCGGCCGCCACCAGCATTCTCGGCCGCGACAGCGTACCGGCGGCCCGGGCGGAGGCTTTCCTCATCGTCAAAAGCCCGGTCGCGAACCGGGAAAGCAAGCAGGACAGGCTCGCGGTCGCCAGGCTCGCGCTGGCGTCGGTCGAGCCGCTGCGGACGGCAAGCCTGGGCGAGCCGCTGCGGCAGGCCTATGCATCCACCGCGCCGACCGATATCGAGATGCCGAAGATCGCGGCCCCGGTGGCTGCGCCGTCGAAGCCGAAGGCGGCCGCCAGGCCGGCGCCGCAGAAAACCTACGCGCTGCTCAGCGACGTGCAGATCGCCGGCATCAAGGAGCGCCTGCGGCTCTCTTCCGACCAGGAATATTACTGGCCGGCGGTGGAAGACGCGCTGCGCGCCGTGGCCCGCAAGATCCACTCAACGCGCAAGGCCGATCCGCACACTACCGGCGCGCCGATCGACCCCGACTCCGCCGAAGTCCAGCAGCTGAAATCGGCGGCGATGCCGCTATTGTTTCAACTGCGCGAGGATCAGAAGCAGGAAGTGCGCACGCTCGCCCGCCTGATCGGCCTGGATAAGGTCGCCGCGCAGATTTGACGCGGGGGCGAACGTTTGACTTCTGATTTGATGAGTTGGAACGTTGGTGCCCCTGGCCGGAATCGAACACGCGCTTTGAAGCCAATGAACAGCGGTGATTAGTACGTCCGTTTCGAAATTACTCATGCGGGTACTCACACCATTTTTGATCCCACAGTTGAATTCAATGGATCCAAGGCGGCTTCCGGCGAAGCGTTGATCTCGCAGTGCAAGCAGATGTACCAATGTCGCTCGACCTTTGCCGTTAGGTGGTCCGAAGGCTTGGCATTTTCCGCGGGCAAAGCCCGCGCCCCCTGGATTTCTGTTGATTCGTCTTGGCTGGCGGCTCTATCGTGACCATCAGAGGCGCTGCTTGCGCACCCGAGACGCGCGGCTTGGGCAACAAGGGGGTCAGTGTCGTAGGGCTGTGACGGTCGATGTTTGTCGGTTGAGCCCGCCATCAAAGAGAAAATCGAGATTGACCGCAAAAGGTCGACGCAAAATGCCACCGGACGCCATGTAAGAATCATGGGCTGGGGTAGGGAGGGGGTAGACATGGAATTGGTCCAGCTTAGGGAGTTGGTTCCTGATAGCCGGCAGGCGTATGATTGTGATCAATGGTCGGACCGACTGCATTCGATCTGCGGGCGGTTTCAATCGAGATTGCCGGCGCAGTCCAAAACAGTGACAGGCGCTGCGGATGTCATGCTTGCGGGTGGCATCGAGCTTGCCCGGATCGCCAACAATCTCGAAGTCATCTGCCGTGACGAGCGGGATATCCGCTCCGACTATGGTGCCAACCTGTTTTTGCTGTTGCAGCTGGAAGGCAGTTGCGGTGTCGAGCAGTACGGTCGGCAATCCATCATCGAACCGGGTGACTGCATCCTGGTGGATTCGTCGAGCCCGTCGATTTTCCATTTCGGCGGCAGGTTCTCCAATCACCTCTCGGTTCATCTTCCACGCCAGCTTCTCTTTTCCGACAAATCGCAGCCGATCGAAGTATCGCGGCGGCTCAGCGCAGCCGATCCGATGGCGGCCATGTTGCATGCTCTCGTTGTCAAGCTGTTCAGAACGGATTGCAACGACAAGCGAGCGCCACATCTTCGGCAGCTCCTGTTCAGCGCGACGCGCCAGGCCTTTGCGACCGACGTTGAAATCGATCGCCTGCCGATCTCGGATTTTGCATGCGGAAGATTGGAAATCGTCCAGGTACTGATTGATCGCCACTTGACTGAGCAGCATCTCACGCCGCAGTGGCTCGCCGCCAAGGTAGGTGTCTCGCTGAGGACATTGCAGGACGATTTCAGCACTCTTGGAACGACCGCAACGTCGTTGATACGATTGCGGCGGCTTCATCTCGCGCGCGAGCAATTGACGCAGATGAAGCGAACGACGGGAGCATCGACCATCGCGGAGGTCGCGTACTCCTCGGGGTTCAACGACATTTCCTACTTCAATCGGTGCTTCAAGCGCGCCTTCGATTGCTCGCCTGGGGACCTGCTCCAACGGGAAACCGCCGCCTAGATCGGAGCGCCGGCATGATGACGCGAATGGAAGGCGGGATCTCCGGATCGCCTCTGGTCTGAATTTCCTGTGCCCTTTGCCGGGGACGGTGAGCTGGGACAAGCCGACCCAGCCGCAGATCGCCATTCTATGGCAGCCTTGAGAGAAATATTCGTCGCAACGCGCTCCTGTCCAATTCGCGTCGCGCGGGAATCCAAGACAGCACTTGAGCTATGCGCTCTTGTCGAGGCCGGGAAACCTCGAGAGAGAGAACATGGACGGCTTTTCGTTGATCATTGGCGGGGAAAAGAAACCGACCACCCGTTTCGTTGAGATTCGCAACCCATCCAACGGCACAGTCGTCGGCCGAATGCCGCGTGCGACTGCCGCGGACCTCGACAGTGCCGTGACCGCGGCGGAATTCTGCGTTTCGTACCTGGCGTATGGAACCGGATGCCGTCCGCGCCGAGGCCTGCCGCAAGATCGCCGCGACGATCGATGCTCACGCCGAGGAACTTGCGCATCTGCTGACGCTGGAACAAGGCAAGCCCTTGAACGGACTCGGCTCGCGCTTCGAACTCGGCGGAGCCGTTGCCTGGACGCGCTATACGGCGGAACTCGCGCTGCCCGTCGAGGTGCTGCAGGAGAACGAAGCCGGCCGGGTCGAACTACATCGCAAGCCGATCGGCGTTGTCGGCGCGATTACGCCCTGGAATTGGCCGGTAATGATCGCGTGCTGGCATATCATTCCAGCCGTGCGGACCGGCAACACGGTGATCATCAAGCCGTCGCCGCAGACACCGCTCAGCACCATCCGCCTCGTAGAGTTGATAAATGAGATTCTTCCGGCGGGTGTGGTGAACGTTGTTACTGGCGACAACGAACTTGGCGCCGCGATGACGTCGCACCCTGGTATCGCAAAGCTGACCTTCACCGGCTCGACCAGGACGGGAAGGAAGATCATGGCGAGCGCCGCCGGCACATTGAAGCGGCTAACGCTGGAATTGGGAGGTAACGATGCGGGGATCGTTCTCCCCGATGCGAATGTCGCAGAAATCATCGAGGGATTGTTTTGGGGCGCATTCATCAACAGCGGCCAGACCTGCGCCTGTTTGAAGAGACTATACGTTCACGACAGCATCTATGATGAAGTTTGCAGGCGATTGACCGAATACGCCTCCAAGGTTGTTGTTGGCGATGGTCTTGCCGACGCTTCCGCCCTGGGGCCGGTTCAGAACCGAGCACAGTATGACATCGTCTCGTCCTTCGTGGATGAGGCGCGGGCCAGAGGCGGGCGGGTTATCCTTGGCGGAAACCCGGAAGGTGGAAGCGGGTATTTTTATCCAGTCACTCTCGTCGCCGACGTGGACCACGGTTGCCGTCTGGTTGACGAAGAGCAGTTCGGTCCCGCGTTGCCGATCATCCGCTATCACGACGTCGCCGAGGCGATCGCAAAAGCCAACGACAACGCCGCCGGGCTCGGTGGATCGGTCTGGGGTAGCAATCTCGATGGCGCGCGTGAGGTGGCCAGCCAATTGGAATGTGGCTCGGTATGGATCAACAAGCATGGTGCAATTCAACCCAATGCTCCGTTCGGAGGCGTCAAGCAGTCCGGCGTCGGTGTCGAGTTCGGGATCGACGGCCTGAAGGAATTCACCACCGTGCAAACCGTCTTCTGTTGATCACGGACCGTCCACTCATCCAGCGTGTTCATGGTAACGCAAATGGCAGAATTTGACTTCATCGTTGCTGGAGGCGGCGCCGCCGGATGCGTGCTCGCGGCCCGTCTTTCCGAGAATTCCGTAAACAGGGTTTTGCTGATCGAGAGCGGTGGCAAGGACACCGACCGTTACATCCACATTCCGGCGACGTTTTTCAAAGTAATTGAAAAAGGCGTCGATGTGCACTTCTACGCGTCCGAAAGCGAGAAGGGCCTGAACGGACGCCCATCCATCGTGCCGCAGGGCAATGTGCTCGGTGGCGGAGGTTCAATCAACGCCATGCTCTATGTTCGGGGTCAGAAGCAGGATTACGATACCTGGGCGCAGATGGGTTGCCGCGCCTGGTCGTATGACAAGGTTCTTCCGATCTTCCGTGATCTGGAAGGGAACCAGAGGCTCTCCGGCGAGTACCATGGCGCGGCCGGGCCGCTGAAGGTTTCCGATCGACGATACGGTCACCCGCTGTCTTGGGCCTTCATTCGCGCCGCGCAGGAGGCGGGACTGCCCTACAACGAGGACTTCAACGGTTCGCGGCAGGAAGGCGTTGGCTTCTACCAGACAACGACCTACGAAGGGGCCGTCGAATCGTCTGCGGAAGCATTTTTGCGCGAAGCTGAAGGGCGCGCCAATCTTGTAGTTCTGACCGGAAGACGGGTGCACAAGGTCTGTTCCAGGGCACCCGCGCAACCGGCGTGCAGCTTGAAGGCGGCGAATCGTTCGAGGCCAGGCGCGAGATTGTACTGTCCGCCGGTGCTATCGCCACTCCCAAGCTGCTGCAATTGTCCGGAATTGGCGAAGCGGCACACCTGAAAAGCCACGGCATCGACGTGGTCGCGAACCTGCCGGGCGTTGGCGAGAACTACCAGGACCATCTCGAACGCGACCGTTCAGGCGGAAGTCAATATCCTCTCGCTGTTCGGGCAGGACAAGGGCCTGGCCGCGTTCAAGCACATGCTGCAATACACGCTGACGAAGACCGGCCTTCTCGACCTCCAACGTCGTGGAATGCGGTGGCTTCGTAGATACATCTGGAGCCGGACTGCCGAGACGTCCAGTTTCATGTCTTGCCGACATTCATCGGCTTCGCCGATCGTCAGCCGGAGCCGGGCCATGGGATTTCCATCGGTCCATGCTTCTCGTCCACAATCGCGCGGAACTGTGAAGCTGCGATCGTCCAATCCGAAGGATCCGGCGCTCTTCAACGCAAATGCGCTCTCAAATCCGGCGGATCTCGAAACCCTCGTTCGTGGCGTAGAACTCGCTATCAAGATTACGGAGGCTCCGTCACTGGCACGCATCATCAAGAGACGTGCGCTGCCGAAACCGGGCGTCGAAAACGATCCGCAAGCGCTTCGTGACTACGTGCGCTCCATAGCGAAAACGCGCTTCCATCCGAGCGGGCACTTGCAAGATGGGGTTGGCTGATGACCCTATGGCCGTAGTTGGGGAAGACCTGAAGGTGCTTGGCGTGACCGGTCTGCGCGTTGCCGATGCATCCATCATGCCCGCGCTTGTTTCGGGAAATACCAATGCGCCGTCAATCATGATTGGAGAGCGCGCAGCCCGCTTCATTCTCGAAAAGGAGAAGGTGGCCTGATACGTCGCCGATTTGCGTGTCATCGATCAACAGAAGATTCGGCACACCGATGCCGGAAGCAACCAGGAGGAGGAACGCATGAAGGGTATTCGCTACCATTTCGCTTTGTCGGCCGGGGCACTCATCCTGATGGCCGGAGCGGCACAAGCCGCGCCGCAGTGCGGGCTCAACAACGGCCAAAAGGCCGGCGGAGAGCCGATCAAGGTCGGCGCCGTGGTCGGCAAGACCGGACCGGACGATTTTTCATCATCCGCTCGGGCGGCAAAAGCGTATTTCGATTGCGTGAACCAGAATGGCGGCATCAACGGTCGGCCGATCGAATATCTTGTCGAGGATGACCAATGGAGTCCCGAGGTGGCGGGTCAGGTTGCCGCAAAACTGGTGAAGGACGTCAAGGTCGTGGCTCTCGTGGGAAGCGGGTCCTTCGTCGAGATGGGGGTCAACGCGAAGCTCTATGCGACTGAAGATGTCATGTCGATGGCTTCCGCCTGTGCGGTCTCGGAGTGCTTTGAATCAGGAATATCGTTTCGACCAACGAGGGGCCGCTGCCGTCCAGCGTCGGCGCCGCGCAGTGGGCGGTGGCTACGGTCGGGTCGAAGAACGTAGTCTGCATTGGTCTCAACATTCCCACCGTCGGGCATTGTTCCTGCGGCTGGACCGAGAAATACATGCAATCCAAGAACCTCAAGGGATCGAGTGTTCTGCTCGATCCTGCAGCCGCCGATATGAATTCTGCCGTGCTGCAGGCAGTCGCGTCGGGCGCCGACACGGTCCTCGTTAACCTGCCTGCCGGCATGGCTGCAGGGTTCCTGAAGGCCGTCCAGGATCAGAACCTGCGCGACAAGTTCAAGTGGATTTCATCGACACCGCTCTATGATCGCGCGATTCCAGATATGCTCGGCGATTACTGGCATGGGCATATGACCGTCAATATCGAACTGACACCGTTTGATGGTACCGGGCCGGATGCAACCAACTGGCGCGAAGTCATGGACAAGTTTGGCTCACCGAAGGACAAGCGCGACACGTTCAGCCAATCCGGTTTCGTGTCCGCGAAATTTTTCGTCAACGCGATGCTGAAGCTTGATCCCGCCAAGATCGATCGCAAAACTGTGTCGGCAGCGATCCGCGGGATCACGGGTGAAAAATCCGATCTGCTCTGCGGTCCATATTATGTCGGCGACGCCGACCGCCATATGCCAAACCACGCCAACATGATGGCGACGGTCGTAGGTGGGTTCAAGGTCGTAGGCCAATGCACCGATGTCGCGAGCGCCTATCTCGATCCGATCCGGGCCGAGGAGAAAAAACTGGGCATCGCCAAATAGGCTTTGTCGAATGATGCTGCCAAGTGAACGCTAAAGAATGAAATGTTAGCCTATTGGCTCTTTTTCATGTCCGGTCTCGCCGTGGGTGCGCTTTATGCCCTCGGCGGGGTCGGTCTGGTGATCCTCAATCGGGCGACGGGGGTGCTCAACTTTGCCTATGGGGCGATCGGAGCGCTTGGAGCCATGGTTGCGTGGCAACTGCTCGACTGGGGATATCCAGAGCCGATCGCGTGGCTGGCCAGCATCGGGCTTGGCTCCATCCTGTCGTCGGGGTTCGGACGATTTGTGGCGCCCGGCCTTGCGCATCGGGAGCCTGTGGTTAAGGCGGTAGCTACCCTGGGTCTTGCAATTGCGCTGCTCGGGCTCATGAACCTGCTGTGGGTTACGACCCCGCGGAAACTGACGCTCTGTACGG